>NZ_JAMWMR010000059.1 GCF_023887685.1 Streptomyces macrolidinus | reverse complement strand
GGCGAGAGGGGGGGGCGGGGGGGGGGGGGGGCCCCCCGCGGGGGGGGGGGGGGGGGGGGGCCCCCCCGCCGTGACGGAGCGCACCGCGTGCAGCCGCCTGCACCACTCAAGGAACCCGAAGACCGCCATGGGTCCTCCCCGTTGTTCGCCCGGTGCCTGCCCGGGTCAGGTGTTGGCCAGACTCTCCTTGACCGTGTCGATCAGCTCGACCAGCCGGTCGCCGTCGTACGCCTTGGTGCTGATGTCCTCGAAGCACTCCTGGTAGCGCGCCGTGAGAGCGAGGTCGTCACGGTTCGACACACTGCCGGTGGGGCCTTCGAGATAGAGCAGGTCGTCGTCGTCCTTGAAGCCGAGCAGGATGAACGAACTGGCCACGCTGTAGTGGGCGCCCGCCGAGAACGGCAGCAGCCGCATGGTGACTCTGGGGTGCCGGGACAGCGTCTTGAGGTGTTCGAGCTGATGACGCATCACACCGGGGCCGCCGATCACCCGGCGGATCGCGGCCTCGTCGAGCACCAGGTGCACCTCCGGCCCGTGATCGCCGTCGTAGACCCGCTCCTGCCGGGTGGTGCGCAGCTCCGCCGATCTGCGGGCCCGCTGCGGGGCCGAGCGCGGCGCCAGCAGGGACACCGCGTAGTCCTCCGTCTGGAACAGCGCGGGGATCAGCGTCGGGTTGTAGGTGCGGATCGAGATCGCGGCGCTCTCGTAGCCGAGGTACTGCGCGAACTGCGGGCGCACCATGTCGCTGTACGACGCCCACCAGGCGAGCCCCTTGGAGCCGCGGGCGGCCTCCTCCAGCTCGGCCACCCGGACCGGTTCCGTGACGCGGTAGAGCTGGAGCAGCGCGCGCAGGTCCGTGACGCTGAGGCTGACCGTCCCGGCCTCCAGCCGGATGAGTTTGGAAAGGGACCATTCCAGCGCGTCGGCGGCCTCCCGCTGAGTGAGACCCGCCTCCTCGCGTGCCCTGCGCAACTCGATACGGAGCCTGCGTCGGTTGAGGCTCGGATCGATGTCCCTGGCCATGTCGCTCCCCTGCCACTCGTCGTCATCGGACCGGTCGGGCGGCCAACGTCGACTAGCAACTCCCCACTAGACTAGGTGAGTTGGGAGAGAGCGGCCAGACCTCTGCAGTCCGACACCTGTCTCTTCGACGTGGTCGTGTGGACGTAGACGGTAGATAAGCCATGCCGTGACGGGCAAATCACTATTTGCTTCTGTGTGGCCGTATTTGCACTAAATAGGCCCAATATAAACGAGCCCCCACGGTGAATTTTCACCGTGGGGGCTTGCGTTGAGTGCCGGAAGCGGCTGGCGGGCCGTCAGGCGACGATCAGATAGATCCCGTACGCCACCGCCGCCGCGCACGCGGCGAAGCAGGCGTAGGCGCCGGTGACGGCCAGGGTGGCCGTGCCACCGCGGGCCGATTCCTTCTTCGTGAGGCCCACGACGCCGAGGGTGAACAGGCCCACCAGGGCCACGGTGACCACGAGGCTGATGCCGAAGACGGAGCCGAGTGCCGCCCAGTCGATCTTCATGGTGATTCCTTAAACCGTCGCGGCGCGGTTCGGCTCCGTGGACGAGCCGACCTCGGGGGACGGGATGGTGGTCTTGAGGTCGGCGGTGATGGTCGACGCCGGGATGTCGGTCGCCGGGATGTCGGCCGTGGCGATCGGGGCCGTGGTGATCGGGGCCGCGGGCGGCGGGGTCACCGCGGCGACCGCCGCCGTGACGACGCCCGAGTCGCTCGGCTCGACCTCGTGGATGTTGTCGCCCGTGATCGGGGAGCGACGGGACAGGATCCAGATGACGGCGGCACCGGCGACCAGCAGGACGCCGGTGGTGACCGTGCCCCACGTGCCCTGCCGGGTGAGGAGTTCGGCGCCCGCGCCGACCAGACCGGCGGCCGGGAGGGTCAGGCACCAGGCGGCGAACATCCGGGTCGCGGTGGACCAGCGGACCACGCCGCCCTTGCGGCCGAGGCCCGCGCCCATGACGGCGCCGGAGCAGACCTGGGTGGTGGAGAGGGAGAAGCCGATGTGCGAGGAGGCGAGGATCGCCGCCGCGGCGCTGGTCTGGGCGGCGAAGCCCTGCTGCGGCGCCAGGTTCGTCAGCCCCTTGCCGAGGGTGTGGATGATGCGCCAGCCGCCCAGGTAGGTGCCGAGCGCGATGGCCAGGCCCGCCGAGACGATGACCCAGACGGGAGGGTTGGAGCCGGGGGCGAGGACGCCGCCGGTGACCAGGGCCAGCGTGATGATGCCCATCGTCTTCTGGGCGTCGTTCGTGCCGTGGGCCAGGGAGACGAGGCCCGCGGAGGCGATCTGCCCGGCGCGGTAGCCCTTCGAGGCCGCCTTCTCGTCGGTGTGGCTCGCGAGGGTGTACGAAAGGCGCGTCGCCAGCATCGAGGCGAGTCCGGCCACGATCGGCGCGGCGACCGCGGGGATCAGGACCTTGGTGACGACGGTCGACCCGTTGACCGCGGACCAGCCCGCCGAGGCGACCGCGGCGCCGATCAGACCGCCGAAGAGGGCGTGGGAGGAACTCGAGGGAAGCCCGAGGAGCCAGGTCAGCAGGTTCCACAGGATGGCGCCCACCAGGGCCGCGAAGATCACTTCGACGCGGATGCCCTGCTCGTTGATGATGCCGCCGGAGATCGTCTTGGCGACCTCCACGGAGAGGAAGGCACCCACGAGGTTCAGCGCGGCAGACATCGCCACCGCCGTCTTTGGCCTCAGGGCGCCGGTCGAGATGGTCGTCGCCATCGCGTTGGCAGTGTCGTGGAATCCGTTCGTGAAATCGAACACGAGAGCGGTGACGATCACGATTCCGAGGAGGAGCGTGATGTGTTCCATTTACCCAGGCTTCTATGGGAGGTCAGTGGCGAGTGGACCGTAGGCAACCTGGGTGAACAGAAGGTGAACTGAGGCGAGCCTCGGAGTGTCGCCAAAGGAGGGGCCGCGCTCCGCTTGCGGACCGGGTGGTGCCGCGCGCCCTCTCGAACAGCGGTGCCACCGGGGCCTTTCGGGCCCTGGAGCGATCTCCCGGTCCGCGCGGCGCACACCGCCCCGACCGTGCCGGGGAGCCCTCGACGAGAGATTGGTCACGCCGCGCGGCCTCCGTGTCGTCGAGATGTGTCCGGGCTCTCGGCAGGCCGGTCCCCGCCTGGCAGGATCGCGGCATGGTCGAACACCAGGACACACAGGGCGGACCGGTCCCGGCGGACGAACTGGCGCGCGCGTGGGACGAGGTGGTCGCGACGGCCCGCCGCACCGTCGCCGAGGGGCTGGTCGTCGGCACGTCGGGCAACGTCTCGGCACGCGTCGGCGACACCGTACTGGTCACCCCCACCGGGGTGCCCTACGACCGGCTCACGCCGGACGACGCGGTCGGCGTCGACCTCGACGGCGGACAGGTCCTCGGCTCCCTGCGCCCGACCAGCGAACTGCCGATGCACCTGGCCGTCTACCGCACCACCGGCGCCCGCGCCGTCGTCCACACCCACGCCGTGCACGCGACGGCCGTCTCCACCCTCGTACGGGAACTGCCGCTGATCCACTACATGGCCGCCGCACTCGGCGGAGCGGTCCGGGTCGCCCCGTACGCGACCTACGGCACCGCGGAGCTGGCCGAGCACATGCTCGACGCGCTGACCGACCGCACCGCGTGCCTCCTGCAGAACCACGGCACGATGGCCCACGGCACCTCCCTGGCCCAGGCGTACGACCGAACGGCCCAACTGGAGTGGATGTGCCGGGTGTGGCTGACGGCGGCATCCGTACCGGGTCTGTCACCGACGCTTCTCACCCCGGAACAACTGGCCGAGGCGGGGGAGCGGCTGCGGGGATACGGGCAGCGATAGCAGGGCCCTCGCGTGCCGCTCCCGGTGGCCGGGGGCGACGACCGCCGGGAGACTGGACGCGTGCGCATCGTCAAAGCGGCGGTCACAGCCGCCACCGCAGCCATAGCCGTCGGTACGGCCGGTGCGGCCGTCGGCCGCTACGCCGGCAACGCCGCGCTGAAGGCATCGCCGGGGCGCCCGCTGCCGACCGAACCACGCCTGACCGTGCACTCCCTGGCCGCCGGCCAGATCACGCTCACCCGCGATCTGGCCACCCTGCGCCCCGGGATCCACGGCCTGGCGGGCGACGGCTCCCACGCCGTCGTCGGCCCCGTGCTGGACACCGCCCCCCACTCCGCCGACGCCGTCGTACGCCGTCTGGAGCGCGTGACCCACGGCACCCTCGAACCCGGCGACAAGGTGTGGCTCACCCCCAACCTGCACGTCGGCAATCCGGGCGGCGCCCTCGGCTTCCACTACCGGGACGTCGAGGTGCCCGGCGAACTCGGCCCCCTGCCCGCCTGGTTGGTGCCCGGCGCCCGCGAAACCTGGGTGATCACCGTGCACGGACTAGGCAGCACCCGGGAACTGTCCATGAACGTCATGGAGTTCCTGCAGCGCTACCGCTTCCCGCACCTCGCCCTCGCCTACCGGGGCGACCTCGGCGCACCCCGCTCCCCGGACCGGCTGAACCACCTCGGCGAGACCGAGTGGCACGACGTGGCCGCCGCCGTCCGCCACGCCGTGCACCACGGCGCCGAACGCGTCGTCCTGCACGGCTGGTCCACCGGAGCCACCATGGCGCTGCGCGCCGCCACCCACTCCGCGCTGCGCGAGCGGATCTGCGGGCTCGTCCTGGACTCGCCCGTGCTCGACGCCGAGGCCACCCTGCGCGCCCTCGCCTCGGCCCGGCACGTGCCCGGCCCACTGCTGCCCCTGGCGGTCCGCTCCGCGCAGGCCCGCACCGGTCTGCTCGCCTACCAGGACCGCGCGGCCCTGGACCCGGACCGCCTCCAGGTACCGGCGCTGATCTTCCACAGCCCCGACGACGCCGTCGCCTCCTGGGACCTCTCGCGCGACCTCGCCCGCCGCCGCCCGGACCTGGTCACCCTGAACACGGTGCCCAACGCCCCGCACGGCGCCCTGTGGAACGCGGACCCCGAGGCCTACGAAGAAGCCCTGCGCCGCTTCCTGACCCCGCTCATGTGACCGACCCGCCGCGCGCCCCGCGAGCCGCCTTCCGCTTAGCCGTGTCCGAGATCGCCTCCCCCCGTCGCACCCCTCTGCGGACCCGTGCCCCGCCCGGCCCCACCCCGCAGCACGCCCTTCCGTTTGGGATTTCGCACCGTCAACCGGAAGACTGCACCTGTGACGTCCCGTACCCCGCGCGACTCCAGGCTCCGACTCGTCAGCCCACGGCCCCTGGCCGAAACCCCCCGAGCGGTGACCCAGCGCCGCGCACGCCGTGCCGCCCCCCGGCCGCCCGAGGGCACACCCCCGCCCGCGGAACTCGCCCGGATGGCCCGGACCCGCCTGGCCGACGCGGCCCGGGTGGCGCACTGGGCCGACGCGGCGCTGCGCCCCGGCCGCGACGGCGCCACCCCGGACGGCAAGGGCACCCTCAGCGATGCCACCGCCGAGCGGGCCGCCGCCGACCTCGGCCTGAGCGTCGCCCAGGTGCGCGCCGACTGGGACACCGCCCGGCTGGCCGGCCTCGTGGAGGTGCACGGCGACAGCGCCCGCCCCGGCTGGCGGCTGCGCGCCTGGCACCGCGACGACTCCGCCGTCCTGCGCGGCTGGGTCGCGTTCTTCGACGCCTGGACGCTCGCCTACCCCGAACCCGAGGACCCCGGGCAGTCCGCCGTCGCCGACGTCGTCTCGGCCATGCCCCAGGTGCTCTCCTTCCTGCAACTGTCCGCCGGGCCCGTCCCCGTCGAACAGCTCCTCGACCTCCTCGGCCAGCGGGTGACCGAACTGCGCACCGAGCGGTGCGAGGTCGCCTACACCTCGCGCCCGGACCGGCCCGGCGAGAGCGGTGAGACGCTGCGCACCGAGCACCCCGCCCCACCGGACCGGGCAAGCGCCGAGGACATCCCGCTCGCCCCCCTGCTCGGCTGGGCCCTCGACGCGCTCGCCTACGTAGGCGCCCTCACCCGCACCGACGGACAGGCCACCCTCACCCCGCTCGGCAACTGGGCGGTCTGGGTCAAGCTGGAGCAGATCTGTGTCGCCGCGCAGAGCCCCGCCGGGAACATCGAGCAGAACGCCGAGGCCATGCTGCGCGGCTGCGCCCAGTTGCGCCCCAACGCGGCCCGCGCCGAGTACCGCGCCTGGCTCGCCGCCCGGCCCGTCGGCAGCGCCGTCACCGAACTCCTGGCCGCCGCCCGCGGCGAGGACGCCCTCCTGCGCGGCCTCGCCTTCGACGCGCTGCGCGTGGTCGGCGCCCCCGCCGAGCCCGATGTGCGCGCCGTCGCCGACGAGCGGCCCCTGCGCCCCTACGCCCAGCTCTGGCTCGCCGAACACGACGGCGCCGACCCGGAGGAGGCCCACGCGGTGCTCACCCGCGAGGAGGCCACCTGGCTGTGGGTCGACACCGCCGCCGCCGTCGCCGACCACGGCGAGGCCCCGCTGCTCGTACGCCACCTGGAGTCGGCGGTGCAGCCCACCGTGCCCGCCCTCCTGGACGAGGTGCGCGCGGTCGGGCACCCGCGCACCGTGCAGGTACTGGTCGCGCTCGCCGCCGCGCACCCCGACCCGGCGCTCGCCAAGGCCGTACGCCGCGCCGCCTTCCAGGTCCACACCGGAGAAGGGTGACGCCGCGTCACGGGGACGGCGCCTCGGGGCGTACGTGCCGAAGCTCCAGAGGTTGCCCTCGACGTCGCGGGCCGGACAGTCCCGCGAGCCGTACGGCTGGTCCGTCGGGGGCAGCAGGATCTCCGCGCCGGGCCCTGGGGCCCGTTGACGGTGGGCGTCGACGTCGGCCATGGCGATGTGCACCGCGCACGGGTCCGTGTCCCGTCCGGCCCTGTGACCCGCCCCACGACCCGCCATACGATCGGTCCCTTCGGCCGTCCCTCCGAGGAAAAGTGGTTGCACGGCCCCGTTAGACTGGGCCCCATGGCCATTCTCCTCGCGCATTAGACGGCGGGAACGTCCTCAGCCGCCCATCCCGCCACCTCCCCCCGGGCTCGCGACGCTCGCGATGTCGCTGGAGCAGGGGGTCTCACGTCCCTGGAGTCTGTCCGTGATCTCCGCCTCCGGTATCGAGCTGCGCGCCGGTGCCCGCATCCTCATCGAGAACGCCACGTTCCGTGTCGCCAAGGGCGACCGCATCGGCCTGGTCGGCCGCAACGGCGCGGGGAAGACCACGCTCACCAAGGTCCTCGCCGGTCAGGGCATCCCCGCGGCGGGCACCGTCACCCGCTCCGGCGAGGTCGGCTACCTCCCGCAGGACCCGCGCACCGGCGACCTGGACGTCCTCGCCCGCGACCGCATCCTCTCCGCGCGCGGCCTCGACGTCCTGATCCGCAAGATGCGCGAGAACGAACAGCGCATCGCCAGTGGCAAGGGCGCCACCCGCGAGAAGGCCCTGCGGCAGTACGAACGCCAGGAGACCGAGTTCCTCACCAAGGGCGGGTACGCCGCCGAGGCCGAGGCCGCCACCATCGCCGCCGCCCTGAACCTGCCCGACCGGGTGCTCGGCCAGCCGCTGCACACGCTCTCCGGCGGTCAGCGCCGCCGTATCGAGCTGGCCCGCATCCTGTTCTCCGACGCGGACACCCTGCTGCTCGACGAGCCGACCAACCACCTCGACGCCGACTCGATCGTCTGGCTGCGCGACTACCTGAAGACCTACCGCGGCGGCTTCATCGTGATCTCCCACGACGTCGACCTGGTCGAGACGGTCGTCAACAAGGTGTTCTACCTGGACGCCAACCGGTCCGCGATCGACGTCTACAACATGGGCTGGAAGCTCTACCAGCAGCAGCGCGAGGCCGACGAGAAGCGGCGCAAGCGCGAGCGCGCCAACGCCGAGAAGAAGGCCGCCGCGCTCAACGCCCAGGCCGACAAGATGCGCGCCAAGGCCACCAAGACGGTCGCCGCGCAGAACATGGCCCGCCGCGCCGAGAAGCTGCTCGCCGGGCTCGACGAGGTCCGCCAGTCGGACAAGGTCGCGAAGCTCCGCTTCCCCGAGCCCTCGCCCTGCGGCAAGACCCCGCTCATGGCCGAGGGCCTGTCGAAGTCGTACGGCTCGCTGGAGATCTTCACCGATGTCGACCTGGCCATCGACAAGGGGTCCAGGGTCGTCATCCTCGGCCTCAACGGCGCCGGCAAGACCACCCTGCTGCGGCTGCTCGGCGGCGTCGAGCAGCCGGACACGGGCGCGGTCGTCCCGGGCCACGGCCTGAAGCTCGGCTACTACGCGCAGGAGCACGAGACCCTCGACCCGGACCGCACGGTCCTGGAGAACATGCGCTCCGCCGCCCCGGACATGGACCTGGTCGAGGTCCGCAAGGTGCTCGGCTCGTTCCTGTTCTCCGGCGACGACGTCGACAAGCCGGCCGGTGTCCTCTCCGGCGGCGAGAAGACCCGTCTCGCCCTTGCGACGCTCGTGGTGTCGTCCGCGAACGTGCTGCTCCTGGACGAGCCGACCAACAACCTCGACCCGGCCAGCCGCGAGGAGATCCTCGGCGCGCTGCGTACGTACAAGGGCGCGGTCGTCCTCGTCACGCACGACGAGGGCGCGGTGGAGGCGCTCCAGCCGGAGCGGATCATCCTGCTGCCCGACGGCGTCGAGGACCTGTGGGGCGCGGGCTACGCGGACCTCGTGGCCCTCGCCTGACCAACCGGACCGGGGTCGGCCGGCGCCCTCATAGCGCAGGGCCGGCCCAGCGCGCATGGGTCGTTCGGCCTACTCGTGGTCCGTCATGTGTGTGAGATCTCCTCGTACCGGGTGTGTCGTACACGGATTCACCGGCCGATCCCCTCTCTTCCAGGGCTCGGCCGACGCGCCCCGCTGACCTGGTATTTCCCGGATCAACCCGTTCGGGCGTACGCACGACATCGGATGGAATCCCGGATTCCGCTTATGGAGACGCGCTCCTGTCGTCACATCCGGGTGGCACGGACCTTGCCGAATGGGTGGCCATCCCGCTCTTGAGGGGTGATCATGAGGAGACCAGAGCGCACTTCCCATGAGGAGGCACGGGTGGCCGAGACTCTGAAGAAGGGCAGCCGGGTGACCGGCGCCGCGCGCGACAAGCTCGCGGCAGACCTGAAGAAGAAGTACGACTCCGGTGCGAGCATCCGGGCGCTGGCCGAGGAGACCGGCCGCTCGTATGGCTTCGTTCACCGGATGCTCAGCGAGTCGGGTGTCACGCTGCGAGGGCGTGGCGGGGCGACGCGGGGCAAGAAGGCCACGCAGGCCTGACGCCGGGCGGCCCATCGGCTTCGGTGGTGGCCACCCGGCCGGTCGGGCGACCGGCCGGGTGGTTACTGTGCAGTCACTTGTGGATGTCCTCGTACGGCATCCCGCTCTGACCGCACCCATCGGAGGCGCCCCATGGCTTCGCTCGACCCGGTACTCGACAAGGACGGCGTACAGCTCACCGTCGACGAGGCGATCGCCACGGTGACGCTGACCAACCCGGCCAAGCGCAACGTCCAGAGCCCCGCTCTGTGGCGGGCGCTGGCGGAGGCCGGGCGCGCACTGCCCGGCTCCGTCCGTGTGGTCGTGCTGCGTGCCGAGGGCAAGTCGTTCTCGGCCGGACTCGACCGCCAGATGTTCACACCGGAGGGCATCGAGGGCGAACCGACCTTCATCGACATCGCGCGCAGCGGTGACGCCGAACTGGACGCGACCATCGCCGCGTACCAGGAGGCGTTCACCTGGTGGCGGCGCAATGACGTCGTGTCCATCGCCGCCGTGCAGGGGCATGCGATCGGTGCGGGCTTCCAGCTCGCCCTCGCCTGCGACCTGCGCGTCGTCGCGGACGATGTGCAGTTCGCGATGCGCGAGACCAGCCTGGGCCTCGTCCCGGACCTCACGGGTACGCATCCGCTGGTGAGCCTGGTCGGATACGCCCGCGCGCTGGAGATCTGCGCGACGGGCCGCTACGTCCAGTCCGCGGAGGCCGTGAGCACCGGGCTCGCGAACATTGCCGTACCGCGTGATCAACTCGACGACACCGCACGGGACTTGGCGTCCGCCCTGCTCGCCGCACCCCGTGACGCCGTGATCGAGACCAAGGCGCTGCTGCGCGGTGCGCAGGAGCGGACCTATGAGGAGCAGCGCGCCGCGGAACGGGCCGCGCAGGCCCGACGCCTGCGCGACCTGGCCGGGGTCGGCGACTGAGACACGGCGTCTCTCAGCGGTG
>NZ_JAMWMR010000058.1 GCF_023887685.1 Streptomyces macrolidinus | reverse complement strand
GCGGAACTCCACCACGTCGCCGTCCTGCATCACATAGTCCTTGCCCTCCATGCGCGCCTTGCCCTTCGCGCGGGCCTCCGTGACCGAGCCCGTTTCGACCAGGTCGGCGAAGGAGATGACCTCCGCCTTGATGAAGCCCTTCTGGAAGTCGGTGTGGATGACACCGGCGGCCTCGGGAGCGGTGGCGCCCTTCTTGATCGTCCAGGCGCGAGCCTCCTTCGGACCCGCCGTCAGGTAGGTCTGGAGGCCCAGGGTGTCGAAGCCGACGCGGGCCAGGGTCGCCAGGCCCGGCTCGTTCTGGCCGACCGACTGGAGGAGTTCGAGGGCCTCGTCCTCCTCCAGCTCGGCGAGGTCCGCCTCCAGCTTGGCGTTGAGGAAGATCGCCTCGGCGGGGGCGACCAGTGCGCGCTGCTCGCTCTTGAAGTCGTCGTCGATCAGCTCGTCCTCGTCGACGTTGAAGACGTAGAGGAAGGGCTTCGTGGTCAACAGGTGCAGGTCGTGCAGCAGCTCGGCGCGCTCGCTGCCCTGGACGATGCCGTGCGCGAAGAGCGTGTCGCCCTTCTCCAGCAGCTCCTTCGCCTCCTCGACGGCCTTCACCTTCGGGGCGACGTCCTTCTTGATCCGCGATTCCTTCTGGAGGCGCGGCAGGACCTTCTCGATGGTCTGGAGGTCCGCGAGGATCAGCTCGGTGTTGATCGTCTCGATGTCGTTCTTGGGCGAGACCTTGCCGTCCACGTGGACGACGTTCTCGTCCTTGAAGGCGCGGATGACCTGGCAGATCGCATCCGACTCACGGATGTTCGCCAGGAACTTGTTACCCAGGCCCTCACCCTCGCTCGCGCCGCGCACGATGCCCGCGATGTCGACGAAGTCGACGGTCGCCGGGAGGATCCGCTGCGATCCGAAGACCTCGGCCAGCTTGGTCAGACGCGCGTCGGGGACGCCGACGACACCGACGTTCGGCTCGATCGTGGCGAACGGGTAGTTGGCCGCCAGCACGTCGTTCTTGGTCAGGGCGTTGAACAGGGTCGACTTGCCGACATTGGGCAGGCCGACGATTCCGATCGTGAGCGACACGTTGCGACTTCCCGTACATGAGGTGGATGACTGGACTGGGGCTGCGTGGGCCCGGGTCCGTCAGGAGGTGTGCGGGCCGATCCCCCAGTCTACGGCGTGCCGCGCGTCGGACCGGCGACGTATCGAACGCTTGGCCAAGGTCTCGTCATCGGCGTGTCTGAGGGGCTTTTCCGCACATAAACAGACCTAAGTTGGTCCAGTGGAGCAACACAGGACGCGACCCGGGCAGCACGAACAGCGACGCGGTGCGCCCCTGCCCCCGCAGGGGCGGCGGGGCGCTTCGGTACGGCCCGGCACGGCTCCCCGCCCGGCGGCCCGTGGACCGGTCGGTGCCCCGCGGCACCCGACAGCACCCGGGCGGGGCCTGCCCCCGCTGATCCAGCGGCTTCGGCGGCTGCCCAACCCCCGGCTCACCGGTCTCGGCGGCGGGCTGTTCTGCGGGGCCCTCATGGTCGCGCTCGGCTGCCTCGACCAGGTGCTGTTCGGCGCGTCGATGACCGCGTACGGCGTCCTGTTCCTGCCCGTGGCCGCGCTGACCGCGTTGTGGGTGCGGCGCGGGGACCTGGTGACCGCGCCCGTGGTGGTGCCGCTCGCCTACGCCGCCGGTCTGCTGGTCGTGGCCGACGCCGACGCGGGGTTCGCCGGACACCTCGTGGGCCTGGTCACCGCGCTCGCCACGCAGGCGGGCTGGCTGTACGGCGGCACGCTCATCGCGGGCGTCATCGCGACGGTACGCAGAGTACGGATGATGCGCCGCCGCCTGGCCCAACGCCGGCGCCTGGCCTGACAGCCGGGGTCAGCATCACCCGGCCCCATACTGCTTCGGGACGCCTTCCGGCCCGACGGTCGCCTCGCCCGGCCCGCGCGTCCTCCCCGTTCACGCCCGACAGCCGCCCTCACACAGCCCGCACGTCCTTCGACGCCTGCATCGCCGCCCCCACGATCCCCGCGTTGTTCTGGAGCTGGGCCGGGACGATCTCCGCTCTCACTCCCTCGATCAGGGGCAGGAACTTGTGGGCCTTGCGGCTGACGCCGCCGCCGATGACGAACAGGTCCGGGGAGAACAGCATCTCCACATGGGCCAGGTACTTCTGGACCCGGCGGGCCCAGCGCTCCCACGACATGTCGTGGTCTTCCTTGACCTTGGTCGAGGCCCGCTTCTCCGCCTCGTGGCCGCCCAGTTCCAGATGGCCCAGCTCGGTGTTCGGGACGAGGACGCCGTCGGTGAACAGGGCGCTGCCGATGCCCGTACCGAAGGTCAGCATCATGACCGTGCCGCCTCGGTCGCGCCCCGCGCCGTAGCGCATCTCGGCCACACCCGCCGCGTCCGCGTCGTTCAGCACGGTCACCGGAAGGCCGCCCAGGCAGTCGGCGAACAGGGCGCGGGCGTTCGTGCCGACCCAGCTCGGGTCGACGTTCGCCGCCGTACGGATCGTGCAGCCGCCCGCGACCACTCCGGGGAACGTGATCCCGACCGGGCCCGACCAGCCGAAGTGGCCCACGACCTCCCGCACGCCGTCGACCACGCTCTGCGGCGTCGCGGGATGCGGGGTGAGCACCTTGAAGCGCTCCTCCGCCACATCGCCCCGGTCCAGGTCGACGGGTGCGCCCTTGATGCCCGATCCGCCGATGTCCACGCCGAAGATCTGCATGGGCACCACGGTACGTCGTACGTCTGGTCGGCACGCCCCGATCGACGAGGCGGCACAACCGCCCCGGCGTCCGCCCCGGCGTCACTTCTCGCCGGTGCGCTCCGCCATGAGTTCCGCCGCCTCCGCGCGCAGGTCGCGGCGCAGTTCCTTGGGCAGCGAGAAGGCGATGGTCTCCTCGGCCGTCTTGACGATCTCGACGTCCTCGAAGCCGCGCTGCGCGAGCCACTCCAGGACCTGCTCCACCAGGACGTCCGGGACGGAGGCACCCGAGGTCAGACCGACCGTCGTCACGCCCTCCAGCCAGGCCTCGTCGATCTCGTCCGCGAAGTCCACGAGGTACGCGGCACGCGCGCCCGCGAGCTTCGCGACCTCGACCAGTCGCTTGGAGTTCGAGGAGTTGCGGGAGCCGACCACGATGACCAGGTCCGACTCGGCGCCCATCTCCTTCACCGCGACCTGGCGGTTCTGCGTCGCGTAGCAGATGTCGTCGCTGGGCGGGGAGATCAGTTGCGGGAACTTCTCCTTGATCGCGTCGACCGTCTCCATGGTCTCGTCCACCGAGAGGGTGGTCTGGGAGAGCCAGACGACCTTCGACGGGTCGCGCACCTCGACGTTCGCGACGTCGTCGGGGCCGTCCACGAGCTGGATGTGGTCCGGGGCCTCTCCGGAGGTGCCGATGACCTCTTCGTGGCCCTCGTGCCCGATCAGGAGGATGTCGAAGTCCTCCTTGGCGAAGCGGACGGCTTCCTTGTGGACCTTGGTGACCAGCGGGCACGTCGCGTCGATGGTGGCGAGCCGGCCCTTCTCGGCCTCCGCGTGGACCGTCGGCGCGACGCCGTGCGCCGAGAACATGACGATGTTGCCCGGGGGCACCTCCTCCGTCCGCTCGACGAAGATCGCGCCCTTCTTCTCCAAGGTCTGCACGACGTACTTGTTGTGGACGATCTCGTGCCGCACGTAGATCGGGGCCCCGTACTGCTCCAGGGCCTTCTCGACGGCGATCACGGCACGGTCGACACCCGCGCAGTAGCCCCGAGGGGCGGCGAGCAGAACACGGCGGCCAGGCGAAGCGGTCATGGTCACCATCGTAAGGCCGCGCAACGCCCGCGCCGAGGCGAACGGCGGACCGGGGCGACCTCCGGCCACCGCCCACCGGCCGCGCCCCCTCGCGTACTCACTTATCAGCCACGCGTCCTCGCGTACCCGTCGCCGCACTACGTACCCGTCGCGCCACTCGCGTTGTCGGTCACGGCCGTTACGCTCGGGCGCATGGCTGTGAACACGTCCGCGGAATCCCCGTTGCCCGTCGGTGAGGTGTCGCGGCTCATCGGGGGGTGGATCGACCGGCTCGGGGCCGTGTGGGTCGAGGGGCAGATCACCCAGCTCTCGCGGCGGCCCGGCGCCGGGGTCGTCTTCCTGACGCTGCGCGATCCCTCGTACGACATCTCCATCAACGTCACCTGCTATCGCCAGGTGTTCGACGCGGTCGCCGATGTCGTGAGCGAGGGCGCGCGGGTCGTCGTCCACGCCAAGCCCGAGTGGTACGCCCCCCGGGGCCAGCTCTCGCTGCGGGCCGTCGAGATACGGCCCGTGGGCGTCGGTGAGCTGCTCGCGCGGCTGGAGCGGTTGAAGAAGTCCCTCGCCGGCGAGGGGCTGTTCGCCCTGGAGCGCAAGAAGCCGCTGCCCTTCCTGCCGCAGCTCATCGGGCTCGTGTGCGGGCGCGCCTCCGCGGCCGAGCGGGACGTACTGGAGAACGCGCGGCACCGCTGGCCCGCCGTCCGCTTCGAGGTGCGCAACGTCCCCGTACAGGGTGTGCACGCCGTGCCGCAGGTCGTCCAGGCCGTGAAGGAGCTGGACGCGCTGGACGAGGTCGACGTGATCATCGTGGCGCGCGGAGGCGGCAGCGTGGAGGACCTCCTGCCGTTCTCCGACGAGCAGCTCGTCAGAGCGGTCGCCGCCTGTCGTACGCCCGTGGTCTCGGCCATCGGGCACGAGCCGGACAACCCGCTCCTTGACCATGTCGCGGACCTGCGCGCCTCCACCCCGACCGACGCCGCGAAGAAGGTCGTGCCGGACGTCGGCGAGGAGGTGCAGCGCGTCCAGGCGCTGCGGGACCGGGCGCGACGGTGTGTGCTGGCGCTGGTCGAACGGGAGGAACGCGGGCTCGCGCACGCACTGGCGCGGCCCTCGATCCAGCATCCGCACCGCATGATCGACGAGCGGTCCGACCAGGTCAGTGCGCTGGTCGATCGTGGTCGGCGCACGCTCGGGCATCTGCTCGACCGCGCCGAGTCGGAGCTCATGCACACGCATGCGCGCGTGGTGGCCCTCTCGCCGGCCGCGACGCTGCAGCGGGGGTATGCGGTGCTCCAGAAGTCCGACGGGCATGTCGTGCGCACGCCGGACGAGGTGACGGCGGGCGAGGCTCTGCGGGCGCGGGTCGCCGAGGGCGCGTTCACGGTTCGCGTGGAGAAGGCCCAGCAGGCCCAGTAGGTCGAACAGGCCGAACACGTCGAACAAGCCGAGAAGGTCGAGAAGGTCGAGAAATAGGGTGGGCGGTATGACCAGCAAGACGGACGAGGCGCTCGGGTACGAGCAGGCGCGGGACGAGTTGATCGAGGTCGTACGGCGCCTGGAGGCCGGCGGGACGACGCTCGAGGAGTCCCTGGCGCTGTGGGAGCGGGGCGAGGAGCTGGCCAAGGTGTGCCGGACCTGGCTGGAGGGCGCCCGCAAGCGGCTCGACGCGGCGCTCGCCGAGGAGGAGGGTGCGGAGGGCTCCGGGTGACCGCGGGCGCGCTGTGAACTCGATCACCGCAGGCCAGGGCTTTGTTGAACCTTGAACCTCTCTTCTCGTACGGTCGGTCCGTCAACCTGAATCCCGGGTTGCGACGCACCACCGAGAGAGTTCACGCAATGCCCCTCGTTCTTGACCCCGCCGCCCAGGACCTGCTGTTCCGTGAGGCCCACACCGCCAACGCCTTCACGGACGAGCCCGTGACCGACGAGCAGGTGCGAGCGATCTACGACCTGGTCAAGTACGGCCCGACCGCCTTCAACCAGACCCCGCTGCGCATCACGCTGGTCCGCTCGCCCGAGGCCCGTGAGCGCCTGGTGCCGCACATGGCCGAGGGCAACCGGCCCAAGACGGCGTCCGCGCCGCTGGTCGCGATCCTCGCCGCGGACAACGAGTTCCACGAGGAGCTGCCGGCCCTGTTCCCGGCCCTCCCCCAGGCCAAGGACCTGTTCTTCAGCGCGCGCCCGGTCCGCGAGGGCTCCGCCGCGCTGAACGCCGCTCTCCAGGCCGCGTACTTCATCGTCGGCGTGCGCGCCGCCGGTCTGGCCGCGGGCCCGATGACCGGCTTCGACGCGGAGGGCGTCCGCAAGGAGTTCCTGGACGACGACCACACCCCGCTGATGATCGTGAACATCGGCAGGCCCGCCGAGAACGCCTGGTACCCGCGTTCCCCGCGGCTGGAGTTCGACCAGGTCGTCACCACGGTCTGAGCTCGGACCGGACCCGCATACGTGCGAAGGGGCCCTCGGCGTGATCAGCCAAGGGCCCCTTCGCTTGTCCGGTCCGAAAGGCGGCGAGGGATCTCGGCGGGGCAGCCGCCGCCGAGGTCGTCTCACTTCGTCCGCAGCGCCTCCGCCATCTTCGTGAGCTGCGCGAACGACGCCGTGCCGGTCACCAGGGTCGTGGAGTCGTCGCCCTTGAGCACCAGCGCGCGGTAGCGACCGCCCGTGTAGCGCTGCCAGCTCTGGCCGCCGATGTCCTGTGTGACCTTCGTCTCCCGGGCGCCGTGGGTGGCCTCCTCGATGAACGTGACCGCCTTCTGCGTCGACTGCTCGACCGCCACGTACTCGCCCTCGGGGTCCTGGAACCCGAGATGCCAGGAGGAGGCGGGCTCGGCGTTGAAGCGCACCGACGTGGCCTTCCAGGTGTCGGGCAGGCCCGCGGGGGCCGCGATCGGGTACGCCGCCGCACGCCGTGCCGTGAGCAGCTCGACCCGGTAGTCGACGCGCTCAAGCTCCGGCGCATGGTCGTCATGCGGGATGAAGAGATAGATGAGGCCCGCCATCAGCCCGATCAGGCCGAGGGAGAGAATCATGTCCCTGACGGTCTTCTGCTTGCCTTTCAAACCTGCCACGCCTCTTATCGTCGCAGGTGCCAGGGTCTGCTCATCCGTGGGCCCCCGTGCTCATTTTGTCTGCCCGGCGATAGAGTCATGGGACCACCCTCACCGGCCGTCGCCGTACAGAAAGGTGCGCTCCGATGACCGAAAATCATCATTTGCCGTCCGAACTGGAAGTTCCCTCCGAGGCTCCTGACCGCAATCTCGCCTTGGAACTGGTCCGCGTCACCGAGGCCGCCGCGATGGCCGCGGGCCGCTGGGTCGGCCGCGGAGACAAGAACGGCGCCGACGGTGCCGCTGTACGTGCCATGCGGACCCTCGTCCACACCGTGTCGATGAACGGCATCGTCGTCATCGGCGAAGGGGAGAAGGACGAAGCCCCGATGCTCTTCAACGGGGAGCGGATCGGTGACGGAACCGGCCCCGAGTGCGACATCGCCGTGGACCCGATCGACGGCACCACGCTCACCGCGAAGGGCATGCCGAACGCGATCGCGGTGCTCGCCGCCGCCGACCGCGGCACGATGTTCGACCCGTCCGCCGTGTTCTACATGGACAAGCTCGTCACGGGCCCCGAGGCGGCCGACTACGTCGACATCAACGCCCCCGCGTCCGTGAACATCCGGCGCGTCGCCAAGGCCAAGCAGTCCACGCCCGAGGACGTCACCGTCGTGATCCTCGACCGGCCGCGCCACGAGGGCCTCATCAAGGAGGTCCGGGAGACCGGCGCGCGGATCAAGCTGATCTCGGACGGCGATGTCGCGGGCTCGATCCTGGCGCTGCGCGAGGGCACCGGCATCGACCTGCTGCTCGGCATCGGCGGCACCCCCGAGGGCATCATCTCGGCCTGCGCCGTGAAGTGCCTGGGCGGCACCATCCAGGGCAAGCTGTGGCCCAAGGACGAGGCGGAGCGGCAGCGGGCCCTCGACGCCGGGCACGACCTCGACCGGGTGCTGACCACGGACGACCTGGTCTCCGGGGAGAACGTCTTCTTCGTCGCCACCGGCATCACGGACGGCGAGCTGCTGCGCGGTGTCCGCTACCGGTCCGAGACGGCCACGACCGACTCGATCGTCATGCGCTCCAAGTCCGGCACGGTCCGCCGCATCGAGTCCGTCCACCGGCTGAGCAAGCTGCGCGCCTACAGCGCGGTCGACTTCGACCGCGCGAAGTAGGCGGCGGGCAAGGCCACTTGCGGCTCATGGGGGAGGGGCACCTCGGTGCGGAGCCGTGCCCCTTCCACGCGCCGACGCGCGGACTCAGCCGGCCGCGGCTATCGCCCCTCGCGCGGCCTTCTTCAGCTCCACCTCGCGGCGGCGGCGCCGGGCCAGCACCACACGCCGCTCGGCGGCGGTGAGCCCGCCCCAGACGCCGTACGGCTCGGGCTGGAGCAGCGCGTGCTCCCGGCACTCGACCATCACCGGGCAGCGCGCACAGACCCGCTTGGCGGCCTCCTCACGGGACAGCCGGGCCGCCGTGGGCTCCTTGGAGGGGGCGAAGAACAGCCCGGCCTCGTCGCGCCGGCACACCGCCTCCGTATGCCATGGGGCGTCCTGATCTCTGTCACGCGCCGGCACCCGCTGGTGCGGAACGTCAGCGACCCGGGGCGGATGCAGCGGTTGCAGCACGGTCTACTCCTGACGACGGCTTCGCGAGCGAGAGACGATGCAGCAAGGCCTACCCGCTGTGCGCGCGCCTATGCATTGCGTTCCAACCCCCGGCATTCCAGGGGCTGTTCATGCCGTCGAGTCGAGACCGGTTCGGTTCGCGCGCGCCCGGATTCGCAAGCGTCAACGATCCAGGTGTTTGCGCATGGCCTTGTCCACCTTGCTGGAGACACGGTCGAGGATGTCCGCGACGAGCTTGCCGCGCTTGGGCTTCGCCTCGACATTGCCGAGGACGGCCAGTCCGTCCACGTAGACGACCGGGGCGTTCCGGTCGTCCGAATCCAGCGGGTGCACCTCGAAGTTGCCGAGCACACCGCCGCCGGTGCCGCGCAGCGAGACGTTCTCCGGGACGCGGATCTCCACATTGCCGAAGACCGATATCGCCTTGATCATGACCTGTTGGTGCTCGAATATCGCCTCGCTCAGATCGATCTCGACATTGCCGAAGATCGCGTAAGCGTGCATACGGCGGCCGGGGCGCCAGCGGCCCTTGCGGACGGCGCTGCTGAACACCGCCACCACGTTCTCGTCGGGATCGGCCGGGATCGCGCCCGGGGTGGGCCGTTGGGGGGCCGGGGCGGACACGGAGGCCGCACGGCGCGCGTGCCCCGCGGGCAGGTCGCGGACGAACCGCTCCAGCTCGCCGACCGTCTTGGCGCTCAGCACCCCGTCGACACGCTCGGCGTGCTCCTCGGCCGTGAGACGGCCCTCGGCCAGGGCGTCACGCAGGATGTCGGCGACGCGGTCGCGGTCGGCGTCCGAGCAGCGCAGCTCGGCCGGGGGCACGGGCTGCCCGTCCGTCGGGGCGGGGCTCTTGTGAAGGTCCACGGCAGCAGCGTACCCAAACGCGATAGATCGCGACTACCCCCCGGCCCGACCTGTGGACAACCAGCCCGCCGACAACCGGTCACAGCCCCCTCGACCAGTCACAGTTCCCTCACCGTCTCAACTGAGCCTCACCTCACACACGCGCTGTCCGCGCCAGGTTCTACGCTGGTGGACGCTGCCAACGGAGGCCAGCCGCTGTCTGTCTAGTGAGGAATGGGCGAGATGCCTGAGTTCGCGTACACCGATCTGCTTCCCACAGGAGAGGACACCACCCCGTACCGGCTGGTGACCTCCGAGGGTGTCTCGACCTTCGAGGCCGACGGACGGACGTTCCTCAAGGTCGAACCGGAGGCGCTGCGCAAGCTCGCCGAGGAGGCCGTCCACGACATCCAGCACTACCTGCGGCCCGCGCACCTGGCCCAGCTCCGGCGCATCATCGACGACCCCGAGGCGTCCGCGAACGACAAGTTCGTCGCGCTGGACCTGCTGAAGAACGCCAACATCGCCGCCGCGGGCGTCCTGCCCATGTGCCAGGACACCGGTACGGCGATCGTGATGGGCAAGCGCGGGCAGAACGTCCTCACCGAGGGCGCGGACGAGAAGGCCCTCTCGCGCGGCATCTACGACGCCTACACCAAGCTGAACCTGCGCTACTCGCAGATGGCTCCGCTCACCATGTGGGAGGAGAAGAACACCGGCTCCAACCTCCCCGCGCAGATCGAGCTGTACGCGACGGACGGCGGCGCCTACAAGTTCCTGTTCATGGCGAAGGGCGGCGGCAGCGCCAACAAGTCCTTCCTCTACCAGGAGACGAAGGCCGTCCTGAACGAGGCCTCCATGATGAAGTTCCTGGAGGAGAAGATCCGTTCGCTGGGTACGGCCGCCTGCCCGCCGTACCACCTGGCGATCGTCGTCGGCGGTACGAGCGCCGAGTACGCGCTGAAGACCGCGAAGTACGCCTCCGCGCACTACCTGGACGAGCTGCCGGCCGAGGGCTCCGAGCTGGGCCACGGCTTCCGGGACAAGGAGCTGGAGGAGAAGGTCTTCGAGCTGACGCAGAAGATCGGGATCGGCGCGCAGTTCGGCGGCAAGTACTTCTGCCACGACGTGCGCGTGGTCCGTCTCCCCCGCCACGGCGCGTCCTGCCCGGTGGCGATCGCGGTGTCCTGCTCGGCCGACCGGCAGGCCGTCGCGAAGATCACCGCGGAGGGCGTGTTCCTGGAGCAGTTGGAGACGGACCCGGCGCGGTTCCTGCCCGACACGACCGACGAGCACCTCGCGCAGGAGGGGGCCCGCGGCGAAGCCGCTGATCGGCAGAGTGTGCGTATCGACCTCAACCAGCCGATGGACGACATCCTCGCCGAGCTGACCAAGTACCCGGTCAAGACGCGGCTTTCGCTGTCCGGCCCGCTGGTCGTGGCGCGCGACATCGCGCACGCCAAGATCAAGGAGCGGCTGGACCGCGGCGAGGACATGCCGCAGTACCTCAAGGACCACCCGGTGTACTACGCGGGCCCGGCCAAGACCCCCGAGGGCTACGCGTCCGGCTCCTTCGGACCGACGACGGCCGGCCGGATGGACTCCTACGTCGAGCAGTTCCAGGCGGCGGGCGGCTCCAAGGTGATGCTGGCGAAGGGCAACCGCAGCAAGCAGGTCACCGACGCGTGCGCCTCCCACGGCGGCTTCTACCTCGGCTCGATCGGCGGACCCGCGGCCCGGCTCGCCCAGGACTGCATCAAGAAGGTCGAGGTCGTCGAGTACGAGGAACTCGGCATGGAGGCCGTCTGGAAGATCGAGGTCGAGGACTTCCCGGCGTTCATCGTGGTGGACGACAAGGGCAACGACTTCTTCCAGGACCCGGCACCGCAGCCGACGTTCACCAGCA
>NZ_JAMWMR010000057.1 GCF_023887685.1 Streptomyces macrolidinus | reverse complement strand
AGGAGCCGAAACCGTCCGCCGCGGCCGAAAAGGCCTTGCAGCGGCCGTCCTCCGCCAGTCCTCGCTGCCGGCTGAACTCAACGAACATGTCCGGCGATGACATCACCACCACGCCCCCGGCGACCGCGAGCGAGCACTCGCCCTGCCGCAACGACTGCGCCGCCAGGTGCAGCGCCACCAACGACGACGAGCATGCCGTGTCCAGCGTCACCGCCGGCCCCTCAAGGCCGAACGCGTAAGCCACGCGGCCGGACGCCACACTCGCGGTGTTGCCCGTGACGATGTAGCCCTCCAGTTCGGCGGGCGAGGCAGCGAGCCGGGACGCGTAGTCCTGGTAGGTCGCCCCGACAAACACGCCGGTGTCGCTGCCGCGCAGCGAGGTCGGCGGGATCCCGGCCCGCTCGAAGACCTCCCAGGTCGTCTCCAGCAGCAGCCGCTGCTGCGGGTCCATCGCCAGCGCCTCACGCGGCGAGATGTCGAAGAGCGTGGGGTCGAACTCGGCGGCGTCGTACAGGAATCCGCCGCCCCGCGGGTAGAAGCTGCCCGGCTTGGCGGGGTCCGGGTCGTAGCGGGCGTCGATGTCCCAGCCCCGGTCCGTGGGGAAGTCGGAGATCGCGTCGCGCCCCTCGTCGACCAGTCGCCACAGGTCCTCGGGGGACCGGACGCCGCCCGGGTAGCGGCAGGCCATCCCGACGATCGCGATGGGCTCGGCCTCGGGGTCCTCCAGCTCGGCGAGGCGGCGGCGGGTCTCCTGCAGCTCGAACGTGACGCGGCGCAGGTAGTCGCGGAGTTTCTCCTCGGTCGCCATGGTTCAGGACACCCCCAGGTCGTTATCGATCAGGTCGAACAGCTCCTCGTCGCTGGAGTCGCCCAGACTGCTCCGGGCGACCCGGTCGGAATCCGTCCACTTCTCCAGCAGCAGCCGCAACTGCCGCCGTACGTCGTCGCGTTCCGCCTCGTCAACCGGCACCTCCGCCAGCCGTTCCAGGCGCGCCGCCAGCGAGCCCGTCCCGAAGGCGGTGGGCCCCGAGGGCACCGTCTCCTCGGCGGTCGGCAGCCGCTCGCCCAGGTGGGCGGCGAGCGCGGCCGGGGTCGGGTGGTCGAAGACGGCGGTCGCCGGCAGCGTCAGGCCGGTGGCCGCGCCGAGCCGGTTGCGTAGCTCCACGCCGAGCACCGAGTCGAAACCGGAGAGTTGGAACGTACGGTCGGGTAGGACGGCTCCCGGGTGGTCGTAACCGAGCACCGCCGCGACGTGCGTGCACACCAGGTCGAGGAGGAGGCGGGCGCGCTGGGCGCCGCTGGTCGTGGCCAGCCGCGCGAGCAGCGGGTCCTCGTCCGCGCGGGTATCGCCGCCGGCCGCCGGGAGGAACCGTTCGACGTCGGGGATCTCCCGCAGCAGTGGGCTCGGCCGCAGTGCCGTGAACGCCGTGTGGAAGCGGTCCCAGTCGATGTCGGCGATCACGGGCGTGGGCTCCTCGGTGCCCAGGGCCTGGTGCAGTGCGGCGAGGGCGCGCTCGGGGTCCATCTCGGGCAGGCCGTGCCGGCGCAGCACGCTGGAGACGGTGCCCTGGGCCATGCCGCCGCCCGCCCAGGCACCCCAGGCCACGGAGGTGGCCGGGAGGCCGGCGGCCCGACGCTGCTGGGAAAGGGCGTCAAGGTAGGCGTTGCCGGGCGCGTAGTTGCTCTGGCCGGGCAGTCCGAGGGTGCCGCCGAGGGAGGAGAACAGTACGAAGGCGTCCAGGTCGCCGGTGAGTTCGTGGAGGTGGCGCGCGCCGTCGACCTTGACCCGCAGCACGCGGTCGACCTGGTCGGTCGTCAGCGAGTCGAGTGACGCGTCGTCGAGCAGAGCCGCGGTGTGGAAGACGGCGCGCAGGGGCTGGTCGGCCGGGATCGTGCCGAGCAGGTGCGCCAGCGCGTCGCCGTCCGCGATGTCACACGCGGCGATGGTGACCTCGGTGCCGAGGGCGCGGATCCGGTCCCGCAGTTCGGCGGCCTCGGGTGCCGCCGGGCCGCTGCGGCTGACGAGCAGCAGGTGCTCGGCGCCCTGGCCGGCCAGCCACTCGGCGAGCTGCCCGCCGAGGGCGCCAGTGCCGCCGGTGACGAGCACGGTGCCGCTGGGCCGCCAGGCAGTGGCGCGCCGGCCCGACGATGCGGGTTCGGTCCGGTGCAGTCGGCGCACGAGCAGGCCCGAGCCGCGGACGGCCAGTTGGTCCTCCCCGGTGCCGGCGGTGAGGGCGGCGGCGAGTCGTTCCTGGGCCCGGTCGTCCACGGTGGGCGGGAGGTCGATCAGGCCGCCCCACAGGTCGGGGTGCTCGATCCCCGCGATCCGCCCGAGGCCCCACGCGAGGGCCTGCGCGGGGCTGGTGAGCGGGTCGGACGCGCTCGTGGAGACGGCGCCCCGGGTGAGGCACCACAGCGGTGCCGGGTCCTCGGCGCCGCCGAGCGCCTGGATGAGGGCGATCGTCTGGGCATAGCCGTTGGGCACGGCCGTAAAGTCGGCGTGGGCCCGTTCGTCCAGCGGGAGCAGGCACAGCACGCCGGCCGCGTGCGCCGCCCGGGCGGCCAGGGCCTGCCCGTCCAGGTCGCCGGGCGGTACGGCCACCGGATCGGCGTTCGCACCGGCGCGGGTGAGGGCCGCGGTGACGCCGGCGACCCAGGGGTCCTGGGCCTGCCGTTCTGAGTGGACGACCAGCCAGTCGCCGGACAACCGGCCCGGGCGGGCCTCCACGGGGCGCCAGACGATCCGGTAGCGCCAGCCGTCGGTCTCCTGCCGGGCCCGGCGCGTACCGCGCCAGGCCGACAGCACGGACAGCGCGGCGTCGAGCTCGGTGCGGTCATGGCCGGTGCCCCCGCCCTCGGTGAGGAGGGCGGCCAGGGCCTCCGGATCGTGGTCGTCGACGGCCGCCCAGAGCACCGCGTCCTCGGTGGCGGGGGCAGCGGGGGCCGGAGCGTCGAGCCAGTAGCGCTGCCGCTGGAAGGGGTACGTGGGCAGCGGCACGATGCGGCGGTCCCGGCCGGCGAAGGCGCCCGCCCACTCGACGGGGATTCCGCGCACATACGCCTCGGCCACGGAGGTGAGGAAGCGCTGGAGGCCGCCGTCGTCCCGGCGCAGCGACCCGACCACCACGCCGTCGCCGCCCAGGACGTCCTGCACCGGGACGGTCAGCACGGGGTGCGGGCTGACCTCGACAAAGGTGCCGGAGCCGGCGGCGGCCAGGCCGGCGACGGTGTCTGCGAACCTGACCGTCCGGCGCAGGTTGCGGACCCAGTACTCGGCGTCCAGCGTGGCGGTGTCCACCGGCCGCCCCTCGACGGTGGAGTGGAACGGGATCTTTGCCGACCTGGGGGTGATGGGGCGCAGCGCCGCCAACAACTCGTCGGTGATCGCCTCCACTTGGGGCGAGTGCGACGCGTAGTCGACGGGGATGCGGCGGGCCCGCACCCCGTCGGCGACGCACCGGGCCACGAACTCGTCGAGGGCCGCGGGCGCGCCGGAGATCACCACGGAGGCGGGTCCGTTGACCGCCGCGACGCTGATCCCGCCGTCGAGGTCGCCGATGCGCGCCCGCACTTCGTCCACGGGCAGCGGTACGGACGCCATGCCGCCGGAGCCGGACAGCGCAACCAACGCCCGGCTGCGCAGGGTGACCACGCGGACCGCGTCGTCCAGGGACAGCGCGCCCGCCGCGTAAGCGGCCGCGATCTCGCCCTGTGAGTGCCCCACCACCGCCGCGGGCCGGACGTCGTACGCGCGCCACAGGCGCACCAGGCCGGCCATCATCGCGAACAGCGCCGGCTGGACGACGTCGACCCGGTCGAGGGACGGCGCCGTGGCGCGGCCGCGCAGGAGGTCGGTCAGCGACCAGTCGGTGTACGGGGCCATGGCCCGCTCGCACGCCTTGATCTCGGCCCGGAACTCCGCGGACTCGTCGAGCAGCGCCGCGCCCATGCCGAGCCATTGCGCGCCCTGGCCGGGGAAGACGAATACGGCCTTGCGCTCGGTGTCGGCGACGCCCTGGACCAGTCCGGGCGCGGTCTCGCCGTGCGCGAGCGCGGTCAGGGCGCGGTCGCGGGCGTCCGGGGTGGATGCCAGGACGACGGCCCGATGGTCGAACCGGGAGCGGGTGGCGACGAGCGAGTAGCCGATGTCTGCGGGGCTCATGTCGCGCGCGCCGCTCAGCGCGGCCGCCCGTTCGCGCAGCGCGCGGGAAGTGCGGGCGGACAGGACCCAGGGCGGCGGCAGTTCGGCCGGTTCCGGGGCGGCCGGGGCGGTGTCCGGCTGCGTCGGGGCCTGTTCGATCACGACGTGGGCGTTGGTGCCGCTGATCCCGAAGGAGGAGACACCGGCCCGTAGCGGCCGGCCGTTCGCCGACCACGCCGTGGCCTCGGTCAGCAGCCGCACCGTCCCTGCCGACCAGTCCACGTGGGGGGTCGGCTCCTCGGCGTGCAGGGTCTTCGGGAGGGTTTCGGCGCCGAGCGCGAGCACCATCTTGATGACGCCGGCGACGCCCGCTGCTGCCTGGGTGTGGCCGATGTTGGACTTGACCGAGCCCAGCCACAGCGGCCGTTCCCGCTCCTGGCCGTAGGTGGCCAGCAGGGCCTCCGCCTCGATCGGGTCGCCGAGGGCGGTTCCGGTGCCGTGGGCCTCGACGGCGTCCACGTCGCCCGGGGTGAGTCCGGCGGCGGCGAGGGCGGCGCGGATCACGCGCTGCTGCGCCGGCCCGTTGGGGGCGGTGAGGCCGTTGGAGGCGCCGTCCTGGTTGGTGGCGGTGCCGCGCACCACGGCGAGCACCGGGTGGCCGTTGCGCCGCGCGTCGGACAGCCGCTCGACCAGCAGCATTCCGGCGCCCTCGGCGGCGCCCATGCCGTCGGCGGTGGCGGCGAAGGCCTTGGACCGGCCGTCCGGGGCCAGGCCGCGCTGCCGGCTGAACTCGACGAAGAGCTTCGGTGTCGACATGACGGTCACGCCGCCGGCCAGCGCCAGCGAGCACTCGCCCTGCCGCAGCGACTGCGCCGCCAGGTGCAGCGCCACCAGCGACGACGAGCACGCGGTGTCGACGCTGACGGCGGGGCCCTCAAGGCCGAGGGTGTAGGAGATCCGGCCGGAGGCGACACTCGCCGCGCTGCCGTTGCCGAGGTGGGCCTCGAACTCCTCCGGTGACCGCTGGAACCGGGCCGCGTAGTCGTTGTACATCAGGCCGGTGAAGACGCCAGTACGGCTGTGGCGCAGGGTGGTCGGGTCGATGCCGGCCCGCTCGACGGCCTCCCAGGAGGTCTCCAGGAGCAGTCGTTGCTGCGGGTCGACGGACAGCGCCTCGCGGGGGCTGATGCCGAAGAACTCCGGGTCGAAGTCGGCGGCGTCGTAGAGGAATCCGCCGGCCCTGGCGTAGCTGTGGCCGGCCCGGTCCGGGTCCGGGTCATACAGCGTGTCGAGGTCCCAGCCGCGGTCGGCGGGGAGTTCGGAGATGGCGTCGCCGCCGCGCAGCAGCAGCTCCCACAGGTCTTCGGGGGAGCGGACTCCGCCGGGGAACCGGCAGGCCATGCCGATGATGGCAATGGGTTCGTCGGCCGGGGTCGTGTCGGCCTGGGGGGGGTCGGCGGCGCACGCGGTGCCGCGCAGTGCGGTGTCCAGATGGGCGACCAGAGCCGCCGGGGTGGGGTGGTCGAAGAGCAGTGCGGCGGGCAGGCGCAGTCCGGTCGCCTGGGCGAGGCGGTTGCGCAGACCGAGCGAGGTGAGCGAGTCGAAGCCGATGTCAGAGAACGTCCGGTCGAGGTCGATCGCGTCAGGCGACTCGTGGCCGACCACGGCTGCGGCGTGGCGCCGGACGAGCGAGGTCAGCGCGTCGATCCGGTCGGTTTCGGACAGCGCGGCGAGGCGGTCGGCGGCCGGCTCAGCGGGGCGGGCCGGGTCGTGCCGTCGGGGTCCGCTGACCAGGTCGCGCAGCAGGGCGGGGACGGGCTCCACGGCCGTGGGGGCCCGCCAGGCGGCGGTGTCGAGCCGCGCGGGGACCGGCGTCGGCTCCTGGGCCTGCCAGGCGGCGTCGAACAGCGCCAGCGCCTGGTCGGTGTCGAGTGCGACGACGCCCGTCGCACTCCGCGTCAGCTGGCCGAGGTGGCCGGTGAGTCCGCTGGGCGCAGCCCACAGTCCCCAGGCGAGGGAGACGGCGGGCAGGCCCTGGTGGGCGCGGTGGGCGGCGAGCGCGTCGAGGAAGGTGTTGGCGCCCGCGTAGTTGCCCTGACCCGCGTTGCCGAGCACGCCCATCACCGACGAGAACAGGACGAACGCGTCGAGGCCCGCGGTGAGTTGGTGCAGGTGCCAGGCGGCGTCGACCTTCGGCCGGAGGACGTTGTCGAGCCGCTCGGTGGTCAGGGTGGGGATGGTGCCGTCGTCGAGGACACCGGCCGCGTGGACGACGCCCGTGAGCGGGCGGTGTTCCGGCACGGTGGCCAGCAGGGCCGCCAGCGCGTCGCGGTCGGCGATGTCGCAGGCGGCGAGGGTCACATGGGCTCCGAGACCGGTCAGCTCGGCGACGAGGGCCGCCGCTCCGTCGGCGCGCTCGCCACTGCGGCTGGCCAGCAGCAGGTGCCGCACGCCGTGCCGGACGACGAGATGACGCGCGATGGTGTTGCCGAGCGCGCCGGGCGCGCCGGTGACCAGGACGGTGCCGTCGGTCCGCAGGGCCGGGCCGGACGGGGTGGCCGGCTCGGCGGGCCGGAACCGGACGAGCCGCGGCACGAGCACGCGGTCCGCGCGGATGGCGAGTTGGGGCTCGTCAGCGGCGAGCGCCGCCGCGACCGCCGAGGTTCCCAGCGCGGCCGGGGCGGGAGAGTCAGCGTCCAGGAGGACGATCCGGCCGGGGTTCTCGGCCTGAGCCGACCGGACGAGGCCCCAGACGGGCGCCGCCGCGAGGCCGGCGACGGCGTCCTGCGGGCCGGTGGAGACGGCGTCCCGGGTCACCACGACCAGCCGCACGGCGGAGAGGCGGTCGTCGGCCAGCCAGTCGCGGAGCAGGGTGAGCACCCGGCCAGCGGTGGCGTGGGCGGCGTCCGCCGCCTCGGCGGTGTCCGTCGTCGCGTCAGGGCAGGGCGCGAAGACCACTTCGGGTAGCTCGGGCGCGGCAACCAGCGCGGCCAGGTCGGGGTAGGCGGGAAGCTCCGCGTGCTCGGCGCCCAGGACGGCCCACCGGCCGCGCAGTGCGGCCGACCCGGCCAGCGGGGCCCACTGCACCCGGAACAGGGCGTCGCCCTGCGCCGGGGTGGCGGGCCGCATCACCAGCGCGTCGGCGCTGAGGACGAGCGCGCCGGTGTCGTCATAGGCGGTCAGCGCCGTGGTGGTCGGTCCGGCCGGAGACAGCACGACGCGCAGCGAGGTGGCACCGGTGCGGTGCAGCCGCACGCCGCTCCACGAGAACGGCAGCAGGCCGGCTCCGCCGTCGGCCAGGGATCGCAGTTCGAGGGCGTGCAGCGCGGCGTCCAGCAGCGCCGGGTGCAGTCCGAAGCCGGCTGCCTCGGGCACGCTGACCTCGGCGAAGAGCTCGTCGCCCCGCCGGCGCAGCCGGCGCAGTCCCTGGAAGGCCGGACCGTAGCCGAAGCCACCGTCGGCCAGTCGCTGGTAGGCCCCGGTCAGGTCGACATCCTCGACGTCGGCGAGGTCCGCGAGCTCGGCGGGCCACGGCAGTTCGGCGTCGGCCGGCTCGGCGGCAGTCAGAGTGGCGAAGGCGTGGCGAGTCCAGGCCGATTCGCCGTCCGGCCGCGCCGACAGGGTGAACGAACTCCCGGTGGAGTCCTCGGACGGCCCCACCACGAGTCGCACGGCCACCCCGCCGTCGGCGGGCAGCGGCAGCGGCTCCTCGATCGCGAGGTCCGCGACCCGGCCGTTCCCGGTGCGGGCCGCGGCCCACAGGGCGAGGTCCAGGAACGCGGTGCCCGCGAGCAGGGACACGCCGCCCACCTCGTGGTCGGCGAGCCACGGCTGGGAGCGCACGGACAGCCGCCCGCTGAAGACGGCGCTGCCGTTGTCCGCCAGGTCCACGGCAGCGTCCAGCAGCGGGTGGTCCACCGGGTCCAGGCCGAACCGGGTCGCGTCGGCCGCGCCATCGGCGGGCGCCACCCAGTACCGCTCGCGTTCGAACGGGTAGGTCGGCAGGTCGACCTGGCGCGCGCCGGACCCGGCGAACGCGGCGTCCCAGCGTACGGGCAGGCCATGGACGAACGCCTCGGCCACCGAGGTCAGCAGCCGGGACGGGCCGGTGGTGTCGCGGCGCAGCGTCCCGAGCGCGACGGCGCCGGCCTCCGCCGCGTCGATGGTCTCCTGGATGCCCGGCGCCAGCACCGGATGCGGACTCACCTCGATGAAGCAGCTCGTTCCGGCGTCGAGCAGCCCGCGCACCGCCGGCTCGAAGAGCACTTGCCGGCGCAGGTTCCGGTACCAGTAGTCGGCGTCGAGCAGCCTGGTGTCCAGCGGCCCGCCGGTGACGGTGGAGTGGAACGGCACCTCGGCGGCCCTCGGCGCGACCGGCGCGAGGTCGGCCAGCAGCCGGTCCCGGATCTCCTCGACCTGGGGCGAGTGCGAAGCGTAGTCCACCGGGATGCGGCGGGCCCGCTCGTCGCGGGCCAGGAGGGCGTGCAGCGCCTCGGGGGTGCCGGAGACGACCGTCGAGCGCGGTCCGTTGACCGCCGCGACCGACAGCCCGTCGAGGTCGATCTCGTGCGGGGGCCGCGGTACGGCCACCATCCCGCCGAGTCCGGACAGCGCCAGCAGCGCCCGACTGCGCAGGGCTACCACGCGGGCGCCGTCCTCGAGGGACAGCGCCCCCGCAACGCAGGCAGCGGCGATCTCGCCCTGGCTGTGGCCTGCCACGGCGTCGGGCTCGACGCCGTACGACCGCCAGACCTCGGCCAGCGACACCATGACGGCCCACAGCACCGGTTGGACCACGTCGACCCGCTCCAGCAGGTCGGCGTCGGACAGCGCGTCCGGCAGCGACCAGTCCACGAAGCGCCGCAGCGCGTCGGCGCAGTCGGCCATCCGGCCGGCGAACACCGGGAAGGTCGCGAGCAGGTCGGTCGCCATGCCCACCCACTGCGCGCCCTGACCGGGGAAGACGAAGGCGACCGCCGGGTCGGGCACCGCGCGGCCGGTTACCGGACCGTCGGTGAGTGCCGCCAGCAGTTCCTCGCGGGTCGCGCCGATCGCCACGGCACGGTGGTCGAGCGCCTGCCGGCCGGTGGCCAGGGAGTAGCCGACATCGGCTGGGTCGGCGTCTGCGGCGGCCACCGCGTCGGCCAGCCGCTCGGCCTGCGCCCGCACGGCGGTGGCTGTCCTGGCCGACAGCACCCACGGCACCACGGGCAGGGCGGCGGCCGGCTCCGGAGCGACGGCCGGCTCCGGAGCGGTGGCCTGCTCCAGGATCACGTGCGCGTTCGTTCCGCTGATCCCGAACGAGGAGACCGCCGCCCGCCGGGCCCGGTCGCGGGCCGGCCAGGCCACCGACTCGGTGAGCAGCCGGACCGCGCCGGCAGACCAGTCCACGTGCGGCGACGGCTCGTCCACGTGCAGCGTGCGGGGCAGCGTGCCGTGCCGCATCGCCAGCACCGTCTTGATGACGCCCGCCACGCCGGCGGCGGCCTGGGCGTGGCCGATGTTGGACTTCAGCGACCCCAGCCAGAGCGGACGGTCCGTGTCCCGGCCCCGGCCATATGTGGCAAGCAGCGCCTCGGCCTCGATCGGATCGCCCAACTTGGTGCCGGTCCCGTGCGCCTCCACCGCGTCTACCTCGGCGGCGGTCAGCCGGGCGCTCGCCAGCGCCTGCTCGATCACTCGGCGCTGCGAGGCGCCGTTCGGCGCGGTGAGGCCGTTGGAGGCACCGTCCTGGTTCACCGCCGAGCCGCGGACCACGGCGAGCACTTGGTGCCCGTTGCGCCGGGCGTCGGACAGCCGCTCCAGGAGCAGCACCCCGGCCCCCTCGGCCCACGCCGTGCCGTTCGCCGCGGCGCCGAACGGCTTGCACCGGCCGTCGGGCGCGAGGCCCCGCTGCCGACTGAACTCGAGGAACATGCCGGGGCCGGCCAGGACGGTGACGCCGCCGGCCAGCGCGATCGTGCACTCCCCTTGGCGTAGAGACTGCGCTGCCAGGTGCAGCGCCACCAGCGACGACGAACACGCGGTGTCCACCGTGATCGCCGGCCCCTCAAAGCCGAACGTGTAGGCGATCCGGCCAGAGGCGACACTGCCTGTGGTGCCGGTCAGGATGTGGCCTTCGAGCCCGTGGTGCGCCTGGTGCAGCCGTGGGCCGTACTCCTGGGGTGTCGCCCCGATGAAGACGCCGACCGGCCTGCCACGCAGCGTCGAGGCGTCGATGCCCGCGCGCTCAAACACCTCCCAGGAGGTCTCCAGCAGCAGTCGCTGCTGCGGGTCCATGGCCAGCGCCTCGCGCGGGGTGATCCCGAACAGTGCCGGGTCGAACTCCCCCGCGTCGTACAGGAATCCGCCCGAGCGTGCGTAGCTCGTGCCCTCGTGGTCGGGGTCGGGGTGGTACAGCCCGTCGAGGTCCCAGCCCCGGTCGGCGGGGAAGGGCCCGATGGCGTCGGTACCGGCCGCGACCAGCTCCCACAGCTCCTCGGGGGAGGTCACCCCGCCGGGGAGCCGGCAGCTCATGGCCACGATGGCGATCAGTTCGTCGTCCTGCGCTGCCAGGACCGCCGGTGCGTCCGGGACGGACGTCGCGGCCGCGTTCGTACCCGGTCCCGTGCCCGGGTCGAGCTGGCCGAGCACGTGCGCGGCCAGGCGCGCCGGGGTCGGGTGCTCGAAGAGCACGCTCGGCGACAGAGCGAGACCGGTCAGGGAGTTCACCCGGTCGAGCAGTTCGACGCCCCCCAGGGAGTTGAGGCCGAGATCATGGAACGTGACCTCCGGGTCGACTGCCTGGGCGCCCGCGACGTGGGCGGCCTGGGCGCGGACGAGGTCGAGCACCAAGCGGCGGCGCCCCGGCCCGGACGTTTCGGCCAACTGCCGCCGCGGGACCGGCTCGTCGGCACGCTCCGCCGCTTCCGGAGCGGAGTCCAGCCAGTACCGCTCCCGCTGGAAGGCGTAGGTGGGGAGCTGTATCCGACGCGGTTCCCAGGGCGCGTAGACAGCCGCCCAGTCGACCGGGACACCCCGGACGGCCAGCTCGCCGAGCGTACTGAGGAGCGACTGCGGCTCCTCCCAGCCCCGGCGCAGCGACGGGAACGCCTGCACACGAAGGACCTCGCGGCTCATGCCGGCGAGCGTGCCGTCGGGACCGA
>NZ_JAMWMR010000056.1 GCF_023887685.1 Streptomyces macrolidinus | reverse complement strand
TGAGATAGCACTGTCCTGGCCTGGGACGCTTCCTGCCCCACGGATCGAGGGTGATAGCGCAACGTATCCGGATGTCCTGCCTGGTGTGGATCTGCGGCTGGGGGCACAGGAGGACGGGTTCACACAGTTGCTGGTGGTCAAGTCGGCTGAGGCCGCGGCCAGTAAGGAGCTTGCCGCACTGCGGTTGAAGCTTGACGGCGAAGGCGTGAACATCCAGAAGGCGGACGAGGGTGGTCTGGAGGCTGTCGACAAGGGTGCCGGCAGTGCGGTGTTCGAGGCGCCGCAGCCGCTGATGTGGGACTCCAGTGAGGGTTCCGCTCCGGAAGAGCCAGCAACGGTGCGGCCGTTGGGTGCGACCTCGGCTGAGGAGCCCGGCAGTGGCGAACCGGGGGCGACGGAGTCGGGCAAGCTGGCGCCGGTCGGTGTGGAAGTGTCGGCCGGCCAGGACGAGTTGGTGTTGAAGCCGGACGCCGACGTGTTGAAGGGTCAGGACACGGTGTATCCGGTGTTCATCGACCCGCAGTGGTACACGCCGAAGGCGTCGGCGTGGACGATGGCGTCGAAGTACTGGGCGTCCTCTCCGCAGTGGAAGTTCAACGGTGCTTCGGACGCCGGGATGGGCTACTGCAACTGGTCCTACTGCGAGCCGAACGACACCAAGCGTCTCTTCTACCGGATCCCGACCTCGACGTTTGCGGGGAAGTCGATCCTGTCGGCGGAGTTCGTGGTCCACAACACCTGGTCTGCGTCCTGCGAGGCGCGCAGCGTGCAGCTGTGGCAGACCAAGGACATCTCGTCGTCGACGACGTGGAACACCCAGAACGCCTCTGGCTTCTGGGTCAAGCAGCTGGCGTCGAAGTCCTTCGCCTACGGCTACTCCGGTTGTGCGGCCAAGGACGCGGAATTCGACGTGAAGTCGGCGGTGCAGACGGCCGCGAACAACAAGAGCGCGACGATGACCTTCGGCCTGCAGGCGGCCAGCGAGTCCGACGCCTATGGGTGGAAGCGGTTCTCGGACAAGGCGTATCTGCGGGTGAAGTACAACCGTCCGCCCGCGCAGATCAAGATGTCGCAGCTGACGATGGAGTACGGCGGCACCTGCAAGAAGCCTGCGGACGCGGCGCGTGTGCGCACCCTGGGCAAGGTCTCCGCGAACAACGTCACCGACCCGGACGGCGACACCGTCGCGGTCGAGTTCCAGGCGTCGTGGGATTCGGGGGACGGCAAGGGGGTGATCGCGCGGTGGAAGCCGGCGTTGACCTCGTCCAAGAAGTCCGGGTCCAACTTCTCGATCAGCCTGCCGTCCAATGTGCCGCAGAACAAGAAGATCTACTGGCAAGCGCGCGCCTATGACGGGGCTCAGTACTCGCCGTGGTCGTCTGCAGGTGATCCGACAGCCTGCTACTTCTACTACGACACCTCGGTGCCGAAGGCGCCTTCGATCGCCTCGGGCGAGTATCCGGCCTCCGATCCGGAGAACCCGGACGACCCGTGGTACGACGGGGTGGGCAAGTACGGCTCGTTCGAGCTCAAGGCCGCAGACACTGATGTGACCAAGTACTGGTTCGGTATCAACGGTGACCCCACGTCGGCGAACACGATCACCACGACCGCGGGTGCCGCGAAGATCGCGAAGATGCTGCCGGCCAAGGAAGGATTGAACTTCGTCACCGCCAAGGCGTTCGACCAGGCGGGTAACGGCAGTGAGATCCGCACCTACCAGTTCCGGGTGAAGAACGGGCAGCCGGAGCGGGCGATGTGGCAGATGGACGAGCCGGCCGGGGCAAGCCAGGCCACAGGCAGCTCCGGTGCACGCGTCGCCACGTTGCACGGCGGTGCCACCACCGGCGTAGCGGGCAAGAAGGGCACCGCTCTGCATCTGGACGGCACAAGCGGCTACGCGGCAACTGACATCCCGACGGTCAACACAGCCAACGGGTTCAGCGTCTCGGCCTGGGTCAGGCTTGACCAGATACCTACCAAAGCCGCCGTTATCGCGGCTCAGCCGGGCAATTATTCCCCGGGCTTCGAGTTGTACTACTCCCAGGGTTACGACCGGTGGGTCTTCAACCAGTACACGTCCGACACTCCGGGGGCCTCTATCGCGCGGGCGATGGCCCCGCAGGCCGGCGGCGTGAGCGCGAATGAGTGGACCCATCTGGTGGGTGTGTACAGCGGGAGCGACAAGGAGTTGCGGCTGTATGTGAACGGGGCCCTGACCGGCTCCACGCCCTACACGACCGCATGGGATGCGCGCCGCGGGCTGCAGATCGGAGCCGCGAACCTCAACGGCATCGTCACGAACTACTTCCCCGGCAGCATCGACGACCTGCGGATCTTCGACAAGCCGGTCAGCGCCACCGAGGTCACCCACCTGTACCGCCTCGAACCGATCGGCAACGGACGCACCGCCCGCGCGGTGTTCCCGCTGGACGAGGAGACAGGTGCCACCGCGGTCGAAGGGCATGCCGACACCCAGCCCCTGACACTCGCCGGTGACGCCCAACTCGGTACCCCCGGCGTCGCCGGCCGTGCACTGAAGCTGGACGGCACGAGCGGCTACGCGCACACCGAGGCCCCGCACGCCGATACCCAGCGCCCCTTCACCATCTCGGCGTGGGCGAAGCTGGACAAGAAGCCCACCAGCGCCGGCATCATCGCGGCGCAGGCGGGCAAGGACAAGCCCGGCTTCGAACTGTACTACTCGGCTGCATACGACCGTTGGGCGTTCAACCAGTACTCCGCCGACGCCCCGGACGCGACCCCGATACGGGCCATGCAGGCCGACGGCGTCACCGCCCGCGCCGGGGAATGGGTGCACCTGGTCGGTGTCCATGACGCTGTGGCCGACACCCTCACCCTGTACGTGAACGGTGTCATGGCAGGCTCGACCAAGCTGGGCGGGGCGTTCTACGCGGGCCAGTCGGTGTATGTCGGCGCCGGTATCTACAGCGGGGCCATGGCCTCTTACTTCCCCGGCACCATCGATGACGTCCGCCTACTGGACCGCCCGGTCTCGGCCGAAGAAGTCCAGCAGATGTTCAAGCAACGCCCGCTGGTCAAGGCCCGTTGGATGTTCGAGGAGACCACCGGGACCGGCCCGGTGACCACTCCGAACGCGGTGTCCGGAGGCGGCGCGCTCACTCTGAACGGCGGCGCCAAGAAGTCGGACTTCGCCTTCATGGACTTCGGCAGCCTGGAGCTGGACGGCGTCGGCGGCTACGCGGCCACGACGTCCGTACCGGTCGACACCAGCGCCAGCTACACCGTCACCGCCTGGGCGCAGGCCGCCGCCCTGCCACAAAGCGGTGTCGCGCTGGTCAGCGCCGAAGGCACCAACCAGAGCGCCTTCACCGTCCGCTTCGTACCCGATGCCGCGAACCCGGAAGGCCGTGGCCGCTGGGAGCTGGCGGTGCCGGACAAGGACGGCACGGACGCGACGGTCGTACGCGTGGCCAACAGCGAGTTCTACGACGCACGGGACTGGAACCACCTGGCCGTCGTCTACGACGGCTTCGCCAAGCAAGCCCGCCTCTACGTCAACGGAACGCTTCAGGAGATCTCCTGCAGCGGCACCGACGACGGCCAAGACGACGACACGGGCTGCGCGACCCCGGCCTCCTGGGCTGAGAACACGCTTGCCTTCAAGGCGACCAAGTCCTTCCAGGTCGGCCGCGCCAAGACCGACGGGGCCTGGGGCGAGTACTTCCCCGGCCTGGTCGACGACGTCTGGGCCTTCCAGGGCGCACTGACCGACGAACAGGTCGCGTATCTGGCCTTCACCTGGTTCGACGTACCGACCGAGGTGCCCGGCACCAGCTGAGTAGCACGACACGCCACGGAGCGCTGAAGCCACCGTCAGACAGACCGGCCGATCTGCCACGCGTCGGCCTGACATAGCCGCAGACGTTCCAGGCGACTACTGACGCAACGGCGGCGGCCCGGACCTCCCGGGCCGCCGTAACACCCGCGCGCGAAAGGCCATTCGACTTCCACTCCGGCCTGCTCTGCGACACACAGGCTGACGTGCAGCGAAAAACGGACGAAGGACGGAATGAACGACAGATGAACCACAGATCAGGCAAACGACTCAAAGCGCTGCGGCGACGTATCGCACTGGGCTCGGCCGCAGTCATGGTCGGCACCCTTCTGCAAGGGGTGGCGCAGCCCGCTGCAGCTGCGGACGCCGGGACGGGGCTCCCCGCCCTTCCTCAGTCCGAGAAGCCGGTACCTGTCTCCGCGGTCAAGACCAAACCGCGCACGCTGATGAAGGGGCCGCGTACTCCGCAGACGCCCCCCAACGCGGCCTGGCCGAAGACAGCCACGGCAGTCGTCGAGCTGCCAGCCCCCGCCGCGAAGGGCACCGCACACACGGCTGCCCAGGCCACGGGGCTGCCGCTGACGCTGGACACAGAGGGCAACGCCGACGCGAAGTCAGCGAGCGGCGCCGTCGAGACGCGCGTCCTCGGCTCCGAGGCCGCGAAGAAGGCAGCGGTTGACGGGGTCCTCATATCCCTGCGCCTGAAGGACAAGGGCCAAGGCGGACAGGCGGGTCGGGCCGGTCGGGTGCGGGCGAAGCTGGACTACTCGGGCTTCGCCGACGCCTACGGCGGCGGCTATGCCTCCCGCCTCACCCTGGTGCAACTGCCCGCATGCGCACTTACCACCCCCAACAAGGCGCACTGTCGCACCAGCGAGCCGGTGGCGACGGCCAACGACACCAAGAAGCGGACCCTTACCGCGCAGACCGTGTCTCTCACCGCGGGTACTCCCATGGTGCTCGCCGCCGTGGCGGAGACGCAGAGTGCGAAGGGGGACTACAAGGCCACGTCGCTGTCGCCTTCCGCGACCTGGAACACCAACCTGAACACCGGTGACTTTGCCTGGTCGTACGACATGCCGGTACCGGATGTTCCCGGCGGAATGACACCGAACGTCGGGCTGTCGTACTCGTCGGGTTCCGTCGACGGTCGCACCGGAAACACCAACAACCAGGCGTCCTGGGCTGGCGACGGCTTCGACTTGTGGCCTGGCTTCATCGAACGCCGATACAAGCCCTGCGCCGAGGACGGCGTGAAGAACGCGGACGGCAACAAGCCCGGAGACCTGTGCTGGGCCTACGACAACGCGTTCCTCACCTTCAACGGCAAGGGTGGCGAGCTGGTTCCGAACGGCGCCGATTCGTGGAAGCTGAAGAACGACGACGGCACCAAGATCGACCGCCTGACCTCCAGCAACCGCGGCAACGGCGACAACGACGGCGAGTACTGGCGGCTGACCGATACCGATGGCACCCGCTACTACTTCGGCTACAACCGGCTGCCCGGCTGGGCGGACGGCAAGCCGACCACCGACTCCACCTGGACCGCCCCCGTCTTCGGCAACGACACCGGCGAGCCCTGCCACGCCTCGGCGTTCGCCGACTCGTGGTGCCAGCAGGCCTGGCGCTGGAACCTCGACTACGCCGTCGACGTCCACGGCAACGCCGTCGCCTACTACTACAACCAGGAGACCAACTCCTACGGCCGCAACCTGAAGGCCAGCGACAACACTCGCTATGTGCGTGGCGGCACCCTTGACCACATCGACTACGGGCTGAAGTCTTCCTCGATGTACGGCACCAAGGCACTGGCCAAGGTCAGCTTCACCAGTGCCGAGCGCTGCCTGTCCACCACCGCCTGCTCGGACATCACCAAAGATGCCGCCTACTGGTACGACACCCCTTGGGACCTGAACTGCGACAGCGGCAAGGAGTGTGACAAGGGCCGCCTCTCCCCGGTGTTCTTCACCCGCAAGCGGCTTGCCCAGGTGACCACTCAGGTCTACGACGGCAGCACCTACAAGGATGTCGACTCCTGGCAGCTGACGCACCGGTGGGGCATGGCGGATACCGACTACCAGTTGCTGCTGGACTCGATCCAGCGCACTGGGCACACTGCCACCCCTGCGATCACTCTGCCGAAGACGACCTTCGCCTACACGCAGCTCGTCAACCGGTTGGACAAGACCGGCGACGGTTACCCGCCTTTCGTCAAGGACCGTCTGTCCACGGTCGCCGATGAATCCGGTGGGCAGATCGATGTCAACTACTCGAAACCAGCCTGCGACTTCAATGCTCTGCCGACTCCGCAGACCAACACGACGCGCTGCTTTCCGCAGTACATCGGCGGCAGCACCACGGATGACCCCGAGCTGCAGTGGTTCAACAAGTACGTGGTCACCTCCGTCACCGCGACCGACCGTACGGGCGGGGCACCGGACCAGGTCACCAGCTATGACTATCTGGATGGTGCGGCCTGGCACTACGACGATGACGACGGGCTGACCAAGGAGAAGTTCAAGACCTGGTCGCAGTGGCGCGGCTACGGACACGTCCGCGTGCAGACCGGTGGCCAGGGCGGTGCCTCGGCGATGAAGTCGCAGGAGGACACGTACTTCCTGCGTGGCATGGACGGCGACCGCAAGGACGCCTCTGGCGGCACCAAGTCCGTGACCGTCACCCTGGGCAGTGGTGAAGGAGATCCGATCACCGACCACGAGTCGGCGGCCGGCTTCGCGTACAAGGCCGTCAGCTACTCGGGCCCTGGTGGCAAGGTCCTGGCCAAGACGGTCAACCGTCCCTGGCACCACGAGACGGCGAAGAAGACCCGCAGTTGGGGCACGGTCACCGCCAACTTCACCGGAACCTCCCAGACCAAGAACTGGACCTCGCTGGACGACGGCGCGGGTGCCAAGTGGCGCACCACATCCACCGCCAACACCTACGACACAGTCGCCGGACGGATCACGAAGGCCGACGACTTCGGCGACGACAGCACCTCCGCCGACGACACCTGCACCCGCACCACCTACGCCACCAACTCCACCGACAACATCCTGAACCTGCCTTCGCGGGTGGAGACAGTATCGAAGGCCTGCGACGCCAGTGTCAGCCGTCCCGCGGATGTGATGTCCGATGTCCGCACCGCCTACGACGGCGGTGCGTACGACGCGGCCCCTACGAAGGGGGACGCAACGGCCAGTGCGGTGTTGAAGGAATACAGCGGCACCACCGCCACCTACCTGGAGTCCGGCACCACTTACGACGCCTACGGTCGCGAGCTGACCAGTACCGATCTGACCGCCGATGTGACGGTCACCGCGGCTGGGGCGATCACGCGGACCGCGCGTAAGGACGGCCGTACGACCACGACCGAACTCACTCCCGCGACCGGTTTCGCGACCACGGTGAAGGTGACCACGCCTCCGGCAAAGGCGGGCGACGCGGCCACCGCGCAGATCACGACCACCACTCAGGACATCTTCCGCGGTCTGACTCAGCAGCAGTCCGACACCAACGCCAATGTAACCAACTTCGCCTACGACGCCCTGGGCCGTTCGACCAAGGTGTGGCTGGCCGACCGCAAGACGGACCAGACTCCGACCTACCAGTTCACCTACACCGTTGAGGACAACCATCCGGTGGTGGTGGGCGCCAAGACGCTCAACAACACCGGAGGCCAGCGCACCTCCTACACCGTCTACGACGGTTTCCTGCGCCCCCGCCAGACCCAGGACCCGGGTTCGGGCGGCGGACGCCTGCTGACCGACACCTTCTACGACGAACGCGGCCTGAAAGCCAAGGAGTTCGCCGCCTACTACGCCGAGGGCGCACCGTCCACGGTCCTGGTCAAGCCGGATGACAAAGAAACGCTGGGTGTGGAGACCCAGAACCGGTACACCTACGACGGGCTGGGGCGCCAGACCGAGGCCAAGCAGGTCGCGGGCAACGGCGACGGCGGACCGGTGCTGGCCACCACGCGGACGATCTACGGCGGCGACCGGACCACGGTGATCCCGCCGGTCGGCGGCACTGCCACCACCACTCTCACCGACGCCCGGGGCCAGACCACCGAACTGCGCCAGCACGTTGCCCGCAGCGCGGAGGCGGCCTACGACACCACCAAGTACACCTACACACCCCGCGGTGAACTGCTGCGGCTGACCGACCCGGCAGGCAGCACTTGGTCGTACACCTACGACCTGCTCGGCCGCCAGCTCACGTCCAGCGACCCCGACAAGGGCACCACCACCAGCACCTACGACGACCGCGGCCAACTGGTCACCTCCAAGGACGCCCGCCCAGGCAGCCCGGCCCTGTGGCACGGCTACGACAACCTCGGCCGACAGACCGAACTGCGCGAGGCCTCGGCCACTGGCGCCCTGCGCGCCGCCTGGACCTACGACACCGTCCCCAACGCCAAGGGCCAGCCCGCTGAGTCCACCCGCTACGTCGACGGCACCGCCTACACCACCAAGGTCACCCAGTACGACCGCCTCTACCGGCCGGTGAGAACCGCCGTGGTCATCCCCGAGCGGGAAGGCGCCCTCGCGGGCACCTACCAGGCCGGTACCGCCTACCTGACCTCCGGACTGGTCGGCGGCGTCAGCTACTCCGCGGCGGGCTCGCTCCCCGGCGGCAGCCAGTCGTTCTCCTACGATCCGGACACTCTGTGGCCCGTCTCCCTGCTGGGGGACGGTTTCAAGGCGGAGACCAGCTACTTCAATACCGGCAAGCCCAGCCAGTACAAGATGTACGGCACGGCCGCCGGCGCCAAGCCGGTCCAGGTCACCAACACCTACGAGTGGGGCACCCAGCGCCTGGCCAACACCCGCGTCGACCGCCAGGACATCGCCGGAGTCGACCGGAACAGCACCTACCACTACGACGAGGCAGGCAACGTCCTGTCCGTCTCCGACGTCTCCCGCGACGGAACCGACAACCAGTGCTTCACCTACGACTACCTGCGCCGCCTCACCGAAGCCTGGACCCAGAACACCACCACCTGCGCCACCACCCCCACCGGCAGCGTGCTGGGCGGCCCGGCCACGTACTGGACCTCCTACACCTACGACCTCGTCGGAAACCGCACCTCGGAAACACTCCACAACACCACAGGTGACGCCTCCAAGGACACCAAGCGCACCTACACCTACCCCACCCCGAGCAGCGCCCACCCACACGCCCTGTCCTCCGTCACCACCACTGATCCGACCGGCACCGCGAAGGACACCTACGGCTACGACGAGACCGGCAACACCACCAGCCGCACCCTCGGCGGCTCCACGCAGAACCTCACCTGGGACGCCGAAGGCCACCTCGCCAAGGTGACCGAACCCGTCCAGGGCGGCTCCGGCAAGACCACCGAATACCTCTACGACGCCGACGGCAACCGCCTCATCGGCCGCACCCCCACCGAAACCACCCTCTACCTCGGCACCACCGAGATCACCCTGGTCAAGGACGCCACCAAGCCCAAGGCCACCCGCTACTACGACCTCGGCGGCGGAAACCAGGCCGTCAAGACCGACGACGGCAACGTCTCCTTCACCCTCGCCGACCACCACGGCACCGCCCAACTCGCCATCGACGCCACGACTCAGAAACTCACCCAACGCCGCACCCTGCCCTTCGGCGGAACCCGCGGCACCGAACCGGCCTCCTGGCCCGGCACCAAGGGCTACGTCGGCGGCACCGACGACACCAAAGCCACCGGCCTCACCCACCTCGGCGCCCGCGAATACGACCCCACCACCGGCCGCTTCATCAGCGTCGACCCCATCCTCGACCCCACCGACCCACAGAGCCTTAACGGCTACAGCTACGCCGGCCAAAACCCCCTCACCTACAGCGACCCGACCGGAACCATCAGGCTGGAGCAGGGAGAAAAGGGGGAAGTCCGTCAGTGCAGCGGCGGCTGGCAGAAATGCGGTGTCCGATCTGCGCCGGTATACGGCCCATACAGCCCCGCCCCGGTAACCACTAGCACCGGGAAGAAGACCAGCGGCTCTGGGGGGACAGGGAAGAAGACCAGCAGTAGCGGTCCTCTGCCGAGTCCGAGTCCAGGGCCAGAACCGACGCCCGGCCCCTACCCGGATCACATTAAAGACCCTGTTCTCAGCGTGTTCAAGTTCCTTTACAGCAAGTTCTTTGGGACGCCTGAGCCTCAACTACTCTGTGATACGGACGGAGTATGCGAATACAAGTCAGTCCAACTGAACATTGTAGCGTGGACCCCGGGAGGCCCGGGATGGGGAACCGGGACGGCTCGCGCTCTCGGGATCGGAGAAGGTGTAGCCGCGCTAAGGGCTTTCGCTCTGCGGAACCTTCCGAAATATGTCGCGAAGGGGAAAACCGTCGGGATTGGAATGGCGGATGGGCGTGCTTTCCGCGTGGCTAGTGGAGCTAAGGGAGCCGATCAGAAATTGATCGATATAGTTAACGGCAAGCTCAGGGAGCGTGGAGTTTTGCCGGGGGCTGCAAAATCGGCTCGCGCTAGCGATGTGGAGCAGAAGTTTGCTGCAATCATGGTTCGGGATGGAATGAAGAAGGGGGATGTTTTCATCAATAATCCTGCCGGTCCGTGCATGCAGCGCCTGGGATGTGACAACGTGCTAGGTGTCATCCTCGGTGACAGGCAACTCACGGTACACTGGCCGAACGGTAAGGGCGGTTTCAATTCCAAGACCTACGGAGGAGTAGAGTGATGAAGGGGCGGGCTGAGGCCTACTATCGAAAAGAGCATGCGGATGGACGCGTAATCGTCACACCCGATGACGCAGATGCGCTCGTCGACGCCCTTCTCGCTGGCCGAGATTCTGAGAATATGGCCGAACTGCACTCGCTGGAACGCCCAACCCTTCCCTCGGGCTTCCCGGATCACGAGTTCCTGGTCGGCGTCGATAAGGAGCTTCAGGTTGGCGTCCTTAGTTTCATGGACGAAAGCGGGAATGTCGTTTCGCTTGGCACTTCAGGGAGGCGAGGGGGTGTTTCCTATTTCATTGCCGGAAATGAAACCGAATTTCCAGGCTACTCGGAAATAGCGATCGATCTTGTGCGTCGGGCTGTAAGGGAATTTATTTCTTCCGGGCGGCGCCCAACCTGCGTTCAGTGGCAAGAGCCTGAGGTCTGGTGAATCACTTTCTCCGCGCGTGCGGCATATAAGTGCTGTGCCGCACGCGCGAGCCTCTTGAGTTGTTAGGCGTATGGGCCTGGGGTCGAGTTGCTGTCGTTACTGCGATTGAACTCGCGGTGTCTTAGGGGTGACCGGTGGTGGTTCGCTCCTGTATCACCGGGGCGCGGTATCCACAAGGGGGCGGATTGACCGCCGAACGACAGCAATTTTGTGAGTAGTTATGGCTTCAGGTCGTGGAGCAGTCCGCTCAGGGTGAGACGTGCGGTGATCGCTAAGGATCTGAGATTCACGGTCGCTGCTGTACGATCATGCAGAACGCGTCTCAGACGCCCCTGCGGATCCGGCGTGAGACAACCAGCCACCAACTCGCCGCCCCGGCTGCTGGATCCTGGCTGGATCTGCACCGAGTCTCCGGTGTTCTCGCAGGTGGCGGCGCTGGTGTTGATGTTCAGG
>NZ_JAMWMR010000055.1 GCF_023887685.1 Streptomyces macrolidinus | reverse complement strand
GGGGCCCCGCCGGGGGCCGCGGGCGAGGGCCCCGCGCCCGCCGCTGCCGCCCGCGGCGGCCCGCAGACTGGCCATGCTGCTGGCGAACCGCCCCGGCACAAGCGGCGGCGGACGCCGGGGAACGGCACCCGACCTGATGGAGCTGCTGCCCCAGTGGCTGTCCCTGGCCAACGAGCGGGGTTTCGCCGCGCCTCCGGAAGCCCTCCCGGCGCTCCTGGACGCGGCCCGCGGCCGTACGGACCTGCGCCCCGCGGCCCTGGCCTTCGCGGGCCCGCGCGCCCTGTGGCTGGCCCGGCTGAACCGGGACTGGCGCTTCGCGCTGCGCTCCGCACCCGGCGCGTCCGAACCACCCCCGGACGACACGGACCACACCCGACGACTGTGGCAGGAGGGCCTGTTCGCGGAACGGGTGGCCCTGCTCACGAGGCTCCGCGCTCAACACCCCGCCGCCGCACGCGCGTTGCTGGCCACCACCTGGGCGACGGAGCGGGCCGAGGACCGCCTGATGTTCCTGGACTCGCTCCGCACGGGACTGGAGATCGCGGACGAGCCGTTCCTGGAAGAGTCGCTCTCCGACCGCAGCCGCAATGTGCGCGCGACGGCCGCGGAGTTGCTGTCGGCCCTGCCGGATTCGGCCCTGGCCGGACGGATGGCGGCGCGGGCGGCGGCCTGCGTGGCGGTCGACCGGACCCGCGGGGAGCCGACGATCGTCGTCGAGGCGCCGCACCAGTGCGACGCGGACATGGAGCGCGACGGGGTGGTGCCGACGCCACCCGGCGGACGCGGCGAACGATCCTGGTGGCTGGGCCAGTTGGTGGAGGCGGCACCGCTCGGCTCCTGGGCGGCCCGGCTCGGCGGGCGGACCCCCAAGGAGATCGTCGCGCTCCCGGTGGCGGACGACTGGCGGGGCGAGTTGCACGCGGCGTGGTGCCGGGCGGCGGTGCGCCAACGGGACACCGGCTGGTCCCGAGCCCTGCTCGGACCGCCCTCGGCGCCGGACGCCGGGGGTCCGGGAGCAGTGTCGCTGGCCGAGCGGGCCAAGCTGCTCTCGACGCTCGGCGCGGCGGAACGGGCCGACTGGGTCGCGGGGTTCATCGCCGCGCACGGCCTGTCGGAGGCGTTCCAGCTCCTCGGAGTGTGCGCGACGCCCTGGGCCGCCGGGCTGGGCAGGGCGGTCGTGGACGCCCTGAACATCGCGCGGGACGCGGGGAGTTACCCCTGGAGCTTCAGCGGGGTGATGGGCCTGGCGGAGCGCTGCCTCGATCCCGTGGAGGCGGCGCGCCTGGAGGCGTTGACGGCGATACCCGACGAGACGGAGGACACCTCGCCGGGCGCGGGGGGCTACTGGGCGGAGGCGTTCCAGCGCCTCACGACGACGTTGCGTCTCCGCGCGGCGATGCGGGAGGAGTTGGGGGCCGTACCACCGGCCCCCCACCCGGCGTGAACGGCCGTCCGCCGTCCGTCAGCGCGCGGGAAGCAGCCTCCCCGTCGCCGCGAGACGCGCCCCTCACGGTGGCGCTCCACGACCGGAGCGCCACGCCGGGGCCGTTGTCGCCGACTACGCCTGGGCAGGCTGGCGTACGTTCGCCCGTACCCAGTCCACGATCGACGCCGTGGTCGCCCCGGGGGTGAAGATCTCCGCCACGCCCTTCTCCTTCAGCGGCTGGATGTCCCCCTCAGGGATGATCCCGCCGCCGAAGACGAGGATGTCCTCCGCGTCGCGGTCCTTCAGCAAGTCGATCACCGCGGCGAACAGCGTGTTGTGCGCGCCGGACAGGATCGACAGTCCGATCGCGTCGGCGTCCTCCTGGATCGCCGTGTCGACGATCTGCTCGGGCGTCTGGTGAAGGCCGGTGTAGATGACCTCCATCCCCGCGTCACGCAGTGCCCGCGCGATCACCTTGGCCCCGCGATCATGACCATCGAGCCCCGGCTTGGCCACCACCACGCGGATCGGACCGGCTGCCACACCCATCACTGCCTCCATGAAGCGACTACTCCACCCTGTACCGCCGTACCGCCCTGCCGCCATGCCACCGCTCGGATCGGAGCGGACGCGCGGCCCGTGGACGGAGGCGCCCCCGCGCCGCACAGACCCGGGAAGTGAACGAACGTTATCGCCAGGATCGCGCACCTGGCAGTTTCACGGTGCGGACCGAGGGGGAAATCACACGTGGGACACGTTCGCCGCGCAGGGTCCCCTCATTCCGGCGGCGCACGGGCCGCGGGCTTTCGGCAGCTCGAGCGCCACGGACTGAGCGGATCGTGTGCACGGAGAGCCGCAGCAACGCGGCCGTACCGAGCCTGTCGACGGGGCGATGGCACGGTCGGGGCCGCGACGGCGATGGCACGCACGATCAGGCAGGCGGGAGCCGGCCCGTAGGAGGAGGACGGGAACCGCGCCAGAGGGACGATCAGGTCACGTCATTGCGACGAGAAGGCCTCCTCGCCTCCCCGGCGCCTCACACACCGCATCGAGGCAACCGCTCCACAGGCCACCACAGGCCACCGCCACCACGGCTTTCCACAAGGGCACACAGGGGACAGCGACGCCCCTCGTGCGCCGACGGGAGGTCGGCCATGAAGGTCACCGGGCCAGTGCAGCCATTGCTTCCGCTCTGCCGACGGCTGTTCCCCAGCAGGCTGGCCGGGCTCTCCATGGCGCTGGTGAAGGCGTCCGCCCTGGAGGTAGCGATCCTCGCCGGGCACGTCCTCCTCTACCCCTCGGGCATGACCCCGGAACGCCACGCCCCGCTGCCCGAACCCTCGGCAGGCGCCGCGCCGCTGCCCGTCGCGGCCAAGCCCCCGGTCATCCTGGTCCACGGGTTCATCGACAACCGCTCGGTCTTCGTCCTGCTGCGCCGCAACCTCGCGCAGCACGGCCGCCAGCACATCGAGTCGCTGAACTACTCTCCGCTGACCTGCGACATCCGTACCGCGGCGCAACTGCTGGGCCGCCACATCGAGGAGATCTGCGAGCGCACGGGACAGACGCAGGTGGACGTCGTCGGACACAGCCTGGGCGGGCTGATCGCGCGCTACTACGCGCAGTGCCTCGGCGGTGACTTCCGCGTCCGCACACTCGTCACGCTGGGCACGCCCCACTCCGGCACCCGGGTGGCGCGGCTCGCGAGCGCCCACCCGATCGTCCGCCAGATGCGTCCCGGTTCCGGACTGATCGAGGAGCTGCGCGGACCGGCCCCCGGCTGCCGTACGCAGTTCGTGAGCTTCTGGAGCGATCTCGATCCCCTGATGGACCCGCTGGAGGCGGCCTGTGTCGACCACCCCGACCTGCTGGCGCAGAACGTACGGGTGAGCGGCATCGGCCACCTCGCCCTGCCGGTGCACCCCACGGTCGCGGCCGGGATCCGGGAGGCACTCGACCTCCAGCCGCCCCGCGCCCCCGCCGCCCATGACGCCAGGGCTCGCAACGGTGGTCTGACGGTGGCGTGACGGCCACGACAGCCGTATTCATTCGAACGCTTATCGAACGCAGGGCCAAGGTCTTGCCGGGCACTGCCGAAACACGGCCGATTGCCCCTTTACCTCCGGGGTGAAACCTGCCGAAGATTGTCGCGCCCACATACCGCCGGGTACAGTCGCCGCACTGCTCTGGCAGCCCCTGTTGTCGAGGCGAAAGAGAAGTCGGTGAACGACCGTCATCCGTCGGGGAGCTCCATCCCCCCGGCTCAGGCCTCCGATGCCGCCTCGGCGCACTACGTGCCGTACGGCCACCAGGGAGGTCAGTACGGTGAGTTCGACACGTCGTACGCCACCCCCACCGCGACCGCCTACGGCGGCTTCCCGGGCGACGGCTCGACCGGCGCGTACGACACCGCCCAGTGGTCCACCGGCAGCCACCCGACGTACGGCGCGGGCGGCTACGAGATGTCCGGCACCGACACGTACCAGGTGCCCGCCCAGGACCCGTACGCGGCCCAGCACCACGCCGCTTACGACACCGGCGCCTACGACACCACCGCCTGGGCGGCCGGCTATCAGGAGCTCGCGACCGTCCCCGCGCAGGCCACGGCGCCCGAGGCCACCGGCCAGTGGGATGCGCATGCCTGGCTCGAGGCCGGACAGTCGGCGGACCGGACCCAGCAGTGGGACTGGGGCACGGGGACCTTCGACACGGGCACGTACGACGCCACGCAGTGGAACTCCGGCGGCATCGCCGAGCACGAGGCGCAGCCGCGGACACAGACGCACGAGCAGTCCGCCACGTCGGCCGCCTCGGCGACCGCGACCTTCGAGCGGGCCGTGCCCTTCGACCAGCAGGCGACCGCCCACTTCGAATCGGCCGTGCCGTTCGACCAGCAGGCCACGGCCACCTTCGAACAGGCCACCGCCACCGCCACGTTCGAGCAGGCCGTGCCCTTCGACCAGCAGGCGACCGCCCACTTCGAGCAGCTCGCGTACGAGGGGCCCGAAGCCGGTGAGGAGCCGGAGGGGCCGGAGCACTTGTCGGCGGAGGCCGATTCCGATGACGCGCCGCCGCTCGCAGCCACCCCGTGTCCGCAGGGCGCGTCCCGCGCCGCGAACCGGTCCCGGCGCCGCCCCGCGGCCAAGCGTTCCGGTCTGCTGACGATCGCCGTGCCGTCGGTGTGCGTGATGGGAGTCGCCGGGATCGCCGCCGCCGCGACCGTCGGTCTGGGCGGGGGCGACGGCAAGGAGACGACAGCCAAGGCGCCCACGACGCCCTCGGTCAAACCGTCCACCGCCAACAAGAAGTTGGACACGCAGCTCGCGAGTCTCTCCGCGGGCGCGGACGACTTCAGGGACCGGGCGAGCCGGACGCAGCAACGTATCGACCTCAAGGCCCAGCAGGTGGCCGAGCAGAAGAAGGCGATCGCGGAGGCGGCGCTCAAGGAGCGGCTGCGCCCGAAGTTCGCGCTGCCGGTCCAACAGCACGGCCTCAGCGCCTACTTCGGCCAGGCGGGCATCAACTGGATGTCCGTCCACACCGGTATCGACTTCCCGGTCAATTACGGGACGACGGTGATGGCCGCGACGGACGGCACGGTCCGTACGCAGTGGAACAGCGCGTACGGCAACATGATGATCCTGACGGCGAAGGACGGCACGGAGACGTGGTACTGCCACCTCTCCACCTACCGGGTCCCCTCCGGTACGTCCGTGAAGGCCGGCGAGCCGATCGCCTACTCCGGCAAATCCGGCAACTCGACCGGTCCGCATCTGCACTTCGAGGTACGGCCGGGCGGGGGCGCCGCGATCGACCCGCTCGCCTGGCTCCGCAGCCACGGCCTGAACCCGTCGTAACTGCCTCTTCGTAACTGCCTCTTCGGTGAAGCCCCCGCCCGACAGCGGGGGCTTCACCATGTGGGCTACAGCTTCTCCACCGGCGCGTACCGCAGCAGCAGCCGCTTCGGCTTGGTGTCCCCGAAGTCGATCGTCGCCTCCGCCTGCGTGCCCGTGCCCTTCACGCCGACGACGGTGCCCAGGCCGAACTGGTCGTGCGTGACGCGGTCGCCGACGGCCAAGGAGACCACCGGCTTCTCCGTGACCCCGCTGCGGCGCGTGGCGAAGCCGGACGCACCCGCGGCCGAGGACCTCGACCGGGACGACGACAGCGACGCCGCCACACCCGAGACCGGCCCCGAGGACACGGGAGCGGAGGTGGCACCCGTCCGCTTCCAGTCCACATGCTGGTCCGGGATCTCCTCCAGGAAGCGCGAGGGCGGGTTGTACGAGGGCTGGCCCCAGGCGCTGCGCATGGCGGACCGGGTGAGATACAGCCGCTCGCGCGCACGCGTGATGCCGACGTAGGCCAGGCGCCGCTCCTCCTCCAGCTCCTTGGTCTGGCCGAGCGCGCGCATGTGCGGGAAGACGCCGTCCTCCATGCCCGTGAGGAAGACGACCGGGAACTCCAGGCCCTTGGCGGTGTGGAGGGTCATCAGCGTGATGACACCGGAGCCCTCTTCCTCGTCGGGGATCTGGTCGGAGTCGGCGACCAGGGCGACCTTCTCCAGGAATTCGGACAGGGTGCCCGTCGGGGTGGCGTCTTCCGGCGCCGCGGCTTCCCCGCGCTCCTGCTCGAACTCCAGGGCCACGGCGGCCAGTTCCTGGAGGTTCTCGATACGGGTCTCGTCCTGGGGGTCGGTCGAGGCCTGCAACTCGGCCAGATACCCGGTGCGTTCGAGGACCGCCTCCAGGACCGTGGCCGGTCCGGCGTTCGACTCCACGATCGTCCGCAGGTCCTCCATCAGCGCGTTGAACCGCTTGACCGCGTTGGTCGAGCGGGCCGCCATCCCGTACGCCTCGTCGACCCGGCGCAGCGCCTGCGCGAAGCTGATCTTCTCCCGCTGGGCGAGGGCGTCGACCATCGCCTCGGCGCGCTCGCCGATGCCCCGCTTCGGCACGTTCAGGATCCGCCGCAGCGGGACGGAGTCCTCCGGGTTCGCCAGCACTCGCAGGTAGGCCAGGACGTCCCGGACCTCCTTGCGCTCGTAGAAGCGGACGCCGCCGACGACCTTGTAGGGCAGGCCGACGCGGATGAAGACCTCTTCGAAGACACGGGACTGGGCGTTCGTGCGGTAGAAGACGGCGACGTCGCCCGCCTTCGCCTCGCCCCGGTCGGTGAGGCGGTCTATCTCGTCGGCGACGAACTGCGCCTCGTCGTGCTCGGTGTCGGCGACGTAGCCCGAGATCCGCGCGCCCCTGCCCGCGTTGGTCCACAGGTTCTTGGGACGGCGCGACTCGTTGCGCTCGATGACCGCGTTGGCGGCGCTCAGGATCGTCTGCGTGGAGCGGTAGTTCTGCTCCAGCAGGATCGTCGTGGCGTCCGGGTAGTCCTCCTCGAACTGGAGGATGTTGCGGATGGTCGCGCCGCGGAAGGCGTAGATCGACTGGTCGGCGTCGCCCACGACGCACAGTTCGGCCGGGGGCAGGTCGTACTCACCGGACGACGCGCCCGCGGAGCGGGCACCGGCCTCGGACCGGTCACCGGCCGCGGGGCCGACCAGCTCGCGCACCAGGGCGTACTGGGCGTGGTTGGTGTCCTGGTACTCGTCGACCAGCACATGGCGGAAGCGGCGGCGGTAGTGCTCGGCGACATCCGGGAAGGCGCGCAGCAGGTTGACCGTCGTCATGATCAGGTCGTCGAAGTCGAGGGCGTTCGCCTCGCGCAGCCGGGACTGGTAGAGCGCGTACGCCTGGGCGAGGGTCTTCTCGAAGCCGTCGGCGGCCTGGGCGGCGAAGTCCTCCTCGTCGATCAGCTCGTTCTTCAGGTTGGAGATCTTGGCGCTGAAGGACTTGGGCGGGAACCGCTTGGGGTCGAGGTCCAGATCGCGGCAGACCAGCGCCATCAGCCGCTTGCTGTCGGCCGCGTCGTAGATCGAGAACGAGGACGTGAAGCCGAGCTTCTTCGACTCGCGCCGCAGGATGCGGACGCACGCGCTGTGGAAGGTCATCACCCACATCGCGTGGGCCCGCGGGCCGACGAGCTGCTCGACGCGCTCCTTCATCTCGCCCGCGGCCTTGTTGGTGAACGTGATCGCGAGGATCTGGCCGGGGTGCACACTCCGCTCAGCCAGCAGATGGGCGATGCGGTGCGTGAGCACGCGGGTCTTGCCGGAGCCCGCGCCCGCGACGATGAGCAGGGGGGAGCCCGCGTGCGTCACGGCCGCGCGCTGGTTGTCGTTCAACCCCGCCAGCAGCGCCGCCGGGTCGACGGGCGGGCGGGGCGCGCCGTCGCGGTAGTACATGTCCTGGTCCGGCGGCATGTCGAACTTCCCCCCGAACAGATCGTCCGGGACCAGCTCCGGAGCGTGTTCGTCCTCGGGCGGCGGGGGCTCCTCCTCGGGGGCCGGAGTGGCCTTGAGGTCCGCCAGGAAGCTGTCGTCAAAGAGGCTGCTCATCGCTCTCCGAGTCTAGGCCGCCCCACCGACAACCGGTTGCCGCCGCGAAAACTCCGCACGGGGAATCGGGACCGAGCCTCCCTTCACCGTCGGGCAGCGCACGATTACGTTCGGCACATCACCACAGGATCTGACATGCGAGACCTATTAGGTCAACTCCCGTGAAGTGACACACGTCTCGACAGATCCCCTCGCAATGACCGCGCATCGGGGTGCTCATGATGAAGGTCACGAAAATGTATCGGGCATATCGCACATCAACCTTCACAGGCGCCACAGGAGTTGGCTAGCGTGCCGGGCGGGCCGCAGGACCCCCACCGGCGAACGTCGCCGGGCCACGCGGCCACCGCCGAGTCCGGTGCGCCCCACGGCAGCCGGAGCCGGGGACCCACACCGACCTTGGGGTGAATCGGCCGACCGCCCTGCGGGGCACGGCCGTAGGGCACACCTTCCACACACTCCGCCCGAACCCGACAGCTAACTCGGTAGGCGGAGCACGGAAGGAGTCGCCCTCCATGGCCCCGCACCGCAAGCCGCGTCCCTCAGGCATACGCACCCCCGCCCTCGCGACGGCCGCTCTCGCCTCCGTGGCCTTGCTCTCCCAGACGGCGAACGCCGCGCCCGCCCCACGCAAGCCGAGCATGGAGGAGGTGCAGAAGCAGGTCGACGAGCTGTACCGGCAGGCCGAGACGGCCACCGAGAAGTACAACGCGGCCAAGGAGAAGACGACCGAGCAGCGCAAGCACACCGACACGCTCCTCGACCAGGTCGCCCAGCGCACGCAGAAGCTCAACGAGGCGCGCGAGCAGCTCGGCTCGTTCGCCGCCGCGCAGTACCGCACCGGGACCGCGGCTTCCAGCACCGCCACACTCCTGCTGGCCGACTCGCCCCAGGCCTACTTCGACCAGGCCCAGCTCGCGGACCGGCTGACCGGCCGCCAGAAGGTGGCGGTCGACCAGTACGTCACCGAGCAGGCCGAGACGATGAAGAAGCGGCGGGAGGCCACCAAGAGCCTTCAGACGCTCACCGAGGCGCAGAAGACGCTCAAGTCGTCCAAGACGGAGGTCCAGCAGAAGCTCTCCAGCGCGCGGAAGGTGCTGTCCCAGCTCACCGCGGAGGAGAAGGCGCGGCTCGCGGAGATCGAGAAGAAGAAGCAGGAGGAGGCCCGACGCAAGGCGCAGGAGCTGGCGAAGCAGCAGGCGGCCCAGCGGGAGCGGGCCGAGAAGGCGGCTCAGGAGAAGGAGTCCTCGTCGGGCTCGTCCGGCTCGTCCGGCTCGTCCGGCGGTTCTTCCGACTCCTCCACGGGCTCCGGCTCCTCAGGCACCGGGTCGTCCTCCGGCTCCACGTCCACGACGAAGGCGGAGAAGGCCCTCTCGTTCGCCCGCTCCCAGATCGGGAAGCCGTACGTGTGGGGCGCGACCGGACCCGACTCCTACGACTGCTCGGGGCTGACCCAGGCCTCCTGGAAGGCCGCCGGGGTCTCGCTCCCGCGGACGACCTGGGACCAGGTGAAGGTCGGCACGACGGTCTCGATCGCCAACGCCCAGCCCGGTGACCTGATCTTCTTCTACGACGACATCAGCCACGTCGGCCTCTACATCGGCGACGGCATGATGATCCACGCCCCGAAGCCGGGTGCGTACGTCCGCGAGGAGTCGGTCTACTACGACGGCACCTCGGCCATCCACAGCGTGGTCCGCCCGGCCTGATCCCCCGCGCCCCCGCACGGCACGCGCGCGTGGGTGTGTTTCGACGGCCACGCGCGCGTGCCCCGCACCCGGAGCCGGGGATGCCTCCATAGCATCGGGCGCATGTCAGGGACCTCCGCGCTGTGTGCCTGGTGGGCGCGGCGTACGCCGGCCGCCGGGGCCGCCGTGATGGCGACCGGCATCGTGTCGGTCGGGCTGCACCTGGCCGGGTTCGAGGTCCTCTCCCGTGTCCTCCTGGCCCTGACCTGCGCCGCCTGGCTGGGGCTCGCGGCCGACTTCGTCCTGCGGCTGCTGCGGGAGCGCGACCGGTGGCTGGCCGAGGCGGCCTCTCCGACCGCGTTCACCGCGGTCGCGGCGACGACCGTGCTGGGCACGCGGATGTCCCTGCTGGGCGGGCAGTGGCTCGCCGGGGTGCTCCTCGCGCTGGCCGCCGTGCTGTGGCTGGGGCTGACCCTGCCGGTCGTACGGCACTGGGGGCGCCGTATGCCGGGGTCGGTGTTCCTGGGGTCCGTGGCGACGGAAGGGATCGCGGTGCTCGGCGCGGTGCTCGCCACGGCCCTGAAGGTGGCGTGGCTCGCGCACATGGCGCTGGTGTTCTTCTGGCTCGGACTGGTGTTCTACGTGATCGCGTTCCGGCGCTTCGACCGTCGACAGGTGAGGACCGGCGTCGGCGACCACTGGATCCTGAGCGGCGCGCTCGCCACCTCCGTGGTGGCCGGGTCGAAGCTCATCGCCGCCGAGGACAGCGATCCCTACCTCTGGAACCGTGACGACAGCGGCGTCCTGCGGACCGTCACCGTCGCCCTGCTGATCCTCGCGTCGATCTGCTACTGCGTCCTGACGGCGGCCGAACTGCGCTGGCCGCGGACCCGCTACGACGTACGGCGCTGGGCGACCGTCTTCCCGCTGGGGATGACGGCGGTGGCGGCCCTGTCGCTCGCCCTGGCCCTGGGCGTGCCGTGGCTGCACGGCCTCGGCACGGTACTGCTGTGGATCGCGGTGGCCGCCTGGTGCGCGGTCCTCGTGGGAGCCGCCCGGTCCGCGCGGGAGGACATCAGGTCCACGGGGATCAGGTCCACAGAACCGCGATGAAGATGTTCGTGAGGGTCAGCGCGCCCACGAGCCCGAAGAGCGGCTTCTCGACCTTCTCCTCGTCGCGCTTCACATAGACCAGGCCGAGGATCACGATCAGGACCGCCAGCTTGATGCCGATCTTGATGTTGTCGAGCGGGTAGTCCTGCGCCTGGTTGAGGCCGACCAGTGCGACACCCGTGACCAGCATGGTCAGCGCACCGTGCAGCATCCCGGGCACGAAACGGGCCGTGCCCTGGCGCATCCCCTTCATCTGGCCGAGGAAGCCACCGAGGAGTGCCGCGATGCCGACGATGTGCAGGCCGACGAAGAGATGGATGAGTACGTCCATGGTTCCGGAGCCTAACCAGAGGCGCCGACGCCTCCTGGGCCGGGTCCCGGTCCTGGCGTAACGGCGTCCGGTCCTCGTCCTGGCATATACACGCCGCATAGCACTCTGTCACCGTCGCGACTCCCGGAACGGGCACATCGGTCAGCGCACAGTGCGAACGCGGCAGCCCCGGTCGGGACTCACGGTCGAATACGGTCACCGGCAGTCCGGTCAGGCCATTTCCGGACATCCCGTCTCCGAGTCACCGCGGCGACATCTAGCGTCCTCCACCAGGTGACCGGCTCCTCACCGCCGCCCGGGCCAGGGGTGGCCGCCGGACACCACCGCCGAGGAGAACCGGCGGCGGCCCGTCCCCCCTGTGCGGGCCGCCGCCGGACGTGTCACACCACCCGTGGCCCAGCGGTCGTACGAAAGGACCTGACGTTCAGGTGGCAGCGCACCGCAAACCCCCACAGCGTTCGTTCGGCGGCGGCAGGGTCCGGACCGCCGCCACGATCGCCCTCGCGGGAGCGGCGTCCGCGACCGGCTTCGGCGCGACGGCGCATGCCACGCCGAAGCCGTCGCCGCAGCAGGTCAAGGCCACGGTCGACCGGCTGTACCGGGAGGCGGAGATCGCGACCCAGCGGTACGACGGGGCGAAGGAGAAGGCGGACCGGGCGAGAGGCCGGGTGAACGCGCTGCGCGACGAGGCGGCGCGCAGGACGGACCGGCTCGACACGGCGCGGGAGGCGCTGGGTTCGGCCGCCGCGGCGCAGTACCGCAACGGGAGCGTCGCCCCGTCCGTACAACTCCTGCTCTCCTCTGACCCCCAGCGCTATCTCGATGACGCCGCGTTCGCCGAGCGGGTCGACGGCAGGCAGGCCACGGCCGTCACGGACGTACGCGAGCAACTGCGGGAGATCGAGCGGGTACGCGGGGCGGCACAGGCGCAGTTGGCCACGCTGGCGTCGCGGCAGGCCGAACTGCGCCGCCACAAGCGGACGATCGAGCAGAAGTTGGGCGAGGCACGGAGGCTGCTGTCCCGACTGTCGCGGAGCCAGCAGGCGCGGATCATGACGGAGAACGGAGGCGCCGGTCAGACGGCACACTCCGCGTTACAGGCCGCGAAGGCGCCCAACGCGCGGGCGGCGGCTGCGGTGGCGTACGCGTACGGCAAGCTCGGCAGCCCGTATGTCTGGGGCGCCACGGGACCCGCCGCCTTCGACTGCTCGGGCCTGACGCAGGCCGCCTACCGCTCGGCGGGGGTCTCCCTGCCCCGCACGACGTACGCCCAGATCGAGGCGGGCCGCCGTGTGGCACGCTCCGAACTCCGCCCCGGCGACCTGGTGTTCTTCTACTCCGGGGTCAGCCACGTGGGGATCTACGTGGGCAACGGCCAGATGATCCACGCCCCACACCCGTCGGCCCCGGTGCGCTTGGCCCCGGTCGACTCGATGCCGTTCGCCGGGGCGACGCGGGTGGCTT
>NZ_JAMWMR010000054.1 GCF_023887685.1 Streptomyces macrolidinus | reverse complement strand
CCCCCCCCTCCGCCCAGCCCCCCGCCCACCCCGACGCCTACGCCGACTCCGGTGCCGAGCCCGCCGCCGAGTCCCCCGCCGACGCCCGCGCCGCCGCCGAAGCCGAGGCCCACGCCGAGACCCGCGCCGCCGCCGTCGCCCACCGTGACGCCGCACCCCCGGCCGGTACCGAAACCGGCCATCGTGCCGACCCCCGCGCCGCCCCCGTCACCCGCGCACCGGCCGAGCCCGCGCCCCTCGCCACCGCGGGTGCGCTATCCGCGGTACCACCCGGTCTCCCACGCGCCACCACGGCACGACAGCCCGTCCCCGCTCACCTTCACCCTGCTCATCGTCGTGCCCGCGGTGTTCGCCATCGCCGTGCTCCGTCCGCGCTGACCCCTGGAGGAACCTCTTGTCGGAATGGCTTGTTCTCGCCCTCGCGATGGCCGCCGCGTGCGCCGTTGTGATCGCGGTGGCCCTGGTGCGGGTCCGTACGGCCTCCGCCCATGACGATCCGTCCGAGACCCCGGACGTGATCGAGTACATGACGATGTGGATCGGCGTGGTCTACGCGATCGTGCTGGGTCTGGCCATCGCGGGCGTCTGGGAGGCCCGCAGCGCGGCCCAGGACCATGTCCAGGCCGAGGCGCAGGCGCTGCACGAGATCTCGGAGCGGGTCCGGGTCTATCCGGCCGACGCCCGCGACCGGATCCGCGCCGACATCGACGCGTACGTCCAGCAGGTCGTCGGCACCGAGTGGAAGGCCATGGCCGACCACGGCGAGGTGACGGACCGCGGCGGCGACCTGTTCCAGCAGATCCGTCAGGACGTCACCGACTACCAGCCGAAGACGGACTTCCAGGCCCAGGCCTACCAGCCGCTCCTCGATCAGGTGACCGCGGCCGGTACGGCACGGGCCGCCCGGGTCGACGCGATGGGCCCGACCATGCCTCCGGTGGTGTGGTTCGGGCTGCTCACGGGGGCGGTGATCACCATCGGGATGGTGTTCGCGCTGCAGATCAGGCGCACGGCCCGGGAACTGGTCCTCGCCGGGCTGTTCTCCGCGCTGATCGCGTTCCTGCTGTTCCTGATCTGGGACTTCGACGCGCCCTACAGCCGGGGCGTCCCGGCCTCCGCGGAGCCGTTCCTGGCGATGTTCCCGCAGCTTCACGGCTGAGGCCTGACAGACCGGCAGGGGTGGGTGACATCCGCACCCGCCCCTGCCCCTCCCGCCCCCTCGGGCATTCCTCCATCCGTGCACCCGACGCCCCCTGTGCGGCGCACACGGATACCCCATTCGCACGGCTGCGATCGCGTCCACCCGCCCGCCTTCCTAGCGTTTCGGTCATCGAGGTGCATTTCTGACGCAAGCGGAAACGGTCCGCGGCAAGCTCCTCGGGGACCTGGAGGCACACCATGCGCGCGATACGCGCTGCTTCGGTCGCACTGCTGGGCTTGACCGCCCTGGCCTGCACCGCACCCGCATCCGCCGCCCTGAGCGGCAGCGTCGCCCCGCTCACGACGTCCACGTCCGGCGGCCGGTTCACATCGTCCGCGCCGGACTGCCGTGACCCCGCGAGGATGTCCTCGGCCGCCACGCAGGCTGCCGCCACGCAGGCTGCCGCAACAGAGACGGTCGCCATGAAGACGGTCGACATGGAGACGGTCGCCGTCCGCACGGGCCTGAACTCGGCGGCCACGTACGGCAGATCGGGCAACCGCTACGAGATGACGTTCCACTGCGGCAGCGGGAGCCACGGTACGACGCTCATGATCGCCGACCGAAGCGGCAACGACCGCGGGGACGGCGGCTACGGCGGCAACGGGCGCGGGGAGAACTCGTACGGCGGTGGCAACGGCCGCGGGGACGGCGGGTACGGCGGCAACGGGTACGGCGGGAACGGATACGGCGGGAACGGATACGGGGGGAACGGATACGGCGGCAACAGCCGCGGCGGATACGGGGACAACCAGTACGGCGGCGGGAACAACCGCGGCGGCGACTCCCGGGACCGGCCCGGCTATGAGCAGCACGGGGTACGAGCGGGTGCCGGTGGCAGCGTCGGCGGCTTCGACCTGAAGAAGATCGGGCTCGGCGCGGCGCTCATCGCGGCGCCGCTGGGCCTGGCCTGGCGCATGACGCGCAGGCGCACCACCGGCGACAAGTGACGAACGCGGCGTCCGCCGCACCGAGCAGGTCCGCGGTATCCGGAAGGTCCGCCGTACCGGGAAGGGATGGGAATGTCTGCGTCCGAGTCGGCCGGAGCGGGGGCGCGGCCCGCGAAGCGCGTCCCCTGGGGTGTGTTGGCGCTGGTGCTGCTGACGGGGCTGTCGCTCGTGCGCACGGGTTCGGGAGCCTTCGACGTCGGCCCGCCGCAGCCCGCCTCGGCGGCGGCCCCGAACGCTCCCGGCGGCCCGAACACCGCCGGGACACCCGCCGCCCTGCCGTACTCCGGGGTCGCCCGCGTCCGTATCCCGACGCTCCAGGTCGACGCCCCGGTCATCCCGGTCGGCCTGGACATGTCCGGCTGGGTGAGCGCGCCGCCCCTCGGTGACACCAATCTCGCGGGCTGGTTCACCGGCGCGGTCGCGCCCGGCGAGAAGGGCACGGCCGTGATCGTCGGGCATGTCGACAACACCGAGGGCCCGGCCGTCTTCTACGGGCTCGGCGGGCTGAAGAAGGGCGAACGCGTCGAGGTCCGGCGCACGGACGGGAAGACCGCGGTGTTCAAGGTCTACGGCGTCGACATGGTCGACAAGCAGAACTTCCCCGGCACCCGCGTCTACGGCGACAAGGGCGTCCCGGAGCTGCGCGTCATCACCTGCGGAGGGGAGTTCTCCGAGCATGACGGCTACGCCGGGAACGTGGTGGTGTTCGCGCGGCTCGCGGAGGTGCGCTGAGCGGGGCGACGGGGGGCGCGAGGCCACGCGCGTACCCACGCTCACGTGAACTGCCGTGCGGGCAAGGCGATCTGATAGCCGCGGTCCAGCAGATACGGCAGATAGGCACGCAGGGCCCGGACGCTCTGCGAGCGGTCGCCGCCCGCGTCGTGGGAGAGCACGATGACGCCCGGAGCGGCACCCTCCTCCACCCGGTGCACGATGGTGCGGGTGCCCGGGGCCGTCCAGTCGCGCGTGTCCCTGGTCCAGGCGATCGGCTCCATGCCCAGCTCGGCGACGAGCCGGAAGACGGTCCGGTTCCAGGCCCCGTACGGCGCGCGGAACCACAGCGGCGCCTCACCGCAGCCGTCCTCGATGACCTCGCTGGTGCGCTCCAGCTCGGCGCGGATCCTCGACCGGGGCAGGGTCGTGAGCAGCGGGTGCGTCCAGGTGTGGTTGCCGACGCTGTGGCCGTCGTCCGCCATCTCCCGTAGCAGGTCCTTGTGTTGGACGGCCATCTCCCCGCAGACGAAGAACACCGCGCGGACGCCGTACGCGCGCAGGGTGCGCAGGATGCCGGGGGTGTACGTGGGGTCGGGGCCGTCGTCGAAGGTCAGCACCATGGTTCTGCCGCGTCCCGGCATGCTGCGGATCGGCTCGTGCCGCACGGCGGTCCGGGCGGGCAGATGCCGTGCCGGGCCGTCGGTGAGGGGCTGCAGTCGGAAGGCGGACGCCCGGAGCGAGGCACGCGCCTGCGGACCTTGGATCACGGCAGTGCTCCGTACTGACCGTGTGGGGTCGTCGACGGTGAGCAGCCGCTCCGTGCCCGCGGTCGCGGCAGTGCCCAGGGCGGCGGCTCCGATGAGCAACGCCTTACGCCGTGTAATCAGACGATCTTTTGTCATGACTAATCAGTCGCGCGGACGAACGGTTCCGCGTTCGCGCAACACCGCTGCGGCGCCACAAATCCACCTGATGAGACGACTGCCCGTGGAGGCAAGAGGGGAGGCGAGCGGGGAGGCCAGGGGTGAGCGGGGCTCGGAGCTGCGGATTCCGCTAGCGTGGCTGCCGTGATGGAACAGCACGCGCACCAGTTCGAGCGTGGCACGGACGGGCCCAAGGTCATCGTCGTCGGGGTGGACGGCTCCGATCCCTCGCTCCGGGCCGCGGCCTACGCCGCCGGGCTGGCCCGACGGCAGGGCGCGCTGCTCGCGCTCGTCTATGTGCAGCCGATGATGGCGGCGGGGGCGGCGTTCGGGGTGCCCGTCGCCGAGACGACCGACGAGATCGCGGAGGATCTGGTCGCGTACATCCGTGAGTCCGCGGAGCGGGTCAGGGGCATATACGACGTGCGCTGGGAGTTCCACACCTTCCGCGGCGACCCCTACAGCGGGCTGGTCAAGGCCGCCTGCGAACTGCGGGCGGACGCCGTCGTGGTGGGGGCCTCCGAGCAGGCGGGGCACCGGATCATCGGTTCGGTGGCGGTGCGTCTGGTGAAGGCGGGACGCTGGCCGGTCACGGTCGTACCTTAGGAGCTGTCGTCAACCCACCGCCGTCTGCGAAGAGGTGAGGCCCATGGCCCGGCTCCGGATGAGTCAGGGAATACTCCGCCGCAAACCCATCGCGCACATCGAAGAGACAGAGCTCAGCGAGGGCACCCGGCTCGAACGGTCCCTCGGGCTTTGGCAGTTGACCGCGATCGGGGTCGGCGGGATCATCGGGGCCGGCATCTTCACCCTCGCGGGCACGGTCGCGGGCGGAACGGCCGGGCCCGCGGTCCTCGTGTCGTTCCTGATCGCCGGGCTCGCGAGCGCGGCAGCCGCCCTGTCGTACGCGGAGTTCGCGGGCCTCATCCCGAAGGCGGGCTCGGCGTACACCTACGGCTACGCGGTCCTCGGCGAGTACGCGGGCTGGTTCATCGGCTGGGATCTCCTCCTCGAGTACACGGCGATCGTGGCGGTGGTCGCGATCGGGATCTCCGGCTACTTCGGCTTCCTGCTCGGCGAGACGGGCGCCCATCTGCCGACCTGGATGCTCGGCGCACCGGGTACGGGCGACGGTCACCGGGTCGACCTGTTCGCGGCCCTGCTGTGCCTGTTGATCGCGTATCTGCTCAACCTCGGCATCCGCAACGCGGCCCGCTTCGAGACGTTCGTGGTGGTCCTGAAGGTCCTGGTCGTCCTGCTCGTGATCGGCGTGGGCGTCTTCCACATCGACACCACCAACTACAACCCGTTCTTCCCGTACGGGGTCGGCGGCGCGTTCACGGGCGCGGCCACGGTGTTCTTCGCCGTGTTCGGCTACGACGCACTCTCGACCGCGGCCGAGGAGTCGAAGGACGCCCAGCGCCATATGCCGAAGGCGATCCTGTACTCGCTGGCGATCTCCATGGTCCTGTACGTGGCCGCGTGTCTGGTCCTGACGGGCATGCAGAACTACAAGGACATCGACCAGGAGAGCGGATTCTCCAGCGCCTTCAAGGCAGTCGGCCTCAGCAGAGTCGCGGACGTCATCGCCGTCGGGGCCGTCATCGGCATCCTCACGGTGATGTTCACGTTCATGCTGGGGGTGACTCGCGTGTGGTTCTCGATGTCCCGTGACGGGCTGCTGCCGAAGTGGTTCGCCAAGACCCATCCCACGCGTCACGTCCCCACGCGCGTGACCTGGGTCGTCGGTGGCGCCTCGGCCGTCATCGCCGGGTTCCTGCCGATCGGGGAGGCGGCCGAACTCACCAATATCGGGATCCTGTTGGCGTTCGTGGTGGTGTGCGTGGCGGTGATCGTGCTGCGCTACCGGCAGCCGGACCTGCCGCGCACCTTCCGTACGCCGGGGATGCCGGTCGTGCCGGTCCTCGGCGTGGTCTTCTCGATCTGGCTCATCACGTTCCTGCAGTGGCAGACCTGGGTGCGGTTCGCGGTGTGGTTCGCCATCGGCCAGATCGTGTACTTCGGCTACTCCTACAACCGCTCGGAACTGGCGAAGGCCACCGACTCCGGCGGCTGACAGGGCCGGGCGGAGCTGTCCGCGGCGCGGCCAGGGCTTCGCGCCGGGCTCGCCGCCGACCGCTTACCGAACCGTTCACCGCACCGTTCACCGACGAACAGCGACCGTCCACCGCACAGCCCGGTTCGTGGCCTGTCCCGGTGGGGCTCGGCGGGTTGGCATAACGGCCATGACGGCCGGAACCATCACCGCACCCACCGGGACGACCGCCGAGCACGAGCTGGCCGAGTTGCAGCGCGAGCACGGTCGGCCCCTCTTCGCCCTGCTGCTCAGGCTCTCCGACGGAGACCGTCAGCGCGCCGAGGACCTGTTGCAGGAGACGTTCGTACGGGCGTGGCAGAACCCCGCTGCGCTGCGGGCGCACGACTTCGACTCCGTGCGCCCCTGGCTGCTCACCGTCGGGCGGCGGCTCGCCATCGACGCCCGGCGGGCCCGGCAGGCGCGTCCCGCCGAGGTCGGGGACGCCGTCCTGGAGACGTCTCGGGTGACCGCCGATCACGCGGAACGGTCGGCCGCGATGCTCGACGTACGCGAGGCTGTGAAAACACTCACGCCCGAACACCGGGACGTTCTGGTGCAGGTGTACTTCCGTGGGGCGAGTGTGGCGGAGGCCGCTGCGGCCTTGGGGATTCCGCCCGGTACGGTGAAGTCCCGCGCGTACTATGCGTTGCGCGCCCTGCGCCGGGTTCTTCCGGGATACGCGCCCGACCTGCGGTGAAACCGAAGGTCGGGTCAAGCCTTCGCAAAGCGCCTTGCCGCGGGCCATGGTGGAGCAATCAGCTTGCCTCATCCGTGCTCCGGGACCGGGGCCCGGGTTCGGGCGACGCGCACGCACCGGAGGAGGCAGAGAGGGATGCCACACAGAGGCCAGGAGAGCACGCACGGCTCCGACGGCGGTGAACTGACCGTCCCCATGGCGTGGTTGTACGCGGAGTACATCGCGGACGAACTCCTGCGGACCGGTGATCTCATGCCGCCGTCGTCCTTCGAGTTCCGCGCCGGACGCGATGCCCTGGCGCTGACCGTCTTCCTGTCGGACACCGAGGGCGAACTGTCGAGCATCCAGGTCGTCTCGCAGTTGGAGACCTGGCTCTCGCTGACGGCGTACGACCAGCCGTGGCAGGACTGGGTACGGGAACGGCTGGCCCGACTCGCCACCGAAGCCCTGGTGTCGGGCGGACCGGCACCGGATCTGGAGCTGGCCTCGGCGGCCTGGCGCTGGCTGGAGGAGACCGAGTTGCTCGCCGCCGATCTGGACGCGGCGCCCGGCGGCCCGGTCGAGGAGGACGACGGCCCCAAAGTCTGGACGCCTGCTTGGCAGTTGGGGCTGCCTCTCGGGCATCTCGCCATCCATCTCTTCTGAAGCCGCTCCACAGAGATCTGAAGCCGCTTCGCCAATCTTGGAGAGCTGACACTGCGTCAGGTCAACCAGGCGCGGCACAGCCACCACGCGTTCATCGCGCCGAAGGTGTCGAAGGGGTCGATGCCGGTGACCTCGGCGAAGCGCTGGACCCGGTTGCGCACCGTGTTCGGGTGCACGAACAGCCGCTCGGCCGCCGAGGTCACGTCCCGGCCCGCTTCCAGCCAGGCGCGGACGGCGAGGGCGACCGGCTCGGCGTTGGCGCCGAGCGCGGTCCAGGCCGGTCGATGACGTTCCAGCAGGACCGCCGCCAGGTCGGCCCGGTCGCCCACGGCGGCGAGGACGGCGACATCGGCCACGTGCACCACCCCGGTCCGGCGGGCCGACTCGGCGGCCGTCAGCGCGGCGAGGGCCAGCCGCCGCACGGCGCCCAGCTCCTCCGGTTCGGCCGGTCCCGCGAGCCCGGCGGCCGTCCCGCTCCGGGCCGCGCGCTCCGGCGGGGTCCGCGCGAGCACGCCGACCAACAGGCCGTCCACATGCCCGATCAGCGCCGGGGCGCGGTCGCGCAGCGCGTGCTCCAGACCGGCATCGCCGGGCCGGGCGACCAGCACCCACAGCCCGCCCGCGACGGGCAGCCCGGCCTCGGCGGCGGCGAGCGTGGCCGCCGAGCCGCCCTCCAGCAGACGCCGCAAGATCGTCAGGTCCCGGCCGCCCGCGCCCGCGTGCTGGTCGGCGTCGACCGAGCGATGGGCCTTGATCAGCCGGGAGCGCACGGCCTCGGACCAGTCGTCGTACAGTTCCCGCGCGTCGAGCAGAAGCCCGGCCTCGATCCCGCTGGTGGCGGCGATCTCCCGGGCCCGTGACCAGATGGCGCGCTCGGCGATGTGGATGGCCCCGAGCACGGCCTCGATGGGCACGCCCTGCCGGGCGCGGGTGATGCCGAGTTCCTCGACGAACGACAGCTCCGCCTCCGTCGGGCCGCGCCGGGCCGCCAGCGCCCGGGTCGCCGCGGCCAGCAGCGCGCGGGTGTGCCCGGCGATGTCGGAGGGCGGGAGCACCGCGATCTCCCGCACCATCGTGCGTACTCCGCTGACCACGGACGGCAGCAGGTCGTCCTCGCCGACGACCCGTTCGATCAGGTCGACCACGCTGTCCCAGTGATCATGCCGCATACGACGCATGCTCACCTTCGTTGTGGCGCAGCACAAGTCCGCCGCCGAATCCCGTGACGTACGACATGTCCAGGGCCGTGATCAGCACCTACGGTTGGCGGGAGCCACAACGACGGCCGCCCCCGCGTCCCCACCCCGCAGCCCTGCGCGCCGTCCCCGTGAGGTGTGTCCGCCGCCCGAGCGCGCCGCGCGCCGGTTCCTTCGCACCGCCCCTGCCCGAGGAGAAGCGCCATGTCCCCTCCCTGCCGTGTCGCCGTGATCGGCGCCGGAGCGGCCGGTCTCACCGCCACCAAGGCCCTGCTGGACGCGGGTGTCGAGGTCGTCACGTACGAGAAGGGCGACCGGCCCGGCGGGCTGTGGGCACGCGACAACTCCAGTGGGCTGTCCCCGGCTTACGCCTCGCTGCACCTCAACACCAGCAAGGGCCGTACCGAGTTCGCCGACTTCCCGATGCCGAGGCAGTGGCCGGACTACCCCTCGGCCGATCTGGTGGCCGGCTATCTCGCCGACTACTGCGCGCACTTCGGGCTCGCCTCGCACATCCGGTTCGGTACCACGGTGGCATCCGTCGAGCGGGAGGAGGAGGGGCGAACGTGGGCGGTGACCACCGAGTCCGGTGACCTCGACCGGTACGACGCCGTCGTGGTCGCCAACGGCCACAACTGGGACCCCCGTTGGCCCGATCCTGCCTACCCCGGAGCCTTCGACGGCACCCAGATGCACGCCCACGACTACTGCTCCGCCGAGGACTTCCGGGACCGTAGGGTGCTAGTCGTCGGCATGGGCAACTCCGCCATGGACATCGCCGTCGACGCGTCGTACGTCGCACGGGGCCCGGTCCTGCTGTCGGCCCGCCACGGCGTCCACATCGTCCCCAAGTACCTCTTCGGCCGCCCCGCGGACGCGACCGGCGGCGCCCTCGCGGTGCTGCCGTGGCGGGTGCGCCAGCGCATCGCCGAGACCATGCTCCGGCTGGCCGTCGGCACCCCGCAGAGCTACGGCCTGCCCGCCCCGGCGGGCGGCCTGTTCCAGAACCACCCCACGATCAGCGACACGATCCTGCACCGCCTCACCCATGGCGAGGTCGCCGCACGGCCCGGCATCGACCGTCTCGACGGGGCACGGGTCGTCTTCACCGACGGCACCTCGGAACCGGTCGACATCATCGTGTGGGCCACCGGCTACCGCGTGTCCATCCCCTTCCTGTCCCCTCACTGGCTGGGCGACGACCCGGAGCAACTGCCGCTGTACAAGCGGGTGTTCCACCTGAAGGACCCGAGCCTGGCCTTCGTGGGCCTGATGCAGTCCACGGGTGCGGCACTGCCCGTCGTGGAGGCCCAGTCGAAGCTGGTGGCCGCCCATCTCGGCGGCGCCTACGCCCTTCCCCCGGCCCAGGAGCAGCGGCGCGCCGTCGACCGGGCGCTGCGCGCCGCGGTCGAGCGGTGGGGGAACCGGCGCCCGCAGATGCGTATCGACTTCGACCAGTACGTGGCCGAGCTGCCGGGCGAGATCAAGGCCGGGCGCGCCCGACTGCGGCGCGGCGCCCGCCCGTTCACCGCGGCCGACCGTGAAGGGAGCACGCTGTGAACACCGCACGGACCTCCTCCGCCCTTCCCCTGCGCGGCCTGTTCGGCGGGCGACGGGACGCCCGTGGCCTGCGGGTGATCGTGACCGGCGCCTCCGGTACGTTCGGCCGGGCGCTCTGCGCCGAGCTGACCGGGCTGGGCGCCCGCGTCATCGGCCTGGACCTGGCGCCGCGCCCCGACGACCCGGTCGACGTGCTCGCCTGCGACATCACCGACGACGCGGAGGTGCCCGCGATGGTGGCCACCGCGCTCGACCGGCTGGGCGGGCTCGACCTGCTCATCAACAACGCGGGTATCGGCGGGCCCGCCCCGGCCGAGCTGCCGCCGGGCGCCGAGGTGCGGCGCCAGCTCGACATCAACCTGCTCGGCACCTGGCGGGTGACCGCCGCGTGCGTGGACGCCCTCGTCGCCTCCCGTGGCCGCGTCGTCATGGTCTCCTCGCGGATGGCCGCCATGCAGTTGCCCCTGGCCGCGGCGTACGGGGCCTCCAAGCGGGCGCTGGTGGCGTACGCCGACGCGCTCCGCATGGAGATCGGCACACATGTCGCCGTCACGTGTGTGTATCCGTCGGCAGTGCGCAGCCCCATCCATGACTCGACCGCCGCGGCGGGGCTCTCGCTGGAGGGCATGAGCAGCTACGAGCCGCTGGAGGGCGTGGTCGACACGGTGCTGCGCGCCGCGCTCGGCCGCCGGGTGCGCCGTGACCTGCCGACGACCCGCCGAGGCGCCGTGGAGTTCTTCCTGGCCCGCCATCTGCCCCGCGTGACGGACCGGATCATCGCCCGTACGCTCGCGGGCCGGGCCCGTGGCGGCGCGTTCGAGGGGGCGGAGCTGGCCGCGGGCGTCGTCAGACGCCACACGGAGGCGCCATGAGCGCCCCGCCGGAGGCGGTGCGTCGCACGGACGAGACGTCCGCCCGCGCGGGGGCCGGTGACCTCACCCTGTACGCGGCCGGGTCGGTCGGGATGGGCCTGTGGGTCACCGTCCCGGGTCTGCTGCTGCTGTACTTCCTCACCCGGACCCTCGGCGTCCCCGCGTTCCTCGCCGGACTGACGCTGCTGGTGCCGAAGATCATCGACGTGGTGGTCCATCCCGTCCTCGGTTCGCTGTCGGACCGGCAGGCGCGCCGCCGACGGCACCGGCGCGCGCTGCTCCGCTGGGGGCTGCTGCTGGCGGTGGCGTGGATCGCGATGTTCTCGGTCCCCGCGGGCCTCACCGGGGCGTCGGCCGCGCTGTGGGTCGGCTGCTGGTGCGCCGCGGGCAACGTGCTGTTCGCCTGCTTCCAGGTGCCGTATCTGACGACCCCGTCCGACCTGCGGATCGGCTACCACGAACGCACGCGCGTCTTCACCTTCCGGATGTTCTTCCTGACGCTGGGGCTGCTCGGCGCGGGGGTCGCGGCCCCGGCGCTGGTGGCGTCGGGCAGCCACGGCGCCTACGCGCGGATGGCCCTGCTGCTGGCCGCTGTCCTGGTCGTGTCGCAACTGGTCGCCCTGACCGGGGTCCGCAGGCTCACCGACCGCTGCGGGTTCCAGGTCCCGGACGAGCGTGCCCACTCCGCGCTCGGCGACATCCTGACCGCCTGGCGGGACCGTGACTTCCGGGTACTGCTGCTGTCGTACCTGTTCACCGGCACCACCACCCATCTGTTCCTGGCGGCGCTGCCCTTCTACACCGAGTACGTCCTGCACGACCGCGGGCTGACCGCCGTGCTCATGGGCGGCTTCCTCGTCCCGGCGACCGTCGCCGGACCGGGCTGGCTGTGGGTGTCCCGGCGGATCGGCAAGCAGCGCGGGCTGCTGCTGTCCCAGGGTGCCTTCGTCGCGGGGTCTCTCGCGCTGCTGCCCGGTGAGCGGCTCGGGGTGGTCGTGATCACCGCCGTGGTGGTGGTCATGGGCGCGGCCTTCGCCGGGCTCCAGCTCCTCGCCTTCTCGATGGTCCCGGACGCGGTGGCGGCGGCCGAGGCGCGGGGGTCGGCCCGCGCAGGTGCCTATACCGGGGTGTGGACCGCGACCGAGGCGACCGGGACGGCTCTCGGCCCCTATGTGTACTCCGCCGCCCTGGCCATCGGCGGCTTCGCCTCCACCACCGAGCGCCACTCCCCCGTCCAGTCGCACTCCGCGATCGTGGCGCTGCTGCTGGGCTTCACCGTGGTCCCGGCGGTGCTCATGACGATCGCGCTGGCGTTCCAGCGCCGATGCGCGCTCGACCGCGCGGCGGTGCCGTGACACGGTGCCCCGCCCCTCCGCAGTGACTCCGACTCCGCAGGAGCCCGGTAGCGGGTACGGCGTACGGCGTCACACTGGAGCAAGAGGAGCGATCACCGTGAACTGGTTCGTCGCACCGGACTACTGGCTGAGCCGGCTGGTCTTCCAACGGGCTCTGGCCGCCGTGTATCTCATCGCGTTCCTGACCGCCGTGACGCAGTTCCGCGCGCTGATCGGGGAACGCGGACTGCTGCCCGTGCCCCGGTACGTCGCGCGGATGCCCTTCAGGACCGCGCCGAGCGTCTTCCACTTCCGCTACTCGGACCGCTTCTTCGCGGGCTGGTCGTGGGCGGGGTGCGCGGTGTCGGTGGCGCTGCTCGCCGGGGTCGACTCCCTCGTGCCGCTCTGGGCGGGGATGCTGCTCTGGCTGGTCCCCTGGGCGCTGTATCTGTCGATCGTCAACGTCGGCCAGACCTGGTACGCGTTCGGCTGGGAGTCACTGCTGCTCGAAGTCGGCTTCCTGGCCGTGTTCCTGGGCAACGGCACGGTCGCCCCGCCGATCGTCGTCCTGTTCCTGCTGCGCTGGATCCTCTTCCGCGTCGAGTTCGGCGCCGGACTGATCAAGATGCGCGGGGACATCTGCTGGCGCAAGCTGACGTGCCTCTACTACCACCATGAGACACAGCCGATGCCGGGGCCGCTGAGCTGGTTCTTCCACCATCTGCCGAAGCCCCTGCACCGGGTGGAGGTGGCCGCCAACCACGTCACCCAACTGATCGTCCCCGTCCTGCTCTTCACCCCTCAGCCGATCGCGACGGCCGCCGCGGCGTTGATGATCGCGACGCAGTTGTGGCTGGTCCTGTCCGGCAACTTCTCCTGGCTGAACTGGATCACGATCGTGCTGGCCCTGTCCGCCGTCCGCTTCCCCACCACCGCCCCGCCGGTGGCCGGGCCGCCGCTGTGGTACGAGGTCGTGGTCCTGGCGGTCGGCGCGGGACTGCTCGCTCTCAGCTACCAGCCGGTACGGAACATGGTCTCCCGCCGCCAGATCATGAACCGCTCCTTCGACCCGCTGCACCTCGTCAACACCTACGGCGCGTTCGGCAGCGTCAGCACGACGCGCTACGAGGTCGTGATCGAGGGCACGACGGACGACGTACCGCACGAGGAGTCCGGCTGGCGGGAGTACGAGTTCAAGGGCAAGCCGGGGGATCCGCGCCGCTGGCCGCGCCAGTTCGCCCCGTACCATCTGCGGCTCGACTGGCTGATGTGGTTCGCGGCGCTCTCCCCGGCGTACGCGGCGCCCTGGTTCGGCAGCCTGGTCGAACACCTGCTGGAGAACGACCGCGCCACGCTGCGGCTCCTGCGCCGCTCCCCGTTCCCCGCGGACACGCCGCCCCGCTATGTGCGGGCCCGGCTGTACCGCTACCGCTACACGACGTGGCGCGAGCTTCGGGAGACGGGGGCGTGCTGGGACCGAACGTACGTGGCCGAGTTCATGCCGCCGACGCGGCTGGCCGCCACGGTGGTCGGGGCGCGCTAGGCGTTGTCGCGGGCGCGGGTGAGGAGGTCCTCCAGGGCCT
>NZ_JAMWMR010000053.1 GCF_023887685.1 Streptomyces macrolidinus | reverse complement strand
CGCCAAGCCCCGCCGCACCCGGAAGACGGCAGCCGCCACCGAGACCCCCGCGGACACCGCAGAGGCCACGGAGGCCAAGCCCCGCCGTCGCACCCGCAAGGCCGCCGAGGCCAAGGTCGAGGCCGTGATCCCCGCGCAGGCGGGCGAGGAGCCCGAGGCCAAGCCGAAGCGCCGTACGCGCAAGGCCGCCGTGGCCGCCGAGCCCGAGGTCGCGGCGTCGGCGGACGAGGCCCCGGCGAAGCCGCGCCGCCGTACGCGCAAGGCCGTGGAGGGCTGACGCGTCAGCGACCCGAAGGCCCGCTCCCACACCACATGGGGGCGGGCCTTCGGCGTTGCGCCGCGAGGTCGCTCAACCCCGCCCTTTCGCCGCCCCGACCGCCCGGTAACCTCGCCCTATGAGCCGTCCCCCGACCTTCGACCCGCCGCCCGGCATCCGGGCCCACCGGCTCGCCACGGCGCGCGGGGAGTTCGCCGTACTGGACGCCGCCGCGGCGACGCCGTACGTCAAGGGGACCGCCCTCCTGCTGCCGGGATTCACCGCGAGCAAGGAGGACTTCATCCTCCTGCAACCGCTGCTCGCGACGGCCGGGTACCGGACCCTCGCGCTCGACGGCCGGGGACAGTACGAGTCCCCCGGCCCCCGGGACGACGAAGCACCGTACGCGCAGGGCGAGTTGGCGCGGGACGTCATCGCGCAGGCCCACGCCGTCAAAGGCCCGGTACATCTTCTCGGGCACTCGCTGGGCGGTCAGATCGCCCGCGCCGCCGTCCTCCTCGACGCCTCCCCGTTCGTCTCCCTCACCCTCATGTCCTCCGGTCCGGCGGCGATCTCCGCCGCCCAGCAGGAGCGCGTCAAGCTGCTGCGCGACGCCCTCACTGTGATGGACATGGCCCAGGTCTGGGACGTCATGCAGGCCATGGAACCGGCCGAGCAGGCCGCCACCGGAGGCCTCGACGAGGGGCTCTCCGACGGGGCGGGCCTGCGTCGGCGCTGGATCGGCACCAGCCCCGCCCAGCTCGTGGCCACGGGGCGGCAGTTGTGCGAGGAGCCCGACCGGGTCGCCGAGCTGGCCGCCACCGGCCTTCCGGTGCACGTCCTGTCCGGGGTCCGCGACGACACCTGGCCCGTCCCGCTCCTGGACGACATGGCGGCCCGGCTGGACGCCCACCGCACCGTCGTCCCGCACGCGGAGCACTCCCCCAACACCGAACAGCCCGCCGTGACGGCCCGCGCCCTCGCCGCCTTCTGGGACACCCTCCCTACAACTCCCTAGTACTGCGCCTGAAGGTGGTCCCAGAACCCGTCCCGCAACGTGCGCCGCAGATCCGCCTGGCCGCGCAGCGAGTACTGCAGCAGCCCCTCCGCCTCCACCAGCAGGTCCTGGTCGACGGAGCCGGGCAGATACGGGTGTCCGGGCAACAGCTCCGCCAGTGACTCCCGGCCCCGCGCGCCCAGCCACTTCGCCGCGATCTGCGCACCCACGAAGCGGACTTCCTCACGCGTGGGGCGAGCCGAGGACGACGCCTCGTACGCCACGGTGCGCCGCGCCACGTACGGCTTGAAGAAGTCGAGTTCGAGGGTGCGCTGGCTGTCGACCTCCCACAGCAGCGGCTCCGCCTGGTTGCGGCCCTCGGGCGCCTCGATGCCCCACAGATGCACCCGCGCGCCGTACCCCTGCGCCGCCTCGACCGCCGAGACCAGGTCCTCGTCGCCGCCGATGAGCGCCGCGTCGCTGATCGCGCGGTGCCGGGCCAGTGACTCCAGGTCGGAGCGGATGAGGGAGTCGACGCCCTTCTGCTGGTTGTTGGCGTTGAGGTTGCCGAGCCGCACCTTCACGTCCGGCAGTTCGGCGATGGACTGCTGCTCCGCCGTGTGGATGCGGCGCCGGGCGCCGTCGTACCAGTACACGCGCAGCAGTCGGCTGTCGGCGAAGACCGTGCGCGCCATGTCGATGAGCGCGTCGATCAGCCCCTCGGCGTCGAGGTCGAAGGCCCGGCGGTCCTCCGTGCCGGCGACGAGCCGGCCCGCGGCTGCGTACAGATATCCGGCGTCGACGAAGATCGCATGCGTCGACGGCGTCTTGGCCACCTCGGCGAGCATGCGCTGGAGCAGCTCGTTCGTACGGTCGATGCGGGCGCCGAGCGCCGCCAGGTCGTCGTTCATATGCCTCCATTGTCCCGGCGGTCACGCTGCGAACACAACCGGCCCCAAACAGTGTCCTGTGCGACACAACGCGCACCATATCGGCTTGATCTCGACCAATGCTTAGGGATTCGAAAATTTTCCTTAGCGTAGGGAATCTTTGCAGGATGCATCTCGTTGTACGAGGAGGACCGGGGCAGAGCCGCCTCGCGCGCCGCACACATCCAGTAGTTCTCCTCAGGAGGATGACCAGACGAAGGGAGAAGCCTCCTTGCGCTTCGAAATCATGCGACTCGATGACGTCGACGGCACGGCCGTGGACAGCACCGTCGTAGACGCCGCCTCCGTCAAGCAGATCGTTCAGCAGGCCGCGGCCATAGGTCAGCGGCTGTGGATCCGCCCGGCCGACACGCCCGCCTCGTAACCGCTCGGCCCTGGGCAGGGCAGAAGACGTCGGAGCCCCGTACGGCAGATGCCGTACGGGGCTCCGTGTGCAGCGGGAGGTGTCGGGACGCCCGCGTCAGCTTCCCTGGACGACCTGGGTGATGCCGTTGATGATCTGCTGCACGGCGATCGCGGAGAGCATCATGCCCGCGAGCCGGGTCACCAGGACCACGCCGCCGTCCTTGATCACACGGATGATCAGCAGCGAGTAACGCATCACCAGCCACAGCACGACATGGATCGCGAGGATCGCCGTCCACACGGACACCTGGGTGCTCACGCTGTCGGCCTTCTGCACGGCGAGGATCACGGACACGATCGCGCCCGGCCCGGCCAGCAGCGGCATCCCGAGGGGCACGAGGGCGACGTTGACGTCCTTGGTCTGCTGCGGCTCATCGGTCTTGCCGGTCAGCAGGTCGAGAGCGATCAGCAGAAGCAGCAGCCCGCCCGCGATCATCAGCGCGGGCACGGAGACATGCAAGTAGTCGAGGATCTGATGGCCGAGCACACCGAACACGGCGATGACACCGAAGGCCACACAGACGGCCTGGAAGGCCATGCGCTTCTGCACCTTGGCCGGACGCCCGGAGGTCAGCGCGAGGAAGATCGGGATGATCCCGGGGGGATCCATGATCACGAAGAGGGTGAGGAACAGGGAACCGAAGACGGCGACGTCGAACATGGGGGCCTTGCGAGAGGTGCGGACAAGCGTGCGGCGGCGGGCAGGCCGCAGCGACGGGGACAGTGATCGCGGCCGAACGGCGCGCGACGGCGAGGCACGTCGGCCAGGGCCGGGTGCCTCGAGAACAGGGGCTCTCGGAGAGCTGCGGAGCTACGGAGAGCTACGAAAGGGTCAGGTGATCCGGCGTCCACCGGCGCCCGGCACCGGGAACGCCCCGGTGGCCCGGCGGATGATCTCTCCGTACACCTCGGGGTCCGTGGTGAACTCCCCGAGGACACAGGTCTTGTGGCTGCCGTGGTAGTCGGACGAGCCCGTGGCGAGCAGACCCAGCTCGCCCGCCAGGCCGCGCAGCCGTGCCCGGGTGGCCGGGTCGTGGTCCATGTGGTCGACCTCGATGCCGTCGAGTCCCGCCGCGGCGAGGTCCGCGAGGGCGGACTCCGGCAGGGTCTCCCCGCGCTTCGGGGCCGCCGGGTGCGCGAGGACGGCGACCCCGCCCGCGGCCTTGACCAGCCGGATCGCCTCGAAGGGATCGCTGTCGTGCTTCTCGACGTAGGCGCGACCGCCGTCGGCCAGCCACTCGGGCGTGAACGCGTCCGAGACGGATCCGACGACCCCGAGGTCGACCAGCGCGGAGGCGATGTGCGGCCGTCCGACCGAGCCGTCGCCCGCGATGCGCGCCACCCGCTCCCAGGTGATCGGCACGCCCAGCTCCCGCAGCTTCGCGATCATCGCGTGGGCCCGCGGCACCCGGTCGTCCCGCACCAGCTCGCGCTCGGCGAGCAGGTCGGGCTCCTCGGGGTCGAAGAGATAGGCCAGCAGATGCACGCCCGCACCGCCGAGCCGGCAGGAGAGTTCGGCGCCAGTGACGAGGGTCAGCCCCTCGGGCAGCGCGGCGATCGCCTCGGCATGGCCGTGCGTGGTGTCGTGGTCGGTGAGCGCGACGACGTCGAGTCCGGCGCCGGCGGCGCGGCGCACCAGCTCGGCCGGGGTGTCCGTACCGTCGGAGGCGGTGGAGTGGGCGTGCAGGTCGATGCGCACGACACGGCCTCCAGCGGGGACGGGACAAATAGGGGACGCTCCAGGATAACGGGGATTTCGCCCCCCTCGTCCGACTCTCTCGTCACACCTGAACTGCGGATACGCCCCCGGCACCCGCTCGCGTACGGCACTGCGCCCGCCGCGGTACGACACCCCGCGCGGTCACGGCTCCAGCAGGCGCGGGGACAGCGCCCCGCAGGGCAGCAGGTCCACCTCGGCGCCCGCGTCACGCAGATCCGTCAGCACCAGTTCGTCGTACATGAGCATCCCCGTCTGCTCCGGCCAGACGACCGCCCACAGCCACATGCCGCGCGCCTCGCCCGCGAAGACCGCGCGGTCGTCGGGGGTGCCCGAGACATGCCAGAGCGGGGTGGGGCGGCCGGCGGCCAGCACCTTCGCCTGGGGTGGCTTCTCGACGTCGAGACACGGGCCGGGGTCCGGGCCGTCGATGCCCGCGTACCGTGCGCCGAGGCCGACGCCCAGCTCCTCGCCGACGAGGACCAGCTCGCCCACGCCGCCCAGCGGCCCGGGACCGGAGCACGCCACGGCGGTGGCCCGGCCTCCGCTGCGGTCGTCGCCCGCGTAGGCCACGCCCGTGAACAGCCAGCCGACCGGCAGGGGCCAGGGCATCCAGACCGGCACCTCGGCGCGGTGCACCACGACACCGAGGGCCTCGACACTGGGCGGGATCACGGGCTGGAGCGGATGCACGGCGCCGTGCGCATCACACTGCCAGGAGTCGGCGAAGAGTCCTGGAGCCCTGACCCGGCCACCGCATCTCGGGCAACTGGGTTCACCCCTCATAGGGCCCCACGGTCCTCCCCGTCCAGCGCCCCGTCAAGGACGATCACCCGTCCGCAGCGCGCCCCGCGGCCGGGGCGGACGGGCCGCGGTCAGCGGGCGGCGCGAGGCGTCGACCGGGGCGAGTGCCCGCACGGCCGCCAACTGACGCCCGCCGACCGCCTCTTGACGAGACGGGTGAGATCGCTCACTCCAGCGGGGCGGACGTACGGGACGGGTCCCGCAGATCCGTCCCGTGCGTCAGCCAGCGCTCCTGAAGGGCCTGCGCGCCGTGCACCCGCTTCCAGGCGGCCTCGTTCGGGGTCATGGGGAGCAGGGGCAGGAACCGTACGGGGTCCAGGGGCGCGTCGAGTTCGAGGTCCTCGACCAGGCCGCCCGGCTCGGCGACCAGGACCGAGGTGAAGGGGGCGCCGGGCCACAGCGGGCCGCCGACGTCGAGCGAGGCGCCGGGGGCCACGACCACGCCTTCGACCTGCGGGGACGCGGCGAGCACGGCGAGCGGCCGGAGCACCTTGTCAGTGTCGGCCAGGCCTCCGCGCACGGAGAGGACCAGCTCGGCGCGCGGACCCTTGACCGGGTCGGCGACCACGGCCGTGGGGTCCGTCATGGGCTGGGCGGACATGCCGAGCGTGGCGTACCGGACGATGTCCCCCTCCTGGAAGCGCAGCACCTCGATGCGGTCCGTGCCCAGGAAGGTGACCGCGGCGCGCGCGTCCGGCTCGCCCAGTGCGGTACGCAGACGGGCCTCGACCACGGGAAGAACATCAGCCATGCGGCGAGCATAGAACTCGTCAGTACCAGGCAAAGCGGCGCCTTGACACTTCTGTCGGCTGATACTCTTGCCCGGTCGTTCGGGGCAGCACGCAGAAGCGTCGCGATCGGGCCCCGACGCCGATGAGACTTCCCCACTGGGGACCGGCCCGAGGAGGTGGGACTGCAATGGACCGAAGTCGACCGTGCAGTACCACCCGTTCTTCCGGCCGCTGACGTAGCTGGTCTGGCTGCCACCTCTCGCATGTGCACGGAAGAGCGAATCGTTCCGTACTGCCTGATCTGACTCAGTAGCGAAACCCGCCACCCCCGTAGCGAACCCCGCCCCTGACGGTGCGGTGCTCCCCGCTTTGTGGACGTGCCAAACATCCGCGTTCCGGACGTCCTCATTCCGGGTAGTTCCACCCGCCCCCGGCGCCTCTCGCTGCCTCGTTGCGAAGGAGCCCGTCATGTCGATGATCCGTGACCTGCGCGCCGCCGTGGTCCGTCCGTCGTCCCGCCCGGTCGTGCCGCGCACGAACGACACCGCGTACACCACCACCCGCAGCCCCGAGACCGCCTCCGCCGTCGTCGACTGCGCCGTCTACCGGGGCGGTGTCCGCGTCGAGACGCGCGAGCCGCTGTCCCCGCAGGAGGCGATGCGCCAGGTGCGGCGCGACGGGGACTTCGTATGGATCGGACTGCATGAGCCGACCGAGGCCGAATTCTCCGGTATCGCCAGCGAGTTCGGGCTGCACCCGCTGGCGGTCGAGGACGCGGTGCAGGCGCACCAGCGGCCGAAGCTGGAGCGGTACGACGACTCGCTGTTCACGGTCTTCAAGACCATCCACTACGTCGACCACGACGAACTGACCGCCAACAGCGAGCTGGTCGAGACCGGCGAGGTCATGTGCTTCACCGGGCGGAACTTCTTCATCACTGTCCGGCACGGCGGCCAGGGCTCGCTGCGGGCGCTGCGGCGCCGTCTCCAGGACGACCCGGAGCTGCTGGCCAAGGGCCCCTCGGCGGTGCTGCACGCGATCGCCGACCATGTGGTCGACGGCTACATCGCGGTGGCGGACGCGGTGCAGGACGACATCGACGAGGTGGAGACGGAGGTGTTCTCGCCGGGCCGCAAGGGGACGCCCCGCGGCACGGACGCCGGTCGTATCTACCAACTCAAGCGCGAGGTACTGGAGTTCAAGCGGGCGGTGGCGCCGCTGCTGCGGCCGATGCAGCTTCTGAGCGAGCGGCCCATGCGGCTGATCGACCCGGACATCCAGAAGTACTTCCGCGATGTCGCCGACCACGTCGCCCGGGTCCACGAGCAGGTGGTGGGCTTCGACGAACTGCTGAACTCGATCCTCCAGGCCAACCTGGCGCAGGCGTCCGTCGCGCAGAACGAGGACATGCGCAAGATCACGGCATGGGCGGCGATCATCGCCGTACCGACGATGGTCTGTGGCGTCTACGGCATGAACTTCAAGCACATGCCGGAGCTGAGGTGGACCTACGGCTACCCGCTGATCCTCGGCATCACGGCGAGCATCTGTCTGGGCATCCACCGCACGCTGAAGCGGAACGGCTGGCTGTGAGAGGGCGCCAGCAGCGCTACTAGGCTGGAGAGCATGACAAGCGAGCTGCTCGACCGGGCCCTCGTCGAGGAGGCCACGAAGAAGTCCGGGCTCATCTGGGTCCAGGGCGCACCGTCGGCCTCCGCCGCGGACGGCCGGGGCGCGCCCGCTCGCGCGCTGTGGCATGTGTGGCACGAGGGCGCGGCGTGCGTGGTGGGCGACGGCCCCGGCGAGCAGCCGCTGCCCGGCCTGGTCGACGGCGGCGCGGCGGTCGTCACGGTCCGCAGCAAGGACAAGGGCGGACGGATCGTCACCTGGCCCGCGACGGTGGTGGAGCTGCGGCCGGACTCGCCCGAGTGGGAGGACACGGTCGCCCAGCTCAAGGGCAAGCGGCTCAACGCCACCGACGGCGAGGAGATGCCGGGGCGGTGGCGGCGGGAGTGCCGGGTGGTGCGCCTCGTCCCCCGGGGCACGACGCTGCCGCTGCCCTCCGACGCCCAGGCCGCGGCCCCGGTCCCGACCCCGGCCACGACGCGCCGCCCGATCCCGGCAGCCCTGCCCCGCCTGCTGCGCCGGGGGCGCAAGCGGCAGCGGTAGCCGTAGCGAGGCGGGCCTGGCGTACGGGCGCCGCTCAGGAACTCGGCAACTGCTGCCCGTAGTCCACCGTCTCGTCCTTCGGCGGCTCCTTCAGCGCGACGTCCTTGCCCCAGTCCGCCAACCGCAGGGTCCCCGCGTTCCCGGCCCGGACCAGGCGCAGTGGGAAGGGGGTTCCGTCCAGGCTGACGTCCAGCGTGCCGCCCGCGCCCTTGTCGCCGGTGATCCGGATGGTGCGGACGCCGTCCTGCTCATGTCTGCCGGCCGTCGCCAGCGTGCCGTGCAGCGTGAGGAGCCCGTCCAGCAGCGCGTCCTTGTCGGTGAAGCCGCTGAAGCGCTGGTAGGCCGGATCCCCCTCCGGGACCTTCACATACTTGCCTTCGAGCTTGTCGGCCGCGGCCTCCGAGCCCTTGCCGTCCGCCTCGTCCCCCTGACTCCAGTACGCGGCATCGGCCTTCAGATAGAGCTGCTCGCCCACCTTCAGCAGGTGGAACGTCCCGTTCTTCGAGCTGACCGACCCGGTGCCGCCGCTGTCCGAGAGACGCATGTCGAGCGTGTACGTGCCGTCCTTGCCGACCACGGTCCCGGCGAGCCGCACCGTCGCCACCGACTTCGCCGCCGCGCGCGTCCTGCTCTGGATCTTGTCCGGCGACAGCTTCCCCACCCCGTTCGTCCCGGCGTCGGGGTCCTCCTCGCTGCTGCATCCCGTCATCCCCGCCCCCGTCACGAGCAGTGCGCACAGGGCACCGGCCCATGCGGCCCGACGGCGGGTACGGCCCTGGGAGATCGCAGTCACAGGTGGGGTTGCCTCTCATGCGGGGGTCCTCGGCGTACGGCAGCGTACCGGTGCCCGCCGGGCCCGCCGGAGCCAGTCCGTCCGCACCACTCACCAGGGCGTACCGCATCGGGACGGGCTAGCCTGAAGCCCATCGGAGCGGACGAAACGGCAGGAACAGGAGGCGCGGGCATGGCGGCAAGCGCCCCTCGCATCTTCGTCTCGCACCTGTCCGGCGTCGCCGTCTTCGACCCCACCGGCGACCAGGTGGGGCGCGTACGCGACCTCGTCGTCATGCTGCGCGTCGGGCGGCGCTCCCCGCGGCTGCTCGGCCTGGTGGTCGAACTGACCACCCGCCGCCGGGTGTTCCTGCCCATGACCCGGGTGACCGGTGTCGAGTCCGGCCAGGTCATCACGACCGGGGTGCTGAACGTCCGCCGCTTCGAGCAGCGGCCCACCGAGCGGCTGGTGTTCGGGGATCTGCTCGACCGGCGCGTCCGGCTGGTCGAGACCGGCGAGGAGGTCACCGTCCTCGACCTCTCCGTGCAGCAGTTGCCGGCCCGCCGGGACTGGGAGGTGGACCGGGTCTTCGTACGCCGGGGCAAGGGCGGAACGTTCCGGCGCAGCAAGGGCGAGACGATCCTGGTGGAGTGGTCCGCCGTCACCGGGTTCTCCCTGGAGGAGCAGGGGCAGGGCGCCGAGAGCCTGCTGGCCACCTTCGAACAGCTCCGGCCCGCCGACCTCGCCAACGTCCTGCACCACCTCTCGGCCAAGCGCCGCGCCGAGGTCGCCGCCGCCCTGGACGACGACCGGCTCGCCGACGTCCTCGAAGAGCTGCCGGAGGACGACCAGATCGAGATCCTCGGCAAGCTCCAGGAGGAGCGCGCCGCCGACGTCCTGGAGGCGATGGACCCGGACGACGCCGCCGACCTGCTCGGCGAGCTGCCGGAGGAGGAGAAGGAGCGGCTGCTGAGCCTGATGAAGCCCGCCGACGCGGCCGACATGCGGCGGCTGATGTCGTACGAGGAGAAGACCGCGGGCGGGCTGATGACCACCGAGCCGATCGTGCTGCGGCCCGACGACACCGTCGCCGACGCGCTCGCCCGGATCCGCAACCCCGACCTGTCCCCCGCGCTCGCCGCCCAGGTGTACGTCTGCCGTCCGCCGGACGAGACACCGACCGGCAAGTACCTGGGGACCGTGCACTTCCAGCGGCTGCTGCGCGACCCTCCGTACACGCTCGTCAGCTCGCTCCTGGACGACGATCTGCAGCCCCTGGCCCCGGACGCGGCGCTGCCCGTGGTGGCCGGGTTCTTCGCCACGTACGACATGGTCGCGGCGCCCGTCGTCGACGAGTCGGGCTCGCTGCTCGGCGCGGTGACCGTGGACGACGTCCTGGACCACATGCTCCCCGACGACTGGCGCGAGACGGAGTTCCATCTGGAGGACGAGGGGGGCGCCGATGGCCTCTGAGCGCGGCAGGTCCCCTTCGGGCGCGACCGCCGCCACCCGCCCCCGGCTCGACCAGCCGCTGCCGCGCCGCGCCCGGCTGCTGCCCGAGTGGGACCCCGAGGCCTTCGGGCGCCTGTCGGAGCAGATCGCGCGCTTCCTGGGGACCGGACGGTTCATCGTCTGGATGACGGTGGTCATCGCCGTGTGGCTGGTGTGGAACGTCGCCGCCCCGCGCCCGCTGCGCTTCGACCCGTACCCGTTCATCTTCCTGACGCTGATGCTGTCCCTGCAGGCCTCCTACGCGGCCCCGCTGATCCTGCTCGCGCAGAACCGCCAGGCCGACCGCGACCGGGTCAACCTCGAACAGGACCGTCGGCAGAACGAGCGGTCGATCGCGGACACCGAGTATCTGACCCGGGAGATCGCCGCGCTGCGCGCGGGCCTCGGCGAGGTCACCACCCGGGACTGGATCCGCTCCGAACTCCAGGACCTGGTCAGAGACCTGGAGGAGCGGCACCGCCCCGAGGGGCCCGTATTCCCGGCGGATCGGGGGCGCGGACGTGACATAGACGACCGCTGACGTCCTTTCCGACGCGACCGCCGGGCGCCGTACCATCTCCCTATGGCTACGGAAGACGCGGTGCGCGAAGCGCTGGCGACGGTGAACGACCCCGAGATCCAGCGACCCATCACCGAACTGGGGATGGTCAAATCGGTGGAGATCGGTGCGGACGGAACGGTCGCGGTCACCGTGTACCTGACGGTCTCCGGCTGCCCCATGCGCGAGACGATCACCCAGCGCGTCACGGAGGCGGTCTCCCGCGTCGAGGGCGTCACCCGGGTCGACGTCGCGCTCGACGTGATGAGCGACGAGCAGCGCCGCGAGCTGGCGACCGCGCTGCGCGGCGGCCAGGCCGAGCGCGAGGTCCCCTTCGCCAAGCCGGGCTCGCTCACGCGCGTGTACGCGGTCGCGTCCGGCAAGGGCGGCGTCGGCAAGTCCTCGGTGACGGTCAACCTGGCGGCGGCCATGGCGGCCGACGGGCTGAAGGTCGGTGTCGTGGACGCCGACATCTACGGCCACAGCGTGCCGCGCATGCTCGGCGCGGACGGCCGTCCCACCCAGGTCGAGAACATGATCATGCCGCCGCAGGCGAACGGCGTGAAGGTCATCTCGATCGGCATGTTCACGCCGGGCAACGCGCCGGTCGTCTGGCGCGGCCCGATGCTGCACCGCGCGCTCCAGCAGTTCCTGGCGGACGTCTTCTGGGGCGACCTCGACGTGCTGCTGCTCGACCTGCCGCCGGGCACGGGCGACATCGCGATCTCGGTGGCCCAGTTGGTCCCGAACGCGGAGATCCTGGTGGTGACCACCCCGCAGCAGGCCGCCGCCGAGGTGGCGGAGCGGGCCGGTTCCATCGCCGTCCAGACCCACCAGAAGATCGTGGGCGTGGTCGAGAACATGTCCGGTCTGCCCTGTCCGCACTGCGGCGAGATGGTGGACGTCTTCGGCACGGGCGGCGGCCAGGCGGTCGCGGACGGTCTGACCCGGACGACGGGCGCGGCGGTCCCGGTCCTCGGCTCCATCCCGATCGACGTCCGGCTGCGCGAGGGCGGCGACGAGGGCAAGCCGGTGGTCCTGACCGACCCGGACTCCCCGGCGGGCTCGGCCCTGCGCTCGATCGCGGGCAAGCTGGGCGGACGTCAGCGGGGCCTGTCGGGCATGTCGCTGGGGCTCACGCCGAAGAACAAGTTCTAGCTGGTACCGGCTTCCGGTACCGGGTTCGGGGGCGCCGTCGTGGACGGTGCCCCCTTCTGCTGCTCGCGGGCGTCGCGGGTCTACGCGGCGTAGGCGCGGATGTCCCTGATCTCGGCGAAGGCGAGCCCGTACGCGCTCATCCCCCTGCCGTACGCGCCCACGTGCACCCCCGCCTCGGTGGACCCGGCGAGCACCCAGCCGAACTCCGACTCGCGGTAGTGGAAGGGCGTCGGGACGCCGTCCACGGGCAGGGAGAGGGTGGACCAGTCGGGTCCTGAGAGATCGTCCGCGAGGGCCCAGGCCGTCTCGGTCTGCTGGTCCACCCAGTCGTCCCGCAGGGTGTGGTCGAGACCGCCCGGCCAGGTGATCGACAGCAGCCCCGCGCCCGCGAGCCAGGCCGCGGAGGAGACCGAGGTGGCCTCCAGGTGCCCCGTACCGTCCGGGCTGCGCCGCACGGGGTGGGCCGCGACCGTCACCACGACCGCGAACCGCTCCTTGTCCTCGGTGGCATCGCCACGGACCGAGGGCGCGTCGCCGTGCCCGATCGAACCGTGTGCCACGGTGCCGTCGGCCGCCGTGGCCACCTGCATCAGCCAGCGCGGCCCCGTGAACGCCTCGTCGAGGCCGTACCACGGGAAGGACGCCTGGAGATAGCCGTCGACCGTGCGCCGGGCGTAGGGGGACGACTGTCCGCCTTCACCGGCCGGGGGCTGCGCGCCCACCCGACTCGTCGTCTCCATGCTCGGACGCCTCCTCGCTCTCGTCGGACCCGAGCGGCCCGCCCCCCACGGGCGTCCTCGCTCCCAATCGGTCCGCGCAACAACTGGGCAGCATAGCCACAGCGCTTCGAAGATCAGGAAAACACCCTGTACGTACGGCCACCTGGACGTGCGCAGGCCCTACGCCGGTTGGCGCAGGGCCTGCTTCATGGCACGGGGGCCGCCCGTCCGGGGACGGTGAGCGCGGACGGCTCAGGTGGCGTCGACGTCGAAGACCGGGCGCTCGTCGGAGCCGGGCTTCTTCGTCAGATCCGCCTTCTTCGTCAGGTCCGTCTCCTTCGTCAGGTCCGCCCTCTTCGTCAGGTCCGCCTTCTTCGTCATGTCGACGGTGCCGCCGGTGGAACCGGACGAAGAGGAGGACGAGGTGGACGAGGAGGTCGAGGAGTCGGAGGTCGAGGAGTCGGACGCGCGGCCGTTGACCGCGTCCGTGAGCTCGGCCATCTCCTTCTTCATGTCGAAGCTGCTGCGGATCTCCTCGAGCCCCAGTTCGTCACCGCCGAGCTGCTTGCGGATGAACGTCTTGGGGTTGAGGTCCTCGAACTCGAAGTCCTTGAATTCGGGGCCGAGTTCGGTACGGATGTCCTGCTTGGCGCTCTCCGAGAAATCCCGGATCTTGCGAATGGTGCGGGTGATGTCCTGGATCACCTTCGGGAGCTTGTCCGGGCCGAACACGAGCACGGCGATGACAACGATCGTGGCCAGCTCGAGCGGTCCTATGTCATTGAACACCTGAAGCTCCTTGCGATGTCCTCGGTCCTCGGCCCTCGGTGGTCGATGCGGGTCTTCCGTGGTCCGGGCCGCATCCACGGTACCCGGCGTTCCCCTGAGACCGATACCGTCCCGGCATTCCCGACCGTGCGGACACGACCGGTTTTCCGGGTTGTTTGCCCAGGGGACGGATTTCGGCCCCTCCCCTCCGCATGGGACGTTCAGCTTCCGTCGGCGGAGCCGAGAGCGAGCGTGATCTTCCGCTGCCCGCCGTCGCGGACGACGGTGAGCCGCAGCCGGTCACCGGGGCGGTGGGCGCGGGTCTTGACGATGAGTTCCTCACCGGAGTGGACCCGCACGCCGTCGACCTCGGTGATGACGTCGCCCGACTTGATCCCGGCCTTCTCGCCGGGGCCGCCCTGGTTGACCGCGGGGCCGCCGTCCGCGCCCTTGGCGCCGACGCGGGCGCCGTCCCCGGTGTAGCTCATGTCGAGCGTGACGCCGATCACGGGGTGGGTGGCCTTGCCGGTGTTGATCAGTTCCTCGGCGACGCGCTTGGCCTGGTTGACGGGGATGGCGAAGCCGAGCCCTATCGACCCGGCCTGCCCGGTCGGGCTGGAGCCGCTGTCGGCCGACCGGATGGCGGAGTTGATGCCGACGACCCGGCCCTTGGCATCGAGCAGAGGGCCACCGGAGTTGCCCGGGTTGATCGGAGCGTCGGTCTGGAGGGCGTCGACGTAGGACACATCGCCGCCGTCGCCCTTCTTGCCGCCGGCCGTGATCGGCCGCTCCTTCGCGCTGATGATCCCGGAGGTGACCGTGCCGGCGAGGTCGAAGGGCGCGCCGATGGCGACCACGGGGTCACCGACCTGGACGTTGTCGGAGTTGCCGAGCGGCATGGGCTTCAGGCCGTGGACACCGCTGACCTTCACGACGGCGAGGTCGTAGCCGGTGTCCCGGCCGACGACGGTGGCCTTGGCGGTCTCGCCGCCGTTGAAGGTCACGGAGATCTCGCCTCCGGACCCGGCGGGCTCGACGACGTGGTTGTTGGTGAGCAGATGACCGCGCTCGTCGAGGACGAAGCCGGTGCCCGTGCCCTCGGCTCCGGCGCCCTTGACATGCAGGGTCACGACGCCTGGCAGCGCGCGGGCGGCGATCCCGGCGACGCTGTCGGGGTCGCGGTCCGGGGCCTCCTGCCCCGCCTGCGGCAACTGAACGTCCCCGGCCCCGCCGTCGCGCTCCAGCGCGGCACCGACGACCCCGCCGATGCCACCGGCCACCAGCGCGATCAGCACGGCCCCGAGCACCAGCACCTTCCTGGCCCGCTTACGCCGCTGCTCCTTGGTCGCGATGGGCGCACCGCTCTGCTGGAGGGGGGCTTGGGACGCCCAAGGGTCGTAGTTCTGCCAGGGGGAGCCGGGCCCGGGGGCGGGCGGTACGTCCGGGGCGGGGACGGGAGCCGCGTCGGGCGTCATGCCCGGGGCGGCCATGCCGGACGCGGCGGGCGGGACCATCGGAGCCGCCGCGGGTACGCCAGGCGCGGGTACGGGCGGGACCGGCGCGCCCTGGGTCGGATACGGCGGGGCGGGCGGGGCCCGCGCCGGGGGTGGCCCCCGGGGGTGGGCGGGGGGGGGGGGGGGG
>NZ_JAMWMR010000052.1 GCF_023887685.1 Streptomyces macrolidinus | reverse complement strand
GGGGCTGCCCGCCGGCCGGGGCTTCTCGATTCCTGACCGGTCTTGATTCCTGACCGGTCGTGTCACCTGCTTCGCCACACACGCGGGCATCCCCTCCACCGTGATCACGGCAGCGGCGGGGCTGTCGGGGTCGACCGGCTCCACCGCCTGGCGCCGGAAAGCCCCGGGCGGCATACCGACCAGTTCGGTGAAGCGGGTGGTGAACGTGCCCAGCGACGCGCAGCCGACCGCGAAGCAGACCTCGGTGACACTGAGGTCGCCCCGCCGCAGCAGCGCCGTCGCGCGCTCGATGCGTCGCGTCATCAGGTACGCGTACGGTGACTCACCGTAGGCGGCCCGGAACTGGCGGCTGAGATGTCCGGCGGACATGTTCACCTCACGGGCGAGCGCCTCGACGTTCAGTGGCTGCGCGTACTCCCTGTCCATCCGGTCACGGACGCGGCGCAGCCGAGCGAGATCCGTCAGACGCTGCGCCTCGACACGCGCGCGCCGCCACTCGGCCTGACACATGAGTGCACCCTCGGCCTTCAGCGAAGTTCCTGGATGCGGACGAGGTTGCCCGCGGGGTCGCGGAAGGCGCAGTCACGGATGCCGTACGGCTGCTCGGTCGGCTCCTGTACGACCTCGGTGTCACCGGCCTGCACCCTCTCGAACGTGGCGTCGAGGTCCGGGGTGGCCAGCAGGATCCAGCCGTAGGTGCCCTTGGCCATCATCTCGGTGATGGTGCGGCGCTCGTCCTCGGTGACTCCCGGGTCGGCGGCGGGCGGTGCCAGCAGGATCGAGGTGTCGGGCTGACCGGCCGGGCCGACCGTGATCCAGCGCATCTTGCCCTGCCCAACATCGCTGCGGACCTCGAAGCCGAGGACGTCGCGGTAGAAGGCGAGCGATGCGTCCGGGTCGACGTGCGGGAGAACACTCGTGTGAATGGTGATGTCCATACGAGCAGGTTAGAGGCGGCTTCGTGAGCCGCGCTTCTCGATTCCTGATCGATATTCCTGGTCGATATTCCTGGTCGATATTCCTGGTCGATGCACTGCCTCGGCTTGATCACATCTCGACGTGAGGCTCAGCCCGCGGTGCGGCGGAAGCTGTCGACCGGGCCGCCCCAGCCGCCCTCGGGCCCGGCCCAGTCGATGGCGAGGGCGTCGTCGCCCTTCATCCCGACCGTACCGACGCCTCGTCCGCCGTCGTCGCCGCCTGCGCAGGACAGGGTGAGCGTCGGTGCGTCCTTGCCGTCCTCCTCGCCCGGCTTCATCGTGCCGGTGCAGTCCAGCTTGCCGCCCTTGGCGCTCACCTTCCCGCCGGCCTCGATGGTGAGGGTGCTCAGGCTGGTGGCGGAGTCCGAGGCGACGATGGACTTCCAGGAGCCCGTCGCCCGCCCGATGATGCCGTCCCCGGCCGGGCTCGCAGACTGCTTCTGTTCGGCCGTTCCGGCACCGGTGTCGGCGTCGGCACTGGCACTCGCCTTCGCCTTCGCCTTCGCCTCCGGTTGGTCACCGTCGCTGTCACCACAGCCGCTCAGCACGACTCCGGCTATGACCGTCGCGACCGCGGCCCGTACAGCCTTGCGCACGTCGTCTCCTTGATGTTCATGGTGTTCATGGTGTTCATGTGAACAGGGGCGTATCACCCTATCGGCCTGCCACGACTGCGACTGACAAGGTGTCTCATGGCTCGGCTCGTTGCCGTCCGCTTCCCCGTGTCCGACCCCCGCGCGTCCAACTCCCCCACTTCGCCAGGGCGGTTCGCGCCGGTTCGTCAGATGGTGACCGTGTAGGACGTGCCGGGGAACTCCCAACCGTCCGTTCCCTCGCCGATGTCCTCGATGACGACGTACTCGATGAAGTCGTCCTCGAAGGCCTCGTCGGTGAGTCGGCCCGCCGCCCACTTGTCTTCGATCACGGTCCAGATGCCGCTGCGGCCGTCGATCCTCAGGGGCGCGGTGATCCTGCCGCTGCCACTGAGAGAGCCCCGGAACCGCTCGTCGTTGCCGGTCTTGACCAGGCCGCTGATCTCGAACTGGCCGTCCTTGAATGCCTGGGGTACGGGATCGGCCGGGACAGTGGCGACGCTCTCGTAGGCGGTGTGGATGATGTCGCGGTAGCTGCGGCGGACGGTGTACTCGGGATCGGCCAGCCATTTGAGGAGAGTTGCGGGCCGCACGCTCAGACCGGCGCGTTCGAGGGCCTCGTAACCGCGCTGGGTGTGGGTGAGTTGGGAGAGCTGGGCGTGCCAGTGCTTGGCGTGGTAGGTGGACAGGCGCCGGACGGGCCGGGTTCCCAACTCGCCGAGCAGTCGGTGGAGTGCGGCGCCGAGGGAAGGTCCTGTTCCCGTGGCCATCAGCGCTCACCTTCCGGGGCCTCGGTCTTGACCTTGACCTCACCGAATCCGGTACCGACCTTGTAGGTGGCGGGGGCCTGGCCGTCGGGGGTCCAGAAGACGGCTTCGTCGACGTTGCGCAGGGCGACGAGGGTGTGCCCGGCCTGGACGGCGCGCCAGGCGACGCTCCAGTGCCGTACGGACGCTTCGGCCACGAGGGCCATACGCCAATCCGGGCGCCAGAACGGCGAGTTGACCTTCTCGCCCTTGGGCCACAGCAGCCGCAGCGCGATGGACAGACGGCGCTTGTACTCGGTGTAGGGCTCGCCGCCCGCTTCGACGAGCTGGGCGCGGGCCTCGCGGGCCTTGGCGTAGAAGGGTTTGAGGAGGCTCTCGTTGGCCTTGCCGGTGAACGAGTCGTGGACGGTGAGGGGTTCGCTGATGTGCCCGTCCTTGATGAGCTTGGCGAGCTGCCGCACATGGGGCGTGGTCACCCAGGCGCGCCCCTGGTCGTCGGTCCGCTCGGCGAGGCGGCCCAGCGGGTGGGGCATGTCCGGGTGGTTCCAGGCCGGGACGGCGATGAGGAACGCTCCCGCGCGGTCCTTGCCGACCTCGTCCAACGGGCCGGTGTGCACAAGCTTGTTCGGGGCGAGCGGGACCGCGGAGCAGGCGGAGGGGTAGGAGCCGTTGCGGTCGATGACGCACAGGCTTCCCGGGCCGAACTCCTCGGGCACGACGAGCCGGTCGCGCTTGCCCGCTCTGGTCTTCTCGGTCGTGATGCCGGGGTGCACCCAGCGGGGTTCGCCGTCCATGACCTCCCGGAAGAGCGTCCAGGGTTGGTCGTCCCGCTCCTGCTTCCTGATCACGGGGATCGGGTGGTACGTCGAGCGTTCCATGCAGTCCTTGAGGATGCCGAGCGCGGGGAAGACCGTACCGGCCGGTTCGGCTTCGTCGCCCGGCTGCACCCAGGCGTCGTCCTCTTCCGAGGGGGGCTGCGGGGCGGTGGGAGGCTCGGTGGCCCCGCGCAACGCAGGGTCGTACGCGCCGAGCGCGGCTGCCAGGCGGCGGCCCTCGGCGGTGTCCGGCAGGTGCCGCACCGACGCGAACGCGGAGACCAGCGAGGGCTTGAGGTTGTCCACCTCCGCGACGTCGCCGTTGCCGACCGCGGTGCGCAGCGCGGCCAGGACATGGGTGACCGCGGCGGGGAGCCCTTGTCGGGCGCCGGAGGTGTAGGCGAGCGCCGCCTCGGCCAGTTCCACCGCAGAACGCGGAAGCGCGGGCGTGGCGTCGATGAAGCGGGCGTGGAGCAGGTCGGGTCGGAGCCAGGCCGAGCCGAGGATGCCGAAGTCCCGCTCCGCGACGGCCACTTGGACCCTGGAGGCGTCCGCGGCCGGGGTGAGGGTCAGCAGGACGTCGGCGTCCAGGCGTGCCAGGAGCGCGGGATCGTCGCTGTCCACGACGGCCAGTACCGGGACATGGAGCGTACGGGCGAGTGTGGCCAGAGTCTGGGAGGCACCGGGGAGACGGTCACCGGACAGCGGGAGGCGGGCATGGGGGGCGGTCTGGAGCCTGTCCACGACCACCAGGGCCAGGTCCTGGACGTGCGGGGCGGTCTCCGCGATCGCCTCGGCCGTCAGATCGCTGCCGTCGTCGATGAGCAGGGGCGCCTGGACCAACTGCTGGGCGACCTGCTGCTCCTGGGCGGTGAGGCGGCCCTGCTTCAGACGCGGGTAGTCACCGCCGGTCTGTGCGGAGATGATCCGGCGGGTGATGTCGGCCCGGTTCGGACCCGACGCCGCGTACAGCACCCGGTGGCCGTCGACGAGTGCGGTCTGCCGGGCGGCGGCCAGTCCCAGCAGGCTTCCGCCCACGTTCGGGGCAGCGGCCACCAGCGTCAACCGGCCCGCCTGCAACCCCCCTGTCACCGCGTCGAGTCCGGGCAGCCCGAACGAGGGCCCACCGGCCGGACCGGAGGCGAGGACCGCGCCGATCGCGTCGCCCAGGGTCGCGAGCCTGCGTGGCTGCGCGCTGTCGCGATCCGCATGACGTGGGTTGTTCACCGCGCCTCCCGCGGACACCGCTGCTGTCGGGGTGTCCATGTCCGTACCCGTGTCCGTGTCCGTGTCCATACCCGTGTCCGTGTCCATACCCGTATCAGATGTGACATCGACACCCGTATCAGACGTGACATCGACGTCGGAATCAGAAGTGACATCGACGTCGGAGGTGACATCGACGGAGATGTCCGCCGGCAGCAGTACCGCGACCGGCGTGGTGCCGCGCCGCAGCACCTGGGGTCGGCCTTCGGCCGCCTTGGTGACGAGTTCGCCGAACCTGCCCTGGGCCGCGCTCAGGGTGTGGGACGGCGGGGTCTCGGTCGTCCGGGCTGCCGGAAGCCGATCAAGAGGGGCCAGGAGGGCGCGGTCCCGACGCTTGTGGATCAGGGTCGTACGCCCGTCCTCCTCGGCGCGCTTGACCAGGGCGTAGAGGTCGTTCCGCGCCACGGTCACGTTCAGCGCGGCCTCGCCGTGTTCCGACCTGCTCACTCACCCTCCCGGACCCGTCAAGCCACCCCAACGCTATCGCGTGTCCGGCGGCTCACCCGCGAGCGGCCTCACCACAGGCCGAAGGCCGGGACCGTGACGCCGGTCCCGGCCTTCGATCAGCGCCGTGGTTCCTCGACAACGCCGAGAGCGCCGGGCGGGCTCAGTCCTGGCCGGTCACGACCACCTCCGCGACCTGCGGCGCAGCCGTTCCCGTACCCCAGAGGAGGCGTACCGCGTCGGCCGACCTGCCTCCCGCGGAGACCTTGGTGTAGGCGCCGTCGAGCGTGCCGATGGTCCGCCACGTCCCGTCGGTACCACGGAGCTGGATGTCGCCGCGGCCGGTGGTCCCGGTCGGGCGCAGGACGGTGACGGAACGGACGGGGCCCGTGTGTTCGATCCCCGTCTGGAGCGCGTCTCCGGCCTCCGGGGCCCGCGCCGCCCGGTAGACGGTGTTCGGGTCCGCGTCGGCTGCCGCGCGCAGCGAGAACCCGGTGGCGGCGGGCGGCCCTCCGGTCACCGCCCCGTCCTTGGTCGTGACGTCGAACTCGCGCACGACGAGCCAGTTCTCCTGGTCCGCGGTCGCGCGCGCCCGTACGTAGCGCGCGCTGGTTCCGGCGGGCACCGTCGCGGTGACGTCCGGCTTCCCGGCGAAGGCTGCGAGCTGCTGCCAGGTCTGCCCGTCCACCGAGTACTCGAGGACGCCCTCGTGCAGGTAGTCGTCGGGGCTCGTGGGCTTGGCCATGGCCAGGGTGATGTCGCCGAGCTCCCGTGTCCGGCCGAGGTCCACGGTGACCCCGTCACCGGCGGCGGGCGACCTGTCGCTCCAGAAGTAGGTGGAGTCGTCGCCGTCCAGCATCCGCGCCGGGGCGTTGCTCTGCCAGGTACCGAGGGTGGCCGACGCCGTGGGCCGACCGCTGATCCCGAGGATCCGGTCGTACTCCGCGTTCGCCGCGTCGATGAACCGGTCCAGTACCCCGTCGACGACGACGACCGGTACCGCGCGGCCGTCGAGGCCGGTGTAGGTGAAGGACTTCGCCGCGGTGACCTGTGCGGGCACCTGTTGACGCAACTCCCATGCCTGGGCGCCCTTTCCGGCACGGGCCGCCTCGACCATGCGCAGCGCCGTACGGGCGGCGGTCGCCCAGGACTTGGTCGCGTCCAGCCAGGGTCCGGCGTCGGCGATGAAGCCCCGGTCCGGGAGGCTGTCGCGCAGTCGGTCGGGGGCGGCGCCGAGCGTGGTGAGCGTCGAGGTGAGTCGAGTGGCGTCACCGGACGTCCAGTAGGCGTCGAACGCCGCGGCCAGGTCGGGTGCCTGCTCGCTGTTCAGGGACGAGCTGTAGTTGATGTCGGCGAAGGCCCGCAGTGCCTTCTCGGTGCGGGCGTCGCCGCCCGCGTACTCCTTGATGCCCTGGAGCCATGAGGTCCGGGGGTCGTACGCGGTGTCGTTCCACGCGTAGTCGGCGACGGTGTGGAGCGCGATCTTGGAGGCGTACGGCTGGATCATCGGGTTGGCGGTGATCCCGGCCAGCTTGCCGGGGAGCCCCTTCTCCCGTCCGTTGAACGGGCCGAGCAGCAGCCGGTCCGTCGTGTAGTCGTTCACGGGGTAGTTGTCCCACGTCAAGATCGGGTGGCCGAAGACCGTGCGGGCTTCCTCGGCCTGGGCGACGGTCATCGTCGGGGCGACGACGCCGACACCGGTCCATTCCACGAGGACGTCGGGGTCGAGCTGCTCGGACAGCGCCTGCTTGTACGGCGACGCGGAGACGTTGTAGTACTCGGTGGGCACCATCTGGAGGGGCTGGGCGCCCGGGTGGGTGGCGATGAACTCCTTGTTGACCCGGTTGAGCAGATACGCCTGGGCCGCGCCCGCCGCGGCGCCGCCGGTCCCCCACTTCTCCTTGTCCTCGGCGCAGTTCCAGTCGGTGTAGCTGATGTCGTCGAGCGGCACGGCGAAGGTCCGTACCCCGATGTCCCAGATGGTCTGGAACTTGTCGACCAGCGCCTTGATGTCGGCGTCCGAGCTGTAGCAGACGGACAGCCCGGGTGAGAGCGCGTAGGTGAAGTCCACGTGCCGCTGGGTGGCCCGGTCGGCCAACTCCTTGATCTGGGCGAGCTGTTCGGCGGGGTAGGCGTCGCGCCACTTCGCCCGGAGGTAGGCGTCGTCCTTCGGCGAGTACACGTAGATGTTCATCTTGTGCTCGCCGTAGTAGTCGAGCTGGTCGAGCCGGGCCTCGTGCGACCAAGGGGTGCCGTAGAAGCCCTCGATGACGCCACGCAGGGCGGTGCCGGGCCAGTCGCGTACGGCGATTCCGGCGACCTGGGCGCCCGGACGGCTCTGCTGCGGCAGCACCTGGCGCAGGGTCTGGGCGGCGTAGTACGTGCCCGTCGTGTCCTTGCCCGCGAGGACGATCCGGTCGGCGCCGATGCCGAGGACGTAGCCGTCGGCGGGCAGTTCGGAGGGGCCGTCGAGGTGTTGCGCGGCGAGCGCGGCGGTGTCGCCGACGTAGACGGTCAGCCCGCTTCCGCCGGGTCTGTCACCGCGTACGACGTGCTGCGCACCGGCCTTGCGCAGGGCACTCTCCACGACGTCGAGGGAGGGACCGTCGGAGGTCGCGCCCGTCACCAGGGTCACGGTGGGGGTGATGGTGACGTGGTCGGATCGGTTCGTCACGGACCGCGGGGTGGGCGAGATGGTCCGCTGCGTCTTCGCGGTACTCGCGGCCTTCGCAGTACTCGCGGTATTCGCGGTGCTCGAGGTATTCGCCGGGGTGGCGGGGGTGTTGCCGACTGCCTGGGCGGGCGGCGCGGCGGTCAGCAGACCACCGGCCAGCAGCACGGCCGCGGCGCCGAGCGCGGTGGGACGGGGTGAGCGAGGTGTCACTGGTCCTCCATTGATCACTTAAGTCACCGGAGTCGCGCAACAACAACCTGAATTCAACATCCTGGCGCTTGCATGTCAATGGTCTGGACAACATCAGCGCGCTGACCTGCGGTTTCGCACCCAGGGAGGGCATTGCTCGCGTGCGGCATGAACCTTGCGCGAACCCTTGCATGTTCTATGCCATACACCATAAGTTACCGACAGGTAGCCGGAGTTGAGGTGGGGAGGGGGTGGTGGGCAGGTGAGCCCGCGCAGGAGTGACAGTCGTGACCGGATGATCCTCAGCGCCGCCGTTCTGCTGCGTGAGTACGGTGCGAGCGCGACGAGCATCGACCGGGTGCTCGCGCACAGCGGAGCGCCTCGCGGCTCGGTGTATCACCACTTTCCCGGCGGGCGGAGCCAGCTCATCGACGAAGCGGTGGCGCTGGCAGGGGACTTCATCGCGGGGCTGATCGACGCGGCCTTGCGGGCGGAGGACCCCGTCGCGGCCGTCGACGCGTTCTTCGCGCTGTGGCGCGACCAACTCGCGGAGAGCGGCTTCAGGGCGGGCTGCCCGATCGTGGCCGTGGCAGCGGAGACCAACGACGACGCACCTCAACTCGCCCGCTCCGCCGCAGCCGTCTTCGCCCGCTGGCAGGAGGCTCTCGCGGACCTGTTCGTCCGGCACGGCGTGACCGAGCAACGCAGCCGCAGGCTGGGGGCGTTCATCATCGCGGCGGTCGAAGGCGCGGTGATCATGTGCCGGGCCGAACAGAGCACCGCACCGCTGGAGGCGGCTGCGGCCGAGATCCACGACCTGCTCACGCACGCGCTGCGTGAGCGCCCGGATGCCGGGCCGCAGCCCTGATCCGCCCCTTCCCGCCCCCTCAACTCCCAACGTTGTCAATCGCTTTGAGCACCTATGCGTTCCAGCACCGTAATCCGCGCAGCCCGAAGGAGTAGCCATGCCCTTGCTCGACCGTCAGGACAACGTCTTCGTCCTGGACCTGGGAGACGGAGAGAACCGCTTCCACCCCGACTGGATCACCGCTGTCGGTGCCGCGTTGGACGAGGTGGAGAAGGCGCACGGGCCTCGTGCTCTGGTCACCGCGGCCACCGGCAAGTTCTACTCCAACGGGCTCGACCTGGACTGGCTGTTGGCCCATGTCGACCAGCACCTGGACTACGTCGCCTCCGTGCACGAACTGTTCGCGCGGATGCTGTCGCTGCCGGTCATCACCGTGGCCGCGCTCCAGGGGCACACCTTCGCCGCCGGAGCGATGCTCTCCCTCGCCCACGACTTCCGTGTCATGCGCGCCGACCGGGGCTACTGGTGCCTGCCCGAAGCGGACATCAACATCCCCTTCACCCCTGGCATGGCCGCTCTCGTCCAGGCCCGCCTGGCGCCTCAGACGGCTCACGAGGCCATGCTCACCGCCCGCCGCTACGGTGGCGCGGACGCCGCGGCTGCCCGCATCGTCGACCGGGCGGTCACCGAGGACGCGGTGCGCTCCACCGCCATCGAGGTCGCGCAGGCGCAGGTGGGCAAGGCCGGTGACACTCTCGGCACCATCAAGGCCCGTATGTACGCCCCGACGCTGGCCACCCTGCGCGCCCCCGGCAACCCGCTCGGCTGACCGCCCCGCCTCCCCTGGGGGCACCTACCACTCGACGCTCTCGCCGGGGCGGAGTCGCCGGATGTCGACCGAACCCGCTCGGCCGACGGGCGACCCCGCCGCAGGTGTAGATGGGCGACCCGAATCCGCGCAGGCGTTCCGGATCGAAGTGATCGTACGCGTGCCCGAACTTCGTGATCCTCATGGACGTTACTCTTCCGAACGACCGGCAGGGCAACACCCGCCCTGTGTTCACGACCGGCCGGACACGGAGCGGTGCCGCGTGGGCCGTGCTCGGCGTCATGCCGGTCCAGGGCTGCCGATCCCACGGCAGCAACCTCAAGTCCCCCGACCGGCTTGGTTCGTTGGCTGGACGAAATCCGGTCTCCGCCGCAGGCGTGTCGTGCTTACCATGCGGGGCCGGCAGTACCTCTGCAACCAACTGAAGTGGTGGGCGCGATGAGTGACATGTGGAGCGGGGAGAAGATACGGCTGCGGGGTGTCGAGCCGGAGGACTGGGAGGACTTTCGGGACCTGGCTCGGAACACCGTCGATGTCCGCAATGCCGACCTGGTCGAGCCGCCGCGCTCGGACGAGGGCTTTAGGGTCTGGACCGCCGAGCGCGCTGGGCGTGAGCCCGGAGGCGAGGTGTTCCGGCTGGTGATCGAGGTGTTGGCCGACGGCGCGTTCGCGGGGTCGGTGACCGTCGGAGAGACCGACCTGCGTGCCGGGCGGTTCAAGGTGGGCATCGAGATCAGCCGCGATCAGCGTCGCAAGGGATACGCGGCCGAGGCCGTCGAGTTGCTCCTCACCTACATGTTCGCCGAGCAGCGCTACCACAAGTGCGAAGTGGAGATCCACGCGTTCAACGACGGCTCCCTCGCGCTCTTCCGCAAGCTGGGCTTCGTCGAGGAGGGACGGCTCCGGGAGCACGAGTTCTTCGCCGGTACCCACCACGATCTCGTACTGCTCGGCATCACCGCTACCGAGTACTGGGCCAAGCACCAGCCTCCACAGGTGAGTTGACGCCCATCGCCGTCCTCGTGTGCCGTGGACCGCTCAGGAGCGGGTGAGGCCGCGGTGGGGGCGGGTGACGTTCTCACCGAGTCGGCGATCGCCGTGGACGGCGCCCCCACCAAGTCACGCCTCGGCGCCCATGCCGTCATCGGCGTCTCGCTGGCCGTCGCCCGCGCCGAGATCGAGCGGACTCCCCTTCCAGAGCCCGCGGCAGCGGCAGGTGGTGCGGGCTGCGGCTTGGAGCGGGCTTCGCCTCGCCTGGACCGTACGGCGCGACTCTGGCGGCGGCAGACGGCCGCGCCGACGCGGTGCGGCCCCGGACGAGGAGGCGGCATGCGGCAGGAGTACGAGGAGTTGACGGCGCGCTGGCTGATGGTGCCGACCGGACTGGAGATAGACCTGGCCCCGTCGTGCGGGTCCGGCACGTGCGCGACCGCCGAGCGCGACGACGAAGAACCGGGGTACGGGCACGGGCTCCGGTACGCGGGTGAGGAGCGCGTGGCGGCGCGCGCGGGCATATGCCGTCACTGCGGTGCGCCGTGGCCGGCCGCCGCGCTGCTTCAGCGCTCCCGCGGGTGCGTCGGCCGGTGTGCCGCCGAGGCGGGCCGAACGCCGGACACGATGGCACCCGCCCCCTAGCGGCGCTCGGGCGCGCTCCGGGCACCCGCGCGCCCGGACACCCGTAACCCACGCGCCCGTACACCCGTAACCCACGCGCCCGTACACCCGTACGCCCCACCTTCCGCTCCCTGCGCAACCTCCGCACACCCCCTGTGTGGCCTGCGTGTTTCACGGGCCTTGGTCCCGCCTTGGACGCCCGCTCCGAGCCTGCTTGCGAGGCAATCGAGCGAGGTGGGATGGGATGCAGACCAGACTGCACATACGCACCACGGACCGTGAGCCGCCCTACCTGGCGCCCAAGGCGTCGCGGCAGAGCGTGCTGGAGGAACTGAGCCCGGTGCTCTTCGAGTCCCTGCCGCGCAGCGACCAGCGGCGCAGGGGTGTGGAGTACGTGCAAGGCCTGCTCGGCGTCGAAGGGCGCAAGTCGATACGGAACATCTCCTCCCTGTTCGGCGGGGAGGCGGCCGAGCAGAGCCTGCACCACTTCATCAGCGGCTCCACCTGGGACTGGGGCCCGGTGCGCCGCGCGCTGGCCCGCCATCTGGAGGAGGTCTTCCCGGCCCGCGCGTATGTGCTGCGACCGATGGTGATTCCCAAGGCCGGTGCCAGCTCGGTGGGCGTCGACCGCCGCTTCTCCCCCACCCACGGCCAGGTGATGAACGCCCAGCAGGCCGTGGGTGTGTGGGCGGTGTCGGAGGAGCACAGCACGCCCATCAACTGGCGTCTGCATCTGTCCGAGACCTGGCTGGACGACGAGAGCAGGCGTCGGCAGGCGGCCATCCCGAAGAGCGCGCTGCCCGAGTCCCTCGACGAGTGCGCCGTGGCGGCCTTCCTCGGCATCACCCGGGGCTGGGGGTTGCCGGTGCGACCGGCCGTGATGGACGCCCGTGAGCTGGATGTGCCGGGCACCGTGCGCCGACTGCAGACCGCGGGCGCGCCGATGCTGTTACGAGTCAGTGCCAACCTGCGGCTGCTGGCCGTCGATCCGGGTCTGCCCCGCAGCGTCGCCGACACGGAGATGACGGCGCACCAGTTGATGCTGATGGCCCGTCCGCTGCGCCAGCCCGTCATCCAGCGGCGGCCCGGCCCCGGCGGCGGCGCGGTGCACGCGGGCCTGACCGCGGCTGTCCGGGTGCGGCTGGCCAAGCGCTCGTCGGCCCGGCCCGCCGCCTGCCGTGATCTGGTGCTGCTCGGTGTCGGGCACAGCGGTGGACGCTGGCCCGCCGAGCTGTGGCTCACCGACATCACCGATCTGCACCCTGCCCAGATGCTGCGGCTGAGCCGAATGACCCAGCAGGTGGAGCGTGCCTTCACAGAGATCGCCGAGCGCGTGGGCATACGGGACTTCTCCGGTCGTTCCTTCAGCGGCTGGCACCGTCACACCACTCTCGCATCGGCGGCCCACGCGGTCGCGGTGCTGTCCGGGACGACCGAGCAGGTGCCGGGGCCCGAGCAGGTGCGCGGTCCCGAGCAGGTACCCGTTCCCGAGCAGGTGCCGGTTGCAGAGCCGGCGCACGTTCCGGTGCCGGTGCCCGAGCCGGTGACCAACCCCTCCCTATGAGCGGGGCAGATGACGAGGGTCTGCGTGTGCGGGGGTGACGCAGGCGGACGCCGGACAGCAGCAGGACCAAGAGCAGTACCAGGGCCAGGGCCTCGTCCGAGGCACGGCTCCTCCAAGGCCCGACGTAGCGCGGGCGCAGTGTACGGGCGGAAAGGAGACCTGTCAGCCCGCTTCCCCTCTGCTCCATCAGCTTCCTGGGCCGCCCGGCCCACGAGCTGACAGAACCGCCCCGGTAGCTGACGGATTGCCGGGGCAGTCTTTGGCGACCCGTGAACCCTCGGCACACGATCGGCTGACCAGCCCGTCATCGTGCCGAGGAGTTCACCATGACCAGCCAGCCGCAGGCCGCCGACGGGCGGCCGGGCCTGTCCGCCGTCGCCACCAGCCCGCCTCGCCCCCGCAGGTCCGGTTCCCGGGTCGTGGTACGTACGTCGGGCGGGCTGGTGGCGGGCGAACGCACGGGCCGTGTCACCGTCTTCCGCGGTGTGCCCTACGCCCGGCCGCCGGTGGGCGCGCTGCGCTTCGCGTCCCCCAGGCCACCCGTGCCCTGGCGCGGGATACGCGAGGCACGGCGCTTCACCCCGGTCTCCTTCCAGGCCGTGATCCCCAACAGGCCGGTGCCGCCCAGCAGTGAGGACTCGCTGTACGCCAACGTCTGGACGCCCGGTACCGGCGGCAGCAAGCCCGTGCTGGTGTACATCCACGGCGGTGGCTGGCAGGCCGGCGCGGGCAGCATGCCCACCTACGACGGGTCGCGCCCGGCCGAGCGGGGCGACCTGGTCGTCGTCACCTTCAACTACCGCCTCGGCGGCCTCGGTTTCGGTCTGCACGAGGACCTCGCCGACCCGGAGACCGGGCACTTCGCCAACTGGGGCCTCCAGGACCAGGAGGCGCTGCTGCGCTGGGTCCACGCCAACGCCGCCGCGTTCGGCGGGGATCCCGGCAACATCACCGTGTGCGGTACGTCCGCGGGCGGTGCCACCGCCTGGCAACTGGCCCTGCTGCCCGGCCTGCGCGGACTGATCCGCCGTGTCGTCTGTATCAGCCCCAGCCATGTCGCCCCGCCCGCGACCGCGTTGACGCCGGAGGACTCCCGGACGGTCTACGAGGCGGTCGCGCGCCGCCTGGGCACCAGCGTCGCCGGGCTGCGCGAGGTACCGGCGGGCGCGTTCACCGAGGCCTGGGAAGAGGTGTTCGCGCCGGAACCCGGCAAACGGATCGTGGCCAGCGGCCGTTGGTACCGCGGCCCGGTCCCGGACGGACGCACCATGCCCGACCTCGACCATCTGCTGCCGACACCCGAGGTGCCGGTGCTGTCGGTGAACACCCGCACCGAGGGCTCCTTCTACACCGGTCCCAGCTCCCCGCAGCCGCAGCCCGCACCTTGTGACGAGGCCGAGTTGAGGCGGGCCGTACGCGACGTACTCGACCTGGGCCGCCCCGCCGCCGACGACGATCTCGCCGACGCCTGCGTCACCGCCTACCGTGCCGCGGCCCGGGAAGCGGGCCTGCCCGGCGACCCGTTCGCACTGTGGACCGAGATCTGGGGCGACGCGTACTTCCGGCACCAGATCGTACGGTTCGCCGAACGCCATGCCCGGTCGGGCAACACCCCGCTGTACGCGATGGAGTTCGCCCACCCGGCCAGGCCGCCCCACTTCGGCACCCCGCACGAAGCGACGTCACCGTTCCTGTTCGGCACCCATCGACTGCCGCAGTTCGCCGCCGTGTTCGGCGACGGGCCCGTGGAGCGGCGGCTGTCCGACCTCTTCATCGACACGGTGGCCGCCTTCGCCCGTACGTCCGTACCGCAGACCGCCGAGACGGTGGGCTGGCCCCCGTTCACGCTCGACTCGCCCAGCACGCTCGTCCTGGGCGGTCCCGGTATCGCCGAGGTCGAACGTACCCCGAAGGCAGTGCAGTTGGGGTTCTGGGACGCGGTGGGCTGGACGCCGCGGGTGTAGGACCACGGCCTGTTCGCTGTTCTCCGCGCCCTCCTTCCCCTGCCAAATCCCATGGCTCAGCGCCCACTTGCCGCCTTGCCCTTGCATCCTTCCACCCCTGCTCCCCTGCTCCCCTGCTCCCCTGCCGCCCGGCCGTACCGCCCGTGCGCCGCGGCCGTGCGCCGCGCAGCCACCGTCTGTGTCTGGAGACACCCCCGTGGACGAATCCCTGCTCAACTCCCTGGTCGACATCGAACTGAAGCCCGCCGCCCAGCAGCCCGAGTGGGCCGATCCGGACCAGTTGCGCCGCGTCCGTTCGGACCTGGCCGCCCGGCCCTCGCTGGTGCGCACCGACGACGTACGCACACTGCGCCGCCACCTGGCGCGGGTGGCGGCCGGGGAGGCGCTGGTGGTGCAGGCCGGGGACTGCGCGGAGAACCCCGACGAGTGCACCGCCGGGCATGTCGCCCGCAAGGCGGCCGTGCTCGACCTGCTCGCCGGGGCGTTGCGGCTGATCACCGGCAAGCCAGTGCTGCGCGTAGGCCGTATCGCCGGACAGTTCAGCAAGCCGCGCTCCCGCCCCACCGAGGACATCGGCGGCGCCGAACTGCCCGTCTACCGCGGTCACATGGTCAACGAACCCGACCCCACCCCCGAGGGCCGCCGCGCCGACCCGCTGCGCCTGCTCATCGGGTACATGGCGGCCGACGAGGTGATGCGTCACCTCGGCTGGCATCGGCCCGCGCACCCCCAGCGCATCGACCCGGTGGTGTGGACCAGCCACGAGGCGCTGCTGCTCGACTACGAGATGCCGCTGCTGCGGCACGAGGCCGACGGAATGCTGCTGTCCTCCACCCACTGGCCGTGGGTCGGGGAACGCACCCGGCAAGCTGACGGCGCGCACGTCGGCCTGCTGGCCGGTGTGGTCAACCCGGTGTCCTGCAAGGTCGGTCCGGGCACCACTCGCAACGATCTGCTGGAGCTGTGCCGACGGCTGGACCCGCGGCGCGAGCCGGGGCGGCTCACCCTCATCGCGCGCATGGGCGCCGACGTGGTGGCCGAGGCCCTGCCGCCGCTGGTCGAGGCCGTCCGCGCGGCCGGGCACCCGGCCATCTGGCTCACCGACCCCCTGCACGCCAACACCGTGACGACGCCTGGTGGGTTCAAGACCCGCTATGTGGAGGCTGCCGAGCGGGAGGTCGCCGCGTTCCACCACGCGGTGGTCCAGCACGGTGGTGTGGCTGGTGGCCTGCATCTGGAGACCACACCGGACTCGGTCATGGAGTGCGTCTCCGACGCGCGCATGGCCCACCTGGTCGGCGACTCCTACGAGACCTTCTGCGACCCCCGGCTCAACGTCGGCCAGGCCATCTCCGTGGTGTCGGCCTGGCAAGCGTGACCGGGATGCGCATGACTCCCTGCCTGCACGACATGTGAAGGAGAGGCACGACATGGAGAACAGACTGGAGAACCGGCTGGAGAAGAGGTTGGCCCTGGTGACGGGCGCGGCCGGTGGCATCGGCGCCGCCGTGGCCCGTGCCCTGTGCGAACAGAGCATCACGGTGGCCGCCGTCGACCGCGACCCCGACCGGCTGGGCGAGACGACCGCGAAACTCGAGGCGGACACACTTCCGGTGGTGGGGTTCGCGGCGGATGTGTCGGACAGTGCGGCGGTGGAGGCGCTGGTCGGTGAGGTGGAGCGGCGGCTCGGCCCGATCGATTACCTGGTCAATGCGGCCGGTGTGCTGCGTCTGGGGGAGGTGAGCAGCTTCAGTGAC
>NZ_JAMWMR010000051.1 GCF_023887685.1 Streptomyces macrolidinus | reverse complement strand
CGTTGTTCCATGACGGCGCGCATGGCGTCGCGGTGGGCGGTGGCGGCTTCGAACTCGGCGCTGGCCTTGGTGAACCGTTCCTCGGCGGCGGCGAGTTCGGCGGCTACCTCGTCGTCGCTCTTCCCGCTGAGCCGCACCGCTTCCTCGTCCGCCCGGCGCTGCGCCGCCATCTCTTCCAGCCCCTCGTTGTAGCGCTTGAGGAACTGATCGCGCGGGCTGAGCTGGCGGACGAACACACCCCTGCCCTGGACCGAGTAGATCAGCCCCTCCTCCTTGAGGACCCGCAGGGCGTTCTGCGCGGTGGAGTTGGCGATGCCGAACTGGGCTTGCAAGTCGCGGGCGGAAGGGAGCTTGGCCCCGGGCGCGAGTCGGCCGTCCTGGATCTGCTTGCGGAGCGCGTCCGCGGTCCGCACATACGGGGGGCGTGGATCGTCAGCGGGACTGTCGGCGGCCTGCCAACCGCGCCGGAGGTCGCCGAGACCGGTGTACGCGGGATCGGCTTCGCCGGAGTCGACCTCGTCGCCCGCTGCGGCCTCCGCCTCCGCTTCGGCCGGCGCTTCGGGCGCGCGTACGTAGCTGCCTCGGCCCAGGACGGAGTAGATCAGCCCCTCCTCCTTGAGGAGCCGCAGGGCGTTTTGGACCGTGGAGCTGGCGATGCCGAAGCGTCGTTGCAGCTCGCGCGCGGCGGGAAGCCGCTCGCCTGGGCGCAGCTCGCCGTCGTGGATGGCGGCACGCAGGACGTCGGCGGCCTGGACGTACGGCGGCCGGGGGTCCTCTCCCAGAGGCAGCTTCATGGCACGAGGGTAGCGGCGTCGGCACTCGCGGCACACCCGGGCGTCCTCGGCGTTCCAGCCGTACCGGTGTAGCGATACGAATCGAGTGTTGCGGGTGTAGCGAGTGTGCCGCTATGGTCATGGTGAGTCGATCAAGCGACTTCACCGAACAAGGGGTGTGATGGCATGGCCATGACTCGAATCCGTGTTGCCCTGCTGCCGTCGGCGGTCTGCATCGCGGGCACGGACCCAGTACTGAAGATCAAGGACCAGCAGACCGGCGAGATCGCCACCGACCGGGAGACCGGGGCATCGCTGTACACCGTGACCGTGATGCTCATGGAGGATGGCCGCGCCGAGGTCCTGAAAATCACCGTGCCGGAGACGGGTCTGGCGGCAGGGCTCAAGCCGGGGGCGATGGTGCGGCCGGTGGAGCTGTTCGCGACCCCGTGGGCGCGGATCTTCAACGGCCAGCTCTCCGACGGCGTCGCCTACCGCGCCACCCGTCTCGAACTGGTCACGGCGGAGGCCGCCCAGTGACCGGCATCGGCAGCCGGGGGCCGCAGCGGGAGCTGCATGTGCTGCGGCCCCTGCCGGGCACCGAGGGCAAGGCCACGTTCTCCGCATCTGGTGCGGTGCTCGGCTTGCTCGGCCTGACCCCGGCGGATTCGGCCTCGCTGGACCTGGCCGACATCCTCCGCCTGGTATCCGAGACCGAGGGGGACTGACATGGAAGCCGTGATGGATTACGGACCGGATGCACTGCTGCTCGCGGCCGTGCTGGCCGGTGTGACGCTCCTCCTGGTCGTGGTGCGCTACGTGCGCGCCGACCGGGGCACGCGGACCAGCATGCGGCAGGCCGTCCGGGTCCGCTGGGGCTGGATGCGCCTCGCCCGGATGGCCGGACTGACGGTCACCGACAAGACCCCGGGCCTGCTCGCGCAGATCGCCGCGCAGAAGGACGGTGCCACCCCCGCGCCCCGGGTCCTGACGCCGAAGATCAAGGTGAAGCCGGACCAGTTCGGAGTCATCGTGCGGGCCAGGACGCTGCCGCAGGTCGGGTTGGAGGAGTACCAGAAGTCGGCCCGGTTCCTGGCGGACGCCTGGCGGTGCACGCGCGTGTCCGTGCTGCCGGATGGCCCCGGCAAGGTGGTGATCCGGGGCGTGCGCTCCGATCCGCTGACCACGCCGACCACCCACCGGCCCACCGGCCGACCGCTCACGGACCTGACGCGCTGGGAGCTGGGCGTGGACGAGTACGCCGCGAAGGTGTGGGTGTCCCTGGCGAACGTGCCCGGGGTGACGGTGGCCGGCGCCCCGGGTGCGGGCAAGACCTCGGGGGTCAACAAGTTCCTCTGCGACTTCGCGCCGTCGGCCGCCGTGCAGATCGCGACTGCGGACGGCAAGGTGTCGCGGGCCTCGGAGGGCGACTACGCCGACCTGGTCAAGCGGATGTTCGCGTTCTGCGGTGACGACCTTGATGAGGCGAACGCGCTGTTCAAGCGTCTGGTGGATCTGCGTAAGCGGCGCTCGGCGACCATCCGTGAGGTACTGGGCGTGAAGAACATGTGGCACGTCGGCCCCTCTCCGGAGTGGCCGCTCACGGTCCTGATCATCGATGAGGCGCACACGTACTTCCGCGAGTACAAGGGCAGCGACGCCGCCACGAAGCGCTTGGCCGCGTTGACGGCGGAGAACGCCCGGCTGGTGGAGGACCTGGTCAAGAAGGGCCGCAGCGTCGGCATCCTGGTGATCCTGATCAGCCAGAAGACCACCGGCGACGCCATCCCCACCTTCATCCGCGACGTGTGCCCCATTGGGCTGTCCTTCGCGCAGAAGACGGTGGAGGCAGCGGTGGCCGCGCTGGGTGAGGACATCCGCAACTGGCCCGACGCCAGCCCGGTCACCTTGCAGGACCCCGCCTACGTCGGGGTCGCGGTGATGGCGATGCAGGGCCGCCCCGGCTACACCCGCATCCGCACCCCCTACGTCTCCGACACCGACGCCGCCCGCGTCGCGGAAGCCACCTCCCACCTGACAGCTGACCCGGACCTGTGCCTGGACACCCTCCTCCGCTCGACCGGCCGGACGGCAACGCCCGCGCCCTCACTCACCAAGTGATCCCGAAAAGCCCACGTCAGAAAGGAGGTTGAGAACATGGCGGAGGAACGGTTCACCCGGCGCACCGTGACCGTGGTCATGGCGGTCATCGCGGCCCTGGCCTTCGTCTTCTCCTTCGGTAACGTCTGGGCTCTCGCCCTGCGGCTCGGCGTCCCCCGTCCGATCGCGCCGCTGATCGCCCCCATGGTGGACCTGTCCGTCGTCGGCCTCCTGGTCGCCCTGCGCTTCCTGGCCCTGCGCGGCGTGTCCAAGGCGGAGTTGAGGGCCGGTACCCGGCTACTACACCTGTGCGGGCTGCTCACCCTCGCCCTGAACACCGCCGAACCCCTGCTGACCGGACGCTACGGACGGGCCTGCCTGGACACCGTCGCCCCGCTCCTACTCCTCGGCTGGGGCCACGTCGGCCCCGCCCTCCTAGCCCAGTTCCACACCCCCGCCGCCCCCACCCCGCATCTGGAGGACGCCACCACTCCCAGCTCCGTGCTGGTGCCGGACGAAGCACCCGCACCCGAACCAGCACCCCCGGCCCCCGTTCCGGTCACTGTCGCCTCGCCGACCGAGGAACAGCCGACCGCCCCGGCTCCCGCCGCCGTCACCCAGACGGCCCGACCCGCCTCCGGCCCGGCCCTGCCTGCCGCCCTGCTGGACGCGGCCCGGCGCATCGCGGACACCCACCGTGCCGAGCACGGGACCCCGATCACCGCCGCCCACCTGGGCGCGCGCATGGGCATCGCCCTCCCGGTGGCTACCGCCGCACTCGCTCAGATCTGAGCCCCGGCCCTCGCCGGCCGCATCCCCTCCTGGACCCCACGCCCACCCGATGGGCCTGGTTCGTCATGCCCCGAGCAGCACCAACACGCCTTCCTGCCTGGCTGGGTGCTGCTCAGGGCCACCCACCCGACAGAAGGGACACGCCCCGAATGGTCACCCTGGACCTGCGCCACGTGGCAAGCCCCGCCGTACGGGACCTGCTCCACCTCGTCAACCACCCCGACTTCGACCGCGCACAGCAGCAGATCGAACACCTCGGCGGCTGCACCGAACCCATCCGCCTCACCGGACGCACCACTACCGTCGACACCACGACCGGTGAAGTCCTGCGCTCCTACACCACCGAAACTGAGCCCACCGGCAGCCTGCTGACCGCATGCGGCAACCGCCGCGCCTCGCGCTGCCCTGCCTGCTCCCGCCTCTACGCCGCCGACACCTACCACCTCATCCGCGCCGGCCTGACCGGCGGCAAGACCGTCCCCGATACCGTCCGCACCCACCCCCGCGTCTTCGCCACCCTCACCGCCCCCTCCTTCGGCCCCGTCCACAACCGCCCCGACGCCCGGCCCTGCCGCTGCCGCACCCGCCACGAACCTACGGACCCCCTGCTGGGCACGCCCCTGGACCCGGCTACGTACGACTACACAGGCGCGGTCCTCTTCAACGCCCACGCGGGAGCCTTGTGGGCCCGCTTCACCACCTACCTGCGCCGCGAACTCGCCGTCCGGCTCGGCCTCACCCAGAAGGCCGCCCGCGCCGTGCTGCGGGTCTCCTTCGCCAAGGTCGCCGAGTACCAGAAGCGCGGCCTGGTCCACTTCCACGCCGTCATCCGACTCGACGGCCCCGACGGCAACACCCAGCCCCCGCCCCCGTACGCCACCGTCGCCGTGCTCACCGACGCCATCCGCGCCGCCGCGGCTCGCGCCCGCACCTCCGTCGTCTCCGACGGGGTCGGGGAACGTGAACTCGGCTGGGGCCAGCAGCTCGACGTACGCGAGATCGCCGCTTTCGGCACCGATGCCGAACTGACGGATCAGGCGGTCGCCTCGTACGTGGCGAAGTACGCCACCAAGTCCGCCGACGCCTCCGGCACCCTCGACCGTGCCCTGTTCTGCCGCCCCTGCCAGGGACGCGGCGCCACCGTTCTCCCTCACGGAACCCCGCTCCCCTGCACTGCCTGCGACGGCACCGGTCAGGCCCGGCCTTTGCCCCGGCTCGCCGTGGCACGCCACGTCCGGCAAATGATCCGCACCTGCTGGGAGCTGGGCAGGCTGCCCGAGTTCGCCGATCTCAAGCTCTGGAAGTGGGCGCACATGCTCGGCTTCCGGGGCCACTTCTCCACCAAGTCCCGCTCCTACTCCACCACTCTCGGCGCGCTGCGCAACGCCCGCCGCGCCTGGCGTACCGAACAAGCCCGCGCCCACGCCGGCCTTCCCGAACCCGACCCTACGACCACGCTCGTCATCGGCCACTGGGACTACCACGGCGCGGGCTACAGTCCCGGCGCGAACCTCCTCGCCGCCGCTGTATGGCACCGCAGCGAACTGGAACGGCAGTTCACGGCCGAAGGGGGCTGCTGATGGCCTCGCCTCCGCTCGCGGGCCTCCACCCAGACGCGGTCCCGGTGCTGGATCTGCTCACGGTCCCCCAGGTGATGGCCCGCCTACAGCTCGGCCGCTCCGCCGTCTACGACCTGCTCCGCACCGGCCAGCTCGCCTCGATCACCCTCGGCCGCGCCCGCCGCATCCCCACCCACGCCGTCACCGACTTCATCCGCACCCGCCTCGAACAGGATGCCGCCTGATGACCACACCTCGCCCTGCCTCCTCCCGCCGCGTCCGCGCCAACGGCGACGGAACTGTCTACCAGCGCAAGGACAGCCGCTGGGAAGCCGCCGGATACGTCCTCGCCCCCGGCAACACCCGCAAGCGCATCCGCGTCTACGGCACCACCCGCAAGGAGGCCCTCGCCAAGCTCACCGAGAAGATCGCCGCCAGCAACCGCGGCCTGCCCGTCGCAGCGGCGGACAGCACCGTGAGCGCCTACCTCACGTACTGGCTGGACGGCGTCGCCGTCCACTACCTGCGGGAGAACACCCACACCCGCTACGCCGCCGCCATCCGCCTCCACCTCAACCCCGGCCTCGGCGCCAAGAGGCTCGCCCGGCTCACCACTCGCGACGTCCGCACCTTCCTCGACGGACTCCGCACCACCTGCCAGTGCTGTGCCCAGAAACGAGACGCTGTTCGGCAGTCCTGCTGCGCCATCGGCCAGTGCTGCGGCAAGCGACTGTCGCCGCTGACCGTGACGTACGTCCACGCGGTCCTCAAGTCCGCCCTGGAACACGCCGTCCGCGAGGACGAGCTGCCGCGCAACGTCGCCCGCAACGTCAAGACCACCACGCCCCGCCCCAGGCGCTTCCAGCCCCTCACCGCCGCCGAAGCCCGGCAGTTCCTCCAGGCGGCCGCCGATGATCGTCTGCACGCCCTGTACGAACTCGCCCTGCGCACCGGACTCCGTAAGGGCGAACTCCTCGGCCTCCACTGGGAAGACCTCGACCTCGATAGGGGAACCGCCACCATCCACCGCTCCCTCCAGCGCACCCGCACCCAGGGCCTGACCGTCCTGAACACCAAGACCCTCGCCTCCGAACGCCGCATCGCCCTCCCCACCGAGTGCATCGCCTCCCTCAAGATCCACCAGGAACGACAGCAGGAAAAGCGCCAGGCGGCCGGAACGGGCTGGACGGACAACGGGCTCGTCTTCACCACCCCGAAGGGCAAGCCACTCGCCCCCACCAACCTCACCCGCCGCTTCCGCCGCCTCCTCCACAAGGCCGAGCTCCGGACGATCCGCTTCCACGACCTCCGCCACTCGACCGCCACCCTGCTCCTGGAACAGGGCGTCGACCTCATCGTCATCAAGGAACTCCTCGGCCACGCCCACATCGGCGTCACCGCCGGCGTCTACGCCCACGTCCGACTCCGCCTCCAGCGGCAGGCCATCGACACCCTCGGCGCAGCCCTCAGCCCGACCGGTGACGACCCTGACGCCCCACCCGCCGCAGCCGTCGTCCGCTGACGTTGCCGTCACCGTTGCCGTCAAACGACTCAAGTGCCCCCACTGCTGTGAATCAGTGGGGGCACTTGTTGTCTATTCCAGCGAACTACCGAAACGCCTCTTGCTCACGCTGGCGAATGCTGAGCAAATTCGCCACGAATCATCCGTCAAGAGATTTCGGCGAGTTATCGAAATCCTGACTCCAAGACCTCTCAAGACTCGCCTTCGCCGCTCCCGCCGCAGCCCGAAGCTCTCGCCATTCGACCGCTTCTTCGAGCGCGAGCTCAGTCCAAATCGACTCAGGCCCCGCACTCACAGCATCCGCGAGTCCATTGACCGACTGAAGCAGGAGGTATTCCTCATGACTTAGCGAACGATCGCCCACTCTGGCGCGAGCTACATGCAGCACGTCGTCGAACTGAAGCAGGATCTCATCCACCCCCACTCCTGACGCCTGCAAATATGCAGCTTGACGATCGGGTTCTGCGCTGAGCAGGTCCAACACAGCGAGAGTCCACCGCCGAAAGTCGGCCAGCTTTCGCTCCCCGGTCATCGAATGATCCCTCCCAGATCTCCTTCAGGGCCCACGACTCTCCAGTAGGCACCCTCTCCGTGATGACCACCGCCAGGATTCCACCTGAGCATCCGCCCGGTCGGGTCTCCTCGACCCGTGTATTCGCGAATCACCCATCCACCTCCAGCGTTCTTGCCACGCCCCAGGCCTTCTTCGCGCCATCCCGACTTACCCGCAAAGAACGGCTTGACCTGATCGGGCGTTACGCCACCCCTGAGGGCAGACGGAGTATCGAAGATGTCATCTGCCGAGCGAATGCCCGGAAGCTGACCAGCCTCCTCCGCGAGCTGCCTACGAAGTTTCTCTCCATTCGCAGCACTCGTAGGGCAATTACTGTTGTGAACGAGGACCGGAGTCTGCCCCGCCAGCACATAGTACGTGTGGTGGTTCGAGACCGTCAGATTGTGGACTGTGGATTCCTGTGCGGTCCAGCGCTTGAGAGCCGTGATCTGGACGCGTGTGCCTGCCGAGGTCTGGAGCCATTCGCCGGCGTCGAGGTCGGTGGCGTCGATCCATTCCTTGAGTTCGGGGACCCAGAACGGGTGGCCGTCCGTCGCGGTGATGTCGGCAGTCTTCGAGCCGTCTGCACCGTCGATGTCGATGGTGACCTTGACGAGATGTTTCTCGCCGTGGCCCTTGATCAGGGCAGTGACAGTCTCGGCGTTGGTTTCGCCGGTTTCGGGGTCGGTGGCCAGGACCTGGTCGCCCTCCTTCACCTCCTCGATGGGCTTGGTGGTGCCGTCGGCCATGAGGACGAGGGTGCCAGGGACGAAGCTATTGGGCGTCGGGCAGGTGATGTCCACGTCCGTCTTGCGGGCGGCCTTCTTTGCGTCTGCGATGTCGTCAGCTCCACTGACGAGCTTGTAGCCCTTCTTGAACCACCTGGAGACCGGAATCTCCAACGCGGTGTCGATGCAGTCGCCCCAGTTCGGGGAGTCGACGCACCCCTTCGCGGCCTCGGTGTCGAAGACGAAGAAGTTGAAGAGTTCCTTTGACCGCTTCCAGTGGATGCTCTCGCCGATCGGGAGGATCCCCTCGACGACCTTGTTCCCCTGACCGGGCGCCGGTGTCGTCTTGAAGCTGACGTATTTGCTACCCCCGTGCACGGCGGTGTAGGTCCAAACCGTCGAACCGTCGCGGCGCGTCGTGTCGGACTGGTATGTCGCGTGATACGTCCACTTATCTCCGCTGTGGGTGAACCACTCCTTCTTCATGTCCTTCGGACAGATGTCCATCGCTTCGCATGACGAGAGCGGCCGGAGACCGTTCGGGTCGCTGTACGTGACGGGGTTGTTGTTGCTGTAGGAGTACGCCGTCAGCGACTGGGGGTCGGCCGGGTCCAGGAGCGGGTCGACCGAGATGAACGTGCCGGTGGTCGGGTCGTACTCGCGGGCGCCGAGGTGGGTCAGCCCGGTCGAGGTGTCCGTCGTGCCGCCGATGTAGCCCTTGGTGCCGGGCCAGACCGGTCCCTGCTGGGTGCCGCGCGGCCCGCCGAAGGGCAGGGAGCGGCGCTGGGTCAGGCTGAGGTCGGCTGCCTTGACGGCGAGTTGGCCGGTGCCGAGGTGGTCGGCGAGGGTGAAGGTGATGGTGCCGTCGTCGGCCTGAACGGCCTGGTTACCGGCGCCGAGGTCGATGTAGCGGGTGGCCTTGGGCTTTGTGGCGCCCTTGGGCAGGACGAGTTCGGTGCCGCCGAGGTAGAGGGTGGTCTCGGTGTCGGTGCGGCCGATGAGACGGTTGCCCTCGGTGTCGTAGAGGTAACTGGTGGTCTTGTCGCCCTCGGTGACCTTCTCCAGGTGGCCTTCTGCGTCCCAGATGTGGGTGCGGGTGGTGCTGCCGGTGACACGCTTCTCGGTGTTGCCCGCGTCGTCATAGGTGAAGCTGATCGCGGGCGGGTTTCCGGGGCCGCTCTGGGCGATCTTGGAGACGGCGTGCGGACGGGTGGCCGTGGCGCCGGAGGCCGGGTAGCTGTAGGTGCGGACGGTGTCCTTGGCGGTGTCACCGGCCGGGTCGTGGAGGGTTTCGGTGGCGCGGTTTCCGGCCGCGTCGTAGGTGTAGGAGTGCCAGTACGGGGCCGGGCCGCCGACCGTGCTGCCGGTCGGGGCAGTGGAGCAGGAGGTGTCGCCCTCGGTCCAGGCCGCGGTCATGCGGGCGAGGTAGTCGTAGGTGAAGCACTGGTTGTCGGTGCCGGTGCGGGAGACGTCTGCGATCGAGGTGACGTTGCCGGCCTGGTCGTACGTGTAGGTGTTGTGCCGGTCTACGCCGTTGACGCCTTCACGGTCCACTCGGGTGGTGGCGAGTCGCTGGGTGCCCCACTCGTAGGTGTTGGTGACTGAGGTCTTCTTCGCTCCGGCTGCTGTGGACGACAGCGTGGACTGCAGGACCTTGCCGGTCTTGGAGTAGCTGGTGGTGTCGGCTCGGAAGCCGTCGCCGAGGAGGGAGACGGGGCGCAGGATGTCGTCGTAGCTGTAGGAGTAGGAGCCGCCCGGCAGCGATCCGGCCGCCGAGTAGGACACACCGGCGACAGCGCCTGAGGTCTTGTAGCTGATGCCGGCTTGGTAGGTGCCGGCGAGGGCGCCTTCGGACGCGGGGATGGTGACGGCCGTGCGGATGGCCCGGTAGAGGTTGTCGTATTGAGTGACCTTGCTGGTGTACTCGTTGCCGTCCACGTAGCGGGTGGCCGAGGCGAGCTGGCCCTTGGCGCCGGCGACGGTGTCGTAGGTCCAGGAAGCGCGCAGGGCGCCGGTGGCGGTGCCCTCTCGGGTCTCGGTCTGGCGGCCGAGGCCGTCGTACGTGCGGTACAGCTTGGTGCCGCGTGCGTCCTCGGTGTACTTCACCTGGCCGCGGTCGTCGTACTCCGTCTTGGAGAGTCCCTTGTCCGGGTCGGCGGCCGAGGTCTGGCGGCCCATCTGGTCATACCCGTAGGTCCAGATGTTTCCGGCCTTGTCGGTGATCTTCTTCAGCCGTCCGGCTGGATCGTACTGGTAGGACGTCGTGTCGTAGTCCCCGGAGGCATCCGCCTTCTTGTGGTGGCGGACCTGGGTGGCCCGGCCCTGGGCATCCACCACGGTCGTGGTGGTGGTGCCGCCCTGGGGCGGGATCACTGTGGTGCGGTCGCCGCCGTAGATCGTCTTGGTGGTGTTGAGGACGGTGCCGCCGTCGCCGTTGCCTGCAAGCGTCCGGGTCTCGACGAGCTGGCCCTGGCCGTCGTAGGTGTTGCGGGTCTGGGTTTCCACGGACAGGGCGTCGGCAGGCAGGAACAGGCCGCGCTGCGGAGCTCCGGTTGTGTAGTACGGGGCGAAGGACTTCGCGACCAGGCCGCGCTCGTCGTAGAAGGTGTCGGCGAGGATGCGGCCGCCGTCCGGGCCGGGGGCCTGGGTCTGGCGGGCTCGCAGCAGGCCGTCGTAGAGCGTGTACGTGGCGAGCTGGCCGCCGTTGTTGTCCAGCGTGAGAGTGCGGACGGCGACCGGCTTGCCTTCTTCGACGAAGTAGTCGAAGGCGTAGGACGGGGTCAGGGAGGTCGCGCGGTTCGGCAGCCAGATCTTCGAGGCGCGGCCGAGGGCGTCGTAGGTCGAGGTGGTGACCCTGCCGTTGGCGTCCGTGGAGGTCAGCGTGAGACCACGGGCGATGTCCAGGGTGGAGGTCTCGGTCTGGGACGTGGTGGCGTCACCGTTCTTGGCCGGCGGGGTGGTGACCTTCGTCGAGGTCGCGAAACCGGTGGCCGGCGTGAACTCGGTGATGACGGTGCGGCCGTCGCTGCGCGGCGTGCGGACCGGCGCGGTGGTCTCGGTCGCGGTCACGGTGGCCGTGAGGTCGGTCGAGGCCACGGCTCGACCGTAGGCGTCGTAGGTGGTGCCGGACTCCAGGTAGGTGGCCGTCGTCCCGTTGTGCGACTTCAGCGTCGCGGTCGCGGTGGCGTTGCCCTTGGTCGGCGCCTCCCCGTACGCAAGGCCGTCGTAGGCGGTACGAACGTCCGAGATGACGTCCTTGGAACGGTCCAAGGTGGCGGAGCCGCAGTCACCGGCCACCGTCTCGACCCGCTGGACCTTGGTCTGGACGAGGGTGCTGCCGGTGGGCGCGTAGGAAATCAGGGTGCAGGTGTTGTCCGCGACGGCGGTCTCGCCGTAGTCGGAGACACGGATCGGACGGCCGGCGACGGTGTCGTACCCGGTCGACTTGGAGGTCTTGCGCCACTTGGTGAGGGCGCCGTTGCCGTCGTCGGTGAGGGCGAGCGTAGTGGTGTTCTTGATGCCCGAGAAGTACGCGGAGATGTCGCCCCACGAACGGGACTTCGTTGCCGTCTGGTGGTACCAGGGCTGGTTGATGGCCCGTGTGACGGCCTTGCCGTTCGGCTTGTCGTAGGTGACAGTCTTGTAGTTGAAGCCGGCCATCGCCTCGTGGTCGACGATCGCCTCACCTTCGTCGGAGTCGAGGGCGACGGTCACGGACTTCTTCTCGGTGCCGGAGGCGTTCTTGCGGTCGCCGTCCATGCCGCGCAGGAAGTAGCTGTCCTGCTGGGACTTCATGGCGGAGGCACCGCCCTGACCGCCGGTGGAAACCCGAACCTGCCCATAGCCTCGCCACTGGGACCAGGTCTTGCGCTTCTCCTCTGTCAGACCGTCGTCGTCCCAGTGCCAGGCGCCGTCACCGAGGTAGGTGTAGGCGGTGACGTTGTCCGGGGCGCCACCGGTACGGTCGGTGGCCGTCACCGAGGTGACCACGTACTTGTTGAACCAGTGCCGCTCAGGCGCCTCCTCGTCGGTGCCGCCAATCATCTGAGGGAAGCAGCGCGTGGTGTTCGTCTCCGGAGTGGGCAGTGAGTTCGCGTTGCACACGGGGGCGGAGTAGTTGACGTCGGTCTGACCGCCGGACTCGTCCGCGATCGTCGACAGACGGGCCTTGATGAACGGCGCGTACCCGTCACCGATCTTGTCGAGGCGGTTCTCGAGCTGGGTGTAGGCCAGTGTCGTCTTGGGCAGGGTCACCGCCGGGTCGGCGGTGTGGCCGGTGCGCTGGATCGAGTCGAGCAGCAGCTGGTAGTCGATGTCGGCCTGGCCCCAGCGGTGCGTCAGTGCCCAGGAGTCGACCTTCTTGTAGTCAGCACCGTCGAGGACTTCGGTGGTGATGCCGGTCAGGCGCTTGCGGGTCCAGAAGGTCGGCGAGAGACGGCCCTTGTCACACGTGGTGCCGGCCTCGCAGTTCATGTCCCACGGGGTGTCATACCAGTAGAACGAGTCCTTGGAAATGTCGGCGCATGTGGTGTTCGCGTCGGCGATGCAGCGCTCGCTGCTGGTGAAGCGGACGCGCGCGAGCGGCTTGGCGTAGAAGGAGCGCAGACCGTACTCGACGCGGTTGAGGGTGCCTCCCCGGGTGTAGCGGGTGTCGTCGGCTGCCTTGAGGTTGCGGCCGTAGGAGTTGGTCTCCTTGTCGTAGTAGTACGAGATCAGGTTGCCGTTGGGGTCGATGACCGCGTCGAGGTTCCAGCGCCATGCCTGCTCGCACCAGGATTCGGCGAAAGTGGCGGCGTGACACGGCTCGCCCTCGTCGTCACCGTAGACAGGGACGGTCCAGGTGGAATTGGACTCCGCCTTGCCTTCGGTCCAGCCGGAGAAGCGGTTGTAGCCAAAGTAGTAGCGGGTGCCGTCGGGCGTGGTGATGAGCCAGTACTCATTGTCGTTGTCACCGTTGGCGAGAGCGGAGTTGGTTCCGCGGGCGATGCGGGTGCCGTCGTCGTTCTTGTACTTGAAGACGTTCTTGTTGCTGGTCGGAACCAGTTCGCCACCCTTGCCGTTCAGCGAGACGTAGGCGTTGTCGTAGCCCCAGCAGAGGTCGCCAGGTCGGCTGATGCCGTCGGCGGCCTTCTGCCCGTCGTCGGCGCACGGCTTGTAGCGGCGCTCGATGTAGCCCGGCGAGAGGTCGAACCCGTCGCCGACCCAGGAGGACTGGTTGTTGGTGGAGCTGGTCCGGCCGTCAATCGCGCCGGAAGAGTAGGAGAGTGCGAGCTGTGGCGTGAACTCACCCGGGACAGGGGGAGTCTGGATCGGGTACGACCAGGTGAAGCTGCCCGAGCTCAGGTCGGTGTTCCAGGTGGAGGACGGGGAGAGCGAGGTGGCCTTGAAGTCACCGGTCTTGCCCGCGTCGCCCGCGACGACAGCCATCACCGTGGGAGTCCCGGCACGCACCTGGACGGCCGGGGCGGACAGAGTCTGTCCCTCGGTGTCGTTGTCCGTCGCGACCGGGGTGGCCGTGCGGCAGGCTGCCTTGTCCGGGGTTTCCAGGGCACAGGCCGGGAGGGTGACCAGGGTCAGCCGCGAGGCGTAGCCGCCGCCGTATGCCTGCGCGAACGAGGAGTAGTCGACGGTCGCGCCCACCGCACCCGCCGCGCCCTTCTCCTGCTTCTCCAGGGTGATCAGCAGCCCGTCGATACCCGCTTTGCGGGCCGCTTCCTGGCCCAGCACGCGGGTCTCGACATGGCCGCCGGTGGCGGACTTCACTCGCCGGGCCGGGGTATTCAGCTCCAGCGGCAACCCCTTGGCCTGCACCGGAGCGCCGGCCTTGGCCTGCGGCTCCCCCAGCGCCACGACGGCGGAGCCGGTCGCGGGCCAGGCGGCCCTGGGCGCCTTGTGCGGGGTACGCGCGCCCTTCATGACCTTGCGGGGCTTTGCCTTGAGGCCGGTTGTACCGACGACCGGCTTGTCCGGGTCCACTACGGACGGGAGGCCCTTGCCCGCCGCGTCCGCAGTGGGCGTGAACGCCACCGCCTGCAACAGTGTGGCGATCAGGACCGTGGACGCACCCAGAGCGACTCTTCGTCGCAGAGTGAACGCACGGCGTGATCGCGATATGCCATACATGCTGTATCCGATCTCCATCAACTGGTGCTCACCTTGAAAGAGGTGTGCACAGGTCTCTCGTGGGAGGGAAGGAACGAGGGGAGGGCGCACGGCCGTTGCTGCCGCGCGTCCTCCCCTCTCGTCAGTCGCTCGGTACCTGGGTGGGTACGTCGAACCAGCTGAGCGCCAGCTTCTCGATCTGGGCGTCGCTCAGCGCGCCTTGGAAGACCCAGACGTCGTCGACCAGGCCGGGGAAGTAGGAGCCTGCCGAGCCGCCAGTTCCGGAGCGGCCTATCTGGAGCGACTTCGCCTTGAAAGCAAGCGCGTTCTCGGCCCAAGGCACGAGGTCCGTACAGCTCTCGTCGTCGCTCTTGCCGTCTCCATCGGCGTCGGTGCACGCCACCTCGGACAAGCTGCCGTTGACATACAGGCGGGCCTGCTTGGTGAACCCGTCGTAGGCGAGCGCCAGGTGGTTCCATTCACGTGCGTCGTAGAACTCGCCGTTGTCGACTTCGACCACGGTGGCGCCGGTGGAGTCGCTGTCGGCGACCCTCAGTTGCCAGCGGCCCGGGTTCCGCTCGGGGTCGGTGGCGTCGGGAGCGAAACGGACTGTGAAGGCGCTCTGGTTGGTGCCCTCGGCGCCGGCCAGGGCTACCGCACTGTTGGGTATGGCAGCGGCTTGTGCCCACCCGGTCAGGGTGAAGCTGCCCGAGGTGTCCACGGGCACGCTGTCCGCGGTCGCGTAACCGCTGACGCCGTCCAGTTCCATGGAGCCGAAGTCAATGAACCCGGAGTCCGACTTCTTGGCGCCGCCGTTCAGGGTGAGCGCGCTGCCTCCGGGCACCGCGTTCGGGGTGGTCGCCGGGCTGGTTGCGCTGGTCTCCTCGAACATCCAACGGGCCTTGACCAGCGGGCGTTGCTTGAACATCTGCTGGACTTCTTCGGCCGAGACCGGGCGGTCCAGTAGGCGGACGTCGTCGATGGTGCCGGGGAAGTAAGAGGCCATGGCTCCGCTGTAGTTGCCGGCGCCGATGTACATCGATTGGTCCGCGTAGAACGCACCGGCCAGCTTGGTCGTACCCGCCATGACGCCATTGACGTACAGGGTGAGCGTGTCGGCCACAGCGTCATGGACGCCGACCAGGTGGACCCATTCCCCGGCGCGGGCGGTGACGCCGTCGGCCTGCATCGCCCGTACCGGAGTCCCGTCCGGGGCGTCGGCGGAGTACTGGTTGAACGCCCAGCGGTCGTAGGCGGAGGAGTAGTACAGCTCGAAGCCGGGCTTGTCCTTACCCGCCTGCGCCGCGATGATGCCAGCGCTGGTGGGCTTCTTGTCCAGCTTCGCCCACGCCGAGACGGTGAAGGGGCGTGACGTGTTCAGGTGCGGGCCGCTGGTCTGCCCGATCTTCGCGTAGCCGCTGGTGCCGTCGAAGTGGGCGGCCTTGCCCGCCACGCCTTCGACTCCGGTGATGACCTTGCCGTTGTACTTGGCGGGCAGGACCCCGCCGTGCCCGGTCAGTTGGGTGGCGTCAGCCTTCTCGTCCAGTTCGAAGACGGCGATGGCCGGACGGCCCGGGTCACCGACGATTCCCTTGGCATTGAGCTTGCCGACCTCGTTGACGGTCAACGGCTTGTCGAAGAGCTGTAGTTCGTCGATCGTGCCAGGGAAGAACGACATCGCTGTGCCGGTGAGGTTCTTGCCGCCGAGCTGCAGACCTCGTCGGGCCTCCCACGGGGTGCTGTAGGGCACGGAGTCCACCAGTTTGCCGTCCACGTACAACTCGAGGACGTGACTGGTGGAGTTGTACGACCCGACCAGGTGGGTCCACGTTCCTGCCTTGACCTGGCTGATGTTGCCCTGGGCGGCGCGTACCAGGCCGCCGCTGGCGTCGTCGGACTTGTACTGGTTGAACGACCAGCCGTACGTCGTGGAGTAGTAGAGCTCGAATCCGGGCGCGTTGTTGCCGGGCGCCAGGGCCACGTCCGCGGTCGTGGTGGGGATCTTGTCTAGCTTCACCCATGCCGAGACCGCGAACCCGCCGCTGGTGTTGACCGCAGGGAGGTCGGTGGAGGCGTAGGCGTCGGTGCCGTTGAAGTGCACCGCCGTTCCCTTGACGCCCTCAACGCCGGGCGTCGCCCCGCCGTTGAGCGTGAGCGTGCGCGGCGGCGTGGAGCCGAGGGCCTCGCTCGCCCCCGCTGGCTCGTCGAGCTGCCAGGTCGCCCGCTCCGGCTGCCCGGCCTTCACCCGGTACTGGTAGGTGCGGATCTCACTGCCGTTTCCGGCGGAGTCGAACGCCTGCGCGGTGAAGAAGTTCAGCCCGGGTTTGGCGGGCAGCACCTTCACAATCTTGGCCGCACCGCCGGATGTGGTGATCTTGTTCTTTGAGGACGGGTCACCGTTGATGCCGTACCAGTACGTCGTCACGTCAGTCTCGGTGGCCTTCATCTCGAACGAGCCGTAGCGGCCCACTCCGTCGTACCAGGGGTCGTCCGGGTTCTCCGGGTCCGAGGCCGGGTACTCGCCCGAGGCAACCGTCGGGGCCTTCGGCACCGAGGTGTCGTAGTAGAAGTAGCAGGCCGTCGGGTCACCCGCAGACGACCACGGCGAGTACTGAGCCCCGTCATAGGCGCGCGCTTGCCAGTAGATCCGCTTGTTCTGCGGCACGTTGGACGGCAGGCTGATCGAGAAGTTGGACCCGGACTTCTTGGACGAGGTCCGTGCCGGCTTCCACCGCGCGATCACCCCCTTGCCGTCCCCGGAATCCCAGGATGCCTGGAACTCGACCGCGACGGTGTCGCCGTCCGGGTCGGTGACGTTGTTCGCATAGATCTTGCCCAGGGTGCGCACACGCGCCGCGTCCGCCGGCTTCTTGCAGGTGCCGCCGTACTCCATCGTCAGCTGAGACATCTTGATCTGCGCGGGCGGACGGTTGTACTTCACCCGCAGAAACGCCTTGTCCGAGAACCGCTTCCACCCATAGGCGTCGGACTCACTGGCCGCCTGGAGCCCGAACGTCATCGTCGCGCTCTTGTTGTTCGCGGCCGTCTGCACCGCCGACTTCACGTCGAACTCCGCGTCCTTGGCCGCACAACCGGAGTAGCCGTAAGCGAAGGACTTCGACGCCAGCTGCTTGACCCAGAAGCCCGAAGCGTTCTGGCTGTTCCACGTCGTCGACGACGAGATGTCCTTGGTCTGCCACAGCTGCACGCTGCGCGCCTCGCAGGACGCAGACCAGGTGTTGCGGACCACGAACTCCGCCGACAGGATCGACTTCCCCGCAAACGTCGAAGTCGGGATCCGGTAGAAGAGACGCTTGGTGTCGTTCGGCTGACAGTAGGACCAGTTGCAGTAGCCCATACCCGCGTCCGACTCACCATTGAACTTCCACTGCGGCGACGACGCCCAGTACTTCGACGCCATCGTCCACGCCGACGCCTTGGGCGAGTACCACTGCGGGTCGATGAACACCGGATACACCGTGTCCTGGCCCTTGAGCACATCGGCGTCCGGCTTCAACACCAACTCGTCCTGACCATCTGACACTTCCACAGCGACCGGCGCCAGCTTCCCCGACTCCGTCGCCCCCGGCTCGTCGCTGCCGGAACCCTCAGCCGATCTCGCACCGGCGGACCGCGCGGCAGCCGACTGTTCGGCCGAAGATCCCTCACTGGAATCCCACATCAGCGGCTGCGGCGCCTCGAACACCGCACTGCCAGCACCCTTGTCGACGGCCTCCAGACCACCCTCGCCCGTCTCCCGGAGGTCCACGCCTTCACCGTCAAGCTTCAGCCGCAGTGCGGCAAGCTCCTTACTGGCCGCGGCCTCAGCCGACTTGACCACCAGCAACTGCGTGAACCCGTCCTCCTGCGCCCCCAGCCGCAGATCCACACCGGGCAGGACATCCGGATACGTCGCGCTGTCACCATCAATCCGTGGGACAGGAAGCGCCCCAGGCCAGGACAGCGCGATCTCC
>NZ_JAMWMR010000050.1 GCF_023887685.1 Streptomyces macrolidinus | reverse complement strand
CGTACGATTCCCTGTCACGTCGGCCCTCACTTGTCGTCGTCCGGCTGCTGCACGACGAGGCACGACCAGGTGAACCCGCCGCCGCCCGTGAGCGCGAGGGCGAACTCACCAGGTGCCAGTAGGCGTTCACGCACGATGTCCGCGAGATTGGCCACGACGTCGCCACAGCCCAGATGGCCGGTGCGAGCACCGAACTGCACAGGCTCCGCTCCGAGTAGCTCCCGGACGACCGGCATGTACATCAACTCGATGACCTTGGGCCCGAGTCGGGGTAGGGCGACGCATCGTATCCGCGGATCCTCGGGAGTCAGACCGGCCTCCGCCAGCGCGCGCAGCAGTACGGCGCGCACAGCCTCCGGTCCGGTCTTGGCGAACCGGTCCATGCCGCCCTCCTCGAGGAACGCACGCTTCGTGCGGCGTATGTCGATGGGGCGGCCGTGGGCGAGTGGTGCCGGACTGAACCTGTCGTCCCCGCGATACATGGACTCCATCTCGGGCGCGGCGCGCACGGCATGTGCCATGAGCCGGAGTCCTCGGCCGGAGCGGCCGAGGACGGCGGCGGTGGCGCCGTCCCCGTAGGCGACCTGGTAGTCGCCGCGCCAGCGATCGAAGCCGGCGGGATCGAAGCGGTCCGCCGTGGTGACAAGGGCGGTGCCGAGCGAGGGATCGGCGGTGAGCTGCACTGCGGCGGTGTGCAGGGCCATGGCGCCGGCATGGCACATCTGCTGGATGCCGAAGGGAACAGCCGTTGTCGCGCCGATGCCGTCGGCCACATAGTGGGCCGGGGACCAGAAGTCGTGTCCCTGGTGGTAGATCCAGTTGTGCAGCAGCAGGCCCACGTCGGATGCCTCGACTCCTGCCCGGGAGAGGGCCTTTCGTCCGGCCAGCACGGCCATGTCGGGGGCCGGCATCCCGTACGAGACAGGGACCTCCACCACTCCGGCGGCGTCCGGGGCGTCCGGGTCGAGAAGGCCGTCGGCCACCAGCGCGTACGCGTTCTCGGTCGTGTCCGGTAGCCAGGTCTCTGCCGCCTCTATTGTCAGGTCGGCGCCGAAGCGCATCTCGGGCTCCTGTCCTGGGCATCGCCCGTCGACGAGGCCGGCCCTCGTGGACCGACGCTTCAGGACAGAACCCCGCTCCGGCGGCAGAGATACACGCCGGCCTCGGGAATGCCGGGGAGGGCAACCCCGCTTCGGGAGTGGAGACATATGCCCGGCTCTCGGGACACGGCCGCGGCGGGTGTACGCGTACGGTCCTGGCGTGTATCTGTGCGGTCGGGCCCGCGACCGAGCGGTCGGGCTTGTGGCGTCAGCGTGACCAGTTCTCCACGGGCAGGGCGACGACGCAGGCCTTCGCCCACGGCTCGTCGAGGCTCCACAGGTCCATGGCGGCCATGTCATTGAGCATCATCCCCAGCGACAGGAACTGCTTGACGGTGACATCGTCCGCCCCGGAATTCTCCTGTACGACATGCCACATGCGGCCGAATCCGTTTTGCATCGCATCCCTGATATTGGGTTCGTCGCAGGCAGCGAAACCATGCAGTTGGATAAGCAGGAACATCCTGTTGACACGCACGAGCTCCCGATAGTGACTGCCCATGGCGACGAGTGCTTCAGTGCCACTCAGACCCCTACTGGCCTGCTGAAATGTATCCACAATTTTGTTGAAGGAGTCCTCCACCACGGAAATGAAGAGACCCTTCTTGGTGCCGAATAGGCGGAATACGTACGGCTGGCTGATTCCTGCCTTTCGGGCGATGGTCTCGACCGATGTCCCATAGAGACCGGTGCGCGCGAATTCCTCGGAGGCGATGCGCAGGATTTGGTTTCGGCGGGCGTCGGCCGTCATGCGTTCCATGGGTCACATGTAACCACGCGTCATGCGAGGGCAGCATCCGTCAGGGCCTGTCTCGCCTGGTTGACTGAGTAGTGACTAACTACTACCTTGAGGCCGTCGTCACACGCCGGGTGTGTCGGCCGGCGCCGCCTGGGGTCGCAGATCCCCCGCTGGGCTCCAGGCGGCCCCCAGCCCCCGGCCTCCCTGTTCTTCTCCTTCGACCGTTGATCTCAGTCAGACGTCTGATCTCGTCCGGCGCCTGATCCCGGTCCGACCGTAGAGAGGTGCCACCCATGACCGGCTCCGAGCAGACCACGACCGGCACGCCCCCCACCACGGAGGCGGCGGCAGCCCGCGAACTGTGGGCCAAGTGGAACGCCCTGTGGAACGGCGAACTCGACCTGTCCCGCGCCGACGAGGTGATCGCAGACAAGTTCACCGTTCACGGCACGAGCCTGGCCGGGCGTATGAAGACCGCCGCAATCGACGAGATCCGCGACCGCGACGGACTGGTTTCATGGATCGTCCGGACTCGCGCCGCCCTGGAGGACCTGCACTTCACCGATGAGCCGGGGCCGATCGTCGACGGCGATCTGGTCGCGGGCCGCTACCGGGCGACCGCCGTGCACCGCGGTGGCACGCCGGGGGCCACCGCCGCGATCGGGACGGCCACCGAGCACGTCGGGATGAACATCCTCCGCATCGAGAACGGCCGGTTCGCCGAGTACTGGACCGTTGCGGACACCCTCGGCCTGCTCACCCAGCTCGGCGTCATCACGTCCTGAACAGCCGCCCGACCGTCGTCCTCTTTCCGGAAGGCCTCCCATGACCACGCAACCCGCGACCGGCCGGCCGGTCGAGCAGTCCGCGGGCAAGGACACACGCCGCGACAGGCGGCGCAGTCTCGCCGCCGCCACCATCTCGGCCGGCATCCTTGTCTCGACCCTTGACCTGACCATCGTCAACGTCGCCTTCCCTGCCATCGGCGAGGACTTCAGGGGCGCGTCCGTCGCAGACCTGTCCTGGATACTCAACGGTTACGCCATCGTCTTCGCGGCGCTGCTCATCCCGGCGGGCCGCTTCGCCGACAGGTACGGCATGAAGAACGTCTTCATGACCGGCCTGGCCCTCTTCACCCTCGCCTCAGGGCTCTGTGCCATGTCCGGCTCGGTGGGCGAACTCAACGCAGCACGCGTCCTGCAGGCGGTCGGGGCCGCCGCGCTCGGACCCACGTCCATGGGCCTGCTCATGGTGACGTACGGACCGGAGCAGCGGGCCAGGGCCATGCGGGTCTGGGCCACTGCCGCCGGTGTCGCGGCGGCTTCGGGGCCCCTGGTCGGCGGTGTGCTCGTCAATGTCGACTGGCCCTGGATCTTCCTGGTGAACCTGCCGGTCGGTGTCCTGGCACTGATCGTCGGGGCCAGGGTCCTGGCCCCCGGCAGGGCCGGGGGCGGCGAGAAGTCCACGATGCCCGACCTGCTGGGCTCCATCCTGCTCGCGGCCGCGATCGGTCTGCTCTCCCTGGGCATCGTCAAGGCGCCCGACTGGGGCTGGGGTTCGGGAAAGGTGCTGGGTTCCCTTGCCGCGGCCGTGGTCCTGACCGTGCTGCTGCTGGTGCGCTCCGCCCGGCACGCCAGCCCGGTCGTCGACCTCGCGCTGCTGCGGATCCGGGACTTCTCCATCTCCAACCTCGCATCCGCCCTCTACTACATGAGCTTCGCCGCGACCGTGCTCTCGGTCTCCCTGTACTGCCAGGACATCTGGAAGTGGTCGGCCCTGGCCACCGGTCTTGCGATGGCTCCGGGCAACCTGATGCTGCCCTTCCTGTCGGTGCTGTCCGGCAAGCTCGTGGCCAGGATCGGGCAGGTGCTGTCGATCGTGCTCGGCTCGACGGTCATCGCCCTGGGCGCGGCCTGGTGGGCGGTCGCCGTGGGCGTCGAGTCCAACTACGTGGTGGGGATGCTTCCCGGAGTGCTGCTCACCCGCATCGGGATGGGGCTCTCGCTCGCCCCGCTCATGGGCGCCAGCACCCGCGACCTCCCGCCGGCCTCCGTGGCGACCGGCTCGGGGCTGAACAACATGGTGCGCCAGGTCGGCTTCGTACTCGGCGTCTCGATCCTGGTCGTGCTCGTCGGCACCCCCGGCGGCTCGGATGCGGCACTGACCGCGTTCCGCCACGGCTGGTGGTTCACCGCTGCGGCTTCCGCGGCCACGGCCCTGACGGCACTGCTGCTCCGGCCCGACCGCCCCAAGGCGGCCTGAGGACCGCTTGGCCCGACACACCCGACCAGAGGCCGGGTGGTGCGACTCCTGGTCGACGCCACCCGGCCTCTCGGTGTTCGGTGCGGCGGCCCTGTATCCCCGGGCCGCCGCGACGCTCTGTAGGGGTACACCGACGAGCACACCGCCCCCAAGGAGCACGTATGACGGACACGTTGACCGCTGAGGACCTTCGCCCGCAGGCCGTTCTGTGGAAGAAATGGATGGAGCTCTGGAACGGCGCACGGGAACGGGCAGATGAGATCCTCGCCGACGAACTGACGCTCCACATACCGAAGTACGGGATGCCCGACCCCGTGGGCCTGCGCACCCCCCGGCAGTTCGTCGGCTGGATCGAGGCGTTCCGTTCCTCGTACACCGATGCCCGGATCAGGACCGTGCTCGGTCCTCTTGTGGACGGAGACCACGTCTTCGCCCGCTGGATCTTCGAAGGCACCTGGCAGTCGGGGCGTCCGGTCGGCGTCACCGCGCCGCCCGGGACCCCCATCATGCTGCGCGGGGCCGATTTGCTGCGCCTGGACGAGCGCGGCCGCATCGCCGAGTACTGGCTCTCCGACGACCTGATGGACGTCTACGTGCGCCTTGGCGCCCCGCTGCCCGCTCCGTGAACCGCACACCGCCCCGAGACCGATACCCCCACCGTCTGAAGGACGCCTCGTGAAGGAGCTCACCATGCAGGACGGCCGGCGCCGGCACGTCATCGTCACCGGAGGATCGCGCGGCATCGGGCGGGCCATCGCCGTACAACTCGCCGCGGACGGATACGACGTCTCCTTCTGCGGACGTACCGCCTCCGCCGCCTCGGAGGACACCGCGGAGCTGGTACGCGCCCAGGGAGCCGTGTGCTTCCACCAGCCCTGCGACGTGGCCGACCACCTGGCCGTTGACACATTCGTGAAGCAGGCGGAGAACGAGCTGGGACCGGCTTACGCCCTGGTCAACTCGGCCGGCATCGTCAAGGACAACCACCTGGTGATGATGCCGCTCGAGGACTGGACCTCCGTGATCGACACCAATCTCACCGGCACATTCAACTTCTGCCGCAGCGTCGGATTCGGCATGCTCAAGCGGCGTACCGGAGTGATCGTCAACGTCTCCTCGGTGGCCGGCGTCTACGGGCACGCCACCCAGGCCAACTATGCCGCGTCCAAAGGCGGGGTGAACAGTCTGAGCCGGACGCTCGCCAAGGAACTGGCCCGGCACCGCATCCGGGTGAATGTCGTCGCCCCCGGCTTCATCGAGACGGACATGACCGGTGGACTCGGCGACAAAGCCCGCAAGGAGGCGCTGGCCTCGGTGCCGCTGCGCCGCTTCGGCACCGCCCAGGAGGTCGCGGACCTCACCGCGTTCCTGCTCTCCGACAAGGCTTCCTACATCACCGGTCAGGTCCTCCAGGTCGACGGGGGAGTGGCTCTGTGACCAAGCTGCATCCGCCGGCCGGTCCTGAGGAGCTCCACATCTGGTGGCTCGCCGTGCCGCCGCCGGGTGCGGCGACCCGTGCTGTCGCCCGGTTGCTCGATGCCGGGCAGCGGCACCGCGTAGCACGGCTGCGCAGACCCCTGCATCGGCACCGTAAGGTCATGGCGCACGCGGGGCTGCGCACGCTGCTGGCCGAGTACACCGGCAGAGAACCGGAGAAGTTGACGCTGCGCCGTGCGGCGTGTCCGGCCTGTGGCGGTCCGCACGGCCGCCCATTCCAGCAGGACACCCCGGACCTGGAGTACTCGATGGCGCACTCGGGCGACAGAGTCGTCTACGCCTTCGCGGACCGGCCCGTCGGGGTCGACCTGGAGGGCTCCGCAGTCCCGGCGAGGACCGTGCGCACGGTCTCTCGGTGGCTCGCCGCCGACGAGCGGAGGCTGCTCGAAGAACTGCCCGAGGAGCGGCGCCCCGCGGCGTTCGGGCGCTGCTGGGTACGCAGGGAGGCGTACCTCAAAGGGGTCGGGACGGGGCTGGCGCACGGCGTCGGCGCGGCCCCGGCGGACGGCACCTGGCGGCTGGTCGACCTTGACCCGCCTCAGGGGTACGTCGCCGCGGCGGCGCTGCCCGCTGCGCCGCAGGCGGTCGTCCGGGTGCGCGGCGCGACACTGCCCGTGGCGCGGATACTGGACCTTGCGGCACGGACGGAGACCGCAGGGGGTGGCGATGTCGGAGATCGAGTCCGGGCGGTGCGAGCCGAGTGACGACGGATGGGATTCGGCCGGTGGTGAACAGCCGGGGGACAAGCTGCGCGCCGAGCTGGGCGAGCCGCCGCCCGCGCTGGTGAGGGCGGTGGCAGCCTGGCCGGTGGCCCTCCTGGGTGATGCCGTCGGCTCGGTCACGAACGACATACCGCAGCCGGAACCCGAGAGCGCTCCGGACCCGGGAGCCGACAGTGCGCCACGACACGACGGCGTCGGCGGCGTGGGTATGGTGCGTGGCCTGGAAGATGACGGTACGTCACAGCGCAGCCGGGTGGCCTACGCCTTCGATGATGCGCATCTGCTCGGCGAGGCGCCGTAGCGCACGCCCGCGCAGCGGTCCCACCGAGCCGCGGGCGATGCCCAGACGCCGGCTCACCTCGTCGTACCCCGGTGCGGGATCCGCGCTGAGCAGCGTGAGCAACCGGCGGTCCCGGTCCGGAAGCCGGGCCAGAGCGGCGTGGACGTGGGCGCGGCGCTCGCGTACCAGGAGGTGCTCCTCGGGGCCGGGCTCTGCGGCGGTCGGCCGGTCGAGGGTCCCCGCGCCGCCGACCGGTACGTAACGGCCGGAGCGCTCCAGCTGCTTGAGGCTCTCGCGGCGGGCGCAGGTCGTGAGCCAGGCCGGGAACCGCTCCGGTGTGTGCAGCCGGGGCAGACTTCGATACACCCGCAGCCAGGTCAGCTGGAAGACCTCTTCGCAGTCGGGGGTGGAGAGGCGGTGCGAGCGGGCCACCGTCCACACCAGGGGGGCGTATCGCTCGACCAGGGCCGACCATGCCTCCTGGGAACCGGACAGGCAGTGGGCGATCAGATCGCCGAGGCCCTGGGCCCGGACGGCCGTTTCCACGGGATGTGTCCGCGTCGCAGACATGTCTTCCTTCCTGCCGTTCTGCCGGGAATGAGGGGGCCGGGGAGCAGGCATCGACGATGCTCCCCGGCCCCGTCCTGGGGTGGCGGGCTCCCGTCAGCCGACGGGGGCGTTCAGGTCGAGGACGACGCAGCCCACCTGACCGTCACGGGAGACCGCCGGTACGACGGCGGTCCGGGCGGCGCCGGTGTTCTCCAGCTGCCACAGTCCGAGCAGTCCCGCGATCTGCAGGACACCGCCGGCGCTGAAGCACTCACCGACCGTCTCCTTGACCCGTACGACCTGATCGGGCAGAGCGCCGCCCAGCGCACTGCGCACGGCACGCACCTCGATGCGGTCCAGGCCGACAAGACCCGTGGCGCCGAGCGAGACCGCGGTGACCTCGGCCGGATCCTTGCCGCTGCGCCCGAGCGCCGAGCCGATCACCGAGGCGAGAGCCCGGGCCAGTCCGCCGCGGTCGGCGTAACCCGTCTCGCAGGCCAGCACCCGGGCGAGTACCCGGCGCCCCGCCGACCGGGCCGCGTCCTCGGCCTCGACGACCAGAAGGGCCGCTCCCTCGCCCACCGCTGCGTCCGGGCTCAGCGCCCCCGACTGGTGCCAGCCCCAGGCGCTCTGCGCACAGAACTCCTCGACCCCGCTGACCAGCAGACGATCCGCGTGTCCGTGACGCAGGGCGTTGCGTGCGTAGCGCAGCGCCTGCACACCGGCCAGGTGTCCGCCGGCGAGTGTGGCGTTGACGCCCTTGAGGCCGTGCCGGATGGCGATCTGGCCGGCCGCGCAGTTCATCACGGTGTTGGGGAAGAGGCTCGGGTTCACCAAGTACGGGCGCTCCTGATGGAGGGTCTCCAAGGAGTACTCGCTGGAGCTGCGGATGCTGCCCGTGCTTGTGCCCAGGACGACCCCGGTGCGACTGCCCACCGGTACAGGCAGCGAGTCCAGGGCCAACCGGCAGCTGACCAGCCCTAGTCGAGTCGTACGGTCGAGATGCCGGTTGCCCTTGCGGCCGATCAGCTCGGTGACCCTCAAATCGGGCACGGCACGGATCGGGCGCGGCGGCAGGGACTCGCCCTCCTGGACGGACGGCTCGGCATGGCCCGGCCGGCCGGCTGCCAGGGCGCGGCCGAGTGCTTCGAGCCCGAGACCGGCGGGGGTCGCCGCGCCCACGGCGGTGATCGCGAGCGGTTCGACCGCATGGGTGACAGGGGCCTGTAGCGCTTCGACGGCGGCGGTGCTCATGCGACCCTCCCGAAAACGGTGATGGCGTTGTTGCCGCCGAAGGCGAACCCGTGGTTCTGCACGACCTGCGGCCGGGCCGGGCGTGCCGTTCCGGGCACCGGGTCGACGCCCGCACCGAGAGCCGGGTCGATCTCCTCGACGCCCGCGGTCGGCGGCAGGAACCCTTCGTGCAGGGCCTGGCAGCAGATCAGCGCGCCGAACCCGCTGGCCGCGCCCATGGTGTGGCCGATCATCGACTTGATGGAGCTGATCGGCGGGATCCGGTCGCCGAACACCTCCCGCGCGGCGGCGACCTCGGTCGCGTCGTTGGTCCGGGTGCCGGTGCCGTGGGCGCAGATGTAGTCGATCTGCTCGGGCGTCACTCCGGCGCTGCGGTGTGCGGCCCTGATACAGGCGGCGATGCTGGTCGGATCCGGGTGCACCATGTGCTCGGCGTCGCAGTTGACGCTGTAACCGAGCACCTCGGCGTAGATCCGGGCCCCTCGGGCGACGGCCCGGTCGTACGGCTCGAGCAGCAGTGCGACTCCGCCCTCGGCGGTGAGGATTCCGGAGCGGTGCGCGTCGAACGGGCGGCACACTTCTTCGGCCAGGGCGCCGAGCCGGTAGAAGCCGGCGTGCGCCCACCGGTTCACCGAGTCGGCCCCTCCGGCCAGCATGTAGTCCGCGTCGCCACCGGCCACCATGTCGTAGGCGTAACCGAGCGCGTAGTTGCTCGCCGAACATGCCGTGGCAAGGGTCAACGCCTCGCCGGAGAGGCGGAGTTCGCTGTTGACCGCGGCTGCGATCCGGCCGGCCGGGACCGCACCGACCCGGTCCGTGCCCAGCGACTTGAGCCCGTCTGCCGACCATTGGCCGACGAGTTCCTCGATGACCGCGGACTCGCCACTCGTGGTGCCCATCACCGAGCCCGCGCGGGCCCGGGCCAGCTCGGACTCGGGAAGGCCCGAGTCCGCCACCGCGAGCCGGGCGGCCGAGGCGGCGAACTGGCTGCTGCGCCCCCACTGCGTGGGCTCGATGCGGCGCAGCCACTCGGCGGGCTCGAAGTCGTGCACCTCCCCCGCGTGGACGTGCGGGAAGCCGGTCGTGTCGAAAGAGGTGATGGGGGAGGTGGTACGGCGGCCGGCCCGGATCGCGGCGGTGAACTCGGCCGCGCCGATGCCCGCACTGCTCACCGCCCCCAGGCCAGTGACGACCACACGGCGTGTCTCGGGCTCAGGCATCCTTGTCGCCCCCGAGATTGCGGACGACCACGGCGCGCACGCCGTCGAGGTTGCCCATGTCGACCAGGTCGTCCTGCGGGATGGTGATGCCGAGGTCCTTCTCTATGCGAGCCAGAATCTCGATGGCCAGCAGCGAGTCCGCGTCGTGGTCGTCGACGAAACTGCTGGTGTCGGTGAGTTCGTCCGCTTCCAGCTCCAGGACCTCGATGATGATCTCGCGCAGCTGTGCGTCCTGCTCGGCGGTGAGGATGGAGGTCATGTCGGTACTCATGAGGGGTTGCCTTTCTCGGGAATTCCAGGGCGGCAGGAAAGAGGGCGAGGGGACCGGAGACGCCCCGGTCACGAGTCGGTGCGGGACAAGGGCACGGGCGGTGCGGGCACGGCTGTACCGCGATGCCGGAGGTTGACGGCCGAGGCCCTGGCCAGCGCCACCGGATTGAGGAAGCGCAGGGGCCCGATGAGGCGTGAGGCAAACAGGTGCATGTGCCGGGCCATGGCCTCGTCGCGGGCGGCCGCGGAGAACATCAGCCTCTCGAAGGGGTTGAACGGCCGGGCCTTGGCGTAATCGGCGGCCAGATGCTGATGTCCGTGCAGCCCTCGCCGGTGCCGACGGGCGTAGGCTGCGAGTGCCTGTTCCAGGTCGCCGCGCCCGGACACCGCGGCGGAGACCGCCTCGGCCAACCACTGTGCGGACTGCAGGGCCCAGCCGCATCCGACGCCCCACAGGGGGTCGCCGGCCAGCGCCGCGTCGCCGATGAACGCGATGCCCGGTGCGGTCGGCTTACGGCTGTGCAGCGGGTAGTTGACGGTACCGGTGATCTTTGTGACGCGCTCGGCAGAGTCGATGGGCGGCGCCTCAGGAAGGGCGCGGACGAAATCGAGGAAGCTGCCCTCCAGGTCCCTGCGGAAGTCCGGCAGCCGCTTCTTGTCGGGGATCACCGCGACGACCGTCACCCCGTCGTCGTTCGGCATCGCGTAGGCCACGTCCGGTTCCAGGAACCAGGACTGGGTGATTCCGTCGCGCAGTGGCAGATCACGGAAGTGTGCGAAGTAGCTGAATCGTTGATTTCTATGGAGGCGAGCCGGTGCTCCCGCGAATCGAGCCACGGCCGAGTCCTTGCCGTCGGCGCCGATCACGAGGCGGGCACGGATCTCGCGCTCGCCCTCGGCCGTCGACACCCGCACACCTACGGTCCGCCCGGCCTCCTGGATCAGTCCACTCACGGTATGACCGAGGAGTAGGTCGACGCCGGGCGTCCGGGCCGCATGAGACCGGATCAGCGGGTCCAGTGTGCTGCGCCGAATGTTGTACGCGTAGGGGAGTTCGGGGCCCCCGGGCGCGGCCTTGGGCTCTATCCAGCCCCAACGGGTGTACCAGCGAGCCTCGTTGCGGACCGCGCCGGCCTTTTCCAGCGCTGGAACGAGCCCGAGCTCGTCGAGTACGGGGTAGGCGCACGGCTGTAGGTAGTGGGTGCACAACACCTTGTACGCCGCGGGATCCGAGCGGCGTTCGAGTAGCGCGACACGTACGCCGCGCCGGGCGAGCAGGACCGCCGCGGCGCTGCCCGCGATGCTCGCACCGCTGATGACGACGTCGTACGCGTCGTTCTCGTGCGTGGTCATGCGCTGATCGACTCCTTGGTAGTGGGCTGCGGTCTGCCGGCGAGGCAAAGTCCCCTGGCTGCCAGGAAGGCGAGGAGCTGTTCGGCCACCCGGTCTGGTTGCCGCAGCTGACAGAAGTGGTCGAGGTTCGCATCCTGATGGATCGTCACATCAGGGATTGCACGGCGTAGTTCGTCGATCGCGGCAACCGGCGCGGAGGGGTCGTGGGTTCCGCTGACGACCAGTACGGGGGCCTCGATCAGAGGCAACGGCAGATGGGGGGTCCGGCTCAGCGTCGCGTAGAAGTGCAGGAAGCCCTGGGGTTCCACGCGTTCACGCACCTTGCCGATCATCACGTCCACGATGTCCGGCGGGACCGTGGCACCGCGTGGGCCCATCCTGGCGCGCAGCCCGTCCGCGAGCACGCTGCGGAACCGGTCGACCGCCTCGCCGAAGAAGCGGGAGTCGACGGGCTGGTCGTGCGGTCGGTAGACGGGAGCCACCAGCGTGGTGGGGATGGCCGAAAACGGCGTGCTCCTGGTGAGCAGTTCGAGCTGGGTGGTGGCACCGAATGAGTGGGCCAACACCGCGTCGGGGTGCACCGGAAGGAGTTCCAGGGCCCGTTCCAGCCAGGTGGCGGAGCTGCCCCGGTCGGTCCAGCGGTGGTGCGACCCGCCGCGCCAGGGCAGGTCGAGGGCGAACAACCGCAGGTCGCGGGGGAGTCGACGGGCGAGGGGTAGCCAGCTCTCCCAGTTCTCCTCGAAGCCGTGGACGAGGACGAGACTCGGTCCTCGCGGGTCTTGTCCGGGGCTCTCCCATACGTGCAGCGGTTCGCCGCCGGCCTCATGGTCGACGATCTGCCGCCATGGGGCACCGTGCGATGCCTCCTGCTCTGCCAGCAGCACTCGTGTCACCTCTCGTCTCGGCCTCGTGGACGCGGTCCGACGCCTCGGCCCGTGGGAGCAGGCCGAACCGGATGCCCGAGACAGTAGGCGCGCGGGCCGCACGGGCCGGAGGCCGCTCTCGCGGTGCGAGAGGCAGCTTGGAGCGGGAGGACAGCCGGGCTTCAGACACAGTGCAGACGGCCTCATCCCTCTTCCGTCCGAGAGAACAGGCCAACTGGAGCGACGTACCGCCAAATGTCTTTAACAGAACTTGACTGAATACCGGAAAGTCCCATTCAGTCAGGCTGTTTGCGATGGTTCATGCCGACCTCGACTGGATCGATGTTGACAAACCGACGGCTGGATTTTTATCGTCTATGACGAGTGACTAACGACTAACTGGGGGAAAGTCGATGGAGATCTCTGTTCTTGGTTCGTTCATGGTTCGCATAGATGGAGCGAACGTCACGCCGACTGCGGTGAAACAGGCCAAATTGCTCGCCCTGCTGGCTATGCGCCGAGGTAGGACGCTTTCGGTCACGGAAGGCATCCAAGAGCTTTGGGCCGAGGATGCGCCCCGCAGCGCGGGAGCCGCCATTCACACCTACATCCGGAAACTGCGCGAGCTCATTGCGTCCGCGCGCCCGGGTCTCGACCCCAAGCAGATCATCACCACCCGCCCCGGCGGCTACATGCTCGGCCTCGGCGCGGGCGCGGTCGACTGCGAGGAGTTCGAGCGCCTCGCCGAGCGCGGTCACCGCGCCGTCGCGTCGGGCGACGACACGCTCGCCGCATCCCGGTTCCGGCAGGCGCTGGCGCTGTGGCGCGGACCCGCGCTGTGCGACCTGCCCACCGGGCCGCTACTGATGATCAAGCAGAAGGAACTGGACGAACGGCGCAGGTCTGCACTCGACCGCTGCATCAGCGCGGAACTCCGGCTCGGGCGGCACTACGAACTACTGGGAGAGCTGGTCGCCCACGCGGCCGGCGACCGCACCCACGAGGCACTGCACGCACAGCTCATGCTTGCGCTGTACCGGGCGGGCCGCCGGGTACAGGCCCTCGAGGTCTACCGCGAACTGCGGACCGAACTGGCCGGACGCCTCGGCCTCGAGCCGTCACCCAGTATCCAGGCACTGCACCGGGCGATCCTGTCCTCCGACGGATCGCTGCACCGTGAGGTGAGTGAGCACGCGGTGGGCCGTACGGCCTGACGCCCCTTGTGCGAGATCGACGGGCTGGTGAGAGCCGCGGCGGAAGTCTTCGACGAACGCGGCCCGGCCGCGGCCAGGCCTGCGCCTGGGGTGGGCACGGCAGGAGTTGCGCGCGGATGCGGCGGAGCCCGCCGCCCGTGACCTCGGGGGCGAGCTTCAGGCCGTGTCCGGGGCTGCTGCGGGCCGCCGCCGAGCGCCGCGAGGTGCCCGAAGGGCTGCCGAGGGCCTGGTGGATTCGTCGATGAGGCGTGGGGCGTGTTGCTGCCGTCCGTCTCCCCGGCCCCCGGGGGCCCCGCGGGCGACCTGATGCCCTCGGCGGCTTCAGGGACGAGTCAAAGCAGAACGACAATCTCCAAAGTCTTGCAAAAATCAAAGGTCCGCCTCTGGGAGTTACTCAGGGAAGCGGACCTTTTGACATGTTCGGGCGCCGCGGGGTTTTACGGATACGGCGCCTTGGGTTCGGTCGGAAAGAGTCGGCGTTTCCTTCCGTGTTGTCCAGCCTCTAAGGGCTGTCCCGTAATCCCTGGCGGATCAGCGCGCGGCGTCGGATGCGGTGCATCGCAAGGCGGAGGGACGCCCGAATACTGGACGTATTCGGGCGTTCCGACAACGCGGCGAGGTGCCGTAGCCGTCGTCGCGCGCCCGTCAGGGATTACGGGACAGCCCTTAGTTCTCCGCCGAGAGTTGTGCGCTTCCCTCGATCATGTGAGACACATCACTCCCGCAAGTGTCCTTGTTGACGCGTGGATCGGCTCTGTTATGCGGAAGTTGCGGAGAAGATCCGACGAAAGGGCGGCCGAAATGCGTTTCGGGAGCGAACTCACCATACGTGCGGCGGCCACCTGGCTGCCCCCGGTCCGCCAGACCGCCGACGCGGCGGTGCTCGCCGGTCTCACCACCGTCGCGGACGCCGAGGCCGCCGGAGCTGCCGAGGTTCCCGTCTCCTGTGGCCCGTCCGGCCCGGAGATGGCGGTCCGCGCAGCGCGCCGGGCCCTGAGCGAGGCGCAGGTGACGCCCGAGGAGACGGATCTGGTCATCCACGCCTGGATCCATCACCAGGGCCACGACTTCTGGTCCCCTGCTCACTACGTCGCCGACCAGCTCGGCGCCTCCGACGCCGTCGCCTTTGGCATCCAGCAGATGTGTCACGCCGGCGCCATGGCGCTGCACACGGCCGCGGTGCGGTTGGAGGCGGACCCGTCCGTGCGCAATGCCCTGGTCACCACGGGGGACCGCTTCGCCGCACCCGCGTTCGACCGGTGGCGCGGCGACTACGACGCGGTCTTCGGGGACGGCGGCACCGCCGCGGTCGTCGGCCGCTCGGGACCGGGGTTGCGGATCCTTTCCCACGCCTTGGGATCTGCGCCCGAACTGGAGTCCATGTATCGCGGTCGGGACGAGTTCACTACCGTGCCCCTCGCGCACTCCGTGCCCGTCGACGCGCGCCGCACGAAGAAGGCGTTCCTCGCTGACGGCGGTATGGCTCGCTTCGCCGAGATCGGTCCTCGAAAGGTGCGCGCCACCCTGATGGCCGCGCTCGCGGAGGCCGGGCTGAAACCCGATGACCCGCGCATCCGCTGTGCGACCCTGTCGCGCCTCGGCCCGAAGACCATCGATCTGCTCTATCTGCCGATCATGCAGGAGGTGATCAAGGCGGAGATCCTCCATCTCGGTGGCCGCACTGGCCATCTGGGCGGAGGGGACGCGATCGCCAACCTCGCCGACCTCTGGGACCAGGAGCTCCTCGCGCCTGGAGAGTTCGCCGTCGGATTCAGCGGGGGAGGCGGTTTCACCTGGTCGTGCCTGGTCGTCCAGCGCGTCACCGACTGAACGCTCCGAACCTCGGGAGAAGAAGTGACAGGGCGTCGATTCGCGGTGCGGCTCGGCCCCGACCAGTGCCCGGCAGGCAACGTTTACCTCGTTTGCTGCACGGCGCGACCAGCATGCTAGTGCCCCGGCAGGCAACGCTCGCCCCGTCGCGACGCCCGGCACGTACTCTCGCCGCACCGGACGAAAGCCCACGTACGTCCAGTACGAGGGCTTCCGTCCGGCACTCCCCCAAGCTCTGTGAGCAGGGAGTACCCCCAGAGCACGCACCGGACGCCGCTCCTGACGGGCAAACGTTGCCTGCCGGGGCACTAGCCGTGCAACGTACCCGTGAGCACCGCCCTGGCACGCAGCGCACCGTCGGCGGTTACCTGTGCGCAGATGTGCGGCCAGAACTCTTCGAGCGCCCGCCGGTAGTAGCCGTGCAGGGCGGTGCCCAGGTCGTGCAGCGCTTCGGGCTCCCCGCCCGCCAGGGCCCGCAGACCGGTCGGCGGCGGCTTCTGCCTGACGGGTGACGCGACGAGCCTGGTCAAGTCGCCCCGCAGGGTGGTCTTCGAGGTGCGGAGCACGGTATCAACGGCGCTCTCCAGGTCTGGACAGCCGCCGAGGTCGGGCGTGAGGAAGTCCGGGGAGTAACCGCGGGGCGGCAGGAGCGCGGTGAGCAGTGCAGCGCTGTCCCGGATCAGGCGCGGCCGGACCCGGCTGCGCCACTGGTCAAACACCAGCAGGCTGTCCTTGCCGATCAGGATCTGGAAACTGTTGGCGATCTCCCACAGAGGATCGGGGGTGACCGCGACACGCAGCCGCGCGATGTTCCCAGCAGTGAAATGCACCCGCAGCATAGAGGTCTCCGGACGAGGTAGTCACCGTGTGGGTATGCCACTGACAGTGACCAGCGCGGACTGCGCGGGCAAGGCGGCATTCGGCCGCGTGTCGCGGGGGGCGTGGGCCACTACTGCACACGATGCTCGGATGCTGGACGCTAGTACTGCAACGGTGCTTGCCGTGACTGGGGGCCAGTTCGGTCGGGGTGCGGTTATGGGTGGGGACCTTGCTGACGTCGGCTGTGGGCGGGTGAACTGGAAGCTGTGCATGGGCGGTTCGTGCACCGTTTCAGCAGTGATCGCTCCGCTGCAATGAAAGAACGGCTGGACGTTGGCGGAGGAAGCCCGTCACGCGGGCCATCCCGTCCACGAGTTGTTCAACGGACTGCCCGGCAGAAGTGGAGCTGGATGCCGGGAAAACAGAAACGGATCGTCCCCGCTCATCCACCCCAGCCTTGCCGAGATCGGACGGTTGATCACCCGCCTCACCGACCGCCGACCTACACCCGTCGAGCACATCCTGCACGGGCGTTCAGCCCTGGTGCGGCTGTTGCTGTCCCAGCGGCGTGTAGCGAGGGTCGGGGTCCTGGGCGGCCTGGGTCTGGAGTTGGGTGGCCTGTTCCACGGTCACCCTCTCCTGGGCGCCGCAGAAGGTGCACTGCGTCAGGTACTTGACCGACACAGGGAAGAGCGGGATGAAGAACAGGGTGAACTTCACGACCCGCTTCCGGAGCGCGTGTGCACTCGGGTTGCCGCAGTGTCCGCACAGGAGCGTGATGATCGCGAGCGCGTGCAGGTACCCCTTGGTGCCGAAGATGATCATGCCGCTGTGCCCCTCCCCGAACGACAGTGTCCGGTGAGCCTATCCTTCGGAGGAGTCCACCGTCGGGGCCGGGCCGGGTCTGCTGGGGGAGTCGCCGTCGCTGACCGGGGCGCGACGACGCCCCACGCCCGGTACGGAACCGGATGCGCGGGGCGTCGACAGGTCGTACGTCAGTGGTCGGCGGCGTACGAGACGAAGGCGGCCCATTGCTGGGCGCCGAAGGCGAGTTGGCCGCCGTGCACGCGCTTCGAGTCCCGTATGTGAATGGTCTCGGGGGCGAAGGCGACCTCGACACACGCCGGGCCGTCATTCGTGCTGTAGCTGCTCTTGAACCACTCCAGCGCGAAACCGTTCCCCGTCGAGGGGTTGGTCATCATGTCTCTCCCAGCAGTTTCTCGATGAAGCCCAGCGACTCGCGGGGAGGCAGGGCCTGGGCTCGGATGGCGCCATAGCGGATCTCGTGGATCTGGAGCTCCTTGGGGTGGGAGATCAGCCGACTGGTGAGCTGGACCTCGTTGTGCCCCACGGTGTCCCCTTCCTTGAGCCGAAGCAGTTGAAGTGATCCCGCAAGACCGGCATGGTCCTCACGCTCCGTGGGCATCACTTGGATCTCCACGTTCCGCCGTTGGCCGACCTCCAACAGATGTTCGAGCTGCTTCCGCATCACCATTCTGCCCCCAAGCGGGCGGCGTAGTGCCACCTCTTCTTGGACGAAGCTGAAGACAGGTGCGGGCTTCCCGTCGAAGATCTCCTGCCGCGCCAAGCGCGCGGCGACAAGGCGTTCCAGCTCCTCCTCGGAGAAGGGCGGACGCCGCATCCCGTACAACGCCCTCGCGTACTCTGGGGTTTGAAGGAGTCCGTTGACGACGCAGTTGTCGTAGGCGCAGATTTCGGCCGCCTCTTCCTCCAACTTCGCCAAGTCCCGTACCTTCTTCGGGTACCGCGCCTGCTCCACGTCCTTCTTCAGCGCGACGAGCAGCCCACCGGCCTCCAACACCCGGTCCGCCGCCTCCAGGAACGCCGCGCTCGGCGCCCGTCGCCCCCGTTCCACCGAGGACACCTGTTCCTCGCTGTACCCGATGGCCGTCCCGAACTCGGCCTGGGTCAGCCCTTTTCGCTCACGGTAGGTCTTGATGATCCTGGCGACCGTCCGCAGGACCGCCGCCGACTCCTCGTCGTCGCCGTCATGTTGTAGTCCCTGCCCCGTCACGTTCACACCCGGACACCTCCCCGTGCCGCTGTCTCCCGTACTCAACTCGCCCACCACGCACCAGGTAACGCCACATGACCCGGACACAGCCGGACGGCGCCCGGACAGTGACTCCACGTACCGTCGTCGTTACTGGTCAGCGTAGAGACGGTCCACGACGCTGAGTGACATGAACGCCGATATCGCCCTCTTCGTCACCCGTCGCTTCACCATCCGTCTCTCGGCCACGCCCAGAGGTGCCCGCCTCGCCCGCCGTCTCACGGCCGAGCAAGTCGACGGCTGGGGTTGGCCGTACGACAGCGAGGCCAACCGCACGGCGACGCTGCTCGTGGCCGAACTCGCCACGAACGCG
>NZ_JAMWMR010000005.1 GCF_023887685.1 Streptomyces macrolidinus | reverse complement strand
CGTCTTCGCCAGCTTCGCCGCCCTGCACCTGATCGAGATGAAGCAGATCGGCTTCAGCCTCGCGGTCGCAGTCCTCCTGGACGCCTTCGTCATCCGCATGCTGGTCCTGCCGTCCCTGATGCTCCTGCTCGGCGAGGCCAACTGGTGGCCCTCGCGCGGAGCGCTCCGCGCCCGCCACGCCACCGCACCGGCCCCCCAACCCTTTGAGTCGGTACGCTGACCACCCCGTCCATCGGATACCCAACTCCCTTACCCGCGAGGTGAATCGACGTGACTCGATGGCGGCAGCAGTCGGGCGACCCGCTCACCCTGGACCGGATCCTTCGCTGGAACCTCGCGATCTGGATCCCGTTCGGCCTGCTGCCGCTCCTGATCGCCGTGCACGACGCCTCACCGGCCCGCACCTACGGGATGTTCGGCCTGTTCGCCCTGATCGCACTGTGCCACGGCGTCGTTCTCGCCCGGCCGGACAGCCCGGTCCTGCCCCCGCGCGCCTATCTCGCCGTCCTCGCCCTCGTCCTGGGAGCGACCTCGTTCATCCTGACCGGCGGGGCCGCCTTCTACGTGGTGTCCCTGCCGCAGTTCTGGCTCTTCGCCCGCGGCCCGCGCGAGGCGACCACGCTCAGCGGGGCCGCCGCCGCCCTCACCGTGTTCGGTGGCACCATCGAGCAGGGCTGGAGCCCCGACCTGCTCACCGGCAACACCGTGTCCACCGTCATCGCCTACGCCCTCGGTACGGCCCTGGGGCTGTGGCTGTACCGCTTCATCGGCCAGAGCAACGAGCGACAGGAACAACTGTCCGCCGAACTCGCCCTCACTCAGGAGGAGTTGGCTGCCGCCCACCAGCGACAGGGCGCGGCCGAGGAGCGCGAGCGCCTGGCCCGGGAGATCCACGACACCCTGGCCCAGGGCTTCGCCTCCATCGTGGTGCTCGCGGAGGCCGCCCGCGCCGCCACCGTCACCGACCCCGAACGCTGTGCCCAGCAGCTCACCTCCATCGAGCGGACCGCGCGCGAGAACCTCGCCGAGGCCCGGGTGCTCGTCGGCGCCGCCCCCGAGAGCGGTGTCGCACCCGGCTCACTGGCCACCACCCTGCGCCGGACCCTGGACCGCTTCGTCCAGGACACCGGCCTCACCGTCGACGCCGAACTGCCCGACATCGAGCTGGATCAGCACACCCGTGTCGCCCTGCTGCGCTGCACCCAGGAGTCCCTCGCCAACGTACGCAAGCACGCGGACGCCACCACGGTCGGCGTCCTCCTCACCGAAGCCCCGGGCAGCGTCGAGCTGGAGATCACCGACGACGGACGCGGCTTCGTCGTCGAGGAATCCCATGGCTTCGGCCTGGACGGCATGCGCCGGCGCCTGGCCGAACTCGGCGGTGAACTCACCGTCACCAGCTCCCTCGGGGACGGCACCCGAATCCTCGCGACCCTCCCCACCCAGCGTCAGGAGTGACATGACCGACACCTCGAACGAACGGATCCGGGTGGTCGTGATCGACGACCATGCCGTGATGCGCGCCGGAGTCGTCGCCCTGCTGGCCTCCGAGCCGACCATCGAGATCGTCGGCGAGGCGAGCGACGGCCGCGAGGGCGCCGACCTCGTCGAGCGGCTCGCGCCGGAGGTGGCCCTCGTCGACCTGCGCATGCCGGTCCTCGACGGGGTGGCCGCCACCAGCGAGATCGTCGCGCTGCCGGTGGCCACCCGGGTGCTGGTCCTCACCACGTACGACACGGACATCGAGATCGAACGGGCCGTGGAGGCCGGCGCCGTCGGCTATCTGCTCAAGGGCACCACCCGCGAGCAGCTCGCCGACGCCATCCGCTCGGCGGCGCGCGGCGAGACGGTCCTCGCGCCCAAGGTCGCCGAACGCCTCGTGGCCCGGATGCGCCGCCCGGAGCCGGTCGTCCTGACCGCCCGGGAGCGGGATGTGCTGCGCGCGGTCGCCGACGGCCTGTCGAACGCCGAGATCGGGCGCCGCCTGTTCATCGGCGAGGCCACGGTGAAGACGCATCTGCTGCGGGTCTTCGCCAAACTGGATGTGAGAGACCGCACACGCGCCGTCGTCGTCGCGATGGAGCAAGGACTGCTCGCCCGCCCCTGAGGGGGCGCCGGCCGTACGGCGCCCGAAACGCGGAAGACCCCAGATGAACTGGGGTCTTCGTTGGTGTCCGAGGGGGGACTTGAACCCCCACGCCCGATAAAGGGCACTAGCACCTCAAGCTAGCGCGTCTGCCATTCCGCCACCCGGACCAGGTGTCTGCCGCCTCGGGGTCTTCCCCGCGGCGACGAAGGAAACATTACCAGGCTTTCGGGGGTGTTCGATCACCCCCTGTTCTCGCGTGAACAGTGCGTGAGGGGCCGAGACCGGGTCTTGGGGCGCGAGGGGGGTCGGAGGGAGGATGAGGAGACGACCAGCAGCGACAGCGGGAGGAACCAGCGTGACCGACATGGACACGGCCAGGAGCGTCACCGGCGAGGACGAGGTCGTCGACCTCTGCCGCGAGCTGATCCGGATCGACACCAGCAACTACGGCGACCACTCCGGGCCGGGTGAGCGCGAGGCCGCCGAGTACGTCGCCGAGAAGCTCGCGGAGGTGGGGCTCGAGCCGCGGATCTTCGAGTCGCACCAGGGCCGTGCCTCCACGGTGGCCCGGATCGAGGGCGAGGACCCCTCCCGCCCCGCGCTGCTGATCCACGGCCACACCGACGTCGTCCCGGCCAACGCCGCGGACTGGACGCACCACCCGTTCTCCGGCGAGATCGCCGACGGGTGCGTGTGGGGGCGCGGCGCGGTCGACATGAAGGACATGGACGCCATGACGCTGGCGGTCGTCCGCGAGCGGCTGCGCACCGGGCGCAAGCCCCCGCGCGACATCGTCCTCGCCTTCCTCGCGGACGAGGAGGCCGGGGGCACCTGGGGCGCCCGGCATCTGGTCGACAAGCACCCGGACCTCTTCGACGGGGTCACCGAGGCGATCGGCGAGGTCGGCGGGTTCTCCTTCACGGTCAACGAGAAGCTGCGGCTGTACCTCGTGGAGACCGCGCAGAAGGGCATGCACTGGATGAAGCTGACCGTGGACGGCACCGCCGGTCACGGTTCGATGATCCACAAGGACAACGCCATCACCGAGCTGTCCGAGGCCGTCGGCCGCCTCGGCCGCCACCAGTTCCCGGTACGGGTCACCAAGACCCTGCGGCACTTCCTCGACGAACTCGGTGACGCGCTCGGCACCGAACTCGACCCCGAGAACATGGACGAGACGCTCGCCAAGCTCGGCGGCATCGCCAAGCTGATCGGGGCCTCGCTCCAGAACACCGCCAACCCGACGCAGCTCGGCGCCGGTTACAAGGTGAACGTGATCCCGGGACAGGCCACCGCGCATGTCGACGGACGCTATCTGCCGGGCTACGAGGAGGAGTTCCTCGCCGACCTCGACCGCATCCTGGGCCCGCGGGTCAAGCGCGAGGACGTCCACACGGACAAGGCGCTGGAGACCACCTTCGACGGAGCGCTGGTCGACGCCATGCAGACCGCCCTGTCCGCCGAGGACCCCATCGCCCGCGCGGTGCCGTACATGCTCTCGGCCGGCACCGACGCCAAGTCCTTCGCCGACCTCGGCATCCGCTGCTTCGGCTTCGCGCCCCTGAAGCTGCCGGCGGAGCTGGACTTCGCGGGCATGTTCCACGGGGTCGACGAGCGGGTCCCGGTGGACGCGCTGAAGTTCGGTGTGCGCGTCCTCGACCGGTTCATCGACGCGTCCTGAGCAGCCTCGAACTCCTGTCACTCACTTCGAACTCCCTTCGCCGCGCCTCGGGTTGGGCGCCGAAGGGAGTTCCCGGTATTCGCCAACGTGTACGGGAGCAGCCCAGGAAGGGTGAATGAGACCATAGGCTCGTAGCCTCATTACTCCCTCCTCGTTACAGGTGATGCGGTCCGAGGCTTGGATCGCTTTTGCCAACAAGGAGGAATGATGATCAAGAAGGTCGTCGCTGCTGCGGCTGCCACGGGTGGTCTGGTTCTCGCGGGTGCGGGCCTGGCTGTCGCCGACTCGGGTGCCCAGGGTGCCGCCGCGCACTCCCCGGGCGTCCTGTCCGGCAATGTCATCCAGGTTCCCGTACATGTCCCGGTGAACGTCTGCGGCAACACCGTGAACGTGATCGGGCTGCTGAACCCCACCTTCGGCAACACCTGCGTCAACCACTGACGTTGTGCCTCACCCCGTACGGGGTCCTCACCCTCAGTGGGTCTGAGTCCGTCGGCCCCGGAGCGCGCGCCGCGCGCCGTGCTCCGGGGCCGACCGGTCTTGCGTGCCCGCGTACGCAGCGCGCGCACGTTTCGGAAGCTCCACGACAAAGTCGAAGGCAGGAATCAGCAATGCGACAGGTCACGCGCAAGGGCCTGATGACCGTGGCGGCGGCGACCGGCGTTCTCGCCGTCACCGGCGGCTACGCGCACGCCGACTCGGGTGCGAGCGGAGCAGCCGCAGGCTCGCCCGGCGTGCTCTCGGGCAACGCCGTGCAGGTGCCCGTACACATCCCGGTCAACGTCTGCGGCAACACCGTGAACGTGATCGGGCTGCTCAACCCGGCCGTGGGCAACGCCTGCGCCAACACCGGCTCCGGCAGCGCCACCGGCAACGGCGGCGGCGCGCACGCGAGCGGGGCGGCCAGCAACTCACCCGGCGTCGGCTCCGGCAACACCGTGCAGGTGCCGGTGGACGTCCCCGTCAACGCGTGCGGCAACTCCGTGGACGTGATCGGTGTCGGCAACGTGGCGGGCGGCAACCACTGCGCCAACACCGGCGGCAGCCCGGTGACCCCTACGCCGATCAGCGAGACCCCGCCGCCGTGGAGCGGCCACCACCACCCGCCCCACGGCGGTACGACGCCTCCCGGCCCCGGCCGCATCACGCCTCCCAGCACGCCCGACCGCCCGAGCCACCCCGCCACCCCGTATCACCCGGGCAGCGGCTACACCAGCCACCTCGACACGCACTCCGCCCCCCGGCCCCAGCTCGCCGAGACCGGTAGCGACCTGCCGGTCGGCACGCTGGCCCCGGCCGCCGCGGGTGCGCTGCTCGGCGGTGTGCTGCTCTACCGCAAGGCACGCGCTCGCGTGTGACCGGTGAACGGATCGGGCCCCGTCACGGCGGGGCCCGATCCGTTTCGGCCGCCTTCTCTCACCAGGTGGCGCGCAACTGGCGGATGATCCGCCGACGCAAGCGCACCCTGCGGCTGCCGTCGCGCAGCAGGCTCAGGCGGTCCAACTCCCAGTGACCGTATTCGGCATGGTCGGTCAGCAGGCGCGTGGCCTCCTTGCGGGAGACGCCGCGCGGTACGTACACGTCGACAAATTCGTATTCCGGCATCGCATCTATTGTGCGGGCTGGGGCCCGCTACGGATAGCGTCTGCACTATGTCTGATGCTGCGCAGCCCACCGCTGCCGAGGTACGCGCCGCCGCCGAGGCGGTCAAGACCGCGCTCGACCGCCACCTGGCCGCGGTCGAGCGGAGGACGGGCGAGGACGACCCGGCCGTCTACGAGGCGTTCAACGAGCTGGCCGCGGCGGCCGAGGAGTACGACGAGCTGCTCTACGACCGCTATGACGAAGTCACGCCCTTCGAGATCCCCGGTGTGGAGGAGCCGCTCCCGCCGTACCGGGGCCCCGAGGAACCGCACGCGCTGAGCGTGCTGATCCGCCGGGACTACACGGTGGTGGAGCCGCAGCGGCTGCTGGCGCAGGCGGAGCGTGTGTCCACCGCGGAGGAACAGGGCGGGCCGGAGCTTCCGGCCGGTACGGTGCACGGCGCGCTCGGCGCGCTCTTCGGCGAGTTCGAACCGGACGAGATCGCCTCCCGGCACACGGAGTTCGGCCTGGAGGAGGGCGACTCCACGCTGTGGGTGACGGCGGCGGACGAACCGGCGGAGCCGGGCGAGTGGCTGGAGGCCCCCTTCGAACCGGTCGACCCGCAGCGGGTCGTCTGCCGCTTCGACATCAGCGCGGTCTTCGACGAGGAGTCGGAGGACGACGACCTGGAGGACGACCTCGACCCCGACCTGGACGACGAGGACCTGGACCCCCTGGACACCGAGGACACCGACGACAGCGACCGCTGATGTGCTGAGCCTTCCGGCAGGCACCCGATGCCTGCCGGAAGGCTCTTCTCGTCCGTCGGTCCGTCGGTCCGTCGGTCCGTCGGTCCGTCGTCGGTCCCTCAGGCCGTCGGGACCTGGGGGCGCAGCAGGACGGGCAACCGGGTGGTCCGGGGTTTGGCGAGGGCCTCGGCCACCGCCCGGGGCAGCGCCTGCTCCACGCCGTGCACCACGGACAGATGGCCGGACGCCCGGCCGAAGGCCGTGTACACCCAGGGTCGGGTGAGGGCCCGAGCGGCGTCACCGGGCAGCACCACGACCACGGCCCGCCACTGCTGTCCCACCGCCTGGTGCGCGGTCAGCGCCCATCCGTGCCGTACGGACCGCGCGACCTGCTCCTTCGGTACGACGACGGGGGCGCCCGAGCACTCCAGACGCAGCCCTTCGGCGTCCGCCGTCACCACGCGGCCCGGCAGCGTGCGGCCCGGCGCGGGGGAGTAGGCGACCCGGTCGCCGGGGTCGAAGCCGCCGAAGCGGCCGGGGCCGGGGTTGAGCCGCTCCTTGAGCGCCGCGTTCAGCGCGCGCGTGCCCGCCGCGCCGCCATGGCCGGGGGTGATCACCTGTGTCTCCTCGGCCGGGACACCGAGGGCCCGCGGCACCGAGTCGGCGACCAACTGCACGGTCCGGTGCACCGCTTCCCCGGCGTCCCGCACCGGCACGATCACGACTTCCTTGCCGGGCGCGTCGATCTGCGGAAGCTCCCCGATCCCGATCGCGGAGACCAACTCGCCGATGGGGCCCGGGTCGGGCGTACGGGAGGCGATCTGCGGACACGCGCGAGCGGCGAGCAGATCCGCGAACACCCGCCCCGGACCGGCCGATTCCAGCACCCCCGGGTCCCCGCTCAGCACCAGCCGCGCACCGTCGGGCAGCGACTCGACGAGCAAGGCCGCGGTCTCGACATCGAGTCGGGGCGCGTCGAACACGATCAACAGCTCAAGATCCAACGCCCCGTCCACATCCCGCCCCGGCCCCTCACTCCCGGCCAACAGCCCCGCCACGGTGACGACCGCACTCTCCTCGGCGGAGACGTCATGGGGGAGCCCGAACCGGCCACGGGGGAGCCCGGACCGCTCGCCAGGGAGCCCCGACCGCTCGTCCGGAAGCGCGGATCGGCCGTCCGGAGCCCCGGCCCCGTCGTCCGCGGGCCCAGGCCGCGAGAGTCGCTCGGCAAGCGCTCGTCGACCCGCCGGGCTGTGTACGGCTGCCCAGGCTCGTACGCCGAGTCGGTGGGCCGCCTGGAGAAGTGCTGCCGGTTCGCTGCGGGAGGCCTCTCCGCCTGTGTGGAGCACCAAGCCGTGGCCCGCGACCGCGCGGATCAGCTCCGCGGTGCTGCCCCGCGCCGCTTCGGCCGCCCCTTCCCAGTCCTCGGCCGAACCGGCCTCCTGCGGCGCGGAGTTGATCAGCCGGGCCAGTCCGTCGGCGAGGCTCTCCTCCGCGAGTGCGTACCGCTCCAGGCCGATCAGCATGCGGACCGGGCGCTCGCTCTCCTCGTCCTCCTCCTCGCTCGCGGCTGGGGCCGTCTCCAAGGCGTCCTCGAAGAGGAGTGCCTCGCCCTCGGCGAGCGCGTCGCGGACGGCGGCCTCGGGGTCCGGCACCGCGTAGCGGCCGAGCGCGGCCTCGAGGGCGGACGCCTCCAGCGCCGTATGCCCGGCGAGGGCCGCCTGCTCCAGCAGCCAGACCGTCATCGCGCGGGCCCGGCGCGCGTCGTCCGGGCGGCACTCCGCGCCGAGCAGCGCCCGCGCGAACCCGTCGGCCTGCTTGGGCCGCACGCCGCCGACCCGCAGCAACTGCCAGGGGTCCGCACGCAACAGCGTCTGCGCGCCGTCGCCGAGCGCCGCCGCGGCCCGGGGCGCGAGGGACTCGGGGGCACCCCCCTCGACCAGAACGGCCCGCACGGCCGAGAGGGCCGCCTCAGCAGGGGCCGACGGCGCGACCGGGGGCGCGACCACGGGCTGCGGGCGCCGCACGGGCTCGGGAGCCGCAGCCCGACGCACCGCGGGCGCCGGACCACCGGCCGGACCCGGAGTCGTACGCCGCACCGGCTTCTCGCCGCTCTCCACGGCCCGCACCGCCGCCAGCAGGTCGGCGGCCGTCCCGCTGAGCTTCCCCCCGGCCGCGATCGGCCCCTTCCGCTCCGCCTTGCGCCGCTCGATCCGCTCCCGCTCGACCCGCTGGGCGGCCAGCTCGGCCTCGGCCTCGGACCGCTCGGACGCCGTGCCCTCACCGCTGCCCGCGCCGGGGGAGCCCGCCTCGGTCCCGGCCTCGTCGGCCGGTTCCCCCGGGCGGGGGGCCGTCTCCGTGGTGTCCGGGTCCGTGGTCACAGCGTGCTCCAGTCGTGATCGGGATAGCGGTGCACCGGGGCCGACACATCGTCCAGCGCCCGGCAGATCTCGTCAGGAAGACTAAGCGCCTCCACTGACAATGCCTCCGTGAGCTGCTGTGCGTTGCGCGCCCCGACGATCGGCGCGGCCACCCCCGGCCGGTCGCGCACCCACGCGAGCGCCACCTGCAACGGCGTCGTCGCCAGCCCGTCCGCCGCCGTCTGCACGGCGTCCACGATGCCGTTCGCCGTCTCGTCGAGATACGGCGCGACGAACGGCGCCAAGTGCTCCGACGCCCCGCGCGACCCGGCCGGCGTCGCGCTCCGGTACTTGCCCGTCAGCACACCCCGCCCCAGCGGAGAGGACGGCAGCAGCCCCACCCCCAGATCCCGCGCCGCGGGCAGCACCTCGCGCTCCACCCCGCGCTGGAGCAGCGAGTACTCCATCTGCGTACTCGCGATCCGGGTCCGTACCCCCGGCGCCGCGAGCTGCCAGGTCGCCGCCTTCGCGAGCTGCCAGCCGCAGAAGTTGGACACCCCCGCATAGCGCGCCCGGCCGCTGCTGACCGCCAGGTCGAGCGCCTGCAAGGTCTCCTCCAGCGGGGTGGCCGGGTCGAAGGCGTGGATGTGCCACAGGTCGACATGGTCCGTGCCGAGGCGGGAGAGCGAGGCGTCCAGCGCGGCGAGCAGATGACCGCGCGAGGTGTCGAAGCGGCGGTCGGGGTCGGGCACGCTCCCCGCCTTCGTGGAGATCACCAGATCCCGGCGCGGTACGAACCCGTCCATGAGCTTGCCGAGGACGTACTCCGCCTCCCCGTCCCCGTACACGTCCGCGGTGTCGATGAGGGTCCCGCCCGCCTCCCAGAACACCTTCAACTGCTCTGCGGCGTCGTGCTCGTCCGTGTCGCGTCCCCAGGTCAGGGTGCCGAGCCCGATCCGGGACACACGAAGGCCGGTATGGCCGAGATGCCTCTGCTCCATGAACGCCGAGATTACGGCCTCAACCAGCCGAGTGGGTGGCCTGTGGACAACCGATTTCCGGTATGTCCACCGCTGCGCCGGTCCACTAGTGTCTCCCCTCACAAGAGACGTTACTGATCGGTAAGGAGATCGCTGATGCAGCTCGGGATCAACCTCGGCTACTGGGGCGCCGGAATGGACGCGGACAACCTCGCCGTCGCCCAGGAAGCCGACCGGCTCGGATACGCGGTGTGCTGGGCCGCCGAGGCGTACGGCTCCGACGCGGCCACCGTGCTCAGTTGGGTCGCCGCGCAGACCGAGCGCATCGACGTCGGCTCCGCCATCTTCCAGATCCCGGCCCGTCAGCCCGCGATGACCGCGATGACCGCCGCCACCCTCGACTCGCTCTCCGGTGGCCGCTTCCGGCTCGGCCTCGGCGTCTCCGGCCCGCAGGTCTCCGAGGGCTGGTACGGCGTCACCTTCGACAAGCCGCTGTCCCGCACGCGCGAGTACGTGGAGATCGTCCGCAAGGCGATGTCACGCGAGCGGTTGTCGTACGACGGCGAGCACTGGACCCTCCCGCTGCCCGGCGGCCCCGGCAAGCCGCTCAAGCTGACCGTGCACCCCCAGCGCGAGCACATCCCGCTCTACATCGCCGCGATCGGCCCCAAGAACCTGGAGCAGACCGGCGAGATCGCCGACGGAGCCCTGCTGATCTTCCCCTCGGCCGACCACCTCGAAGAGACCGCGATCACGCACCTGCGCGCCGGCCGCGAGAAGACCGGCCGGAGCCTCGACGGCTTCGACATCTGCCCGACGCTGCCGCTCGCGGTCGGCGACGACAAGGACGTGACCGCGCTCGCCGACACCTTCCGTCCCTACACCGCCCTGTACGTCGGCGGCATGGGCAGCCGCAAGCAGAACTTCTACAACCGCCTCGCCCAGCGCATGGGGTACGAGCAGGCAGCCGCCGAGATCCAGGACAAGTACCTCGCGGGCGACAAGCAGGGCGCTGCCGCCGCCGTCCCGCACGAGCTGATCGACCAGACCACCCTGCTCGGCTCCGTGGACCGTATCGCCGACCGGATGAAGGCCTACGCCGCGGTCGGTGTCACCACGCTCACGCTGGCCCCCGCGGGCTTCACGCTGGAGGAGCGGATCACCGCGCTCAGGGCCGGTACCGAGGCGCTGGAGCGGGCCGGACTCGCCTGACCGAAGCGCGCCGAAGCAAGCCGACGCGAGCCGACGCGCGCGGAAGCGAGTCGGGAAGCTCTACGGCCGTGGTGGGGGCTCGGGTGTCTTCCCCGCCACGGCCGTCGCGGTGCACAACGCGCCGACGCGCCCCTGGTTACGCGCCGCCGCCCGGCCTGACCTCGTCCGCCGTTCGGCGCAGTCGCCCGACGCACGTGTTGCCGCCCCCTCGGCACCGCATTTGACTCGTTCTTCGCGGACCCTGACGAGAGGCGCCAGTGATGCTTTCGGCCAAAGGCCTGTTCCGGGAGATCTTCGACCACGACGACGCGTTCCGGCTCTTCTGCTCCATCGCCGCCAGCGGAGAGGCGCAAGGGGGCTGGGAGAACGGCCGTATCGCCCGTCTCGTGCCGCCCGCCGCACAGGAACTCGCGCCCAAGATCGCCCGGCACGGCGCCGACGAGGACAAGCACGGGCGCATCTTCACCGCCCTCCTGCGCAAGCGCGGCCTGAAGCCCGTCGGCGTACCGCCCGAGACCGACTACACGATGCTCCTGGAGCGGCGCGGCATCGGCCTCGCCCACCACAAGCTCAGCGGCGAGCGACCCCTGACCCTGGACGACATCGTCACCTACCTCGCCCACAGCAGAGTCACCGAACAGCGCGCCGCCGAGCAGATGCGGCTGCTGTGCGCGCACTTCGGTGACCACCCGGAGGTGGGCCGCGCGGTCCGGATGATCTCCGCCGACGAGGACAACCACCTCGCCTACTGCCACGAGGAACTGCTGCGCCTGGCCCACGCGGGCCACGGCCGCACCATCCAGCGGACCCTGCGCGTATGCGCCCTCGCCGAGATCCGCGTCCACCGCGACGTCAGCCTCGCGGTGACGGCCCACCTGGCACGCATCCTCGGCTGGCCGCGGACGAAGCAGGCGGTGCTCGCCGCGGGCATCCACGCGCTGTACGCGTACGAACGCGCCGGCGGCTGGCGTCGCATGGTCTCGCTGCGCATGCCGGAACGCCGTGACGCACTTGGCGAGCCCGCGAGAACGGCACCGGAGTTCGCGTAGAAGCAGCGAGCGGAACAGGTAGTAGAAGCAGCGAGCGGAACAGGTACCGGAGCGACGAGTGCGGGCGCTCCGGGGACGCATATGACCGGTCCCCCGACCACCCTCCGGAGTCCGGCCCGAAGACCTAGGCTGGGCCGCATGCCCACGTTGATCCTCGTCCGGCACGGACGCTCCACCGCCAACACCGCGGCACTGCTCGCCGGCTGGACGCCCGGCGTCGCCCTCGACGAGCGCGGCACCGCGCAGGCCGCGGCCCTCCCCGCACGGCTCGCCGAGCTGCCGATCACCGAGGTCGTGACGAGCCCCCTGCAACGCTGCCAGGAGACCGTCCAGCCGCTGCTCGACGCCCGCCCCGGACTGCGTGCGCACACCGACGAGCGCATCGGCGAGGCCCACTACGGCGAGTGGTCCGGCCGCAAGCTCGCCGAGCTGAAGGACGAGCCGTTGATGGAGGTCGTCCAGGCGCACCCCTCGGCCGTGGCCTTCCCCGGCGGCGAGTCGATGCGGGCCATGCAGACCCGCGCCGCGGAGGCCGTACGGGAGTGGAACGCGCGCGTGGAGCGCGACCACGGCGCGGACGCCGTCTACCTCATGTGCTCCCACGGCGACATCATCAAGTCCCTCGTCGCGGACGCGCTCGGCCTCCATCTCGACCTGTTCCAGCGGATCTCCGTCGAACCGTGCTCCGTCACCGCGATCCGCTACACCCGCCTCAGGCCGTTCCTCGTCCGCCTCGGGGACACCGGCGACTTCGCCTCCCTGGTGCCGCGCGAGGAGCCCCCCGGGACGGACGCCACGGTCGGAGGCGGTGCGGGCGCACCGTGATCGTCGGCCGCAGTAGGGTGAAGCGGTCGAACCAGCGCAGTACTTGTCAGCAGCAGCCAGCAGCAGTAGTCAGCAACCGAAGCGGGCCGGCGCGGTCGGCCGGCTCCGATCCCGATCCCATGGAGACAGGACGTGTCCCGTCAGGTGTTCCTCTACGACCCGCCGGACCGTTTCGTGGCCGGTACGGTCGGGCTGCCCGGACGCCGTACCTTCTTCCTCCAGGCCACGGCCGGACCCCGGACGACCAGCGTGGCCCTGGAGAAGGCCCAGGTCGCGGCGTTGGCCGAGCGCATGGACGAGCTTCTCGACGAAGTGATGCGCCGCAGCGGCGGAAGCGCCGCCGTGCCCGCCATGACCCCCACCGAGAGCGCCGACTCCGCGCCCCTCGACACCCCGATCGAGGAGGAGTTCCGCGTCGGCACCATGGCCCTGGCCTGGGACGGCGAGGAACAACGCATGATCGTCGAGGCGCAGGCGCTCGTCGAGCTGGACGCCGACTCCGAGGAGGACCTCGCCGAGGCCGAGGAGCGGCTCCTCCAGGACGAGGAGAACGGCCCGCCGATGCTCCGCGTCCGGCTGACCGGCGCGCAGGCCAGGGCCTTCGCCAAGCGCGCCCTCGACGTCGTCAACGCGGGGCGCCCGCCGTGCCCCCTGTGCAGCCTCCCGCTCGACCCGGAAGGACATGTATGTCCGCGCCAGAACGGATACCGCCGCGGAGCCTGACCACGGCCGAACTGCTCGCCGACGGCGAGCTGACCGTGCGCGGACGCATCCGCGACGCCTCCAACGCGGCGCTGTACTGCACGATCTCGGCCGACGGGCACCAGGCCAGGTGTATCTACAAGCCCGTCGCGGGGGAGCGGCCCCTGTGGGACTTCCCGGACGGCACCCTGGCGCAGCGCGAGGTCGCCGCCTACGAGGTCTCCGCAGCCACCGGCTGGGGCCTCGTACCGCCCACCGTGCTGCGTGAAGGCCCCTACGGCGAGGGCATGTGCCAGCTCTGGATCGAGGGGCAGCCGGACGCCGAACTGCTCGCCCTGGTGGACGGCGAGGAACCCGAGGACGGCTGGAAGGCCGTCGGCCTCGCCGACCTCGGCGACGGCAGGACCGCCCTGCTCGTGCACGCCGACGACGAGCGGCTGCGGCGGCTCGCCGTCCTCGACGCGGTCATCAACAACGCCGACCGCAAGGGCAGCCATCTGCTGCCCACCGGCGACGGCCGTCTGTACGGCATCGACCACGGGGTGACCTTCCACCGCGAGACCAAGCTGCGCACGCTGCTGTGGGGATGGGCCGGGGAGCCGCTGACCGCAGAAGCCGTCGAGGTGCTCAAGGGCCTTGAGGGCGCCCTGGAGGAGGGCGCGGAGCTGGCCGTGCGCCTGGCCGGACTGATCACCGAGGCCGAGCTGGCGGCCACACGCGCGCGTGTGACGGCGCTGCTGGCCTCCGGGAAGCATCCCGAACCCACCGGAGAATGGCCGGCGATCCCCTGGCCACCGGTGTGACAACACCCCCGCAACGGCCCGGACCACGGCCCCGCACACCCGCGGACAACCCGCAAGAGCGCCTTTCCGGCCAACCCTCCCGGTCCGGTTCGTCCGCGCAACTGCCCGCCGGTTAGGCTCATGGCATGCATGCCTGGCCCGCTTCCGAGGTCCCCGCCCTGCCTGGTCAGGGCCGCGACCTGAGGATCCACGACACCGCGACCGGCGGCCTGGTCACCCTCGACCCCGGTCCCGTCGCCCGTATCTACGTCTGCGGCATCACTCCGTACGACGCGACCCACATGGGTCACGCGGCGACCTACAACGCGTTCGACCTCGTACAGCGCGTGTGGCTCGACACCAAGCGGCAGGTTCACTACGTCCAGAACGTCACCGACGTCGACGACCCCCTCCTGGTGCGTGCCGCGCGCGACGGCGTCGACTGGGTCGCCCTCGCCGAGCGGGAGACCGCCCTCTTCCGCGAGGACATGACCGCCCTGCGACTGCTGCCCCCGCAGCACTACATAGGCGCCGTGGAAGCCATACCCGGCATCGTGCCGCTCGTCGAGCGCCTCCGGGACGCCGGGGCCGCCTACGACCTCGACGGCGACATCTACTTCTCCATCGAGTCCGACCCGCACTTCGGCAGCGTCTCCGGTCTCGACGCCGCCACCATGCGGGCGCTGTCCGCCGAGCGCGGCGGCGACCCGGACCGTCCGGGCAAGAAGAACCCGCTGGACCCGATGCTCTGGATGGCCGCCCGCGACGGCGAGCCGAGCTGGGACGGCGGTTCCCTCGGCCGCGGCCGGCCCGGCTGGCACATCGAGTGCGTCGCCATCGCGCTCGACCACCTGGGCATGGGCTTCGACGTCCAGGGCGGCGGCTCCGACCTCGCCTTCCCGCACCACGAGATGGGCGCCTCGCACGCCCAAGTGCTGACCGGCGAGTACCCGATGGCCCGCGCGTACGTCCACGCCGGCATGGTCGCGCTGCACGGCGAGAAGATGTCCAAGTCCAAGGGCAACCTCGTCTTCGTGTCCCGGCTCCGGCACGACGGCGTCGACCCGGCCGCCCTCCGGCTCGCGCTGCACGCCCACCACTACCGCTCCGACTGGGAGTGGACCGACCAGGTCCTGCGGGACGCCGAGGGCCGCCTCGACCGCTGGCGCTCCGCCGTCTCCCGGCCCGACGGACCGCCCGCCGAGGCGCTCGTCGAGGAGATCCGCGACGCCCTCGCGAACGACCTGGACGCCCCGGCCGCGCTCGCCGCGGTCGACCGCTGGGTCGCGCGCCAGCAGGAGAGCGGCGGTACGGACACGGGTGCGCCCGGCATCGTCTCGCGCGCCGTGGACGCGCTGCTCGGCGTGGCGCTGTAGACACGGCCGGACAGGAGAACGCCAAGGGCGGTGCGCAGATGGTGCACCGCCCTTGATCGTTCTCTTCTCTTCCGGTCTCTTCCGGCCCCGGTCAGTCCTCGTCCGGCGAGTCCTCGTCCTCGTTCCCCGGCCGCGGCGGCTTCGACGGGCGCGTACGACCGCTGGGGTTGTCCCCCCGCAGATACGAACCGCCCTCGCCGCCCTCCGCCGTGGCATGCCCGCCGGGCGGGCTGACGTCCCGCCGCCGCAGATACCGCTCGAACTCGCGGGCGATCGCCTCGCCCGAGGCCTCCGGGAGTTCGGCGGTGTCCCTGGCCTCCTCCAGCGTCTGGACGTACTCGGCGACCTCGCTGTCCTCGGCGGCCAGTTGGTCCACGCCCACCTGCCAGGCGCGCGCGTCCTCCGGCAGTTCGCCCAGCGGGATCCGCAGGTCGAGGAGGTCCTCCAGGCGGTTGAGCAGAGCCAGCGTCGCCTTCGGGTTCGGCGGCTGCGACACATAGTGCGGAACCGCCGCCCACAGCGAGACGGCCGGGACACCGACATGCGTGCACGCCTCCTGCAGGACGCCCACGATGCCCGTGGGGCCCTCGTACTTGGTCTCCTCCAGGCCCATCCGGCGGGCCAGGTCCGCGTCGGACGTGGTCCCGCTGATCGGGACCGGGCGTGTGTGCGGGGTGTCGCCGAGCAGGGCGCCCAGGATCACCACCAGCTCCACACCCAACTCATGGGCGAAGCCCAGCAGTTCGTTGCAGAACGAGCGCCAGCGCATCGACGGCTCGATGCCGCGGACCAGCACCAGGTCGCGGGGCTTGGCACCGCCGACACGCACCACCGAGAGCCGGGTCGTGGGCCATGTGATCTTGCGGACGCCGCCCTCCGTGAACACGGTGGGGCGGTTCACCTGGAAGTCGTAGTAGTCCTCGGCGTCCAGCGCCGCGAACACCTCGCCCTTCCATTCCCTGTCCAGATGCGCGACCGCGGTGGAGGCTGCGTCGCCGGCATCGTTCCAGCCCTCGAACGCGGCCACCATGACCGGGTCGATCAGCTCGGGAACCCCCTCGAGCTCGATCACCCAGCGCCTCCTTCCGACGTGCCCTCGCGTACGTGCCAACCTTACGGCGTGCGACGGGGGCGCCCGCAGCCCCCTTGCACGGGGGAGTGACCGGATGCCTGCCCCGCGCGGGCCCACCGAACACACCGAACACACCGGACACACGGAGGGGGCGGCCTCCTCTCGTGAGGAAGCCGCCCCTCGCGCGAACCCGCCGTGCCTTACTTCTTGTCGAGCAGGTCCTGCACCTTGCCGCGTACCTCGTCCGTGGCCAGTCCGCGGATCGTCAGCGTCGTACGGCGGCGCAGCACGTCGTCCGCCGTCTCGGCCCACTCGTGGTCCCGGGCGTAGACGACCTGCGCCCAGATCTCCGGGGCGTCCGGGTGGACACGGCGGCCCAGCTCGGGGTTCTCGTTGGCCAGCCGCGCGATGTCGAAGGCCAGCGAACCGTAGTGGGTCGCCAGGTGCTTGGCCGTGTCCGGCGCCATCCGCGGGCCGGGCGCCGGTCCGTCGACGACGAGCCGGTGCGCGACCGCGCGCGGGTTGGCGATACCGGGCAGCGGCAGCTTGCGCGGCAGCCGGGAGATCGGCTCGAAGTCCTCGCCGAGCGGGTGCCCCGGCAGCGACTCCAGCTTCTTCATGACCGTACGGCCGATGTGCCGGAAGGTCGTCCACTTGCCGCCCGCGACGGACAGCATGCCGCCCTTGCCCTCGGTGACGACCGTCTCGCGCTTGGCCTTGGCGGTGTCGCCGGGACCGCCGGGCAGCACCCGCAGACCGGCGAACGCGTACGTGATCAGATCACGGTCGAGCTGCTGGTCCCGCACGGAGAACGCGGCCTCGTCGAGGATCTGCGTGATGTCCTTCTCGGTGACCGCGACCTCGCCCGGATCGCCCTCGTACTCCTCGTCGGTCGTGCCGAGCAGCAGCATGTCCTCCCAGGGGAGGGCGAAGGTGATGCGGTACTTGTCGATCGGCGTCGCCAGCGCCGCCTTCCACGGCGAGGTGCGCTTGAGGACCAGGTGCGCGCCCTTGGACAGACGTATGGACGGCGCCGCGTTCTGGTCCTCCATCCGGCGCAGGTGGTCGACCCACGGGCCGGTCGCGTTCAGCACCAGCCGCGCGTCGACGCCGAACTCGTCACCGGAGGTCCGGTCCTTCAGCTCCGCACCGGTCACCCGGCCCCGGGTGAAGCGCAGCCCGGTGACCTCGGCGTGGTTGAGGACGACCGCACCGGCCTCCACGGCCGCGCGGACCGTCATCAGCGCCATCCGCGCGTCGTTCATCTGGTCGTCGCCGTACACGGCCACGGCCTTCAGGTTCTCGGTACGCAGCTCCGGCACGTCCTGCTGCGCCCTGGCGGGCGAGAGCAGATGACCGACGCCGTCACCGAACGCCGACAGCGCGGAGTAGGCGAAGACGCCCGCGCCGAGCTTCGCCGCGCCGTGCGGCCCGCCCTTGTACACGGGGAGGTAGAACGTGAGCGGGTTCGCCAGGTGGGGGGCCACCAGACGGGAGACCGCACGGCGCTCGAAGTGGTTCTCCGCCACCAGCTTCACCGCGCCGGTCTGCAGGTAGCGCAGACCGCCGTGGAGCAGCTTGGAGGAGGCGGAGGAGGTGGCGCCGGCGAAGTCGCCGGCGTCCACCAGCGCCACCCGCAGGCCCGACTGGGCGGCATGCCAGGCCGTGGAGATGCCCAGAATTCCGCCGCCGATCACGAGGAGGTCGTAGGTCGCCTTGGACAACTGCTCCCGGGTTTCGGCACGACTCGGGTGGGAGCCGCGGGCCGGGTGCGTCCCAAGAGCCGGGACACTCTGCAGGGTGGTCATCGCTGATTACTCCTCGTGCTCGATCCAGCCCATGGTCCGCTCGACGGCCTTGAGCCAGTTCTTGTACTCACGGTCGCGGGTCTCCGCGTCCATGTGGGGGGTCCACTCGGCGGCCCGGCGCCAGTTGGCGCGCAGGTCATCGGTGTTGGTCCAGAAGCCGACGGCGAGACCGGCGGCGTAGGCGGCACCGAGACAGGTGGTCTCGGCGACCATCGGGCGCACCACGGGCGCGTCCAGGACGTCCGCCAGCGTCTGCATCAGCAGGTTGTTGGAGGTCATGCCGCCGTCGACCTTGAGCGTGGCCAGCTCGACGCCGGAGTCCTTGGTCATGGCGTCGGCGATCTCGCGGGTCTGCCAGGCGGTGGCCTCCAGCACGGCGCGCGCGAGGTGCGCCTTGGTCACGTACCGGGTCAGACCGGCGATCACACCGCGGGCGTCGGAGCGCCAGTACGGGGCGAACAGGCCGGAGAAGGCCGGTACGAAGTAGGCGCCGCCGTTGTCCTCGACGGACAGGGCGAGCGTCTCGATCTCGGCGGCGGTCTTGATCAGGCCCATCTGGTCGCGCATCCACTGCACCAGGGAGCCGGTGACGGCGATCGAGCCCTCCAGGGCGTAGACCGGCTTCTGGCCGCCGATCTGGTAGCCGACGGTGGTCAGCAGGCCCGAGTAGGAGTTGATGATCTTGTCGCCGGTGTTCATCACCATGAACGTGCCGGTGCCGTAGGTGGACTTGGTCTCGCCCTCGGAGAAGCAGGTCTGGCCGAACAGGGCCGCCTGCTGGTCGCCGAGCGCGGAGGCGACCGGGATGCCGCCGAGCAGGTCGCCGAGGCGCCCGCCGGAGATCTCGCCGTAGACCTCGGCGGAGGAACGGATCTGCGGCAGCATCGTCTTCGGGACACCGATGGACTCGCAGATCCGTTCGTCCCACTGCAGGGTGTGCAGGTTCATCAGCAGGGTGCGGGAGGCGTTGGTCACGTCGGTGACGTGGTGGCCGCCGTCGGCACCGCCGGTCAGGTTCCAGATGACCCAGGTGTCCATCGTGCCGAAGAGGATGTCGCCCGCCTCGGCGCGCTCGCGCAGCCCCTCGACGTTGTCGAGCAGCCAGCGGGCCTTCGGACCGGCGAAGTACGAGGCCAGCGGCAGGCCGGTCTCGCGGCGGAAGCGGTCCTGGCCCACGTTGCGGCCCAGGTCCTTGCAGAGCGCGTCGGTGCGCGTGTCCTGCCAGACGATGGCGTTGTGGACGGGCTCACCGGTGTGCCTGTCCCACAGCACGGTGGTCTCGCGCTGGTTGGTGATGCCGATGGCCTTGATGTCGTCCCGGGTGATGCCTGCCTTCTCGATGGCTCCGGCGACGACCTCCTGGACGTTGGTCCAGATCTCGGTCGCGTCGTGCTCGACCCAGCCCGGCTTCGGGAAGATCTGCTCGTGCTCCTTCTGGTCGACGGAGACGATACGGCCGTCCCGGTCGAAGACGATGCAGCGCGAGGACGTCGTGCCCTGGTCGATGGCGGCGATGAACGGCCCGTGGCCGTGGGAAGCGATGCCGGCGGAGTGTGCGTCGGTCACGGTGTGCTCCTGGGAATTCGTGGAGAGGAGGGGCGGTCGGTACGGCGCGGTGCGGTCGGGCGATGCCTTGTGCGAACTCACCGTGGCTCAGGCGAAGGCGATGTTGTAGATGCCTGCGCCGATCGCTCCGCCGAGCAGCGGACCGACGACGGGGATCCAGGCGTATCCCCAGTCGGAACCGCCCTTGTCGGGCAGCGGAAGCAGGGCGTGCACGATGCGCGGGCCGAGGTCACGGGCCGGGTTGATGGCGTAGCCGGTCGGGCCGCCCAGGGACAGACCGATCGAGACGACCACGAACGCGGTGATCAGGGCGCCCAGGGTGCCGAGGCCGTTGCCGTTGTCGTTGAGGCCCTGTGTGAGGACCGCGAGGATCAGTACGACCGTGCCGATGACCTCCGTGGCGAGGTTCTGCACGACGTTGCGGATCTCGGGGCCCGTCGAGAAGATGCCGAGCACGGGGCCGGCCGCGGCTTCTCGCGCCTCGGTGGCCTTGGCGGTGTCCTGCGCGCCCGGACCGCCGACGATCTCCCGGTCGGTGAGGTGGGCGTGGAACTGGCCGTAGTAGGCGGCCCAGACCAGAGTCGCGCCGATCATGGCGCCGAGGAGCTGTCCGCCCCAGTACAGCGGGACGTTCTTCCAGTCGCCGTCCTTGATGGCGAGCGCGAGTGTCACCGCCGGGTTGAGATGGGCGCCGGAGAGCGGCGCGGTGGTGTAGACCGCCGTCATGACGGCGAAGCCCCAACCGAACGCGATGGCGAGCCAACCGGCGTTGCGGGCCTTGGAGGCCTTCAGCGTGACCGCGGCACAGACGCCGCCGCCGAGCAGGATGAGTATGGCGGTACCGATGGTCTCGCCGATGAAGATGTCGGAGCTGGACACCCGCGACTCCTTTGTCCTTCGTCCAGGGGAAGGCGGACCTCCGAATTCCTTCGGAGGGCCCGCGCCCTCGGGATGAGAGCGATGCCGGCCCGTGGCGTTGTCACACTCTAACGTGTATTGCCGGTAGGTGTTCGACAATGCCGACCGTCGGACGGGAGTCTGGCTTTCGTCTCACCAGGTCGTCAAGAGTTCTGTTGTCGAATACACGATCGTTACTGATCGACCCGCGGCCCCCGGTGGTCATCCGCCGCCCCACGCGGGCAGACGGAAGGGCCGGTACGTCACCGCCGTACCGGCCCCCTCGGCCACCGCTCGCTCCCGCCGCCGCACCCCGTCGGACGTGTCCCGGCCGCCCCCGGCCGACCCGTCGGTCGTACGGACCCATCGGTCGTACGGGGCCTATCGGGGTCGTATGGGGCCTATCGGGGTCGTACGGGGGCTCAGAACCGTCCCGCGCCCAGATCCCGTGACACCGCGCGGGCGCAGTCGCGGACCGCCGCGATCAGCTCGGGGCGCAGCTCGCCGTCGTGGCACACCCGCTCCACCGCGCCGGTGATCCCCACCGCGCCCACCGGCATCCGCCGCCGGTCGTGGATGGGCGCGGCCAGCGAGGCCACACCGGTCCATGTCTCCTCGACGTCGGCCGCGTAGCCCCGCGCGCGGGTGAGATCGAGCACGCCCTCGAAGTCGTCCCGGTCGCACACCGTCAGATCGGTGAACGCCTTCCGCTCGGACTCCAGCGCCTCGCTGTGCGCGACCGGGTCGTACGCCGACAGCACCTTGCCGAGGGCCGTGGAGTGCAGCGGCTGCATGGCGCCGATCTCCAGGACCTGTCTGCTGTCGTCGGGACGGAAGACGTGGTGCACGATCAGCACGCCCTGCTGATGCAGCACCCCCACATAGACGCTCTCGCCGCTGGAGCGGGCCAGATCGTCCGTCCACACCAGGGCGCGCGCCCGCAGCTCGTGCACGTCGAGGTACGTCGTCCCCAGGCGCAGCAGCTCGGCGCCCAGTTGATAGCGCCCCGAGGCCGCGTCCTGCTCGACGAACCCCTCCTGCTGGAGCGTGCGCAGGATGCCGTGGGCCGTGCCCTTGGCGAGGCCCAGCGACGAGGCGATGTCCGACAGGCCGAGCCGCCGCTCGCCGCCCGCGAGCAGCCGCAGCATCGCTGCCGCCCGTTCGAGCGACTGGATGTTCCGTGCCATCGCCGTCCTGCCCTCCGTCCCGTTCGGCCGTCAGCCGACGGTCACCTGAACCATCGTTCGGCAATGTCGAACACTACCTGGCGTAGCCGACCTCTTGCTAATGGATGGTCGTCATCCGTACAGCCGGGATCTTCACACGCGCCACACAGGTCACGGCCGTCCACCCCCTGGACACACCCGACCCCCCACTGACCACTCCGGGCTACCCTGTGCGGGTGCGCCTTCCCCGGAAGACGCAAAGCCGACAGCCGTCGCACCCCAGGGAGCACCTTCCATGGCCTCGTTGCCGAACCCGTCCCCTTCGTCCGCCTGCAGCGACAGCCGGACCCGAACCGACGCCCTCCGGGAAGCCCTCGCCACCCGTGTCGTGGTGGCCGACGGCGCCATGGGCACGATGCTCCAGGCCGAGGAACCGACGCTCGAGGACTTCCAGGACCTCGAAGGCTGCAACGAGATCCTCAACGTCACCCGCCCCGACATCGTCCGCTCCGTCCACGCCGCCTACTACTCCGTGGGCGTCGACTGCGTCGAGACGAACACCTTCGGCGCGAACCACGCGGCCCTGGCCGAATACGAGATCGCCGACCGTGTCCACGAACTGTCCGAGGCGGGCGCCCGCCTCGCCCGCGAGGTCGCCGACGAGTTCACCGCCCGCGACGACCGCCAGCGCTGGGTGCTCGGCTCGATGGGCCCGGGAACCAAGCTGCCCACCCTCGGCCACATCCCGTACACCACGATCCGCGACGGCTTCCAGGCAGGCGCCGAGGGCCTGCTCGCGGGCGGCGCCGACGCGCTGATCGTCGAGACCACCCAGGACCTCCTCCAGACCAAGGCGTCGATCCTGGGCGCCCGGCGCGCCATGGAGGCCACCGGCGTCGAGGTGCCCCTGCTGTGCTCGATGGCCTTCGAGACCACCGGCACCATGCTCCTCGGCTCCGAGATCGGCGCCGCGCTGACCGCGCTGGAACCGCTCGGCATCGACATGATCGGCCTGAACTGCTCGACCGGCCCCGCCGAGATGAGCGAACACCTGCGCTACCTCACGCGGCACTCCCGTATCCCGCTGCTGTGCATGCCCAACGCGGGCCTGCCCGTCCTCACCAAGGACGGCGCGCACTTCCCGCTCGGCCCCGAGGGACTGGCCGACGCCCAGGAGAACTTCGTCCACTCCTTCGGCCTCTCCCTCGTCGGCGGCTGCTGCGGCACCACCCCCGAGCATCTGCGCCAGGTCGTCGAGCGCGTCCGCACCCTCACCCCGCCCCCGCGCACACCGCAGCCCGAGCCCGGTGCCGCCTCCCTCTACCAGAGCGTGCCCTTCCGCCAGGACACCGCCTACCTCGCCATCGGCGAGCGCACCAACGCCAACGGCTCGAAGAAGTTCCGCGAGGCCATGCTGGACGGCCGCTGGGACGACTGCGTGGAGATGGCCCGCGAGCAGATCCGCGAAGGCGCGCACATGCTCGACCTGTGCGTCGACTACGTCGGCCGCGACGGCGTCGCCGACATGGAGGAACTCGCCGGCCGCTTCGCCACCGCCTCCACCCTGCCGATCGTCCTGGACTCCACCGAGGTCGACGTCCTGCGCGCCGGACTGGAGAAGCTCGGCGGTCGCGCCGTCATCAACTCCGTCAACTACGAAGACGGGGACGGCCCCGAGTCCCGCTTCGCGCAGGTCACCCGGCTCGCCAGGGAACACGGCGCCGCACTCATCGCGCTCACCATCGACGAGGAGGGCCAGGCTCGCACCCCCGAGAAGAAGGTCGAGATCGCCGAACGGCTGATCATCGACCTGACCGGGAACTGGGGCATCCGCGAGGAGGACATCCTCATCGACTGCCTGACCTTCACCATCTGCACCGGGCAGGAGGAGTCCCGACAGGACGGCATCGCCACCATCGAGGCGATCCGCGAGCTGAAGAAGCGCCACCCGGCCGTCCAGACCACGCTGGGCCTGTCGAACATCTCCTTCGGCCTCAACCCCGCCGCCCGTATCCTGCTCAACTCCGTCTTCCTCGACGAATGCGTCAAGGCCGGACTCGACTCCGCCATCGTCCACGCCTCGAAGATCCTGCCCATCGCCCGCTTCGACGAGGAACAGGTCACCACCGCCCTCGACCTGATCCACGACCGCCGCCGCGAGGGCTACGACCCGCTCCAGAAGCTCATGGCGCTGTTCGAAGGCGCCACCACCAAGTCCCTCAAGGCCGGCCAGGCCGAGGAACTGGCCGCGCTGCCCCTGGACGAACGCCTCAAGCGCCGCATCATCGACGGCGACAAGAACGGTCTCGAACAGGACCTCGGCGACGCGCTCCAGGAGCGCCCGGCCCTCGACATCGTCAACGAGACGCTGCTGGACGGCATGAAGGTCGTCGGCGAACTCTTCGGCTCCGGCCAGATGCAACTGCCGTTCGTGCTCCAGTCCGCCGAGGTCATGAAGACCGCGGTCGCCTACCTCGAACCGCACATGGAGAAGACCGACGAGGCCGGCAAGGGCACCATCGTCCTGGCCACCGTGCGCGGCGACGTCCACGACATCGGCAAGAACCTCGTCGACATCATCCTGTCCAACAACGGCTACACCGTCGTCAACCTCGGCATCAAGCAGCCCGTCTCCGCGATCCTGGAAGCCGCCGAGGAACACCGGGCCGACGTCATCGGCATGTCCGGACTCCTCGTCAAATCAACCGTGATCATGAAGGAGAACCTGGAGGAGCTCAACCAGCGCGGCCTGTCGGCCACTTACCCCGTCATCCTCGGCGGCGCCGCGCTCACCCGCGCCTATGTCGAACAGGACCTCCACGAGCTGTACGAGGGCGAAGTCCGCTACGCCCGCGACGCGTTCGAGGGCCTGCGCCTGATGGACGCCCTCATCGGAGTCAAGCGGGGCGTGCCCGGCGTCAAGCTGCCCGAACTGAGAGAGCGCCGGGTCAGGGCGGTCACGCCCGTGATCGAGGAACGGCCCGAGGAAGGCCACGTCCGCTCCGACGTCGCCACCGACAACCCCGTGCCCACACCGCCCTTCTGGGGCACCCGCATCAGCAAGGGCATCCCGCTCGGGGACTACGCGAGCTGGCTGGACGAGGGCGCCCTGTTCAAGGGCCAGTGGGGTCTCAAGCAGGCCCGCACCGGCGACGGCCCCACCTACGAGGAACTGGTCGAGACCGAGGGCCGGCCCCGGCTGCGCGGCCTGCTGGAACGGCTCCAGACCGACAACCTCCTTCAAGCCGCCGTCGTCCACGGCTACTTCCCCTGCGTCTCCAAGGACGACGACCTGATCGTCCTCGACGAACAGGGCAACGAACGCACCCGGTTCACCTTCCCGCGCCAGCGCCGCGGGCGCCGCCTGTGCCTCGCCGACTTCTTCCGCCCCGAGGAGTCCGGCGAAACGGATGTCGTCGGCTTCCAGGTCGTCACCGTCGGCTCGAGGATCGGCGAGGAGACCGCGCGGCTCTTCGCGGCGAACTCCTACCGCGACTACCTCGAACTGCACGGCCTGTCCGTCCAGTTGGCCGAGGCGCTCGCCGAGTACTGGCACGCGCGCGTCCGCGCCGAACTGGGCTTCGCCGGTGAGGACCCGGCCGCCGTCGAGGACATGTTCGCCCTCAAGTACCGCGGCGCCCGCTTCTCCCTCGGCTACGGCGCCTGCCCCGACCTCGAGGACCGCGCCAAGATCGCCCGGCTCCTGGAACCGGAACGGATCGGCGTCCACCTCTCCGAGGAGTTCCAGCTCCACCCCGAGCAGTCCACCGACGCCATCGTGATCCACCACCCGGAGGCCAAGTACTTCAACGCCCGCTGACCCCCGTTCGCCGGGCACCGCCCCCGCCCGACGCCGAAGACGGGCGGGAATGCCTTCCCGTAACCCCTGCGGGTGCTTCGCCTCGCTGTCAGGAGGCATCGCGTCCGCGACGGTCGTAGACTGATCGGTCCACCGCAGGCCGGTTCCCTGTCCGGGAACCGGCCTGGTCGTCCCTTCAAGGAGGCACGCCCGGATGACCACCACGGTCCCCGCCCTCGGCACCCGCAGCGGCAAGGGCTCAGCCTTGCAGGCCGTCCTCCTCGACATGGACGGCACCCTCGTGGACACCGAGGGATTCTGGTGGGACGTCGAGACCGAGGTCTTCGCGAGCCTCGGCCACACCCTCGACCCGTCCTGGCGCGACGTCGTCGTCGGCGGCCCCATGCAGCGCAGCGCGGGCTTCCTCATCGAAGCCACCGGCGCCGACATCACCCTCGCCGAACTCAGCGTGCTGCTCAACGACGGCTTCGAGGACCGCATCGGCCGCAACCTGCCCCTGATGCCGGGCGCCGCCCGGCTGCTGGCCGAACTGGCCGTCCACGAGATCCCCACGGCCCTGGTCTCCGCCTCCCACCGGCGCATCATCGACCGCGTCCTGACCTCCCTCGGCCCCCAGTACTTCGCGCTGACCGTCGCGGGCGACGAGGTGGAGCGCACCAAGCCGTTCCCCGACCCGTATCTGCTGGCCGCCTCGGGACTCGGCGCGGAACCCGGCCGCTGCGCCGTCATCGAGGACACCACCACCGGCGTCGCCGCCGCCGAGGCCGCGGGCTGCCGCGTCCTCGCCGTGCCCTCCGTCGCCCCCATCGCCCCCGCCACCGGCCGCACGGTCGTCACCTCGCTCGAACAGGTCGACCTGCCGTTCCTCCGCGGCATGATGACGGAACTGCGCTAGCAGTTCACCCAGCGTGCACCGCGCATGGCATGCACCCTGAGTGGGCAGACATCCGAGGACTGTCCCGGCCAAGGAGTCAATACCGGCCTGACGGCTGAATTCCGCTACCCCCTCGCCGAGTTGACCGAGTGACGTTGATCACGTAGAGGAGCGTCGACAGCCACCCCGGCGTGTGGTGTACCCCCTCAATTCGGACAACCCCGCTGCACCCTTGTGTCCCGATTGATGAGAGGCTGCACGAATCCTTCCCTGACCGGTTGTTCGGTGCGTCCGCGGCCGGTTCCGCAGCGTGATGGGTGCTCAACTCCGCTGTATGTGAGCCCCCGTGCAGGTGCGGACTAATCTCGTCGCGAAGAACGTCACCACACCCCCGTGATCCGCCGCACCACCCATGCCTGCCGGGTTCACGGACGCGACAGCTCTGGAGAAACGCGAGCATGAACCGTAAGACTTTGGTGCTGCCGGCCGTCCTCGGTCTGCTCGCCCCCGTCCTCGCTGCCTGCGGCGGGTCCGACAGCGGGGGCCAGAGCGGAGACGCCATCGTCGTCGGCACCACCGACCGGTTCATCGCCAGCAAAGAGGTCCCCGCGCCCCTCGACCCGGCGTACGCGTACGACGTCGGCCCCTGGAACGTCCTCCGCCAGGTCGTGCAGACGCTGATGGTCCAGCCCCGCGGCGGCGGTGACCCCGAACCCGATGCCGCCGAGAGCTGCGGCTTCACCGACAGCGGCAACGAGCGCTACGCCTGCAAGCTCCGCAAGGGCCTCCAGTTCGCCAATGGCGACCCGGTGACCGCGGCCGACGTGAAGTTCTCCATCGACCGCGCCCGCTCCATCAACGCCGACAGCGGCGTCGCCGGTCTGCTCTCCACGGTCGACACCGTCGAGACGCAAGGTGACAACGAAGTCATCTTCCATCTGAAGACCGCGGACGCCACCTTCCCGTTCAAACTGTCGACGCCGGTCGCCGGCATCCTCAGTTCCAAGGACTACGAGAAGAACAAGCTGCGCGACGGCTTCCAGATCGACGGCTCCGGCCCGTACACGATGAAGGCCGACGTCAAGGGCGACGAGGTCGCCCGCATCACGTTCAGCAAGAACCCCCACTACAAGGGCCTGCTCACCCTGAAGAACGACCAGGCGGTACTGGAGTCCTTCAAGGACCCCGAGGCCATGAGCACCGCCCTCGACAAGGGCGACATCGACGTCGCGGCCCGCACCATGACCCCGGAGCAGATCAACAAGCTCCAGGACAACCCCAACGGCAAGATCAACCTGGTCGAGGTGCCGGGCCTCGCCACGCGCTACCTGGGCTTCAAGACCACCGCCCCGATCGTGAAGAGCAAGGCCGTCCGCCAGGCCATGGCGCAGGTCATCGACCGCGACGAGCTGGTCTCCAAGGTGTACGGCTCCCAGGCCCAGAGCCTGTACTCGCTCGTCCCCGCCTCCATCACCGGCCACTCCAACTCGTTCTTCAACAAGTACGGGACCCCGAGCGTCGACAAGGCCCGCAACCTGCTGGCCAAGGAGGGCATCACCACCCCGGTGAAGCTGACGCTGCACTACGCCACGGACCACTACGGCACGACCACGGCCAAGGAGTTCGAGGTCCTCAAGAAGCAGCTCAACGACAGCGGGCTGTTCGATGTCGACGTCAAGGGCGCCACCTGGGACAAGTACCGCCCGGCCGAACTGAAGGGCAAGTACGAGGTCTTCGGCATGGGCTGGTTCCCCGACTTCCCGGACGCGGACACCTTCATCGCACCGGTCCTCGACAAGGACAACTTCCTCAACTCGACGTACGTCAACAGCCAGATCCGCAACACCCTGATCCCCCAGTCCCGGCGCGAGGCCGACCGGCTCGCCGCGTCGAAGAGCATCACCGAGATCCAGGACATCGTCGCCGAGGACGTGCCCGTCATCCCGCTGTGGCAGGGCAAGCAGTACGTCGCCATCAAGGACGACATCATGGGCGGCGAGTACGCGATGAGCACCTCGTCCACGCTGCAGCTCTGGGAGCTCAGCCGCGGCGTGAGCGGCTGATCCCGCACAACCGAAGGCCCCCGGAGCCCCGGACGCACCGCGTCCAGGCGGCCCGGGGGCCTTCGCCACATCCGATCAGGTCTGCTGGGAGGCGCGCTCGCTACTGCGCGCCGGGACGCACCAACCCGCTCTCGTACGCGTACACCGCCGCCTGCACCCGGTCCCGCAGCCCCAGCTTCGTCAACACATGACCCACATGCGTCTTCACCGTGGTCTCACTGACGAACAGATCAGCCGCGATCTCCGCGTTCGACAACCCGCGCGCCACCAGCTTCAACACCTCGACCTCACGCTCGGTCAACGTGTGCAGCGTGTCCGGAACCGGCTCCTCCCCGGACGGCAGATGCACCGCGAACTTGTCCAGCAGCCGACGCGTGATACTCGGCGCCAACAACGCCTCACCCGCCGCGACCACCCGGATCGCCTGCACCAACTCATGGGCCGGAGCGTCCTTGAGAAGGAACCCGCTGGCACCCGCGCGCAACGCCTCCACCACATACTCGTCCAGATCGAAGGTCGTCAGCACCAGCACCTTCGCCGGACCGTCCCGCCCGGGACCGGTGATCTGCCGAGTCGCCTCCACCCCGTCCATGCGCGGCATACGAATGTCCATCAGCACCACATCCGGCTGAAGAACACGCACCTGATCGAGGGCCTGGAGGCCGTCCCCGGCCTCGCCGACGACCGCGATGTCCTGCTCGGCCTCCAGAATCATCCGGAAGCCCGTACGCAGCAGGGGCTGGTCATCGACCAGTAGGACACGGATGGCCACGTAAGTCTCCTTCGCTAGTCCGGCCCCATTCTGCCCTGCTCACCACCACCCGACGCCCGCGCCCTGACCCACACCCCCGCGCCCGCCCGGACCCGCGTCCACCCGCGCCCCTAAACCGCCCGCACCGGCAGCGGATACGGCGGGGGAGTACCCCCGAACTCCGGGCAGACCGCCTGGTGATCACACCAACCGCACAACCGGGTAGGACGCGGACGCCAGTCACCCGACTCCGTCGCCGACCGGATCGCCTCCCACAACGCCAGCAGCTTGCGCTCCACCCGCTCCAGATCCGCGACCACCGGGTCGTACGTCAGCACATCACCACTGCCGAGATACACGAGCTGCAACCGCCGCGGCACCACCCGCTTCAGCCGCCACACCACCAACGCGTAGAACTTCATCTGGAACAGCGCCCCCTCCGCGTACTCCGGCCGCGGCGCCTTCCCCGTCTTGTAGTCCACGATCCGCACCTCACCCGTAGGCGCGATATCGACACGATCGATGATCCCCCGCAGCCTCAGCCCCGACTCCAACTCCGCCTCGACGAACAACTCGCGCTCCGCCGGCTCCAGACGCGTCGGATCCTCCAGCGAGAACCACCGCTCGACCAGCCGCTCCGCCTCCCCGAGCCACCGCGACAGCCGCTCACCACCCGGATCGTCCGCGAACAACTCCGCGACCTCCGGCCTGCTCTCCCGCAACCGATCCCACTGACCCGGCACCAACGACCTGGCCCGCGGCGCCGTCCGCTCCCCGGCAGGCGCGTCGAAGAGCCGCTCCAGCACCGCATGCACCAACGTGCCCCGCGTCGCCGCCTCACTCGGCTTCTCCGGCAACCTGTCGATCACCCGGAACCGGTACAACAGCGGACACTGCATGAAATCGCTCGCCCGCGAAGGCGACAACGACGCCGGAGGCACGGCAGCCACAGCAGCCCTCTCCGTCGCAGCAGACCCCTCCACAGCGCCGTCAGTACTGGTATCCATGACCACAGAGCCTACGGCCCACCACCGACAGTGACCCAGCCGCGCCCACCCCCGCGTGACGCCGCACACACCACAAGGGGTGCCGGGGCGGACCACACCACGAACGCCGCATACCATCGACCCACGGACCCTCCCACCCCGTACCACCGGGGCCGGGGAGACGCTTCGACCGAGGGGACAGCGTGGACGAGAGCGGCGAGAGCGGACAGCCGCGCCCCGACAACAACGGCGCGACCGCCCGCGAGGAAGCCCCCGCGGCACAGACCGCCGAACCCGCGGCCCACGAGGAGCGGCGGACACCCACCGACACCCCACCGTCACCGACCGACGCCAGCACACCGACCGACGCCAGCACACCGACCGCCGAGACGCGCACCCCCTCGGCGCCCCGGAACACCCCCGCCCCCACCCCGCAGCGCCCCAAAGAACCCGGCGGCGGCATCCTCATGGGCCGCCCCTTCGGCGTACCCGTCTACGTCGCCCCGAGCTGGTTCCTCGTCGCCGCCCTCATCACCTGGATCTTCGGCGGCCAACTCGACCGCGTACTCCCCGAACTCGGCGCCGCCCGCTACCTCGTCTCCCTCTTCTTCGCCGTCGCCTTCTACGCCTCCGTCCTCATCCACGAACTCGCCCACACCATCGCCGCCCTCCGCTTCCGACTCCCCGTACGCCGCATCCAACTCCAGTTCTTCGGCGGCGCCTCCGAAATCGAGAAGGAAGCCGAAACCCCCGGACGAGAATTCGTCCTCGCCTTCGTCGGCCCCCTCCTCTCCCTCGCCCTCGCCGGCCTCTTCTACCTCGCCCACCAGACCGTCCGCGCGGACACCGTCCCCGGCGTCCTCCTCGCCGGCCTCATGATCTCCAACCTCTTCGTGGCCGCCTTCAACCTCCTCCCCGGCCTCCCCCTCGACGGCGGACGCATGCTCCGCGCCATCGTCTGGAAGATCACCGGCAAGCCCATGAGCGGCACCATCGCCGCCGCCTGGATCGGCCGCGCCCTCGCCCTCTCCGTCCTCGTCGGCCTCCCCCTCCTCACCCAGTCCGGCGCCCTCGGCGCCCCCGCCGACGACAGCATCGGCCTGGACACCCTCACCGACGCCCTGCTCGCCGCCATCCTCGCCGCGATCATCTGGACCGGCGCCGGAAACAGCCTGCGCATGGCCCGCCTGCGCGAACACCTCCCCGAACTGCGCGCCCGCGCCCTCACCCGCCGCGCCGTCCCCGTCCAGGCCGACACCCCCCTCTCCGAAGCCCTGCGCCGCGCCAACGACGTCGGCGCCCGCGCCCTCGTCGTCGTCGACCCCCACGGCCAACCCCTCTCCCTCGTCCGCGAAGCCGCCATCGTCGGCGTACCCGAACACCGCCGCCCCTGGGTCGCCGTCAGCAGCCTCGCCCACGACCTCACCGACGGCATGCGCCTCTCCGCCGAACTCACCGGCGAAGACCTCCTCGACGCCCTCCGCGCCGCCCCCGCCACCGAATACCTCGTCATCGAGGAGACCGGCGCGATCTACGGCGTCCTGTCCGCCACCGACGTCGAACGCGCCTTCGTCAAAGCCATGGCCCGCCCGAGCTGACCACCGACTGGTCAACGGCCCCCTCCACTGCCGGTAGGCTGGTCACATGTCCGAACCGACCGGTGCCGCCCGCAGGCGCGGGCCCTTCAAGGTCGGGGACCAGGTACAGCTCACCGACCCCAAGGGCCGCCACTACACGTTCACGCTCGAAGCAGGAAAGAACTTCCACACCCACAAGGGTTCCTTCCCGCACGACGAACTGATCGGCGCCCCCGAGGGCAGCGTTGTCCGCACCACCGGGAACGTCGCCTACCTCGCGCTGCGCCCCCTGCTCCCCGACTACGTCCTGTCCATGCCCCGCGGGGCCGCCGTCGTCTACCCCAAGGACGCCGGACAGATCCTCGCCTTCGCCGACATCTTCCCCGGCGCACGCGTCGTCGAAGCCGGCGTCGGCTCCGGCTCGCTCAGCAGCTTCCTGCTGCGCGCCATCGGCGACCAGGGCATGCTGCACAGCTACGAGCGCCGCGCCGACTTCGCCGAGATCGCCCAGGCGAACGTCGAGCGCTACTTCGGCGGCCCCCACCCCGCCTGGCAGCTCACCGTCGGTGACCTCCAGGACAACCTGAGCGACACCGACGTCGACCGCGTCATCCTCGACATGCTCGCCCCCTGGGAATGCCTGGAGGCCGTCTCCAAGGCGCTCGTCCCCGGCGGCATCCTGTGCTGCTACGTGGCCACCACCACCCAGCTCGCCCGGACCGTCGAGTCCATCCGCGAGATCGGCTGCTTCAACGAGCCGACCGCCTGGGAGACGATGATCCGCAACTGGCACATCGAAGGCCTCGCCGTCCGCCCCGACCACCGGATGATCGGACACACCGGCTTCCTCCTCACCGCCCGCCGCCTCGCCGACGGCGTCGAGCCCCCCATGCGCCGCCGCCGTCCCGCCAAGGGCGCCTACGGCGAGGACTACAGCGGCCCCAACGCCGACGCGGGCACCGGCCGCTGACACGGCCCACGCCCCCGCCAACTCACGAGCGCCGTGGCCGAGTTCCCCCCGACATCCGGGAACTCGGCCACGGCGCTCACTCGTTGAACCACCGGCAGGCGATCACACCTGACGCACCGCCAGCAGCACGGACCCCACCGTTCCGCCGCACTGTGACGTGTGGCACGATGCGGGACACCCCACCGGCACAGCCTCACAGGAGACACCTCTCTCGTGCAGCACCCCGTTGTCCCGGAACTGGCCCACGCCACCACCCGGCCCCTCCACTGGATCATCACGGCCGCCGCCGTCTCCAGCGTGATCGCCCTCTCCTCGCTGTTCCAGCCCGGCCCGGCCACCGCCGCCCAGCCCTCCCACCGGGCCAAGACACCCGCCACCGCGGCGGCCCCCGACCCCGCCGACGCCGACTTCCCCCTCCAGTGCGGCACCGCCGAGCCCGTCGTGAAGCAGCAGGCCACAGGCGACCTCGACGGCGACGGCCGCCCCGAAACCGTGGCCGTCGTCCACTGCGACGCAGGCATGGGCAGCCCACCCGACGGCATCTACGTCCTCACGCGCGCCGCCGACTCCCCGAAGCCTCGCGTCGTCGCCACCCTCGTCGACCCCGAGGACCGCCTCACGGTCACGGACTTCGCCCTCCGCGACGCAGCCGTCACCGCCACCCTCGTCGGCTACTCCTCGCCCGACGTACCGAGTTGCTGCCCCGACCGGAAGACCCCCGCCAAGTGGCATTGGAACAACGGCGCGTTCATCCGCTCCACGCCCTCCGAAGCCCGCAGCGTGTGACCCCCGGTCCCGCCCACCTCACCGGCCCCGCACACCAGATGCGCCAAATCCAGCCACACATGGCGCGCAGTGGTCGTACGATCACTCCACGTCGGGACCGTACAACTCCACCCCGTCCGCGACCCGACGCACATGAATGCACTCCCCGGGACACTCCCGCGCCGAGTCGACCACATCCGTGAGAAGCGGCAGCGGTACGGGCGTTGTGGCCCCCCTGGCCTGGAGAAGCTCCTCCTCCGGGCCCTTCACGTACGCCAAGCCGTCGATGTCCAGCTCGAAGACCTCGGGCGCGTACTGGGCACAGATGCCGTCACCGGTACACAGATCCTGGTCGATCCAGACCTCCAGCGCCTCGCCGTCCACTGAGGCCTGCTGCTGCACGGTCATCTCTCCTGCCGATTCCTGCGCGGAGCCGCCCGGGAATCAGGCCAGCTCTGACGGGTGTTGAACACTCCGACCCTACCTTCGGCCGCTTCCCAATCATGTTCGGTGGGTATTCCCCTGGCGTGAGGGAGAGCGCAAGGGTGAAGATCGGACACACCCCGCAGTCTTTGTGATCTAGGGGTTTCAATCGCCACCCACCCAGGTAGGGTCTGGAAGCGTCCAGCTCCCCTAAGAGGAGGTGAGGACCGTGGCAGCCCACGACGACGACATGAACCGCGGCATCCGCCCGGGACGAGGGTCCGACGACCCGGCCGGGCAGATCGCCTACCTTGAGCAGGAGATCGCCGTCCTGCGACGCAAGCTCGCCGACTCTCCGCGACACACGAGGATTCTCGAAGAGCGGATCGTCGAGCTGCAGACCAACCTGGCCGGCGTGTCCGCCCAGAACGAACGACTCGCCAACACACTCCGTGAGGCCCGCGACCAGATCGTGGCCCTCAAGGAAGAAGTCGACCGCCTCGCACAGCCGCCCGCCGGCTTCGGCGTCTTCCTCCAGGCGAACGAGGACGGCACGGCCGACATCTTCACCGGAGGCCGCAAGCTCAGGGTGAACGTCAGCCCCGGCGTAGAGGTCGACGAACTGCGCCGCGGCCAGGAAGTGATGCTCAACGAAGCGCTCAACGTGGTCGAGGCCATGGAGTTCGAGCGCATCGGCGACATCGTCACCCTCAAGGAGATCCTCGAGGACGGCGAACGCGCCCTCGTCCTCGGACACACCGACGAGGAACGGGTGGTACGGCTCGCCGAGCCGCTGCTGGACGTCACCATCCGCCCCGGCGACGCCCTCCTGCTCGAAACCCGCTCCGGCTACGTCTACGAAGTCGTACCCAAGAGCGAAGTCGAGGAGCTGGTCCTCGAAGAGGTACCCGACATCGGCTACGAAGCGATCGGCGGCCTCGCCGGCCAGATCGAAGCCATCCGTGACGCGGTCGAACTCCCGTACCTCTACCCCGACCTGTTCAAGGAGCACGAACTGCGCCCGCCCAAGGGCGTCCTGCTCTACGGGCCCCCCGGATGCGGCAAGACACTCATCGCCAAGGCCGTCGCCAACTCCCTGGCCAAGAAGGTCGCCGAGGTGACCGGCCAGGCCGCCGGCAAGAGCTTCTTCCTCAACATCAAGGGCCCCGAGCTCCTCAACAAGTACGTCGGCGAGACCGAGCGGCAGATCCGCCTCGTCTTCCAGCGCGCCCGCGAGAAGGCCGGCGAGGGAACCCCCGTCATCGTCTTCTTCGACGAGATGGAATCCCTCTTCCGCACCCGCGGCTCCGGCGTCAGCTCCGACGTCGAGAACACCATCGTCCCTCAGCTCCTCGCCGAGATCGACGGTGTCGAAGGCCTGCAGAACGTCGTGGTCATCGGTGCCTCCAACCGTGAGGACATGATCGACCCCGCCATCCTGCGGCCCGGCCGCCTCGACGTGAAGATCAAGATCGAACGTCCGGACGCCGAAGCGGCCAAGGACATCTTCGGGAAGTACCTCACGGAGAACCTCCCCCTGCACGCCGACGACGTCAGCGAACACGGAGGAGACAAGGCCGCCACCATCCACGGCATGATCCAGACCGCCGTGGAACAGATGTACGCCGAATCCGACGAGAACCGCTTCCTCGAAGTCACCTACGCCAACGGCGACAAGGAAGTCCTCTACTTCAAGGACTTCAACTCCGGCGCCATGATCGAGAACATCGTCGGACGCGCCAAGAAGATGGCGATCAAGGACTTCCTGGAACACAGCCAAAAGGGCCTCAGGGTCTCCCACATCCTCCAGGCCTGCGTGGACGAGTTCAAGGAGAACGAGGACCTGCCCAACACCACCAACCCCGACGACTGGGCCCGCATCTCCGGAAAGAAGGGCGAACGGATCGTCTACATCCGCACCCTCATCACCGGAAAGCAAGGCGCAGACACCGGGCGCTCCATCGACACGGTGGCAAACACCGGTCAATACCTGTAAAACACAGGGCGGCTGCGGGTGGCCCCACCGGGCACCCGCAGCCACCTGCATTTCCGGCCGCATCACTACAAGACAAACAACCAAATGATCTCCCCACCACCGCAAAGGCGTTCTAGGCTCGTTCGTACCGCCACGTCGCGCCGTGCGGGGACGGGCACCGCACGCGCACCGGAACACCAGCGGTAACGGAGCGCCGCCCCGACCAAGGGCGCCGCCTGGCAAGGAGGGCCGCATGACCGTACGGCGAGTAATGGGCATCGAGACGGAGTACGGCATCTCCGTCCCCGGCCACCCCAACGCCAATGCCATGCTCACCTCATCCCAGATCGTCAACGCCTACGCCGCGGCGATGCACCGGGCCCGCCGGGCCCGCTGGGACTTCGAGGAAGAGAACCCGCTACGGGACGCGCGAGGCTTCGACCTCGCCCGCGAAGCCGCCGACTCCAGCCAGCTCACCGACGAGGACATCGGCCTCGCCAACGTCATCCTCACCAACGGGGCACGCCTCTACGTCGACCACGCACACCCCGAATACAGCGCCCCCGAAGTCACCAACCCCCGCGACGCCGTCCTCTGGGACAAGGCCGGCGAACGCATCATGGCCGAGGCCGCCGAACGAGCCGCCCAGCTCCCCGGCGCCCAGCCCATCCACCTCTACAAGAACAACACCGACAACAAGGGCGCCTCCTACGGCACGCACGAGAACTACCTGATGAAGCGGGACACCCCCTTCTCGGACATCGTGCGCCACCTCACCCCCTTCTTCGTCTCCCGCCCCGTCTTCGCCGGAGCGGGCCGCGTCGGCATCGGCCAGGACGGAAACGAACACGGCTTCCAGCTCAGCCAGCGCGCCGACTACTTCGAGGTCGAGGTAGGCCTCGAGACCACCCTCAAGCGCCCCATCATCAACACCCGCGACGAGCCCCATGCCGACGCCGAGAAGTACCGCCGCCTCCATGTGATCATCGGCGACGCCAACCTCTCCGAGATCTCGACCTATCTCAAGCTGGGCACCACCGCCCTCGTGCTCTCCATGATCGAAGACGGCTTCATCGCCGTCGACCTCGCCGTCGACCAGCCCGTACGCACCCTCCACCAGGTCTCCCACGACCCGAGCCTCAAGCACCTGATCACCCTCCGCAGCGGCCGGACACTCACCGCCGTGCAACTCCAGATGGAGTACTACGAGCTCTCGCGCAAATACGTCGAGGAGCGCTACGGAGCCGACGCCGACGAACAGACCAAGGACGTCCTGACCCGCTGGGAAGACACCCTCAACCGCCTGGAGCGGGACCCCATGAGCCTGGCCGGCGAACTCGACTGGGTCGCCAAACGAGAACTCATGGAGGGCTACCGGCGCCGCGACAACCTCGACTGGGACGCCGCCCGGCTGCACCTCGTCGACCTCCAGTACGCCGACGTACGCGCCGAGAAGGGCCTCTACAACCGCCTGGTCGCCCGTGGCCGCATGAAGCGCCTCCTGACCGACGACGCCATCGAGCGGGCCCGTACGAAGCCCCCGGAGGACACCCGCGCCTACTTCCGCGGTCGCTGCCTCGAGCAGTACGCGGACGACGTCGCGGCGGCGTCCTGGGACTCGGTGATCTTCGACCTGCCCGGCCGGGACTCCCTGCAGCGCGTCCCCACCCTGGAACCGCTTCGCGGAACGCGTAATCACGTCAAGGAACTCCTGGACCGCTGCCGCACGGCGGAGGATCTGGTCAGGGTCCTCTCGGGCGGCTGAGCGAGGGTGGAAATCACGGCGACCGGGAATCATCGAGATGGTCCCCGTACGTTGGAGCAACTGCGGGGCCGATGTCGGACCTGGCGAGTAGGGTCTGATCATCACCGATCGACGGGAATGCCGACCATGTCGGGCGAACTGAGCGGGGTGAGGGTTATGGCGACCAAGGACACCGGCGGCGGCCAGCAGAAGGCGACGCGCTCCACGGAGGAGGTCGAGGAGCAGGCGCAGGACGCGCAGGCTTCGGAGGACGTCAAGGAGCGGCACGAGAAATTGTCGGATGACGTGGACTCGGTGCTGGACGAAATTGACGATGTCCTCGAGGAGAATGCAGAGGATTTCGTTCGCTCATTCGTTCAGAAGGGTGGGGAATGAAGGCCGGGCTGCTAGATTTCCTTCGAATCTAATATCCGAGAGTTCGGGGTGGGGAGTGAGCGAACAGCAGATGGTGAAGCGCTGCTCGCGCTGCAAGGAGGACAAGCCGCGAGCAGCCTTCGCCAACAACAAGTCGGCCCGTGACGGGCTGCAGGCCTACTGTCGGGAATGCTGGGCTGCATATCACCAGGCTCGGCAAGTGGCGAGGGGTAAGAACATTCGACCCCGAGTGGCGACGCCCGACGGACACAAATTCTGTCGGAGCTGCGGTGAGGTCAAGCCTCACAGGGAGTGGCATCGCAACGCAACGGCATCTGACGGCCTCTCGACGAGTTGCAAGGCCTGCCGGGCAGCCAAGGGCCGTGCGGGTCATCTGAAGCGCCAGTACGGCATCACCGAAGCCGAACGTGACGAGCTGGTCGCCTCCCAGGGCGGCGTCTGCTGCATCTGTCTGGCGGCCCCTGCGGCGCATGTGGACCACTGCCATGAGACGGGTAGGGTCCGTGGCGTACTGTGCTTCAGTTGCAACGCTGCGCTGGGGCAGTTCAAGGATCGGCCCGACGTGATACGGCGGGCCGCGACATACGTGGAAGGAAACGCGTGGAAGCCAACCCTCGTAGCACCGGGCGTCTACCGGCTGCCTTCCTGACGCCTGGGTCGTCGTCCTTCATGGACTTCCTCGCCGAGCATCAGCCCGAGCTGCTGCCCGGCAAGCGGCAGTTGCCTGCCCAGGGTGTGATCGAGGCCCCGCACGGCACCACGATCGTGGCCGCGACGTTCCCGGGGGGCGTCGTGCTCGCGGGTGACCGGCGGGCGACCATGGGCAATCTGATCTCGCAGCGGGACATGGAGAAGGTGTTCCCGGCGGACGAGTACTCGGCGGTGGGTATCGCCGGCACGGCGGGTCTCGCCGTGGAGATGGTGAAGCTGTTCCAGTTGGAGCTGGAGCACTTCGAGAAGGTCGAAGGCGTTCAGCTCTCGCTGGAGGGCAAGGCGAACCGCCTGTCGACCATGATCCGTTCCAACCTCGGTATGGCCATGCAGGGTCTGGCCGTGGTGCCGCTCTTCGCGGGCTATGACCTGGACCGCGAGAAGGGTCGTATCTTCTCCTACGACGTGACGGGTGGCCGCTTCGAGGAGCGTGCCTTCGCGGCCACGGGCTCCGGTTCGCTCTTCGCGCGGGGTGCGATGAAGAAGCTGTTCCGTGAGGACCTGTCCGAGGAGCAGGCCACGACCCTGGTGGTCCAGGCCCTGTACGACGCGGCGGACGACGACTCGGCGACGGGTGGTCCGGATGTCGCGCGCCGGATCTATCCGCTGGTCACGGTGATCACCGAGGAGGGGTGCCGTCGGCTCACCGACGGGGAGTCCTCCGAGATCGCCCGCGCGGTCCTGGAGCGGCGCCTGGAGCAGCCCGACGGTCCGAGTGCCGCGTTGCTCTGATGACGTTGCTCCGATGACTTCGACAGAAAGGGACGGATAACCGGTGTCGACGCCGTTCTATGTCTCCCCCCAGCAGGCCATGGCCGACCGGGCGGAGTACGCCCGTAAGGGCATCGCGCGCGGCCGCAGTCTGGTCGTGATGCAGTACGCCGACGGCATCGTGTTCGTCGGTGAGAATCCGTCTCGTGCGTTGCACAAGTTCAGTGAGATCTATGACCGGATCGGTTTCGCCGCCGCCGGTAAGTACAACGAGTACGAGAATCTGCGGATCGGTGGTGTGCGGTACGCGGATCTGCGGGGGTACACGTACGACCGTGATGATGTGACCGCGCGGGGTCTTGCGAACGTGTATGCGCAGACGCTGGGCACGATCTTCTCGAGTGCGGCGGAGAAGCCGTACGAGGTGGAGCTGGTGGTGGCCGAGGTGGGGGAGACCCCGGAGGGCGACCAGATCTATCGGCTGCCGCATGACGGGTCGATCGTGGACGAGCACGGTTCGGTCGCGGTGGGTGGTAACGCGGAGCCGGTGAGCAGCTTCCTGGAGCAGCGTCATCGGGACGGTATGACGTTGGTGGAGGCGTTGAAGCTGGCCGTGCAGGCGCTGTCGCGGGATACGAACGGCAGTGAGCGGGAGATTCCGGCGGATCGTCTGGAGGTCGCGGTGCTGGACCGTACGCGACCGCAGCAGCGTAAGTTCAAGCGGATCGTGGGTCGTCAGCTCGCCCGGTTGCTGGAGGGTGACGGTACGGCTGCTTCGGAGGCCGAGGAGGAGACCTCGGGGGGCTCCGGAGACTCCGGGGACTCGGGTTCCTCGGGGGCGGAGAAGTGATCGCTCGTTCGGGTGGGTGAGGAGCGCGCGTCCTCGCCTGTCGTGTGTGCGCCCCGGCCGTTCTCGGTCGGGGCGCACGCGTGTGTGGGGGTCGGTGGTCAGGGGGATGGGGCGGTGGAGTCGCGGACGATCAGGTGGACGGGGATGTCGGTCTGGTCGGGGGTGTGGCCTTCGAGGAGGGCGAGGAGGGCTTGCATGCCGCGTCGGCCGAAGAGTTCGGCGTCGAGGTGGACGGTGGTGAGTTCGGGGTCGATGGCGGTGGCGAGGGTGAGGTCGTCGAGGCCGGTGACGGAGAGGTCGTCGGGGACGCGGAGGCCGAGGCGGCGGGCGGCCTTGTAGGCGCCGATGGCGAGCTTGTCGTCGTCGCAGACGAGGGCGGTGGGGCGGGGGCCGGGGGCGGTGAGGGCGGCTTCGGTGGCGGTGCGGGCGCCTTCGATGGTGAGGGGGGCGCGGGTGGTGCGGAGGGTGGTGCCGGGGGTGGTGGTGAGGCGTGTGGCCAGTTCTTGGGCTCGGGTGGTGAAGGTCCAGGAGGGGATGTCGGCCGCGAGGTGGAGGAAGTGGCGGTGGCCGAGGGCCAGGAGGTGGTGGGCGATCTGTCGCATGCCGTCGGGGATGTCGAGGTTGACGGTTGCGGCGCCGGGGGTGGCGTGGGGGTCGCTGTCGAGCATGACGAGGGGGAGCGGGGCGTCGCGGAGGGCGGTGAGGGCGTCCGCGGCCATGGAGGAGGCGATGATGCCGTCGAGTGCGGCGCGGGCGGAGTGGAAGGGGTTCTTGGCGGGGCCGATGCCTTCGGGGGAGGGGTAGAGGACGACGCCGAAGCCGTGTTCGGCGGCGACGGTGGCGGCGCCGGTGTAGACGCCTGCGAAGAATTCGCTGGTCAGGGCGGGTACGACGAGGAGGATGGTGCGGGTGTGGCCGAGGCGTAGGTTGCGTGCGGCGAGGTTGGGGCGGTAGCCGAGTTCTTGTGCGGCTTGTCGGACGCGTTCGGCGGTGGTCTCGGAGACGCGTCCGCGCCATTTGTCGCCGAGGACCAGGGAGACGGCGGCCTGGGAGACGCCGACGGCTTGGGCGACGTCGCGGCTGGTGGGTCGCGTGGTCCCTCGTGCCACGGTTGACCTGCTCTTTCGTCTGGACGTGCGGTTAGCGCTCATGGTACGTATGGCGGGTTGGTTATACGTAAAACTTCGTAAGGATGGGGTATGGCCGCCGGGTACCTGGAGATCCTCAGGGCGAGGCATGCGGCTCGTCTGCTGGTCGGGACGTTGGTGGGTCGGCTGCCGAACGCCGTCGCGGCGATCGCGGTGGTGCTGTTCGTCCGGGCGGAGGGGGGCAGTTACAGCCTGGCCGGGGCGCTGGCCGCGGTGTATGGGGTGGCCAATGCGGTGGGGCAGCCGTTGCTGGGCCGGTTGGTGGATCTGCACGGTCAGCCGCGGGTGCAGTTGCCCGCGGCGATCGTGTCCGCGCTGGCGATGACGGTGTTCGCTCTGTCGGGTATCGAGCCGCCGACCCTGGCGTACGGGGCGATGGTGGTGTCCGGGCTGTTCACGCCGCCGCTGGAGGGCGGTCTGCGTGCGCTGTGGCCGGCGGTGCTGCGCCGGGAGGAGCAGGTGCACACGGCGTACGCGATGGACGCGGTGGCGCAGGAGGTGATGTTCACCCTCGGCCCGCTGCTGGTGACGGTGTGCGTGGCCTGGTGGTCCGCGCAGGTCGCGCTGATCGCGCTCAATGCGGTGGGGGTGCTGGGCGCGCTCGTCGTGGTGCTGTCTCCGCCGTCGCGGGCGTGGCGTTCGGCGCCGCGTGAGGCGCACTGGCTCGGTGCGTTGCGTTCGCCGGGGCTGCTCGTGCTGCTCGGCTCGTTCCTGTTCGTCGGGATCGCGATCGGTTCCATCGAGGTGTCGGCGGTGGCGTATGCCGACGACCACGGCGGGAACGCGGTGTACGGCTGGCTGATGGCCGGCTTGGGGTTGGGTGCGCTGGTCGGTGGGTCGGTGTACGGGGCGCGGCGGTGGAGTGGTGTGCCGGAGCGGCGGTTGCGGGTGCTGGTGGGGCTGTTGGCGTTGTGTTATCTGCCGTTGATGCTGTTGCCGGGGGTGGTGGCGATGGTGGTGCTCACGGTGGTGGCGGGGGTGTTCCTGGCGCCGTGTATCGCGTGTGCGTTCATCATCGTGGACCGGCATGCGCCGAGCGGTACGGTCACGGAGGCGTTCTCCTGGTTGGTGACGACGTTCACGGTGGGGGCGTCGGTGGGGACGGGGCTGGCGGGGCCGGTGATCGAGCGGGGTGGCACGGTGTGGGGTTTCGCGGTGCCGGGTGCCGCGGGGGCGGTGGCGTTGGTGGTGTTGTTGGCCACGGGGCGGGTGCTGGGGGCTCCTGTGGCGGTGGGGGCGGTTGCGGCTTCCTCGGAAAATGGTCCGAACCGTGCTGTCGAACCCCGTTTCAGCTCGGGAGATCGGGCGTAATGTTCAGTCATGGACCGCCGCATTTTCGGGCTGGAGAACGAGTACGGCGTCACGTGCACGTTCAGGGGACAGCGCCGCCTGTCGCCTGACGAGGTGGCGCGGTACCTCTTCCGCCGTGTCGTGTCATGGGGCCGTAGCAGCAATGTGTTTCTGCGCAATGGTGCCCGTCTGTATCTCGATGTGGGTTCGCATCCTGAATACGCGACACCCGAGTGTGACAACGTGACGGAGCTTGTCACGCATGACAAGTCGGGTGAGCGCATTCTCGAGGGGCTGTTGGTCGACGCGGAGCGTCGGCTGCATGAGGAGGGGATCGCGGGAGACGTCTACCTCTTCAAGAACAACACGGATTCGGCGGGCAACTCCTACGGGTGTCACGAGAACTATCTGGTGGCTCGTCATGGGGAGTTCTCCCGGCTCGCGGACATCCTGATTCCGTTCCTGGTCACCCGGCAGTTGCTGTGTGGTGCGGGCAAGGTGCTCCAGACGCCGCGGGGTGCCGTCTACTGCGTCAGTCAGCGGGCGGAGCACATCTGGGAGGGTGTCAGTTCGGCGACGACGCGCTCCCGGCCGATCATCAACACGCGCGATGAGCCGCATGCGGACGCGGAGCGCTATCGCCGGCTGCATGTGATCGTGGGCGACTCGAACATGTCGGAGACGACGATGTTGCTCAAGGTCGGTGCGACGGATCTGGTGCTGCGGATGATCGAGGCGGGGACGGTGATGCGGGATCTGACGCTGGAGAACCCGATCCGGGCGATCCGCGAGGTCAGTCATGACATCACGGGTCGTCGCAAGGTGCGGCTGGCGAGCGGTCGTGAGGCGTCGGCGTTGGAGGTGCAGCGGGAGTACTACGAGAAGGCGGTGGACTTCTGCGAGCGCCGGGGTATTCGTACCGGCACGGTGGAGCGGGTTCTGGAGTTGTGGGGTCGCACGTTGGAGGCGATCGAGTCCGAGGATCTGGACCGGGTGGCGACCGAGATCGACTGGGTGATGAAGTACAAGCTCATCGAGCGGTATCGGGCTAAGAACAACATGACGATGTCGCATCCGCGGGTCGCGCAGATAGATCTCGCTTACCACGACATTCATCGGCGTCGTGGGCTGTACTACCTGTTGGAGAAGAAGGGGCAGGCCGCTCGGATCTGCAACGATGTGAAGATCTTCGAGGGCAAGTCGGTTCCGCCGCAGACGACTCGGGCGCGGTTGCGTGGTGACTTCATTCGGCGTGCGCAGGAGCAGCGGCGTGATTTCACGGTCGACTGGGTGCATCTGAAGCTCAATGACCAGGCGCAGCGCACGGTGTTGTGCAAGGACCCGTTCCGTTCGGTGGACGACCGGGTGGAGAAGTTGATCGCGGGGATGTGAGGCGGGAGTTCGTGGCCTTCGTGGCCGGAGCGCGTGGTGGGCGTCGTACGGTGGTGCGGCGCCCTTCTCGTGCCGGTTCGTTCGCGGGGGTGGGGGCGGTGGGGCTCCTGGTGAAGATGTAACCCTTGCGGGGATGTGAGAGTGTCGGTGTTGCCGCTGTGGCCCCAACACGAACAACACGAACACGCAGGAGCTTTTGACGTGAGCATCGAGAAGCCCGAGATCGACTTCCCGGGTGGCGAGCCCCCGGCCGACCTCGAGATCAAGGACATCTGGGAGGGGGACGGCCCGGTGGCCAAGGCGGGTGACACCGTCTCGGTTCACTACGTGGGTGTGGCGTTCTCCACGGGTGAGGAGTTCGACGCGTCCTGGAACCGGGGTACGCCGCTGCAGTTCCAGCTGGGTGTCGGTCAGGTCATCCAGGGCTGGGACAAGGGTGTGCAGGGCATGAAGGTGGGTGGCCGTCGTCAGCTCACCATTCCCGCGCACCTCGCCTACGGTGACCGTGGCGCGGGTGGTGGCCGGATCAAGCCGGGCGAGACGCTGATCTTCGTCTGCGATCTGGTCGCGGTCTGAGCGGTCCGAGAGGCCTGATCGGAGACGATCGTGTGGGGCCCATGCCCGGCCGGGCATGGGCCCTCGGCTTTTGCCACGACACCTGTGGGGGGTACGGTCATCGGTCGTAAGCACCATAGGGAAGGCGAAGGGCGTCGATGGCCATTGCCAAGGCCGAGCGGCTGATGAACCTGGCGCTGTGTCTGCTCGGGACGCGTCGGCCGCTCAGCAAGCGCGAGCTGCGCGAGTCCATCGAGGCCTATATGGAGGCCTTCGGGGCGGAGAAGGGTGCCGCCGCGTCCGATGACTCGTTCAATCGGATGTTCGAGCGGGACAAGGACGATCTGCGCGAGCTGGGTCTGGTCATCGAGACCGTGGAGAACCTGGACGGCGAGGTCGGCTATCTGGCGCGGCGTGACAGCAATCGTCTTCCGCCGATCACGTTGGACGCGGAGGAGGCGGCGGCTCTCGGGCTGGCCGCGAAGGTGTGGCAGCAGGCGCGGCTGGCGGGCGCCGCGAGTGGCGCGTTGCAGAAGCTGCGTGCGGCGGGGCTGCCGGAGGATGTCGATCCGTACGAGGCGCACGGTGCGCTGGAGCCGCGTATCCCGGTGCACGAGGTCGCGTTCGAGCCGTTGATGCTGGCGTGCCGGGACCGTCGTCCTGTCGTCTTCGACTATCGCAAGGCGACTGCCGCGCGTCCTGAGTCGCGGCAGGTGGAGCCGTGGGCGCTGGAGTGCTGGCGTGGCCACTGGTATCTGGCGGGCTGGGACCGGGATCGCGGTGCCGAGCGGGTGTTCCGGCTCTCGCGGATCACCGGCCGGGTGCGGACGCGTCCGGGGAAGTTCACGGCGGAGGTGCCCGATGTGGTGACGGTCCGTGAGACCGTCGCGGGTTGGGCGGGTGAGGGCGCGGACCGTTCGGCGCGGATCCGGTTGCGTACGGGCGCGGGGTACCCCTTGCGGGCGAAGGCCACGGCCGTGCGGGAACGGGGCGACGGCTGGGACGAGTTGGAGATTCCGTACGGGCACGGCCTGGATGCCTGGCTGGTGGAGTTCGGGCCCGATGTGGTGGTGCTGGAGCCCGCGGAGCTGCGTGCCGACGTGGTGGACCGGCTGCGTGCCGTGGCCAAGGGCTGAGCGGGAGAGGGACGACAGTGGCAGGTAGACCGGCCAGGCCGGCGAACGCCATCGATCAGACCCGGCGGATGCTGTCCTTGGTGACGTATCTGCGGGAGCGCCCCGGTGCGCGGGTGGAGGATGTGGCGCGGGCGTTCGGGATCAGTGAGGACGAGCTGGTCTCGGATCTCGATGTGCTGCCCATGTGCGGGACGAGCTTCCGCGGTGGGGATCTGCTGGACATCGACACCGATGGTGAGCACATCTGGTGGCACAACCCGGCCGCGTTGGGCGCGGACGCGGCCGAGCCGTTGCGGCTGGCGGCCGATGAGGCCACGGCGCTGCTGGTGGCGGCGCGGGCGGTGGCCACGCTGCCGGGGCTGCGGGAGGGTGACCGGCAGGCGCTGCTGCGGGCCACGGCGAAGGTGGAGACCGCTGCGGGGGAGGCGGCGGGTGCCAGCTCTCGTCTCTCGGTGAGCTTCGAGTCCGAGGGCGGTGTGTTCGCGGACGTCGACCGGGCGATCTCCGAGCGCCGCCGGTTGTGGATCCGCTACTACTCGCCGGCCCGTGACGAGGTGACGGAGCGGGAGATCGATCCGATCCGTCTGGTGAGCGTCGGGCACACGTATGTGGAGGCGTGGTGCCGCCGGTCCGAGGCGCGCCGTACGTTCCGGCTGGACCGGGTCGCCGAGATCCGGGTGCTGGAGGAGCCGTCGGCGCCGCCGGAGGTCGAGCTGCGGGATCTGTCCGAGGGGCTGGTCCAGCCCGCGGCGGAGGATCCCGAGGTGGTGGTCGAGGTCGGTCCGGCCGGGCGCTGGGTCGCCGAGTACTACCCGCATGACAGTGCGGACGAGTTGCCGGACGGTGGCTTGCGGATCACCTTGCGGACCCCTGATCCGGCTTCGCTGCGGCGGCTGGCGTTGCGGCTGGGCCGGGACGGGCGGATCGTCGCGCCGGGTGAGCTGGCCGACAGTGCCCGGCGTGCGGCGGCCGAGGCCTTGGCGGCGTACGAGGAGCTGGAGGCCGCGGGGTCTGCTGTGGAGTCCGGGGACGGGCGGGAGCGGGGGCTGTGAGCGAGTCGGTGGCGGCCGGGGTGCAGGAGATGTCGGTGGCGACGGCGTTCGCCGGGATGCGCAATGTGGTCCCGGTGGTGTTCCGGGCGGGCTGTCCCGACTGCCGGGCCCGTTTCGAGCTGGGGGCGAGCGCGCTGCGGCTGGCCATCGGGGCGAGCAGCCGGACGACGTTCTACTCCTTCACGTGCCCCGAGTGCGGTGCCGTGGTGCGCAAGCCGGCCGGTGAGCGGATCGTGGAGCTGCTCACGGGCGGTGGGGTCAGGACGCTGCGGCTCCACTCGACCGTCTAACCTCGGGGCATGTTCTGGCCGATGTTCGCGGTTGCCGCGGGGTTCCTGGGTCTTGCTGTGCTCGGTGTGTTCGCCGTGCGGGTCTTCGTGGAGGCGCGGCGCCTCGGGGTGCAGGTCTCGGAGTCGGCCCGGCGGATCAATCGGGCCGCGGAGGATCTGGAGCGGGCGGCCGTGCGGACGGCCCGTTCGGTGGAATCGCTGTGAATGCGAGCGAATTGCCCGGTATGCCCCTCGGTCGCGTGATGTGCGGAACCTCGCCCTGTCCTCTGTCCGAGCCTGCCAGGTACGCTTCTGATCGCGGCCCGGAAAGAAGGCGCGGTCCGCGGGGCAGCAGTTCGCGCAGGGATTGTTTCGCATTCATCCCCGGGCGTTACCATCGCTGCCAGCACGATGGCCAACACGATGGTCAGACAGCCGTCCGATCGGTCAGACATGGCCCGCCGCCCCGCCTCAGTGAGAAGGTGAAGACTTATGTTCCGCAACGCACTTGAGCCGTGGCACCTGGTGCTCCTGGTTCTGGTGATCGTCCTCGTGTTCGGCTCGAAGAAGCTTCCGGACATGGCTCGATCGCTCGGCAAGTCCGCGCGGATCCTCAAGAGCGAGGCCAAGGCGATGAAGGACGAGGCCAAGTCCGCCGCGTCCGCTCCGGCCGACGAGCAGGCGCAGGCCCAGCGCACGATCCAGGCCTCCCCGGGCGACGTGACCAGCTCCCGGCCGGTCAACGAGCAGACGGACAAGACCCAGCGCTGACGCGAGGACCCGGGGCATCTCCGGGCCGCTGCACGAGATGAGGATGTGGGTTGCCCAAGTCTGCCCGCAAGAAGGAGAGAGACCCCGAGGGGCGTATGCCGCTCGTGGATCATCTGCGTGAGCTGCGCAACCGGCTCGCGAAGGCCGTGCTGGCGATCCTCGTCGTCACGATCGTGGCCGCCTTCTTCTACCAGCACATCATCAACTTCATCACCAAGCCGCTGCTGGACGCGGTCGGCTGTGCGCAGTCCTTCGGGGAACTGGCGAAGAAGAAGGAAGGGCACTGCGCGCACGTCACGGTCACCGGCCTGCTGACGCCCTTCACGCTGGCGCTGAAGGCCTCGCTGACCGCGGGTGTGGTGGTGTCGGCACCGATCTGGCTGTACCAGCTCTGGGCGTTCGTCGCGCCGGGTCTGCACCGTAACGAGAAGAAGTACGCGTACGCGTTCGTCGCGGCCGGCTTCCCGCTCTTCCTCGGCGGCGGCTATCTCGCCTACAACGTGCTGCCCACCACGGCGAAGGTCATGATCGACCTCACGCCCCAGGGTGCGGAGAACCTGCTCGAGCTGGACAAGATCCTCGACCTGGTCACGCGCATGGTGGTGGTCTTCGGCCTCTCCTTCGAGATGCCGCTGCTGCTGATCATGCTCAACCTCACCGGGATCCTGTCCGGACGCCGCATGCTCGGCTGGTGGCGCGGCATGGTCGTCGGCATCGCCGCCTTCGCGGCCGTGGCGACGCCCGGCGCCGACCCGATGTCGATGCTGGCGCTGGCGGCGCCGATCTGGGGGCTGTTCTTCGTGGCGGTGGGCTTCTCGCTGCTCAACGACCGCCGCCGGGCCCGGCGCGAGGCACAGGGGCCGTCGGACGACGAGGCCTCCGAGCTGGACCTCACGCCCGAGGAGATCGGTGAGGTCGAGGCGGTGAGCGCGAGCCGCGCCTCCGAGCTGCCGCCGCCGGACCATGTGAACGGCTATGACGACGTGACCTGACGACGGTCCGGGCCGTGAGGTCGTAGAGACAACGAGAGGTGGTCGTGTTCCCCAGGGGCGCGGCCACCTCTCGTTGCCGTCCATCCATCCGTCCAGCCATCCATCCGTCCGTCTCGTTGCGGTCCGGCGGGGGTGCGGATAATGATCGTCCTGTTGTCAGTGCGGCCCGGTACGCTCGAAAGCACGATGACAGAGGACCTCTCACCGGCCGAGCGGTACGCGGCGGCGCGCAAGCGCGCTGTCGAGCAGGCCACCGCGCTCGCCTCCTTCCGCGAGATGTACGACTTCGGCCTCGACCCCTTCCAGATCGAGGCCTGCCAGGCACTCGAAGCGGGGAAGGGCGTACTGGTGGCCGCGCCCACCGGCTCCGGCAAGACGATCGTCGGCGAGTTCGCCGTCCACCTCGCCCTGCAGCAGGGCAAGAAGTGCTTCTACACGACACCGATCAAGGCGCTGTCGAACCAGAAGTACTCCGACCTGTGCCGCCGTTACGGCGCCGCGAAGGTCGGTCTGCTCACCGGCGACAACAGCATCAACGCCGACGCCCCGGTGGTCGTGATGACCACCGAGGTCCTGCGGAACATGCTGTACGCGGGCTCCCAGACCCTCCTCGGCCTCGGCTATGTGGTCATGGACGAGGTGCACTACCTCTCCGACCGCTTCCGCGGCGCAGTCTGGGAGGAAGTGATCATTCATCTGCCCGCGTCGGTGACGCTGGTGTCCCTGTCGGCGACCGTGTCCAACGCGGAGGAGTTCGGCGACTGGCTCGACACCGTCCGCGGGGACACGGAGGTGATCGTCTCCGAGCACCGTCCCGTGCCGCTGTTCCAGCACGTCCTGGCCGGGCGCCGGATGTACGACCTCTTCGAGGAGGGCGAGGGCAACCGCAAGGCGGTCAACCCCGACCTGACCCGGCTGGCCCGCATGGAGGCCAGCCGCCCCTCGTACCCGGACCGCAGACGGGGCCGCGCGATGCGCGAGGCCGACCGCGAGCGGGAGCGCCGCCAGCGTTCCCGGGTGTGGACGCCGGGCAGACCCGAGGTCATCGAGCGGCTCGACGTCGAGGGCCTGCTGCCCGCGATCACGTTCATCTTCAGCCGGGCCGCCTGCGAGGCCGCCGTCCAGCAGTGCCTGTACGCGGGCCTGCGGCTCAACGACGAGGACGCGCGGGACCGGGTGCGCGCCCTGGTCGAGGAGCGTACGGCCGCCATCCCCACCGAGGATCTGCACGTCCTCGGCTACTACGAGTGGCTGGAAGGCCTGGAGCGCGGCATCGCGGCCCACCATGCGGGCATGCTGCCCACGTTCAAGGAGGTCGTCGAGGAACTGTTCGTCCGCGGCCTGGTGAAGGCCGTGTTCGCCACCGAGACCCTTGCGCTGGGCATCAACATGCCCGCCCGGTCGGTGGTGTTGGAGAAGCTCGTCAAGTGGAACGGCGAGCAGCACGCCGACATCACCCCCGGCGAGTACACCCAGTTGACCGGCCGCGCCGGCCGCCGCGGCATCGACGTCGAGGGCCATGCGGTCGTGCTGTGGCAGCGCGGTACGAACCCCGAGCATCTCGCGGGCCTCGCGGGCACGCGTACGTACCCGCTGCGCTCCAGCTTCAAGCCGTCGTACAACATGGCGGTCAACCTCGTGGAGCAGTTCGGGCGGCATCGCTCGCGTGAGCTGCTCGAGACCTCCTTCGCCCAGTTCCAGGCCGACAAGTCGGTCGTCGGGATCTCGCGGCAGGTCCAGCGCAACGAAGAGGGCCTGTCCGGCTACAAGGAGGCCATGACCTGCCACCTCGGCGACTTCGAGGAGTACGCCCGGCTGCGTCGCGAGCTGAAGGACCGCGAGACGGACCTGGCCCGCCAGGGTGCGGCGCAGCGCCGCGCCGAGGCCGCCGTCGCCCTGGAGAAGCTCAGGGCCGGTGACGTCATCCACGTCCCCACGGGCAAGTACGCGGGGCTGGCCCTCGTCCTCGACCCCGGGGTGCCCGCGGGCCGGGCGGGCGGTCACCGCGGCTTCGATCACCACGACGGCCCGCGCCCGCTGGTCCTGACCGCGGAGCGGCAGGTCAAGCGGCTGGCGCCGATCGACTTCCCGGTGCCCGTCGAGGCGCTGGAGCGGATGCGCATCCCCAAGTCGTTCAACCCGCGCTCGCCGCAGTCCCGCCGCGACCTCGCCTCCGCGCTGCGTACGAAGGCCGGGCACATCCCGCACGACCGGCACCGCAAGAAGCGGTCGGGGGCCGCCGACGACCGGGAGATCGCCCGGCTGCGTACGGCCCTGCGCGCCCACCCGTGCCATGGGTGCGACGACCGCGAGGACCACGCCCGTTGGTCCGAGCGCTACCACCGCCTGCTGCGGGACACCTCGCAGTTGGAGCGCCGTATCGAGGGCCGTACGAACACCATCGCCCGCACCTTCGACCGCATCGTGGCGCTGCTCACGGAGCTGGACTATCTGCGCGGCGACGAGGTGACGGAGCACGGCAAGCGGCTGGCGCGGTTGTACGGAGAGCTGGATCTGCTGGCCAGTGAGTGCCTGCGCGAAGGCGTCTGGGAGGGCCTCGGCCCGGCCGAACTGGCCGCGTGCGCCTCGGCGTTGGTGTACGAGGCGCGGGCCGTCGACGACGCGATGGAGCCGAAGGTGCCGTCGGGCAAGGCCAAGGCCGCCCTCGGCGACATGGTGCGCATCTGGGGTCGGCTCGACGCCCTGGAGGAGGACTTCCGTATCCGGCAGACCGAGGGCGTGGGCCAGCGCGAGCCGGATCTGGGCTTCGCCTGGGCCGCGTACATGTGGGCCAGTGGCAAGGGCCTGGACGAGGTGCTGCGGGAGACGGAGATGCCGGCCGGTGACTTCGTCCGCTGGTGCAAGCAGATCATCGACGTCCTCGGCCAGATCGCTGCCGCCGCCCCCACCGAGGGGTCGACGGTCGCGAAGAGTGCCCGCAAGGCGGTCGACGGTCTGCTGCGCGGGGTGGTGGCCTACTCGTCGGTGGGCTGAGTCCCGCCGGGCCGGTGAGCGCCCTCACCGGCCCACGCGTCGTAGGCCGACCAGGCCGCGAGGGCGCGCCCGCTGACGAAGCGGTGGGCGCGGCCCGTGACCGGGTCGGTGAACTCCAGTGCCCGCGCCAGCAGTTGGAGCGGGCGCCCGAAGTCACCGGCCGGTCCGGCGGCGGCCACCACCGGATAGAGCCGGTCGCCGAGGATCGGCAGCCCCAACGCGTTCATATGGACGCGCAGTTGATGGGTCTGCCCGGTGCGCGGGAGCAGCCGGTAGCGACCGCGGCCCTCGTGGTGCTCCAGGAGTTCGACGCGGCTGACCGCATTGGGCTCGCCCGCCACCTCGTGGGCCGTCAGGACCCCGCGCTCCTTCACGATCCGGCTGCGTACGGTGCGCGGCAGGTCCACCGCGGGGTCGTACGCGGCGACGGCCTCGTACTCCTTGGTGACCCGCTTGTCGCGGAACAGCGACTGGTAGGCGCCGCGTTCCTCGGGTCGTACGGTGAACAGCACGAGCCCGGCGGTGAGCCGGTCCAGCCGGTGGGCGGCGGTCAGCGAGGGGATGCCGAGGTCGCGGCGCAGCCGGGCCAGAGCGGTCTCGGCGACATGGCTGCCGCGCGGGGTGGTGGCGAGGAAGTGCGGCTTGTCGGCGACGACGATGTGCTCGTCGCGGTACACCACCTCGACCGGGTAGGGCACGCGCTCCTCGGCGGGCAGTTCGCGATGGAACCAGACGTACAGGCCCGGTACGTACGCGGCGTCGCGCGTGAGGGGCCGCCCGTCGGCGCCGACGATCTGCCCGGCGTCGATCATCGTGTCGATCACCCCGGGCCCGGCCGCGAGCCGCGCCACGAGATGGTCGCGCACGGTGGCCCAGCCCTCGGTGAACGGCAGCCGCACCCGCACGGGGTCGACCCCGTCGCGCTGCGGCAGGGGAGAGAGCGGGATACGGGGGCGTCGTCTCATGGGGCTCCAGCGTACGAGGCGGACGGGGGCCGATAACCGGTTGCCGGGTGGCCACGGGCACCTGGGATCATGCGCGGCATGCCTCTTCTGATCAGCGATGTCGTCACGCCCGGCTCCCTTGCCCGGCAACCGCAGCCCGTGATCCCCGCCGAGGGTGGTCTGGTGCTCCGCCCGTGGAAGGACGAGGACGCCCCGGCCGTCCACGAGGTGTTCCAGGACCCGCTGATGCGTCGGTGGCACCACTACGCGAGCGAGTCGGTGGCGGAGGCCCTCGGCATGATCGAGGGCTGGCGGGCCGCATGGGAGGGGGAGGCCAACGCCTACTGGGCGGTCGCGGGCGAGGCCACGGACCAGTTGCTCGGGCGCGCGGCCCTGCGCCATGTCGCCCTGCCCGAGGGGACCGCCGAGGTCGCGTACTGGACCGCGTCCGCGGCGCGCGGCCGGGGGATCGCCCCGCGTGCGGTGACCGCCCTGACCCGCTGGGCGTTCGAGAGCATCGGCTTCCACCGCCTGGAGCTGACGCACGCCGTGCACAACGAGGCGTCGTGCCGTGTCGCCGAGAAGACGGGCTTCGCTCTGGAGGGCACCAAGCGCAGCGCCCTCCTCCACCCCGACGGCTGGCATGACATGCACCTGCACGCGCGGATCGCCTGAACGACAGCGGCTACGCGGCGGGCGTGCCCTCCTGCTCCGCCTCCACGCGTGCGTTCCACTCGCGCTTCGAGGACTGCCAGCCGTCCTCGTTGTGGCCGAGGCGCCAGTAGCCGGAGATCGAGAGATGCTCGCGGGGGATCTGGCGCTCGACGCGCAGCAGCCGCCGCAGGTCCTTGACGAAGCCTGCCTCGCCGTGGACGAACGCGTGCATCCTGCCCTCGGGGAACTCCAGGGCGCGGACCGCCTCCACCAGGGCCTCGCCGACCGGCCGGTCGCCGCGGTGCAGCCAGACGACCTCCGTGCCGGAGTCGATCTTCTGCTCCTCCGCGGCGGAGGCGACCTCGACGAAGGCGTGGGCCACGGCGCCGTCGGGCAGCGCCTCCAGGGCCGCCGCGATCGCGGGCAGCGCGCTCTCGTCCCCGGCGAGCAGATGCCAGTCGGCGCTCGGGTCCGGCGCGTAGGCGCCACCGGGGCCCATGAAGCGCACGGTCTCGCCGGGCCGGACGCGCAGCGCCCAGGGTCCGGCGAGGCCCTCGTCGCCATGGATCACGAAGTCCAGCGTCAGCTCGCGGTGGACGGGGTCGAAGGCGCGCACCGTGTACGTCCGGGTCGTCGGCCACTGCTCGCGCGGGAACTCCTCGCGGATGCGCTGGAGGTCGAACGGCTCGGGGTAGGCGACGCCTGCGGCCGGGAACAGCAGCTTCACATAGTGGTCGGTGCAGGTCTCCGCCCGGAAGTCGGCCAGTCCCTCACCGCCGAGCACCACGCGCTGCATGTGCGGGGTCAGCCGCTCCGTGCGGATCACCTGCGCGGAGTGCGTCCTGCGTGCCCTGCCTGCCGGGCGCTCTGCCATGTCGACCTCCCTGTGCATGGTGAGGTTTACCTAAGTTAGCAGCTTGATCCGGCCACGGCAGCCTGTTGACGACAGCATGAGCGGTGGGTGGTCCGCGCGGTCACACGGCCAGCGTGCTCAGCAGCCGCCGCAGCGATCCGCCCAGGCCCCAGCGGTCCCCCAGCGCCTCCAGTGCGGCCGGGTCGCGCGGGGTGCGCGGCAGCGCCGTATCGACATCCGGCAGGGGGACGTCGCGGGCGACCCGTACGACCTCGGGGGCGACGCTCACATACGCGCGCGCCTCGTCGAGCCGCTTGCGCTGCGCGGGGGTGAGCTTGGCCGCGGGATCGTCGACGGCGGCCATGATGCCCGCCAGGTCGCCGAACTCGGCGAGCAGCTTCGCGGCCGTCTTCTCCCCGATGCCCGGCACGCCCGGCAGGCCGTCGCTCGGGTCGCCGCGCAGCAGCGCCAGGTCCGCGTACCCCCGGCCGTCGACGCCGTACTTCTCGCGCAGCACCGCCTCGTCGGTGAGCCGGAGCGTGCCGACCCCCTTGAGCGGGTAGAGCACGCGCACCCCGCGGGCGTCGTCGACCAGTTGGTACAGGTCGCGGTCGCCGGTGACGATGTCGACCGGGCCCTCGGCGCGCGCGGTGAACGTGCCGATCACGTCGTCCGCCTCGTACCGCGCGACGCCCACGCGCGCGATGCCGAGCGCGTCCAGGACCTCCTCGATGACCGGGACCTGCGGCGTCAGGGTGTCGGGCACCTCTTCCTCGTCGGGGCCCGGCTCGTGCGCCTCGGCCACGCGGTGCGCCTTGTAGGTGGGGATCAGTTCGACGCGCCAGTGCGGGCGCCAGTCCGCGTCCATGCAGGCCACCAGGTCGTCCGGGCGGTGGTCGCGGACCAGGCGTTCGATGAACTCGAGCAGCCCGCGCACGGCGTTCACGGGGGTGCCGTCCGGGGCGCGTACGGAGTCCGGGACGCCGTAGTAGGCGCGGAAGTACAGCGAGGCGGTGTCGAGGAGCATCAGGCGTCGGGTCACGCTTCGCATCATGCCGTACGGCACTGACAGCGGATCGGCCGCGCAGCGTAGTCGAGCCTGTGACCTGCGTGAAGTGTCTGTGAACTGGGCCACGGAAGGTTTGCCCTGCCCGACTCCGGGCAGGCGCGCCTCGAAGTGATGCCAGTTGCAATGTCAACCGTTTGCAGCGGCTCGGAGGCTTCCGATCGAGAGGTACCTGTGTCATCCAGGCTTGAAGCCGAACATCTGTACAAGGTGTTCGGCAGACGACAGAACGAGGCGGTGGAACGGCTCCGGCAAGGAGCGGACCGGGAGGAACTGCGCGCTGACGGCACCACCGCCGCCGTGATCGACGCGTCCTTCACGGTGGAGCCAGGCCAGATCTTCGTCGTCATGGGCCTGTCCGGCTCGGGTAAGTCGACGCTGTTGCGCATGCTCAACGGTCTGCTGGAGCCGACCGCGGGGCACGTGCGCTTCGACGGCCAGGACCTCACCGAACTCGGCGCCGCCGATCTGCGCGCGGTCCGGTCCCGGAAGATCAGCATGGTCTTCCAGCACTTCGCTCTCTTCCCGCACCGCAGCGTTCGAGAGAACGCCGCCTACGGCCTGGAAGTGCAGGGCGTGCCCCGCGCCGAGCGCGAGAAGCGCGCCGACGAGGCGCTCGCCCTGTGCGGCCTGGCCGGGTGGGAGAAGTCCTGGCCCGACGAGCTGTCCGGCGGTATGCAGCAGCGCGTGGGCCTCGCGCGGGCGCTGGCCACGGACGCCGACCTGCTGCTGATGGACGAGTCCTTCAGCGCGCTGGACCCGCTGATCCGCCGCGATATGCAGGACCAGCTTCTGGAGCTCCAGAAGACCCTGAAGAAGACGATCGTGTTCATCACGCACGACCTCAACGAGGCCATGCGTCTTGGCGACAGCATCGCGGTGATGCGCGACGGCCGCATCGTGCAGATCGGCAGCGCCGAGGACATCCTGATGCGCCCCGCCGACGACTACGTGGCCTCCTTCACCCAGGACGTCGACCGCTCGCGCGTGCTGACCGCGGGCGCCGTCATGGACACCGCCGTGCGCGGCGACGAGGCGGACTGCGGCTGTGAGACCGCGACGCCCGGCACGCCGTTCGTGGAGCTGTGCGCGCTCAGCGCCCGCCTCACGCACCCGGTGGCCGTCCTCGACGAGCAGCGCGAACTGGTGGGCGTCGTACCCCGCCAGCGCGTCCTCGACTTCCTCGCCGACGGGGCCAGCGATGCCGTCCCCTGCGACGCCCCGCGCGACGGGCAGGTGATCGCCCATGCCTAGAGTTCCGTTCGGTGACTGGATCAACTCCGCGGTCGACTGGCTGACCAACCACATGGCCTGGCTGTTCGACCTCTGCAAGACCGTCTTCCAGGGCACCTACGACGGCATCGACACCGTGCTGCAGGCCCCGCAGCCGCTGCTGCTCGCTGGCATCTTCGCGGTGATCGCGTTCTGGCTGCGCGGCACGTCCGCCGGTGTCCTCGCCTTCCTGGGCTTCGCGTTCATCGACTCCCTCGGTCTGTGGGAGAACGCGATGGTCACCCTCTCGCTCGTCCTGGTGGCGACGATCATCGCGCTGGTCATCTCCGTGCCCGTGGGCATCTGGGCGGCGCGCTCCAGCCGCGTGAGCGGAGTGGTCCGGCCGGTCCTCGACTTCATGCAGACGCTGCCCGCGATGATCTACCTCATCCCGGCGATCCTGTTCTTCGGCACCGGCGCCCCCGCGGGCATCGTGGCCACCCTGATCTTCGCCCTCGCGCCCGGCGTCCGCATGACCGAGCTGGGCATCCGCCAGGTCGACAAGGAACTCGTCGAGGCCGCCGAGGCGTTCGGCACCACCCCGCGCAACACGCTGCTGCGCGTCCAGCTCCCGCTCGCCCTGCCCACCGTCATGGCCGGTGTCAACCAGGTCATCATGCTGGGTCTGTCCATGGCCGCGATCGCGGGCATGGTGGGCACCGGCGGCCTCGGCGGCGACGTCAACGAGGCCATCGGCCAGCTCGATGTGGGCCTCGGCTCCGAAGCCGGTATCGCCATCGTCATCCTGGCGATCTACCTGGACCGGATGACCAGCGCCCTCGGCACCCAGGTCTCCCCGCTCGGCCGTCGCGCCGCAGCCCGGCTGCGCGCCGCGCAGGGCCTGAAGATCTGGTCCTACCGTCCCCGGCCCGCCGTGGCCGTGATCGGTGTCGTCGTGCTCGCGCTCGTCGCGGGCGGCATGGGTGTCTTCGGCGGCGGCGCCACGACCGCCACCGCTGACGACGCGAACAACGTCGGCCAGGGCAAGCGCATCAGCATCGGCTACATCCCGTGGGACGAGGGCGTCGCCTCCACCTTCCTGTGGAAGGAGATCCTGGAGCAGCGCGGATACAAGGTCGACGCCAAGCAGCTCGACGCCGGGGCGCTCTACACCTCGCTCGCCCGGGGCGACATCGACTTCGAGACGGACTCCTGGCTGCCCGTCACCCACGAGCAGTACTGGAAGAAGTACGGCAATCAGCTCGACGACCTGGGTTCCTGGTACGGCCCGACGTCGCTGGAGCTGAGCGTGCCCTCGTACATGAAGGGCATCGACTCGCTGGAGGACCTCAAGGGCAAGGCCGACCTGTTCGGCGGGAAGATCACCGGCATCGAGTCCAGCGCCGGTGAGATGGCCCTGCTCAAGAGCAAGGTCCTCAAGGAGTACGGCCTGGACAAGGAGTACAAGGTCGTCGACAGCTCCACGCCCGCGATGCTGGCCGAGCTGAAGCGCGCCTACGCCAAGAAGAAGCCCGTCGTCGTGACGCTCTGGTCGCCGCACTGGGCGTACAACGACTTCGACCTGAAGAAGCTCAAGGACCCCAAGGGCGCCTGGGGCAAGGGCGACGGCGTGCACACCCTCTCCCGCAAGGGGTTCGCCAAGGACAACCCCGTGGTCGGCACGTGGCTGAAGGACTTCCGGCTGGAGGAGAAGCAGCTCACCAGCCTGGAGGCCGAGATCAACAAGGCCGGTAAGGGCAAGCAGCAGGAGGCCGTGCGCGTCTGGCTGGCCAAGAACCCCGGCCTCGTCGACAAGCTCGCCCCGGTCCAGCAGACCGCCGCCACTCCGGCCGAGGCCAAGCGTCCGGTGAACGTCGCCTGGTTCCCCTGGGACGAGGACGTGGCCGTCACCTATCTGTGGAAGAACGTCCTGGAGCGGCGCGGCTACAAGCTGAACCTGAAGCAGATGGACGTCGGCCCCGTCTACACGGGCCTGGCCGGTGGTGACCTCGACCTCAACTTCGACGCGTGGCTGCCGTACGCGCAGAAGAACTACTGGGACAAGAGCAAGGCTCACCTCAAGGACCTGGGCACCTGGTACCAGCCGACCTCGCTGGAGGTCGCGGTCCCCTCGTACGTGAAGGACGTCAAGTCCCTGGAGGACCTCAAGGGCAAGGCGAAGACCTTCGGCGGCCGGATCATCGGTATCGAGCCGGGCACCGGGGAGATGACCCTGCTCAAGGACAAGGTCCTGCCCGGCTACGGCCTGGACAAGGAGTACAAGGTCGTCGACGGCTCCACGCCCGCGATGCTGGCCGAGCTGAAGCGCGCCTACGCCAAGAAGAAGCCCGTCGCCGTCGTGCTGTGGTCGCCGCACTGGGCCTACAGCGAGTACCAGCTCACCAAGCTGAAGGACGACAAGAAGCTCTTCGGCGAGGGCAACACGATCCGCACCATCTCCAGCAGCGCCTTCCCGAAGCGGTACCCGCAGCTCACCGAGTGGATCAAGAACTTCACGATGAGCGAGAAGGAGCTCGGCAGCCTGGAGGCCGAGATCAAGAAGCGGGGGCACGGCCATGAGAAGGACGCCGTGGCCGCCTGGCTGGAGGAGCACCCGGACATGGTGGAGCGGATGACTCCGCAGTAGCCACCGCGCCGCTGGTCACAGGACGGATCCGGTCAACCCCGTCCGCCCTCTTCCACGCACCCTGCCGCCGCCGGTACCGAATGCTTGTTCGGTGCTGGTCGTCGGCAGGGTGCGCTGCTCCGGAGGTGTGCCCGCCCCCGCTCCTGGGTACCGGGACGCCGACGGGAGGCCCCGCGGGGCCTGCCGCCGCGCGCTGCCGCGAGAGCATGCCCCACAGGTCACACGGCAGTGCTGACCAGCCCTTTCGTCGGCGACAGGGGCGGCGCTCAAGAGGTGGTGGGGCTGCCTGTCCGGTGGCGCGAACTGTGACCTTCGCCACTCTGATACGGGGCGGTGATGTGACGGGCGCATGAAACGGTTTGCCGAACATGCGTAGGGTGCAGAGAGCGCACCTTGGACCGACGAGGGTGGGAGGGAGCGGGAGCGATGGGCGACCACAAGGAACAGCCCCTTCGGGTCGGCGCGGCCATCCGGCGCCGCCGCCGGGCACTGGAGCTCACCCTCGCCGTCGTGTCCGAGCGCAGCGGACTGTCGGTCCCCTTCCTGAGTCAGGTCGAGAACGAGCGGGCGCGCCCCAGCAAGCCCTCCCTGGAGCGGATCGCCGACGCCCTCGACACCACCGCCCCCGACCTGCTCGCCGCGGCCGACCCGGCGTGCAGTGTGGACGTCCTGCGCGCCGACGACGAGGCGCTCGAGCCGGGACAGGCGCGGCTGCGCCCGCTGGTGCGCGGACACCATCAACTGCACGCGATGGAGTTCATCGGGGATCATGACGAGCGACGCGAATTCCAGCACCGCAACGACGAGTTGATGTACGTCGTCGACGGCGCCGTCGAGGTCGAGGCGGAGGGCCGCGCGCATCGGCTGGGGCGCGGCGACACGCTGTATCTCAGCGGGGGAGTGCGGCATCGCTGGCGGGCGACCGTGCCGGACACCCGCGTGATCGTGGTCGCGGTCGCCGACCATATCGAGGCGATCGAGGACCGCCCGCGCCGCCGCTGAGCCGATGGGCCGCCGCTGACCCGATCGGGGGAGCGGTGACGAAGTGTCCGCGTGCGTGTCTGCCCGCGCCGGTGTCCGTATCCGTGCGCGTGTCCCACGTACGTCAGCGTCCGCGTACGTCAGTGGCGAGGTGCCGCAAGGAGCTTGCCTCCGACGACGCCCCGGCCGGTGTGGACCGCGGCGACGGCCCAGGCGGTGAGGAGCAGCAGATACAGGCCGACGGCGAGTGCGTCGAAGGCGGCGAGCCCGGTGCGCCGGGCCAGTGTCTCCGCGCCGGTCACACAGGTGCCGACCGGGAACGTGAACGCCCACCAGGTCATCGCGAACCCCATGCCCTGCCGCCGGGCGCGTACCACCAGCGCGACGGCCAGGCCCAGCCACAGCAGGGCGAAGCCCGTCACGGGGACGCCGTAGAGGAGGGCGAGGACGCCGAGGCCACCGGCATAGGGGGCCGGTACGACATCCGGGGCGGCGGTCGCGATCGCGCCGACGGCGGTGGTGGACTGGCCGAGCGGGCCGAGGACCAGGAACAGGGTCGGGGTCAGCGCGAGCGGCAGCGGGCCTGCGGTGATCAGCCGCCCGAGGACCAGCGGCAGCGTCACCAGCGTGGCCAGCAGGCTCAGGCCGAACATCGCGAGGCACGCGAGCAGCAGGGTCTGCCGGGGCTGACCGGCGGGCAGATGCGGCACCAGCAGCGGGCCCAGGGCCGCGGAGACCATGGGGGCGACCAGCGGCAGCAGCCACACGGGGGAGGCCTGGTCCGGCTCGATGCGGTGCCGGGCGACCATCAGATACGGGACGGCGACGGCGGCGACGAGACCCAGCGCCGTACCGGCTGTGAACAGCACGGTGTCCACGGCGACGGCCGGGCCCGCACCGATCCAGTCCCGGCCGACCGCCATGGTGCCGCCGCCGACGGCCAGCAGGGCCATGGCCGGACAGCCGTAGAACGGGGCCGTCGCGGGATCGAGGAGATGAGCGCGGGCCTGGTCGCGATGGTGGACCCAGTGCAGGGTCCGGGCGGTGAGCAGCGTGACGAGCAGCGCCGCGGACAGCGCCCAGACGGCCGCGGCGGCCGTCCGCAGGCCGGGCAGATGCGCGGCGCCGGGGAGATTGACACCGGCCGTGGCCACGATCGCGGTGCCCATCACGGCGGCGTACCAGTTCGGTCCGAGATGCCGTACGGCGGCGGCGCGTGGACGGCGGGCGGGCGGGGCGAGGGGCTCGACTGTGGCGACCATACGGACACGCTCACGTCGGGCCGGGTTCCTCACCAGAGGGTATGGCTCTATGAGGGCATAACCTGGGCTTATGAGCGAGGGTGGTGACGGCAGGCCGCCGGTGGCCGGTGGTGGTGACGGCGGGCCGCCGATGGCCGGTCTGGCGCACCGGGTCCCGGACCTGGGCGCGCTGGAACTGCTGCTGGCCGTGGCGCGGCTCGGCAGCTTCGGGCGGGCCGCGCGGGAGCTGGGGATCACCCAGCCCGCGGTGAGCAGCCGGATCCGGTCCATGGAGCGGCAGCTCGGCGTGGCACTGGTGGAGCGCTCGCCACGGGGTTCGCGGCTGACCGACGCGGGGGCACTGGTCACCGACTGGGCGCGGCGGATCGTGGAGGCGGCGGAGGCGTTCGACGCGGGGGCGCAGGCGCTCCGGGGGCGACGGGACTCCCGGCTGCGGGTGGCCGCGAGCATGACGATCGCCGAGTATCTGCTGCCGGGCTGGCTGATGGCGCTGCGCGCCGAGCGGCCCGATACGGCGGTGTCGCTGCTGGCGGGGAACTCGGCGACGGTCGCCGAGCGGCTGCTCGCCGGTGAGGCGGACCTCGGGTTCGTGGAGGGGCTGACCGTGCCGCCGGGCTTCGACTCGGCCGTCGTCGGCCATGACCGGCTGGTCGTGGTGACCGCGCCGGGGCACCCCTGGGCGCGCCGCCGTACCCCGCTGTCGGCCGAGGAGTTGGCGTCGACCCCGCTGATCCTGCGCGAGGAGGGCTCGGGCACCCGCCAGGTCCTGGACACGGCCCTCGGCGGTCTGGCCCGCCCCCTGCTCGAACTGTCCTCGACCACGGCGGTCAAGTCCTCGGCGGTCAGCGGCGCGGGCCCGGCCGCGCTGAGCGAACTCGCCGTCGGGGAGGAGTTGTCGGCCCGCCGCCTGGTGAGCATCCCCGTCGCGGGCGTACGCCTGGACCGGACCCTGCGCGCGGTGTGGCGCACGGGCCACCGTCCGACGGGGCCGGGCCGCGACCTGCTCGGGCTGACCAGGGGGTAGTGCCGGGCGTACGAACTGCCCCCGGTGACCGGCGAGATGGTGGACCGTGCAGGCGAATCGCCCCCAGTGGCCCGGGAGATGGTGGACCCCGCCCGGCAGCGCATAGAGTGATCAGAGTGAGCAGTGCGCCCCCACCCGGCTGGTACCGCGACCCCTCCTACCCGCTCACCGAACGCTGGTGGGACGGAGCGGCGTGGAGTGACCACCGACGCCAGCCCCGGATACCCGAGCAGCCCTTGGCCTCCCCGCCGCCCCCCGGGAGCGGCAACTCCCGGCGTACGAAGGTGATCGCGCTCGCCACGGCCGGTGTCGTCCTGGTCGCGGGCGTCGTCGTCGGCGCGGTCGTCCTCGGGCGCGGCGGAGGAGATGACGCGCATGCCGCGTCCTCGCCCACGCCCACGCCGCCGACCCCCACCGACACCACGGACTCGCCGTCCCCGTCCCCCTCCGGCAGCGGGGATCCGCATGTCGTCGTGGACCAACTCAACGGTGTCACCTACCCCGTGCTCAAGGGCTGGGGCCTCCCCGACGAACCCCTGGACGACACCACCGTGCTGACCACGGACCCGGAGAGGTTCGACTGCCCCGGCGACCCCGGTCTCTGCTACCACGGCCTGGTGTACTCGCGTACGGGCGCCACCGGCACGTCCCTGGAGAACCTCGTCAAGGACGACATCAAGGAGGCGGCGGACGTGGCGTACGGCCCCAACGGGTTGGGCGCGCGGCCCTACGGCGACATCACCTCCCACCAGGTGGTGAAGTCCGGGCAGGTCGCGGTCGCGGGCCGCGCCGGGTACTTCGTGCGCTGGCGTGTCAACACCACGAAGGGGTCCGGGGGTTACGTCGAGTCGATGGCCTTCCCGTCCAGTACGGGCTCGCAGGCGCCCGTGCTCGTCCGCTTCGTCTTCCAGGCCGGTCCCGACGGGCCGCCGCTCGCCGACATGGACCGGATCACCCAGGGGATCCGCTCGGTCGACGGCTCGGGGACGGGCGGGGGCGTGGGCAGCAGCATCGGCACCGGGCAGTGACCGTCCGGAGCAGTGACCGCTCGGTCCAAGGCCCGGTGAGAGGCTCGGTCAGAGGAAGGTCCGCCCCTCGCCGCGGTACGTCGGCACCGTCGCCGTGACCGTGTCGCCCTCGACCAGGTGCAGCGCGTCGAAGCGTTCGCACAGCTCGCCCGCCTTGGCGTGCCGGAACCACACCTTGTCGCCGATGAGCAGGTCGTCGGCCGGTGCGCCCAGCAACGGCGTCTGCACCTCACCGGGACCCTCCTGCGGGTCGTAGGCCAGGCCTTCGGGCAGATACGGGACGGGCAGCCGGTCGCGGCCCGCGGCCCCCGACGCCGGATAGCCGCCGCCCAGCACGGTCACCACCCCGACCCCCGGCCTGCGTACGACCGGCAGAGCGAACAGGGCGGCCGGACGGCCCCTGAACGACGTGTAGTTGTCGAACAGCCGTGGCACGTACAGACCCGAGCCCGCCGCGACCTCCGTGACCGCGTCCTCGGCGGCCGTGTGCTGCACACTGCCCGTGCCGCCGCCGTTGACGAACTCGAGCTGCGGGGCCACGGCCCGTACGGCCCGCACCACTTCGGCACGCCGCTGCGCCAACTCCCGGCGTGCGGCGGCCTGCATCAAGCGGACGGCCCGTGACCGCAGCGGCCGTCCGGCCACCGCGTCCCCGACCCCGGCGACATGACCTTCGTACGCCATGAGCCCCACCAGCCGGAAGCCGGGCGTACGCGCGACGAGTCGGGCCAACTCCACGATCTGGGCCGGGGAATGGAGCGGGGAGCGCCGCGCGCCGATCCGTACGCGTCCGCCGAGCAGCTTCAGCGAGGTGTCCAACTCCAGGCAGACACGGACGACTTCGGTGCCGCCCTGGCGGGCGTCGTCGATCAGGCGGAGCTGGGCCGGGTCGTCGATCATCACGGTGACGGCGGCGGCGAGCTCGGGGTCGGCGGTCAGTTCGGCGAATCCCTGCCGGTCGGCCGACGGATAGGCGAGCAGGACGTCCTCGACGCCGGAGCGGGCCAGCCACAGGGACTCGGCGAGCGTGAAGGACATCACGCCCGCGAAACCCTCGCGGGCCAGGACGCGTTCGAGCAGGGCACGGCAGCGGACGGACTTGCTGGCGACCCGGATCGGCTTGCCGCCCGCCCGGCGCCGGAGGTCGTCGGCGTTCGCGTCGAACGCCGCCAGGTCCACGATCGCGACCGGGGCGTCGAGGTGGGCGGTGGCCCGGTCGTAGCGGGTCCGGTCCGTGGCACGGGCGGTTCGGGACGAAGCCTGGCGGGCAGTCATGAACGCAGCCTGCCAGATGCGATTACCGCAGGGTAGAGGGATGTTCCGGGCAGATGCCCCGGCGCCGCGGACCGGGGTCCCGTTCCCCGCGGTTCTCCCCGTAGAGTGACGCGCACGCGAGGAAGCGGGGGCTCGGCCCGGTGCGGACGCCCGGGACGGGCATCCACTACCACGGGTATGCCTGCCCGGAACGGGCGGCACGTCCCGACCGCGCCGGATCCGGGGTGGCCCGGCCACACGACGAAACGGGGGGTGCATGAGCACGGAAGCACGCCGCCCCTCCATCCCCCCACGCCCCACGGCACCCCCACGCCCCACGACCCCACCACCACCGCCGCCCGACGAGGAGACGGCCGGTCCGGTGTCCTCGACTCCTCGCGGCGAGATGGCCGGTCCGGTCCTGTCGGCTTCCCGTGGCGAGATGGCCGGTCCGGTCCTGTCGGCTTCCCGTGGCGAGACCTCCGGTCCGGTCCTGTCAGCTTCCCGTGGTGGGGCCGTTGGTCCGGTTGCGTCGACTTCCCGTGGCGGAGTCGCCGGTCCGATGCCGTCGGCTTCCCGGGGTGAGCCCGCTGATCCCGTCTTGCCGACTCCCCGCAACGAGGCCGCTGATCTGGCTCCCCCAACTCCCCGTGGCGAGACGGCCGGTCCGGTCCCGTCGACTTCCCATGGCGGGTCCGCCGGTCTGCTGCCGTCGGCTTCTCGTGGTTGGTCCGCTGATCCTGGTCCCTCAACTCCCCAAGGCGAAGCTGTCGGTTCGGTTGCGCCGACTCCCCGCAGTGGGGCCGTCGAACCGGTGTCGTCGGCTTCCCGTAGAGGTCCCGCCGGTCCCGTCTCGCCGACTCCCCGCAGCGAGGCCGCTGGTCCGGCTCCCTCAACTCCCCGCAGCGGGTCCGCCGGTCCGGCTCCCTCGACTCCTCGCGGTGAGGCCGTGGGGTCGGTCCTGCCGACTTCCCGCAGCGAGGCCGCCGGTTCGGCCCCCTCGGTTCCCCGAAGCCGTCCCATCGACCCCCTCCCGCCCCAGCGCCCGCCCGTACCGGCGGGTGTGTCCGGGCCGCCTCCTCCTGTGGCCTCCGCGCGGTTTCCTGATGCGCCGCCGGTCGCAGGAGGGCCGCCCGAGCGTGTCGTGGAGACCACCGTGCGGCTGCGGGCGCAGGCCGGCGTGGCGGCTCGGCCACGGGTGACCCTCGCGCAGCCCGACACCTCCGACGTCGACACCGCGCGTCCGCGGCGCTTCGGCGCGCGGTCCAGGGTGGTCACGGCAGCCGCCTGTCTGGTCCTCGGGCTCGGGCTCATCGGTGGTGCCGCGGCCGGGAGTTGGCTCACCGAGGAGTCCGACGACGGAACCCGGGACGCGTACTCCGTGACCGGCGCCCTGTGGCACAGCGTGCCCGTCGACCAGCTCTTCCCGCCCACCCTCCACGGCCCCGGCGCGGGCCCCGGCGGCGCCGACCGCACCTGGACGCGCATCGCCGTCGCCCCCGACAGCGGCTGCAAGGACGCCTTCGACCCCCTCCTGAGCACGGCCCTCGCCCCCGCCGGCTGTCTGCGCCTGCTGCGCGCCACCTACCTGGACGCGACCCGCAGCCATGTCACCACCGTCGGGCTGCTGTTCACCCGCGCCGACGCCGCCGCCATGCGCGCCCTGCACCACCGCTTCAAGGACGAGGGCCTCGACCGGCGCACCGATCTGATGCCCCGCCCCTACGCCGTACCGGACACCGCCGCCGCGGCCTTCGGCGACGCCCAGCGCGCCTCCTGGGCGATCTCGGTGCTCACGGACGCCCCCGTCGTCGTGTACGCCGTCTCCGGCTTCGCCGACGGCCGCCCCGTCAGCGAACCGCAGCCCGCCGCGCAGGCCAGGAAGACCGGCGCCACCACGGCCCCCGCCCAGGCGGGCCTCGGCCACGAGGCGGCGGGCGTCGCCGACCGCGTCGAGGCGCGCCTGCGGCGAACCGTCACCTCGGCCACGGAGAAGCCGTCATGATCCGCACGGTCACCGCCAGGTTCCTCGCGCTCCTTCTCGGGGCGCTGCTCGCCCTGCTGCCCCCCACCGCCGCCCACGCCGACGGGATACGGGCCCAGCAGTGGGCCCTGGACGCCCTGCACGTCCGGGAGGCCTGGCGTACCACCGAGGGCCAGGGCGTCACCGTCGCCGTCCTCGACACCGGGGTCGACGCCGGCCACCCCGACCTGGTCGGCAACGTCGTCGAGGGCAAGGACCTGGTCGGCTTCGGCGCCCGCCGCGGTGACCGCGCCTGGGCCCGGCACGGCACCGCGATGGCCGGCATCATCGCCGGGCACGGCCATGGCATCGGCGGCGCCGACGGGGTCATGGGCATCGCCCCGAAGGCGAAGATCCTCCCCGTCCGCGTCATCCTGGAGGACGGCGACCCGGCCCGCGTCAGGGCCCGTACCAGCCGCGGCAACGCCCTGGCCGCGGGCATCCGCTGGGCCGCCGACCACGGCGCGGACGTCATCAACCTCTCCCTGGGCGACGACTCCGCCTCCGCGCACCCCGAAGCGGCCGAGGACGAGGCCGTGCAGTACGCGCTGAAGAAGGGCGCCGTGGTCGTCGCCTCGGCGGGCAACGGGGGCGAGAAGGGCGACCACGTCTCGTACCCGGCGGCCTACCCGGGCGTCATCGCCGTGACCGCCGTCGACCGCTACGGCACCCGCGCCTCCTTCTCCACCCGCCGCTGGTACGCCACGGTCAGCGCGCCCGGCGTCGACGTCGTCATCGCCGACCCGGACCGCAAGTACTACGAGGGATGGGGCACGAGCGCGGCGTCCGCGTTCGTCTCGGGGGCCGTCGCGCTCGTCAGGGCGGCGCATCCGGACCTGTCCCCGGCCCAGCTCAAACAGCTCCTGGAGAAGACGGCCCGGAACGCCCCGACCGGTGGCCGCGACGACTCCCGCGGATTCGGCTTCGTCGACCCCGCGGCGGCCGTCAAGGCAGCGGCGCACCTGCGCCCGGAGGACCTGCGGACGACGGCGTACGGCCGGGAGTACTTCGGCCGGGGACCGGACCGGACCGACGGCCCGCGCTCCCTCGGCTGGGCGGGCCCGCTCGCGGGCGCCCTCGGCGTGCTGCTGCTGGCCTCGGCGGTGCTGCTGTGGCGCAGGCGTCCGGACAGGGGCGGCGCACGCCTGGTGGACCCTCCCCGCTAGGCTCGGTCACCGTGGCGAACTTGAACATTCCCGACCCCGGCTTCTCCGACGACGACGGCTCCGCCGACCCCCGGCTGAGCGCGGCGCTCGCCGCCTGGGCCGAGGACAGGACCGCCGTGGGGCCGGTCCTGGAGGCCCTGAAGGGCACGCGCGTCCTCGTCCCCGTCGTCGCGGTGCTCGGTGAGGTCTTCGGCGAGTCCGAGTCCGAGGACGGGCACCGCTGCAAGGGCGCCGGGCTGCGCCGCGAGAAGACCAGCGAGATGGCCGTCCCGAGCCTGAAGGCGGGCGACCGCACGGCTTTGCCCGCCTTCACGTCCACCGCCGCCCTGGCCCTCTGGGACCCGGCGGCCCGCCCCGTCGCCGTCCCCCTGGAGCAGGCCATCCACGCGGCCATCCACGAGAAGGCCGACACGCTCCTGCTGGACATGTCCGGGCCCGTGCCCTTCGAACTGACCGGCACCGCGCTGCTCGCCCTCGCCGAGGGCCGCACCACGACCGACCCGCTCGCCGACCCGGCCGTCACCGACGCCGTACGCGCCGCGGTGGCCGCCGAGCCCGCCGTCCTGCGCGCCCACCTCGGGCCGGGCGAGGCCGACGGCATCCTGGCGCTCGTCCTGGACCCCGCCGCGACGGTGGCCGAGGCCGTCCGCGCGGTGGCGGGCCGCATGGCCGCCGACGACACACTGAGGGCCCGCCTGGTGCGCGGCCTCGACCTGGCAGTACTGCCGGCCGAGGCGACGCCGCCGGGCGAGCCCCTGTTCGTACGCGCGTGACCCGGTGCCCCGACAGGGGCACCAGGCGATCGTCCTAGCCGTAGACCGGGCCGGTGTACTTCTCACCAGGGCCCTGGCCCGGCTCGTCCGGGACGATCGACGCCTCGCGGAAGGCCAACTGGAGCGACTTCAGGCCGTCCCGCAGCGGGGCCGCATGGAAGGAGCTGATCTCCGTCGCGCTCGCGTCCAGCAGACCGGCCAGCGCGTGCACCAGCTTGCGGGCCTCGTCCAGGTCCTTGTGCGCGTCGCCCTCCTCGGTCAGACCGAGCTTCACGGCGGCGGCGCTCATCAGGTTCACGGCGACCGTCACGATCACCTCGACCGCGGGGACCTCGGCGATGTCGCGGGTCATGCTGTCGAAGTCGGTGCTGTCGGGGGCGGCCGTCGCGGCCGGGCCCTGCGCGGGGGAGGTGTCACTCATGCTCCCCACGATAGGCCCCGGTCCGCGCCGCCCCGCGCTAGGGCCTGTCATCACATTCCCGTCTGCCCGGCGACGCCCGGCACGCTCCCCCAAGCTCTGCGAGCAGGGGGGACCCCCACTCGCCGCACCGGGAGCACGCACCAGACGCCGCCGGGCCGCCCTCCGTGCGACGACGGGAATGTGACGGACAGGCCCCAGGAGGCCCGCGCGAGCACGCGGTACGAGGCCCGGCGGACACCGGTTCGCACCAGCCCTGGTGAGCTGCTAGCCTTGTGTGACGACCGGCCGGACGTAGCAGCGTACGCAGCAGTGTTCGGCCCACAAGTGGAGGCTCCGATCTCCCACCTGACCGTCCCCAGGACGGCGGGTCACCGGTCAGACGATCGTCACCTCTCCGTACGGACGGTGAAGTCGTCCGAAAGCGCGCCCCGCGGCTCACCGCGGCGGTGCTCCGGAAATCTCGGAGTCCCGCCTGTGTTCCGTCCGGGGCATTTTTCATGTGCCCCGGTGGTTGGTCCCCATGTCAACCGGACATACGCGGCTGTCCAGCCAGGCGGCCGTATGGTGCTACCGAGGAGGATCCATCAGCGCCGAGCCCCGCATCAACGACCGGATTCGCGTTCCCGAGGTGCGACTTGTCGGTCCCAGTGGCGAGCAGGTCGGCATTGTGCCGCTTGCCAAGGCCCTGGAGCTTGCGCAGGAGTACGACCTGGACCTGGTCGAGGTCGCGGCGAACGCCCGTCCGCCCGTGTGCAAGCTCATGGACTACGGGAAGTTCAAGTACGAGTCGGCCATGAAGGCCCGTGAGGCGCGCAAGAACCAGGCGCACACGGTCATCAAGGAGATGAAGCTCCGGCCGAAGATCGACCCGCACGACTATGACACCAAGAAGGGTCACGTCGTCCGGTTCCTCAAGCAGGGCGACAAGGTCAAGATCACGATCATGTTCCGTGGTCGCGAGCAGTCCCGGCCCGAGCTGGGCTACCGACTGCTGCAGCGTCTCGCGGAGGACGTCCAGGACCTCGGTTTCGTCGAGTCGAACCCGAAGCAGGACGGCCGGAACATGATCATGGTTCTCGGTCCGCACAAGAAGAAGACCGAGGCGATGGCCGAGGCCCGTCAGGCGCAGGAGGCCCGCAGGGCGGAAGCGAAGGCCAACCCTGGTCGCTCGCAGAATGCCGCTGACGCCGAGATCGCCGAGGCAGGGACCACCGAGGCCGAGACGGCCGAGGCTTCCGCAGAGGCCTGATCCCGGGGCGAAGCCCCGGGGGAACGCCGGACGTACGGACGTACGACCGCCGCACAGCGGACGTACGCACCCCGGAAAGCCCGGGACGCCAGTCCCAGGTTGTAACCGAAACAAGAGCGACGCTCCATCGTGCCCGGTTCTCGTGACCGGGCACCGGAGCGCCACCGACGAGGAGAGAACGGCGCTATGCCGAAGAACAAGTCGCACAGCGGTGCCAGCAAGCGCTTCAAGGTCACCGGCTCCGGCAAGGTGCTCCGTGAGCGCGCCGGCAAGCGCCACCTGCTCGAGCACAAGTCGTCTCGTCTGACGCGTCGCCTCACCGGCAACGCCGAGATGGCCCCGGGCGACGCCAAGAAGATCAAGAAGCTTCTCGGCAAGTGACGCGGCGGCGCGTGAGCGCCGTGCGTCCGGACCGGGACCCAATCGTTTCCGGGCCGCGTGAGTACCCCCGCGGCCCCGCTACAAGGAGTTAACAAGTGGCACGCGTCAAGCGGGCAGTCAACGCCCACAAGAAGCGCCGGGCGATCCTCGAGCAGGCCTCCGGCTACCGCGGTCAGCGTTCGCGCCTGTACCGCAAGGCCAAGGAGCAGGTCACCCACTCGCTGGTCTACAACTACAACGACCGCAAGAAGCGCAAGGGCGACTTCCGTCAGCTGTGGATCCAGCGCATCAACGCCGCTGCCCGCGCCAACGGCATGACCTACAACCGCTTCATCCAGGGTCTGAAGGCCGCGAACGTCGAGATCGACCGCAAGATCCTCGCCGAGCTGGCCGTCAACGACGCGGGTGCGTTCGCCGCGCTCGTCGAGGTCGCGCAGAAGGCGCTGCCGTCGGACGTGAACGCGCCGAAGGCGGCGTGACGTCGCGCCGGCGCTCGCCGGACAGGAACGGACCCGCAGGCTTACGCGGCCTGCGGGTCCGTTCGCTTGAGATCCCGGACCCGCGTGATCCCAGACCGCGTGAGATCCCAGACCCGTACGTTTCGAAGGTGACCCCCATGCCCCCCGCCACCCCCGAGCTGATCTCCCCCCGCTCGCCCCGCGTCCAGGCCGCGCGCAAGCTGGCCAAGCGGAACGTCCGGGGCAAGGAGCGACTGTTCCTCGCGGAGGGGCCGCAGGCCGTACGGGAGGCCGCCGGGCACCGCGCCGACGGCACGGCCACGCTGGTCGAGCTGTTCACCACCCCCGAGGCCGCGGAGCGGTACGCCGACATCATCGGCGAGGCACGCACCGCGGGCGCGCGCGTCCACCTCGCCGCCGAGGAGGTGATCGCCGACATCTCCACGACCGTCACCCCGCAGGGCCTCGTCGGCGTCTGCCGCTTCCTCGACACCCCCTTCGACGCGATCCTCGCCGCCCGCCCGAAGCTCGTCGCCGTCCTCGCCCACGTCCGTGACCCCGGCAACGCCGGGACCGTACTGCGCTGCGCCGACGCGGCCGGGGCCGAAGCCGTGATCCTCACCGACGCCTCCGTCGACCTGTACAACCCCAAGGCCGTCCGCGCCTCCGTGGGCTCCCTCTTCCATCTGCCCGTCGCCGTCGGAGTCCCCGTCGAGCGCGCCGTGGCCGGGCTCAAGGACGCGGGCGTACGGATCCTGGCCGCCGACGGAGCGGGCGAGCACGACCTGGACGAGGAGCTGGACAAGGGCACCATGGGCGGCCCCAGCGCCTGGGTGTTCGGCAACGAGGCCTGGGGACTGCCGGTGGAGACCCGGGCGCTGGCCGACGCCGTCGTACGCGTGCCCATCCACGGCAAGGCGGAGAGCCTGAACCTCGCCACCGCCGCCGCCGTATGCCTCTATGCTTCCGCCCGTGCACAGCGCGCCACCGGCGGGTGCCGTTCTCGTACCCACGGCTAGTAGGGTGGCGGGCTCGGGCGGCGGGGACCCCAGGAGCGCAGTGACGCAGTCCCACGCCAGCAGAGAGGTGGGATACGGGGATGAGGGTCGGCACGAGCAGGGCACCGGGCACACGGGACGCGTACCCTTCACCCGCGTCCTCGTACGGTGATCCCGCCGCACCCGGTACCGCCGCACCCGGTGTCACCGAAGCCGGTGTCGACCCGGACGAACTCCCCGACGGGCTCGTGATCGCCGACGAGCACGGCCGGGTGATCCGCTTCAACGCCGCCGCCGAACGCGTCACCGCCGTCCGAGCCGCCGACGCCCTCGGTCAACCGTTAGCGAAGGCCCTGCCGCTGGAGGACCTGGAGGGGCGCCGCTGGTGGCAGCTCACCGACCCCTACGGAGGGCTCGCCATCCGGGTGCGCCAGCCCGAGCGCAATCTGCTGCTGCCCGGCGGCCGGGAAGTACTCGTCTCGGCCCGCTACGTCCGCAGCCGCCCCACCGGACCGGTCCGCCGGGTCGTCGTCTGCCTGCGCGACACCGAGGCGCGGCGCCGCACCGAGCGCAGCCACGCCGAACTGATCGCCACCGTGGCCCATGAGCTGCGCTCGCCCCTCACTTCCGTCAAGGGCTTCACCGCCACGCTGCTCGCCAAGTGGGAGCGCTTCACCGACGACCAGAAGCGGCTGATGCTGGAGACCGTCGACGCCGACGCCGACCGGGTCACCCGGCTCATCGCCGAGCTGCTCGACATCTCACGGATCGACTCCGGGCGGCTGGAGGTGCGCCGCCAGCCCGTCGACCTCGGCGCCGCCGTCGGACGGCACATCCAGGCCTACGTCACCGCAGGTCAGCCCGCCGACCGGTTCCTGCTGCGCACCGAGCGGCCGCTGCCCGCGCTCTGGGCCGACCCCGACAAGATCGACCAGGTGCTGGGCAATCTGCTGGAAAATGCGGTGCGGCACGGGGAGGGAACCGTCACGATCGATGTCACGCCCTCGGCGTCCCCCCGCGAAGGGGCGGACCCGGGCAGCGACGACAACACCGCCACGTCGGTCACGGTGAGCGACGAGGGCCCCGGCATCCCGGAGGAGTCCATGAACCGCGTCTTCACCCGCTTCTGGCGGGGCAGCAAGCGCGGTGGCACCGGCCTCGGGCTCTATATCGTCAAGGGCATCGTGGAGGCCCACGGCGGCACCATCACGGTCGGGCGCGCCCGTGGCGGCGGCGCCCAGTTCCGATTTACGTTGCCCGTGGGCACCCCGGCGCATCTCCAGTAGGAGCCGCCCGAGCACCCACGGGCGCATCTGTACACCTCAGCCCCGTTAGACTCGGCCTTTGGCACCTTTGCGTCCCGAAGTCGGCGACGATCAGTCATCGGACGAGTGACGGGGACCTATCAGCCAGCCAATCGGAAGCACGGGAAGAGATGTCGGCACCCAATAAGTCGTACGACCCTGTCGAGGTCGAGGCCTTGAAACCGGAAGAGATCGAGCGCATGCGGGACGAGGCGCTCGCCGCCTTCGCCGCCGCGGACTCCCTCGACGCCCTCCACGAGGCCAAGGTCGCCCACACCGGCCCCGCCTCGCCGCTGTCCCTGGCCAACCGCGAGATCGGCGCCCTGCCCCCGCATGCCAAGGCCGAGGCCGGCAAGCGCGTCGGTATGGCCCGCGGCGCGGTGAACAAGACGCTCGCCGCCCGCCAGGCGGAACTGGAGGCCGAGCGGGACGCCCGTGTGCTGGTCGAGGAGTCGGTGGACGTCACGCTGCCCTACGACCGCGTACCGGCCGGTGCCCGGCACCCGCTGACCACGTTCATGGAGCGCGTCGCGGACGTCTTCGTGTCCATGGGGTACGAGGTCGCCGAGGGCCCCGAGGTCGAGGCGGAGTGGTTCAACTTCGACGCCCTGAACTTCACGCCCGACCACCCGGCCCGGCAGATGCAGGACACCTTCTTCGTCGAGGGCCCGAAGGGCGATCACGGCGAGTCGGGTGTCGTCCTGCGTACCCACACCTCGCCCGTGCAGGCCCGCTCCCTGCTCGACCGCGAGCCGCCCGTCTACATCGTCTGCCCCGGCCGCGTGTACCGCACCGACGAGCTGGACGCCACGCACACCCCGGTCTTCCACCAGATCGAGCTGCTGGCCGTCGACGAGGGCCTGACCATGGCGGACCTCAAGGGCACCCTGGACCACATGGTCCGGTCGCTCTTTGGCCCGGAGATGAAGACCCGGCTGCGGCCGAACTACTTCCCCTTCACCGAGCCGTCCGCCGAGATGGACATGCTCTGCTACGTCTGCAAGGGCGCCTCCGTCGGCAACCCCGACCGCCCCTGCCGCACCTGCTCCAGCGAGGGCTGGATCGAGCTGGGCGGCTGCGGCATGGTCAACCCCCGGGTGCTCACCGCCTGCGGTGTGGACCCCGAGAAGTACAGCGGATTCGCCTTCGGGTTCGGCATCGAGCGGATGCTGATGTTCCGCCACAACGTCGAAGACATGCGAGACATGGTCGAGGGTGACGTCCGGTTCACCCGGCCGTTCGGGATGGAGATCTGATGCGGGTCCCGCTTTCTTGGCTGCGGGAGTACGTCGACCTGCCGGCGACGGAGACCGGGCGCGACGTCCAGGCCAAGCTCATTTCGGTCGGCCTGGAGGTCGAGACCGTCGAGCAGCTCGGCGCCGACCTCAAGGGCCCCCTGGTCGTCGGCCAGGTGCTCACCATCGAGGAGCTGGAGGGCTTCAAGAAGCCGATCCGCTTCTGCACGGTCGACGTCGGCCAGGCCAACGGCACGGGGGAGCCGCAGGAGATCGTCTGCGGCGCCCGCAACTTCGCCGTCGGCGACAAGGTCGTCGTGGTCCTGCCGGGCGCCGTGCTGCCCGGCGGCTTCGCGATCTCCGCCCGCAAGACCTACGGCAAGAAGTCGCACGGCATGATCTGCTCGGCCGACGAGCTGGGCATGGGCGACGACGGCACCCACGGCATCATCGTCCTGCCGCCGGAGTACGAGGTCGGCACGGACGCGATCGAGCTGCTGGAGCTGGTCGACGAGGTCCTCGACATCGCGGTCACCCCCGACCGCGGCTACTGCCTCTCGCTGCGCGGCATCGCCCGCGAGGCCGCCATCGCCTACGGGCTGCCGCTGCGCGACCCGGCGCTGCTCGACGTCCCGGCGCCGAACGCCTTCGGCTACCCGGTGAAGATCTCCGAGCCGCACGGCTGCGACCGCTTCGTCGCCCGTACGGTCTCCGGCCTCGACCCCGAGGCGCGCTCCCCGATCTGGCTCCAGCGCCGGCTGCAGAAGGCCGGTATGCGCCCGATCTCGCTGCCCGTCGACATCACCAACTACGTGATGCTGGAGCTGGGCCAGCCCCTGCACGCCTACGACCGCTCCCGCGTCCAGGGACCGATCGGGGTGCGCCGGGCCGAGCCGGGCGAGCAGCTCGGCACCCTCGACGGCGTCTCGCGCACGCTGGACGCCGAGGACCTCGTGATCACCGACGACCGCGGCCCCATCGGCCTCGCGGGCGTCATGGGCGGCGCCGACACGGAGATCGCGGACGGCGACCACGAGACCGGTGGCACCACCGACGTCGTGATCGAGGCCGCCCACTTCGACGCGGTCACGATCGCGCGCACGGCCCGCCGCCACAAGCTGTCCTCCGAGGCGTCGCGCCGCTTCGAGCGCGGTGTCGACCCGCAGGCCGCCTCCGCCGCCGCCCAGCGCACGGTCGATCTGCTGGTGCTGCTCGCGGGCGGCACCGCCGACGCGGGCGTCACCGAGGTCGTCGCGTCGTCCGCGCCGCGCACGATCACCATCCCGGCCGACCACCCCGACAAGGTGGCGGGTGTGGCGTACGGCCGCGAGACCGTCGTCCGCAGGCTCCAGGAGGTCGGCTGCGCCGTCACCGGGCAGGACGAGCTGGTCGTCACCGTCCCGTCCTGGCGGCCCGACCTGAACGACCCCAACGACCTGGCCGAAGAGGTCATCCGGCTGGAGGGCTACGAGAACCTGCCCGCCACGCTGCCGAAGCCCCCGGCCGGCCTCGGGCTGACCGACCGTCAGCGGCTGCAGCGCCGTATCGGGCGCGCGCTGGCCGGTGCCGGGTATGTCGAGGCGCCGAACTACCCGTTCCTCGGTACGCAGGTCTTCGACCAGTTCGGCCTGGCCGACGACGACGCCCGCCGCACGGTCGTCAAGCTGGTCAACCCGCTCTCCGACGAGGAGCCCGCCCTTCGTACGACGCTGCTGCCGGGCCTGCTCGGCGCGCTGCGCCGCAACGACGGCCGCGGCTCGCACGATCTCGCGCTCTTCGAGACCGGGCTGGTCTTCCAGCCGCGTACGGAGCGGAGTGTCGCCGCGCGTCTGCCCGTCGACCGCCGCCCGACCGACGAGGAGGTCGCGTCCCTGACCGCGGCGCTCCCCGAGCAGCCGCGGCACGCCGCGGTGGTCCTCGCGGGCGCCCGTGAGCAGACCGGCTGGTGGGGCAAGGGCCGCCCGGCCGACTGGGCCGACGCCGTCGAGGCCGCGCGCACCCTCGCCCGCGAGACCGGGACCGAACTGATCGTCCGCAAGGGCCAGTTCGCTCCGTGGCACCCCGGCCGCTGCGCCGAGCTGGCCGTGGTGGTCGACGGGGCCGAGCAGGTCATCGGGTACGCGGGCGAGCTGCACCCGCGCGTCGTGAAGGCCCTGGGCCTGCCCGCGCGCACCTGCGCGATGGAGCTGGACCTGGACGCATTGGAGGAGGCGGGCGCGGGCCTGGTCAAGGGCCCGCGGATCGCCACCTTCCCGGTCGCCACCCAGGACGTCGCGCTGGTCGTGGACGCGGCCGTGCCGCACGCGGACGTCGAGGCGGCGCTGCGCGAGGGCGCCGGTGAACTGCTGGAGTCCGTCCGGCTGTTCGACGTCTACGAGAGCGAGCAGCTCGGCGAGGGCCGGAAGTCGCTGGCGTACGCGCTGCGCTTCCGCGCCGCCGACCGCACGCTGACCGTGGACGAGGCGTCCGCGGCCCGCGACGCGGCGGTCGCCCTGGCCGCCGAGCGCACCGGGGCCGTACTCCGCGGCTGACCCCCGCTGTCGCGCGGTTCCCCGCGCCCCTTCACGGGGCCGCGGGGAACCGCGCGACTGTTTCCGCCGAACCCGCACCCGCCGGGCCGACCGCTCTGCCCGGCCCTTCCGGCGGAATGCCGTCGCCGACATGCCGTCCGCCCGGCCACGGAGTGCCGGGCAGGCGGCCGGGCGGACGGCTCGGAACGGGCCGTCGCACTGGAACGAGGGGGAGCCGACGGCCCGGTCGGCCTCTTGCGAGGTCTCTCAGTGAACCGGCCCCCGACCCGGCGCGACAGCGCGCGAACGGCCCGGATGCTCGCATTTGGTTCACACCCCGTGTGAACCGGGACGCACTACGCTGTCCCCACCGAGCCGACGGGGGGCCATCCATGCAGCCCAACACACTGCTCGACGCGATTCTCGACGAGGCCGGGATCTCCCATGCGGGCCTGGCCGCCCATGTCAACCAGGCGGGACGGGCCCGCGGACTCGCGCTGAGGTACGAACACACCGCCGTGGCACGGTGGTTGAAGGGCCAGCGGCCCCGCGGCCAGGTGCCCGACCTGATCTGCGAGGTGCTCGCCGCACGGCTGCACCGCCCGGTGACCCTGGACGACATCGGCCTCGGCGTCCCCGGTGAACCGGCCGCCTCGCACGGCGCCGGTCTGTCCGGCTTCGTGGAGCGGGCCACCGCGCTGTGGCGCTCGGACGAACAGCAACGCCCCCATCTCCTGGGCGCCCCGGCCGTCACGGGCACCCCCGCCGTCATGCCGGTATGGGAGTGGGAGAACCCGCCCGAGGACGTCGACGTCTCCCGGGGCGGCCGGCAGCGGGTCACCGCGGCCGACATAGACATGCTGCGCGCGGCCCGCGCCCACTACGAGCAGATGTACCGCAAGGCCGGGGGCATCGCGACCCGCAGCCGCGTCGTCGGCTTCCTCAACACCGAGACGGCGCCCCTGCTGCGCGGCGGCTACACCGACGCACTCGGCCGCCAACTGCACCGCGCCACGGGCGGGTTGGTGGCGATCGCGGGCATCTGCGCCTATGACTCGGACGCCCACGGCCTCGCCCAGCGCTACTTCCACCAGGCGCTGCGCCTGGCGAAGGCCAGCGGGGACCGGCGGCTCGGCGCGTATGTGATAGCCCTGCTGGTCAACCAGTCGCTGTTCATGAAGGAGTACCGGCAGGCGGTCGCGTTCGCCGAGGCCGCGCTGCGCACCGCGGGCCGGCACATCACCCCGGCGCTCGCCTCCGACCTGTACGCGATGCAGGCGAAGGCGTACGCGCATCTCGGCGACGCGACGAGCGCCCTGTCCTGCATCCGGCAGGCCGAGTCGGCCGCCGAGCGCATCCGGCGCGGCCATGAACCGGACGAGACCGGCTACGTCCAGCCCGGCCTCGTCAACGTCCAGGTCGCAGAGGCGCTGCTCAGCCTCGGGGACGTGGCGGCGGCGGGGGAGCACGCGGCAGCGGCCGTGGACACGCCCGCGCACGACCGCGGCCGGGTGCACCGGCTCGCCATGCTCACCCAGATCGAACTGCGCCAGGGCAACGCGGACAAGGCGGCGGCCACGGCGGTCGAGATGACCGAGCAGGCGCGGGGAGTGGAGTCCATGCGGCTGCGCGACAGACTCCGGGCGGTGCGGGAACACCTCGTACGCAACGGCAGTGCCGGAACGGCCGAAGCGGCCGAACTCATCGACGCGGCCCTGCGCGTACCGCTGTAACCACCGCCCCACACCCCTGCCGAAGAGCCGTGCTCCGTGACCGGTGCGCGTGACGACTGCGCCCGCGCCTGCGCCGAGTGTGCGCCGCTGTGAGTCTTCCGAGCCGACGCTCCCGCTGCCTGAGGTGACAGTCGAACTGCGATATTGCCACTTCACTCAGCGGAAGGTGGCATTACCGTGCAGTGGACGAAACTGAACGAACAGACTGTGTACGCGAATCGCTGGTTCAGCGTCAATCTCGCAGATGTCGCATTGCCTGACGGCCGTCATCTCGACCACTTCCTCATACGGATGCGGCCCGTGGCCGTGGCCACGGTCGTGAACGAGGCCAACGAGGTCCTGCTGCTGTGGCGGCACCGCTTCATCACCGACAGTTGGGGATGGGAGCTGGCGGCGGGCGTCGTCGAGGACGGCGAGGACATCGCCGCGGCGGCAGCCCGTGAGCTGGAGGAGGAGACGGGCTGGCGGCCGGGACCCCTGCGGCACCTGATGAGTGTCGAACCGTCCAACGGACTCACCGACGCCCGGCACCACATCTACTGGGCCGACGAGGGCGAGTACGTCGGACATCCCGTGGACGACTTCGAGTCGGACCGCCGGGAATGGGTTCCCCTCAAACTCGTCCCCGACATGGTCGCCCGCGGCGAGGTCCCGGCCGCCAACATGGCAGCCGCGCTCCTGCTGTTGCACCACCTCAGGCTCGGGCAGGACATCCATCCCTGATCCCCGCCACAGGGGCCTGTGTGGCCCTGGGACGTCTAGCGTCCCAGGGCCTGCCATATGGTCACGGCGAGCGCGCCCACGGAGGTGAGGGCCGCGACCGCGGGCAGCGGCCAGCGGGTGTGTTCCAGTTGGACGATCCGCACACTCAGATCGTCCACGTCCTTGGCCGTCTCTTCGGCACGATGACTGAGCAGCGCCAGCCCTCCCTCGACATGGGCGTTGCCCACATCGAGGCGACGGCGTAACTCTGCGAGTTCCCCCTGAAGAACAGGATGCTCGGGGTCGGCGGGCACGAGTCCGCTCCTTTCCGTAGTCGGCACATCCCTTGCATACGCATGGAGAGTCAACTCGCCTGGTGGGCGCGTGGGGAGAGTGCGAGAGGGGCATATGCGAGTCCGCCGCGCACACGGTGTGTGAATGCCGCGGACCCGGCACCAGGAATCGGTGCCGGGTCCGCGGGGAGTTGACGGTGACGGCCCGTCACGAGTCGTACGTCCCCGCCGTGCCCTCCGGGCGCACCTCGACATGGCGGTGGTCCGGGTCGAGAAGAAGGGCGCCGCGGGATTCTGGTGGTACGGGAAGGACCGCAGTCCTGACATGGGTTCTCCCTCTCTGGCACAGTGGACCAGAAATGAGCGCCCGCCCTGATGCGGAATTCGGATCAACCATGGACACCGCAGCCGGTGGACAGTTCCTGTGGCGGCCGGCGAAGCGCGGTGCGTGACAAGAGACGGCAGCGGCATGGGAAACACCCTGTTCCCGGTACAGCGCAAGCCTCTGGGCTGGGCGCTGCGCATCGCGGGCTGGATTCTGCGGGTAGTCGGCGTTCTGGCCGTCGTCGTCGCCGTCCAGCGGCTCCGGACGCTCAGTGCCACCACGAACGCGCCGTACTACGACGGACCTCCCTGGTACAGCCAGCTGATCATCTACCTCGGCGTCATGCTCGCGGGTTCCGTGGTCTTCACCGGCAGCCTCCTCATGGGCAGGCGCGCCCGTGCGCGCACGGCGCGCCTCGTCGCCTCCGTGGCGGGTCTTGCACCGGGGTCCTATGTTCTCTACCTGCGCCCTTTCACACAGGATCTGTCCTCCTCCGGCATTGCGCCCGGGGTGGAGACCGGAAGCCCCTTCGGGACGGTCATGCGATCGGGCCGCACCTATGAGGAACGGCTCAGCAGGATGTTCCGCAGGTTCGGTCCGTTGGTCGCGATCGGTCGCCCCGGTGAGTCATTGCCCGGCGGATCGGGCGCCCGCAGGACCTATCTCCCGCTCGACGACTGGAAGGACACCGTCGGAGAGCTGATCGACAACGCCCGCCTCATCATCCTCGGAGCCGGGCCGGGTCCCGGCACGGTATGGGAATACGTCGAGATCCTGCGCCGCAGGGACCCCTCCCGGCTTGTCGTCCTGGTGACCGACCCGGTCGACTACCAGCGTTTCAAGACCTCGACCATCGCCGAGGCCGAGGGCGTGCTGTTCGAACTCAAGCAGAAGTACGGCGACTTCTGGCAACCGCCCGTCCTGCCGGACCTGCCCGCCCCGGTGAACCCGAAGGCGGCCCGGGACTTCTACTTCAAGGCAATGATCTATTTCGCCGAGGGCTGGGAGCCCCGTCTGGCCCACTTCGACGGAACAGCCGTCAAGGGCGGCAAGCCGCGAAGAGCCAACAAGTACTTCGCGGAACGCCTGCGCCCGGTCATGACGCACATCAGCGAGGGAGCCCGGTCCCGGATCCCCCCACCTTGAACGGATCTGTCCCCGAAGCCGGAGCCGGGTCACGGCGCCCGGTGTGTGCCGCGGGCACGCGCCGCAGACCGGATGGCCTGGACATACGGCATGTCCGCACGCTGCGTGGGCTCGTCCAGCAACTCGAACGGAACCAGGGCCGGATGACGCGGATTCCTGGTCTCCATCCAGGCCGCCCAGGCGTCGTGCACATCGGTCTCCGTGACCTGCACCCCTTTGACCCGCATGAGGACGGCGTACAGGAGGAACAGGGCGTCCGCGTCCTCCGGTGGGCAGGCGTACGTGGGCAGATGGGATCTGATGAGCCGGGCGTCGTCACGCAGATAGGTCATGCGAGCAGCCTGCCCAGACACAGCAGCCCGTGCAACAGAGCGAAGACCCACGGGATCATCCGTTCACTGAAACCCAGTTCGATGTACCGGGTCCGTGAACGGGCCGAGGGCGCCCGGACCAGGAGCCGCCATTCGTCAGTGAAGATCTTGACCGGGAGTCGTGTCTCGATCGCGTTGATGACCTCGAACTTCGCCCGGTTGAGGTCCCGATAGCTGCGCAGTTGCAGCCACCAGGTCATCGAGATCGCGACTCCCGTCAGGGCGATGACCGGCGCGGTCCACAACGGTTTCCGCTGGGGATCGGTCAGGAAGATGCCGATCGCACCGACGAAGGCCGTCTGCACGGACAGGAAGAACGCGTTGGCCAGGCCCCGTCGCGCGGAGACCCGGTCGGCCATCTCCACAGCCAGTTTGTACAGTTCCAGCACCGACGGCGAGAACTCCGGCACCGCGGGGGCGGAGCCCTCCACGTCCTTGGCCGAACCTTCGGTTCCCTCCGCGGCCGGGGCGGGCACCCGGGCACTGCGTGGCTCAGGCATCATGACCATCATCATGACGTGCGGGCCGTCACACGTGGCCCGTATTGCCACATTCGGATGAGGCAATTGCGTCCCGATAGCCCGTCAGGCCAGGGTGAGCCCGGGTACCCTCGACAAGCTCGTGGCCCGAGTCCGGCCGTTCATCCCCGACCGCAGCCCGCACCTCGCCGACGACGGCGCAACCTCCGAGCGTGCCCCGACCTGGTTCTTGCTTCCGCGTAGAGGAGCAGCATGCCTCATCAGTCACCGGAACACGCGCCCCCGGTGCGGCAGCGTCGGATTCGCGGGTACACCGCGGAAGCGACAGGACGCACCGTGCGCTGGACCGGCTTCGCCCTCGCTGCCGGGTTCGGCGGTGTTCTTGCCCGACGCATGTTCCTCGACCCGACACCTGAGCTTGCGCAACTGCACCTCGCCGTGCGCGTCATCATCTACGGGGCAGTCATTCTGGGCGGCTGGGGCGCCTACTCGGCAGGCCGAAGAGCCACGGTGTGGGGTAAGCGCCACCGCGCTCCGGTGGTTCACCCGTTGGAAGGCCTGCTCGGGGAGCAATACCTGCTGTATCTACGGCCGTTCGCCGTGGACCGCGAGCTCGCGCAGGCACCGCCGGAGGCCCCGGGCTTGTGGAGCAACAGGGTTCTCGAGGTGCCGGGCCTCACCTCGGAGGAATTCCTGATCAAGCAGTTCACCGGCTGTGGCAGGGTGGTGGCCATCGGCCGGCCCGGTGAACGGTTGCCGCTGTTGGGCGCGGAGCGCGGTTACCTTCCGCTGCATCACTGGCAGCACACTGTGAGCAAGTTGATCCAGGGCGCGCACGGTGTCCTGATGTTCGTGGCACCGGGCCCCGGAACGGTCTGGGAATACACGGAGGCCCTGCGTACCACCTCCCCCGAGCGGCTGGTACTGATGGTCGGCTGCAGCACGGAGGAGTTCGACGCGTTCCGCGCGGCGGCCAGGCAGAGGTATGCCGAGCGCACGGTCACGGAGTCCGGTGAGGCCTGGGCACCGCTGCCCGACCTGCCCGAATGTCCGCGAGAGCCCCGGGCGTCCAGACGGGAATGGGAGATGCCTCTCCGGGCTTTCATCACCTTCGACGCGAACTGGCGCCCCCAGGTACACCCGTTCAAGGTCATGGCGAAGCCGATGCGCAACTTCAGGACGGTACGACGCGTGGTCAGCAGCCAGGTGCATCCCGTCCTCGCCCCTCTGGCCGCGCTGCCGCGCCGTCCGTGGCCGCCGGACCAAGGCATTTCCCTCCCCCTTGAGGACGTACCGGAGCCTCCCCGCCGGCCGCTGCTCGGCAGCGCTCTCCCGCAGCAGGGGTTCGGACGTAGAGGGCGGCGGCCGAGGCGGCCCTGAGAGATGCGGGGAACCTGAAGGCTCTCTGCGTCCGTCACGGAAGACTGCGGGCCCGACACGGAACTTCCCGTCTCGGGCCCGCAGTTGAGGCATTGAACGCCGTCAGGCGTACGGAGTGCTGTCAGGTGTACGGAGTGCCAGTCAGGCGTACGAGTAGAACCCCGACCCCGACTTGCGCCCGAGCCGCCCGGCTTCCACCATGCGCTGCAGCAGCGGGGGAGCGGCGTACAGGGGCTCCTTGTACTCCTCGTACATGGAGTTGGCGATGGAGACGATGGTGTCCAGGCCGATCAGATCGGCGAGCCGCAGCGGGCCCATCGGGTGGGCGCAGCCCAGTTCCATGCCGTTGTCGATGTCCTCGCGGCCCGCGATGCCCGACTCGAACATCCGGATGGCGGAGAGGAGATAGGGCACGAGCAGGGCGTTGACCACGAAGCCCGAGCGGTCCTGGGCGCGGATCGCGTGCTTGCCGAGGGTCTTCTCGGCGAACAACTGGGCGCGGCTCAGGGTGCCTTCGGAGGTGGTGAGCGCCGGGATCAGCTCGACGAGCTTCTGCACGGGGGCCGGGTTGAAGAAGTGGATGCCGACCACGTGGTCCGGGCGCGAGGTGGCGACGGCGAGCTTGACCAGCGGGATGGAGGAGGTGTTGGACGCGAGGATGGCGTCCGGGCGGGTCACCACCTGGTCGAGGACCTGGAAGATCTCCGTCTTCACCTGCTCGTTCTCCACGACGGCCTCGATGACCAGGTCACGGTCCGCGAACTCGCCGAGGTCGGTGGTGAAGCGCAGCCGGTCCTGCGTGGCCTGACGCTCCTCCTCGGAGATCTTGCCGCGTTCGGCCGCCTTGGACAGGGAGTTGAACAGCCGGGTACGGCCGATCTCCAGGGCTTCGCCGGTGGTCTCGGCGACCACCACGTCCAGTCCGGCGCGGGCGCACACCTCCGCGATGCCCGCTCCCATCTGGCCGCAGCCCACCACTCCGACGCGCTCGATGTCGGTCACATCGTCCCTTTCGCTGATCTACGGCTGTGGCAGGACCTCCGGGGTGCGGCGCCTGCTCCGATCGTGCACGTTACCTCCAAGTATCGATGATCGATCGTTCGGGTGGGGTGCATCCTTGGGCCCAATGACGATCCGTGAGGGATCGGATCCGGAGTGTAGGGAGTGGTGGATGGGGCCCTTGTCGCGTCGCGCGTTCACGGTCGCCGGGCTGTCGTTGCTCACGGCGGGGGCGGCGGCCCCCCGTCGCCACGAGGAGTGGAGGGGAGAGAGCGGGGAGGGGGAACGGGAGGACGGGACCGAGGAGATGCGGGGCATGTGGCTGGCGACCGTGGCCAACCGCGACTGGCCCTCCCGCCCCGGCCTCACGGCCTCCGCGCAGCGCGCCGAGTTGCGCGCCCATCTCGACATGGCGGTCAGACGCCGGCTCAACACCGTGTTCCTCCAGGTCCGTCCCACGGCCGACGCGCTGTGGCCCTCGCCGTACGAGCCGTGGTCGCACTGTCTGACCGGCACCCAGGGCAAGAACCCCGGCTGGGACCCGCTCGGCACCGCCGTGGAGGAGGCGCACGCGCGCGGGCTCGAACTGCACGCCTGGTTCAACCCGTTCCGCGTCGCGAACCACACCGACCGGAAGCGGCTCACCGTCGCGCATCCCGCCCGCAAGCACCCCGACTGGGTCGTGCCCTACGGCGGCAAGCTGTACTACGACCCGGGGCTGCCGCAGGTGAGGGCCTTCGTCGAGAAGGCGATCCTCGACGCCGTACGCCGCTACCCCGTCGACGGTGTCCACTTCGACGACTACTTCTATCCGTATCCCGTCAAGGGCCACACCTTCGACGACGTCAAGACGTACGCGGCCCACGGCGGCGGCTTCCGGGACCGGGCCGCCTGGCGCCGCCACAACATCGACCTGCTGATCCGGGAGACCGGGGCGCAGGTCCGGCGGGTGCGGCCCGAGGCCCGTTTCGGGGTCAGCCCCTTCGGGGTGTGGCGCAACGCCGCGAAGGACTCCCGCGGTTCGGCCACCCGCGCCGGGGTGCAGACCTACGACGACCTGTACGCGGACACGCGTGGCTGGGTCAGGGCCGGGTGGCTGGACTACATCTGCCCGCAGCTCTACTGGAACATCGGCTTCGCGGCGGCGGACTACGCCGAGCTGGTGGACTGGTGGGCCCAGGTCACCGAGGGCACCGCGGTGCGGCTCTATCTGGGGGAGGCGTTGTACAAGGCCGGTGACCCGGCGCAGCCCGCCGCCTGGCGGGACCCGGCGGAGCTGTCCCGGCATCTCGCCCTCGCCGCGTCCTGTCCGCAGGCGCGCGGGCATGTCTTCTTCGCCGCCAAGGAGGTCGCGGCGGACCCGGCCGGCGCGATGACACGCGTGGTCGCCGACCACTACCCGTGGCCGGTGGACCCGCCGCGCTGAGCGCGCCGACCGCTCTGCCGGCGAACGCTCTACTGCCGGGCGTGCCGGGAGGCCTCCTGGTGACGGATCTCGGAGTCGGGGCCCGGAGAGCACACCGCCTCGTGTCCGTCCTGGAAGCGGACGCGGTACGGAGGCGTGCCCTCTGTACCCATCACCTCGACGATCTCGGCGACCTTGTCGTGCTGGCCGACGACCCTGCCGTGCTGTACCAGCTTGTCGCCCACAGTTGCGCGCATCTTCAGGCGCCTCCTCGTCCGTTACGGGAGTATCGGTCCGTGGCCACGAGCCTGCGGCCGGGGCGCCGGTCGACCCGGCCCGTGCGCCTCGCCCCGGGTCAGCTCCGCGCCCGCTGGGTGGCCGCGATGCAGGCCAGGACGGCAGCCGCGGTGAGCGGTACGGCCGGGGTGAGGTGCTCGCCGAGGAGCAGTACCGACCACACCAGTGTGAGCAGCGGCTGTGCGAGCTGCAACTGGCTGGCCTTCGGGATCCCGATCGCCGCCATGCCCCGGTACCAGACGATCAGACCGAAGAACTGCGAACCGGCCGCGACCCACAGCACTCCGGCCACGCCGTGCGCCGTGAGCCGGACCGGCTCGTACGACAGCGCCAGGAGCGCCCCGGGCACGGCGAGCGGCAGGCACAGCACCAGCGCCCAGCCGATGACCTGCCAGCCGGGCATGATCCGGGCCAGTCGGCCGCCCTCGGTGTAGCCGGCCGCGCAGATCAGCAGGGCGCCGAAGAGGTAGGCGTCCGCGCCGGTCAGCGCACCCCCGCTCTGCTGCACGGTGAACGCGATGACCGCGGCGGCACCCGCGACGGCGGCACCCCAGAACGTCCGGGAGGGGCGGGCGCCCGTGCGCAGTGCCGAGAAGAGGGCCGTGGTGAGCGGGAGCAGGCCGACGACCACGGCGGCGTGCGCGGTGGTCGAGGTCTGCAGGGCGAGGGTGGTCAGCAGCGGGAAGCCGAGCACGACGCCTGCCGCGACGACCACGAGTCCCGCCCAGTGCGCTCGTACGGGCACGGGCACCCGCAGCGCGAGCAGGCATCCGCCCGCGATGAGGGCGGCCAGCACGCTGCGCACGGCGACGAGCGACCAGGGCCCGAAGCTCTCGAGCCCCCAGGCGGTGGCGGGGAACGTGAGGGAGAAGGCGACGACCCCGAGGGCGGCCTGGAGGGTGCCGACCCGGCTCGGACGTCCCGGCGTGCGCCCCTGATGCGGCGCGCCGCCCTGACCGGTCCCGGCTTCCGGCGTCGCGCTTGTCGTCGTCGTGGCCGAGGCCGTGGTGACCGCTATCGAGGTCGGTGCGGTAGCGCTATTCTCTGCTCTCATGCAAGAGCGTAGCAGTGTCGTGAACCTCGCACAGAGGCTGCGATTGGAGCTGAACCGCTATTCTCCCGGTGAGAAGCTGCCGTCCAGTCGTGTGCTTGTCGAGCGGTTCCGGGTGAGCCCGGTGACCGTGTCGCGGGCGCTGGCGCAGTTGGCCGCGGAGGGGCTCGTGGTCACCCGGCCGGGGGCCGGGGCGTTCCGCGCCGAGCCGCGCGCTGTGACCCCGGCGGCGGGGGACACCGCCTGGCAGGAGGTCGCGCTCAGCGCGGACGCCTCCGTCGAACTCGTGCCGCGTACCGTCGACGCCTCCGGTGTGCTGGCCTCCCTGGCCGCGCCGCCCGCCGAGGTCGTCGAGTTCAACGGCGGCTATCTGCACCCGTCGCTGCAGCCCGAGCGCGCGATGGGGGCCGCGCTGGCGCGAGCGGGGCGCCGCCCCGGTGTCTGGGCGAAGCCGCCCGTGGAGGGGATCACCGAGCTGCGCGCGTGGTTCGCGCGGGGCATCGGCGGCGCGATCGCCGCGTCCGACGTGCTGATCACGGCCGCCGGTCAGTCCGCGCTGACCATCGCGCTGCGGGCCCTGGCGCCTCCGGGCGCCCCGGTCCTGGTCGAGTCGCCCGGCTACCCCGGCATGCTGGCGATCGCCCGCGCGGCGGGCCTCAGGCCGGTGCCGGTGCCGGTCGACGCGGACGGGGTGAAGCCGTCGCTGCTCGCCGACGCGTTCCGGGCGACCGGTGCCCGCGTGTTCGTCTGTCAGCCGCTGTTCCAGAACCCGACCGGTACCGTCCTCGCGCCCGAGCGGCGACGCGAGGTGCTGCGGATCGCACGGGACGCCGGGGCCTTCGTGATAGAGGACGACTTCGCGCGGCGACTGGCCCACGAGGACGCCGGGCCGCTGCCCGCTCCGCTCGCCGCCGAGGATCCCGACGGCGTCGTCGTGCATGTCTGCTCGCTCACCAAGGCGACCTCGCCCAGCTTCCGGGTCGGTGCGCTGGCCGCCCGCGGGCCGGTGCTGGAGCGGCTGCGGGCCATCCAGATCGTCGACACGTTCTTCGTGCCCCGCCCCGTGCAGGAGGCCGCGCTGGAACTCGTCGGCTCGCCTGCCTGGCCGCGTCATCTGCGCGCCGTGGCTGCCGAGTTGCGGCACCGCCGCGACACGATGACCGCGGCCCTGCGGCTGCGTCTGCCCGAACTCGCCCTGCCGCACGTCCCGTACGGCGGCCACCACCTGTGGGTGCGCCTGCCCGAGGGCTGCGACGAGTCCGTCTTCGTCGCGGGTGCCCTGCGCGCGGGCGTGGCCGTCGCCCCCGGCAGGCCCTACTTCAGCGCCGAACCGCCCGCCGCCCAGGTGCGCCTGAGCTTCGCCGCCGTCGCGGGGGCCGAGGAGATCATGGAGGGCGTACGCAGGCTGCGCACCGCCGTGGACGAGCTGTCGCGTCCTCGGTGAGCCGGCCGTGCGCGGGCCTGGCTCCGAAACCCTCGACAGCTCGGTCCCCGGCCTGGAAGTCTCCCGTCATGACCGACACCGACACACCCCGCTTCCCCGACGGCTACGAGTTCTCCGCCGACACGGCCCGGATCGACGTCGACCGCACCCACCGCTGGCTCGCGACCGACGCGTACTGGGCGCTGGACCGCCCCCGCGACAAGCATGAGCGCGCGGTCGCGAACTCCCTCAACTTCGGTGCGTACGACCGGAGTTCGGGCGAGCAGGTGGGGTACGCGCGCGTGGTGACCGACGGGGAGCTGTTCGCCTGGCTCTGTGACGTCTACGTCGACCGCTCGGTACGGGGCAAGGGGGTCGGCACGGCGCTGACCCGCGCGGTCCGCGACCACCTCGCCGCGCTCGGAGTCCGCCGCGTCCTGCTGGCCACGAACGACGCGCACGGCGTCTACGCGAAGCTCGGCTTCGAGCCCCTGGAGAAGCCCGACCAGTGGATGGCGCTGTGGTTCGACCAGCCGAAGCGGGCTGACGCGTAAGCCTGCCGATACGCCCGGTGACTCCCTGAGTCACCTCACCCCACCTCGCCTCCCCTGACCGGCCGCCCGGCGCGCAGCCCCTCCGCGCCGCCCCCTTGTCGACGCCTCCCGTGCGCCGGGCGGCGCGGGGCGCCGGACCCTCCGGCCGGAGGCCACCTCGCCGAAAGGCCCGTACGCGCGCCCTTCCGGGCGCGCCGCAGCGTGCGTCGGCAGTTCTCGTTGGGCATCGTGAATCCGTCCCGGTAGGCGGGCGCGTCACGACGGAACTGGATTGCATAAACGTACAGCAGATCGTATAGTCATGCCATCGGAGGAGGATTCCATGGCGGTAACTGCGGCGGTGGCGGGAGCGAGTGGGTATGCGGGCGGGGAGCTGCTGCGCCTGTTGCTCGTACACCCCGAGGTCGAGATCGGCACCCTGACCGGCAACTCCAACGCGGGGCAGCGGATCGGCGCGTTGCAGCCGCATCTGCTCCCGCTCGCGGACCGGATCCTGGAGGAGACGACCGCCGAGACCCTCGCCGGGCACGACGTCGTCTTCCTGGCCCTGCCCCACGGGCAGTCCGCCGCCGTCGCCGAGCAGCTCGGCCCGGATGTCCTCGTGATCGACATGGGAGCCGACTTCCGGCTCCAGAACCCGGCGGACTGGGAGCGGTTCTACGGCACCGCGCACGCCGGTACCTGGCCCTACGGCCTGCCCGAACTGCCGGGCGCGCGCGCCGCGCTCAAGGGGGCCAGGCGCATCGCGGTGCCGGGCTGCTACCCGACCGCCGTCTCGCTCGCGCTCTTCCCCGCGTACACCGCGGGCCTGGTCGAGAACGAGGCCGTGATCGTCGCCGCCTCCGGCACCTCCGGAGCGGGCAAGGCGCCCAAGCCCCATCTGCTCGGCTCCGAGGTCATGGGCGCCATGTCCCCGTACGGCGTCGGCGGCGTCCACCGCCACACCCCCGAGATGGTCCAGAACCTCAGCGCGGCGGCCGGTGAGAAGGTCACCGTCTCCTTCACCCCCACCCTCGCGCCGATGGCCCGCGGCATCCTGGCCACGTGCAGCGCGAAGGCGACGTCCGAGGCCACCGCCGAGTCGGTCCGCGCGGCGTACGAGAAGGCCTGCGCCGACGAGCCCTTCCTCCACCTGCTGCCGGAGGGGCAGTGGCCCAGCACCGCGTCCGTCCACGGGTCCAACGCCGTTCAGGTACAGGTCGCCTACGACGCCGCCGCGCACCGCGTCATCGCGATCAGCGCCATCGACAATCTGGCCAAGGGCACCGCGGGCGGTGCCGTCCAGAGCATGAACCTCGCCCTCGGGCTCGACGAGACCACCGGGCTGTCCACGATCGGGGTCGCACCGTGACACGCGCGCGTGCGACCACCCGGCCGCAGACGACCGAGAGCACCTTCCGGGCCGCCCCGGCACCGGGAGAGCAGACCGCGCCAGGACACCGCGCGGGCGGAGAGAACACCAAGGAGACGCAGTGAGTGTCACGGCAGCACAGGGGTTCACGGCGGCGGGTATCGCCGCCGGGATCAAGAAGAGCGGTACCCCGGACCTCGCCCTCGTGGTCAACAACGGGCCCCGCCGAGCCGCCGCGGGCGTCTTCACCTCCAACCGTGTGAAGGCAGCCCCGGTGCTGTGGTCCGAGCAGGTCCTCAAGAGCGGGCAGCTCTCCGCCGTCGTCCTCAACTCCGGTGGCGCGAACGCCTGCACCGGACCCCAGGGCTTCCAGGACACCCACGCCACCGCCGAGAAGGCCGCGGCGGTGCTGGGGGTCGGCGCGGGCGAGGTCGCCGTCTGCTCCACCGGGCTCATCGGTGAGCTTCTCCCGATGGACAAGGTGCTCGCGGGCGTCGGGACGGCAGCCGCCGCGCTGAGCGAGCACGGCGGCGAGAAGGCGGCCATCGCCATCAAGACCACCGACACCGTCCACAAGACGTCCGTCGTCACGAAGGACGGCTGGACCGTCGGCGGGATGGCCAAGGGCGCGGGCATGCTCGCACCGGGCCTCGCCACGATGCTCGTCGTGCTCACCACCGACGCCGACGTCGACAGCGCGACGCTTCAGGCGGCCCTGCGCTCCGCCACCCGGGTCACCTTCGACCGCGTCGACTCCGACGGCTGCATGTCCACCAACGACACCGTGCTGCTGCTGGCGTCGGGTGCCGCCGGGATCACCCCCGACACCGAGGACTTCGCCGAGGCCGTACGGGCCGTGTGCGCCGATCTGGCCCGGCAGCTCATCGGGGACGCCGAGGGCGCGAGCAAGGACATCAAGGTCGAGGTGATCAACGCGGCGACCGAGGCCGACGCCGTCGAGGTGGGCCGCGTCATCGCCCGTAACAACCTCCTCAAGTGCGCCATACACGGTGAGGACCCCAACTGGGGCCGTGTCCTGTCCGCCATCGGCACCACGAAGGCGGCCTTCGACCCGGACCAGCTCAACGTCGCCATCAACGGCGTCTGGGTCTGCAAGAACGGCGGGGTCGGCGAGGACCGCGACCTGGTCGACATGCGCTACCGCGAGGTCCACATCGTCGCAGACCTGGCCGCGGGCTCCGCGACCGCCACCATCTGGACCAACGACCTCACCGCCGACTACGTCCACGAGAACAGCGCCTATTCATCATGAGCGAGCCGATCACCAAGCCCAGCAGCACGCGCAAACACACCGCCCTGCCCAAGGCCCGGATCCTCGTCGAGGCGTTGCCCTGGCTGACCCGCCATCACGGCAGGACGGTCGTCATCAAGTTCGGCGGAAACGCCATGGTGAACGACGAGTTGAAGGCCGCCTTCGCGCAGGACGTCGTCTTCCTGCGGCACGCGGGCCTCCGGCCGGTCGTCGTGCACGGCGGCGGACCCCAGATCAGCGCCGCCCTCGACAGGCACGGCATCGCCAGCGAGTTCAAGGCGGGCCTGCGCGTCACCTCCGAGGACGCGATGGACGTCGTCCGCATGGTGCTCGTCGGCCAGGTGCAGCGCGAACTGGTCGGGCTGCTCAACCAGCACGGCCCGCTCGCCGTCGGCATCACCGGCGAGGACGCGCACACCATCACCGCCACCAAGCACCGGCCCGAGATCGACGGCCAGTTGGTCGACATCGGGCGGGTGGGAGAGATCACCGAGATCGACACAGGCGCGATCGAGGCACTGCTCGCCGACGGCCGCATCCCGGTCGTGTCCTCGATCGCCCGGAGCCAGGACGACGGACATGTCTACAACGTCAATGCTGATACGGCGGCTGCGGCACTCGCTGCGGCGCTGGGCGCCGAAACCCTCATGGTCCTCACCGACGTCGAGGGCCTCTACGAGGACTGGCCCCACTCCGACGAGGTGATCAGCCGTCTCACGGCCGCCCAGCTCGAACAGCTCCTGCCGGAGCTGTCGTTGGGCATGGTGCCGAAGATGGAGGGCTGTCTGCACGCCGTACGCAACGGCGTCAGCACCGCCCGCGTCATCGACGGCCGCGTCCAGCACTCGATCCTGCTGGAGATCTTCACGGATGAAGGCATCGGCACGATGGTCGTGCCCGATGGATACGGCCTGGACGACGGCGCGACAGGCGCGACAGGCGCGACAGACGCGTCCGGCCGGGGTGACAAGGGGGACGCGGCATGACCGCCAACGACGAGCTGACCCAGCGCTGGCAGGGCGCGCTCATGAACAACTACGGCACCCCCCGGCTGCCCCTCGTCCGCGGCGCGGGCGCACGGCTGTGGGACGCCGACGGCAAGGAGTACGTCGACTTCGTCGGCGGGATCGCGGTCAACGCGCTCGGCCACGCCCACCCGGCGATCGTCGAGGCCGTCAGCACGCAGATCGCGTCCCTCGGCCATGTCTCCAACCTGTTCATCGCCGAACCGCCCGTCGCGCTCGCCGAGCGGCTGCTCGGGCTCTTCGGCCGGGACGGCAAGGTCTACTTCTGCAACTCCGGGGCCGAGGCCAACGAGGGCGCCTTCAAGATCGGCCGGCTGACCGGGCGCACCCATGTCGTCGCCACCGAGGGCGGCTTCCACGGCCGCACCATGGGCGCCCTCGCGCTCACCGGCCAGCCCGGCAAGCAGGAGCCGTTCCTGCCGCTGCCCGGCGAGGTCACCCACGTCCCCTACGGCGACGCCCAGGCGCTGGCCGCCGCGGTCACCGAGGAGACCGCCCTCGTCGTCATCGAACCGATCCAGGGCGAGAACGGTGTCGTGGTCCCGCCCGCGGGCTATCTCAAGGCGGCCCGTGCGATCACCGCCGCCACCGGGGCGCTGCTCGTCCTCGACGAGGTGCAGACCGGTGTCGGCCGCACCGGGCACTGGTTCGCGTACCAGGCCCACGAGGGCGTACTGCCCGACGTCGTCACCCTCGCCAAGGGCGTCGGCGGCGGCCTGCCGCTCGGTGCCACCGTCGCCTTCGGCCGGGCCGCCGAGCTGCTCCGCCCCGGCCAGCACGGCACGACCTTCGGCGGCAACCCCGTCGCCTGCGCGGCCGGACTCGCGGTCCTCGGCGCCATCGAGGACGAGGGGCTGCTGGAGAACGTGCGGCGGCAGAGCAAGCGGCTGCGGGACGGAATCGAGTCGCTCGACCATCCGTTGATCAGCCACGTCCGTGGCGCGGGCCTGCTCCTGGGTATCGTGCTCACCGAGCCGCTCGCGCAGCAGGCGCAGCAGGCGGCTGAGGATGCCGGCTTCCTGGTGAACGCACCCGCCCCGAACGTCGTACGGCTGATGCCGCCGCTGAACCTCGGCGATGACGAAGCGGACGCGTTCGTCCGCGCACTGCCGGGCATCCTCGACGCTGTGAACGGGGACGGACGATCCGGAGAATGAGACGACGATGAGTCAGGCGCAGGACCACGACCACACGGGGCCCGCCGTGCCGCAGACCCGCACCGCACGCCACCGACGGATCGTGGACATCCTCAACCGGCAACCGGTGCGCTCCCAGAGCCAGTTGGCGAAGCTGCTCGCCGACGACGGGCTGAGCGTCACGCAGGCGACGCTCTCCCGGGACCTGGACGAGCTGAACGCGGTGAAGATCCGCAACAACGACGGCGACCTCATCTACGCGGTCCCGAGCGAGGGCGGCTTCCGCACCCCGCGCGCACCGCTCGGCGAGTCGGCCAAGGAGGAGCGGATGCGGCGGCTGTCCCAGGAGTTGCTGATCTCGGCGGAGGCCTCCGCCAACCTCGTGGTCCTGCGCACCCCGCCCGGTGCGGCGCAGTTCCTGGCCTCGGCGATCGACCAGGCCGAACTGCACGACATCCTCGGCACGATCGCGGGCGACGACACCCTCCTGCTCATCAGCCGTGACCCGAGCGGCGGCCAGGCCCTGGCGGACCATCTGCTGCGGCTGGCACAGAACGGCCAGTGACCCACGCGGGGACGGCGGTACGGAGAGCCCGTACGCCGTCCCCGCGGGCGTTCAGCCCAGCCAGGCCGCCAGCCCTCGCGTGCACCGCGCCTCGCCCTGCGCCGTGATCAGCAGGGCCTCCACCTCCGGCAGGGACTCCAGCCAGTCCAGAGCCTGCCGCGAGCCCCGCGCGAAGGCGGCCGTCGCCCAGGCGTCCGCCCAGGTCAGCCGGGGTCCCACCGTGGTCACGGCCACCAGGTCGGTGACCGCGGGCCTGCCGGTGCGGGGATCCATGATGTGCGCGCCGCGCTCCGCGGTCCCGGAGGTGGCCACCGCCAGCCCGTCGGCACCCGCCGCGGACACCACCGCCGCCAGCCCGCCCGCGCGCAGGGGGTCCGCCACTCCGACCCGCCAGGAGCGGTGCGGACCGGGCGCGCCGTACGTCTGCACGTCCCCGCCGCCGTTGACGCTCACCCCGGTCGTGCCCGCCGCCGCCAACCGCCGGGCCGCCCGTTCGACCGCCCAGCCCTTCACGATCCCGGTCGGGTCGGTCCGCCCCGCGTACCGGGTGCTGAACCAGCCCTCGCTGAGCCGCTCCGCCGCTTCGCCCAGGGCGAGGACCTCGGCCACCTCCGGGGCGCAGTCCGCCACGGTCAGCTCGCCGCGGGAGAGCCGCGAGAGCTGGCTGTGCTCCCGGTAGGTGCTGAACACCTCGTCCACCCGGTGGAGTTCGTCGATCGCCTCCGCCAGCGTGCGCCGTACGGTCTCGGGCTCGCCGCCGCGCACGTCGAAGGAGAAGACGGTGCCCATCGCCTCTTCTGCGTGCCGCAGCGCGAACGGTGCCGGCGGGGGCGTGGTCGTCCGGCCGGTCATTCAGCCACCCGCCTTGTCCAGGGCCGACTGAAGGGACCGCCGGTATCCGGCACTGGTGTAACTTGCGCCGGAGACCGCGTCGATGCTCGCGCTCTGCGCGGCCAGCGCCTCCCGGGTGAGCTGCGGGACCGCGTAGCCGCTGATCGAGCGGTCCCTCGGGTTGTCCTGGGGGGTGGCGACCGCCGTGACATCGGTGAGCCTGCCGTTCGTCACCGTGATCCGGACCTGGACGGGGCCGTAGCGGGTCGGGACCGCGTCGCCGGTGACGGTCCGCGTTCCGGCCGGGGCCGACCCGCGCGACGCACCACCGCCCGACGGGGCGGACGAGGGCGCGGCCAGGGCGAGACCGGGCGCGGTGTGCGGCTTCAGCGACAGCAGCAGCACGACCCCGGAGACGGTGGCGGCGCTCGCCAGCACGACCCGGCGCAGCGGGTTCTTCCTCTTCAGCGGATGCATACGGGCCTCACAGTGCGAACGACTCGTGGTGGATACGGCGATCGGGGACCCCGGCCGCACGCAGCACCTCGTACATCGCCTCCGCGAAGCCGGGCGGACCGCACAGGTAGACGTCGTGTCCGGCGAGGTCGGGCACCGCGGAGCGCAGATGTTCCGGCGTGAGATACGGGCGCGAGCCGTCCGGGCCGTTGAGGGCGTACAGCACGCGGGCGCCGCGCTCGCGCGCTATGGTCTCCAACTCGGCTCGCAGGGCCAGGTCCTGGGCCGAGCGCGCCCGGTACAGCAGCGTCACCTCGCCCGGCAGCGTCTCGAACAGGGCGCGGATCGGGGTGACCCCGACGCCGCCCGCGATCAGCAGGGCCCGGCCACCGGTCCTGCGGTCCGCGGTCAGCGACCCGTACGGCCCCTCCGCCCACACCTTCGTGCCCGGCCGCAGCCCGGCCACCGACGCGCTGTGGTCGCCGAGCGCCTTCACGGTGATGCGCAGCCGGGTCCGGCGAGGCGGCGCCGACAGCGAGTACGGCGTGGACGTCCAGCGCAGTCCGTCCGTGAGGAACCGCCAGCGCAGGAACTGCCCCGGCCGGGCGCCCAGTCGCTCCAGACGCCGACCGCTCATCACCACGGACCACACGCCCGGTGCCTCCGGATACACCGACTCCACGCGCAGCCGGTGGCGCCGGTTGAGCCGTACGGGCGTCAGGATCCGGAACCACACCACGAGGGCCGCGACGCCGAGGTACAGCGCGTACCAGGCGGCCCGCGCGACCGCGTTCCCGGTGAACTGCGCGCCGAGCGCGAGCTGGTGGCCGAAGGCGAGGAAGACCGCGCCGTAGGTGAGGAGATGCGCGTAGTACCAGAACTCGTGAGTGACCCTGCGGCGCACGGCCCGCGCCGAGACGACGCCCACGACGACCAGGACGACCGCGCCGAGGGTGCCCTTGAGCATCTCCGGGTAGTGCAGGACCACGGTGACCAGCTCGCCCACCGGCGAGATACGGTCCTGGGCCGCGTACCCGCAGACGATCAGGACGACGTGCGCGACCAGCAGACAGACCGTGTACCGCCCGGCCGTCGCGTGCCAGCGTGACACCCGGTCCGAGCCGATACGCCGCTCCAGGAGCGGCACGCGGGCCATCAGCCCGACGAGCACGGCGCAGGCGTACCCGCACAGCAGCCCGGTGAGCCGCCCGGCCCCGGTCAGCCAGCCGGCCGCGCCCACGACCGAGTCGGTGTCCCGCCACCACAGCGCGACCACGGCCGCGGCCCCGGCCCACAGGAGGACCGGAAGCAAGCCCGCGGGCAGGCGCCGGACGAGCGGCGACGCCTGCCGCTGATACACCGTGGCCATGTGCGTTCCCTCCGGACGGGGTCACCGGGACGACCCGTACGCCACTGTGCAGGCCGAACCTCAGAGTCCGCTCTCAAACCCCCGCCCCGGACCTCATAGGGAACTCAGAGGCGCCCACGACACCGGCCGCTCTCCGACGTGAGGGATGCTGGTAAGTGCGATGAACAGCTCCCGCCCCGGCCGCCCCGCCCTCGCCCGTCCCGACGGCACACCTGTGCACGTGCTCGTCGTCGACGACGACCCGGACCTCGCCGAGGTGCTGTCCGGGGCCCTGCGCTACGAGGGCTGGGACGTCCGCACGGCCGGGGACGGCGCCACCGCCGTCGCTGAGGCCCGCACGCTGCTGCCCGACGCCGTCGTCCTGGACGTGATGCTCCCGGACGCCGACGGCTTCGCCGTCCTCGGCTCCCTGCGCGCGGTGAAGCCGGACGTCTGTGTGCTCTTCCTCACCGCGCGGGACGCCGTCGAGGACCGCATCGCGGGAATCACCGCGGGCGGCGACGACTACGTCACCAAGCCGTTCAGCCTGGAAGAGGTCGTCGCCCGGCTGCGCGGACTGCTGCGCCGCGCGGGCATGGCCCGGCAGACCGTGGACGGACCCCGGCTGACCGTGGGGGACCTGGTCATGGACGAGGAGGCCCGTGAGGTGACCCGGGCGGGCGAGCTGATCGAGCTGACGCCCACCGAGTTCGAGCTGCTGCGCTTCCTGATGCTCAACCCGCGGCGCGTGCTCAGCAAGGCACAGATCCTCGACCGGGTGTGGTCCTACGACTTCGGCGGCAAGGCCCATGTCGTCGAGCTGTACATCTCCTATCTGCGCAAGAAGGTGGACGCGGGCCGCGCGCCCATGATCCACACGGTGCGCGGGTCCGGCTACGTCCTCAAGCCGGTGGCCCGGTGAGGGCGCGGCCCGGAGCGCGGTGGGTGCGACGCCTGCCCCGGCCGCGCACCCTGCGCGCCCGGCTCACCGCCGGGCTCGTCGTGCTGCTCGCGCTGAGCTGCGCCGCCGTCGGCCTCGCCGCCGTGATCGAGCTGAACGGCTTCCTGACCGGCCGCCTCGACCAGCAGTTGCGCGAGGTGGGCCCGCGGTTCCCTGCGAGCCTGGAACACCGCGTCCAACCGTCCGACCACGACGGCGACGAGCACGGCGACACCCGCAGGCAGTCCACCGGCACCTTCGGCGCCCGGCTGGTCGGGGGCACGGTCACCAACGCCGCCGTGGTGCGCTCCGGCAGCGACACCACCGGGCTGCGGGCCCCGCTGAGCGCGGCGGACGCACACACGCTCGCGGCGGTCGCCGTGGACGGCAGGGGCCATGGCGTACGGCTGTCGTCGCTCGGTGAGTACCGGCTGATGGCGGTCGAGGGCGCGGACGGCGACGTACTGATCACCGGACTGCCGCTGGAGCCGGTGGAGGCCGCGGTGCACCGGCTGGAACTCGTCTCCGCCGTCGTCTTCGGCGCGGCTCTCACGGTCACCGGCGTCGCGGGCGCCCTCTGGGTGCGCCGGCCCCTTCGGCCGCTCAGCCGGGTCGCCGCGACCGCGACCCAGGTCAGCGAGCTGCCGCTGGCCAGCGGCGAGGTCACGCTGCCGCCGCGCGTCCCGGAGGCCGATCCGCGCAGCGAGGTGGGCCAGGTGGGCGCCGCCTTCAACCGCATGCTCGGCCATGTCGAGAACGCGCTGACCAAGCGGCAGGCGAGCGAGGAACGGCTGCGCCGCTTCGCCGCCGACGCCAGCCACGAACTGCGCACACCGGTCGCCTCGGTCCGCGGCCACGCCGAGCTGGCGCTGCTGCACCCCGGCCCCGTCCCGCCGGAGGTGAGCCGTGCCCTGGAGCGGATCGCCGCCGAGTCGGCGCGCATGGGCGAGATGGTCGATGATCTGCTGCTGCTGGCCCGGCTGGACGCGGGCCGCCCGCTGGAACGGCTCCCCGTCGACGTCACCCGGCTCGTCCTCGACGCGGTCACGGACGCACGGGCCACGGGCCCCGGCCACCACTGGAGGATGGAGCTGCCCGAGGAGCCGGTGAAGGTGACCGGGGACGGCCACCGGCTCCACCAGTTGCTGGCCAACCTGCTGGCCAACGCGCGTCTGCACACGCCGCCGGGCACGAAGGTGACCGTCTCGCTGGAGACGGAGGCCGACGTGGTCGTCCTCGCGGTCCATGACGACGGTCCCGGCGTCCCCGAGTCGGTGCGGCCCGGCGTCTTCGAGCGCTTCACCCGCGCCGACCACCGCCGTCGCCCGGAGCACCAGGGCGGCGGCGCGGGACTCGGCCTGTCGATCGTGGCGGCGGTGGCGGAGGCGCACGAGGGGAGCGTGGGACTGACGAGCGGTCCGGGGTCGACGACCTTCACCGTGCGCCTTCCCGTACGAGCGACCGGGCCGGGGGAGCGGCCCGATCAGTAGCGGCTGAGTGTCCGTAACGGGTGAGCGTCAGTAGCGGGTGAGCGCCGTCGCCCCGCCCGTCGTCCCGATCGCGATACGGGGCCGCCGTGCCGGGTCGGCCCACGCCAGGATCCGGCGCATCGCGGCCTCGGGCACCGACACACAACCGGCCGTCGCCCCCTTGCCGTTGACGTGCAGGAAGATGCCCGCGCCGCGCCCCGGCACCGGCCGCCGGTAGTTGAAGCCGACGACGAGCGCGTAGCCGTACTGCGACCCGTAGTCGATCAGGTGCTCCGACTCGGCGGCGCGGCAGTCGGCCGGGAGCGGCCGGGTCCAGCGGTTGTAGGAGCGCGACCGCGTGTCCTGGCACCACCAGGTGTCCCGGTGCACCCGGCGGTAGGGCGTCGTCGTGCCGGTGGGCGCGGGGCGGACGCCGAACGCGTACGGCAGCGTGTACAGGCCCGTCGGGGTCGTGTTCGTGCCCTGTCTGCGGGAGGCGCCCTCGGCGAGGCCGTGCGCGCCGAAGCGGGCCGGTGCGGAGCCGGTCCTCGACCAGCGCCCGCCGCGCCGGTCCCACCAGGTGACCGTGCCGGTCGTGGCCTCGGGGCGGGGTGCTTGTGCGGTGATCAACTGCGTGCCGCCGCCGGTGTCCGCCATCCGCTCGGGCAGCGGGGCCTTCGCAGTGGTGCCGGGCAGCACGAGGGAAGCGGAGACAAGGGCGACGACGACACCGGGGCGCATGCCTCAGACCGTAGAGGGCGGCAGGGGCAACGGCAGTCCCGGCAGGCCGTCCAGGCTCCGTTCGACGTGCTCCTTCCGCCGGAAGTAGGCATCGAGAGAGGCGTCGTCCTCGCGCGCGAACCGCTTGCCGTGCAGATCGCGGTCCGCCTCGTACGCCATCAGGGGCACCGCGTAGCCGCAGGTGTCCCGGATGTGCTCGGCGGTCACGACGATGATCGCGCGCAGCCCGTGCGGCGCCGGGTCGATGTCCGGGAAGCGGGCGAGCAGCTCCTCGAAGCGGGGGTCGTCGCGGAAGACCGGCTCGCCGCGGCCGTGCACGCGGACGATGTTCGGCGGGCCCTGGAAGGCGCACCACATCAGGGTGATCCGGCCGTTCTCCCGCAGATGCGCGATCGTCTCGGCGTTGCTTCCCGCGAAGTCCAGATACGCCACGGTGCGCTCGTCGAGCACGGCGAGGGAACCCTTGAGGCCCTTCGGGGAGAGGTTGACCGTGCCGTCGCCGGACAACGGAGCGGTCGCGGTGAAGAAGAGGGGCTGGGACTCGATGAACGTACGCAGCCTGCCGTCCAGGCGCTCATGGCTCTTTCCCATGGGCGTCGAGTATGCCCCGCGGCCCCCGTTCGGCCGAGGGGTACGCGACACGCCCGCCCCGGATTGACGAATCATGCAGGACCCTGCATACTCATGCATATCAGCGAATGCACTGTGAGGGAGAAACCCGTGACCGAGCGCGTCGTACTCGCCTATTCCGGCGGTCTGGACACCTCCGTCGCCATCGGCTGGATCGCCGAGGAGACGGGCGCCGAGGTCATCGCCGTTGCGGTCGACGTCGGCCAGGGCGGCGAGGACCTGGATGTCATCCGTAAGCGCGCCCTCGCCTGCGGCGCCGTCGAGGCCGAGGTCGCCGACGCCAAGGACGAGTTCGCCGACGGCTACTGCCTCCCGGCGATCAAGGCCAACGCCCTCTACATGGACCGCTATCCGCTGGTCTCCGCCCTCTCGCGGCCGACCATCGTCAAGCACCTGGTCGCCGCCGCGAAGAAGCACGGCGCCACCACCGTCGCCCACGGCTGCACGGGCAAGGGCAACGACCAGGTCCGCTTCGAGGCCGGCATCGTCGCCCTCGCCCCCGACCTCAAGTGCATCGCCCCGGTCCGTGACTACGCGATGACCCGGGACAAGGCCATCGCGTTCTGCGAGGCGAAGAACCTCCCGATCGCGACCACGAAGAAGTCCCCGTACTCCATCGACCAGAACGTCTTCGGCCGCGCCGTCGAGACCGGCTTCCTCGAGGACATCTGGAACGCGCCGATCGAGGACATCTACGAGTACACCTCCAACCCGGCCGAGCTCCGCGAGGCCGACGAGGTGGTCATCACCTTCAAGGAGGGCGTCCCGGTCGCCATCGACGGCCGCCCCGTCACCGTCCTCCAGGCGATCCAGCAGCTCAACGAGCGCGCCGGCGCCCAGGGCATCGGCCGTATCGACATGGTCGAGGACCGGCTCGTGGGCATCAAGTCCCGCGAGGTGTACGAGGCGCCGGGCGCGATCGCCCTGATCACCGCCCACCAGGAGCTGGAGAACGTCACCGTCGAGCGCGAACTGGCCCGCTACAAGCGGCAGGTCGAGCAGCGCTGGGGCGAGCTGGTCTACGACGGCCAGTGGTTCTCCCCGCTCAAGCGCGCCCTGGACGGCTTCATCGACGAGGCCAACCAGCAGGTCTCCGGCGACATCCGGATGACCCTGCACGGCGGTCGCGCGGTCGTCACCGGCCGGCGCTCCGACCAGTCGCTGTACGACTTCAACCTCGCGACCTACGACACCGGCGACACGTTCGACCAGTCCGCCGCCAAGGGCTTCATCGACATCTACAGCCTGTCGTCGAAGATCGCCGCACAGCGTGACCTGGCAGGCTGAGCCCGACCTGAAGCCCGTACGGGTCACCTCGTCCACAACAGCCTGACAGCCGCCTCCTCACCTGCAAGGGTGGGGAGGCGGTCGCACAGAGACATCTTCCGAGGAGCAACGCAAGTGAGCAGCAACAGCGGTGACGTACGGCTCTGGGGCGGCCGTTTCGCCGACGGTCCCGCCGAGGCCCTGGCCAAGCTGTCCGCGTCCGTCCACTTCGACTGGCGTCTCGCGCCCTACGACATCGCCGGTTCCCGCGCCCACGCGCGCGTGCTGCACAAGGCGGGGCTCCTCGACGACGACGAGCTGACGCAGATGCTCGCCGGACTCGACCGGCTGGAGGCGGACGTGGTGTCGGGCGCCTTCACCGGCACCATCGCCGACGAGGACGTCCACACCGCCCTGGAGCGCGGCCTCCTGGAGCGCCTCGGCGCCGACCTCGGCGGCAAGCTGCGCGCCGGACGCTCCCGCAACGACCAGGTCGCGACGCTCTTCCGGATGTACCTGCGCGACCACGCGCGGATCGTCGGCGCTCTGATCGCCGACCTCCAGGACGCGCTGGTGGGCCTCGCCGAGGCCCACCCCGACGTCGCGATGCCCGGCCGTACGCATCTCCAGCACGCCCAGCCGGTGCTCTTCGCCCACCATGTCCTCGCCCATGTCCAGGCCCTGTCCCGGGACGCCGAGCGGCTGCGCCAGTGGGACGAGCGCACGGCCGTGTCCCCGTACGGCTCGGGCGCGCTCGCCGGAAGCAGCCTCGGCCTCGACCCGGAGGCCGTCGCGCAGGACCTCGGCTTCGAGCACGGCAGCTCGGCCAACTCCATCGACGGCACGGCCTCGCGTGACTTCGTCGCCGAGTTCGCCTTCATCACCGCGATGATCGGCGTCAACCTCTCCCGGATCGCCGAGGAGGTCATCATCTGGAACACGAAGGAGTTCTCCTTCGTCACCCTCCACGACGCCTTCTCCACCGGCTCCTCGATCATGCCGCAGAAGAAGAACCCGGACATCGCGGAGCTGGCCCGCGGCAAGAGCGGCCGGCTGATCGGCAATCTGACGGGCCTGCTCGCCACCCTCAAGGCGCTTCCGCTCGCGTACAACCGCGACCTCCAGGAGGACAAGGAGCCGGTCTTCGACTCCATCGACCAACTGGAGATCCTGCTCCCGGCGTTCACCGGCATGATGGCCACGCTCACCGTGCACCGCGAGCGCATGGAGGAGCTGGCCCCGGCCGGGTTCTCCCTCGCCACCGACATCGCCGAGTGGCTGGTCAAGCAGGGCGTGCCGTTCCGGGTGGCGCATGAGGTCGCCGGTGAGTGCGTGAAGGCCGCCGAGGCCGAGGGCAAGGAGCTGGACGAGCTGACGGACGAACAGTTCGCGAAGATCTCCGCGCATCTGACGCCCGAGGTCCGCTCGGTCCTCAACGTCCCCGGCGCCCTCGCCTCCCGCAACGGCCGCGGCGGCACGGCCCCCGAGGCGGTCGCGGTCCAGCTCGCCGAGATCAAGGAGAACGTGGCGGCCCAGCACGCGTGGGCCACCGCGAAGCGGAAGTAGCGGGCCGCGTACGCGAGGGGCGGCGCGGGTTACGTTGGTCGGCGTCCAAGCAGCCGACCGAACGGAGCCCGCGATGCCCTTCGCCAGACTGGCCTCGGCGACGACCCCCACCTGCCACATCGGACTGGGCCTCGCCGCCGTCGGCCGCCCCGGCTACATCAACCTCGGCCGCGAGCGCGACCTCCCGGCCGTCCGCAGCGTCGAGGCCCTGCGCGAGCGCACCCATCAACTCCTCGACGCCGCCTACGCGCAGGGCGTGCGCTACATCGACGCGGCCCGCTCGTACGGCCGCGCCGAGGAGTTCCTCGCCGACTGGCTCGGCGCCCACCCCGACCTGGACGACCTCGTCGTGGGCAGCAAGTGGGGCTACACCTACACCGCGAACTGGCGCACCGACGCCGAGCGGCACGAGGTCAAGGACCACAGCGTGGCCACGTACGAGCGGCAGCGCGCCGAGACGGCGGCCCTGCTCGGCGACCGGCTGGACCTCTATCAGATCCACTCCCTCACCTCGGACAGCCCGGCCCTCACCGACAACGCCCTGCACGCCGAACTCGCCGAGGCCGCGGCGCAAGGCGTCACGATCGGCTTCTCCACCAGCGGCCCGGCACAGGCCGACGCGATCCGCGCCGCCCTCGCGGTGACGGTCGACGGCGCGCCCCTGTTCCATGCCGTGCAGTCCACGTACAACGTGCTGGAGACCTCGGCCGCCCCCGCGCTCGCGGAGGCCCATGACGCCGGGCTCACCGTGATCGTCAAGGAGGGCATGGCCAACGGGCGGCTCGCCGATCCCGTGGCGCCGGACGCCGTGAAGGCGGTGGCCGAGGAGACGTCCCTCGGCTCCGACGCGGTGGCCCTCGCCTTCGTGCTGCGGCAGCCCTGGGTCTCGGTCGTCCTCTCGGGCGCGGCGACGACCGGTCAACTCGCCTCGAACCTGCACGCCACCGTGGCCGACCTCACCGAGGACCGGCTCGCCCGCCTCGACGCGCTGGCCGAGGACCCGCGGGCCTACTGGGAGCGGCGCGCGCGGCTGCCCTGGCAGTGAGGGGGTCGTCGAGGGGTTACGCGGCCTTCGCCTTGGTCGCGTACATGTCGACGTACTCCTGGCCCGACAGCCGCATGACCTCCGTCATCACGGAGTCGGTCACCGCGCGCAGCACATACCGGTCGCGGTCCATGCCCTCGTAGCGGGAGAACTCCATCGGCTCGCCGAAGCGGACCGTGACCCGGCCGGGACGCGGCATGCCCCGGCCGCCCGGCTGCAGCTTGTCCGTGCCGATCACCGCGAAGGGGACGACGGGGGCGCCGGTCATCAGGGTGAGGCGGGCGATACCCGTACGACCGCGGTACAGACGGCCGTCGGGGGAGCGGGTGCCCTCCGGGTAGATGCCGAAGACCTTGCCCTCCTCCAGGATCCGGCGGCCGGTCATCAGCGCGGCCACGCCGCCGTTCGCGCCGTCGCGGTCCACCGGGATCATGCCGACGCCCGTGAAGAACCACGCCATCAGACGGCCCTTGATCCCCTTGCCGGTGACGTACTCGTCCTTGCCGATGAAGAAGACCTGACGCTTGGTCACCACCGGCAGCACGATCGAGTCGATGAACGTCAGGTGGTTGCCCGCCATGATGACGGGGCCGTCGGCCGGGATGTGCTCCAAGCCCTCCACCCGTGGGCGGAACATCAGGCGCATGATCGGTGCGAGCACTGCCTTGATGAGCGTGAAGCGGGACAACGGACCCTCCGATGTCAAGGGAAGCGGTATGAGTCTGTGCAGGTGAGGACGATACTCGCGGTGCCCGGCAGGTCGCACATCGGGTTCACACAGCGGACACGTGTCATGGACGAGTGTTTACCTGCGACGGCACCCCGTTCACACGGGTGTGATGCGCCGGGCCGTGGTGACGGACATCACGTACGCCGTATGACGGCCCGTCACCCCACCCCATGGCGCAGACCGTTGTCCGATTCCTGACGGACGGGCCACGTCCGCCGCGCGTTCCGTTGTACGTCTTCCGGCCGTCACCCGGACGCACCTACCATCGAGCCGCTTCGAACACGTGTGAGGGAAGGAGCCCGATGGGTTCGCAGGAGACGCAGGAGTCGTACGGGCAGGGACGAGGGACGGGTCGCCGGGCGCTGCTCGGGGCCGCGGTGCTCGGCGCGGGCGGAGCGCTGCTCGGGCTGCCCGGTACCGCGCAGGCGGACCCGCGGCAGAAGGGGCCGAAGGGCGGCGGCCTGGCGGGCCTGCCCGTGCCGACGATCGTCGGGCACCGAGGGACCAGCGGCTACCGGCCCGAGCACACCTTCGGCTCCTACGACCTGGCCCTCGACATGGGGGCCGACATCGTGGAGGCCGGTGACCTGGTGCCCACCAAGGACGGCCACCTCGTGTGCCGGCATGAGCCGGAGATCGGCGGCACCACCGATGTCGCCGACCACCCCGAGTTCGCCGACCGCAAGACCACCAAGCTCCTGGACGGCGTCTCCACGACCGGCTGGTTCACCGAGGACTTCACCCTCGCCGAGCTGAAGACCCTGCGCGCGATCGAGCGCATCCCGGCCACCCGCCCGCGCAACACCCTCTACGACGGCCGCTGGGAGATCCCCACCTTCGAAGAGGTGCTCCGGTGGCAGGACGAGCAGACCCGCAAGCGCGGCAAGCAGGTGTGGATCTACCCCGAGATGAAGCACCCCACCTACTTCCGTGACCGGGGCCTCGGCCTGGAGGAGCGGCTCGCGAAGATCCTTCGTCAGCACGGCAAGCACAAGAAGAACGCGCCGGTCATCGTCCAGTCCTTCGAGCCGACCAGCATCCAGCGGATGAACAAGCTCGTGGACAACCCGCTCGTCGTGCTGCTGTCGGACGCGGGCTCCCGCCCCTGGGACTTCCAGGCGACGGGCGACCCGCGCACGGTCGCCGACCTCGTCACCCGCAAGGGCCTCAAGGAGATCGCGACGTACGCCCAGGGCATCGGCCCGACCCTCGATCTCGTCATCCCGAGGGACGCGAAGGGCAACCTCGCCGCGCCGACCACGCTCGTCGCCGACGCGCACGCCGCCGGGCTGATCCTGCACCCGTACACCATGCGCAACGAGAACACCTTCCTGCCGGCGAACTTCCGCAAGGGCACGGACCCGGCCGCGTACGGGGACGCCTTCGGCGCCTTCGCGGCGTACTTCGCCACCGGGATCGACGGTGTCTTCACGGACAACGCCGACACCGGCCTGCTCGCCCGCGAGGACTTCCTGCGCCGCCGCTGAGGCGTCGACGCACGGCATGGCGGCCCCGGTCGGGCTGACACGCGACCGTCCCGGCAACTCGCCGCCGGGGCGGTCGCCTTCCGTCTCATGAGGCCCTGCTCGACCCCAAGGATCTGATGTACCCGTAATTCACAGGCGAGTTGGGTATCTCACAGGGCAGTCTTGGGCAGGAACGTGTCAAATGCCTGGGATGTCTTCGTCGTTCGCCCGCGGCGGAGGTTGCGGCCCTCGCGGCGCGGGGAAAGGTGAGGGGGAACGACCGGTGATCAGGTGAGCGAGAGGCGTGCGCACATGGGCATGAGCGTGACCATCTCTGCGGCGGCCGAGCAGGACGCCGAGCAGATCTTCAGGTTGCAGTACCTGTGCTTCCAGAGCGAGGCCGCGCTGTACGGCAACTACCGCATCGCCCCGCTCGTCCAGACCCTGGACTCGGTCCGTGAGGAGGTCGCCTCGCACTGCGTGTTCGTGGCCCGGCTGGGCGACGAGGTGGTCGGCTCCGTGCGCGGCAGGGTGGCCGAGGACGGCGCGGCGGTCATCGGCAGGCTCTGTGTGCACCCGCGGCTGCAGGGCCACGGCATCGGCGCCCGGCTGCTGCACGCGGTGGAGGCGGCGCTGGTGGAGCTGGGCCCCCAGCGGTTCCGTATCAGTACGGGCCACCGCAGCGAGGGCAACCTCCGGCTGTACCGCCGCGTCGGCTACGAGACGATCGGCACGTCCCAGGGCGAGGACGGCGTCCAGTTGATCGTCCTGGAGAAGCAGGTCACGGCGGAGACGTACGCGACCACGGCGTGAGCGGACCGACGGCCGGGCCTCGATGGCAAGAAGCCCGGCCGTCGGTTCTCAGGCGTCCTGGGGGCGCGGCGTGTGCGAGGTGCGAAGCCAGTACAGGGCCGACAGCGGCAGCAGTACGGGGATGAAGAGGTACCCCATGCCGTAGTCGGACCACACGGTCGCGTCGGGGAACGCGGACGGTTCGACCAGGGTCCAGGTGCCCACGATCAGCACGCCCGCCAACTCGGCGGCGCAGCACAGCCGTGCCGCCCGGCGCGCCGTCTCCCCGCCGCGCACCAGGGAGTAGGTGATGAAGCCGTAGACGACACCGGCCACCGCCGAGAGGGAGTACGCCAGCGGGGCCTTGTCGAACTGCGTCGAGATCTGCACCACCGAGCGGGACACCGCCCCGACCACCATCACGCCGTACAGCCAGACGAGCAGCATGCCGGGCCCGCTGATGAGCCGCGTCCGTGCCGGCTTCTCCTGCGTGGCCGTCATCTCAGCCTCCCCAGATGTCATAGAGCCGCACCTGCAGCACGGCGAGGACCACACCGCCGGCCGCGACCGTCACCGAGCCCCAACGCGTGCGCTCGGCCAGCGACATGAAGCCGGCCGCCGGAACGCACGCGAACGCCCCGAGCAGATACGCCACGAAGATCGTCGTGCCCTGCGCGGGCTTCTCGCCGCGCGCCAACTGGACGATGCCGACGACCAACTGGATCAGGGTCAGCAGCGTCACCACGGCCATGCCGATGAAGTGCCAGTCCTTGGTGGGCTGATCACGGTAGGCCGCCCAGCCGCACCAGGCGGCGAGGAGCAGCGCGGCGACACCGGTCACCAGCGTCAGGGCATCAAGCATGCCGCGACCCTATTACGGGCCAAAAGGCCCGACGCGCTCGGCCCCGGCCATGCCCGCCCGGCGCCCGGCCTCCGCCGTGCCGCGCCGCCCGCGGCGACGCGGCACCGGGCGCCCTGCCCTCGTACGGTCTTCGTGGCGTTGGCCACAGCCCGCCTGTCCACGGGTTGGACGCCCGCCCGGCGGTGAGAGGCTTGTCGCCCTTGCCCTCGCTGGTCACCGGGATGTCGAGCGGTGCCGTGGGGCCGGACGTGACTGTCCACGGCCGTCCAGTATGCGGACAAGGGTGGCGACGCCCACCCGCCCGTCTGCTTTACTGCTCCCATGACCACGACGAGCAGCCGCACCCTTGCGACCGAGGCGACCATGACGCCCGGTGCTCGTTGTATGCGTCCTGTGCGTCGAATGTGCGCCTTCTAGAGGGCCCCTGCACCATCTGAGCCTCGCGCCCCGAAGCGAGAGCCCGCTCACCTCCGCGTCCGCGCCCGTACCCCTGGCGCCCGCGGCCGAGCCCCTTCCCGCGCGCACGTTTCTCCCCCGCCACCGGCACCCCGGTGAGAACCGTGCTGCGTTCTGGCTGTACCCGACCATGAACGCCGTGCCCGGCGCCCGCTCGCGCCGCGCACTCGACAGTGACGGAAACCCCCACGTGATCACCACATCGGGCCTCACCAAGGTCTACCGCTCGCGAGGCCGCGAGGTCACCGCCCTCGACGGTGTCGACCTGCATGTCCGCGAAGGCGAGGTGTACGGCGTCATCGGTCAGTCGGGCGCCGGCAAGTCCTCGCTCATCCGCTGCGTCAATCTGCTGGAGCGCCCCACCTCCGGCACGGTCACCGTCGCCGGGCAGGACCTCACCGCCCTCGCCGGTCGCGGCCCGCGCGCCGGCAAGGAGCTGCGGCGGGCGCGCTCCCGGATCGGCATGGTCTTCCAGCACTTCAACCTGCTGTCCTCCCGCACGGTGCGGGACAACGTCGAGCTTCCGCTGGAGATCCTCGGCCTGTCCGGGAAGGAACGTTCCCGCAGGGCGCTCGAACTGCTCGACCTGGTCGGCCTCGCCGACAAGGCGGGCGCCTACCCCGCCCAGCTCTCCGGCGGCCAGAAGCAGCGCGTCGGCATCGCCCGCTCCCTGGCCGGCGACCCCAAGGTGCTGCTCTCCGACGAGGCCACCAGCGCCCTGGACCCGGACACCACCCGCTCCATCCTCCAGCTCCTGCGCGACCTGAACCGCACGCTCGGCCTGACCGTCCTGCTCATCACGCACGAGATGGACGTCGTGAAGTCGATCTGCGACTCGGCGGCGCTCATGGAGAAGGGCCGCATCGTCGAGTCCGGCACGGTCGGCGAGCTGCTCGCCACGCCGGGCTCGGAGCTGGCCGCCGCGCTCTTCCCGGTCGGCGGCGACGCCTCGGGTCCGGACCGGACCGTCATCGACGTCACCTTCCAGGGCGAGGCCGCCACCCAGCCCGTCATCTCGCAGCTCTCCCGCACGTACAACATCGACATCTCGATCCTCGGCGCCGCCCTCGACACCGTCGGCGGCCTCCAGGTCGGCCGGATGCGCATCGAACTGCCCGGCCGCTACGAGGACAACGTCGTGCCCATCGGCTTCCTGCGCGAGCAGGGCCTCCAGATCGACGTCGCCGGCCCGAAGGCCTCGCTGGTGAAGGACGGTGCCAAGTGACCTGGTCCGAGATGCAGCCCCTGCTGTCCCAGGCGTGTTGGGACACCCTCTACATGGTCGGCTGGTCCACGGTCATCGCCGTCGTCGCCGGACTGCCGCTCGGCCTTCTGCTGGTCCTCACCGACCGGGGCGGCCTGCTGCAGAACGTCGTCGCCAACAAGCTGCTCGGGCAGGTGGTGAACGTCGCCCGCTCGATGCCGTTCATCATCCTGATGGTCGCCCTGATGAGCTTCACCCGCTGGGTCACGGGCAACACCATCGGCCGCGAGGCCGCCATCGTGCCGCTCGCCATCGGCGCCATCCCGTTCTTCGCCCGCCTCGTGGAGACGGCCGTACGGGAAGTGGACGGCGGGCTCGTCGAAGCCGTGCAGTCGATGGGCGGCAACACCTGGACCGTCGTCCGCAAGGTCCTCGTCCCCGAGTCGCTGCCCTCGCTGATCTCCAATACCACCACCACGATCGTCACCCTCATCGGCTACTCGGCGATGGCCGGCACGGTCGGCGCCGGAGGCCTCGGCGACATCGCCATCCGCTACGGCTACCAGCGCTTCGACACCCAGCTCATGTGGATCACCGTGGCGATCCTCGCCGTGGTCATCTCCGTCATCCAGTTCATCGGCGACTTCGCCGCCCGCTCCCTGCACCGCCGCGGCGGAGGCCGCTCCGGTCCGGCGCCGCGGCTGCGGCTGCTGAAGGACAGGAAGCAGAAGACGGCCGACGTCTCCAAGGCCGCCTGAGGCCCGGGGCCTCACCTCAGACTCCCCCGCTCGTGAAGCGGGGGCGCACCACCCCAAGGAAAGGCACTTTTCGTGCGTAACACCGCCAAGATCACCGCCGCCGTTCTGACCGCCGGAGCCCTCACGCTCGGGCTCACCGCCTGCGGTTCGGACTCCGACTCCGGCAAGGCCGACCCCGACGCCGCCCTGACGGTCGCCGCCACCCCCAACCCCCAGGGCGAGATCCTCACCTATGTGAAGGACCACCTGGCGAAGAAGGCCGGCCTCAAGCTGGAGGTCAAGGAGTTCACCGACTACGTGACCCCCAACACGGCCGTGCAGCAGGGCCAGGTCGACGCCAACTACTTCCAGCACAAGCCGTACCTCGACGACTTCAACAAGAAGAACGGCACCGACCTCGTGCCGGCGCCCGGCGGCGCCGTGCACCTGGAGCCGCTCGGCGTCTACTCCAAGAGCGTCAAGAAGCTCGCGGACCTCAAGAAGGGCGCCAGTGTCGCCGTCCCCAACGACACGACCAACGAGGCCCGCGCGCTGAAGCTGCTGGAGGCCAACGGCCTGATCAAGCTGAAGGCGGGCGCCGGCTACGAGGCGACCCCCAAGGACATCACCGAGAACCCCAGGAACCTGTCGTTCAAGGAGCTGGAGGCACCCCAGTTGCCGCGCTCCCTCGCTGACGTCGACGCCGCGGTGATCAACGGCAACTACGCGCTGGAGGGCCACCTCAACCCGGCCAAGGACGCGATCGCCGCCGAGTCCGCCAAGGACAACCCGTACGCGAACATCCTCGTGGTGAAGAAGGGCGACGAGAACGACCCGCGCGTCGAGAAGCTGGTCAAGCTGCTGACGTCGCCCGAGGTGAAGAAGTTCATCGAGGACAAGTACGACGGCGCGGTCGTCCCGGCGTTCTGATCGAGGCACCGGCCCGCCTGCCGCCACGCACGGGGTCCTCTTCCGCCCAGGGTGGGGGAGAGGACCCCGTGGTGCGTGCGGGGGCCGGGATGCTGCATGCTGGGCAACTCAGCGGGCCCTGTCGGCGTTGTGGGCCTGACGGTACTTCCGAGTTACGGAGCGGCGCATGACTGGCACCTTCCCCAACATCTCCCTCAGCACGGAGCGGTTGGTGCTGCGTCCTCTGGACGAGGACGACGTCCCCGCGCTCGCCGAGATGATGAACGACGAACAGGTCGGGGCCTGGACCCACGTCCCCCAGCCGTTCACCGAGGAGCGCGCCCGCTCCTGGATCACCGACCACGCCCCGGCCGAACGCGCGGCGGGCCACGGCATCGACTTCGCGGTCACCGAGTTCCTCACCCAGCGCCTGGTCGGCATCGTCCAGCTCTCCAAGACCAACTGGCACGTCCGCTCCACCGAGCTGTCGTACATCATCGCCCCCTGGGCCCGCGGCGAGGGCTACGCCTCCGAAGCGGCCGTGGCCGTGGCCCAATGGCTCTTCGGGGACCAGAAGTTCGAGCGGATCGAGCTGCGCACGGCGGCCGACAACACCGCCTCCCAGCAGGTCGCCCAGAAGATCGGCTGCATCAGCGAGGGCGTCCTGCGCAACGCGTGCATAGCGCACGTCCGCGCCGAGGACGGCACATGGACCGATGCGCGCACCGACTTCATCGTCTGGAGCCTGCTGCCGGAGGATCTCGACGGCGTCAGCGAGGAGTTGGCCGACACCGGTGGTTTCACGTCGTTCTCGAACTGGAACTGACCCGAAGGGACCCGCGATCAGCGGCCGAGCCCGCGCGGGCTCACGCGGCCGGACCAGGTACCCTCACGGAGCCCGCGTGCGGGCCACTCCCTGACGACCCGCGTGAACCCCCTGGAGACTGACGACGATGGCCGACCGGGTCACGGTGATCGGCTGGGACGGCTCGCCGCTGACCGCCGCGGCACGCTCCGCCCTCGGCGCCGCCACCCTCGTCGCCGGGGCGGCCCACCATCTCGCCCTCCCCGAAGTGCCGGGGACGGCCGAGCGCGTCCGCCTCGGCAGCGTCGCCCTCGCCGCCCGCCGTATCGCCGCCCACCGCGGCACCGCCGTGGTCCTCGCCGACGGCGACCCGGGCTTCTTCGGCGTCGTACGCACCCTGCGCGCCCCCGAGTTCGGCCTGGAGGTCGAGGTCGTCCCGGCCGTCTCCTCGGTGGCCGCCGCCTTCGCGCGCGCGGGCATGCCCTGGGACGACGCGCAGGTGGTCGTCGCACACAGCCGCACCCTGCGCCGCGCGGTGAACGTATGCCGCGCCCACACCAAGGTCGCCGTACTCACCTCACCCGGCGCCGGACCCGCCGAACTCGGCCTGCTCCTCGAAGGAGTCCACCGCACCTTCGTCATCTGCGAGGAACTCGGCACCGAACGCGAACAGGTCTCCGTCGTCACCTCCGAACGGGCCGTCGACCACAGTTGGCGCGACCCCAACGTCGTCATCGTCATCGGCGGACCCGTGACCGCGGCCGACGGCGGCTGGATCGCGGGCCGCGACCCCGGTGCCGGGCCGCGCGGCTGGGCCCTGCCCGCCGAGGAGTACGGCGGCGGACTCGGCGAAGGGGAGACGGAACCGCTGCGCGCCGCCCAACTCGCCAGGCTGGGCCCCCGGGTGGGCGACCTGGTGTGGGACATCGGCTCGGGCAGCGGGGCCTTCGCCGTGGAGGCCGCCCGCTGCGGGGCCGCCGTCCTCGCCGTCGACCAGGACCCGGACGCCTGCGGCCGTACGATGGCCGCCGCGCGCCGCTTCGGAGTTCAGCTCCAGGTCGTGCACGGCACCGCCCCGCACATCCTGGAGAACCTGCCCGAACCGGACGTCGTACGGATCGGCGGCGGGGGAGCCGCGGTCGTCTCGGCCGTCGCCGACCGCCGCCCGCAGCGCATCGTCGCGCACGCCGGGACCCGGGACGCGGCCGAACTGATGGGCAGGGATCTGTCGGAGCACGGCTACGACGTCACGTGCGCGCTGCTCCAGTCCGTCGAACTCGACACCCGGGCCTGGACGGAGAGGGAGCGGAGCGTCGCGTTCCTGCTCAGCGGCCGATTGCCCGAACGCTCCCGCTGATCCCCGGACCCCTACGGCGCGGTAGGCTGGCGGATTGTTGTACCTCACTCGGGTGATCCGGCGCTTCGTCAGCCAATGTCCGGAAAGCAGCTCCCTTTTGGGGCGGGTGTGGTACCGCAGAACCGGAGGGCGCGCAGTGTGGCGCAGTCCACAGCGGGCCGTGGCGGAATCAAGCTGTCACGACGGTGGAACGGCCGCGACAATGCCAGTTGATGGCTCGGCAGCCATCGTCGGCGGGTCGTTCGTGCCGCTGGGCACGCACGCTCGTTCTTCACTGCGGGCGGTCGGCGCGCCGTTCCGGGCGAGCTGGTCGTGGAAGCACTAATCGATGGGCGAGGGATACGCATGACCGACACCGGCCAGGTCCCGGGCGAGGGACAGCCGGAGAACGCAGGCATGGTGGAGCAGCCGGGCGTCCTCGCGCCGGGCGCGTACGCCTACCTCGACCCCTCCGACACCCCTGCCGATGACGACGACCTGCTCCTGATGCCCGGCCAGAACGGCGCCTGGGGCAACGAGGTGCACCAGCCCGCCCCGGCCCCGCTCGGCCATGAGCCCGGCCCGCACGAGACGGCCGGGCGCGACAGCGGCTCGGTCGACCTCGGCGCGGTCCGTACGCCCCCCGCGCCGCCCGTGTCGCACCCGACCCCGCCGCGCCCGCTGCACCTCGGCCCGCCCACGCCGAGCACGTCCTTCAGCCCGGTGCGTTCGCTGTCCGACCGCGGTCCGGCGGACGCCCCGATGCGGCCCTCGGGACCGCCGACCCTCGGCCCCGAGTACCTCGACGTCCCGCAGTTCACCGAGCAGACCCCGCAGGCGGCGCCGTGGGGTACGCCGGTCGCCGCGGCTCCGGTGGCCGAGCAGCCGCCCGCGGCTGCCACGCCGGTCGCCGCTCCGGCGCCTGCGGTCGAGCCGACGCCTGTGGCCGAGCCGACGCCTGTGGCCGAGCCTGCGCCCGTGCCGACGGCTGAGCCCGTGGTCGTGGCCGAGCCGCCTGCGCCGGTCGCTGCGACGCCTCCTGCGGCCGAGCCGATCGCGGCGCCTGTCACGCCCGAGGCCGTCGTGCCCGAGGCCGTCACGCCCGAGGCCGTCGTGCCTCAGGCCGTCGCCGCTGAGCCTGTCGTGTCCGAGCCTCAGGTCCAGGAGCAGGCGGTCCCGGCCGCCGTCGAGCCGGTCGCGGAGACGTCCGAGCCGTCCGCAGCGCCCGTCGCCGCCGCGGAGGCGCCGCAGCCGACGGTGCCGCCCGTGGCCGCCGCCCAGGCAGTGCCGGTACCCGAGCCCGCCCCGGCCACCGCGCAGACCCCCGAGGCCGCCCCGGCAGCGGTGGAGACGCCCGCCCCGGTCGCCCCCCAGGAGCCGGAAGCCGCGCCTCCGGCGGAAGCACAGGTGCCGGACGCCACGCCGCCCGCCCCCGTACCGGACGCTCCGCAGCCGGTGGACGTCACGCCGCCGCGGGCCGAAGCGCCCGCACCCCCCGTCGAAGCGGCCGTCCCCGCGCCGGAAGCAGTGGTCCCCTCGGCCCCCGAGGTCACGGTGCCGCCCGCGCCCGAGCCCGCCCCGGCCCCCGAGGCCGTCACCCCCGTACCGGACCCGCAGCCCGCCCCCGAGGCCACGGCTCAAGTCCCGGACGCCGCTCAGCAGTTCACCGCGGAGGCCGCGCAGCCCGAGGAAGCCGTACCGGCTCAGCCCGTGCCGGACGCCGTGGCGGCCCCGCCCGTCGCCCCCGAGGCGTCCGAGGAGCAGGTGCCCGTCGAGCAGCCCGAGCCCGCCGAGCCGGTCGCCGCCCCGGCGGAGCCCGAGGCAGCCCGGCCGATGGTCGTGGAGGATGCCGCCCCGAGCGCGCCGCCCGCTCCCGCCGAGGAGCAGCTTGCCGCGCAGGAGCCCGTCGCGGAGCAGCCCGCCGTACAGGAGTCCGTCGCGGAGCAGCCCGCCGTACAGGAACCCGCGCCGGTCGCCGCCGACGACCAGGAGCCCGTAGCCGCCGCCCCGGTCGTCGCCGAAGCGCCCGTGGCCGCCGGCGAAGAGGTCGCGGAGGCCGCCGAGCAGGAGCCCGTGGCTGTCGCCGAAGCGCCCGTCACCCCGGCAGCCGTCGAGGAGCCCGCGCCTGTCGCCCCGGCCCCCCAGCAGCCCGTCCCCACCGTCCCGGCCCCCCGTGACGGCGACGCCCCCGCGCCCGGCCACCCCGTCCCGGACCCCGAGGTCGCGCAGCAGGCGGAGGACCTGGAGACCAGGGGCGCGGACGACGAGGACGAGGCGGACGCACGCGAGTCCACCGGACCCGCCGCCCCCGGATACGCCGACGCCGAGCGCGAGGCGGTGCTGCGCGTGATGCGCGAGCGCCGCGACATCCGCAACGGCTTCCGCAGCGACCCGATCCCGCACGAGGTGTTGCTGCGCGTCCTGGAGGCGGCCCACACGGCGCCGTCCGTCGGGCACTCCCAGCCCTGGGACTTCGTCGTCATCCGCTCCGCCGAGACGCGTCGCACGATGCACGAACTGGCCCAGCGCCAGCGCGAGGCGTACGCCAAGTCGCTGCCCAAGGGCCGGGCGAAGCAGTTCAAGGAACTGAAGATCGAGGCCATCCTCGACACCCCGGTGAACATCGTGGTCACGGCCGACCCCACCCGCGGCGGTCGGCACACCCTCGGTCGGCACACCCAGCCGCAGATGGCCCCGTATTCCTCCGCGCTGGCCGTCCAGAACCTGTGGCTCGCCGCCCGCGCCGAGGGCCTCGGCGTCGGCTGGGTCAGCTTCTTCGACGAGCGGGAGATGGTCCGCGCCCTCGGCCTGCCCGAGCATCTGGAGGTCGTGGCCTACCTCTGCATGGGCTACGTCGACGAGTTCCCGAAGGAGCCCGAGCTGACGCAGGCGGGCTGGTCCAAGCGCCGCCCGCTGTCCTGGGTCGTGCACGAGGAGACGTACGGCCGCCGCGCGCTGCCCGGCGAGGAGCCGCACGACCTGCTCGCCGAGACCGTGGCGGGCATCCGCCCGCTGGACGCGAAGGCCCTCGGCGAGGCCTGGGAGCGGCAGAAGCGGATGACCAAGCCCGCGGGCGCGCTCGGCATGCTGGAGATCATCTCCGCGCAGTTGTCCGGCCTGTCCCGGCAGTGCCCGCCGCCGATCCCGGAGCCCGCGGCCGTCGCGATCTTCGCCGGGGACCACGGGGTGCACGCCCAGGGCGTCACCCCCTGGCCCCAGGAGGTCACCGGCCAGATGGTCGCCAACTTCCTGCGCGGCGGCGCGGTGTGCAACGCCTTCGCGACCCAGGTGGGCGCCGAGGTCTGTGTCGTCGACGTCGGCGTGGCCGCCGACCTGCCCGCCACCCCGGGCCTGCTGCCGCGCAAGGTACGCGCGGGCACGGCGGACATGACGGCCGGCCCCGCGCTCACCCGCGAGGAGGTCAAGCAGGCGATCGAGGTCGGCATCGAGACGGCCCGCGACCTGGTGGCAGCGGGCAACAAGGCGCTGCTCACCGGTGAGATGGGCATCGCGAACACCACGGCCTCGGCCGCCCTGATCTCGGTCTTCACCGGCACCGACCCCGCCGAGGTGACGGGCCGTGGCACGGGCGTCAGCGACGAGACGCTGGCGCACAAGACAGAGGTCGTACGGCGTGCGATCGCCCTGCACCAGCCGGATCCGGCCGATCCGATCGGCGTCCTGGCGGCGTTCGGCGGGCTGGAGCACGCGGCCATGGTGGGTCTGCTGCTGGGCGGTGCGTCCCTGCGGACCCCGGTGATCCTGGACGGTGTCAGCGCGGGCGCCGCCGCGCTGGTGGCCCGCGCGATCGCCCCCGAGGTCCTCGCGGCCTGCGTCGCCGGGCACCGCAGCGCGGAGCCCGGCCATGTCGCCGCCCTCAACAAGCTGGGCCTGCGCCCCCTGGTCGACCTCGACCTGCGCCTCGGCGAAGGCACGGGCGCGATCCTGGCCCTGCCGCTGGTCCAGAGCGCGGCCAGGGCGATGCACGAGGTGGCGACGTTCGACACGGCGGGAGTCACCGAGAAGTAGGGCTCCAGCAGGGCACGCAAGCGGCGGTGCTCGGCCCCCACCCGGCCGAGCGCCGCCGCGGCCCGCATAGGATCCCCACGTCAGGGCCCTTCACCGCCGCAGAGGCCCGGTACCGCATCGCCGCAAGAGGAGCCGCACCTCCATGGCCGCACATCCCCCTTACCCCGTAGGGCTCCGCCTCGGTGGTCGCCGTGTCGTCGTGCTCGGCGGCGGCCAGGTCGCCCAGCGCCGTCTGCCCGCGCTGATCGCGGCCGGCGCGGACGTCCACCTGGTGTCCCCCGAGGCGACCCCCTCGGTCGAGGCCATGGCGGACACCGGCGAGATCACCTGGCTGAAGCGCCCGTACCGGCCCGGTGACCTGGCGGACGCCTGGTACGCCCTCATCGCCACCGACGACCCCGAGGCGAACTCCCTGGCCTCCGCGGAGGCCGAGACGCACCGGGTGTGGTGCGTGCGCTCCGACGACGCCGACGCGGCCACCGCCTGGACCCCCGCGACCGGCCGCAGCGAGGGCGTCACGGTCGCCGTGCTCACCACCGACGCCCGGGGCCGCGACCCCCGGCACACCGCGGCCGTCCGCGACGCGGTGGTGGAGGGTCTGCGCGACGGCACCCTCGTCGCCCCGCACCACCGCACCCGCACCCCCGGTGTCGCCCTGGTCGGCGGCGGCCCCGGCGACCCGGACCTGATCACCGTCCGCGGCCGACGGCTGCTCGCCGAGGCCGACGTGGTCATCGCGGACCGCCTCGGACCCCGCGACCTGCTCGCCGAACTCCCGCCGCATGTCGAGGTGATCGACGCGGCGAAGATCCCGTACGGCCGGTTCATGGCCCAGGAGGCCATCAACGACGCGCTGATCGAACACGCGCGGCAGGGCAAGTCGGTCGTCCGGCTCAAGGGCGGCGACCCCTTCGTCTTCGGCCGCGGCATGGAGGAGGCCCAGGCGCTGGCCGAGGCGGGCATACCCTGCACGGTGGTCCCGGGCATCTCCAGCTCGATCTCGGTGCCGGGCGCCGCCGGGATCCCCGTCACCCATCGCGGTGTCGCCCATGAGTTCACGGTGGTCAGCGGCCATGTCGCCCCGGACGACGCACGCTCGCTGGTCGACTGGCCGTCCCTGGCGAAGCTGACCGGCACCCTCGTCGTCCTCATGGGCGTCGACAAGATCGGCAAGATCGCCGAGACGCTCGTCGCCCACGGCAAGGCACCCGACACCCCCGTCGCCCTGGTCCAGGAGGGCACGACGGCCGCCCAGCGCCGCGTCGACGCGACGCTCGCGACGGTCGAGGAGACCGTACGGGCCGAGGGCGTGAAGCCCCCGGCGGTCATCGTCATCGGCGAGGTCGTCACCGTGGGCCCCGCCCGGTAACCCGGGTCACCCGCCCTCCCGTCCAGCCGCCCGCACCCCCTTCACGACAAGGCAGTAACACCCCGTGGCCGAACTCATCACCATCGAGGACCCCGACGACCCGCGCCTGCACGACTACACCGGCCTGACCGACGTGGAGCTGCGCCGCAGGCGCGAACCCGCCGAGGGCCTGTTCATCGCGGAGGGCGAGAAGGTCATCCGGCGGGCCAGGAGCGCCGGTTACGAGACGCGGTCCATGCTGCTGACCGCGAAGTGGGTCGACGTCATGCGGGACGTCATCGACGAACTCCCGGCCCCGGTCTACGTGGTCACCCCGGACCTCGCCGAGCAGGTCACCGGCTACCACGTGCACCGCGGCGCGCTCGCCTCCCTGCGGCGCAAGCCGCTGCCCACGGCGGACGAACTCCTGGCCACCACCCGCCGGGTCGTGATCATGGAGTCGGTGAACGACCACACCAACATCGGGGCCATATTCCGCTCGGCGGCGGCCCTCGGCATGGACGCGGTCCTGCTGTCCCCCGACTGCGCCGACCCGCTCTACCGCCGCAGCGTGAAGGTCTCCATGGGCGCGGTCTTCTCGGTGCCGTACGCGCGTCTCGACACCTGGCCGCGGGGTCTGGAGTCGGTCCGCGAGGCGGGCTTCACGCTCCTCGCGCTGACCCCCGACGAGCGGGCCAAGACCCTTGAGGAGACGGCACCGCACACGAAGGAGCGCGTCGCCCTGATGCTCGGCGCGGAGGGCAGCGGCCTGACCGGCCGGGCACTGGCCGCGGCGGACGAATGGGTCCGTATCCCCATGGCCCACGGCGTCGACTCCCTCAACGTGGGCGCGGCAGCCGCGGTCGCCTTCTACGCGGTGGCCACCGGACGCCCTCAGTCCTGAGGCACGCTCCACCGCTCGTCGCCGGGCAGGGGAGCGGACGACTGCCGTACGTCCGTACGGAGACCGTCGTCGCCCAGTCCGCGGCTCGGCCCCTGGCAGCCCTGGGCCGCCGCGATGCCCAGCGCCACCAGCAGCGTCACCACGACGAAGACGAACAGCCGCTGACGCAGCAGCCGCGGATTGGCCGGGCGCAGCCTGGTCCCGGTGGTGCGGGGTGCCGGACGTCCCGTTCCGCTGCGCGGCGCGGGCCGGGAACCGGAGCGGGTCGAGGCGCGCTGCGCGGGCGTCGGACGCGCCCCGGACCGGGGGCCGTTGCCACGCGGCGGGGGAGTGGTACCCGGGCCCGGCCGCCGTACCGTGCGCTGCTCCGCGTACTGCTCGGCCAGCCGTCCCGACGGCCGGTCCGGATCGCCCCGCCGCTCGGGCGGCCGTACGTCCGAGAGCCCCTGGGCCTCGCGGGCCGCGATCTCCTTGAGCCGCAGCGAGAGCTGGAGGGTGCTCGGCCGTTCCTCGGGGTCCTTGGCCAGACAGGCGTGGACCAGCGGGGCCAGCGCGTCCGGTACGCCGTGCAGTTGGGGCGACTCGTGCACCACGCGGTAGAGCATCACCTCGGAGCTGCCGTGTCCGAAGGGCGAGTCACCGGTCGCCGCGTACGCCAGCGTGGCGCCCAGCGAGAACACGTCCGTGGCCGGGGTGACGGCGGCCCCGCGCACCTGCTCGGGGGCGAGGAAGCCGGGCGACCCGACGGCCGTGCCGACGTGCGTGAGCGTGGAGGCACCGGTCGCCCAGGCGATGCCGAAGTCGATGATCCGCGGGCCCTTCGGGGACAGCAGGATGTTGGACGGCTTCAGATCGCGGTGGACGACCCCCGCCTCGTGCACCGCGACCAGCCCCTCGGAGAGGGCGGCGCCGACGGCGGCCACCTCGGCGGCCGTGAGCGGCCCCTCCTCGGCGACCTTGTCGTGCAGGGAGGGTCCGGGGACGTACTGCGTGGCGAACCACGGGCGGTCCGTGTCCAGATCGGCGGCGACGAGCCGTGCCGTACAGCCACCGCGGATCCGCCGTGCCGCCGCGACCTCACGCGCGAACCGCGACCGGAACTCCTGGTCCTCCGCGAGGTCCGGCCGGATCACCTTCAGCGCGACCCGCTGACCCCGCTTGTCGGAACCGAGGTAAACGACACCCATCCCGCCCGCGCCGAGCCGCCGGTGCAGTCTGAACGAGCCGACGACACGCGGGTCCTCACGCCTCAGGCGCATCATCGCCATGTCCATCCCCGCTGCCCGGTCCGTCTGCCGTGCCACAGCTTACGTTTCCACGGCCGGGTGCGCGCAGAGGCCGCGCCCTCTCGTACCGATCGATTGTCGTTACGGGGGAAGCGACTTGACAGACGGTCAGCGCAACGGCGAACCGGACGGCCGTGTCTCACTTCCGATCCCAACCCCCGGCCCTGGCAGGGAGGTTGAGGTGCTCACCAAGGAACGTGCGGAGGTGGCCGCAGCGGCCGAGGACAGGACGCCGGGGCGGGGAGCGGTGGTGGACGGCGCGGCTCATGAGGCGCGGAGACCGCCGCGCGACGGCGTCACGGAAGTGAGTGAAGTCACCCGACGGTGGGTCCCGAAGCCTTCCGGCCGGTGGGGAAGGGGTGTTGTGCGCACGGCGCGCCTCGGGCGGAACGGGGCGTCGCTCTCCGGGCACAAGGGGCACGTCAGACGTCCCCTCCGGGAGGACCCTGAGATCCGGGCGCGCGTCTCCACCCAGAGGAGTACACCCCGGCGCAGGGCTCATCCTCCGGGAGGCCCGCAATCGGTACGAGGGCATGACGCCCCGCACCCGGCCCGGCGCCTAGGTTTGAAGTCAAGCGGCGGGTGCGGTACTCGTCCCCCGAGGTCGGACACTCGCCGCTGCCAAGGACAACAGAACCACGGTCAGGAGAGGGACCATGGCCCAGACGGCACCGCGGACGATGGTCCGCACGCAGGGGCGCAAGGCGTACGGCGCCGCGTTCGGCACCCGCCGCTCCGGTCGTCGCCACCCGCTGGTGGCGACGGCGATGGTCCTCCCCCTGGCGACCCTGCTGGTGTACGTGTTCGGCGGCTGGGACGCAGTGGTCACACAAGCGTCGTCCGTGGGAGTGATGCTGGGGCGCTGAGCGGCGCCCCGGGCCCGGAAGAGCGGTCCGGGCGGGGACATCCACCCATGAAACCCCGTGGGGACGGGGGTGCGGCGGACGGCACAGACGCCCGCGTAGCTGGGGAGCTGCGCGGGCGTTGCCATGGCCGCCACCGGCCCCTGCCCGTACGTACGCACCCGCCCCCGTACGCTTCCGGGCACAGCCTCGGACCCACTCAGGGAAGCCCGTGAACGCCCTTCTGCCCGCGCTCACCGCGACGGCACGCGCCGCAGCGCACGCGAACCCCGGCACGAACTGCCGCTGCCCGGACCCCGACACGGTCCTCGCCGACCGCGCGGACGACGCGGTCGTCGTCCGCCACGGCGGCGTCGTCGCCAAGGCTCACGACCCCGGCACCGATCCCGCCGGGCTCTCGCTCCGCCTGACCGTCGCGGCCCGCCTCCCCGACGTCCTCCTCGCCCCGCTCGACCCCGCGCCCGTCACCGTGCACGGCCGCCAGGTGACCTGCTGGCCCTACGGCACCCCCGTGGACCCCGACACTCCGTGGGACGCCCCCTGGGAGGCGGCGGCCTCCCTCCTCGCCCGGCTGCACCGGGCCCCGGCCCCCGCGGGCCTGCCCGCCATGCGCGGCCCCGCCAAGGCCGCCCGCGCGATCCGGCGCCTGCGCATGCTGGGTCCCCATCCCGCCGCCGGGCCCGTGCTCCGCGCCTGGTCCGCTCTGCCGGCCTGGGCCCGCGCCGAGGCGCCCCCGCCCTCCGCACGGCACCTCTGCCACGGCGACCTCCACCTCGGCCAGCTCGTACGCCATCCCGCGGACACCGGCCCCTGGCGCCTCATCGACGTGGACGACCTGGGGGTGGGCGACCCGGCCTGGGACCTGGCCCGTCCGGCGGCCTGGTACGCCTGCGGGCTGCTCCCGCCCGACGAGTGGACCCGCTTCCTCACCGCGTACCGGCGGGAGGGCGGCCCGGCCGTCCCCGCCGAGGGCGACCCCTGGCCCGCTCTCGACGTCCCCGCTCGCGCCCTCACCGTGCAGACGGCGGCCCTGGCCGTCGTCAAGTCCCACACGCAGGGGCGGGAGTTGGACGAGGTGGAGCAGGCCATGGTCGACGCCTGTGTCCGAATGAGCGCCGTCGCACCGGAGTTGACGCACGGAGGCGCGATATAGGCTGCAACCGGCCAGGACCGGAGCGAGTCTCTACCTGGCGAAGCACCACCGACCGGCGAGGAGTTGAGCCGACCATGCAGTGTCCGAAGTGTCATGCACCGATGCACACGTACAACCGCAACGGCGTCCAGATCGAGCAGTGCAGCGGGTGCCGCGGCATCTTCCTGGACTACGGGGAGCTGGAAGCCCTGACGCGCGTGGAGGCCCAGTGGGCGCAGCCCGCTCCGCAGGCGTATCCGCAGCAGCCCGCTCCGCCGGCCTATCCGGCGGCTCCCGCCTGGGGCGCCCCGCACGGCGGTCACGGCCACTACGGCCACCACCGCCACAAGAGCTTCGGCCACATGCTGTTCTCCAGCTGAGGGCACGCGGAAGCCCCCGACCACAAGGCCGGGGGCTTCGAAGTGTGGACGATACTGGGATTGAACCAGTGACCTCTTCCGTGTCAGGGAAGCGCTCTCCCGCTGAGCTAATCGTCCTCGGGATCATGACCACTCCGAAGAGAGGGTCATGCGTACTGCGTGCGCGATACTGGGATTGAACCAGTGACCTCTTCCGTGTCAGGGAAGCGCTCTCCCGCTGAGCTAATCGCGCGGGGATCCTAGCGGATCGTGGTGCGGGTCCTTGCGGACCAGTGGACGATACTGGGATTGAACCAGTGACCTCTTCCGTGTCAGGGAAGCGCTCTCCCGCTGAGCTAATCGTCCTTGGAGGTGGAGACGGGATTTGAACCCGTGTAGACGGCTTTGCAGGCCGTTGCCTCGCCTCTCGGCCACTCCACCAGGAGTGCAAGGGATCGGGATCCCCTGCTTCCTTCGAGCGGACGACGAGGCTCGAACTCGCGACCTCAACCTTGGCAAGGTTGCGCTCTACCAACTGAGCTACGTCCGCCTGTCGTTTCGGTCCGCTTCCGCGTCCCGGCGACGTGTTGAACTCTAGCGGATTCCCGGGCCAGTACAAAAACGCGTTTGCGCAGGGTGCTGCGTTGCCCCTGCTCGACGACGTGGTCAGGGCGCCTGAGCGGATCCTCGCGGCCTCGCGCGGGAGCCCCGTCCCTAGACTCGACAACGTGCTCGAACTACCCCCTCTCGCCCGTTTCGGCGACCGTGTCGCCACGGGACTCCTCGATGTCACCCACGACCCCGCGGCGCTCGACTCCTCCGGCTTCTGGGCCGTCTGCGCGGACTACGAGGGGCGGCTGACCTGCGCCCGCTTCCGCGAGGTGCGCGAGGCACCGGTCCCCGCCCCCGTACCGGGAAGCTGGCGGGGCCCGGCGGCCGACGACTGGACGTCCTCCCTCGACCACGCCGCGTACACGGCGGGCGTACGGCGCATCCGCGAGCACATCGCGGCCGGCGAGGTCTACCAGGTGAACCTCTGCCGCGTGCTCTCCGCGCCGATCGCACCCGACGCCGACGTGGACGCCCTGACCGCCGTGCTCGCGCGCGGCAACCCGGCGCCGTACGCGGGCACGATCCGCCTGCCGGAGCACGGCGTGGAGATCGCCACCGCCTCCCCCGAACTGTTCCTGCGCCGCGCCGGCCGCGACGTGGAGTCCGGGCCGATCAAGGGCACCGGGCGCACCGAGGCGGACCTCGGGGAGAAGGACCACGCCGAGAACGTGATGATCGCGGACCTGGTCCGCAACGACCTCGGGCGCGTGTGTGTCACCGGCAGCGTGACCGTTCCCGATCTGTGCGCCGTCGAGAAGCACCCCGGCCTGGTCCACCTCGTCTCCACGATCCGCGGTGAACTGCGCGCGGAGGCGGGCTGGCCGGAGTTGCTCGCGGCCACCTTCCCCGCGGGCTCGATCACCGGAGCCCCCAAGTCCAGCGCCCTCAGGATCATCGACGCCCTGGAGACCGCGCCCCGCGGCCCCTACTGCGGCGGCATCGGCTGGGTCGACGCGGACCGGGGGACGGGGGAGCTGGCCGTCGGCATCCGCACCTTCTGGATCGACCGGGACGCGGGCGCCCTGCGCTTCGGCGCGGGCGCGGGCATCACCTGGGGCTCCGACCCCGAGGGGGAGTGGCGCGAGACGGAGCTGAAGGCCGAGCGGCTGCTCGCGATAGCGTCGGGGGAGCACCAGGACAGCGGACCGTGGTGAGCCCTCTCACCCGCCGCTCCGACCAGCGAGGTAATGACGAGTGAAGCTCTGGCTCGACGGGAGACTGGAGGACCTCGAGTCCGCCCGTGTCTCCGTCTTCGATCACGGACTGACCGTCGGCGACGGCATCTTCGAGACCGTCAAGGCCATGGACGGCCGGCCGTTCGCGCTGACCCGCCACCTCGACCGGCTCACCCGCTCGGCGCGCGGCCTCGGCCTCGCGGACCCCGACCTCGACGAGGTCCGCGAGGCCTGCGCCGCCGTGCTGGCGGCCAACCCGATGCCGCTCGGCCGCCTGCGCATCACCTACACCGGCGGCGAGGGCCCGCTCGGCTCCGGCCGCGGCGAGGCCGGTCCGACCCTCGTGGTCGCCCTCGGCGAGATCACCCCGCGCCCCGACTCCACCGCCGTGATCACGGTGCCGTGGACCCGTAACGAACGGGGCGCTCTCACCGGACTGAAGACCACGTCGTACGCCGAGAACGTCGTCGCGCTCGCCAGGGCCGCCCAACAGGGCGCGTCCGAGGCGCTGTTCGCCAACACGGTCGGCCAACTCTGCGAGGGCACCGGGTCGAACGTCTTCGTCGTCCTCGACGGCGAGATCCACACCCCGCCGACGGCCTCCGGCTGTCTCGCGGGCATCACGCGCGCGCTCGCCGTCGAATGGACGGGGGCCAGGGAGAGCGACCTCCCGCTGGACGTCCTGGAGCGCGCGGACGAGATCTTCCTCACGTCCACGACCCGCGATGTGCAGGCCGTGCACCGCGTCGACGACCGTGAACTGCCGGGCGCGCCGGGCCCGGTGACCGCCAAGGCCATGCGGATCTTCGCGGAGCGCTCCGGCGACGATCTCGATCCGTAAGAGCCGTAGGAGCCGTAAGAGCGGCGGAAATTCGGCTGACGGCGGCCTTCGCGCGGGGTAGAACACCTCTGATGACCACGACCCTGCGGCCGACCGAGCCGCTTCAGCGCACCCCTGACGGCACGCGATCACAGCACTACGAGGTGTGTGCGAACGGCCGTCCGGTCGGCGCACTCCACCTCGGCACGCTTCCTGGCCTCGGCGACTCGATGGCACAGCTCCTCGATCTGCGGATCGAGGAGCCGGACCGGCGGCGCGGCCGGGCCACGGTGGCCGCGCTCGCCGCGGAGGAGGTGGCGCGGGGCTGGGGGTGCGGCCAGATCGAGGCCGTGGTCCCCGCGGGCGCCGAGGCGGCCCTGCGGCTCGCCGAGGCGCTCGGCTACGTCCTGCGCAGCCGCAACATGGCGAAGCGGCTGGGCGACATACCCCCCGAACTGCCTGCCGGGAGCCGTGCACGGCCCATGACGGACGCCGAGTTCGACGCGTGGTACGCGGAGGAGTCGGAGTTCTACGCACGCAGCTTGATGGAACGGGGCATCCCCGAGGCCGATGCGTACGCCAAGGCGCGGCGCGACCACGAGCTGGTCCTGCCGGACGGTTTGCGTAGTGAGAACGTGATGTTCAGCGTTCTGGAGCACGAGGGCGTGCCTGTGGGCAGCCTGTGGCTGGGGCTCCGCGAGGACGAGGCGTACGTCTACGACGTGCGGACCGGGGCGGCCCACCGAGGGCGAGGGCATGGACGTACGCTCATGCTCCTCGCCGAGGCCCAGGCGCTCGCCGCCGACCGGCATGTCCTCGGACTGAACGTGTTCGCGGGCAACACCCCCGCCGAACGCCTCTACGCGTCACTCGGCCATGAGACGACGCGGTACGCCTTCGCCAAGCCTCTGGTGTAGGACGGCACGGCGGCCCGGTCGGGGGCGGGCAGGGGTCAGGCCTGCTGCTCCCGCTGGTCCGCGAGCAGCCGGTCCGCGATCTCCTCGATGCGCTCGCGCAGCCCTTCCTGGCTCTTGCCGCCGTCGAGCCGCTCGCCGCCGATGACATACGTCGGCGTACCGGTCACGCCGATCGCCTTGCCCTCGGCCTGGTCGGCGTCGACGATCAGGATGTGCCGTCCGTCGATCAGCGCGGTGTCGAACTCCTCGGCGTCCAGGCCGAGTTCACGGGCCAGCTCGACGAGGAAGGACTCTCCCGCGCGGTCGAGTTCCTCGATCCGGCCGAGCAGCGCCTCGACGTACGGCCAGCACTGCCCCTGCTCCAGGGCCTCCTCGGCGGCCTGCGCGGCGGCGAAGGCGTGCCGGTGCTTCTCCAGCGGGAAGTGCCGCAGCCGCAGCTCCAGTCGGTCGCCGTAGCGGGCGCGCAGGGCCCGCAGGTCATCGAGGGCGCGGTGGCAGTCGGGGCACTGGAGATCGGCCCAGAAGTCCAGAACGGGAGCGGCGGCGTGTGCGGAGGGGGAGTCACTCATGGTCGCCAGTCTCCCAGCACCCCGGACCCCGCCCCACACCGGTCGCCGCCCTGAGGGCGAGGGCCCCCGCCCTGAGGAGGAGCCGACCCGGAGATCTCCCTGAGGTCTCGCCGGATCATGGCATCCGGGCCGTCGGGCGGTGCAGGATGGAAGACATGCACCACCTTGCCCGACCGATCACCGCCCGGAGGACCGGATGATTGCCGAGACCGTCTGTTCCGCCGTCTCCGCGGCCGGCCTGGGTATCGCCGCGGTCATGGCCTACCGCAAGCGCTTCCACCGCGCGGGCCGTATCGCCGCGTACGCGCTCGTCCCGCTCGGCCTGGTGATGACGGGAGCCGTCGGCTGGCTCGCCCACACGGCGTTCAGCGTCACGGCCTGGGCGGGCTTCGGTGTGCTGGGCCTCGCCTGGCTGCTGTTCATGAGCACCCGCGCCGTGGAGCGCCGGAGCGGCGGAACGCGCAAGGAACGCAAGGCGGCGCGGACCGCCCAGGGCGACGCGGTGGCGCCGTCCGCCTCCACACCGACGCTGGGCGCGTCGAACCGCCCGGCCCCCACGCGCCGCGGCTCCGACTCCGCCTCGGACGACTTCTCGGACATCGAGGCCATCCTCAAGAAGCACGGCATATGACCGGCTGGAACGGCTGACGGGCTGAACGGCCAAGCGATCAGCTCGGGGCGCTCGGTGATCACAACAGCGCACGCCGAGAACACTCCCGAGCGCGCATCACGGATATTCGCGAACTCCCAGTCATTCCGGGCGTGTTGATCGCATAGTGGGTACTCGCTAAGCCATGATCGCCGCGAGATGCTGGACAGAACCCAGAGCGACACCGCCGCTCCTCCCGAGGAGCGCCGGGGCTGTCTCTTCGCGCTTTCCCAGCCACCGCTGATGATCTTCCTTGCGGTGATCGGCTGCCTGCTGCTCATGGCATCACTGCACGACCTGCTGATGCTCTGAGCCGTATGCGGAGCCCCTGGCGTCACCCGCCGCGGGCTCCGTCAGCCCCGCCGATCCGCGGTGCGCGACAAGAGGATGTCCCGTCCGCCGCTCTCGTCAGCCCGCCGCTTCCTTCCGCCGTGCCCGGTACGCGGCCACGTGAAGGCGGTTGCCGCAGGTGCGGCTGTCGCAGTAGCGCCGGGAGCGGTTGCGGGAGAGGTCCACGAAGGCCCGTCGGCAGTCGGGAGCCTCGCAGCGGCGCAGCCGCTCCTGCTCCCCGGCCACGACGAAGAACGCCAGCGCCATCCCGCAGTCCGCGGCGATGTGATCGGCGACGGAGGCGCCGGGCGCGAAGTAGTGCACATGCCAGTCGTAGCCGTCGTGGTCGGTCAGCCGGGGCGTGGTCCCCGCCGCCGCGACCAGCTCGTTGATCACAGCAGCAGCGGCCCGGCCGTCGGTCGTGGCGAAGACGGCGGCGAACCGCCCGCGGATCGCGCGCACCGCCGCGAGGTCGGACTCCGTGAGGACGCCGACATCGCTGAGGTCGTGCTCGCGCGCGAAGTCGGCAAGCGCGGCGACATCCGGAAGCCCTTCCGCGTCGTCGCCCTCGGGTGCGGTGTTCACCAGATCCACCACGAGGTCGAGCGCGCACCGGGTGTCGTGGGTGATCAGCACGTGTCGCTCCCTGGCCTGGGGGTCGGGGTCGGGCGTGCGCCCGCCGGTGCTGGCCGAGCCTAGCGGTATGCCCGCCGTCGTGACACGTGGTGATGTCCGCGGCCCGCGGAGCCGTCGCGACGGCCCCACGGCAAGGGCGTTCCCCGTCACCTTCGGCCCGCGCACCGGAACGCCGCCTCTACGAGATTCCGTGGAGGCGGCGCCTGGTGTGCCGTATGCGGTTGTCCCGGCCCGAGCCGTCTCCCCGAGTGGACGGCGCCGGGCGGATTGAGGATCTCGCGCTAGCTCTCCGCCAGGATGTGGGAGAGCTCGGTGTCGAGATCGAAATGGCGGTGTTCCGTACCGGGTGGCACGGCCGCGTCCGTCCGCTTCAGAAACGACTCGAGGGCCCGCGCCGGGGCCTCGAGCAGAGCCTCACCCTCCGGAGAACTCAGGGCGATGCAGACAACGCCCTGACCGTGGCTGCGGGACGGCCAGACGCGGACGTCGCCGGTTCCTGTGGGCCGGTGCAGGCCCTCCGCGAGGAGGTCGCGGGCGAACACCCACTCGACGGTCTCCTCGGCTCCGGTATGGAAGGTGGCGTGCACGGCATAGGGATCGGCCGTGTCATACCGCAGTCCTGCGGGAACAGGCAGTGAGGACTCGCTCGACACAACGAGGCGCAGGTGCAGCTCGCAGCTGACCGTGGTGTTCATAAGCGCCAGGGCCTTTCGCTCAGTGTGCGCTCGGGGATTCGCACGTCGGCGAAATCGACATGCCACCTACGGTGCCGTTGTAAACCCCTCTGCGTGTTTTGCCTGGCTTTACGTAGCTCATCCGGCCGAGACATCGTTCGCGTGATGCGTCCATTCCGGTGACCGGATTCTCGCGGACCGCGTTCGACGGCTCGAATACGAAGAGTGACGGTCAGGGGTGGTGGTGTCATGGCCGCGACCAGCTCGTGCCGCGCCCGGGTCCGGAGGTTTGGTCTCGCCGACCTCGGGGAACGCGGGGGCGCGGCGAGCGGGGGCCGGTGATCGCGAACCTGGTCGGGGGCACTCCCTGACATGGGGTAATGTTCTTCCTGCACCCGGGCGATTAGCTCAGCGGGAGAGCGCTTCGTTCACACCGAAGAGGTCACTGGTTCGAACCCAGTATCGCCCACAAGATCGAGGGCGGCGTGTGCTCGGCGAAAGCCGGGCCACGCCGCCCTTGTCGTATGCCCTCATGTATGCCGCCGTGGAATTCGAAATCCCCGGGCGCATTCCGGAACGCCGTCGTCGGATTCCTTCGCGAACGTTCTGCCCGGCCTCAAGTCGCCCGTGGGTATCCGGAATTGGTCCGGCCGTTCCCCGTCGGCCGCGAGTGCGGCGCACTGGAGGGGGGCGAGGGCGGCTCGGCCGGGGGTCGCCGGGGAGCTGTCGGAGAGGCCGTACCGAAGCGGTTTGAACGGACCCCGTCCCGACATGTATTGTTCAGTGCGTTCCCGGGCGATTAGCTCAGCGGGAGAGCGCTTCGTTCACACCGAAGAGGTCACTGGTTCGAACCCAGTATCGCCCACAAGATCGAGGGTGACGTCTGTACGCGGAGAGCGCGAGCGGCGTCACCCTCGTCGTATGCGTACAGCGTGTGTTCACGCCGCCGCCGACAACTCCGGGCGCAGCGGCCACGCCGGGTCCACCTGTTCGTCCGAGCCGCTGCGCGCGAACCACGCCTGAAGTCCGCGGGCCTGGGCCGCGTGCCATCCCGTCTGCAAGGTGTGCAGCTCGGCCGGTGTCAGCCGCTCCAGACGGGTCGCGAAACGGCGCCCCACCGCCCGTACGACCTCCATCGCCGCCAGCGCGTCCGCCGCCGCGTCGTGGGCGTCCTCCAGCGTGACCTCGTAGTGCGCGCACAGATCGGTGAGTGTGCGGCGGCCCTTGCGGTAGCGGTCCAGGTGCTTGTCCAGGACCCGCGGATCGAGCACGCACAGCGGTGCCGACGGGAACCAGCGATCCAGCGAGGAGGCGCGATGGCGGCGCAACTCCCGGTCCAGGAGCGTCAGATCGAAGGGGGCGTTCATCACCACCAGCGGTCGGCCCCGTACGGCCTGCTCCGCAAGCTCCCGGGCCAGTTCCTCCATCACCGGTGACGGCCAACGGCCGTTGCGCTGGAGGTACTCCTCCGTCAGGCCGTGCACCGCCGTCGCCGCCGCGGGCACCGGCACCCCCGGGTTCACCAGCCAGCGGTTCACCCGCGGTCGGGTGCCCGGTGCGTCCTGGACGACGAGGGCGGCCGACACGATCCGGTCGGTCTCGACGTCCACGCCCGTGGTCTCCGTGTCGAACGCGGCCAGGGGGCCCTCGCACCAGCACGTCATGCGCACGCAACTCCTCTGTCCAGCCGGGCAGTTGACGTACGGTCGGCTGCCCGGTCCGGTGATACCCGGACCGTTTGCGCACTACGCCCGAAGGAGACAACAGGAGTACGGGTCTTTGCAGTTCACAGGCCCGTGGCAGTGATTCACCGGATTCGGAAGGCTGTTGGTCATGGCGATCGCGCAGCCCGAGCGGGGCGGGCTGCTGCCCGAGCGGACGTCACCCTCTCGCGGCGCACTCGCCACCACCGCCTGCATGGAGACGCTCCAAGTGGGCTATCTGCACGCGGTCGCCGCGGCGGCCGGCTGCTCGCTGTCGCAGCCCTTCCCGGACAACGGCATCGACTGGCACATCAGCCACACCGCCCCGGGGCACACGGTCGACGACGAGGCCACCATCAAGGTGCAGCTCAAGTGCACCTACCAACTCCCGCCCCGCGGGCCCGCCGACCGCTTCTTCTCCTTCACGCTCGACAACGAGCACCTGACGAAGCTCGCCCGCACCCCCGTGTCCGTACACAAGATCCTCGTCGTGATGCTCGCGCCCCGGTCGCAGGACGACTGGCTGCGCGCCGGGCACGACCGCCTGGACCTGCGGCACTGCTGCTACTGGGCCAACCTCGCCGGACACCCCGTCACGGGCCGGCGCCGCACCACCGTACGCATCTCGACCGCGCGAATCTTCGACGACCGGGCGCTGTGCGAGATCATGACCCGAGTCGGAACGGGAGGCAGACCGTGACCCACCGCCCCGTCGACGGACCGGCCCGCGCTGTCCGGCCGCACCCTGCCGAGCCGCTCTGGACCCGGCCGCCCGCACCCGACCAGGTCGACCCGGCCGTCCTCGGCGCCCTGCTGCACCGGCACGGCTGGCAGCGCCGCGGCGGCGCCCGCGGGCGCTACGGCCGCTGGACCCCACCCGGCCCCGGCGGCAGCGGTACGAGCCTGCTGGTGCCGGAGAGCCGCGCCTACCCCGACAGCGACGACCTGCTCGGCGAGGCCCTGGTCGCCCTGTCCCGCAGCGCCCTGCCCGCCGCGCGGGACGTCCTGGTCGGGCTCGTCGTGCCCAGCGACGAGATCCACTGGTGGCGCGACGTGCCCACCGGTCCCCTCGGCGCGGCGCCGTGGGACGTCGAGGACCACCTGCGCACCGCCGCCCGCGGACTGCTCCTCGCGGGCGCCCTCGCCACCCGCGCGCGTGCCGGGTACTTCGGCGCCCGGCACCGCGGGCCCGCCGCCGCGTCCCTGGAGCACGTCCTGGTCGGCGCCGCCCCCGGAGGCCGCAGCCTCACCGCCGTGGTGCCCGTCTCGCCGGGCCGTCCGCTCGCCGTCCGTCTGCATCAGGCGCTGTACGCGGCCCGGGAGGCCACCGACTACCGGCGGGCCACCGGCGGCATGGACGCCTTCGACGCCGCCGTCGAAGCGGGGGTGAGCCATGAACTGGTCGAGGCGCTCGTCTCCCTCGTGCGCGGCTCCGAGGGCGCCCGTATCGCCGTCGACTGGGCGCCCGCCGCCCCGGCCCCCGAAGGGTGCGCGACGGACGCCGAACCGGTCGAGTTCTCGCCCGGCGACCTGCCCGCGCTGCGCGAGGCCGCGGCCCGCTATCTACGCGAGGAACCGTCCGTACCGGTGCGGCTCACCGGGGCCGTCGTACGGCTGCGCAGGTCGGGGCCGCGCGGCGAGGGCCAGGTGCGGCTGCGGGTCATCGCCGGGGCCGAGGTCCCGCAGGTGCGGATGACGCTGGACGAGGAGGCGTACCGGATCGTGGGCCATGCCCATCTCGTCGGGCTCCCGGTGCGGGTGCACGGGCGGCTGGAGAGCCAGGGCGGCTTCCGGCGGCTGGTGAACGCGTCCGCGGTGACGCCGGTGCAGGTGGACGACGCCGAACGGGACCGGCTGATGAAGTCCCTCCAGGAGACCGCGGAGATCACCGCGTTCTTCGAGGAGGCATGCGGCGGTGACGGACAGTAACCGTTTCGCGGACGGTGGCTCCGGGTCGGTACGATCCCAGTCATGCGCGCGCTCCAGGTATGGCGCCGCATCCACCAGTAGTCAGGAGAGACCGGTGTCAGACGTCCGTGTGATCATCCAACGCGATTCCGAGCGGGAAGAACGCGTGGTGACGACGGGCACTACGGCCGCCGAGCTCTTCGCCGGCGAGCGCTCGATCATCGCCGCGCGGGTGGCCGGCGAGCTGAAGGACCTCGCGTACGAGGTCAGGGACGGCGAGACCGTCGAGGCCGTGGAGATCTCTTCCGAGGACGGCCTCAACATCCTGCGCCACTCCACCGCGCATGTGATGGCGCAGGCCGTGCAGGAGCTGTTCCCCGAGGCCAAGCTGGGCATCGGCCCGCCGGTCCGGGACGGCTTCTACTACGACTTCGACGTCGAGAAGCCGTTCACGCCCGAGGATCTCAAGGCCATCGAGAAGAAGATGCAGGAGATCCAGAAGCGCGGTCAGCGCTTCGCCCGCCGCGTCGTCACCGACGAGGCCGCCCGCGAGGAACTGGCCGACGAGCCCTACAAGCTGGAGCTGATCGGCCTCAAGGGCGCGGCCTCCAGCGAGGACGGCGCGGACGTCGAGGTCGGCGGCGGCGAGCTGACGATCTACGACAACGTGGACGCCAAGACCGGCGAGCTGTGCTGGAAGGACCTCTGCCGCGGCCCCCACCTGCCCACGACCCGCAACATCCCGGCGTTCAAGCTGATGCGCAACGCCGCCGCCTACTGGCGCGGCAGCGAGAAGAACCCCATGCTCCAGCGCATCTACGGCACGGCCTGGCCGTCCAAGGACGAGCTGAAGGCGCACCTGGACTTCCTCGCCGAGGCCGAGAAGCGCGACCACCGCAAGCTCGGCTCCGAGCTGGACCTCTTCTCGATCCCCGAGCAGATCGGCTCCGGCCTCGCCGTCTTCCACCCCAAGGGCGGCATCGTCCGCCGGGTGATGGAGGACTACTCGCGGCGCCGCCACGAGGAAGAGGGCTACGAGTTCGTCTACACCCCGCACGCGACGAAGGGGAAGCTCTTCGAGACCTCGGGCCACCTGGACTGGTACGCCGACGGCATGTACCCGCCCATGCAGCTCGACGAGGGCGTGGACTACTACCTCAAGCCCATGAACTGCCCGATGCACAACCTGATCTTCGACGCGCGCGGCCGGTCCTACCGTGAACTGCCGCTGCGCCTCTTCGAGTTCGGGACCGTGTACCGGTACGAGAAGTCGGGCGTCGTGCACGGCCTGACCCGCGCCCGCGGCTTCACCCAGGACGACGCGCACATCTACTGCACGCGCGAGCAGATGGCCGACGAGCTCGACAAGACGCTCACCTTCGTGCTGAACCTGCTGCGCGACTACGGCCTGACGGACTTCTATCTGGAGCTGTCCACCAAGGACCCGGAGAAGTTCGTCGGCTCGGACGAGGCCTGGGAAGAGGCCACCGAGACGCTGCGCCAGGTCGCCGAGAAGCAGGGCCTCCCGCTGGTTCCCGACCCGGGCGGCGCCGCGTTCTACGGTCCGAAGATCTCGGTCCAGGCGAAGGACGCGATCGGCCGTACCTGGCAGATGTCGACGGTCCAGCTCGACTTCAACCTGCCGGAGCGCTTCGACCTCGAGTACACCGGCTCGGACGGCTCGAAGCAGCGCCCGGTCATGATCCACCGAGCCCTCTTCGGTTCGATCGAGCGGTTCTTCGCGGTGCTCCTCGAGCACTACGCGGGCGCCTTCCCGGCGTGGCTGGCCCCGGTGCAGGCCATCGGTATCCCGATCGGTGACGCCCACGTCGAGTACCTGGAGAAGTTCGCCGCGGCGGCCAGGAAGAAGGGGCTGCGCGTCGACGTCGACTCCTCCTCGGACCGCATGCAGAAGAAGATCAGGACGGCGCAGAAGCAGAAGGTCCCGTTCATGATCATCGTCGGTGACGACGACATGAACGCGGGCACGGTGTCGTTCCGCTACCGCGACGGCTCGCAGGAGAACGGGATCCCGTTCGACGAGGCCATCGCGAAGATCGCGAAGGTCGTCGAGGAGCGGGCCCAGGTCTGACGCGGGACAGGGCCGAAGGCCCCGGGGACGTGCGCGTTCCCGGGGCCTTCGGCCTCTTCGCGCTCCTCGGTCCCGGGCGTGAACCCCTCCGCGACACCGCGCACCGGGGAGGCCATATGCTGCACAGCATGACGAGTGAGCCGGAACAGCAGATCGGAGTGGGAACGCAGGACGCGTTCCAGCGCCTGTGGACGCCCCACCGGATGGCCTACATCCAGGGCGAGAACAAGCCGACCGGTCCGGGGGCCGGTGACGGCTGCCCGTTCTGCTCGATCCCGGCCAAGTCCGACGAGGACGGGCTGATCATCAAGCGGGGTACGCAGGTCTACGCGGTCCTCAACCTGTACCCGTACAACGGCGGCCACCTCATGGTCGTGCCCTACCGCCACGTCGCCGACTACACGGACCTGACCGACGCGGAGACCGCCGAGCTCGCCGAGCTGACCAAGCAGGCCATGACCGCGCTGCGGACGGCCTCCGGGGCCCATGGCTTCAACATCGGCATGAACCAGGGCACGGTCGCGGGCGCGGGCATCGCCGCCCATCTGCACCAGCACATCGTCCCGCGGTGGGGCGGCGACACGAACTTCATGCCGGTGGTGGGCCACACGAAGGTGCTGCCGCAGCTCCTGGCCGACACCCGCACGATGCTGGCGGAGGCCTGGCCCACCGCGTGAGCCCGGCCCCCGGCCGCTTCCGTTCCAGTGGGGGTCCTACGCGTCTCCCGTGGGGTCCTACGCGTCGTACACGTCGGCCTTGCGCGGGGACGCATCCTGCACCAAGCCGCTGAGCACCGTCGAGCGGTTGCCGAACTTCTCCGTGTTCACGCCGTGCTCCTCCAGCACGCGGATCGCCGCCGAATGCACCACCCGCAGCACCGGGGTGGCCGCGCGCAGCGCGTCGTCCGCCATGAAGCGGTGCCGCCACGGCTGGTCCGCCCAGGCGTGGCGCAGCCCGAACGGCTCGGGCAGGGTCAGCGAGCCGCCGAGCCAGTTCAGCAGCGGGGGATACCAGGTGAGCGGCGCGCGGACCGCGAGCCGTACGACCTCGTCCGCGTCGACCAGCGGGAGCTTCACCTCGCGGGTCTCCCAGAACCTGACCGACTTCTGCACCTTCTTGGTCGGCGCCTCCGGCTTGGAGGTGAACAGCGAGTTCACGGGGCCCAGCGCATGCCCGGTGACCTCGATACGCAGCGTCTCGTGCAGCACCGTCACCGTGATCATCATGGTGATGACCAACTGGCCGTCCCACAGGGTCCATTGGACGCCCAGATAGTGCCGCTCGCCGCCGCCGAACTGCTGCTTGTTGCAGATGTCCTGTATGGCGTGGGGCTTGATCTGGTACGCGTCCACGTCCGAGCCCTCCGGGCGGGACACCGAGTCCGCGTTCTCCCCGATCGGGTTGACGATCCAGTGCCGGATGGAGGGCTTCGGGAAGCCGCCGGTGTTCAGCGGGCCGCGCTCCAGAAGGCTGAGCTGGTCGTGGATGGCCTTGATCACGTCCCAACTGCGGAAGGGATGGATCTCCTTGCCCAGGTCGCTGGGGATCAGGTCCTCGGCGAGCTGCCAGCTTCCCCAGCGCGTGCCCATGCCGAGTATGCCCTTGGGACCGGCGTAGAAGACGGAGTTGGACTGCTGCTCGGCGCTGAGCCGGGCCAGGGCCTGGCGCAGCCGCTCGGCGGCGTTCTCGCCGGGGCTGCCGGGCACGGCCTCGGGGATCTTCGCGCCGATGCCGCCGCCGGAGAGGAGCCCCGCCCAGCGGTCGCGCAGATCCTTCGCGGTCCGCTCGCACAACTGCTTCGCCCAGTACCAGCCGATCACCGGCATGACGACCGCCGCGCGGAGGTACCAGGACCAGAAGCCGGTGAACGGCAGGCGGATGAGGAAGATCACGGCGATGACGGCCACCGCGACCAGCAGCGCGGTGCCGATCGCGGAGGAGCGCTTGCCCTCGCGTTTGGCCGCGAGGGCGCGGAGCTGGAAGACCAGCAGCCACGCCAGCATCCCGGGCAGGAAGAGCACCCCGCACAGCACGGTCACCGCCGAGAGCCAGTTGTCACGGTCCCGGCGGATGCGGTGGGCGGCCAGGCAGTGCTCCACGACGACCTGCGGCTCGGTGCCGAAGGACTGGATGAGCGGTTTGCGCCCGGCGCCCAGCATGCGGTCGCGCACGGCCACCGAGAAGGCCTCGCCGAGGTTCGGCCGGAAGAGCTTCGCCCAGGAGCGGCCGGGGTTGACCTTCGACTGGTGCCACTCGTTGTCGGCGTCGAGGATCTTCTCGATCGCCGCGTCCCGGTAGGCCGCCGAGGCCAGCGCGAAGGTCGCCGCCGTCTCTCCCGCGGAGCCCGACAGGGGCACCTGCGCCCCGGGGCTGAAATCGAATCCGTCCGTCACTGCCGCCCCCATCGCTGCTCAACCCGCTTCTGCGGCCTTCCCGACTTCCTTGCTCCGCACACCTGTTGAACAGGCCATCGTGTCGATCTCGTCCCGACGTGCGCGTCGATCCCGCCCCGACGTGATCAGGTGATCAGCGTATCCGCAGGCGGCGGCGTGCGTCGGCGGACGGCCAAGAAGCCGTCCGCCGACGGGAGGTGAGGGGAGCGCGGTACCGACTACGGGGCGTCGTCGGCCTGTTCGCGCACCTTCGCCGCGACCTGCGGCGGCATCGGCTCGTGCCGCGCGTAGGAGCGGCTGAAGCTCGCCGTGCCGTGCGAGAGGGAGCGCAGGTCGATCGCGTACCGGCCGATCTCGATCTCCGGCACCTCGGCCCGTACGAGCGTGCGCCCGCCGACCGTCTGCTCGGTGCCGAGCACCCGGCCGCGCCGCCCGGACAGGTCGCTCATCACGGCGCCGACGTAGTCGTCGCCGACGAGCACCGTCACCTCGGCCACCGGTTCCAGCAGATGGATCGTGGCGTCGCGCGCGGCCTCGCGCAGGGCGAGCGCGCCCGCCGTCTGGAAGGCCGCGTCGGAGGAGTCCACGGAGTGCGCCTTGCCGTCCAGGAGGGTCACCCGTACGTCGATGAGCGGGTGGCCCGCGGACACGCCCTTGGCGGCCTGGGCGCGGATGCCCTTCTCGACGGAGGGGATGAACTGCCGGGGCACGGCCCCGCCGACCACCTTGTCCACGAACTCGATGCCGGAGCCGCCGGGCAGGGGCTCGACCTCGATCTCGCAGATCGCGTACTGGCCGTGCCCGCCGGACTGCTTGACATGTCGGCCGCGCCCGGCCGACCTGCCCGCGAACGTCTCCCGGAGGGCGACCTTGTGCGGGACCACGTCGACCTGGACGCCGTACCGGCTGCGCAGCCGCTCCAGGGCGACGTCCGCGTGGGCCTCGCCCAGACACCACAGCACCACCTGGTGGGTGTCCTGGTTCTGTTCGAGGCGCATGGTCGGGTCCTCGGCGACCAGTCGCGCGAGCCCCTGGCTGAGCTTGTCCTCGTCCGGCTTGCTGTGCGCCTGGATGGCGAGCGGCAGCAGCGGGTCGGGCATCTCCCAGGGCTCCATGAGCAGCGGGTCGTCCTTGGCCGACAGGGTGTCGCCGGTCTCGGCCCGGTTCAGCTTCGCTACGCAGGCCAGATCGCCCGCGATGCAGTGCGCGAGAGGGCGCTGCTGCTTGCCGAAGGGGACGGACAGGGCGCCGATGCGCTCGTCGACGTCATGATCCTCGTGGCCGCGGTCGGTCAGCCCGTGCCCGGACACATGCACCGTCTCGTCGGGGCGCAGGGTGCCCGAGAACACACGGACCAGCGAGATACGGCCCACGTACGGGTCGGACGCGGTCTTCACGACCTCCGCGACCAGCGGTCCGTCCGGGTCGCACGGCGTCACCTCGCGGGGCTTGCCGTCCAGGGTGGAGACCGCGGGCGCCTCCCGCTCCAGCGGGGTCGGGAAGCCGCCGGTGACCAGCTCCAGCAGCTCGACGGTGCCGAGGCCCTGGCGGGCGCCGTCGGTGGCGGGCGCGGCGGCCAGGACGGGGAAGAACGTGCCGCGGGCGACGGCCTGCTCCAGGTCCCGGACGAGCGTGTCGAGGCCGATCCGCTCGCCGCCCAGATAGCGGTCCATGAGGGTCTCGTCCTCGCTCTCCGCGATGATCCCCTCGATGAGCCGGTTGCGGGCCTCCTCGATCCGGGTGAGCTGCTCGGGCGCCGGCTCGGACTCCTTGCGCTCGCCCGACGAGTAGTCGAACAGCTTCTGCGTCAGCAGCCCCATCAGCCCGGTGACGGGCGCGTGCCCGTCGGGGCCCTCGGGGCCGTGCAGCGGCAGATACAGCGGGAGGACGGCGTCGGGGTCGTCCGCGCCGAACGCCTCCGCGCAGGTGCGGGTCATCTCGTCGAAGTCGGAGCGGGCGGCCTCCAGATGTGTGATCACGATGGCGCGCGGCATGCCGACGGCCGCGCACTCGTCCCACACCATGCGGGTCGAGCCGTCCACGCCGTCCGAGGCCGAGACGACGAAGAGAGCCGCGTCCGCCGCCCGCAGACCGGCCCGCAGCTCCCCGACGAAGTCGGCGTATCCAGGGGTGTCCAGCAGATTGATCTTGACCCCGTCCTGTTCGACGGGGACCAGGGAGAGCTGGACCGAGCGATGCTGCCGGTGCTCGATCTCGTCGTAGTCCGAGACGGTGCCGCCGTCCTCGACCCGGCCCGCCCGGTTCACCGCTCCCGCCGTCAGCGCGAGAGCCTCCACCAACGTCGTCTTGCCCGCTCCGCTGTGGCCGACCAGCACCACATTCCGTACGGATGCGGGGCGGTCGGCCGCCATAGCCCTGCCGGCGGCTCCGGGGGTTGTGTTCGCCTTGTCGCCCATGGCCTTGCCTCCCGTGCACGGTGAGGTCACTGGGGGTGCGGACACGCGGACCCGCGTGCGATGGCGGCTCCGATGACGCCCGCGGTGACTTCGAGCTTCGCACCGACGTCGGGGCGCGTCCATACGAGGGACACGATCCCGTCACCCGGCCCCGCCCCACGGGTCACACGGTCACCTCCGGACGTCCGTGGGCCTGCGCGTCACGCGCGCGTGACGCCGGGGGCGCGGGTGCCCGGCCGCCGCGTGCCCCCGCGCGTGACTACGATGGGCCAGCCGGGCGGCCACCAAGGGCCCCGGCTCACCGACCGTCGGGAAGGCCATGCTGAACAAGTACGCGCGTGCATTCTTCACGCGTGTCCTCACACCGTTCGCCGCGTTTTTGATCCGCCGGGGCGTCAGCCCCGACACGGTCACGCTGATCGGTACGGCCGGCGTGGTCGCGGGTGCGCTGGTCTTCTACCCCCGGGGCGAGTTCTTCTGGGGCACGGTCGTCATCACCCTGTTCGTGTTCTCGGACCTGGTCGACGGCAACATGGCCCGCCAGCTCGGCCGCTCCAGCCGCTGGGGCGCCTTCCTGGACTCCACGCTCGACCGGGTCGCCGACGGCGCGATCTTCGGCGGCTTCGCCCTGTGGTACGCGGGCAGGGGCGACGACATCGCGCTCTGCGCGGTCTCGATCTTCTGTCTGGCCAGCGGCCAGGTGGTGTCCTACACCAAGGCGCGCGGCGAGTCGATCGGACTGCCCGTCGCGGTCAACGGACTGGTCGAGCGGGCCGAACGCCTGGTGATCTCGCTGGTCGCGGCCGGGTTCTCCGGACTGCACGCGTTCGGTGTGCCCGGCATCCAGGTGCTGCTGCCCATCGCCCTGTGGATCGTCGCCGTGGGCAGCCTGATCACGCTGATCCAGCGGGTGGTCACGGTCCGCAGGGAGTCCGCAGAGGCGGACGCCGAAGCGCGCAACGCCTCGCACGGCGGAGCGGCCACATGAGCGCGGGACGGGAGAGCGGGGCGGCGACGTGAGCAGCCTGCGGGAACGACTGGCGGACGGGCTCTACGGCCTCGGCTGGAGCACCGTCAAGACCCTGCCCGAGCCCGTCGCCGCCCGGCTGGGCCGGACCATCGCCGACCTCGCCTGGAGGCAGCGCGGCAAGGGCGTGCGGCGGCTCGCGAGCAACTACGCGCGCGTGGTGCCCGACGCGAGCCCCGAGCGGCTCGCCGCACTCACCCGCGCGGGCATGCGCTCGTATCTGCGCTACTGGATGGAGTCCTTCCGGCTGCCCGTGTGGACCCCGGAGCGCATACGCGGCGGCTTCGAGGTCAAGGACGTGCACCATCTGACCGACGGACTGGCCGCCGGCAAGGGCGTCGTCCTCGCCCTGCCGCACATGGCCAACTACGACCTGGCCGGCGCCTGGGTCACCACCACGCTGCGCACGCCGTTCACCACGGTCGCCGAGCGGCTCAAGCCCGAGACCCTCTACGACCGGTTCGTCGCCTACCGCGAGGGCCTCGGCATGGAGGTACTGCCGCACAGCGGCGGCGCCGCCTTCGGCACGCTCGCCCGGCGGCTGCGCGACGGGGGACTGGTCTGCCTGGTGGCCGACCGCGATCTGTCCGCCTCCGGCGTCGAGGTCTCCTTCTTCGGCGAGACGGCCCGGATGCCCGCGGGCCCGGCGCTGCTCGCCCAGCACACCGGCGCGCCGCTGCTGCCGGTGACGCTCTGGTACGACGACTCGCGCGTCATGCGCGGGCGCGTGCATCCCGCGATCGACGTACCGCGGTCAGGTAACCGGGCCGAGAAGACGTCTGTCATGACACAGGCGCTGGCCGACGCCTTCGCCACGGGAATCGCGGAACATCCGGAGGACTGGCACATGCTGCAACGACTGTGGCTCGCCGATCTGGATCCCGGCGACGCCCCCCGGAAGGGGACGCCGTGAGGATCGGCATCGTCTGCCCCTACGCGTGGGACGTGCCGGGCGGTGTCCAGTTCCACATCCGGGACCTGGCCGAGTACTTCATCCGGCTCGGCCACGAGGTCTCCGTCCTCGCCCCCGCCGACGACGACACCCCGCTGCCCCCGTACGTGGTCTCGGCGGGCCGCGCGGTCCCCGTGCCCTACAACGGCTCGGTGGCCCGCCTGAACTTCGGCTTCCTGAGCGCCGCCCGGGTGCGGCGCTGGCTGCACGAGGGCGCGTTCGACGTCATCCACATCCACGAGCCGACCTCGCCCTCCCTCGGCCTGCTGACCTGCTGGGCGGCGCAGGGCCCGATCGTCGCGACGTTCCACACCTCGAACCCGCGGTCGAGAGCGATGATCGCCGCGTACGCGATCCTCCAGGCGGCCCTGGAGAAGATCAGCGCGCGGATCGCCGTCAGTGAGTACGCGCGCCGCACGCTCGTCGAACACCTGGGCGGCGACGCCGTGGTGATCCCGAACGGCGTGGACGTCCACTTCTTCGCCAAGGCCGAGCCCCGTCCCGAGTGGCAGGCCGGAGCGGACCGGGAGGACGGCGGGACGATCGGCTTCATCGGGCGGATCGACGAGCCCCGCAAGGGCCTGCCCGTGCTGATGAAGGCCCTGCCGAAGATCCTCGCCGCCCGGCCGCGCACCCGGCTGCTGGTCGCCGGGCGCGGCGACACCGAGGAGGCGGTGGCGACGCTGCCCCCCGAACTGCGCTCGCGCGTGGAGTTCCTCGGCATGGTCAGCGACGAGGACAAGGCGCGCCTGCTGCGCAGCGTCGACCTGTACGTGGCGCCCAACACCGGCGGGGAGAGCTTCGGGATCATCCTGGTCGAGGCGATGTCGGCCGGAGCCCCCGTGCTCGCCTCCGACCTGGACGCCTTCGCCCAGGTCCTCGACCACGGGGCGGCCGGTGAGCTGTTCGCCAACGAGGACGCCGACGCGCTCGCCGACGCGGCGCTGCGGCTGCTCGGCGACCCGAAGCGGCGGGCCGAACTGCGCGCGCGGGGCAGCGCCCATGTGCGGCGCTTCGACTGGTCGAGGGTCGGCGCGGACATCCTGTCGGTCTACGAGACGGTGACGGACGGGGCCGCCGCGGTGGCGGCGGACGAGCGCTCCGGGCGACGGGCGCGCTTCGGCCTGGCACGGAGCTGAGCCCGGCCCTCCGCTGCCCTGGACGGCGCCCCGAGGGGACCGGAGGGCGGCCCGGTAGCCTTGCCGCCCGTGACCGCAACCCTGATCTGGATCCTTGTCGCCCTCGTCGTGATCGGCCTCTATCTGAGCTGGACCGCGGGGCGCCTCGACCGGCTGCACTCCCGGATCGACGCGGCGCGCGCCGCGCTCGACGCGCAGTTGGTGCGGCGGGCCTCGGTCGCCCAGGAGGTGGCGACCTCCGGGGTCCTCGACCCGGCCGCGTCGATCGTCCTGTACGAGGCCGCGCACGCGGCACGGCAGGCGGAGGAGGAACAGCGGGAGGTCGCCGAGAGCGAGCTGAGCCAGGCGCTGCGGGCCGTCTTCGCGGAGCCGGAGCAACTGGTGGCCGTACGGGAGGCGCCCGGCGGCGAGCAGGCGGCGCGTGAGCTGACCGAGGCGGTGCGCAGGGTGCCGATGGCCCGGCGGTTCCACAACGACGCGGTACGGGCGGCCCGCGCGCTGCGCCGCCACCGCAAGGTGCGCTGGTTCCGTCTCGCGGGCCACGCCCCGTTCCCGCTGGCCGTCGAGATGGACGACGAACCACCGGCGGCCCTCACGGACCGTCAGACCCCCTGAGGACGCCTGCCCGGACCCCACCCGAGGCGCCTGCCCGGACCAACGGGAGCAACCGGCCGTACGTTCCCGTACCCCCGGCTCCCGGGCAAAACGATCCACCGGCTCCCTATTGGCCCTTGCTGTGGCCTGCTGGTTTCCCGTTGTCTCGGTCCAGCAGAAATTCCTCTTCTCCAGAGTGAGGTCAACCCGTGTCCAGCGCGCTTTCCACCCCCCAGACCCCCGAGACCGGCACTGCCCGCGTCAAGCGCGGCATGGCCGAGCAGCTCAAGGGCGGCGTGATCATGGACGTCGTCACGCCGGAGCAGGCGAAGATCGCCGAGGACGCGGGCGCCGTCGCCGTCATGGCGCTGGAGCGGGTCCCGGCCGACATCCGCAAGGACGGCGGGGTCGCCCGGATGTCCGACCCGGACATGATCGAGGGCATCATCGACGCCGTGTCCATCCCGGTGATGGCCAAGTCGCGGATCGGCCACTTCGTCGAGGCCCAGGTCCTGCAGTCCCTCGGCGTCGACTACATCGACGAGTCCGAGGTCCTCACCCCGGCCGACGAGGTCAACCACTCCGACAAGTGGTCCTTCACCACCCCCTTCGTCTGCGGCGCCACCAACCTGGGCGAGGCCCTGCGCCGTATCGCCGAGGGCGCGGCCATGATCCGCTCCAAGGGCGAGGCCGGTACCGGCAACGTCGTCGAGGCCGTCCGCCACCTGCGCCAGATCAAGGGCGACATCGCCCGGCTGCGCGGTCTCGACAACCACGAGCTGTACGCCGCCGCCAAGGAGCTGCGCGCCCCGTACGAGCTGGTCAGGGAGGTCGCCGAGCTGGGCAAGCTCCCGGTCGTGCTGTTCTCCGCCGGCGGTGTGGCCACCCCGGCCGACGCGGCCCTGATGCGTCAGCTCGGCGCCGAGGGCGTCTTCGTCGGCTCCGGCATCTTCAAGTCCGGCGACCCGGCCAAGCGCGCCGCCGCCATCGTGAAGGCGACCACCTTCTACGACGACCCGAAGATCATCGCCGATGCGTCCCGCAACCTCGGCGAGGCCATGGTCGGCATCAACTGCGACACCCTCCCCGAGACCGAGCGCTACGCCAACCGCGGCTGGTGACAGGGCAGTTCGCAGACGACGACGTACAGGAACCACACGTAGATGACTGACGTACCCGTCATTGGCGTCCTGGCCCTCCAAGGCGACGTACGGGAGCACCTCATCGCCCTGGCCGCGGCCGACGCCGTGGCCAGGCCGGTGCGGCGCCCCGAAGAACTCGCCGAGGTCGACGGCCTCGTCCTCCCCGGTGGCGAGTCCACCACCATCTCCAAGCTGGCCGTTCTCTTCGGGGTGCTGGACCCGCTCCGCGCGCGTGTGCGCGAGGGCATGCCCGTCTACGGCACCTGCGCGGGCATGATCATGCTCGCCGACAAGATCCTCGACCCGCGCTCGGGCCAGGAGACCATCGGCGGCATCGACATGATCGTGCGCCGCAACGCCTTCGGACGGCAGAACGAGTCCTTCGAAGCGGCGGTCGACGTCCAGGGCGTCGAGGGCGATCCTGTAGAGGGCGTCTTCATCCGCGCCCCCTGGGTCGAGTCCGTCGGCGCCGAGACCCAGGTGCTCGCCGAGCACGACGGCCATATCGTCGCCGTGCGCCAGGGCAACGCCCTCGCGACGTCGTTCCACCCGGAACTGACCGGCGACCACCGCGTGCACGCCTTGTTCGTCGACATGGTGCGCGCCTGGCGGGCCCCGGATCCCTTGTAGGATCTCGGGGGGTCCCCCCACCCTCAAGGTCTGGGGGAGTTCGTACGGAGATGGGTTTACGCGAAGGAGACAGGCAGATGTCCGGCCACTCTAAATGGGCCACGACGAAGCACAAGAAGGCCGTCATCGATGCCAAGCGTGGCAAGCTCTTCGCAAAGCTGATCAAGAACATCGAGGTCGCGGCCCGCATGGGCGGCGCCGACGTGGACGGTAACCCGACGCTGTACGACGCCGTGCAGAAGGCGAAGAAGCAGTCGGTGCCGAACAAGAACATCGACTCGGCGATCAAGCGCGGCGCGGGCCTGGAGGCCGGTGGCGCCGACTACGAGACGATCATGTACGAGGGCTACGGTCCGAACGGTGTCGCGGTGCTCATCGAGTGCCTCACCGACAACCGCAACCGCGCCGCCTCCGACGTCCGCGTCGCCATGACCCGCAACGGCGGCAACATGGCCGACCCGGGTTCGGTGTCGTACCTCTTCAACCGCAAGGGCGTCGTCATCGTCCCCAAGGGCGAGCTGACCGAGGACGACGTGCTCGGCGCGGTCCTGGACGCGGGTGCCGAGGAAGTCAACGACCTCGGCGAGTCCTTCGAGGTGCTCAGCGAGGCCACGGACATGGTCGCGGTCCGCACCGCCCTCCAGGATGCCGGCATCGACTACGACTCCGCCGAGGCCAACTTCGTCCCGACCATGCAGGTCGAGCTGGACGAGGAGGGCGCCAAGAAGATCTTCAAGCTGATCGACGCGCTGGAGGACAGCGACGACGTGCAGAACGTCTTCGCCAACTTCGACGTCAGCGACGAGATCATGGAGCAGGTCGGGGCGTAACGCCGCCGCTGGACTTGCGCGGGCCGACGGGGACACACCCGTCGGCCCGTCGCTTTGCCGGGCGTTGTCAGTGGCACCCGATAGCCTGCACGAACTTGGGGGTACTCACCGTCCGGCAGGGTCCGGGGGCGATCGAAGGAGGGGCGCTGGTGCGCGTACTGGGGGTGGACCCGGGACTGACGCGCTGCGGGGTCGGCGTGGTCGAGGGCGTGGCCGGACGACCGCTGACCATGCGCGGCGTAGGCGTCGTCCGCACGCCCACCGACGCACAGCTCGCCCACCGCCTCGTCGCCCTCGAACAGGGCCTCGACCAGTGGCTGGACGACCACCGCCCCGAGTACGTCGCCGTGGAACGGGTGTTCAGCCAGCACAACGTCCGGACGGTCATGGGCACGGCCCAGGCCAGCGCCGTCGCCATGCTCTGCGCCGCCCGCCGCGGCATCCCCGTCGCCCTGCACACGCCCAGCGAGGTCAAGGCGGCCGTCACCGGCACCGGCCGGGCCGACAAGGCCCAGGTGGGCGCCATGGTCACCCGGCTGCTCCGGCTCGACGCGCCTCCCAAGCCCGCCGACGCCGCCGACGCCCTCGCCCTCGCCATCTGCCACATCTGGCGCGCGCCCGCCCAGAACCGACTCCAGCAGGCCGTCGCCCTGCACACATCGAAAGGCCGTTCCGCATGATCGCCTTCGTCAGCGGCCCGGTCGCCGCCCTCGCCCCGGACTCCGCGGTGGTCGAGGTGGGCGGCATCGGCATCGCCGTCCAGTGCACACCGAACACGCTCTCCGGCCTGCGGACCGGCCAGCCGGCCAAGCTCGCCACGTCCCTGGTCGTCCGCGAGGACTCGCTCACGCTGTACGGGTTCGCGGACGACGACGAGCGCCAGGTGTTCGAGCTGCTCCAGACCGCGAGCGGCGTCGGCCCCCGCCTGGCCCAGGCGATGCTGGCCGTGCACAGCCCGGACGCCCTGCGCCGCGCCGTGGCCGGCGGCGACGAGAAGGCCCTCACGGCCGTCCCCGGCATCGGCAAGAAGGGCGCCCAGAAGCTGCTCCTGGAGCTGAAGGACCGCCTCGGCGCGCCCGTCGGCGGCGCCCCCGCGGTCGGCGCCCCGGTCACCGCCGCCTGGCGCGACCAACTGCACGCCGCCCTGATCGGCCTCGGGTACGCCACCCGCGAGGCGGACGAGGCCGTCACCGCGGTCGCCCCGCAGGCCGAGGCCGCCGGTGGCACCCCCCAGGTGGGCGCCCTCCTCAAGGCGGCCCTCCAGAGTCTGAACAGAGCGCGCTGACCCGAAGGCCCCGCAGCCCCGCCCTCGTAGCCCGAACCCACCGCGACCACCCCCGAGGCACACGCAATGAACTGGGACGACACCGCCGACACCGCCGACACCCCCGCCCCCGAGCGGCTGGTCGGCTCGGTCGCCGACCGTGAGGACCAGGCTGTCGAGGCCGCCCTGCGCCCCAAGGACCTGGACGAGTTCATCGGCCAGGAGAAGGTCCGCGAACAGCTCGACCTCGTGCTGCGCGCGGCGCGGGCGCGCGGCGCCACCGCCGACCATGTGCTGCTCTCCGGCGCCCCCGGCCTCGGCAAGACCACCCTTTCGATGATCATCGCGGCCGAGATGGGCGCCCCCATCCGCATCACCAGCGGCCCCGCCATCCAGCACGCCGGCGACCTCGCGGCGATCCTCTCCTCCCTCCAGGAGGGCGAGGTCCTCTTCCTCGACGAGATCCACCGCATGTCCCGGCCCGCCGAGGAGATGCTCTACATGGCGATGGAGGACTTCCGCGTCGACGTGATCGTCGGCAAGGGCCCCGGCGCCACCGCCATCCCCCTCGAACTGCCGCCGTTCACCCTGGTCGGCGCCACCACACGCGCGGGCCTGCTGCCGCCCCCGCTGCGCGACCGCTTCGGCTTCACCGCGCACATGGAGTTCTACGAGCCCGCCGAACTCCAGCGCGTGATCCACCGCTCGGCGCTGCTGCTCGATGTCGAGATCGCCGCCGAAGGCGCCGCCGAGATCGCCGGCCGCTCCCGCGGCACGCCCCGTATCGCCAACCGGCTGCTGCGCCGCGTCCGCGACTATGCGCAGGTCAAGGCCGACGGCGTGATCACGAAGGAGATCGCCGCCGCCGCCCTGTCGGTCTACGAGGTCGACTCCCGCGGTCTCGACCGCCTCGACCGCGCCGTCCTGGAGGCCCTGCTCAAACTGTTCGGCGGCGGCCCCGTCGGCCTGTCGACGCTGGCCGTCGCGGTGGGGGAGGAGCGCGAGACGGTCGAGGAGGTCGCCGAGCCGTTCCTCGTACGGGAGGGTCTGCTCGCCCGTACGCCACGGGGACGGGTGGCGACCCCGGCCGCCTGGGCCCACCTCGGTCTCACCGCGCCACACGGGGCGATAGGCGGAACCACTGGGGGAAACGGACAACCGGAGCTGTTCGGGACGTGACGGCGCGGTACTCGCGTGCTCAGGAACCTGGGTGCCATGCTGAGCGTTGTTCCTTGCGTGCGGACTCGCTTAGACTCCGCCGATGCCGCCTTTGCGGGCGGCGCCGACTCCACCCATCCACCAGGCCGCCGATCCAGCAGTCGAGCGGTCGTGCGAAGGAAATTTCCGTCCCGTGAGTATCAACGCATTCCTCCCGCTCATCGTGATCATCGGGGCCATGTTCCTCATGACGCGCTCGGCCAAGAAGAAGCAGCAGCAGGCCGTACAGATGCGTAATGAGATGCAGCCCGGCAGTGGTGTGCGCACCATCGGGGGCATGTACGCGACGGTCAAGGAGGTCAACGACGACACGGTCCTCCTCGACGCCGGCCCGGGTGTGGAGCTGCTCTTCGCGAAGAACTCGATCGGCGCCGTCCTCTCCGACGACGAGTACAACAGGATCGTCCACGGTATCGAGCACGACCTGAAGGCCGACGGCACCGTCGTTCCGGACGACGCGTCCTCCCTCACCGAGACCGACGAGCCCGCCGACGCCGCTTCCGGCGAGGGCACCGTCGACCTCGGCAAGAAGGACACGGCCGAGGCGGACGCCGGCGAGGCGAAGGCCGACGCAGCGGAGCCCAAGAAGACCGACGGCGAGTCCGACGCGAAGTAGTGACGCCCCGGGAGCACGGCGCGATGCGTTCGCGCCGTGCTCCCGGGACGCGTGCGTCGTTCTCGAACGGAGTCCGACACCATGTCATGGCCGCCCACGCGCCCACGCGGCGCCGGGCGGCCCGAGAGGGAGTACGAGAAGGTGGCAGCACCTAAGAAGGGCCGGAGCGCGAGCGCCCAGGGCAAGCCGGGGCGCTCGCTGGCTCTCATCCTGATCGCCATCGCGGCGCTCACCGGAGGAATGTTCGCCTCCGGGCATACCACCCCGCGTCTCGGCATCGACCTCGCCGGTGGCACGAGCATCACGCTCAAGGCGAAGAGCGGCCAGGAATCCGCGATCAACAAGACGAACCTGGACACCGCGGTCGACATCATGGAGCGCCGCGTCAACGGTCTGGGCGTCTCCGAAGCGGAGGTCCAGACCCAGGGCGATCGCAACATCATCGTCAACATCCCCAAGGGCACGAACTCCCAGCAGGCCCGGGAACAGGTCGGCACCACGGCCAAGCTGTACTTCCGCCCCGTCCTGACCACCGAGCTCGCCAACCCGCCCGCCTCGGCCGACCCCACGCCGAGCGCCTCCGGCAGCCCCTCGAAGAAGGCCGACGGCACGGCGTCCCCGTCCAGCACCGCGACCTCCTCCGGCTCCGCGACTCCGTCGGCCACGGCCACCTCGCAGGGCCGTGCGGTCACCGACGCGCTGAAGGCCGACGCCACGACCTCGCCGTCCGCCGCGCAGTCGGCGTCCGCCTCGCCGAGCGCCAAGGCCTCCACCTCTGCTGACGCCTCCCCGTCGGCGAACGGTTCCGACGCCGCCGCGGCCAAGCTCCAGCAGCAGTACGCCACGCTCGACTGCTCCGACGCGGCTGCCCGCGCCAAGACCGGTGTCGGCGCCAAGCCCACCGAGCCCACCCTGGCCTGCGGCCAGAACGCGCAGAAGCAGTGGCAGAAGTACATCCTCGGCCCGGCCGAGGTCGCGGGCACGGACGTGAAGAAGGCCCAGGCCGTCTACGACACGCAGGGCGCCGGCGGCTGGAAGGTCACCATGGACTTCACGTCCGCGGGGACCAAGAAGTTCGCGAGCATCACGGGCAAGCTGGCGCAGAACCAGTCGCCGCAGAACCAGTTCGCGATCGTCCTCGACGGCGAGGTCGTCTCCGACCCGTACGTCCGTGAGGCGCTGACCGGTGGCAACGCCGAGATCAGCGGCAGCTTCGACCAGACCGAGGCCAAGAACCTCGCGAACGTCCTGTCGTACGGCGCGCTCCCGCTCTCCTTCGAGGAGCAGAGCGTCACCACCGTCACCGCCGCGCTCGGCGGCGAGCAGCTCAACGCCGGTCTGATCGCGGGCGCGATCGGCCTCGCCCTGGTCATCGTCTACCTGGTGGCCTACTACCGCGGCCTGTCGCTGATCGCGATCGCCTCGCTGCTGGTCTCCGCCGCCCTGACCTACGTGATCATGTCGCTGCTCGGCCCGACCATCGGCTTCGCGCTGAACCTCCCGGCGGTCTGCGGTGCCATCGTCGCGATCGGCATCACGGCGGACTCGTTCATCGTGTTCTTCGAGCGCATCCGGGACGAGATCCGCGAGGGCCGCTCGCTGCGCCCCTCCGTCGAGCGGGCCTGGCCGCGCGCCCGGCGCACCATCCTGGTCTCCGACTTCGTGTCGTTCCTGGCCGCCGCGGTGCTGTTCGTCGTCACGGTCGGCAAGGTCCAGGGCTTCGCGTTCACGCTGGGTCTCACCACGATCTTCGACGTGGTGGTCGTCTTCCTGTTCACCAAGCCGCTGATGACGATCCTCGCCCGCAAGAAGTTCTTCGCCGACGGACACAGCTGGTCGGGCCTCGACCCCAAGCGCCTCGGCGCCAAGCCGCCCCTGCGGCGTACCCGTCGTCCCTCCGCCCCCGTCGACCCGAAGGAGGCGTGAGAGATGTCGAAGCTCGGCAACCTCGGCGCCAGGCTCCACCGAGGCGAAATCGGATACGACTTCGTCCGCAACCGCAAGATCTGGTACGGCATCTCGATCCTGATCACCATCACGGCCATCCTCGGCCTGACGGTGCGGGGCCTGAACATGGGTATCGAGTTCCAGGGCGGCGCCGTCTTCACCACCCCGAAGACCAGCGTCTCCGTGGCGCAGGCCGAGGAGATCGCCCAGGACTCCTCCGGCCATGAGGCGGTCGTCCAGAAGCTCGGCACGGGCGGTCTGCGCATCCAGATCGCGGGGATCGACACCGCCAAGTCGGACCACATCAAGGCGGACCTCGCCAAGGACCTGAAGGTCGACCCGGAGAAGATCAACGCCGACCTGGTGGGCCCCAGTTGGGGTGAGCAGATCGCCAACAAGGCCTGGCAGGGCCTGGCGATCTTCATGGTGCTCGTCGTGATCTACCTGGCGATCGCCTTCGAGTGGCGCATGGCCGTCGCGGCCCTGGTCGCGCTGATCCACGACATCACCATCACCGTCGGCATCTACGCCCTCGTCGGCTTCGAGGTGACGCCGGGCACGGTCATCGGTCTGCTGACGATCCTCGGTTACTCGCTGTACGACACGGTCGTCGTGTTCGACAGCCTCAAGGAATCGACGAAGGACCTCACGAAGCAGACCCGCTGGACCTACAGCGATGTCGCCAACCGCTCGATCAACGCCACGCTGGTCCGCTCGATCAACACCACCGTGGTGGCGCTGCTGCCGGTCGCCGGCCTGCTGTTCATCGGCGGCGGCGTCCTCGGTGCGGGTACGCTCAACGACATCTCCCTGTCGCTGTTCGTCGGCCTCGCGGCCGGCGCCTACTCGTCGATCTTCATCGCCACGCCGCTCGTCGCCGACCTCAAGGAGCGCGAGCCGCAGATGAAGGCCCTCAAGAAGCGTGTTCTCGCCAAGCGTGCACAGGCCGCGGCGGGGGAGGAGCTGGTCGAGGCCCGGACCGTCGGCGGTCCGCTCGTCGACGACGAGCCGCAGGATGCCGCACCCGCGGTCGTCGGCCAGCGCAACCAGCCCGCCGCCCGTAACCGCGGGCGCGGCCGACCCTCAGGAAAGCGTCGATGACCGACATAAAGGAACTGCTGCTCAGTCGCATCCGTGACGTGGCCGACTATCCGGAACCGGGCGTGATGTTCAAGGACATCACCCCGCTGCTCGCGGACCCGGCGGCGTTCACCGCGCTCACGGACACGCTGGCGGAGCTGGCGGTGGAGCACGGCGCGACGAAGATCGTCGGCCTGGAGGCCCGCGGCTTCATCCTCGGCGCCCCGGTCGCCGTCCGCGCCGGTGTCGGTTTCGTCCCCGTACGCAAGGCGGGCAAGCTCCCCGGAGCCACGCTCAGCCAGGCCTACGACCTCGAGTACGGCTCGGCCGAGATCGAGGTGCACGCCGAGGACCTGACCGCGGCCGACCGCGTCATGGTCGTGGACGACGTCCTCGCCACCGGCGGCACCGCCGAGGCCTCCCTGCGGCTCATCCGCCGCGCGGGCGCCCAGGTCGCCGGTGTCTCCGTCCTCATGGAGCTGGGCTTCCTCGGCGGGCGTGCCCGCCTGGCGCCCGCCCTGGACGGCGCCCCGCTGAAGGCGCTGCTCGAGGTCTGAGGCACGGCGGCACAGCCCCGCGCCAGGGCCCCGCAGGGTTGCAGTACACCGCGAGGCGGGCCCCAGAGGAATCTGGTGCCCGCCTCGTGCGTTTGTTCCCTCAGGAGGCCGTCTCGGCCCCGAAGGCGAGCCCACGGCAACCAGCAACAGCATTCCCCCACCGGCTGAAGCCGATCCCGATCGCTACCATGGGATCTCCGGAGCCTGACCGGGGACCCGGATCGCGCATGAGGAGCCCTCTTGCCAGACGAGGCCCAGCCCCTGTCTCCCAGAGCCGAACGCCTGGGGGCATCCGCAGCCGCCAAGCCCGAGTCGGCGTCGCAGGCCGCGGCCACATCCGCGCGCAGCGCGAAGAACGCCCAGCGTGGGCCGGTCGAGCGCGCCTCCGGCACGCCGGGCGAACAGACGGCCGAGCCGTCGCGCCCCAAGCCGGCCCCGGCCGAGCGCACCCCCGCGGTCCGCCCGACCCCGGCCGCGCCCGCCCGCTCCGGCTCCTCCAACCGCGTCCGCGCCCGCCTCGCCCGCCTCGGTGTGCAGCGCGCCAACCCGTACAACCCGGTCCTGGAGCCGCTGCTGCGCATAGTGCGCGGCAACGACCCGAAGATCGACGCGGCGACCCTGCGCCAGGTCGAGCGCGCGTACCAGGTGGCCGAGCGCTGGCATCGCGGCCAGAAGCGCAAGAGCGGCGACCCGTACATCACCCACCCGCTCGCGGTCACCACGATCCTCGCCGAGCTGGGCATGGACCCGGCCACCTTGATGGCGGGCCTGCTGCACGACACCGTCGAGGACACCGAGTACGGCCTCGACCAGCTCCGCCGCGACTTCGGCGACACCGTGGCCCTGCTGGTCGACGGCGTCACCAAGCTGGACAAGGTCAAGTTCGGCGAGGCCGCGCAGGCCGAGACCGTCCGCAAGATGGTCGTCGCCATGGCCAAGGACCCCCGCGTCCTGGTGATCAAGCTCGCCGACCGCCTGCACAACATGCGCACCATGCGCTACCTCAAGCGCGAGAAGCAGGAGAAGAAGGCGCGCGAGACCCTGGAGATCTACGCGCCGCTCGCCCACCGCCTGGGCATGAACACCATCAAGTGGGAACTGGAGGACCTCGCCTTCGCGATCCTCTACCCCAAGATGTACGACGAGATCGTCCGCCTGGTCGCCGAACGCGCCCCCAAGCGGGACGAGTACCTCGCCATAGTGACCGACGAGGTCCAGGCCGACCTGCGCGCGGCCCGCATCAAGGCGACCGTCACCGGCCGCCCGAAGCACTACTACAGCGTCTACCAGAAGATGATCGTCCGCGGTCGCGACTTCGCGGAGATCTACGACCTGGTCGGCATCCGCGTCCTCGTCGACACGGTCCGCGACTGCTACGCGGCGCTGGGCACGGTCCACGCCCGCTGGAACCCGGTTCCCGGGCGGTTCAAGGACTACATCGCGATGCCCAAGTTCAACATGTACCAGTCGCTGCACACCACGGTGATCGGCCCCAACGGCAAGCCCGTCGAACTCCAGATCCGTACGTTCGACATGCACCGCCGCGCCGAGTACGGCATCGCGGCGCACTGGAAGTACAAGCAGGAGGCCGTCGCCGGTGCCTCCAAGGTCCGTACGGACGCGCCGCGTTCGACGACCAAGGACAAGGACGCCGTCAACGACATGGCGTGGCTGCGCCAGTTGCTCGACTGGCAGAAGGAGACCGAGGACCCGAGCGAGTTCCTTGAGTCCCTGCGCTTCGACCTGTCCCGCAACGAGGTCTTCGTCTTCACACCGAAGGGCGACGTCATAGCACTGCCGGCCGGTGCCACACCGGTGGACTTCGCGTACGCGGTCCACACCGAGGTCGGCCACCGGACGATCGGGGCCAGGGTCAACGGCCGACTGGTCCCGCTGGAGTCCACGCTGGACAACGGCGATCTGGTGGAGGTCTTCACCTCCAAGGCAGCCGGCGCGGGCCCCTCCCGCGACTGGCTCGGCTTCGTGAAGTCGCCGCGTGCCCGCAACAAGATCCGGGCCTGGTTCTCCAAGGAGCGGCGCGACGAGGCGATCGAGCAGGGCAAGGACGCGATCGCGCGCGCCATGCGCAAGCAGAACCTGCCGATCCAGCGCATCCTGACCGGCGACTCCCTGGTGACGCTCGCCCATGAGATGCGCTACCCCGACATCTCGTCGCTGTACGCGGCGATCGGCGAGGGCCATGTCGCCGCGCAGAACGTCGTGCAGAAGCTGGTGCAGGCGCTCGGCGGAGAGGAGGCCGCCACCGAGGAGATCGACGAGGCCGTTCCGCCCGCGCGGGGCCGTGGCCGCAAGCAGCGCCGCAGGGAGGACCCCGGCGTCGTGGTCAAGGGCGTCGACGACGTGTGGGTCAAACTGGCCCGCTGCTGCACGCCCGTTCCCGGCGACCGCATCATCGGCTTCGTCACCCGCGGCAGCGGCGTCTCCGTGCACCGCAGCGACTGCGTCAACGTCGAGTCCCTGTCGCGTGAGCCCGAGCGCATCCTCGAGGTGGAGTGGGCCCCGACACAGTCCTCGGTGTTCCTGGTGGCGATCCAGGTGGAGGCGCTGGACCGCTCGCGCCTGCTCTCGGACGTCACCCGGGTCCTGTCCGACCAGCACGTCAACATCCTCTCGGCGGCGGTCCAGACGTCCCGCGACCGCGTGGCCACCTCCCGCTTCACGTTCGAGATGGGCGACCCGAAGCACCTCGGTCACGTCCTGAAGGCCGTACGAGGCGTGGAGGGCGTGTACGACGTGTACCGCGTGACGTCGGCCCGCAGGCCGTGACCGCGAACTACCCGATCCTGTAAGGGACTTGGGGCCACAAGGAAGGGGGCTCCCGTACGCGATGTACGGGAGCCCCCTTCTTGCGAGTTGACGTGTGCGTCAGCCGCCGAACTCCTGAAGACCCTTCAGAGCCTGGTCCAGCAGCGCCTGACGGCCCTCCAGCTCCCGCTGAAGCTTCTCGGCCTTCGCGGTGTTACCCGCGGCCCGAGCCTGCTCGATCTGGCCCGTCAACTTGTCCACGGCCGCCTGGAGTTGACCGGTGAGACCCGCGGCACGCGCGCGTGCCTCCGGGTTCGTGCGGCGCCACTCCGCCTCCTCGGCCTCCTGGATGGCCCGCTCGACCGTGTGCATCCGGCCCTCGACCTTCGGGCGCGCGTCCCGCGGCACATGGCCGATGGCCTCCCAGCGCTCGTTGATCGAACGGAAGGCGGACCGCGCGGACTTCAGGTCCGTGACCGGCAGCAGCTTCTCCGCCTCCCCGGCCAACTCCTCCTTCAGCTTGAGGTTCTCGGCCTGCTCGGCGTCGCGCTCGGCGAAGATCGAGCTGCGCGCGGCGAAGAACACGTCCTGGGCGCCGCGGAAGCGGTTCCACAGATCGTCCTCGTGCTCGCGCTGGGCGCGGCCCGCGGCCTTCCAGTCGGCCATCAGCTCGCGGTAGCGCGCCGCCGTCGGACCCCAGTCCGTCGAACCCGACAGCGCCTCGGCCTCGGCGACCAGCTTCTCCTTGACCTTGCGGGCGTCCTCGCGCTGCGCGTCGAGCTGCGCGAAGTGCGCCTTGCGGCGCTTGGAGAACGCCGAGCGGGCGTGCGAGAAGCGGTGCCACAGTTCGTCGTCCGACTTGCGGTCCAGGCGCGGCAGACCCTTCCACGTGTCCACCAGCGCCCGCAGCCGCTCCCCGGCCGACCGCCACTGGTCGGACTGCGCCAGCTCCTCCGCCTCGGTGACCAGTGCCTCCTTGGCGTGGCGCGCCTCGTCGGACTGCTTGGCCCGCTGCACCTTGCGCTCCTCGCGGCGCGCCTCGACGGTCTCCACGAGCTTGTCCAGGCGGGTCCGCAGCGCGGCCAGGTCGCCCACCGCGTGGTGCGCGTCCACCTGCTCGCGCAGGTGGTCGATCGCGGCCTGGGCGTCCTTCGCCGACAGGTCGGTGGTCTTCACTCGCCGCTCGAGGAGGCCGATCTCCACAACCAGGCCCTCGTACTTGCGCTCGAAGTAGGCCAACGCCTCCTCGGGGGAGCCGGCCTGCCACGAACCGACGACCTGCTCGCCATCGGCTGTCCGCACGTACACGGTCCCCGTCTCGTCGACGCGGCCCCACGGGTCGCTGCTCACAGCGCCTCCTCCACATGATGCCTGCGGAGGGCCTTGGCGCCCCCGGGCATCGTCCACAGTTTCGTCACGGCCAACATAGGCGACCGGCGGGGCGGCTGTCCGCATCCCGCGCGACCGAACTTTCGCTGCTGACGGTCTAGAGCCTGTTGCGAAAGTCCCGTCTGCCTCGCGACGCCCGGCACGGCACCTCGCCGCGTTGTCGGGATCGCCCGCGTACGTCCAGTGCGCGGGCGCCCCTCCGCCTTGCGATGCTCCCCCACTGCCTGAAGGGCGTGGGAGGTGCCCCCAGCACCGGACGCCGCGAGGCCCACCCTCCGGGCGAACGACGCGACTTTCGCAACAGGCCCTAGGACTTCGTCACCGTCGCCTTGTCGATCACCACGGTCGCGTTCGGTGCGCCGTCACCCGCTCCGGTGCTCTCTCCGGCCGCGGCGATCTTCTTCAGTACCGTCAGGCCCTTCTCGTCGATGGTCCCGAACGGGGTGTAGCTGGGCGGCAACTGACTGTCCTGGTAGACCAGGAAGAACTGGCTGCCGCCGGTGTGCGGCTGGCCCGTGTTCGCCATCGCGACCGTGCCCGCCGGATACACGTTGTTCTTCAGGCTCTTGTCCTTGAGGTTCTCGTCCGGAAGCGTGTAGCCGGGACCGCCGTTGCCGATGCCCTTCGGGTCACCGCACTGCAGCACGTAGATGCCGTTGGTGGTGAGCCGGTGGCACTTGGTGTGGTCGAAGTAGCCTTCGCCCGCGAGGAAGTTGAACGAGTTGACGGTGTGCGGGGCCGCCGACTTCAGCGCGATGCCGATGTCACCACAGGTGGTCGCCAGCTTCATCGTGTACTTCGCCGACGTGTCGATGGTCATCGCCGGCTCCTTCTTCCAGCTCAGCGACTTGACCTTGCCCGGAGCGGGCTTCTCGCACGGGTCCGGCGCCTTGCTGGGCGTGGGCTCGGCGCTCGGGGTCACCTCCGCCGCAGCGTTCTCCTTGGTGTCGTCGCCCTTGAAGGCGTCGGTCGCGTACAGCGCCACGCTGCCCACGACGACCACGCCGAGCACCGACGCGATCACGGAATTGCGCACACGTGCCTTGCGTCGGGCGTCCGTACGCCGCTGCTGCTGCCGCAAGAACTTCTCCCGGGCGAGCTGTCGCCGCCGCTGTTCCTGGCTGACCACGGGGTTGTCTCCTCATGCGTCTCGTCCGCCGACCGGTACGCGTGCGTCGGATGTGCCGAGCGCGTGCGTGTGCCCCGTACCGTATATGGGTTCGCTGAGGAAACGGCAGCGCCGGTAGGCTCTGCCCCACAGCCAGCCACTTCCGTACGACACGATGAAGAAGGACGAACGTGCTGATTGCCGGGTTCCCCGCCGGGGCCTGGGGGACCAATTGTTACCTGGTCGCCCCCGCCGCCGGGGAGGAGTGCGTGATCATCGACCCGGGCCATCGGGCCTCCCAAGGGGTCGAGGACGCGCTGAAGAAGCATCGGCTCAAGCCCGTCGCGGTCGTCCTCACCCATGGCCATGTCGACCATGTGGCCTCGGTCGTCCCGCTCTGCGGCGCGCACGACGTGCCCGCGTGGATCCACCCCGACGACCGGTACATGATGAGCGACCCGGAGAAGGCGCTCGGCCGCTCCATCGGGACGCCGCTGATGGGCGAGCTGACCATGGGGGAGCCGGACGACGTCAGGGAGCTGTCCGACGGTACGAAGCTGGAGCTGGCCGGTCTGGAGCTGTCCGTCGCGCATGCGCCCGGCCATACCAAGGGGTCGGTGACCTTCCGGCTGCCCGAGACCGCGGACATCCCGTCGGTCTTCTTCACGGGCGACCTGTTGTTCGCCGGCTCCATCGGACGCACCGACCTGCCCGGCGGTGACATGGCCGAGATGCTCGACTCGCTGGCCCGCGTGTGCCTGCCGCTCGAGGACTCGACCGTGGTGCTGTCGGGCCACGGTCCCCAGACGACCATCGGCCAGGAGCGCGCCACCAACCCGTATCTGCGGCAGGTGGCCGCCGGCCAGGGAGCCCCGACCGCTCCCCGACGAGGAATGTGACGAGAGACCTTCCGTGAGCACCTTCAAGGCCCCCAAGGGCACCTACGACCTGATCCCGCCCGCGTCCGCCGCCTACCTGGCGGTGCGCGAGGCGATCGCGGCCCCGCTGCGCAACTCCGGCTACGGCTACATCGAGACGCCCGGCTTCGAGAACGTCGAGCTGTTCGCGCGCGGCGTCGGCGAGTCCACCGACATCGTCACGAAGGAGATGTACGCCTTCGAGACCAAGGGCGGCGACCGGCTCGCCCTGCGCCCCGAGGGCACCGCCTCCGTGCTGCGCGCCGCGCTGGAGGCGAACCTGCACAAGGCGGGCAATCTGCCCGTCAAGCTCTGGTACTCCGGCTCGTACTACCGCTACGAGCGCCCGCAGAAGGGCCGCTACCGCCACTTCTCGCAGGTCGGCGCGGAGGCGATCGGCGCCGAGGACCCGGCGCTCGACGCCGAACTGATCATCCTGGCCGACCAGGCGTACCGCTCGCTCGGCCTCAGGAACTTCCGCATCCTGCTCAACAGCCTGGGCGACCGCGAGTGCCGCCCGGTGTACCGGGCAGCGCTCCAGGACTTCCTGCGCGGTCTGGACCTCGACGAGGACACCCTGCGCCGCGCCGAGCTGAACCCGCTGCGCGTCCTGGACGACAAGCGCCCGGACGTCCAGAAGCAACTGGGCGACGCCCCGCTGCTGCGTGACTACCTCTGCGACGCGTGCAAGGCGTACCACGAGGAGGTCCGCGAGCTGATCACCGCCGCCGGGGTGTCCTTCGAGGACGACCCGAAGCTGGTCCGCGGCCTGGACTACTACACGCGGACGACCTTCGAGTTCGTCCACGACGGCCTCGGCTCGCAGTCCGCGGTGGGCGGCGGCGGTCGCTACGACGGCCTCTCGGAGATGATCGGCGGCCCCGCGCTGCCGTCCGTGGGCTGGGCGCTCGGCGTCGACCGCACGGTGCTGGCGCTGGAGGCGGAGGGCGTCGAGCTCCAGCTCCCCGCGGCCACGAGCGTGTTCGCCGTCCCGCTCGGGGAGGAGGCCCGCCGCGTCCTGTTCGCGACGGTCACCGAACTGCGCAAGCAGGGCGTCGCCGCCGACTTCGGCTATGGCCACAAGGGCCTCAAGGCCGCGATGAAGGCCGCCAACCGGTCCGGGGCGCGCTATGCCCTGGTGCTCGGCGAGCGGGATCTCGCCGAGGGCGTCGTCCAGCTCAAGGACATGGAGTCCGGCGAGCAGCAGGCGGTCGGCGTGGACACGATCGTCGCCGAACTGGTGAAGCGACTCGGCTGACGGCCGGGCCGGGCGGCCGTGTGCCGCCCGGCCCGACGCACCGCGGACCGTCAACTCGGCGAGCGCCGATTCGCCCGTCCCGGTGCTCCCACTTTCGAGGCATCGCCCGGTGGACACCACAGGTACGTGCGGCACAATGACCCCAGTCCGCAGGCCCACCACTCGAGCATCGGAAGCGGCGTGATGAGCAAGACGACAGTCAAGGACGTCTCCATGGGGTCCACCGAGCGGGAACCCGCCGCCGCGTCCGGCGCGGTGGGCGGCAGCCGCGCGTTCGCCCTGCTGCTGGCGATCACCGGCGCGGCCGGAGTGCTCTCCGCATGGGTCATCACCCTCGACAAGTTCAAGATCCTCGAGGGCAAGGTGAGCGGCAAGACGTTCACCCCGAGCTGCAGCATCAACCCGATCATTTCCTGCGGCAGCGTCATGGAGAGCAAGCAGGCGGGCGTCTTCGGGTTCCCCAACCCGATGCTCGGCCTCGTCTGCTACGGCATCGTCGTCTGCGTCGGCGTGACCCTGCTCGTCGGCGCCCGCTTCCCGCGCTGGTACTGGCTGACGTTCAACGCAGGAACGCTCTTCGGCGTGGGCTTCTGCACCTGGCTGATGTTCCAGTCGCTGTACCGGATCAACGCGCTGTGCCTGTGGTGCACGCTGGCCTGGATCGCCACGCTCGTCATGTTCTGGTACGTGACCTCGTTCAACATCCGCAACGGCTTCCTGCCCGCCCCGCGCCCGGTGAAGAACTTCCTGAGCGAGTTCACCTGGGTCCTGCCGGTCACGCACACGGGCGTCATCGCCATGCTGATCCTGACCCGCTGGGGCAGCCAGCTCTGGACCTGAGCCCCGGCCGGGGCACCGGCCCCGCACTCGTTGTCGGTCCGGTGACATAGGGTTTCGAGAGTGGAGCCCGACCTGTTCACCGCAGCCGCAGAAGAACGCCAGGAGAAGGACCCGACCGGCAGCCCCCTGGCGGTCCGTATGCGCCCGCGCACCCTCGACGAGGTAGTGGGCCAGCAGCATCTGCTGGGGCCGGGATCCCCGCTGCGCAGACTGGTCGGCGCGGGCAACGGCGGCCCCGCCGGACCCTCCTCCGTGATCCTCTGGGGCCCGCCCGGCACCGGCAAGACGACGCTGGCGTACGTCGTCTCGAAGGCCACCAACAAGCGCTTCGTCGAACTGTCGGCGATCACGGCGGGCGTGAAGGAGGTCCGCGCGGTCATCGACAGCGCCCGCCGGGCCACCGGCGGCTTCGGCACCGAGACCGTCCTCTTCCTGGACGAGATCCACCGCTTCAGCAAGGCCCAGCAGGACTCCCTGCTCCCGGCCGTGGAGAACCGCTGGGTGACCCTGATCGCGGCCACCACGGAGAACCCGTACTTCTCGGTGATCTCCCCGCTGCTCTCCCGCTCCCTCCTCCTCACCCTCGAACCGCTCACGGACGACGACATACGCGGCCTGCTGCGCCGGGCCCTGACCGCCGAGCGGGGTCTGGGCGGCGCCGTCACGCTCCCCGAGGACACCGAGGCCCATCTGCTGCGCATCGCCGGCGGTGACGCCCGGCGCGCCCTGACGGCCCTGGAGGCCGCGGCCGGGGCCGCCCTCGACCAGGGCGAGCCGGAGGTCGGCCTCGCCACCCTGGAGCAGACCGTCGACCGCGCCGCGGTGAAGTACGACCGCGACGGCGACCAGCACTACGACGTCGCGAGCGCCCTGATCAAGTCGATCCGCGGCTCGGACGTCGACGCCGCGCTGCACTACCTGGCCCGGATGATCGAGGCGGGCGAGGACCCCCGCTTCATCGCCCGCCGTCTGATGATCTCCGCCAGCGAGGACATCGGCCTGGCCGACCCCAACGCGCTGCAGATCGCCGTCGCCGCGGCCCAGGCCGTCGCGATGATCGGCTTCCCGGAGGCCGCGCTCACCCTCAGCCACGCCACCATCGCCCTCGCCCTGGCCCCCAAGTCCAACACGGCGACCACGGCGATCGGCGCGGCCCTGGACGACGTCCGCAAGGGGCTCGCCGGACCCGTCCCCACGCATCTGCGCGACGGCCACTACAAGGGCGCGGCCAAGCTCGGCCACGCCCAGGGGTATGTGTACCCGCACGATCTGGCGGAGGGCATCGCCGCCCAGCAGTACGCCCCGGACGCGCTCAAGGACCGCGAGTACTACGCCCCGACCCGGCACGGCGCCGAGGCGCGGTACGCGGACGCCGTGGAGTGGACCCGCAAGCACCTCGGCCGCCGCCGGTCCTGACCCCCGAGGGGGCCGGGTTCCCGGGGGTCGAAGGCGGTCGCGGGCACCTGTAGACTGCTCTACAGCGCTGCGTCCCGTGTCCGGCACCTCATATCAAGAGGGGTCGGCACCACCAGAACGGGACATCCAGCCGGAACCCCACCGCCGTACGGCGAGGGGATCCAGGAGCGTCGCGCACCGTCGAACGGTGTCGCGGGCAGCCCACCACCTCCCCGGAAGCCCCGGAGAACAGGTCGGTGGGCCTCTCGCGTGCTGCACGTATGTGCCCAGACCAGGGAGCGGCTGCCCGGCAGGCCCCATGCGGACCCGCAGGGTTTCCCCGGCTGCGGATGCGACCTCCCCTAACCCTGGTGAAGCCGTATTCATACAGAAACACGAGGTGTTTGGTTCATGGCGAACCAGTCCCGCCCCAAGGTCAAGAAGTCGCGTGCCCTCGGTATCGCGCTGACCCCGAAGGCCGTCAAGTACTTCGAGGCCCGCCCCTACCCGCCGGGTGAGCACGGCCGTGGCCGCAAGCAGAACTCGGACTACAAGGTCCGTCTGCTGGAGAAGCAGCGTCTGCGCGCTCAGTACGACATCTCCGAGCGCCAGCTCGTGCGCGCCTACGAGCGTGCCTCCAAGGTCCAGGGCAAGACCGGTGAGGCCCTGATCGTGGAGCTGGAGCGCCGTCTCGACGCGCTGGTCCTGCGTTCGGGCATCGCCCGCACGATCTACCAGGCCCGCCAGATGGTCGTCCACGGCCACATCGAGGTCAACGGCCAGAAGGTCGACAAGCCGTCGTTCCGCGTCCGTCCCGACGACGTCGTGATGGTCCGCGAGCGCAGCCGTGAGAAGTCGCTCTTCCAGGTCGCCCGCGAGGGTGGCTTCGCCCCCGACGGCGAGACCCCGCGCTACCTCCAGGTGAACCTCAAGGCCCTGGCGTTCCGCCTGGACCGCGAGCCGAACCGCAAGGAGATCCCGGTGATCTGCGACGAGCAGCTCGTCGTCGAGTACTACGCCCGCTGATCACTCAGCAGCGACGCGTCACTCGCAGCACGGCAAGCCCGTCGTCTCCCGCCTCCCGGCGGCGAGACGGCGGGCTTGCCGCGTCCGCGGCGGGCACCGCGGCGCCCTCGCCCCGGCCCCCGATCCGCCCCGGAATCCGGTACGGACGCACCGCCCCGGCGCGATAGGCTCGGAGAACGACTTTTCAATGTTCAGACACGTTCCAGGGAGCGGGTGCGCACGGTGTCCGGTGGAGAGGTAGCCGGGATCCTCGTGGCCGTCTTCTGGGCGATCCTGGTCTCCTTCCTGGCTGTCGCGCTGGCCAGACTGGCCCAGACGCTCAGGACGACCACCAAGCTGATCGCGGACGTGACCGACCAGGCCGTCCCGCTGCTGGCCGACGCCTCCGACGCGGTGCGCTCCGCACAGACCCAGATCGACCGGGTCGACGCGATCGCCTCCGACGTCCAGGAGGTCACGTCCAACGCCTCGGCGCTGTCGTCGACGGTGGCGTCCACCTTCGGCGGCCCCCTGGTGAAGGTCGCGGCGTTCGGCTACGGCGTCCGCAGCGCCCTCGCGGGCCGCCGGGAGAACGTGACCGCCAAGGCGCCCCGGCGTACCGTGATCGTGGGCCGTACCGTCCCGACCTCCGCGCGCCGGAGGAAGCGGAACAACCGGGGAAGCAACCGGGAAGAGGGGCTCTGACCGAGCGATGTTCCGCCGTTCGTTCTGGTTCACCACAGGCGTCGCCGCCGGTGTGTGGGCCACCACCAAGGTCAATCGCAAGCTGAGGCAGCTCACCCCCGAGAGCCTCGCCGCGCAGGCGGCGAACAAGGCGATCGAGGCGGGCCACCGGCTCAAGGACCGTGCCACGGACTTCGCGCTCGACATCCGGGCGGGCATGGCCCAGCGCGAGGCCGAACTCGACGACGCGCTCGGCCTGACCGCGCCGGTCGACGAACTTCCCGCCCCCCGGCGGTTCACCGCCATCGAGAACCACAACAACCCGAAGTACGTCGAGAGGTCGACGTACTCGTACAACCGGAATGAGGACCACTGATGGAGTCGGCTGAAATCCGCCGCCGCTGGTTGAGCTTCTTCGAGGAGCGCGGTCACACCGTCGTCCCTTCGGCGTCGCTCATCGCGGACGACCCGACTCTGCTCCTCGTCCCGGCCGGCATGGTGCCCTTCAAGCCCTACTTCCTGGGTGAGGTCAAGCCGCCGGCCCCGCGCGCCACCAGCGTGCAGAAGTGCGTGCGCACGCCCGACATCGAAGAGGTCGGCAAGACCACGCGGCACGGCACGTTCTTCCAGATGTGCGGCAACTTCTCCTTCGGTGACTACTTCAAGGAAGGCGCCATCAAGTACGCCTGGGAGCTGCTCACCACGCCCCAGGACAAGGGCGGTTACGGTCTCGACCCCGAGCGCCTGTGGGTCACCGTCTACCAGGACGACGACGAGGCCGAGCAGATCTGGCGCGACGTCGTGGGCATCCCGGCCGAGCGCATCCAGCGCCTGGGCAAGAAGGACAACTTCTGGTCCATGGGCGTGCCCGGCCCGTGCGGACCCTGCTCAGAGATCAACTACGACCGCGGCCCCGAGTTCGGCGTCGAGGGCGGCCCCGCCGTCAACGACGAGCGGTACGTGGAGATCTGGAACCTCGTCTTCATGCAGTACGAGCGGGGCAAGGGCATCGGCAAGGAGGACTTCGAGATCCTCGGCGACCTGCCGAGCAAGAACATCGACACGGGTCTCGGCCTGGAGCGGCTCGCCATGATTCTGCAGGGCGTGCAGAACATGTTCGAGATCGACACCTCCATGGCCGTGATCAAGAAGGCCACCGAGCTGACCGGCGTGGCCTACGGCGACGCGCACGCCTCGGACGTGTCCCTGCGCGTGGTCACCGACCACATGCGCACCGCCACCATGCTCATCGGCGACGGCGTCACCCCGGGCAACGAGGGCCGCGGCTATGTCCTGCGCCGCATCATGCGCCGCGCCATCCGCAACATGCGTCTGCTCGGCGCCACCGGTCCGGTCGTCAAGGACCTGGTCGACGTCGTGATCGGCATGATGGGCCAGCAGTACCCCGAGCTGGTCACCGACCGCGAGCGCATCGAGAAGGTCGCCCTCGCCGAGGAGAACGCCTTCCTCAAGACGCTGAAGGCCGGCACCAACATCCTCGACACCGCCGTGACCGAGACCAAGGCCACGGGCTCCACGGTCCTGCCCGGCGACAAGGCGTTCCTGCTCCACGACACCTGGGGCTTCCCGATCGACCTCACCCTGGAGATGGCCGCCGAACAGGGCCTGTCCGTGGACGAGGAGGGCTTCCGCCGCCTGATGAAGGAGCAGCGGGAGCGCGCCAAGGCCGACGCCCAGGCCAAGAAGACGGGCCACGCCGACCTCGGCGCCTACCGCGAGATCGCCGACGCCGCCGGGGCGACCGACTTCATCGGCTACTCCGACACCGAGGGCGAGTCCACGATCGTGGGCATCCTCGTCGACGGCGTCTCCTCCCCGGCCGCCTCCGAGGGCGACGACGTCGAGATCGTCCTGGACCGCACCCCGTTCTACGCCGAGGGCGGCGGTCAGATCGGTGACACCGGCCGCATCAAGGTCGACTCCGGTGCCGTCATCGAGGTCCGCGACTGCCAGAAGCCCGTCCCGGGTGTCTACGTCCACAAGGGCGTCGTCCAGGTCGGCGAGGTCACCCTCGGCGCCAAGGCCCACGCCTCGATCGACGCCCGCCGCCGCAAGGCCATCGCCCGCGCCCACTCGGCCACCCACCTCACCCACCAGGCCCTGCGCGACGCCCTCGGCCCGACGGCCGCCCAGGCCGGTTCGGAGAACCAGCCCGGCCGCTTCCGCTTCGACTTCGGCTCGCCGTCCGCCGTCCCGACGGCCGTGATGACCGACGTCGAGCAGAAGATCAACGAGGTGCTCGCCCGCGACCTCGACGTGCACGCCGAGGTCATGGGCATCGACGAGGCCAAGAAGCAGGGCGCCATCGCCGAGTTCGGCGAGAAGTACGGCGAGCGCGTCCGTGTCGTGACCATCGGCGACTTCTCCAAGGAGCTGTGCGGCGGCACGCATGTGCACAACACCGCCTCGCTCGGCCTGGTGAAGCTGCTCGGCGAGTCCTCGATCGGCTCCGGTGTGCGCCGTATCGAGGCCCTGGTCGGCGTGGACGCCTACAGCTTCCTCGCCCGCGAGCACACGGTCGTCAACCAGCTCACCGAGCTGCTGAAGGGCCGCTCGGAGGAACTGCCGGAGAAGGTCGCCGGGATGCTCGGCAAGCTGAAGGACGCCGAGAAGGAGATCGAGAAGTTCCGCGCCGAGAAGGTGCTCCAGGCCGCCGCCGGTCTCGCCGAGTCCGCCAAGGACGTCCGCGGGATCGCCCTGGTCACCGGGCAGGTGCCGGACGGCACGACGCCCGACGACCTGCGCAAGCTGGTGCTGGACGTACGCGGCCGTATCCAGGGCGGCCGGGCCGCCGTGGTCGCCCTGTTCACCGTCAACAACGGCAAGCCGCTCACGGTCATCGCGACCAACGAGGCCGCCCGCGAGCGCGGTCTGAAGGCCGGTGAACTGGTGCGGACCGCCGCCAAGACCCTCGGTGGCGGCGGGGGCGGCAAGCCGGACGTCGCCCAGGGCGGTGGCCAGAACCCGGCCGCCGTCGGCGAGGCGGTCGAGGCCGTCGAGCGCCTGGTCGCCGAGACCGCCGACTAGGAAGCGGTCACACGTATGAGAAGAGGACGCCGACTCGCGATCGATGTCGGTGACGCCCGGATCGGGGTCGCCTCGTGCGACCCCGACGGGATCCTCGCCACTCCGGTGGAGACGGTCCCGGGGCGTGACATCCCGGCAGCCCAGCGGCGCTTGAGGCAGCTCGTCGAGGAGTACGAGCCGATCGAGGTCGTCGTCGGTCTGCCCCGCTCCCTCAAGGGGGGCGAGGGCCCGGCCGCGGTCAAGGTCCGCGGCTTCGCCCAGGAACTGGCCCGCATGATCGCGCCGATTCCGGTCAGGCTCGTGGACGAGCGGATGACCACGGTGACGGCGAGCCAAGGACTGCGTGCCTCCGGCGTCCGGTCCAAGAAGGGCCGGGCGGTGATCGACCAGGCCGCGGCCGTCATCATCCTCCAACAGGCCCTGGAATCCGAAAGGGTGTCAGGGAAGTCCCCGGGCGAGGGCGTCGAAGTGGTCATCTGATCGCGATACGGTAACGTTCCGCGCGATGCGATGGCATTCGAACAGCCGCCGCACAGCAAAGAGGCGGAACGCGGGCCGAGCCGGCGGCGCCTCGCGGCTCTAGGGGATCGATGACTGAGTATGGCCGGGGCCCCGGCTCCGAACCGTGGCATCCCGAGGACCCGTTGTACGGGGACGGTGGATGGGGAGGACAGCAGGCCCACGGGGCTCAGTCCCCGTACGGCGGCCACCCGCAGCAGCCGCAGCAACAGCAGCAGCACTACGGTGACTGGGGAGGCGGCCAGTCAGGCGGCTACGACCAGGGGCAGCAGCAGTACCCGCAGCAGTACCCGGGCCCCTATCCCGGACAGGGGCAGGACCCCTACCAGCAGCAGGGCGGGCAGCCCTACCAGCAGCCGGGGCAGCAGTACCCGCCCCAGATGCAGCAGGGCCAGGGCCAGGGCAACGGCGGCTGGGTCGGCGGAGGTCAGGGCGATGTCCCCTACCCCGGCGACCCGGCCGACCCGTACGGCACTCAGGGCGGCCCCCAGGCCGGTGCCCACGGCGGCGGGCAGTCCGACTACTACCAGTCGCCCGAGGCGTACCCGCCGTCCGAGCCGCAGCCGTCCGAGCCGCAGCGCCGACGCGCCGAGCCGGAGCCGGAGACCGACTGGGATCCCGGCCCCGACCGGGGCGAACACGCCTTCTTCGCGGGCGACGACGAGGACGACGGCCACGACGACGAGCCGGACGGCCGCCGGGGCCGCGCCGCTCGGCGAGGGCGCGGCGGCAAGGAGAAGAAGGAGAAGAAGGGGCGCAGCGGGTCCGCCTGCCTGATCGTCGTCCTGATCCTCGGCGGCGGTATCGGCGGGATCGGCTATGTCGGTTACCAGTACTACCAAAGCCACTTCGGCTCGGCGCCCGACTACGAGGGCCAGGGCACGAGCGAGCTGGTCACGGTCACGATCCCACGGGGCGCCGTCGGTTCCACCATCGGGCAGGCGCTGAAGAAGGCCGGTGTCGTCAAGAGCGTCGACGCGTTCGTGGCGGCGCAGCAGGCGAACCCGCGCGGCAACGCCATCCAGGCGGGCACGTACACGTTGCACAAGCACATGTCCGCGGCCAGCGCCGTCGAGTTGATGCTCAGCCCGCAGAGCAAGAACAACCTGATCATCGCCGAGGGCTGGCGCAACGCCAAGATCTACGAGGCGATCGACGAGCGGCTGAAGCTGAAGGCGGGCACCACCAAGGGAATCGCCGAGAGCAAGTGGAAGAGCCTCGGCCTGCCCGACTGGGCCAACACGGACAAGGACATCAAGGACCCGCTGGAGGGCTTCCTCTATCCGTCCAGCTATCCGGTCTCCAAGGGCATGAAGCCCGAGGACGTCCTCAAGCAGATGGTCGGCATGGCCAACGAGAAGTACACCGAGTACGGCATCAAGGAGAAGGCCGACAGCCTCGACCTGCAGAACCCGCTGCAGGTGCTCACGGTCGCGAGTCTCGTCCAGGCCGAGGGCCGGTCCAAGCGGGACTTCGAGAAGGTAGCGACGGTGGTCTACAACCGGCTCAAGCCGGACAACACCGAGACCAACGGCCTGCTCGACTTCGACTCGACGGTCAACTACCTGCGCGGAGAGTCGAAACTCGGCACCGGTTCCGTCGACGACCTGCGGAAGATAGACGATCCGTACAACACCTACCGGGTCAAGGGCCTGCCGCCCGGACCCATCGACAACCCCGGGGAGGTCGCGATCAAGGCCGCCCTCCACCCGGCCAAGGGCAACTGGTACTACTTCGTCGCGATCAACGGCAAGACCGTGTTCGCCGAGACCAACGCGGAGCAGAACCGCAACCGCGAGAAGTACCTCGAAGACCAGAAGCAGGGACAATGAACGGCCCCTCCGGCACGCGCCGGGCCGCCGTGCTCGGTTCGCCCATCGCGCATTCCCTCTCTCCCGTGCTGCACCGCGCCGCCTACGCGGAGTTGGGGCTGAGCGACTGGTCCTACGACCGGTTCGACGTCGACGAGGAGCACCTGCCCGGGTTCTTCGCCCGACTCGGCCCGGAATGGGCCGGGTTGTCGCTGACCATGCCGCTCAAGCGGGCCGTCATCCCGCTGCTCGACTCGATCAGTGACGCGGCGGCCTCGGTCGAAGCGGTCAACACCGTCCTGTTCACCGAGGACGGGCGGCGGATCGGTGACAACACCGACATCCCCGGGATGGTGGCCGCCCTGCGTGAGCGGGGTGTCGAGCAGGTGGAGTCCGCCGCGATCCTCGGCGCCGGCGCCACCGCCTCCTCCGCGCTCGCCGCACTGGCCCGGATCTGCACCGGCGAGGTCGTCGCCTACGTCCGCAGCGCGGCGCGGGCCGCCGAGATGCGGCAGTGGGGCGAGCGGCTCGGCGTCGACGTCCGCACGGCCGACTGGGCGGACGCCGACCAGGCACTGCGCGCCCCGCTGGTCGTCGCCACCACCCCGGCCGGGACCACGGACGCGCTGGCCGCCGCCGTCCCGGAGCGCCCCGCGACCCTGTTCGACGTGCTCTACGACCCCTGGCCCACCGCCCTCGCGGCGCGCTGGTCCGCGTACGGGGGCGCCGTCGTCGGGGGCCTCGACCTGCTGGTGCACCAGGCGGTGCTCCAGGTCGAGCGGATGACGGGCCGTTCCCCGGCCCCGCTGGACGCCATGCGCAGGGCGGGAGAGCACGCCCTCGCCGCCCGGTAGCCGCCGGCCCGCCGCGCACCCCGCTGACGTCCGCCTTGTGGACTTGGGCCCGCCACCCCCCACGGACGTGGGAGGATCGGAGGTGGCGGGCCGGGGCCGCGCACCCGGTCGCCGTCGCTGTACGCGAGACGCGCGTACAGATGAGAGGACCAGGGCGCGAGCACTGAGGAGCACCGTTGAGCAGGTTGCGCTGGCTGACCGCGGGGGAGTCCCACGGTCCCGCACTTGTCGCGACGCTGGAGGGCCTTCCCGCCGGCGTACCGATCACCACGGAGATGGTGGCGGACCACCTGGCGAGGCGGCGGCTGGGCCATGGGCGCGGTGCCCGGATGAAGTTCGAGCGTGACCAGGTCACCTTCCTCGGCGGAGTCCGGCACGGCCGCACCCTCGGCTCCCCGGTGGCGATCATGGTCGGCAACACCGAGTGGCCCAAGTGGGAACAGGTGATGGCGGCCGACCCGGTGGACCCGGAGGTCCTGGACGGGCTGGCCCGCAGCGCCCCGCTGACCCGGCCGCGCCCCGGCCACGCCGACCTCGCGGGCATGCAGAAGTACGGGTTCGACGAGGCCCGGCCGATCCTGGAGCGCGCCTCGGCCCGGGAGACCGCGGCCCGTGTCGCGCTCGGCGCGGTGGCGCGGTCGTACCTGAAGGAGACGGCGGGCATCGAGGTCGTCTCGCACGTGGTCGAACTGGCCGCGGCGAAGGCGCCCTACGGGGTCCTGCCGACGCCCGCGGACGTGGCGAAGCTCGACGCCGACCCCGTGCGCTGCCTGGACGCGGACGCGTCGAAGGCGATGGTCGCGGAGATCGACCAGGCGCACAAGGACGGTGACACCCTCGGCGGCGTGGTCGAGGTCCTCGCCTACGGCGTGCCGGTGGGCCTCGGCTCGCATGTGCACTGGGACCGGCGGCTGGACGCCCGGCTCGCGGCGGCGCTCATGGGCATCCAGGCGATCAAGGGCGTCGAGGTCGGCGACGGCTTCGACCTGGCGCGGGTGCCGGGTTCGAAGGCGCATGACGAGATCGTCACCACGCCCGAGGGCATCAAGCGCGCCACGGGCCGCTCCGGCGGCACCGAGGGCGGTCTGTCCACCGGTGAACTGCTGCGCGTGCGGGCCGCGATGAAGCCGATCGCGACCGTGCCCCGCGCGCTGAAGACCGTGGACGTCGTCACGGGCGAGCCCGCGCAGGCGCACCACCAGCGCTCGGACGTGTGCGCGGTCCCGGCCGCCGGGATCGTCGCGGAGGCCATGGTGGCCCTGGTCCTCGCCGACGCGGTGGCGGAGAAGTTCGGCGGCGACAGCGTCACCGAGACCCGTCGCAACGTCCGCTCGTACCTCGAGAACCTGGCGATCCGGTGAGCGCGCCCCTGGTCGTCCTGATCGGACCGATGGGCGTCGGCAAGTCCACCGTCGGGCGGCTGATCGCCGAGCGGCTCGGCGTCGGCTACCGCGACACGGACGACGACATCACGGCCGAACAGGGCCGTACCATCGCCGACATCTTCGTGGACGACGGCGAGCCGGCCTTCCGCGCCCTGGAGAAGGACGCGGTCCGCAGGGCTCTCGACGAGCACCCGGGCGTGCTCGCCCTGGGCGGGGGCGCGATCCTCGACGCCGACACCCGCGCCCTGCTGGCCGCGCACCGGGTGGCGTATCTCTCGATGGACGTCGAGGAGGCCGTCCGGCGCACCGGGCTGAACGTGGCCCGCCCGCTGCTCGCGGTCAACCCGCGCCGCCAGTGGCGCGAGTTGATGGAGGCCCGCCGTCATCTGTACACCGAGGTCGCCCGCACGGTCGTGTCCACCGATGGCCGTACCGCCGAAGAGGTTGCCCAAGCCGTCCTGGACGCACTGGAGTTGAACGAAGCATGAGCGAGGCTGTGACGCGGATCCGGGTCGGCGGCACGGAGGGCACCGATCCCTACGAGGTCCTGGTCGGCCGTCAACTCCTGGGTGAACTGGGCGGGTTGATCGGTCAGAAGGCCAAGCGGGTCGCGATCGTGCACCCCGAGGCGCTGGCCGAGACGGGGGAGGCGCTGCGCGCCGACCTCGCCGAGCAGGGCTTCGAGGCGATCGCCATCCAGGTACCGAACGCGGAGGAGGCCAAGACCGCCGAGGTCGCCGCCTACTGCTGGAAGGCGCTCGGCCAGTCCGGCTTCACCCGCACCGATGTCATCGTGGGCGTGGGCGGCGGTGCGACCACCGACCTGGCAGGGTTCGTGGCCGCGACCTGGCTGCGCGGAGTCCGCTGGATCGCGATCCCCACCACCGTCCTGGCCATGGTGGACGCGGCGGTCGGCGGCAAGACCGGCATCAACACCGCCGAGGGCAAGAACCTGGTGGGCGCCTTCCATCCGCCCGCGGGCGTCCTGTGCGACCTCGCCGCCCTCGACTCCCTCCCGGTCAACGACTACGTCTCCGGACTCGCGGAGGTCATCAAGGCCGGCTTCATCGCCGACCCGGTGATCCTCGATCTGATCGAGGAGGACCCGCAGGCCGCCCGCACCCCGGCCGGTCCGCACACCGCCGAGCTGATCGAGCGCTCCATCAGGGTCAAGGCCGAGGTCGTCTCCAGCGACCTGAAGGAGTCGGGCCTGCGCGAGATCCTCAACTACGGCCATACGCTGGCCCATGCGATCGAGAAGAACGAGCGCTACAAGTGGCGCCATGGCGCGGCCGTCGCCGTCGGTATGCACTTCGCGGCCGAACTCGCGCGCCTGGCCGGGCGGTTGGACGACGCGACCGCCGACCGGCACCGCTCGGTCCTGGAGTCGGTCGGGCTGCCCCTGCAGTACCGCTACGACCAGTGGCCCAAGCTGCTGCAGACCATGAAGGTCGACAAGAAGTCCCGCGGCGACCTGCTCCGCTTCATCGTGCTGGACGGCCTGGCCAAGCCCACTGTGTTCGAGGGCCCCGACCCGGCGATCCTGCTCGCCGCCTACGGCGAGGTGGCCGAGTAACCCTCCCCGGATCCCGGCCCCGCCACGCCGTGGTCGACTCATCCTTCTTGCCATGGGTTGACCGAAATCGCCTGTGCGAAGGGGCACTTCGCGCCGTCCCCGGCCGTTCACACAACAACGGCCGGGGACGGTACCGTTCGGTACGGCGCGAGGTGCCCCACCTCGCCGCCAGCGTCAGTCGCCTGCACGAGACGGAGTGGCACCGGATGCAGCATGCAGTGGGAGCCCCGCTGCCGCCGCCCCATCAGCCGGGGCACGGCCCGGCTGTCGCCTGGTCATCGGCCGCACCACACCCGGGACACGCGGACCCCACCCCGACCCTGCCCCTGAAGGCGCCGGGCTTCGCGGGACCCCCGGTGCCGCCCGGAGCGCCGCAGCCCCAGGCCCCGCAGCAGCACGCCCCCGCTCCACCCACGTCGGACATCACGGGCCATATGCGGCTCCCGGCGGGCAACCTGGTCGGGATGCCGAGCGCGCCGTCGGCCGCGGGCGCGCCCGACCCCACGTCGATCACGCTGGCGGTGCTGCTCATCGGCCCCGCGGGCGCGGGCAAGACCAGCGTCGCCAAGTACTGGGCCGACCACCGCCGGGTCCCGACCGCCCACATCAGCCTCGACGACGTCCGCGAATGGGTGCGCTCCGGCTTCGCCGACCCCCAGTCGGGGTGGAACGACAACTCGGAGGCGCAGTACCGCCTCGCCCGCCGCACCTGCGGCTTCGCGGCCCGTAACTTCCTGGCCAACGGCATCTCGTGCATCCTCGACGACGCCGTCTTCCCGGACCGCCCGGTCGTCGGCCTCGGTGGCTGGAAGAGGCATGTGGGCCCAGGACTGCTCCCGGTCGTCCTCCTGCCCGGACTGGAGATCGTGCTGGAGCGCAACGCGCAGCGCACGGGCAACCGCCGACTGTCCGACGAGGAGGTCGCCCGTATCCACGGCCGGATGGCCGGATGGTACGGCGCCGGGCTGCCGATCATCGACAACTCCCAGCTCGATGTGGCGGGGACGGCCCAGGTCCTCGACGAGATCCTGACCCGCGCGATCGCGAGCCCGCCGCAGTGGTGAGCCCCGGGGACGCCCCGGGGACCCACCGCACACGCCCGGAGCCGGGGCGGCGCACGCTCCCGGCGCCAGGGCGACCCGCCGCCCGTCCGGCCCCGCTGGAACGGCGATATTCGGCCACGCCTCGTAGGCTCGGGTCATGTCAGAGGTGTACGCGGCCCGCCGCGAGCGGCTGAGGGAACGCTCCAGCGCGGGCGGCAGTGCGACGGCGCTGGTCTCCCGCCCCGCCAATGTCCGCTATCTCGCGGGCGCCGTGCCCCACGGCGCCGTGCTGCTGCTGGGCATGGACGAGGACGTACTGGTGTGCGCCGACCCACTGGACGAACAGTCCGCCGACGCGCGGCCCGACCAGGCGCTGCGTGTGCAGACGCTGCCCGCGCCCGGCGGCGACTGCGCCGTCGCGGCAGCCGGACTCGCCGCCGCGCAGGGCGCCGAGTCGCTCGCGGTGGAGGAACACCACCTCACGGTCGCCCGGCACCGCGCCCTGGGCTCGGTCGCGCCCCGACTGCGACTCGGCGACCTCGGCACCGCGGTCGAGCAGTTGCGCCTGATCAAGGACGAGGAGGAGATCTCCCTGCTGAGGATCGGCGCGGAGATCGCGGACCAGGCCCTGAGCGAGCTGCTCGAATCCATCCTCGTGGGCCGCACCGAGCGCCATCTCGCCCTCGAACTGGAGCGCCGCCTCGTCGACCACGGCGCCGACGGGCCCGCCTTCACCACCTCGGTCGCCACCGGCCCGAACGCGGGCCGTCGCGGCCACCGCCCCACGGACCGGCGGGTGGAGGAGGGCGACTTCCTCTCCGTCTGCCTGGGCGCCGCCTACCGCGGCTACCGCTGCGAGATCGGCCGTACCTTCGTCATCGGCACCTCGCCCGCCGACTGGCAGGTCGAGCTGTACGACCTCGTCTTCGCGGCCCAGCGCGCCGGACGGCAGGCCCTGGTGCCCGGCGCCGCCTGCCGCGAGGTGGACCGGGCCGCCCGTCAGGTGCTGGACTCCGCGGGGTACAGTGAGGGGCTTGCGCCGACGACCGGGCACGGAGTGGGACTCGAAATCGACGAGGACCCTCGGCTGGCCCCCTCCGCCATGGGTAAACTGGACGCTTGCGTGCCGGTCACTGTCGAACCGGGGGTCCACCTCCCCGGCCGGGGTGGTGTCCGGATCGATGACACGCTCGTCGTACGCCCCGAGGCGGACGGCGGACCCGAGCTACTCACCATCACGACCAAGGAGCTGCTCGCGCTGTAGCGCGTGCCCCGGGGTCGTACGTCTGTCCAGGAGATTCCGCAACCGTGGCTTCCACGAACGACCTCAAGAACGGCATGGTGCTCAAGCTCGAAGGCGGCCAGCTCTGGTCCGTCGTCGAGTTCCAGCACGTCAAGCCCGGCAAGGGCCCGGCTTTCGTGCGCACCAAGCTCAAGAACGTGCTCTCCGGCAAGGTCGTCGACAAGACCTTCAACGCCGGCGTCAAGGTCGAGACGGCCACTGTCGACAAGCGCGACATGCAGTTCTCGTACATGGACGGCGACTACTTCGTCTTCATGGACATGGAGACCTACGACCAGCTCCACGTGGACCGCAAGGCCGTGGGCAACGCCGCCAACTTCCTGATCGAGGGCTTCGAGGCCACCGTCGCGCAGCACGAGGGCGAGGTGCTCTTCGTCGAGCTCCCGGCCGCCGTCGAGCTGGTGGTCGCCGAGACCGAGCCGGGCGTCCAGGGCGACCGCTCCACCGGTGGCACCAAGCCCGCCAAGCTGGAGACCGGCCACCAGATCCAGGTCCCGCTCTTCATCACCACCGGTGAGAAGATCAAGGTCGACACCCGCACGAGCGACTACCTCGGCCGGGTGAACAGCTAACCGTGGCTGCCCGTAACACGGCCCGTAAGCGCGCCTTCCAGATCCTCTTCGAGGGTGACCAGCGCGGGGCCGACGTCCTCACGGTCCTCGCGGACTGGGTCCGGCACTCGCGGTCCGACACCCGGCAGCCGCCGGTGAGCGAGTACACGATGCAGTTGGTCGAGGGCTACGCGGAGCACGCGCGGCGCATCGACGAGCTGATCGCTCAGTACGCCGTCGGCTGGACGCTCGACCGGATGCCGGTCGTCGACCGCAACATCCTGCGCCTAGGCGCCTATGAGCTGATCTGGGTCGACGAGACCCCGGACGCCGTGGTGCTCGACGAGATGGTGCAGCTCGCCAAGGAGTTCTCCACGGACGAGTCGCCCGCGTTCATCAACGGCCTGCTCGGCCGCCTGAAGGACCTGAAGCCGTCGCTGCGCCGCGACGAGAGCTGAGACGCGTCGACGCCGTGGGGCCCCAGCATCCGTGCTGGGGCCCCACGGCGTTCTCGTGGGTGGGGGAGTGGGCCAGGCGTGGCCGGGTGCGCGAGAACGCCGTCGGGGTGGCCGGAACCATACGATTCCGGCCACCCCGACGGCACGTTTCTGCTGGGCTGAGGCCTGGGCTGAGGGTCAGCTCTCCTCGTGGGAGACCGCGCGGCGCGCGTCCGCGTCCAGGACTCCCCAGCTGATGAGCTGCTCGGTCAGGACGGAGGGCGACTGGTCGTAGATGACCGCGAGCGTGCGCAGGTCGTCCTGGCGGATCGACAGCACCTTGCCGTTGTAGTCACCGCGCTGCGACTGGATCGTCGCCGCGTAGCGCTGGAGCGGGCCCGCCTTCTCGGCCGGCACGGTGGCCAGTCGCTCCAGGTCGAGGACGAGCTTCGGCGGCGGCTCGGCGGCACCGCCCGGCGTCGTACCGGGCAGCAGTTCCTGGACCGGAACCCCGTAGAAGTCCGCCAGCTCGGCGAGGCGCTGCACGGTGACGGCGCGGTCCCCACGCTCGTACGAGCCGACCACGACCGCCTTCCAGCGTCCCTGGGACTTCTCCTCCACACCGTGGAGGGAAAGGCCCTGCTGGGTGCGGATGGCCCGGAGCTTGGCCCCGAGCTGCTTGGCGTATTCGCTGGACATATAGCTCCCCGGACACGGTGTCGACGTGCGGCTCGGCCGCGCGGCTGGTAACTCACTGTGAGGTTACGCAGCGTTACTCTCCCCCGTCAAGCCGAATGGTCCGGACCGACTCTTCCGCGGAAGGCGGTGTGCCATGACGCCAGGGGGGTGACGTGGGGAGCCAGGGGGGTGAGTCGGCTCGCTCTCGGCGAGCTGGTAGCGTAGATGGCGCAAATCCGACGTCCTTTAAGGTCCGTCCCGTGAGGCGGAGAAGGAGGTCCGTTTCGTATGGACACGCAGCATTCCGATGCGCGGGCCGTTCTCGAAGGCCCCGACATCGCACGGGTGTTGACCCGTATCGCCCATGAGATCGTCGAGCGCGCCAAAGGCGCCGACGACGTGGTGCTCCTCGGCATCCCGACCCGAGGCGTATTCCTCGCCCGACGGCTCGCCGTCAAGCTGGAGCAGGTGACCGGCCGCGCCGTGCCGGTCGGCTCCCTCGACATCACCATGTACCGCGACGACCTGCGCCTGCAGCCGCCGCGTGCGCTGGCCCGCACGGAGATCCCCGGTGACGGCATCGACGGCCGTCTCGTCGTCCTCGTCGACGACGTGCTCTTCTCGGGCCGCACCATCCGCGCCGCCCTCGACGCCCTGAACGACATCGGGCGTCCGCGCGCGGTCCAGCTCGCGGTCCTCGTCGACCGCGGCCACCGTGAACTTCCGATCCGCGCCGACTACGTCGGCAAGAACCTCCCCACGTCGCTGCGGGAGACGGTCAAGGTCCACCTCGCCGAGGAGGACGGTCGCGACACCGTCCTGCTCGGAGTGAAGCAGACCCCCCAGGGCGCACAGCGGTAGCACCCGGCGCAGGCCGTCGACCCACGCCCCGTGCGTGCGCCCAGGCGCGCCCGTCTGCCCAGCCCTGTCCTCCGCCTGCCTTCCGCGGGACCTCAAGACCCCCGCCTCCCCATGAACTGCCTTACGGAGCCTGAAAGATGCAGCGTCATCTCATCTCGGCCGCCGACCTCACCCGCGACGACGCCGTCCTGATCCTCGACACCGCCGAGGAGATGGCCCGGGTCGCCGACCGGCCGATCAAGAAGCTGCCGACCCTGCGCGGTCGCACCGTCGTCAACCTCTTCTTCGAGGATTCCACCCGCACCCGGATCTCCTTCGAGGCCGCCGAGAAGCGGCTGTCCGCGGACGTGATCAACTTCTCCGCGAAGGGGTCGAGCGTGTCCAAGGGCGAGTCCCTCAAGGACACCGCCCAGACGCTGGAGGCCATGGGCGTCGACGCCGTCGTCATCCGGCACGGCGCCTCCGGGGCCCCCTACCGCCTCGCCACCTCCGGCTGGATCGACGCCGCCGTCGTCAACGCGGGCGACGGCACCCACCAGCACCCCACCCAGGCCCTGCTCGACGCCTTCACCATGCGCCGCCGCCTGGTCGGCCGGGACACCGGGCTCGGCCGCGACCTGGCCGGCAAGCGCATCACGCTCGTCGGCGACGTGCTGCACAGCCGGGTCGCCCGCTCCAACGTGGACCTGCTGCACACCCTCGGCGCCGAGGTCACCCTCGTCGCCCCGCCCACCCTGCTGCCGGTCGGCGCGCACTCCTGGCCCTGCGAGATCGCCTACGACCTCGACTCCGCGCTGCCCAAGTCGGACGCGGTGATGATGCTGCGTGTCCAGCGTGAGCGCATGAACGCGGCGTTCTTCCCCACCGAGCGCGAGTACGCGCGCCGGTACGGCCTGGACGGCGACCGCATGGCGAAGATGCCCGAGCACGCGATCGTGATGCACCCCGGCCCGATGGTCCGCGGCATGGAGATCACCGCCGAGGTCGCCGACTCGCCGCGCTGCACCGCCGTCGAGCAGGTCGCCAACGGCGTCTCCATCCGGATGGCGGTCCTCTACCTGCTGCTCGGCGGCGCCGTGTTCGACCCGAAGACCGCCCCCGACGCCACCACCGCGCCCGCCGCCGCCCACCCCCGTACCGAGGAGAAGTGACCCCCATGAGCAAGACCCTGATCCGTGGTGCGAAGGTGCTCGGCGGCGCGCCGCAGGACGTCCTGATCGACGGAGAGACCATCGAGGCCGTCGGCAACGGCCTCGCGGCCGAGGGCGCCGAGATCGTCGAGGCCGACGGCAAGGTGCTCCTGCCGGGCCTGGTCGACCTGCACACCCATCTGCGCGAGCCCGGCCGCGAGGACTCCGAGACGGTCCTCACCGGCACGCGCGCGGCGGCGTCCGGCGGCTTCACGGCCGTGTTCGCCATGGCCAACACCTTCCCGGTCGCCGACACCGCCGGAGTCGTCGAGCAGGTCTGGCGCCTGGGCCGCGAGCACGGCTACTGCGACGTGCAGCCCATCGGCGCCGTCACCGTGGGCCTGGAAGGCCGTAACCTCGCCGAGCTGGGCGCCATGCACGAGTCCGCGGCGGGCGTCACGGTCTTCTCCGACGACGGCAAGTGCGTGCACGACGCGGTGATCATGCGCCGGGCGCTGGAGTACGTGAAGGCCTTCGGCGGCGTCGTCGCCCAGCACGCCCAGGAGCCGCGGCTGACCGAGGGCGCCCAGATGAACGAGGGCGTCGTCTCCGCCGAGCTGGGCCTCGGGGGCTGGCCGGCGGTCGCCGAGGAGTCGATCATCGCCCGCGACGTCCTGCTCGCCGAGCACGTCGGCTCCCGCGTCCACATCTGCCATCTCTCCACCGCCGGCTCGGTCGAGATCGTGCGCTGGGCCAAGTCCCGCGGCATCGACGTCACCGCCGAGGTCACCCCGCACCACCTCCTGCTCACCGACGAACTGGTGCGCACCTACAACCCGGTCTACAAGGTCAACCCGCCGCTGCGCACCGAGCGCGATGTGACGGCGCTGCGCGAGGCCCTCGCCGACGGCACGATCGACATCGTCGCCACCGACCACGCCCCGCACCCGCACGAGGACAAGGACTGCGAGTGGGCCGCCGCGGCCATGGGCATGGTCGGCCTGGAGACCGCGCTGTCCGTGGTCCAGCAGACGATGGTCGACACCGGGCTGCTCGACTGGGCGGGCGTCGCCGACCGGATGTCCTTCACCCCCGCGCGGATCGGCAGGGCCGCGGGCCACGGCCGCCCCGTCTCGGCAGGCGAGCCCGCGAACCTCACCCTCGTCGACACGGCATACCGTGGGCAGGTGGACCCCGCGGGCTTCGCCTCGCGCAGCCGCAACACCCCCTACGAGGGCCGTGAGCTGCCGGGCCGTGTCACGCACACCTGGCTCCGGGGCAAGGCCACCCTCGTCGACGGGAAGCTCGCGTGACATCTCTCTACCTGCTGGCCGCCGAGAAGACCTCGGCGGACGTGACCAACTGGCCCGCCCGTATCGGCTGGCTCGTCGGCCTCGCCCTGTTCGTCGCCCTCGTCTACTGGCTGATGCGCGAAGGCTGGAAGTGGCGCGGCACGCTCCAGAGCGACCTGCCGGAACTGCCCGGCGCGCCCGACAGCCCCGGCGAGGCCAGACTGACCATGAGGGGCCGCTACCACGGCTCCACCACGGCCGGGCAGTGGCTGGACCGCATCGTGGCCCATGGCCTCGGCACCCGCAGCCGGGTCGAGCTGACGCTGACGGACGCGGGCCTGGACGTCGTACGCCCCGGCGCGAGCGACTTCTTCGTCCCCGCCGAGCGACTGCGCGAGGCCCGGCTCGACAAGGGCATCGCGGGCAAGGTCCTCACCGAGGGCGGCCTGCTGATCGTGACCTGGGAGCACGGCGGCAAGCTGATCGACTCCGGCTTCCGCTCCGACCACGCGGCCGAGCACCCCGCATGGGTCGACACCCTGAACCAGATGATCAACAAGACGGAAGGCGCACGATGACGACCTCCACCCGGGGAACTTCCAAGGTTCCCGCCGTACTCGTCCTGGAGGACGGCCGGATCTTCCGCGGCCGTGCCTACGGGGCCGTGGGGGTGACCTTCGGCGAAGCCGTGTTCTCCACCGGCATGACCGGCTACCAGGAGACCCTCACCGACCCGTCGTACCACCGCCAGGTCGTGGTGATGACCGCCCCGCACGTCGGCAACACCGGCGTCAACGACGAGGACCCCGAGTCGCAGCGGATCTGGGTCGCCGGTTACGTGGTGCGCGACCCCGCGCGCGTGCCCTCCAACTGGCGCGCCCGGCGGTCGCTGGAGGACGAGCTGCGCCACCAGGGCGTCGTCGGCATCAGCGGCATCGACACCCGGGCGCTCACCCGCCATCTGCGCGAGCGCGGCGCCATGCGCGTCGGCATCTTCTCCGGCAACGCGCTGCCCGACGAGGGCACCATGCTCGCCGAGGTGCGCCAGGCCCCCGAGATGACGGGCGCCGACCTCTCCGCCGAGGTCGCCACCCAGGAGCCGTACGTCGTCGCGGCGATCGGCGAGAAGAAGTTCACCGTCGCCGCCGTCGACCTCGGCATCAAGGGCATGACCCCGCACCGCATGGCCGAGCGCGGCATCGAGGTGCACGTCCTGCCCGCGACCGCGACCGCCGAGGACGTCTACGCCGTCAACCCGGACGGGGTGTTCTTCTCCAACGGCCCCGGCGACCCGGCCACCGCCGACCACCCCGTCGCCGTGATGCGGGCCGTCCTAGAGCGCCGCACGCCCCTGTTCGGCATCTGCTTCGGCAACCAGATCCTCGGCCGCGCGCTCGGCTTCGGCACCTACAAGCTGAAGTACGGCCACCGCGGCATCAACCAGCCGGTGCAGGACCGTACGACCGGCAAGGTCGAGGTCACCGCGCACAACCACGGCTTCGCCGTCGACGCCCCTCTCGACCAGGTGTCCGACACCCCCTACGGCCGCGCCGAGGTCTCCCACGTCTGCCTCAACGACAACGTGGTGGAGGGCCTCCACCTGCTCGACCGCCCGGCCTTCAGCGTCCAGTACCACCCCGAAGCGGCAGCGGGCCCCCACGACGCCGCCTACCTGTTCGACCGCTTCGTATCCCTGATGGAGGGCCAGCGTGCCTAAGCGCACCGATATCCAGTCCGTCCTGGTCATCGGCTCCGGCCCGATCGTCATCGGTCAGGCCGCGGAGTTCGACTACTCCGGCACCCAGGCGTGCCGCGTCCTGAGGTCCGAGGGCCTTCGCGTCGTCCTGGTGAACTCCAACCCGGCGACGATCATGACCGACCCGGAGATCGCCGACGCCACCTACGTCGAGCCGATCACCCCCGAGTTCGTCGAGAAGATCATCGCCAAGGAGCGGCCCGACGCGCTGCTGCCCACCCTGGGCGGCCAGACAGCGCTCAACACCGCGATCTCGCTGCACGAGAACGGCGTCCTCGCGAAGTACGGCGTCGAACTGATCGGCGCCAACGTCGAGGCGATCCACAAGGGCGAGGACCGCGACCTGTTCAAGGAGGTCGTCGAGGCGGTCCGGGCCAGGATCGGGCACGGCGAGTCCGCCCGCTCGGTGATCTGCCACACCATGGACGAGGTGCTCGCGGGCGTCGAGCAGCTCGGCGGCTACCCCGTCGTCGTCCGCCCCTCCTTCACCATGGGCGGCGCCGGCTCCGGCTTCGCGCACGACGAGGAGGAGCTGCGCCGCATCGCCGGACAGGGCCTCACCCTCTCGCCCACCACCGAGGTGCTCCTGGAGGAGTCCATCCTCGGCTGGAAGGAGTACGAGCTGGAGCTGATGCGCGACAAGCACGACAACGTCGTGGTCGTCTGCTCCATCGAGAACTTCGACCCGATGGGCGTGCACACCGGTGACTCGATCACCGTCGCCCCGGCGATGACCCTGACCGACCGCGAGTACCAGATCCTGCGCGACATCGGCATCGCCGTCATCCGCGAGGTCGGCGTCGACACCGGCGGCTGCAACATCCAGTTCGCGGTGAACCCCGAGGACGGTCGCGTGATCGTCATCGAGATGAACCCGCGCGTGTCGCGTTCGTCCGCCCTCGCCTCCAAGGCGACCGGCTTCCCGATCGCCAAGATCGCGGCCAAGCTCGCCGTCGGCTACACGCTCGACGAGATCCCGAACGACATCACCCAGGAGACCCCGGCCTCCTTCGAGCCGACCCTGGACTACGTCGTCGTCAAGGCCCCGCGGTTCGCCTTCGAGAAGTTCCCGAGCGCCGACAGCACGCTGACCACGACCATGAAGTCGGTCGGTGAGGCCATGGCGATCGGCCGTAACTTCACCGAGGCGTTCCAGAAGGCGCTGCGCTCGCTGGAGAAGAAGGGCAGCCAGTTCACCTTCGTCGGCGAGACCGGGGACAAGGCGGAGCTGCTGCGCGCCGCCGTGCGCCCCACCGACGGCCGGATCAACACGGTCATGGAGGCCATCCGCGCGGGCGCCACGCCGGACGAGGTCTTCGAGGCCACCAAGATCGACCCGTGGTTCGTCGACCAGCTCTTCCTGATCAAGGAGATCGCCGACGAGCTGGCCGAGGCGCCCGAGCTGACCCCCGAGCTGCTGGCCGAGGCCAAGCGCCACGGCTTCTCCGACCACCAGATCGGCGAGATCCGCGGGCTGCGCGAGGACATCGTGCGCGAGGTGCGGCACGCGCTGGGCGTACGCCCGGTCTACAAGACGGTCGACACCTGCGCCGCCGAGTTCGCGGCCAGGACGCCGTACTTCTACTCCTCCTACGACGAGGAAAGCGAGGTCGCGGCCCGCGAGAAGCCCGCGGTCATCATCCTGGGCTCCGGCCCGAACCGCATCGGCCAGGGCATCGAGTTCGACTACTCCTGCGTCCACGCCTCCTTCGCGCTGTCCGCCGCCGGGTACGAGACCGTGATGGTCAACTGCAACCCCGAGACGGTCTCCACGGACTACGACACCTCCGACCGCCTGTACTTCGAGCCGCTGACGCTCGAGGATGTGCTGGAGATCGTCCACGCCGAGCAGCAGGCCGGACCGGTCGCGGGCGTCGTGGTGCAGCTCGGCGGCCAGACGCCGCTCGGCCTCGCGCAGGCGCTGAAGGACAACGGCGTGCCGATCGTCGGCACCCCGCCCGAGGCCATCCACGCCGCCGAGGACCGCGGCGCGTTCGGCCGCGTGCTGGCGGAGGCGGGCCTGCCCGCCCCCAAGCACGGCACCGCCACCACGTTCGAGGAGGCCAAGGCCATCGCGGACGAGATCGGCTACCCGGTCCTCGTCCGGCCCTCCTACGTGCTCGGCGGGCGCGGCATGGAGATCGTGTACGAGGAGGCCCGCCTCGCCTCCTACATCGCCGAGTCGACCGAGATCAGCCCCTCCCGGCCGGTGCTGGTCGACCGCTTCCTCGACGACGCGATCGAGATCGACGTCGACGCCCTGTACGACGGCGAGGAGCTGTACCTCGGCGGCGTCATGGAGCACATCGAGGAGGCCGGCATCCACTCCGGCGACTCGGCGTGCGCGCTGCCCCCGATCACGCTGGGCGGCTTCGACATCAAGCGGCTGCGCGCCTCCACGGAGGCCATCGCCCGCGGCGTCGGCGTCCGCGGCCTGATCAACATCCAGTTCGCGATGGCCGGCGACATCCTCTACGTCCTGGAAGCCAACCCGCGCGCGTCCCGTACGGTCCCCTTCACCTCGAAGGCGACCGCGGTGCCGCTCGCGAAGGCCGCCGCCCGGATCTCGCTGGGCGCCACCGTCGCCGAACTGCGCGCGGAGGGCCTGCTGCCGAAGCACGGCGACGGGGGCACCCTGCCGCTGGACGCGCCGATCTCCGTCAAGGAAGCCGTCATGCCCTGGTCGCGCTTCCGCGACATCCACGGCCGCGGCGTCGACACGGTGCTGGGCCCGGAGATGCGCTCCACCGGCGAGGTCATGGGCATCGACACCGTCTTCGGCACGGCGTACGCCAAGTCGCAGGCGGGCGCCTACGGTCCGCTGCCGACCAAGGGCCGCGCCTTCATCTCGGTCGCGAACCGCGACAAGCGCTCGATGATCTTCCCCGCGAGGGAACTTGTCGCCCACGGCTTCGAGCTGCTCGCCACCTCCGGCACGGCCGAGGTGCTCCGGCGCAACGGCATCCACGCGACGGTCGTGCGCAAGCAGTCCGAGGGCACCGGTCCCGACGGTGAGAAGACCATCGTCCAGCTCATCCACGACGGCGAGGTCGACCTCATCGTCAACACCCCGTACGGCACCGGAGGCCGCCTCGACGGCTACGAGATCCGTACGGCGGCCGTGGCACGGTCCGTGCCGTGTCTGACGACGGTCCAGGCGCTCGCCGCGGCGGTGCAGGGCATCGACGCCCTCACCCACGGCGACGTGAGCGTCTGCTCGCTCCAGGAACACGCGGAACACCTGACCGCGGCCCGCGACTAGCAGCCGACCAGGGGGACATCGGAAACGGTGTCCCCCTCGTCGTGAGGACACCTCCATGTACAGACTCTTCTTCCGTCTCGTCTTCACCCGGATGGACCCGGAGAACGCCCACCACCTGGCCTTCCGCTGGATCCGCCTGGCCGCCCGCGTTCCGGTCCTGCGCACCTTCGCCGCCGCCTTCCTGGCGCCCCGCCACAAGGAGTTGCGCACCGAGGCCTTCGGGCTGCGGATGCACGGCCCCTTCGGGCTCGCGGCCGGCTTCGACAAGAACGCGGTCGCTGTCGACGGCATGTCGATGCTCGGCTTCGACCATGTCGAGATCGGCACGGTGACCGGAGAGCCGCAGCCGGGCAATCCGAAGAAGCGGTTGTTCCGGCTCGTCCCGGACCGGGCGCTGATCAACCGGATGGGCTTCAACAACGAGGGCTCGCAGGCGGTCGCCGCGCGTCTGGCGTCCCGCAGGCCCGTCTTCAAGACCGTCGTCGGCGTCAACATCGGCAAGACCAAGGTCGTCCCGGAGGCCGAGGCCGTCGCGGACTACGTGAAGTCCGCCGCGCGCCTCGCGCCGTACGCCGACTACCTGGTCGTCAACGTCTCCTCGCCGAACACCCCGGGGCTGCGCGACCTCCAGGCCACCGAGGCGCTGCGACCGCTGCTGAGCGCCGTCCGCGAGGCCGCCGACCGCGCGGTCACCGCACGGCGCGTCCCGCTCCTCGTGAAGATCGCCCCCGACCTGGCCGACGAGGACATCGACGCCGTCGCCGACCTCGCCGTGGAGCTGGGCCTGGACGGGATCATCGCCACGAACACCACCATCGCGCGCGACGGCCTCGGCCTGACCTCCGACCCCGCCCTGGTGAAGGAGACCGGCGGTCTGTCGGGCGCGCCGCTGAAGGCACGCTCCCTGGAGGTGCTGCGCCGCCTCTACGCGCGCGTGGGCGACCGCATCACCCTCGTGGGCGTCGGCGGCATCGAGAACGCCGAGGACGCCTGGCAGCGCATCCTGGCCGGCGCCACGCTGGTCCAGGGCTACAGCGCCTTCATCTACGAGGGACCCTGTTGGGCCCGTGCCCTCCACAAGGGGCTCGCCGCGCGCCTGCGCACGAGCCCGTACGCCACCCTCGCCGACGCGGTCGGCGCCGATGTGAGGAAGACCGCATGACGGAAGACCGCACGGCTCCGGAACCCTTCGGCGCGCGCCTGCGCCGGGCCATGGACGAGCGCGGCCCCCTGTGCGTCGGCATCGACCCGCACGCCTCCCTGCTCGCCGAGTGGGGGCTGGACGACGACGTGGCGGGCCTGGAGCGGTTCAGCCGCACGGTCGTCGAGGCCGTGGCCGAGCGGGTCGCCGTCCTCAAGCCGCAGAGCGCGTTCTTCGAGCGCTTCGGGTCACGCGGCCTCGCGGTCCTGGAGACGGCCGTGCAGGAGGCGCGGGAGGCCGGGGCGCTGGTCGTCATGGACGCCAAGCGCGGTGACATCGGCTCGACCATGGCCGCGTACGCCGAGTCCTTCCTGCACCGGGACGCCCCGCTGTTCTCCGACGCGCTGACCGTCTCGCCCTACCTCGGCTACGGCTCGCTGGCCCCGGCCGTGGAGCTGGCGCGCGAGAACGGCGCCGGGCTCTTCGTCCTCGCGCTGACCTCCAACCCGGAGGGCGGCGAGGTGCAGCACGCGGTGCGCGCCGACGGCCGCAGCGTCGCGGCGACGATGCTCGCCCATCTCGCCGCCGAGAACGCGGGCGAGGCGCCCCTCGGCTCCTTCGGCGCGGTGGTCGGCGCCACCCTCGGCGACCTGTCCTCGTACGACCTCGACATCAACGGCCCCCTCCTCGCGCCCGGCATCGGCGCCCAGGGAGCCACCGCGGCCGACCTTCCCGCGGTCTTCGGCTCGGCGGTCCGCAACGTGGTGCCGAACGTGAGCCGGGGGGTGCTGCGGTACGGCCCCGACGTCCTCGCGCTGCGCGAGGCGGCGGACCGTTTCGCCGAGGAGATCCGGGCGGCGGTGGCGGCGGCCTAGCCCGCGCAGGAGTCACGCGAGGCCCCCGCGCCGGGTGCTTCGGGGCGGGCTGGAGGGTGGATCCACCCGCGAATCCGGGGCAGTATGTCCCAAAAGTCCGTCTCGACAGAGGCTGACCAGGACTTTTCCGCTGTTCTCGCTGACTCCGGCGGACTTGCCCGCTAGTCTCCGACGAGTGGGGGCACCTCCCACGCCCTTGAGGCAGTGGGGGAGAACGGGCAAGCGTGTTGCTCGTGGCCCCCCAGGTGTGGGGCGACTAGGTTCCTCACCGGTCCGTATCCGACAGTTCAACATCCGAGGTGACGTAGGCGTGGCTCTTCCGCCCCTTACCCCCGAACAGCGCGCAGCCGCGCTCGAAAAGGCCGCCGCGGCTCGCCGGGAGCGGGCCGAGGTCAAGAATCGACTCAAGCACTCCGGCGCCTCTCTTCACGAGGTCATCAAGCAGGGCCAGGAGAACGACGTCATCGGCAAGATGAAGGTCTCCGCCCTGCTCGAGTCCCTGCCCGGCGTGGGCAAGGTCCGCGCCAAGCAGATCATGGAGCGACTCGGGATCTCCGAGAGCCGTCGTGTGCGTGGCCTTGGTTCCAACCAGATCGCCTCCCTGGAGCGCGAGTTCGGCGGTGCCGCCAGCTGAGTCCGGGGCACCCCGGATTTGCTGGAATAATCGCTGCATGAGTGAACGTCCGCGGCTGACCGTGCTCTCCGGCCCCTCCGGGGTCGGCAAGAGCACGGTCGTCGCCCATATGCGCAAGGAATACCCCGGGGTCTGGCTCTCGGTGTCGGCGACGACCCGCAGCCCCCGTCCCGGGGAGCAGCACGGAGTCCACTACTTCTTCGTCAGCGACGAGGAGATGGACAAGCTGATCGCCAACGGCGAGCTGCTGGAGTGGGCCGAGTTCGCCGGCAACCGCTACGGCACACCACGGGCCGCCGTGCTGGAGCATCTGGAGGCCGGTGTACCGGTGCTGCTGGAGATCGACCTCCAGGGCGCCCGGCAGGTGCGCGAGTCGATGCCCGAGGCCCAGCTCGTGTTCCTGGCTCCCCCCTCCTGGGAGGAGCTGGTGCGCAGGCTCACCGGCCGCGGCACCGAGTCGCCCGAGGTCATCGAGCGTCGGCTGGCGGCGGCCCGGGTCGAGCTGGCGGCCGAGCCGGAGTTCGACGTCACCCTGGTCAACACCTCCGTCGAGGACGTGGCGCGCGAGCTGCTAGCCTTGATGAACGTTGTGTGATCAGGGTTGTGTGATCAGGTCTGATCTTTCCCCATCTTCGGAAGGTAGAGCGTGTCCTCTTCCATCACCACGCCCGAGGGCATCATCAACCCGCCGATCGACGAGCTCCTCGAGGCTACCGACTCGAAGTACAGCCTCGTGATCTACGCGGCCAAGCGGGCCCGCCAGATCAACGCGTACTACTCGCAGCTCGGTGAGGGCCTCCTCGAGTACGTCGGTCCGCTCGTGGACACCCACGTCCACGAGAAGCCGCTGTCGATCGCCCTGCGCGAGATCAACGCGGGTCTGCTCACGTCCGAGGCCATCGAGGGCCCGGCGCAGTAACAACGCGCGCGGCGTCAGCACGCGGCGAGCGACATGTCAGATCCGCGGCTTGCAACAGGCCTTCCGCAGGCCCGGCAGAGGGGCACTTCCAGCATCGGCTGGGGGAGCGACTGCCGGGCCTGCGGTGTGTCATAGACGGGTGCGTCATAGACGCGTACGCCTGAGACGGGCGCGTACGCCCGGCAAGCCGCGGTGTCACGGATTCACGAGTGCGGGGAGGCCCGGTGGGCAAGCCGAAGGTCGTTCTGGGGGTCAGCGGTGGCATCGCCGCGTACAAGGCGTGCGAGCTGCTGCGCCGGCTGACGGAGTCGGGCCACGACGTACGGGTCGTCCCCACCGCCTCCGCCCTGCACTTCGTCGGCGCCGCCACCTGGTCCGCGCTGTCCGGCAAGCCGGTCTCGACCGAGGTCTGGGACGACGTCCACGAGGTGCCCCACGTCCGGATCGGACAGCACGCCGATCTGGTGGTCGTGGCCCCCGCGACGGCCGACATGCTCGCCAAGGCGGCCCACGGCCTCGCCGACGACCTGCTGACGAACACGCTGCTCACGGCCCGCTGTCCGGTCGTCTTCGCCCCGGCCATGCACACCGAGATGTGGGAGCACCCGGCCACCCAGGAGAACGTGGCGACGCTGCGGCGGCGCGGCGCCGTGGTGATCGAGCCCGCGGTGGGCCGGCTGACCGGTGTCGACACGGGCAAGGGCCGACTGCCCGACCCCACCGAGATCTTCGAGATCTGCCGACGCGTGCTCGCGCGAGGCGTCCGCGAGCCGGACCTCGCGGGCCGTCATGTCGTCGTCAGCGCGGGCGGCACCCGTGAGCCCCTCGACCCCGTCCGCTTCCTCGGCAACCGCTCCTCCGGCAAGCAGGGCTACGCCCTCGCGCGCACGGCGGCGGCCCGCGGCGCCCGCGTCACCCTGATCGCCGCGAACACCGGCCTGCCCGATCCGGCGGGCGTGGACGTCATACCGGTGGGCACCGCGGTCCAGTTGCGCGAGGCGGCCCTGAAGGCCGCCGCCGACGCGGACGTCGTCGTGATGGCGGCGGCCGTCGCGGACTTCCGGCCCGCCGTGTACGCGCTGGGGAAGATCAAGAAGAAGGACGGGCAGGAGCCGGAGCCGATCACCCTGGTCAGGAATCCGGACATTCTCGCGGAGCTGTCCGCCGATCGCGCCCGGCCGGGCCAGGTGGTCGTCGGCTTCGCCGCGGAGACCGACGACGTGCTGGTCAACGGCCGCGCGAAGCTGGCCCGCAAGGGCTGTGACCTGCTCGTGGTGAACGAGGTGGGGGAGGCGAAGACCTTCGGCACCGAGGAGAACGAGGCGGTCGTGCTGGGCGCCGACGGCAGTGAGACTCCTGTGCCGTACGGGCCCAAGGAAGCGCTGGCCGAGACGGTCTGGGATCTCGTCGTGCGCCGCCTGGCCTGAATGATTCATTTCACTTCGCGGCCCGGCCGATCCCCGGACATTCACGCGTGGCGACCCTGGTAAACAGCGCCTGGCATTGGGCAGAATGCCCGTGCCGCAGGTCACAGGGTTCCCGAGAGGCGAGACAGGTGGGCCGGTGGCCGAGCGCGACCGATAAACTGTCCCTCGGACGACGCCTGGGCGCAGCCCCTGTCCGTCCGGTCAATGATCAGCCAGCAGCCGCTGCAACCACAGGGAGCGTTGTGTCCCGTCGCCTGTTCACCTCGGAGTCCGTGACCGAGGGCCACCCCGACAAGATCGCTGACCAGATCAGCGACGCCATTCTCGACGCGCTTCTGCGGGAGGACCCGACGTCCCGGGTCGCCGTGGAGACGCTGATCACGACCGGCCTGGTGCATGTGGCCGGTGAGGTCACGACCAAGGCCTACGCGGACATCGCGACGCTGGTCCGCAACACGATCCTCGGCATCGGCTACGACTCGTCGAAGAAGGGCTTCGACGGCGCCTCCTGCGGTGTCTCGGTCTCGATCGGCGCGCAGTCCCCGGACATCGCGCAGGGTGTGGACACGGCGTACGAGACCCGCGTCGAAGGCGATGAGGACGAGCTGGACCGGCAGGGCGCGGGCGACCAGGGCCTGATGTTCGGCTACGCCTCGGACGAGACCCCGACGCTGATGCCGCTGCCGATCTTCCTGGCGCACCGCCTGTCCAAGCGGCTGTCCGACGTCCGCAAGAACGGCACGATCCCCTACCTGCGCCCGGACGGCAAGACCCAGGTCACCATCGAGTACGACGGCGACAAGGCGGTCCGCCTGGACACGGTGGTCATCTCCTCGCAGCACGCGAGCGACATCGACCTGGAGTCCCTGCTCGCCCCCGACATCCGCGAGTTCGTCGTGGAGCCCGAGCTGAAGGCGCTCCTGGACGAGGGCATCAAGCTGGAGACGGACGGCTACCGGCTGCTCGTCAACCCCACCGGCCGCTTCGAGATCGGCGGCCCGATGGGTGACGCGGGCCTGACCGGCCGCAAGATCATCATCGACACCTACGGCGGTATGGCCCGCCACGGTGGCGGCGCCTTCTCCGGCAAGGACCCGTCCAAGGTCGACCGCTCGGCGGCGTACGCGATGCGCTGGGTCGCCAAGAACGTGGTCGCCGCGGGCCTGGCCTCCCGCTGCGAGGTCCAGGTGGCGTACGCGATCGGCAAGGCCGAGCCGGTGGGCCTGTTCGTCGAGACCTTCGGCACGGCCAAGGTCGACACCGACAAGATCGAGGCCGCGATCAGCGAGGTCTTCGACCTGCGCCCGGCCGCGATCATCCGCGACCTCGACCTGCTCCGCCCGATCTACGCCCAGACGGCGGCCTACGGCCACTTCGGCCGCGAGCTGCCCGACTTCACCTGGGAGCGCACCGACCGGGTGGAGGCGCTGCGCAAGGCCGCGGGCCTGTAGGACCGCTCTGTCGTCGGCGAAGCCCGGCGCCCCCGCTCGACGCGGGGCGCCGGGCTTCGGCGTGAGCGCCGTCGGCGAGCGGGCGGCGGTGTCAGTGGCGTTTGGTAAGAATGCAAGCGTGAGCAGCGGGAACGGGCAGCAGTCGGCGGGCGGGGGAGAGGCCGCGCCGCCCGAGCAGCTTGCGCTGATACGCGACGCCGTACGGAAGGCCAAGACACCCAAGGCCAAGCCGCGGACCTGGCGCGGGGCCGCGCTGGCCAAGGACCGGCCCGTCGCGCGGGTCGTGGTCGACAAGGGCGTGCTGCATCTGGACCGGTACTTCGACTACGCGGTCCCGGAGGAACTCGACGCCGTGGCGCAGCCCGGGGTGCGGGTGCGGGTGCGGTTCGGGGCCGGTGGGCGCACGGTGCGCGAGGGGCGGCGCGAGGGCGGCGGGCTCATCGACGGGTTCCTCGTCGAGCGCGTGGCCGAGTCGGACTACCGCGGACCCCTCGCCGCGCTCGCCCAGGTCGTGTCGCCCGAGCCGGTGCTCTCGCCCGAACTGCTGGACCTCGCCCGCGCCGTCGCCGACCGGTACGCGGGCAGCCTCGCCGATGTGCTCCAACTCGCCGTGCCGCCACGGCATGCGCGCGCCGAGGCCGCGACGACGGGCCCGCCGCCCGCTCCGCCCGCGGCGCCCGCTCCAGGGTCCTGGCTGCGGTACGGGCACGGGGTGGACTTCCTGCGGTCGCTGGCCCGTGGCGGCGCGCCGCGAGCCGTGTGGACCGCTCTGCCCGGACCCGAGTGGGCCGAGGAGATCGCTCGGGCCGTGCAGGCCACCCTCGCCTCCGGCCGGGGGGCGCTGGTCGTCCTGCCCGCGGGGCGGCCCGCCGCCCGGGTCGACGCGGCGCTGCGGGAGCTGATCGGGGAGGGGCAGCATGCCCTGCTGACGGCCGACGCCGGTCAGGAGCGGCGCTACCGGGAGTGGCTCGCCGTACGGCGCGGGGCCGTACGGGCCGTCGTCGGGACCCGGGCCGCCATGTTCGCGCCGGTCCGTGATCTGGGGCTCGTCGTCGTCTGGGACGACGGGGACGCCGGGCACAGCGCCGACAACGCCCCGTACCCGCATGTCCGCGAGGTGCTGGAGTTGCGGGCCACCCGCGACAAGTGCGCCTTCCTGCTGGGGAGTCGGAGCTGCACCGTGGAGGCCGCCCAGCTCGTGGAGAGCGGCTGGGCCGCGCCGCTCGTCGCCGACCGCGAGCGGGTACGGGCCGCGGCGCCCCTCGTACGGACCGTGGGGGACGGGGATCTCGCGCGGGACGAGGCGGCGCGCGCGGCACGGCTGCCGTCGCTCGCCTGGCAGGTGGCGCGGGAGGGGCTGCGGCACGGCCCCGTGCTGGTGCAGGTGCCTCGACGCGGCTATGTGCCCAAGCTGGCCTGCGCGCGCTGCCGGGCGCCCGCGCGGTGCCGCCACTGCGCCGGGCCGCTGGCCGCGCAGGACGCGGGGGAGCTGCGCTGCGGCTGGTGCGGGCGGGAGGAGGCCTCCTGGCACTGCCCGGAGTGCGGCGGGTTCCGGCTGCGGGCGCAGATCGTGGGGGCGCGGCGCACGGCCGAGGAGCTGGGGCGCGCGTTCCCGGCCGTCCCTGTGCGGACGTCGGGGCGCGAGCAGGTGCTGGACACGGTGCCCGCGGCGCCCGCGCTCGTGGTGAGCACCCCGGGCGCCGAGCCCGTCGCCGAGGGCGGCTACGCGGCGGCGCTGCTCCTCGACGGCTGGGCCATGCTCGGGCGGCCCGACCTCAGGGCGGGCGAGGAGGCGCTGCGGCGGTGGATCGGTGCGAGCGCGCTCGTCCGGCCGCAGTCGGCGGGGGGCACGGTCGTGATCGTGGCCGAGGCGACGCTGCGGCCCGTGCAGGCGCTGGTCCGTTGGGATCCCGTCGGGCACGCGGTGCGGGAACTGTCCGAGCGGGCCGAGCTGGGGTTCCCGCCGGTGTCGCGCATGGCCGCCGTGACCGGACCGGCCGACGCGCTGGCGAGCTTCCTCCGCGCTGTCGAACTGCCGCCGGACGCCGAGGTGTTGGGACCGATCCCGGCACCGTCGAGCGAGGCCGGGCGCCCCCGACGGCCCGGTGGGCCGCCGCCGGGTGAACCCTGGGAACGGGCACTCGTCCGAGTACCACCCGGCAGTGGGGCGGCACTGGCCGCGGCGCTGAAGACCGCGCTGGCGACCCGAACGGCACGCGGCGGCAGCGGGGGCGGGGAGACGGTACGGATCCGGATCGATCCGCTGGACATCGGGTGATGCAGGGTAGGGGACGTGTGCCCTGGGGTGGACGGGCGACCGCCTCCCGGTTCGGCGTCCGGGAGGCGGGCAGGAGGGTGGTCAGCCGTTTCGCGGGCCTGGGAAGGCCGTCGGCCTCGGGTCGTCGCGCAGGGCGGGGCCGCTTGCCGTCGGCTGGGCCGGCATCGAGCGGGCCGTGGGGACCGTGGAGATGCCCGCGCCCACGTTGAGCGTGCGCGTGCCCGACGGCTCCGGTGCGCGCTCGGCCTCGGCGGCGGCCTGGGCCGTGGCCCGGCGGGCGCCGTAACGGCGGTGCACGGCCTGCTTGGTGACGCCCAGCGCGGAGCCGACGGCGTCCCACGAGAAGCCGAGCGAGCGGTCGAAGTCCACGGCGGCCGTCACCAGGGTCTCGACGCTGTCCCGCAGCTCCTGGGCGAGACGGACGGTCGGGGCGGGCGCGCGCCCGTAGACGACGAACCCCGTCGACGGGCCGGAGCGGCGCGGACGGTAGACGTTGCCCAACTGGGCGGTGAGCGTGCGCAGTGCGTCCACCTGCCGGCGGACCCGCTCGATGTCCCGCACCAGCAAGTGCAGGCTGGCCCGAGCCTGGGCGTCGTGGGTTGCGTGGTCGGCCATGAACAAGCCTCTCGAACCGGCGTTGCAAGGGACCGGGCCGTGGTCACGGCCCGTTTAGGTCAACTCTCTCTTGACAACGCGTATCCGGGCTTGTGGTCACGGTGCGGGGGCGCAAGGGCATATGCCCACGCCCCTGGGTGGCGATGCGCGCCGCGCAGCGCACGGTCCGCCGGGCCGGGACGGCCGTCGCACCGCCGGGTCGCCCGCCCCCATACACTGGTGCGCTGCCCGTACGCCTTGGCGCAGCCGCAGGCGTGAGGGCCCGTCACACTCCCGCCCGAGAGGCCGTCCTTCACCCATGAGGCTTGTGTTCGCAGGTACCCCCGAGGTCGCCGTTCCCGCACTGGACGCGCTGATCGCGTCCGAGCGGCACGAGGTGGTGGCCGTCGTCACCCGGCCCGACGCACCGGCCGGGCGCGGGCGCAGGCTCGTCGCCAGCCCCGTGGCCCAGCGCGCCGAGGAGGCCGGGATCGAGATCCTCAAGCCCGAGCGGCCCCGCGACGAGGACTTCCTCGCCCGGCTGCGCGAGATCGCGCCCGACTGCTGCCCCGTCGTCGCCTACGGTGCGCTCCTGCCGCGCGTCGCCCTCGACATCCCCGTCCACGGCTGGGTCAACCTGCACTTCTCCCTGCTCCCCGCCTGGCGCGGCGCCGCCCCCGTGCAGCACTCCCTGCTGGCGGGCGACGAGATCACCGGCGCCACCACCTTCCTCATCGAGGAAGGGCTCGACTCCGGGCCCGTCTACGGCACCGTGACCGAGGAGATCCGCCGCACCGACACCAGCGGCGACCTGCTCACCCGGCTCGCCTTCGCCGGTTCCGGACTGCTCGCCGCCACCATGGACGGCATCGAGGACGGCACCCTCAAGGCCGTACCGCAGCCCGCCGAGGGCATCACGCTCGCACCGAAGATCACCGTCGAGGACGCGCACGTCGACTGGTCCGTCCCCGCGCTCCGCGCCGACCGCGTGGTGCGCGCCTGCACGCCCGCGCCCGGCGCCTGGACCACCTTCCGCGGCGAGCGGCTCAAGCTGATCCAGGTCACACCCGTGCCCGAGCGGACGGACCTCGCGCCGGGGCAGCTCGCCGTCGGCAAGAACAGCGTGCACGTGGGCACCGGATCGTACGCCGTCGAGCTGCTGTGGGTGCAGGCCCAGGGCAAGAAGCCGATGCGGGCCGCGGACTGGGCGCGCGGGGCGCGGATCGCCGACACGGAGACGCTCGGCGGCTGACCGTCCGCCCGCGGACCCCCGTGGACCCTCCCGGCCTTCCCGCCCCCGGCGGACGTAGGCTGGGAGCCGCATCCCACCCCACATCCGGAGCACCTTTTCGTGAGCGACCAGTCCCGTCGTCCCCGCAAGCCGGGCAAGCCCTACCGCCGGCCCCAGAAGGACCCCGTCCGCATCCTCGCCTTCGACGCGCTCAGGGCCGTCGACGAGCGGGACGCGTACGCGAACCTCGTCCTGCCGCCGCTGCTGCGCAAGGCGCGCGAGAAAGACGGCTTCGACGGCCGGGACGCGGCGCTGGCCACCGAGCTGGTGTACGGGACGCTGCGCCGCCAGGGGACGTACGACGCGATCATCGCGGCCTGCGTGGACCGGCCGCTGCGCGAGGTCGACCCGCCCGTGCTCGACGTGCTGAGCCTCGGGGTGCACCAATTGCTCGGGACGCGCATCCCCAGCCACGCCGCCGTGTCCGCCACGGTCGAGCTGGCCCGGGTCGTGCTCGGCGACGGGCGGGCCAAGTTCGTCAACGCCGTGCTGCGCAAGGTCACCCAGCACGACCTCGACGGCTGGCTGGAGCGGGTCGCCCCGCCGTACGACGAGGACCCCGAGGACCACCTGGCCGTCGTGCACTCCCACCCCCGCTGGATCGTCTCCGCCCTGTGGGACTCCCTCGGCGGACCGCGCGCCGGGATCGAGGACCTGCTGGAGGCCGACAACGAGCGGCCCGAGGTCACGCTCGTCGCCCGTCCCGGCCGCTCCACCCCCGACGAGCTGCTGCGCGAGGAGGCCGCGGTGCCGGGCCGCTGGTCGCCGTACGCCGTCCGGCTCACCGAGGGCGGCGAGCCCGGTGCCGTGGAGGCGGTGCGGGAAGGCCGCGCGGGCGTGCAGGACGAGGGCAGCCAGCTCGTCGCGCTCGCCCTCGCGAACGCCCCCCTCGGCGGACCCGACCGCGCCTGGCTCGACGGCTGCGCGGGCCCCGGCGGCAAGGCCGCCCTGCTCGCCGCCCTGGCCGCCGAGCGCGGAGCCGTCCTGCTCGCCTCCGAGAAGCAGCCGCACCGCGCCGGACTCGTGGCCAAGGCGCTCGCCGGGAACCCCGGCCCGTACCAGGTCATCGCCGCCGACGGGACCCGGCCGCCGTGGCGCCCCGGCTCCTTCGACCGCGTCCTGATGGACGTGCCCTGCACCGGACTCGGCGCGCTGCGCCGCCGCCCCGAGGCCCGCTGGCGGCGCAGGCCGGAGGATCTCGACGGGTTCGCGCCGCTCCAGCGCGGCCTGCTGCGCACGGCCCTGGAGTCCGTACGCGTGGGAGGCGTCGTCGGCTACGCCACCTGCTCGCCCCATCTCGCCGAGACCCGCGCCGTCGTCGACGACGTGCTGCGGCAGTACGGGGACGCCGAGCTGATCGACGCCCGGCCGCTGCTGCCCGGCGTACCGGCGCTCGGTGACGGCCCCGACGTCCAGTTGTGGCCGCATCTGCACGGCACCGACGCGATGTACCTGGCGATCATCCGGCGCACGGGCTGACGCCGCTCGACGGTCCCCGGGGACGCTCGTGACGGCTCCCGGGGACCGGCCCGGTCCGGAGCGGCGGGTTCCGGCCGGGACCCGCCGGGACCGGCGCGAGCGACGCGTCCTGGGCATGGCAGGCTTGGGTCATGGCCGTGCAGATCAACCCCAGCATCCTGTCCGCCGACTTCGCGCGCCTCGCCGAGGAGGCGAAGGCCGTCGACGGCGCCGACTGGCTCCACGTCGATGTCATGGACAACCACTTCGTCCCGAACCTGACGCTCGGCGTGCCGATCGTGGAGTCCCTGGCCCGCGCCACGGACACCCCGCTGGACTGCCATCTGATGATCGAGGACGCCGACCGGTGGGCGCCGCAGTACGTCGAGGCGGGCGCCGGATCGGTCACCTTCCATGCGGAGGCCGCCGCCGCGCCGGTCCGGCTCGCCCGCGAGATCCGCGCCAAGGGTGCCCGCGCCTCCATGGCCCTCAAGCCCGCGACCCCCATCGAGCCGTACGAGGACCTGCTGCCCGAGCTGGACATGCTGCTCATCATGACGGTGGAGCCCGGCTTCGGCGGGCAGGCGTTCCTCGACATCATGCTCCCGAAGATCCGCCGCACCCGTGAGCTGATCAGCAAGCACGGCCTCGAACTCTGGCTCCAGGTCGACGGCGGAGTCTCGGCTTCCACCATCGAGCGGTGCGCCGAGGCGGGCGCGGATGTCTTCGTCGCCGGTTCCGCGGTGTACGGCGCGGCCGACCCCTCCGCGGCGGTCCACGCCCTGCGTGACCAGGCACAGCGGGCGACGGCCCAGGCCTCCTGGGCATGCGACCACTGAGCCAACAGAACCTGAACGCCGAACGTCCGGGCAGATCGGTCCCGCCGAATCTGCAAGGATGAACAGCGTATGCACAGTGTGAAGAGCAGTGAGGAGATGGCTGTGTCGGGTATGACGGCGGGCCGGTCAGCCATGCGGATGGGACCCGCTGAGCTGGTGCAGGCGGCGGCCATGGCCCGTCGCTTCTACCTCGAGGGCAAGTCCAAGATCCAGATCGCGGAGGAGTTCGGCGTCAGCCGCTTCAAGGTGGCCCGGGTCCTGGAGACCGCCCTCGAACGGGATCTCGTGCGGATCGAGATCCGGGTGCCGGCCGAACTGGACGCCGAGCGCTCCGACGCCCTGCGCGCCCGCTACGGCCTCAGGCACGCCGTGGTGGTCGAGTCCCCGGCCGAGGCCGAGGAGTCGCCCGACCCCGAGAACCTCGGTGAGGTCGCCGCCGATCTGCTCGGCGAACTGGTGACCGAGGGCGATGTGCTGGGACTGGCCTGGGGCCGCTCCACCATCAACATGGCAGCCGCCTTGAACCGGCTGCCCCCGTGCACGGTGGTGCAGCTCACGGGCGTGTACGACGCCGGGACCGCCGAGCGCGGATCGGTGGAGGCCGTCCGCCGTGCCGCACAGGTCTCGGGCGGGGACGCCCACCCGATCTACGCGCCGATGCTGCTGCCGGACGAGGCGACCGCGGCGGCGCTGCGCAACCAGACGGGGATCGCCCGCGCCTACGAGTACTTCGACAAGGTGACGGTCGCCTGCGTCTCCATCGGCTCCTGGGCGCCGGGCATCTCGACGGTGCACGACATGCTCAGCGAGGAGGAGCGCGCCCACTACGCCTCGCTCGGTGTCGCCGCCGAGATGTCCGCGCACCTCTTCGACGCCGAGGGGCGCCGGATCGGACGGGACCTGGGGGAGCGGTGCATCACCGTCAAGGCGGACCAGCTCCGCCGCGTCCCCGAGGTCGTCGCGATCGCGGGCGGCCAGCGCAAGGCGGCGGCCATCGACGCGGTGCTGCGGTCCGGGCTCGTCACCAGCCTGGTCACGGACACGGCGGCGGCCGACTATCTGATGACGGCGGGGCAGCCGCCGAAGCCGGCCCTGAACCGCGCGGACCCCGACGGTTCCTGATCGCCCGGCTCGCAGGAGAAGCCTGGTCATCGGAGAAGCCAGGGCATCGGAGAAGTCCGATCATCGGAGAACGGGGACTGGCCGCGGCGGCATCGACACATGCCGCCGCGGCCGTCCCCGTTCTCGGTGGCCGCGCTCCCGGGCCACGGCCGAAACCCGACCCCCGTGGCGCGACCGGGACACCGGGTCCACGATCCTTGAGCCATGCGTGCCGCCCGCCTGCTCCGCATGGCGCTCCTCGTCCAGTCGAGCCCCGGCCTGACCGCCGAGGCCCTCGCCCGTGAGCTGGACATCTCCCGGCGCACGGTGATCCGCGACGCCCAGGCGCTCCAAGAGGCGGGCGTGCCCATCCGGGCCGAGCGCGGCCGGGCGGGCGGCTACCACCTGGCGCCCGGCCACCGCACCCGGCTCACCACGCTGCACCCCACCGAGGCCGAGACGCTCTACCTCTCCGGACTGCCCACCGCCCTGCGGGACCTCGGGCTCTCGGACGCGGCGGACACGGCCCGGCTGAAGCTGTCGGCCACCCTGCTCCCCTCGCTGCGCGCGGCGGCCGAGTCGTCCGTACGCCGCTTCCACCTCGACGCCCCGGCCTGGTTCCGCGAGCCGTCGGCCCCGGAGCTGCTGCCGGACCTGGCCCGCGCCGTCTGGTCCGACCGCACCGTCGAGCTGTCCTACGCGCGACCGGGCCGGGACGGCGCGCCGCACCGCGTGGTCAGCCGCGTCCTGGAGCCGTACGGGCTCGTGCTCAAGGCGGGGGTCTGGTACCTGGTGGGCCGCGTCCCGGGGGAGCCGACGGGCCGTGTTCCCGGGGAACGCACGGGCCGGGACGCCTGGCGCACCTACCGCGTCGACCGCGTCACCGCCCTCGGCCCCGCGCCCGGCGCCGAGGACCCCTTCGTGCGCGACCCGTCCTTCGACCTGGCCGCACACTGGCGGGACCGGGCCGACGCCTTCGCGCGGGCGCTGCTGCGGACGACCGTCACCGTGCGCCTGACCGAGCGCGGCCTGCGCCGCCTGCCCGACGTGCTGGAGTCCGCCAGTGTCAGCGGCGCGACCCCGGCCGCCACGACCGCGCCGGACGCCACCGGGCAGGTCACGCTCGACCTGCCGGTGGAGTCGGAGGACATCGCCTTCGCCCAGTTGACCGGGCTGGGCGCGGACGTGGAGGTGCTGGCCCCGGCGGGCCTGCGCGCTCGCTTCCGCGCGCACGCGCGGGCCCTGGCCGCCCTGTACGGCGCGGAGCCGGAGCGTCAGCGGTAGTCGTCCACCGAGCAGTCCTTCCCGGCGTACCGGGCGTCCTCGATGTACGCGAAGGAGTCCGGCCGGCTGCCGTCCACGTCCCGTACGTCGTAGGCCCGGGCGAGGTCCGCGCTGGAGACGGACCTGCCGTTCCAGCGCGCGGCCCGGTCCGGGTCGGCGGCGAGCGCGGCGACCCCGCGGGCGAGGTAGTACGGCGACTCGGCGATGGCGAAGTACGGCTCCTGGGCGATGGCGTCGCGCCAGTTCTCCTCCGTCACGCCGAAATGGGCGAGCATCTGCTCCGAGCGCAGGAAGCCCGGCGTGACGGCGAGGGCCGTGCCCCCGTACTCCGCCAGCTCCTCGCCCAGCCCGAAGGCCATCCGGATCGGGGCGTTCTTGGCGAGGTCGTAGTACATGTTCTCGCGGTAGCGGCGGTTGAACGACGCGGTGCCGTCGGTGACCTCCACATGCAGTGGTGCGTCCGAGCGGATGAGGAGCGGCAGGGCGAGCGCCGCGGTGATGACGTGCGAGCGCACCCCGAGCTCCAGGATGCGCAGGCCCGCGGCGAGCGGCGTCTGCCAGCTCTTCTTGCCGAAGACGGAGTCGACGAGCAACTGCTCGCCGCCCCAGAGGTCGTTGACGAGGATGTCGAGCCGCCCCCGCTCGCGGTCGATCCGCTCGACCAGGGCGGTCACCCGGTCCGGGTCCAGATGGTCGGTCGGGACGGCGATGCCGGTACCGCCCGCCGCCGTGACCAGCTCCCCGGTCTCCTCGATGGTCTCCGTGGCCCGGCCGACCTCGCTGGTGTGCTCGCGGGTGGTGCGGCCGGTGACGTAGACGGTGGCGCCCGCGCGGCCGAGTTCGACGGCGAGGGCGCGCCCGGCGCCGCGGGTGGCCCCGGCGACGAGTGCGATCCGGCCGGTGAGCGGACTGTCCTCGGAGGGGGAGGGGGAGGGGGAGGGGGACGGGGTGCGGGTGTCGGTGAAGTTCTCCATGCCCCTCACGGTGCACGCCAAAGGTGACAGTCCACGTCACCGTTTCCGCGCCGTTCCCGCGAGGTCCGCGCGTGCCCTCTTGGAGGATCCCCCGAAGACCCCGCTGACCTGCCTGGACGATCCGTCCGGGTATCGCTCGCCCCTCGCCATGGGAGAATGAAGTACGTGCTTTTCCCCCTGGCTGACCCGTCAGGGGGCCACCTCTGATCCACCGGGATGTGCAGCACGTGCGTTTCCTCAATGACATCCAGCCCGCGTACGACCTGACGTACGACGACGTCTTCATGGTGCCGAGCCGCTCCTCGGTGGGCTCCCGCCACGGTGTGGACCTCTCCTCCCCGGACGGCTCGGGGACGACGATCCCGCTGGTCGTCGCCAACATGACCGCGATCGCCGGCCGCCGTATGGCCGAGACGGTCGCCCGCCGCGGCGGACTCGTCGTGATCCCCCAGGACATCCCGATCGACGTGGTCACCGAGGTCGTCTCCTGGGTCAAGGAACGCCATCTGGTCCTCGACACCCCGATCGTGCTCGCCCCGCACCAGACGGTCGCCGACGCGCTCGTGCTGCTGCCGAAGCGCGCGCACAACGCCGGTGTCGTCGTGGACGCCGAGCACCGGCCGATCGGTGTCGTCACCGAGGCCGACCTGTCCGGCGTGGACCGCTTCACCCAGCTCGAAGTGGTGATGTCGAAGGACCTGCTGCTGCTCGACGCCGCCATCGACCCGCGCGAGGCCTTCAACGTCCTCGACGGCGCCAACCGCCGCTACGCCCCGGCCGTGGACGAGGACGGCAAGCTCGCCGGCATCCTCACCCGCAAGGGCGCGCTGCGGGCCACGCTCTACACGCCCGCCACCGACGCCGACGGCAGGCTGCGGATCGCCGCGGCCGTCGGCATCAACGGCGACGTCGCGGGCAAGGCCAAGCAATTGCTCGAAGCGGGCGTCGACACGCTCGTCGTCGACACCGCGCACGGCCACCAGGAGTCGATGATCAGCGCCGTACGGACCGTGCGCGCGCTCGACCCCCAGGTGCCGCTCGTGGCCGGCAACGTGGTCGCCGCCGAGGGTGTGCGCGATCTGATCGAGGCGGGCGCGGACATCGTCAAGGTCGGCGTGGGCCCCGGCGCCATGTGCACCACGCGCATGATGACCGGCGTCGGCCGCCCGCAGTTCTCGGCGGTCCTGGAGTGCGCCGCCGAGGCCAGGAAGTACGGCAAGCACGTGTGGGCCGACGGCGGTGTCCGGCACCCCCGCGATGTCGCGATGGCGCTGGCGGCCGGCGCGTCCAACGTGATGGTCGGCTCCTGGTTCGCGGGCACCTACGAGTCCCCGGGCGACCTCCAGCAGGACGCGGACGGCCGCTTCTACAAGGAGTCGTACGGCATGGCGTCGGCGCGCGCGGTCCTCAACCGCACCTCGGAGGAGTCGCCGTACGAGCGCGCCCGCAAGGGCCTGTTCGAGGAGGGCATCTCGACCTCCCGGATGTTCCTCGACATGGCCCGGCCGGGCGTCGAGGACCTGATCGACTCGATCATCGCGGGCGTCCGCTCGTCCTGCACCTACGCGGGCGCCGACTCCCTCGAGGAGTTCGCGGAGCGGGCCATCGTCGGCATCCAGAGCGCCGCGGGCTACGCGGAGGGCAAGCCGCTGCACGCCAGTTGGAGCTGAGCCGGGCTCCCCGCTCGTACGACGGTCCCCTTCTCGTCACCGACGGGAGGGGGCCGTCGTACGAGGTGAGGCGGTGGCCGGAGGGGGAGGGCCGCGGGGCAGGTGTTCTACTTCTGTGGGCCACCGGCGTTCCCGGTCGGCCGCCGTCGTCCGCCGCCGCGGACCGTACGGCACCGCATGACATACGCAGAGAAGTGAACCACCCGCCTTGCTGAACGATCTCGACGAACGCATCGTGCACGCCCTTGCCGAGGACGCCCGCCGCTCCTACGCGGACATCGGCCAACAGGTCGGCCTGTCCGCACCCGCAGTGAAGCGGCGCGTGGACCGGCTGCGCGCCACCGGCGCCATCACCGGCTTCACCGTCCGGCTGGACCCGGGAGCACTCGGCTGGCAGACCGAGGGGTACGTCGAGATCTACTGCCGCCGCAACACCTCGCCCGAGACCATCCAGCGAGGCCTGGAGCGCTACCAGGAGGTCGTGGCGGCCTCCACCGTCACCGGCGAGGCGGACGCGATCGTCCAGGTCTTCGCCTCCGACATGCGCCACTTCGAGCGCGTACTGGAACGGATCGCCGGGGAGCCGTTCGTGGAGCGCACCAAGTCCGTGCTGGTCCTCTCCCCGCTGCTGCGCCGGTTCTCGTAACGCCCCGCCGGGCGGCACGCAACGAATCGCCGCCGGGCCGCGTACGGACGCAACGAACAGCGCGTCGGCGCGCAACGGGTCCTGCTTGTCCGGCCCGGCGCGCCGACCGTAGCGTCTTCCTCACCTCCCGACTTCCTTCCTCCGGTGGAGAACACGCATGCGCACCGCCCTGCTCCAGAGCTCCGGCACGCCCGGTTCCGTCGCCGAGAACCTCGCGGTGCTCGACGAGGCCGCGGGCCGTGCCGCCGCCCTCGGCGCCGGGCTGCTCATCGCGCCGGAGATGTTCCTCACCGGGTACGCGATCGGTGATGCCGTCGGACGGCTCGCCGACGCGGCCGACGGCGAACAGGCCGACGCGGTCGCCGAGATCGCCTCGCGGCGGGGGCTCGCGATCGCCTACGGCTACCCGGAGCGGGACGGCGAACGCGTCTTCAACTCCGCCCAGTTGATCTCCGCCGACGGCGCCCGCCTCCTCGGCTACCGCAAGACCCATCTCTACGGCGGCTTCGAACGCGACCACTTCACGCCCGGTGAACAGCCGGTCGCCCAGGCCGAGTTGAACGGCCTGCGGGTCGGGCTGATGATCTGCTACGACGTCGAGTTCCCGGAGAACGCCCGCGCCCACGCCCTGGCCGGGACCGACCTCCTCGTGGTGCCGACGGCCCTGATGCACCCGTACCAGTTCGTCGCCGAATCCGTCGTCCCGGTGCGCGCCTTCGAGAACCAGATGTACGTCGCGTACGCCAACCGGGTCGGCCGTGAAGGGGAGTTCGAGTTCACCGGGCTGTCCGCCCTCGCCGGGCCCGACGGAGTCGTCCGGGCACGCGCGGGCCGCGCCGAGGAACTCGTCGTCGCCGACGTCGACCCCGGCCGTCTCGCCGCCTCCCGCGCGGCGAACCCGTATCTGGCGGACCGCCGCCCCGGCTTCTACGCCGCCCTCGTCTGATCCCGCAAGCACGATCCCTCGAGCCCGGCCTGTCGAGCCCGATCCCTCGATCGAGCCCGGCCCTTCGGCTCGTTCCAAGAGTTCGTTTCCCGCAAGGAGTTCGCACCCTCATGACCTCCACGGTGCCCACCGCCGTCCCGCACACCGACGGGCAGCAGCCGCCGATCACCATGTTCGGGCCGGACTTCCCCTACGCCTACGACGACTACCTCGCCCACCCGGCGGGCCTCGGGCAGATACCCGCGACCGCGCACGGCTCCGAGGTCGCGGTCATCGGCGGTGGCCTGTCCGGCATCGTGGCCGCGTACGAGCTGATGAAGATGGGCCTGAAGCCCGTCGTGTACGAGGCCGACCAGATCGGTGGCCGACTGCGGACCGTCGGCTTCGAGGGCTGCGACCCCTCGCTGACCGCCGAGATGGGCGCCATGCGCTTCCCGCCGTCCTCCACGGCCCTCCAGCACTACATCGACCTGGTCGGCCTTGAGACCAGGCCGTTCCCCAACCCGCTGGCCGAGGCGACCCCGTCGACCGTCGTCGACCTCAAGGGCGAGACCCACTACGCCGAGACCCTCGACGATCTGCCGCAGGTCTACCGCGATGTGGCAGCCGCCTGGAACGCCTGCCTGGAGGAGGGCGCCGACTTCTCCGCGATGAACCGCGCCCTGCGCGAGCGGGACGTGCCGCGCATCCGCGCGATCTGGTCGAGGCTGGTCGAGAAGCTCGACAACCAGACGTTCTACGGCTTCCTCTGCGACTCCGAGGCCTTCCGCTCCTTCCGGCACCGCGAGATCTTCGGCCAGGTCGGCTTCGGCACCGGCGGCTGGGACACCGACTTCCCGAACTCCATCCTGGAGATCCTGCGCGTCGTCTACACCGAGGCGGACGACCACCACCGCGGCATCGTGGGCGGCTCCCAGCAACTGCCGCTGCGGCTGTGGGAGCGGGAGCCGGAGAAGATCGTGCACTGGGCGTACGGCACGTCGCTGAAGTCCCTGCACGCGCACGGCGCACCGCGCCCCGCGGTGACCCGGCTGCACCGCACCGCGGGCAACCGGATCACCGTCACCGACGCGAGCGGCGACATCCGTACGTACCAGGCGGCCGTCTTCACCGCCCAGTCCTGGATGCTGCTCTCCAAGATCGCCTGCGACGAAGCGCTCTTCCCGATCGACCACTGGACGGCGATCGAGCGCACGCACTACATGGAGTCGAGCAAGCTCTTCGTGCCCGTGGACCGGCCGTTCTGGCGGGACAAGGACGCGCGCACGGGCCGTGACGTCATGTCGATGACGCTCACCGACCGGATGACCCGCGGCACCTATCTGCTGGACGACGGCCCGGACAAGCCCGCCGTGATCTGCCTGTCGTACACCTGGTGCGACGACAGCCTGAAGTGGCTGCCGCTGTCCGCGAACGAGCGGATGGAGGTCATGCTGACCTCGCTCGGCGAGATCTACCCGGACGTCGACATCAGGAAGCACATCATCGGCAGCCCGGTGACGGTCTCCTGGGAGAACGAGCCCTGCTTCATGGGCGCGTTCAAGGCGAACCTGCCCGGCCACTACCGCTACCAGCGGCGCCTGTTCACCCACTTCATGCAGGACCGGCTGCCCGCCGACCAGCGAGGGATCTTCCTCGCGGGCGACGACATCTCCTGGACGGCCGGCTGGGCCGAGGGCGCCGTACAGACCGCGCTCAACGCCGTGTGGGGCGTCATGCACTACTTCGGCGGCACGACCGACCCGACCAACCCCGGCCCCGGCGACCTCTACGACGAACTCGCACCGGTCGAGCTGCCCGAGGACTGAGACCGACCGCGCGGGCGGGTCAGACCCCGGCCGCCCGCGCCTTCTCGTACAGCTCCGCGGCGATGTCCTTCAGTTCCTGGGCGTTCCGCGCGCTCGACTGGAGGTCCACGCAGATCTCCTCCATGCCGATCTCCGCGTGGGCGAGCAGGTCCTCGACGAGCTGGTCGGTGCTGCCGTGGAACGCGGCCCGGCCGGTGTCCTCGACCGGCTTCGTCGTGAGCCGGGCGTTGGCCCGCAGCACCGTCCGGATCGGCTCCGTACGGCCGCGCTCGGCGGCCAGCTCCCGCACCGCCCGCCACTGGCTCGCGATCTGCTCCACGCCCGCGCCCACCGGCAGCCAGCCGTCGGCACGATCGACCAGTCGCTCCTGCGCCCGGCGCGAGGTGGCGGCCAGCATGATCGGGATCGGCCGGGCCGGTTTGGGGCCGACCGCGGCCGACTCGACGGTCGTGATCCGCCCGGTGTAGCGCACCGGGTCCGGACCCCACACGGCCCGGCAGACGTCGATCACCTCGTCCAGGACCCGGCCGCGCTCCTTGATCGGCCGCACGCCCGTGGCCGCGTACTCGTCCAGCGACCAGCCCGTGCCGAAGCCCGCGATCACTCGCCCGCCGCTGGCCGCGTCCAGCGACGCGAGGGCCTTGGCGAGCTGGAACGGAAGGTGCAGCGGCGCCACGAGCACGCTGCTGCCCAGTTCGACCCGCTCGGTGGCCGCCGCCGCGAGGGTGAGCGTCACCAGTGGGTCCGCGACATGGCGGTAGGAGTCCGGCCAGGGCAGTCCCTCGATGCCGTACAGCCCCTGCGTGGCCGGTTCGGGGAACAGGGCCCGCTCGAACACCCACAGGCTGTCGTAGCCGACGCGCTCCAGGTCGCGTGCCACGTCGGGCACGTCCTTGCCGAGGTCGTACTGCCGCATCTGCGGGAGGCCGAGTCCCAGACGGATCGTCATGGTGCTGCTCCTTCGTGATCGCGGGTCGGTGGTCAACGTACCGGGACGGCAAGGCAGTTACGAGAACCTCGGGCGATCGTGGCGGTTTCGGCGCGTACGGTTCCGGCGTGGTACCGGGTCGACGGCGAGGCGTGGTAACGGGTCAACGGCGAAGGGGCGTGAGCAGCATCCGGCTCGCGAAGCCGACGGTCCAGTTCAGGCGCCGGGTGAACTCCTCGGCGATCTCCGGCAGTTCGCTGAGCGCCCACAGGGCACGCGCCGCGGCCCAGGCGGCCTCGCGCGCCCGCTCCAGGCTCCACGCGCTGATCAGATGAGTGAGCGGATCGGCGACATGGAGCAGATCGGGGGAGGGCGTCAGCTCGTCGAGGATGCGTTCCCCCAGCGAGTCGAGGATGTCGCCCACGTCGTCGAACTCGTCCTGCAGATCGGCCGGTTGACAGCCGAGGGAGCGACAGGTGGCCACGACGGCCAGCGCGAGATCGTGCCCGATGTGCGCGTTGACACCGGCGAGCGCGAACTGCACCGGGAGAACGCCGGGATGGTGCCGTGACCGGAACAACGGGCGCCAGCAGGCGGGCGGTTCGGCCCGCTCGGCCACCGTCAGATACAGCTCGGCGAACCGCACGTCCAGCGTGGTCCCGGCCCGCCGGTCCGGGAAGCGTCCGGCGTCCGGAGCGCGCCTGACCTCCTCGGTGACGGCGAGGTAGACACGGTTGAACACCGCGACACCGTCACCGGGCGGCCATGCGGCGTCGAGCGCGCGCATCCGTGAGACGACCGTGTCCACTCCGGTGGTGAACCGTGCCACTTGGTCTACGTGTTCCACCTGCTCCGACCGCGCCATGCGGGAAGGGTGGCAGCCCTGGGCCGGGCGGGAGGGCTCCAGCCCGAAGGCTTCCCCGGAACGGGGGAACACGGCGCTGGGCCGGACGGGGGAGCGTCAGCCCTCACGGGCGGGCGCTCCCCACGGGGCACATGCCTACGCGTCGGCGCGCCGGTCCGTGTCGCGAGCGCCCTCCGCGCTCTTGCCGACTGCGGCGTACTCGGCGTCCTCAGTGCCCTCGGCGTCCTCGTTGTACGAGGACGTGCCCGAGTCCAGCAGCGGCTCCTGCGCCTTCAGATGCGCGGGGGCCATCGCCCGCAGCGCGTGGTACCCGGTGATGACGACCAGCGTGCCCAGCGCGATACCGCTCAGGGTGAACGTGTCGGTGAACTTCATCGTGACGTTGCCGACGCCGATGATGATGCCCGCCGCGGCCGGCACCAGGTTCAGCGGATTCCGCAGATCCACCTTGGACTTGATCCAGATCTGCGCGCCGAGCAGGCCGATCATGCCGTACAGGATGACGGTGATACCGCCGAGCACACCGCCGGGGATCGCGGCCACGACCGCGCCGAACTTCGGGCAGATGCCGAAGAGAAGCGCGAACCCGGCCGCCGCCCAGTACGCGGCGGTCGAGTAGACACGGGTGGCGGCCATCACGCCGATGTTCTCGGAGTACGTCGTGTTGGGCGGGCCGCCGACCGCGGTCGAGAGCATGGAGGCGACACCGTCAGCGGAGATCGCCGTACCCAGCTTGTCGTCCAGGGTGTCGCCGGTCATCTCACCGACGGCCTTGACGTGCCCCGCGTTCTCCGCGACCAGCGCGATCACCACGGGCAGCGCGACCAGGATCGCGGACCACTGGAAGGACGGGCCGTGGAAGGAGGGCAGACCGATCCAGTCCGCGTGGCCGACGCCCGAGAGGTCCAGCCGCCAGTGATCGGTGACCTTGCCGCTCCCGTCCACCGAGTGGATCTTGCCGAAGACGCGGTCGAACGCCCAGGAGATCCCGTAGCCGAAGATCAGCCCGAGGAAGATCGCGACCCTGGACCAGAAGCCGCGCAGACACACCACGGCCAGCCCCGTGAAGAGCATGACCAGCAGCGCGGTCCACTGGTCCTGCGGCCAGTAGGTCGACGCGGTCACGGGCGCGAGGTTGAACCCGATCAGCATGACGACCGCGCCGGTCACGATCGGCGGCATCGCCGCGTGGATGATCCGCGCCCCGAACCGCTGGACCGCGAGGCCCACGAGGAACAGCACCACACCCACGACGAACACCGCGCCGGTCACCGTGGCGCTGGTGCCGCCCTGCGCCCGGATCACCGCGGCGACGCCCACGAAGGAGAGCGAGCAGCCGAGGTAGCTGGGCACCCGGCCGCGGGTCGCCAGCAGGAAGATCACGGTCGCGACACCGGACATCATGATCGCGAGGTTGGGGTCGAGCCCCATCAGCACGGGAGCCACGAAGCTCGCCCCGAACATGGCCACCACGTGCTGGGCGCCGAGTCCTACCGTGCGGGGCCAGGAGAGCCGTTCATCGGGGCGGACGACCGCCCCCGGCGCGGGCGTGCGCCCGTCACCGTGCAGCTTCCAGCGCACGCCGAGGTCCATGGTGAGGCTTCGCTTTCTCTTACCCGAACAACTGTCCCGCCCATTGTCGCGGTCACCAGGGGGTCCTCTGTACCCAAGACCCCTCGTGAGCTGGGTCTCAACAGGTACGAAGCGTCGGACGGCGCCCGCCCGCGTCCGGTCATGTCCTCGCGGCTGTGACCATGTTCACGTCCTGTTCGTCGTTCACGTCCCGTTCGTCTCAGGTCCGCGGATCGGGCACCACCGTGCTCGGCGGAGCGACCTTGGCACGGTCGCCCGCGCGCAGCACCCCCGCGAACACCGCGAGCCCGCACGCCAGCACCGTCACCAGACCGAACGACACCGTCAGGTCGGTCATCTGGGCCAGCCCGCCGACCGCGCTCGGCGCGATCAGCCCCGAGGTGTACGTGATCGTCGCGACGCCCGCGATGGCCTGACCGGGGTTCGGGCCGCTGTGCCCCGCCGCCGCGAAGCACAGCGGTACGACGACGGCGATACCGAGCCCCATCAGGGCGAATCCGGCGATGGCCACCGCCGGGGCGCTCGCGACGACGATGAGCAGACCGCCGAGCGCGGCGAGCACCCCGCCCACGCGGACGGTGCGCACGGCGCCGTAGAGGTCCACCGCCCGGTCGCCCGCGAGCCGTACGACCGCCATGGTGAGCGTGAAGCCCGTGGTGCACGCGGCGGCGAGACCGGCCGAACTGCCCACCCGGTCCCGTAGATAGACCGCCGACCAGTCCAGACTCGCGCCCTCCGCGAACACCGCGCAGAAGCCGACCGCGCCGATGAGCAGCGCGGACCTCGGCGGCAGTGCGAACCGGGGCGGCGGCTCCGCGTCCTCGGTGGCCCGGCGGTCGAGGACCCAGGTGCAGGCCACGAGGCCGAGCAGGGTCAGGGCCCCGGCCGCCAGCGCGTGGTGCAGCCGGGCGTCCGAGCCCAGATGGGCGGCGAGCGTGCCCGCCGCCGAGCCCACCACCGCGCCCGTGCTCCACATGCCGTGCAGCCCGGACATGATCGACCGGCCCAGCCGGTTCTCGATCTCCACGCCCAGCGCGTTCATCGCCACGTCCGACATGCCGGACGCGGCGCCGAACGCGAACAGCGCCAGGCACAGCGTCGGCAGGTTCGGCGCGAGGGACGGCAGGACCAGGGACAGCGTCCACAGCGAGAGCAGGAGGCGCAGCGCCGTGCGCGCGCCCAGGCGGTGGCTGATCCGGCCCGCGAGCGGCATGGCGAGGGACGCGCCGAACGCGGGGAAGGCGAGGGCGATGCCCAACTGCCCGGCGCCGAGCTGCGCATGGTCCTGGATCCACGGGACGCGGGTCGCGAACGAGCCGGTGACGGAGCCGTGCACGGCGAACACCGCGGCCACGGCGTACCGGGCGCGCCTCACCTCGCGCACTCCGCGGCCCTGTGTGCCCCTCTCGCTCATCCTCGGGCTCCTCCCCTCGATGTCCACCCCGCTCCGCGCACGCAGACTACGGCGTGGTGCCGGACAGGGGAGGACCGCTGCCGGTCGAGTTCCGCGCGGCACCCGGACCGGGTGTCATCTGCCCTGCGAGGAGCGGGAGTCGGACCCGTCGGCGAGAGCTGCTGGACAGATGAGGCCGGTGATGTCCAGTGCCCGTACGCGTGAGGTACGCCACACCCCCTCACTCGCATGGCCGTCTGGCGGCGTGGCACACTGACCGTGTACCAGAAGCAGCGCACTCCGGGGTCGGTGAAAGTCCGAACCGGCGGTTACAGTCCGCGACCCGGTCGCCTCCAGCGACCGGTTGACCAGGTGAAATTCCTGGACCGACGGTTAAAGTCCGGATGGGAGGCAGTGCGCGGCGGGCGGGCATTCGTGCGCGCCGCCGTATCGGCCCGTCCGTTCGGACGGGCTCTGTTCGGCGTCGCCCGGTGTCCTCGCTTGCTCTGATCTGTCGTCATCGACAGGCCCCGGAGTCGTGCCCGAAGAGGCAGGAGGACCCGGGAAGTGTTCACCGGAATCGTCGAAGAGCTGGGTGAGATCACCGCCGCCGAGAACCTCGGCGACTCCTTCCGCTTCCGACTCCGCGGACCCGTCGTCACCGAAGGCGCGCGCCACGGTGACTCCATCGCCGTCAACGGCGTGTGTCTCACGGTCGTGGAGCACGAGGGCGACGAGTTCACCGCCGACGTCATGGCGGAGACCCTGAACCGCTCCAGCCTCGGCGCGCTCGCCGTCGGCTCCCGGGTCAACCTCGAACGCCCCACGGCCGTCGGCGCGCGCCTCGGCGGACACATCGTGCAGGGCCATGTCGACGGCACCGGCACGATCCTCGCGCGCGAGCCCTCCGAGCACTGGGACCTCGTCACCGTCTCGCTCCCCGCGGACCTCTCGCGCTATGTGGTCGAGAAGGGCTCCATCACCGTCGACGGCGTCAGCCTCACCGTCGTGGAAGCCGCAGCCGACCGCTTCACCATCAGCCTCATCCCCACGACCCTCGCGCTGACCACACTCGGCGTCAAACAGCCCGGCGACCCGGTCAACCTCGAGGTCGACATCATCGCCAAGTACGTCGAGCGGCTGCTGACCAGCGAGGGAGCCACCCGGTGAGCTGGCTCGACTCCGAAGCCTTCACTCTGTTCGGCCAGCACATCAAGTGGTCGGACATGATCGGCAACGTGATCGGACTGGCCGGCCTCGCGTTCGGCTGGCGCCGCTCCCTGTGGAGCTGGCCGGTGCAGTTCCTGTCCGGTGTCGTCCTCTTCACCGCCTTCGCCTCGGCCCACCTCTCCGGCAGCGCCGGCAAGCAGGTCGTCGTCATGGCCGTGGCCGTCTACGGCTGGTGGCAGTGGAGCCGCGGCACGGGGCGCGCGAAGGACGGCCAGATCGCCGTACGGTTCGCCACCTGGCGCGAGCGCGGCATCCTCGCGGGCGCCGCGGCCCTCGGCACGCTCGCCGTCGCGGGCCTGTTCACCGCGATCCCCACCCTGTCCTGGGACCCCTGGCCCGACGCGTACATATTCGTCGGCACCATCGTCGCCATGTACGCCCAGGCGCGCGGCATGGTCGAGTTCTGGGTCGCCTGGCTCCTGGTCGACGCCGTCGGCGTCCCCCTCAACTTCGCCAACGGCTTCGCCTTCTCCGGCTTCGTCTACATCGTCTACGGCGCACTCGTCCTGTGGGGCATGCGCGACTGGTGGCTGCGCTCGCGCACGGCGGAGCAGCAGCCCGCCCTGGAAGGAGTCCCGGCATGACAACGGCGCCGGTTCTGTACCGCACCGACCCCCTCGACGACTACGCACTCGACCCCGTCGAGCAGGCCGTCGCCGACATCGCGGCCGGCCGACCGGTCGTGGTCGTCGACGACGAGGACCGCGAGAACGAGGGCGACCTCGTCATCGCCGCCGAGAAGGCGACCCCCGAGATCGTCGCCTTCATGATGAGCGAGTGCCGCGGCCTGATCTGCGCCCCCATGGAGGGCGACGAACTCGACCGCCTCCAGCTCCCGCAGATGGTCGAGCACAACACCGAGTCGATGCGCACCGCGTTCACCGTGTCCGTCGACGCGACCGGCGCCCACGGCGTGAGCACCGGTATCTCCGCGGCCGACCGCGCCACCACCCTGCGGCTGCTCGCCGGAGGGACGGCGGGTCCCGGCGACTTCGTCCGCCCCGGCCACGTCTTCCCGCTGCGCGCCCGGCCCGGCGGCGTCCTCGTCCGCGACGGCCACACCGAGGCCGCCGTCGACCTCGCGCGGCTCGCCGGACTGCGCCCGGCCGGAGCGATCGTGGAGATCGCGGGCGCCGACGGCCGCATGCTGCGCCTGCCCGAGCTGATCCCCTTCGCCCGCGAGCACGGCCTGACGATCATCTCCATCGCGGACCTGATCGCCCACCGCCGGGCCACCGAGCCTCTCGTGCGCCGCGAGGCGGAGGTCCGACTCCCCACCGCCTTCGGTGAGTTCACGGCGTACGGCTATCGCTCCACCCGCGACGGAGTCGAGCACATCGCCCTCGTCCACGGGGAGATCGGCGACGGCGAGGACCTCCTGGTCCGCGTCCACTCCGAATGCCTCACCGGCGATGTCTTCCACTCCCTGCGCTGCGACTGCGGCCCCCAACTGGAGGCCTCCCTGCGGCGGATCCAGGCCGAGGGCCGGGGCGCGGTCGTCTATCTGCGCGGCCACGAGGGCCGCGGCATCGGGCTGCTGTCCAAGCTGCGGGCGTACGAACTCCAGGAACGCGGCCACGACACGCTGGACGCCAACCTGGCGCTCGGCCTGCCCGCCGACGCCCGCGACTACGCGGCGGGCGCCCTGATCCTTCGCGATCTCGGCGTACGCGGGGTGCGGCTGCTGACCAACAACCCCGACAAGACCGACGCCCTGCGCCACCACGGCCTCAAGATCACCGGCCGGGAGCCCATGCCCGTACAGGCGGGCGAACACAACCTCCGCTACCTGCGCACCAAGCGGGACCGGATGGGCCACGACCTGCCCTGGCTGGACACGACCGCCGTGTCCGCCCGCGCGGACCAGTAAGCCAGTAGCCGACCAGTGAGCCAGTGACAGAAGCTCAGCAAGAGAACACGGAGGAGACACGTGAGCGGCAAGGGTGCACCGGAGTTGTCCGTCCGCAACGCGAGCGATCTGAGGGTCGCCGTCGTCGCGGCGCAGTGGCACGAGAAGGTGATGGACGGCCTGGTCGACGGAGCCCTGCGCGCCCTCGGTGAACTGGGCATCGACGAGCCGACCCTGCTGCGGGTCCCCGGCAGCTTCGAGCTCCCGGTCGCCGCCAAGGTCCTCGCGGCCCGCGGCTACCACGCGATCGTCGCCCTCGGGGTCGTCATCCGCGGCGGCACCCCCCACTTCGACTACGTCTGCCAGGGCGTCACCCAGGGCCTGACCCAGGTGTCCGTCGAGTCCGGTGTCCCCGTCGGCTTCGGCGTGCTCACCTGCGACACGGAGGAGCAGGCCCTGGACCGCGCGGGTCTTCCGGGATCGTCCGAGGACAAGGGGCACGAGGCGGTGACCGCGGCCGTGGCGACCGCCGCCACGCTCCGCTCGGTATCCGAACCCTGGCACTGAGACGAGGACGAGAGCGCGTAGGGTTAGACCACCATGTCGAAGAAGTCGTTCGAGGAGCTGTTCACCGAGCTCCAGCACAAGGCCGCCCACGGCGATCCCGCCACTTCCCGCACCGCAGAGCTGGTCGGCAAGGGCGTCCATGCCATCGGCAAGAAGATCGTCGAGGAGGCCGCCGAGGTGTGGATGGCCGCCGAGCACGAGGGCGAGGAAGCCGCCGCGGAGGAGATCTCCCAGCTCCTGTACCACGTTCAGGTGATGATGGTCGCCCGCGGCATCTCCCTGGACGACGTCTACGCCCATCTCTGAGCCGCACCACGCCCACCTCAACCCCCTCACGCACCGACACGAAGGAAGCCCCCCTCATGCTGCGCATCGCGGTCCCCAACAAGGGTTCACTGTCCGGCCCTGCGGCGGAGATGCTGCATGAGGCGGGCTACCAGCAGCGCCGGGAGTCCAAGGAGCTGCGGATCGTCGACCCGGTCAACGAGGTCGAGTTCTTCTACCTCCGCCCCCGCGACATCGCGATCTACGTCTCCTCCGGCCGCCTCGACATCGGCATCACCGGCCGGGACCTGCTGATCGACTCCGGCGCCGGCGCCGAGGAGATCCTCTCCCTCGGCTTCGCCCGCTCCACCTTCCGCTTCGCCGCCAAGCCCGGCACCGCGCACGGCATCGAGGACCTCGCGGGCAGGACCGTCGCGACGTCCTACGAGGGCATCGTCGCCAAGCACCTCGCGGACGAGGGCATCGACGCCTCCGTCGTCCACCTCGACGGCGCCGTGGAGACGGCCATCGAGCTGGGGGTCGCCGAGGTCATCGCGGACGTCGTGGAGACCGGTACCTCGCTGCGCAACGCGGGCCTCGAGGTCTTCGGCGAACCGATCATGAAGTCCGAGGCGATCGTCATCCGCCGTACCGGCGCCGACACCGAGGACCCCAAGGTGCAGCAGTTCCTGCGCCGCCTCCAGGGCGTCCTGGTGGCCCGTACGTACGTGATGATGGACTACGACTGCCGGGTCGAGCAGTTGGAGAAGGCCGTCGGGCTCACCCCGGGCCTGGAGTCCCCGACCGTCTCGCCGCTGCACAACGAGGGCTGGGTCGCCGTCCGGGCGATGGTCCCGGCCCGGGAAGCCCAGCGGATCATGGACGACCTGTACGAGATCGGCGCGCGAGCCATCCTGACCACGGCCATCCACGCCTGCCGCCTCTGAGAGCTCCCGAGAGACCGTACCGATGCCCGATCTGCCCAGCCTCCCCGTCACCTTCCGGCCGGGACGCACCCGCGTCGTGCTCCTCACCGTCGGCCTCGCGACGTTCGTGTCCATCACGACCATCGCGATGCTGCTGGAGGGGCTCAGCGCCGGAGAGCGCCTCAGCTTCGTCTTCACGGCGGCCCTCTTCGCCGCTGTGCTGCTCCTGCTGGCCCGGCCCAAGGTCGTCGCCGACGAGAGCGGGGTCACCGTGGTGAACATCACCAGCCACCGCCGTCTGGACTGGGCGGAGATCATCCAGGTGAACCTGCGTCCGGGTGACCCCTGGGTGTTCCTCAACCTCAGCGACGGCACCAGCCTGCCCGCCCTGGGCATCCAGCCGGGCATCGCCAAGCAGCGCGCCATACAGGACGCCCGCGCGCTCCGTGACCTGGCCGAGGCCCGCTCCACGGCCGAGCCCGAGCGGCATCAGGGATGACTCAGGGCCGTCCACCCTGCCGCACATCCCGATGTCTTGATTAATCTGGAGAAGGAGGCACCTCCGTTGGGCCTCCACCCCTGCTGCTCCGCCCGGTGCTCAGGGGTTCCTGCTACCCGAGGAGTGACTCCCTCCGGCGATGGACGGATCGTCCTGTAGTACCTGCGCCGCCCCCTGCCGACATACCGCGGACCCGCTGCCCTCACCGGCAGCGGTCCGCGATCACGCGGAGGCGGCGGCATCATGACCACCCTCTTGCTGCTCCTCGGTGCAGCGTTCCTGCTGATCCTGGCCAACGGCTTCTTCGTCGCGGCCGAGTTCGGACTCATCACGGTCGAGCGGGCCGACGCCGAGAAGGCCGCCGCCGCGGGCGACCGACGGGCCCGTACGGTCGTCGCCTCGCTCAAGGAGCTGTCCTTCCAGCTCTCCGGCACCCAGCTCGGCATCACCATCACCTCACTGGTCGTCGGCATGCTCGCCGAACCGGCGCTCGAAGGCCTGCTGCGCGGACCCTTCCTCGCGATCGGCGTCCCCGAGGGCGCCGTCTCGGGCCTCGCCGTCGTCGTCGGCATGCTGTTCGCGTCGGCCGCCCAGATGGTGATCGGTGAACTCGTGCCCAAGAACTGGGCGGTGTCCCGGCCCCTCCAGGTGGCCCGCTTCGTCGCGGGGCCGCAGCACCTGTTCGCGCGCCTGTTCCGGCCCGTGATCGCGGCGCTCAACGCGGTCGCCGACCGGCTGGTGCGCGCCCTGGGCGTGGAGCCCGCCGAGGAACTCGCCTCCGCCCGCACCCCCGGCGAACTGGTCTCGCTCGCCCGGCACTCGGCACGGGCCGGAGCGCTGGAGCAGGACACGGCCGACCTGTTCGTCCGCACGCTGTCCCTGGCCGAGCTGACCGCCCAGCATGTGATGACCCCGCGCGTGAAGGTGAGCGCGCTCCAGTCCTCCGCCACCGCGGAGGACGTGGTCAACCTCACCCGCGCCACCGGTCTGTCCCGCTTCCCCGTCTACCGGGAGAAGATCGACGAAGTGATCGGCATGGTGTACCTCAAGAACGCCCTCGCGGTGCCCTCGCAGGAACGCCTGCGCACCCCCGTCGTCCGGATCGCCCAGGCACCGCTGCTCGTCCCGGAGACCCTGCCCGTGCAGCCCTTGCTGGAGCGGCTGCGCAGCGAGCAGCCCATCGCCGTCGTCGTCGACGAGTACGGCGGCACCGCGGGCGTCGTCACCCTGGAGGACATCGTCGAGGAACTGGTGGGCGAGGTGCGCGACGAGCACGACGGTCTCGACCTGCCCGAACTCGCCGTCGCGCCGCCCGAGGACGGGCGGCCCGCGTGGGACGCCGACGGCAGTTGCCGGGTCGACATCCTGCGCCGCATAGGCCTGGACGTCCCGGAAGGCCCGTACGAGACCGTGGCCGGACTCGTCGCCGATCTGCTCGGCCGGATCCCCGCCCGCGGGGACCGCGTCGAACTGCCCGGCTGGCGCCTCACGGTGTACGAGGTCGGGCACTACCGCGCCGAGCGGGTCAGGCTCGTCAAGCTCGCGGAGATCACCGCACCGGCCGTGGAGGCGGCCCGATGAGCCTCTTGCAACTCCTGTTCGCCGCGCTGCTGGTGCTCGTCAACGGATTCTTCGTCGGCGCCGAGTTCGCGCTCGTGTCCGTACGCCGCAGCCAGATCGAGCCCCTCGGGACCGCGCGAGCGCGGCAGGTGCTCTACGGCCTGGAGCGGCTGCCGCAGATGATGGCCGCCGCCCAGTTCGGCATCACCGTGTGCTCCCTGACACTGGGCGCGGTCGCCGAGCCGACCGTGGCGCACCTGCTGGAGCCGCTGTTCGCCGCCGCGCGCGTCCCCGACAAGATGGTTCACCCGCTCGGGTACGTGATCGCGCTCGCCGCGGTCGTGTTCTTCCATCTGGTGATCGGCGAGATGGTGCCGAAGAACCTGGCGATGGCGGCGCCGGAGAAGGTCTCCCTGTGGCTGAGCCCGGGCCTTGTGGCGTTCGCGCGGCTGTGCCGGCCGGTGACGGTCGCGCTGAGCGCCTGCGCCCGGGTGGTCCTCAAGCTGTTCCGGGTGGAGCCGAAGGACGAGGTCGAGGCGGTCTTCACCAGCGAACAGCTCAACCGACTGGTGGAGGACTCCGGCCAGGCGGGGCTGCTCGACCCCGAGGAGCAGGAGCGGCTGGAGGACGCGCTGGAGCTGGGCTCGCGCCCGGTGACGGACGTCCTGCTGGACCGGGATCTGCTGGTGACGGTGGATCCCACGGTGACCCCCGCCCAGGTGGTGGCGCTCACCGCGCGCACCGGGTACTCCCGGTTCCCCGTGGTCGCCCCGAACGGAGCCTTCAAGGGCTACCTCCATGTGAAGGACGTCCTCGACATGGAGGACTCCGAGCGGGCGGTGCCGCCGCAGTTGTGGTGGCCGATGACCACGCTCTCCGCCGAGATGCCGGCGGACGACGCGCTGACCGTGATGCGCCGGGCGGCCACCCATCTGGCGCAGGTCGCGGACGCCTCCGGGCGGGTGCTCGGCTTGGTCGCCCTGGAGGACGTACTGGAACTCCTGGTCGGCGAGGTCAGCGACCCGGCCCACAGGGAGGTCCCGCCGCAGCCGCGGATGCCGGAGCAGCCGGAACAGCCGGGGCAACCGCAGCAGCCCGCGCAGCAGGAACCGAAGGAAGCACCGGTACCGAGCTGACCGGCTGATTCGGCTGGTCGATCGATCGGTTGACCGACCGGGGTCCTCCGCGCCTCACCGCAGGCGCGGAGGACCCCGCGGCGTCTCACGGCGTCTCACGGCGTCTTACGACGTCCTACGGAGCGCTCACCAGCCCGGCGGATCCTGCGGCCCGCGCCCCGAGAGCACCTCGCCGTACGCCTGCATCAGATCCGGCAGCCGCAGTGTCGACAGGTCGTCCCGGGACGGCGTGTGGGGATACCCCGTCAGCCGCAGATCCCGGTACGCGCAGCTCTTCTCGTACAGCGTCCGCAGGAACCGCCCGTTGCCCAGCTCGTCGATCCAGCCCTGGTCCACCACATGCCCGGCGATCGAGCGCAGCTCCTCCAGGGCCTCCTCGTCCCAGACGTCCCCGTTCTCCGCCGCCAGCACCTCGCCGATCGAGGTCAGTTCCAGCGGGCGGTACGAGGGGAAGTCGACCCGGGTGGTGAAGCGCGAGGACAGCCCGGGGTTGGCGGCCAGCAGCCGGTCCATCCCCTCGGGGTAGCCCGCGAGGATCACCACCAGATGGTCGCGGTTGTCCTCCGCCCGCTTCAGCAGCACCTGGAGGGCCTCGTCGCCGTACGCGTCGCCCTTGCCGTAGCCGGAGTTGGACAGCGAGTAGGCCTCGTCCACGAACAGCACACCGCCGATCGCCGAGTCGATCAGCTCGTTGGCCTTCACCGCGGTCTGCCCCAGGTACTCGCCGACCAGATCGGCCCGTTGGGCCTCCACGAGATGGTCGCCGCCGAGCAGGCCGAGTGCGTAGAAGACCCGGCCCAGAATGCGCGCCACCGTGGTCTTGCCGGTGCCTGAGGGGCCCGAGAAGACGAAGTGGCGCTTGGGCGGCTGCACGGGCAGCCCCTGCTCCGCCCGCAGCCGCGCCATGTTCAACTGGGCCGACAGCGCCCGGACTTGGCGCTTCACCGGCTCCAGGCCGACCATGCGCTCCAGCTCGGCCAGCGCCTCCTCCAGCAGGGCCGCGTCGGTCGGCCCGGCGGGCAGGGGCTGCGCCGGTGGTACGTCCTTCGCGCGCACGGCGTCGCTCTGCGCGGGCAGCGCGCCCGGCGGCGGTGGCTCGGGTTCGGGCTCGGAGAGCTTCACCTCCCGCCCCTCGGAGCCGAAGAGCGGATCGAGACCGTCGGGCCCGTCCAGGACGTCCCCGCCACCGGCGAACGCCATTGCCGTGAGGTCGGCGGACTCGTCGTACCCGTCGCCCTCGGCGATCGCCGCGAGCCGTGCGGAGGTGTCCATGAACGCCGGGTCGACGCGGTGCACCGCACGGTAGAGGGGCAGGGCGGCGGCCGAGCGGCCCGTGCCCTCGTGGGCGCGCGCCAACCAGTAGCGCAGTTCCTTGCGTTGGGGCTGTTCGCTGCGGCAGCGCATCAGGGCGGCGGAGAGCAGCGGCTCGGCCTGCCCGTACATCTCGAGGCGGACCCGGGCCATCCCGCCGAACAGCCCGACCTCGATGCCCAGCAGGGTGTCGTCGACCAGCGGGTCGGTGTGCCGGACCAACTGCTCCCAGTCCTTGACCAGATAGGCTCGGCAGGCGTGCAGGAAGCGGACCTGGGGGTCGGTGTCCACGGGCGGCAGTCCGGCGAGCGCCCGGTCCAGTTCGGGGACATGGCGGCCGTCCAGCCAGTGCGAGGCGTGGGCAAGCAGCAGATCGCGCGGGCTCTCCAGCACCGGCTGCACCCACCAGCCCAGCCAGTACCAGGAGTTGAAGGCGCGCCGATGGCGGGCGCGCTGCTCCCCGAAGCGGTCGCGGTGGCGGAACATCCGCAGCAGCGCGGTCGTCGTGTCCACGCGCAGCGCGTGCAGTCCGAGCCAGCCGTCGGCCATCCCGGGATCCAGCCGGACCGCCGCGCGGAACTCCTCCTCCGCCTGCGGATAGGCGCCCATCGTGTAGGCGTCGACCCCTCGCAGCCAGGCGAGGTCGGCCGGGGCCTCGGGGCCCTGCGTGCCGAAGTCCATCACGTCCCCCACAAACCGTGACCCCGTTGGTTCACCGCCGGGTCCTCACCCGCCGACCGGAATGTTCGAACCGCCGTGCCGTGGAACGGAGTTGCTACGGTGCGCAGAGCAGTCGTCCGAAGGCCGCACCGAGAGGCATCGTACCTGCGGGAGAGGGGTGCGCCGTAGGGTGCGGCACGGGCTGATCGGCGAGAGCGGGGCGGGCGGCGCGCGCGGCGTGTGGTGACCGAGGGTGAACGAATCAGGCCGGTCGGCGCCCGTGGAAGGCGACTTGAGCAGAACGAAGCCCCCGATCACGGGGGAACAACCGGGGGCTTCGTGTCTGTGGGCGGCTTCAGAAACCGCACATTGAGAACGTAAGTCCTGTACGGCCCCTGGGTCAAGCGGAGTTGAAGTACTCAAGGAAGTTCCCCCGCAAGGGTCTTCACACGTTCAGCACACCGCCGATGATCCGTCACGGTGAGTGAAATCCTGGTTCGGATCAACCGTCCCGGCAGGCCCCGGCAGCACCTCGTACCCCATGGGTCCCTGGCGTACCAGAAGGTCGGCGAAGGGCCGGGACGGATCCTCGGCGAAGTGCGCGCGCTCCGCCTCGACCCAGCCGTCCCAGAAGGCGCGTTGCTCCTCGCCGTCGCGGTCCCGGCCGCGCCGCCAGGCCTCCTCGCGCGGCAGGTCCATCCACAACAGCCGTGCCAGATAGGGCCGCAGGGCCCGGCGGCCGGCGCCGACCCCCTCGATCAGGAGCACGGGAGCGGGCGCGAGCGCGCGGGCGGTGCCGAAGCGCCGGGTGCGCCAGTCGTAGGGGCGGTAGTGCGCGGTCTCGCCGCGCCCGAGGGGCTCGATCACCTCGCGCAGCAGCCGCTCCGTCCAGGCGAACAGCTCCTCGTGGGTGGCGATGTCGTCGAGACGCAGCACGGGCGCGCCGCCGAGCGCCGCCGCCGACCGCCCGGCGAACGTGGACTTCCCGGACCCGGCGTGCCCGTCGACCCCGACGAGGCGGACCGGGCCGCACGACGGGGGCAGATGCCGCAGATGGGACGCGAGGTGGTGGATGGTGATGTCCTGGGGGAGAGGGGGACGGGCGCGAGTCTCATGGAAAGGGTACGCGGTCGGAAAGGACACGTGGTCAGTGGTCTCGACCAATATTGGTGGACGCGCCGGGCGACGAAGTGCTGGCAGAAGTCCCGGTACAGCGGCCATAGTTGGCGGACACCGTGACGTCTGAGCCGCCGCTTCCGGATACCTGGGGGTCACCACCGATGACCAGAGCTTCAGAGCCGTCCCGCAGAACCGTCCTCGCCGCGGCGGTCGCCGCGGCCACCGTGGCCGGCGCCGCGGGCCCGGCCGCCGCGGCCTCCTCGGCTACCGCGGCCTCCTCGGCCGCCCGGTCGACGAAAGCAGCCCCGAGCCTCGTGGACAACCGCGCCTGGACCTCGTACCCCGACTGGCGTTCCGGCACCGCGCACGGTGTCCGCGCCGTGTCCGGCCGCCGCCCCGGCGTGGTGATCGCCACCCCGGCCGGCCGTGTCGACTACACCGATCCGCACACCGGCAGGACCGCCACCTGGGAGTACGCCACCTGGACGGCCCCGGCGCACCGCCTCGCCGTCCCCGCCACCGAGGTCATCGCGTCCTGGAACGCCGACACCCCGGCGGGCACCTGGATCCAGGTGGAGCTGAAGGGCACCTACTCCGACGGGACGGACACGCCCTGGTACGTGATGGGCCGCTGGGCGGCCGGTGACCAGGACATCCGGCGGACCTCGGTCGACGGTCAGTCCGACGGCAAGAGCAATGTCTGGACCGACACCTTCGCCATCGCCGACGCCGCCTCGGGCCTGCGCCTGGTCTCGTACCACCTGCGCCTGACCCTCTACCGCAAGCCCGGCACCCAGCGCACGCCGACCGTGTGGCGGCTCGGCGCCATGGGCTCCGACATCCCCGACCGCTTCACCGTCCCGGCCTCCACCCCCGGCCTCGCCCGCGAGCTGACCGTCCCGCGCTACTCGCAGGAGATCCACAAGGGCCAGTACCCGGAGTACGACAACGGCGGCGAGGCCTGGTGCAGCCCCACCTCCTCGCAGATGATCGTCGAGTACTGGGGCCGGAAGCTCACCCCCGAGCAACTGTCCTGGGTCGACCCCTCGTACGCCGACCCGCAGGTCTGCCACGCGGCCCGCTTCACCTACGACTACCAGTACGAGGGCTGCGGCAACTGGCCGTTCAACGCGGCCTACGCGGCGACCTTCGAGGACCTCCAGGGCGTGGTCACGCGGCTGTCCTCGCTCACCGACCTGGAGACGCTGATCGCGGCGGGCATCCCGGCCATAACGTCCCAGTCGTTCCTGAAGGAGGAGCTGACGGGCGCCGGGTACGGCACCTCGGGCCATCTGATGACCGTGATCGGCTTCACCCCCGAGGGCGATGTGATCGCCAACGACCCGGCCTCGCCCGGCGACGAGGCGGTGCGCCGTGTCTACCGCCGTCGCGAATGGGAGAACATCTGGCTGCGCACCAAGCGGTACGACGCAAACGGCAAGGTCAGAAGCGGTTCGGGGGGTGTCTGCTACATCTACTGGCCCACTAATCCAGCACCGAACCAGCACCGCGCGCTGCGGTCGCTCGGCCTGGTGTGAGCATGTGCGGCCTCACGGCCGTCTCGACGACCTGGCGGCAGCGTTCCTGACCGTCCTGCGTGAGGTGGCCGTACCGGTCCACCGTGACCTTGATCGAGCGATGTCCGAGCCAGCGAGACACCTCGTGGATGGATACACCGCTCGTCAGGGTCACGGTGGTCCATTTGTGTCGCAAGTCGTGCGGATTGTATTCAGGTAGGCCGAGCCGCCTGATGGCGCGATCCCACGACTTGCGCAAGAGATCGGGGTACGGCAATCCGCCGTTTGCGTTGCGGATCGGCAGTCGATCGACGAACGGTTCGAGGGAAGCCGGTACGGGTATATCGCGCCACTCGCCTTCCTTCCGATGCTTCAACGGGGCATATTTCGGCGTGTACCTGCCGGAGGCGTCTTTATAGCGAATCACCTGCCTCCGAATCCTCAAGATGCCGTCATGTATGTCTTCTGGGAAGACTCCCAGAGATTCCCCTATCCGAAGTCCGCAGCACGTCATGAGCCATATCGCCGGAGACAGTCGAGGGCCGATCGCCTTGGCGATGGCGGTTATCTCCTCAAAGCTGGGGAGATTCCTATCGTCGACAGGGATGACAGGGTTCTCCAGTTTCTCGGCCTGTGCCACTGGATTCCCGGGGATCCGCCTGTGACGTACAGCATGGGAGAACAAGGCGGAGAGGGCTATGTGGCGGGACTCGATGGTATTGAGGGCCGCCCCCTCCCGGCGCCAACGTGCGTACAGACCTTCGATGTCCGCTGCGGTGACCTGCGAGAGCGTCTTGCTCCCCAGGTGGGGGACTACGTGGAGGCGGAAGATGCGCTCGTACGACTCGAGAGTGCCGGCGGACGCGGTCTTCTTCGCGAGCCAGTCGTCCGCGTACAGGCGTAGCGACACCTTGCCGGCGTCGGGGTCGACGTAGATGTTCTCGCGCTTGTCTCCTTCCACCTTGGTGGCGAAGTCGACCGCATCCTTCTTCCGGGAGAACGACTTCTCCCGCTGACGCCCGGTGCGTCCGCCCGGCTCCCGGTATCGGACGGTCCATCGCTTACCCGAAGCAGCAGGACCCTTGTCGACGATTTTGGCCAATGTGTTCACCCATCTCTGCTCTCATGGCCTATGACCATGCTTTTTCGGTGTGGGTGATGTTGTAGACGATATTTCCGGCCGCGCCAAATTCCTGGGTAAGTGAAGATTTGACGATCCGTGTCCCCTTGGGTCGCAAGCACGCTGGACACCGACGCAGGCCCGGCACACATCACCACGATGATCTTCCCGCTGCGCTGGAACGCCTTCGCCCGCGGCATCGTCGAGCGTGCCCTGGACCCCTATTTCCAGCCCGGACCAGGCAGGGTGGACCTCTTCACCACCATCAGCCAGGGCCGTGCTGATCAGTTCGACCTCGAACACACCAACGGTGCCTGGCGCGGAGTGATGTGGGACAACGTCAACCAGCGGGCCCCCGGTCCCGTCCCCATCGCCTCCGACGTCCCCACCGTGCACCCGCAGCCGCAGTGGACGGTCACCACGCTGCCCACCAGCCAGGCAGGCGGTCCGTTCCCCGTCCACGACCACACCGGCGTCAAAGAGATTCCCGCCGACTCCACCGATCCCGTCGAACGTGACGACGGCCCCACCCCCCACTCCCTCGCCCGTGGGGGCGGTGGCGGGGACTACCTCTCCAACGAGATCGGCTATCGCGCCACCTTCCTGCGCGACGCCTGCCACCTGAACGCACCCGGCGGCCACCTGCACACACCGATCCTCTTCTTCGACAAGGACAACAACGACCCGTCCACCGGCCGCATCACTGATCCCGTCCTCGAACGCTACCGAGACGCCGTCCTCGCTCAAACCCGCGCCCTGCTCACTACTGCCCTGGGCACCCCTCACACCCCGCTGAGCCACGCATCCGGAACGCCAGCACCTGCGCCCTGACCAGAGCCAGACCGGGCAGAGCCGCGACGCGGGGCGCAGTGACTCGGGCCGTTCTGGCCTGGCGCCTCCAGCCCCGCAGCACTCCCGCCACCCGGTGAAACCCACAGGTCAGACTGAAATCCTGCTGATTCCTAGAGGTTGTCCTGGATGCGGTGTGGGTTATCCGTCTCCGGAGTCGGAGCCGTTACCGCTGTCATCGTCCGTGCTTGGGGAACGCCCGATGCGGGCCAAGGATCCGAACAAGGGTGGTCTCAGCAGCCTCGGCAGCTCCTACCAAGTCGGAGAGCAGCGTCGTTGGAATCGCCCCGCGGCCGAGGCCGGCTTTGCGTACGAGTATGTTCAGCGTCTGTTCGTCTGTCCGCGTCATCTGCGTGCGAGTGTCCTTGTGGCGAAGGAGCTCTCTGGCGGCGAAGGCGTCTTCGGACTCGGCAGTGTCGTGGATCAGTTCGGTGCGCAGGGCCGCAGCGTCTCCCGGTGATGTGCCGGCGGTGAGGTCGGCCGCGATCAGTGCGAGCCGGAGCAGGAAGAGGGCGGTGTCCGGGTCTCGTGACTCCCGAGCGTGTCGTACCGCAGCCAGTGCGGTCGTAGCGCCTTCGGTCGTTCGGCGATGGGTCCGCTGGTCGATGTAGCAGCGGAGTACGGCTGCGACTGCCTGCTCCCATGGTTCCGTGATGGTGCTGGCTTCGAGGAGCGTGAGTGCTGAGTCTGCTTGATCGTCCTGTAGGTGGGCGATGATCCGTGTTTGGCGGGCCTCGTGCAGGCGTTCTCCGGAGTCGTCGTACATCGCGGCGTGTGAGGCGGCTTTCGCCCACTGACCGGTGGCAACCAGGAGCCGCGTGCTGTCTTCGCGTAGAAGCGCTCGCAGCCATCTGGCGGCCTCGCGTCGGTCCGCGCCGCTCTCCACGAAGTTGTCGAAGGAGAGGGAGGTGCCGTGAACGAACGCATCTCCGCCGTGGTGCACGGCGTGGTCCAACGAGTGCAGAGCCTGGTACGCGCCCTCGGCATCTCCGGCTCGGTGGGTGAGACGGGCAAGGTTGACCAGCGGCTGGAGCGAGGCGATGGCCGTGCGGCCGGAGACCGGCCACGCGGCTTGGAGGATTCGGAACTGGTGTGTGCACAGGTCTGCGGCGAGGCCCGGCATACCGCAGTCCGCCGCGATCAGTGCGGCTAAGTTCCATGCTGCACAGGCTCGTTCGACCTGGGCTTCCTGTTCGACCTGTCCTTGGGAGGCGCGTGCATACCCGCGGGCTTCCGCGATCCGGGCTTCGAGATCTGGGCAGGTCAGGTGGGGGCGGCACACGAGCGGGAATCGGGATGCCACTCGGTCCGCGACTGCTGACGCGGGGGCTTTCGGCAGGGGCTGCCTCACCAGGCCCGAGTGCACCCGCGAGGCGGGGTGGCCCAGGATGGCCGCGCGTGCCGCCGACGCGAGGACACTCTGCTTCCGTGTGGGCAATCCAAGGCGGTTCCAGTGGAAGATCACGTGATAGGCGAGGACTTGGCGCAGGCCTCGGTCCAGTGTTCCGGCTCGGGCTGCGACCCCAAGGCTCTGTCCTGCCTGGTGGAAGGCGTTGGCCCAGTCTGCGGCGAAAGTCAACGGCCCGTCGCCGCCCATCAGCGGTCCGTCTGGTGCGGTATCGGCGAGCATCAACTTCCGCAAGCCCGCGGACAGTTCTCGAAGTCGATCTGGCGGAGCGTCGTCGGGCAATGGTCGCTGCCGGGCAACGAGATCCCACACGTCGCCCTGCTCGTACCACTCCAGGGCCGCGGCGCGCATCAGGGTGCTGCACAGGAGGATGGACAGTTCGCGGCGGCCAAGGGGGCTTTCACGGTGATGGCGTAGGTCCAGGACGGCACGGCTGTCCGCCGTGAACAGCTCGTGCGCGAGCCTCATGCCGGTGGCATTGCCGAACGCGGCGGTCTCCGACTCGTAGATGCCCGTCCACCAGCGTCGGATGTGGCCTGCGCTGCTGAGGTCGTCCAGTGCGGCACCGATCCTGTCTTGAACGTCTTGGCTATGCGCTGGGATTCGCAGGCGCATCCGCCAGCAAGGGTGCTTGCGGATGAACCACCACGCGGACACGGCACCGTCTGCCTCAGCGCGGTGCAGCAGCGGTGCGAGGTGGTCAGCGGCGATCTCCTCGGCGGCTGTCCAGTCGGCGAACCGGACGTACAGCTGCCACCAGCCTTCGGCGGTAGTTCGCACTTCCAGCGCCTGCCGCCCGGCGTGCTGGTAGACCTCTACGGCCGTGGCCAGTTCGGTGGGCTCCATGCCGGCGTGGTCGGCGCATTGGTGCGGCGGGATACCGGCCAGGACACCCAGTACTGCTTGTTCCGCCTTGTCCGGTGAGATATCCGCGGGCTGAAGAGCGCTGTGGTCGGGGCTCAGTCGATCAGAAGACATGTGTCCCATCCAGAGGTCGGCGCGGCATCGGCCGCAGCGGTGGTCAGGGCGAGGGCGACGCCCGCATTGCCTTCGAGGAATCCGTGGTCTGTTCCGGGCTCGGCATGGTGGACCAGGGCCTCGACCAGGTGCGGCAGCACCTCGCCCAGGATTGGTGTGACGGCGTCGCGGGCGGCGCGCCAGGCGGTCTGGAGTACGCCCGCTCGGCCGTGGCAGAGGCCGTCGTCGGTGATGAGGGCAACTTGTGCCGGGTCGGTCAGGCATCGGTGAAGCGCGTACTCGAAGCTCCGTTGGCGGGACAAGTTGTCGGTTGCGATGCCGGCGAGTTGCCCGGCGCGGGCGATACCAGGGGTGTCGTAGCACCAGCTCGGGCGTGTGGGACCGGTCTGGCGGGTTCGTCCGGTCCGGTGCCCGGCCAGGGTGACGTGTTCTGGCCACCACGGGCCGCTGTCACCGTCCTGCCGCCAGGCGCCGAGCCAGGCGCAGATGACCTCGATGGCTTCGTGCTGGCCTTCCACGGTGATCCCGCGTCGCATCGCCTGGCTCAACAGCAGCAGGGGCCCGGTGATGCCGTGCGCCGTGCCCAAGTTGCCGTGTCCGCCGGGGAAGTGAGGCGAGACCGCGAAGTGCGGGTCGTGGCCGACCCACCATCCGGGCAGCTCTCGGCCGTCAGCCCGCAGCGGCCGGGTCAGAGCGACGAGATAGTCCAGGATGCGCTCCAGGGCGCTGCCTTGCGGATCGCTGCGGAGCAGGTACGTGCCGATTCCGGTCAACCCGTAGAGGAGGTCGTACTCCCGGAAGGTGGATAGTTCGCCACGTTGGATTCGGGCCATGGCCGCATCGGTGCGGCGGTGTGCGAGCGCGGCAACGTGCGCATCTACCGGTTTCAGGGCGTCGCGGTACCGTGCGTCGCTGCTGGCGTTGGCGGCGTGCAGGACGAAGGCGATCGCGGGCGCGCCCAGGTACAAGCCGGCGGTGTCGGCGGCGCTGATCTCGCTGGCGACCGCGGCAGCGATCCAGGCATGAGCCTGCTGCCACGTGCCGTGCCCTGTGTGGGCGCGTTCGATGTGCAACAAGGCGACTCCGGGTGCACCCTTGCCCAGTGACTGCGCCATCCAGGGTTCGTCCGGGGACGGGGTTTCGGGTTGGGCAAGCTGCTGGGCGAACCGCGCTACTGCTCCGGTGACGTCGGCGCGATGACCGGTCGGGGCGTTCATCACTCAGGTCTCCTGCCGGTGGACGACGTGTCGCAGCGCGCAGGCTCGTGCAAGGCGGTTTGTGATGCGTTCTCCGTCCGGGTCGACGCCGAGCGCACGCACGTGGTGAAGGTGGATGAGGGAGCGCATGACGGTGACCGGCTCACGCTGGCTGGTCAGATGCTCGCGATAGTCGGCAAGGGCTACGGCGCGCGCCTGCCATGCAGCGACCACCGCCGCGCCACCGGGCTGGGATCGCAGGGTGGCCCGTTCGTCACGCGGATCGGCGAGGTCGAGGGCCTGATCGCGGAGGGCTCGCTCCAACGAGCCGTGCTCCTGGGGCAGATGTTCAACCAGCCACTGGAGTCCCTGTTCAGCGGAGGCGGCGAAGTGGGAGGCCAGGTCGCCCACGCTGGCCGCTGCGAGGGCCTGTGCGGATATTCCGGCGTGGTCCGCCATACGGTGCTGGGCGAGGGCCGCTAACGAGTCCGCGGCGAACACAGCGTGCGCGGCGTCCGTGGCTGGCCCGTGACCGTAGCGCCCCGTTTGAGGTTCGTAGGTGGCCAACTCCAGGTGGGAGGCCAGATTCTGGCGACGTAGGTCGTTTACCCAGGCGGCAACCTGCTTGGCTGCCTGGCCGTACGCGCCGGGCTCGGGCAGACGTACATACAGGGCGAGGTGCTGATCGGTCTCGGGACGGGAGAGTTCGCGGTGCCGGGTGAACCACCACAGTGGTGGCACATCGCCGAGTTCGGCGAGGAGCGCGGGCAGATGCCGGTCCAGGACCTCGCTGTAACGCTGGGGGTGGGCATGCAGCTGGGCGTGCAGCACGACTCCCGCTCCAGGTAGTTGCGCGTTGTCACCACTCATGGCGGTCACGTGATGCGGCGTGGGCAGGGCATGGTTCTCTTCCGGGTGGGTGCGGATGAGGGGAAGGAGGACTTCGTGGGCGCGCCCGATCCATCCGTGCACGTCGGAGTCCGCCACTTCGCGCAGTTCCAGGCGCCGGGCGTCATCGAGACGGGAGCGCAGCAGACGGCGGTGGACGGGGTGGGCCAGATCGATGGGAAGGCGCTGATCGATCTGGACCACGGCGACGTGGTTCGGGACACGCAGCCGGGTACGCCAGGCGTTGAACGCCTGCTCCCAGTCCGGCGTGGACGCGGCGTGGCCGGGGAGGTCTTGGGCTGTCAGCAGCCAGCGGGCCGGGGCGAGGATGGTCCTTCGATAGCGCACGCGTGGCAGGTACGGCAGGCGAGCCGCGGCGCCGAAAGCGAACGGCTGGTAGACGGCGCACCGAGCCGTGGCGATCTCGGCCAGGAATCGGGCCAGGGGCGGCGTCTGGACACCGGCCTCCAGTGCGTGGAGGACACGGATGTCGATGGGCTGTCCGCTGGACTGTCGGAGGACGTGGAACTGGCGGGCGTCCGCAGTGATCGCGATGTCCTCCAAAGGGATCCCCCCACCGCCGGTAGCCCGGTGCTCGGACACCTCGATGACATGCGGGAGCAGGCGCGGAGTACGGGCGACGTTCTCGTTGCGTCGACGGCGTGGCACGAAGCTCAGCTGTGCGGTGATCGCGTCCGGTCGGGTGCTCCGGTAGCTACGGGCCCACGCCTCCTGCTGCTCAGAGGGAAGCAGGTGGATGAACCGTCCGGCCATGCTGCTGCCGGGCCGGGGCACGCCGGTGAGCAGGAGCTGAAAGGTCCCACGGGCCAGTGCCTCGGACGAGACAGCATGGATTTCGAAGGCGACCTCCACGCGTGGGACGAACAGCGGATCCTCTACGCCAGCGGTGAGGTCGGCGATCACCGCGTCGGTCAGCACGATCTCGTCACGGCCCTCCACGAGGGCCTGCTGGACCAGGGCAAGGACCGCATCGTCGCGGTCGGTCAGCATTCTCGGCGCTCGGCCGCGCTCCGACCCGACGTACCCGGCGGGCAGTCCCAGCCCGCTGTCAGCCACCAGGTCCAGGACGGGCACCACCGCGCCGACGCCGTAGCGGGCACGGAAGCGACGGTGGTAGTCGCGCCAGGGCTGGTAGCCGTAGGGCTGCGGACTGACCCGGTACAGCGCCGTGACCGCCGCTTTTGCCTCCGTCACCACTGTTTCAGGGATCTCCACGTCGCAGTCCAACACGGTGTCGATGAGCAACGGCAACGGCGTGACCGGCGACAGCGTGAGCATCCGTGTGGTGACATCGCTCAGGGAGGAAGTGGACAGTGTGGGTCCGTGAGCGGTGAGGTCGTTGCGTACCCCGTTCAGCGCTCGCAGCATCTCGTCGACGTCCGGTGACGCCTGGGCTACGGTCTTCTCCAGTTCGGCACACAGGTGGCCGAGGGCGTCCACGGTGGTCATCGGCGCCCACAGGCTGGTGATCAGCAGGTTCTGCACGTTGAGGTCGCCCAGCAGCGCGTCGACCTGTCCGCTGTCGGCCTTCGGGAACAGAGTGCGAAGGTGGTTGCGTAGATCGCGGTAGGAGATGGGCTCCTGTGCCGCGCGCATGGCTGCTTGCACGGGTCGCGTGAGCCGTACGGATACCTCGACCGGGGCCATGAGCAGGGCGTGGCCGTCCGCGGGTGGTCCTGGGACGACGAGACGGTCACCACGCTTGCGAGCGGCGTTGTTGGCGACCAGCCGCAGTTGTTCCAGCAGCGCAGGGATCTGCTGCAGGCGCTGGATGATGTCGGTGATCCACTCGGCGTCAGCCCTCACCAGGGCACGGTGCTTGGCATCCCATCTCACGCGCGGCACCGGGCCGACCGTTACAGGGGCTGTTCCGGAGAAGAGGCCGAACGGGGTGGGGCGGTGCTGCCAGCGCAGCAAGTAGGAGGCGACCGACAGCGCCGTCCGGCGTACCTGCCGCGGACGCGTCTGCGCACCGCGTACCACGGCATCGATCGACTGGCACAGAACCGGGCTGGCCACGCGCAGAGCCTCGCGGACCTCCTCGCGCTGCCACACTCTCGCCAGCCACCCCCGGGTGGCGGTGGGGTCGTCGAGGTCGAGGGTGCGGGGCACGTCGGCAGGGCCGGGGCTGGTGGTGGCGCGCAGCATCGCGGCGCCCTGCCACTGGTAGCTGACGACTGCTCTGGATGCCACGGGCAGCTCTTCCCTTCGGTTCGGCGCACGGGTGGGGCACGGTGGCGGTGTGCCGGGCGCACTGCGACGCCCGGCACACCTGGAGGGTGGCCTCGATCAGGCCGGGTCCTCGATGAACGAGCCGCATGCGGAGGCGCCGTTAGCGCACGTGTTGCCGCAGCCGTCCCCCGTGGAGCACATCAGCTTGCCGTGGGGGTGCGTGGCGACGACGATGCGGATGTCGAGCGGGGCGAAGTCGTCCTCGACCGCCGACCGTTCGGCCAGCAACGTGGCGGTGTTCGTCATACGTTCCCTCTCCTTACTCGTTGGAGTGGTGCAGGACGTCCTGGCCTCCGACGATTACGCCGGAGGCCAGGAGAGTGAGATCCGGCTGTGCACCTTGTCGATCACCCGGTCTCCAAGGACCTGGTCGTCGGGGGTGCCAGCCGGATAGACCCGGATGACCGGGCCGGGGCCGCCGCGCCGTTCGCGCTCCCAGTCACGCAGGTGCCGGACGATCGTCTCCGCGAACGCCTGTGCGTCCGGACCGAGGGTGTGTACCGCGAACTCGATGTGCTTGCCATCGTCGGTGCGGCGGTGGGCGAGGTAGGCGAAGTTCGGGCCCTCCACAGCCGCGAGGGACCAACTCCTGTTGACGGGCGCGACGATGCCGGTGTCCAGGTCAGGGTCGACGGTCATGACGCAGAAGCCGGGCAGCGCGATCGCCATGTGCATCTGGAGGGTGTCCATGAGCTCGCTGAGACCGATCGTGACCCCGGTCCACAGCTCCACCCGCGGAGTGCGCACCGCGTTGTCGAGCTGGCTCGGATCAGCCGGCAGCCCGTCATCGAACCGCAGCGCGATCTCCGGTTCGCCCGTGACGAGCAGCAGCTCCTCACGGTGCGCGGTGGAGCCCTGCATCGGCACGAACCCGCAGATCTTCGCCGACTCGCTCTCCAGATGATCCCCGACGCGAGCGAAAGCGGCGGACCGGGTCAGGCCGCGCATCCGCAGCGGGACCACCAGGCGGCCGTCCGGCTTGAGCTGGTCGATCCATGTCGGAGGGATGTCCCAAGCGCCGGCGGTGACCATGACGACATCGACTTCACCGAGATCAGGGATGGGCCCCGCGGCGTCCGCGCAGACCACGCGGACACTCCTGTAGCCGGTCTCTTCGAGGAGACGGGCAGCGCGGTCGGTGACCTCCGAGTCGATGTCGACGGTGGTCACCGCGCCGTCAGGTCCCACCAGTTCGGCGAGGTATGCGGCGTTCAGGCCTCCGGAGCCGATCTCCAGTACGTGCATACCCGGCGTGATCTTGGCCTGTTCCAACATCAGTGCCTGGATCTGCGGCGCGGAGACGGAGCTGAGTTGGACCCCGTGCTCATCCGACTTCGTGATGACAGCCGCGTACGTGTCGTACGCCGCGTCCAGCGGGATGCCCGGAGTGAACAGGTGCCGCTGGACCTTGCGCATCGCGGCCTCGACGTCCTTCGAGACGATCGTGCCGTCCGCGACGAGCTGGTCGACGACCTGGTCGCGCAGCTCTGCAGCGCGACCAGGGTCGACGGTCGCTTGGATCATGAAGTGTCCCTTCCTTGCAGTGCACCCAGTGGTGGCGGGGTGCTGACTTAGCTGGTCGAGAGAGCCGCCTCCAGGACGGCATACGCACCCCCGGGCCCATCTGGGATGGCCAGGTGGAGGCCTTGGCGGGCGCGCAGGCCTAACGAGCGGAGGCGCGGTAGTTGACGAAGCGGGCAGCGGTCGTCGCTGCGCGTACTGATCTGGCGTGTCGTCGCGCTGGTGCGGGGGAGCGGGGGATGCGCCGGGTGACGGCGATGGGCAGGTTGCGCGGAAGGATCAGGAAGTTACGGTCGTCGAATTCGAGCTTCTTCCGGTCGCCGACGATGTCGCGCATGTCGACCACGGTGCGCAGGATCCCGCCCACTGCGATCACGTCCTCCGTGCGTACATCGCCCACGGTGACGGTGAGTGCGGTCGTCTGGGGTCGTTCCACAGATGACTCCTCTTGGCGGAAGGGAGGTTAAGGGCTCGATACGGAGAGAGCCTGTGCCCCAGGCAGTCGGTGCATCAGCCGAAGTACCGACGCTGGCAGTGGGAGCGGGCTCAAGACCGAAGGCATGGGCGCGGGGAGCTTCAGGCGCCGGTCGTACGGTCCACGTCCAGGTACATGTGCCGGTATCGACGACGTAGGTGTACTGGTGCCCGCGCCGCAGTTCCTGAATGGCGCGCTCGAGACCGTGGTGGTCGCCGAGCCAGGCCCACAAGGCGTCGAACCTGTTCCGGTCGAGGGAGGGAGCGATCCTACGGACGTCGTCCCGAACCCAGTCGAGGGCGGCGCGCGGGGTGAGCACCGTCGTACCGCCCGGTTGCGGGCCGTCTGCGGGCGAGCCCTGGACATCGCGGTAGCACCGGTAGCCACGTGGTGACACCGCACCGTCCACGACGGTGCTCGGCGTGATGCTCATCGCGCCTCCAGCACGCGAGGGTGGGCAGCCGTGCTGACGATGGCGGGCTGAAAGCCCGAGGGCAGGCGGCTACGGGGAGCCCCGAGAGCCCGCCAGCACAGTCGGCCTCCGGTGAAGGCGCGCCGGGCGTGCAACCAGCGGGTGTTGTCGATCAGGTACCCCTGGCCGGGCTCCAGGGGAAGGACGACCTGATGTTCCGCCAACGCCGCCTGGAGGAGGGGAAGGTGCGGCAGGGCCAGAGGGTTCCAGCGGGCGAGGGCGTCGGTCCGTAGCCGGATCGAGACGCGGCCGTCGTGGTGGCGGGTGAAGACCTGGGTTGCGTGTCCGTCGCCGTTCCCGAAGAAGGCGGTGCGCGGCTGTGACAAGACTTCCACGGCGTCCGGCGAAGCGTTGGACAACGCAGCATGGACAGCGCGCCCATCAGCCAGCAGGCTCTCTCCACCGCTGTCCGCGACCGTGCCGCAGACGAGCATCATGAGTCGGGGCGGTGTCGGGACACCGGAGCGTTCCGTATGCAGAGCCAGTTCCCTGGTACCGAATCCCGCGTACCCGTCCCTGTGCCCGCGGCCTTCGACGTGGCGGATGGTGGTGAGCCGGTCGGAGTCACTGTCACGGTGCTCGACCAGGTCCATGACCCGTTTCGCGAAGGAGAGAACCTCGGTGCGGGAACGGAGCCCTTCCACCGTGACCAGTCCGGTCTCGCGCAGGAGCGCACCGATGTCGTCCAGAGCACGGGGAGCGCGCGGATCGACCAGATGGCGGCGGAAGGCACCGCTCGCAGCGGCGTCGAGCATCACGTACTCCTTTGACTCGGATGTGGTGAACCCACTGTTCGGAGCGCGGTGCGGGGAGGTAAAGCGACAGATTGTCGAATCGGACAACTCGCCCGAGGTGCAATCGTGTTGGCGGGGACGTGCTACGTTCCGCAAAGACCTGGCGTACCGCGCATGACGAGGACCTCGATGACGTACACACCCTCGCTCTGGCCTGTCTCCGTGAAAGGCGTCGCCCTCGACGCACAGCAGCGCGTCCTGCTGCTGAAGAACGAACGCGAAGAGTGGGAGCTGCCCGGCGGCCGTCTGGAGATCGGAGCCGGCACCGACGCCCAGCTGCCGGATGTCACACCAGAGACGGCGGTCGAGCGCGAGCTGCGCGAGGAGAGCGGCTGGGAGGTGAAGTGCGGGCCTCTCATCGACGCCGGGGTGTGGATCTACGAGCCGATTCCCGGCCGTCGCGTCCTGATTGTCACCTACGGCTGCACCGTGCTCACCCCCGACCGGCCGCCGGTCATCAGCCATGAGCACAAGCAGATCGGCGTGTTCACCGAGGCGGAGGTCGACGCACTCCGGATGCCGGACGGCTACAAGCAGTCCATCCATGCCTGGTACGGCAGGATGCGCACGGCCCTCGACGCGGCCGACACCGAGCGGGTGTAACCGCCCATGGTCATGAGCTCGCCGGGCGGGCCGCTCACCCGTCATGCTTCCTGGCACTGGGCGACCCCGCAGGCCCACACCGTCCTGAGCACCGGCGATCTCGGGCAGATCCTGCGGTTCGTCCGCACGGTCCACAGCCTGACCCAGACCGACCTCGGTGCACTTCTCGGCTACGACAAGACGTACGTATCCGCCCTCGAACTCGGCAAGCGCACCCTCGACGACATCGCCTCCCGGCGCCGTGTCTGCGCACAGCTGGGGCTGCCGCCGCACGTCCTCGGAGTCACCGACCTCTCCGACGCCGACCACCGGACCATGCTCCAGTTCGGCGATTCCACCGTGCGGCTCGCCGAGATCGCCCGCCAAAGCGGCCACGCCTCCGAAGCCGTCGCCGAACTCTGGCCGCTCGTCGCCCGCTTGGAAGCCCGCGTGGACGACGGGCACAGCGAACGCGATGTCCTGAACCTGCTCGCCCGCGCTCGTGTCGGCTTGGGCGTCGCCCTCGGCAACGTCCTGCCCGAGGAACGCCTCGCCACCGCGGCCCGTTGGACGGCCAAGAGCCTCCAGATCGCCCAGTACTTCGGCGACCCCGCCTTCACCTCGTACGTGCTGCGCATGCACGGCAACGAGCTCCGCAAGGCCAGGCTGCTCGGCGCAGCCGTCGAACGACTGCGCCACGCGGCCGAACTGGCGCCGGACCTCACTACGAGGGCGGCCGTGCTTCCCTTGTACGCAAGAGCCGTTGGAGCGATCGGCAATGCCGAGCTCTTCGACTCCAGCGTTCGCGAGGCCGACAGTCTCCTCGACACCGTTGAACACACCTCGCTCTTCAATCCGTTCGCACTCCACGAGATCCGACTGCGCGGCCTCGTGGCCACCGGGCGGACCGAACTGGCCATACAACTCGCCGATCGCAGTCCTGCCGTGACCACCGCCGTGGCCCCGCAGTGGCGCGTCATCGGACTGATCACCGTGGCGAAGGTGCGGCTTCTCGGCACGGATCGCGGTGGCGCGGCCGAAGCCCTCGACTCCGCCATCACCGAATCGCTCGCCCAGCGCCTGCCTCACCAGCTTCAGCGCGTCATCCGCGCCGCCGACGGGCACCTGCCCGGCACCCGCGGTAGAGCGGAAGCCGCGCTCGATCAACTGCGTCGCGAGATGGCGGCGTAGCGACCATTCCGACTCGCGTACTGCGTGAACGTCGGCCTGATGGGCATCTGCGGTGTATCCGGCAAGCAGCGGAACCCATGAGGCGCCCATCTCCAGAGCGGCTCGGTTCCCGGACCTACCCGTCAGAGTCATACGTCGCCTCCCCATCGCCGGTCAGTCGGCCGAGAAGATCGTCGGCCGCCATCGCCAGCCGACGAAGCTGGCCGCGATCGGCCTTGAACTCCCCAACAATCAGGGGCCGCTGAGCCCGCACGCGCTTGGCACGCGCGATGGCGTCCGCGACGTTCGGATATGGTGGCTTCCATTCTCTGTCCTGCGCGACGTTCACGAGACGTTCGAGTATCTGGTCCAGTCGGAGGACAGCTCCACCTAACTCAGCCACCGCTCTCTGACTCCGCTTCGATGAACCGAAGCGGAACAACCCACGCCGGCGATGGCTCGGCGTACCTGCCAAGCCCACCGGGCCCGCTGGATCACCGAGAATCGCGTCGAGATCGTTCGCCAGTTCCTCGTCGTGGAGGAAAGCGTTGCTCAGCGTGTTGATGGCATTCCACGCTGCTCCGAACTCGACCTTGGTTAAGCGAGTTTGGGCGGCCTTCATGTCGCATCCGTCTTGGGCTCGCCCGAGCTGAGTTCCGCCCAGATGTCCTTGCCATCAGGAGTAGCCACAACGCCCCAGTCCTGGGCGATGCTGCTGAGCAGCCACATTCCCCGGCCGCTTTCGGAGTCCCAGTCCGGCTGCGTCACGGTCGGCAGCACCGGGTTGTGGTCGCTGACGACGATCCGGACGCCTCTGGTCGTTTCCGACAGCAGGAACACGCACCTACCATCCGCGTGCTTATGGACGTTGGTCATCATTTCGGTCGCACAGACGACAGCTGAGTCGATGATCCGATCGTGCCCCCAACAACGGACATGAGCCGTGACGATGCGACGTATGCGCCCGAACTGTTCCGGAGTAACAGTCAGTTCCACCTTGAACTGACGTCCATCGAACTCCGAGGAAATGGTACGGAGCTTGTTCGCTCGCTCGGTTGTCTTCGTCATCGGCCTGCACCTGTTCACGGTCGGCAGCTCGGGACTCTTCACCGGGTGCGCGCGCTACGCTCCAGGCCAAGGGGGCGGCCCATCACAGGACGGCGCAGCGCGCGCACTCGGATTCACCGCGCAACGCACCCCTTCGAAGAAGCGGCTCTGCGGCTCAACCAGCTTCGCGCACACGCTAATTAACATTCAAGGGAGTGCACGCATGAGTGAGACTCGCGTGCCCACATTGGCAAGTGCCAATTACCCGACAGAGGGTGTTGCACGGAAGGCAGACCGTGTCAGACTCCGGACTGAACCCGCCGGCTGACGGGCAGCTACCCTGTGTTGCCGGGCTGGGACCTCGATTCGACGAACAGCACACCGAAGTGAGGGGACAGGTGGCCGCACGACGAGGACCTACATACCTGCGAGTCATGCTCGGCAAGGAGCTTCGGGCGCTACGCGAAAGAGTGCCTGGTCGCACCGCCGAGGGAGTCTCCACGGCTCTCGGCTTCTCACGCTCCAAGATCAGCCGAGTCGAGGCCGGCGACATCCCGCTGCCCAAGCTCGCGGACCTCGAGAAGCTGATGGACTACTACGAGGTCGAAGACCCGGACGATCGCGCCGAGCTGTTGAAGATGCAGCGCGACTCCTTGAGCAAGGAGCCCTTCACGTCGTACCGCAATCTGCTGCCGTCGGGGCTCCCCATGTATCTCGGGCTGGAGCGCGACGCGACCAGGGTTCGCGGGTACGAGAACAACGTGGTTCACGGACTTCTCCAGGAGGAGTCCTACGCGAAGGCGCTCGGCATGTCCGCGAAGGTCGTCGAGGAGCGGACCACCGACTTCGTCGAGCAAGGGGTTCGTATGCGGATGGATCGCAAGGAACTCATCTCGTCAGGCAGCGCCGAGGTGCACATAGTCCTGACGGAGAACACGCTGCGCACGCTCGTCGGATCGCCTGAGGTGATGCGGGCACAGTACGCGGAGATCATCCGGCTCAACGAGCTGGACAACGTCGAGGTGCAGATCATCCCCGAAGATCTGCCTACCTACCGAGCAGCGTTCAACTTCACGGTTCTGGAGTTCGTGGACCTCGCTCCAGTGGTCCAGAGCGACAGTGCCAAGGCCACCACCATGTGGTCGAAGGCATCGGACGTGGGGCAGTACCAACGGCAGTTCGACGCCATGGTCAAGACGGCTCCGGGCCCGAACCAGACGCCGCACATCCTGCAGGCCCTCGAGAAGAAACTATGGACATGACTCATCACAAGCACTTCCCCGTCTCCACAGACCTGGCGCCCGAGGGGGATTGGACGAAGTCCTCCTACAGCTCGCAGGACAACGGCAACTGCGTCGAGACCACCGTTCGGTCAGTGTCCGTCAGCAAGTCCGGGCTGGTCGGAGTGCGCGACTCCAAGCAGAAGGGCGGGCCTGCTCTGGTCTTCCCCGTATCTGCGTTCTCGGCATTCGTCGAGACCGTCCGCTCCGGCACTCTCGACTCCGGCGTTGCTGCTGGCTGATTACCTACACGAGAGGTGGTCCCCCGCAGGCGCGTGCGGAGGGCCACCTCTCTTGCCCTGCCCTTATGCATACGTTCGACAGCTCCACGGCAGGCGGCTGCTTCAGCGCAAGAGGCTGAACACAACGGCTGCGGCCAGCCCGCCGAGCAAGGCACCAACGACGGTCTGGGCGGGGGTGTGATCGCGCAGGGCGACGCGGGACCAGCCGATGGCTGCGATCCCCAACACCAGCGGCACCAGGTGTGCGCCGTACGCGAGCAACAAGATCACGACCACCCCGCTGGCAACGGCGGTATGCACCGAGACCTTCCACCAGACGGTCACGATCATGGTCATGATGAGGCCGACGAGCATGGCGACGACCAGAGCGAAGACCTCACGCGGAGCACGGAAGGCGACAAGAAGCGAGATGCCGACGAGCACCGATGCCGCCGTGGCGAGCAGAGGGACGGCTCGCTGCTCGCGGACTCGTACGTGCTTGTCGGTCCAGTTGCCGCGCTTCACGCCGAGCATGATGACGGCGAACGGGATACCGCCGCAGAACAGGGCTGCCAGCACACCCCATCCGAGTCCGGTGACGCTGCTTGTGCTGTGCCAGCCGATGATCAGAAGTATCCCGATGACGAGGTTGGCTGGCGCGAGGGTGTCGGTGATGAGGCGGGCGGTGCGGGAGGGGGTCACTGTGTCGTCTCCAGCGTTCGGGCACGGTCGAGCTTGGCGGCGAAGGTACGGGTGAGGTCGGAGTTGTAGGCCCTGGCGAGTTGTTTCAGTGCGAGGATCTCGCTGGGCAGGTCCCGGCCACCGCTGGCTGGTGGCAGAGGCTCGCCGGACGAGGGCTCGTTGTGCTGGCGGGACTTCTTGGCGCCGATGATCCAGCAGGCTTCTGCGGCGACGTCGGCCTGGGCGCCGATAAGACCGGATGCCGCGACATGGGCACGGGCCTGGTCCCGCAGGCTGGCGGAGGCGTGCTCGCTGAGGGCGAGTACAGCGTCCCGGATCTCTATCGTCCGGCGGTACAGCCGGTCGTTGACGTGGCGAGGGTGGAGGATTTCGGAAGCCCTGCCACGGGGCGGGTCGAGGCGGACGGCGGGTACGGCCTCCGTGAGGCTGAGCCAGAGTGGGTACAGCTGCCGCAGGTCGCGTAGTTCGCCACGCCAGCGGTGCAGTCGTCCGAGGGCTGGCAGCGTGCTGCCACTCACGATGAAGACCAAGGCGCTGAAGAGCAGAAGACTACTGACCGTCTCGCTCGTGTTGGCCGCGACGGGGCTGTGGCCCAGGGAGCGCAGGATCAAGGTGAGGATGCGATGTGCGGCGTAGGCGATACCGGTAATGGTGCCGACTCCCGTCAGGCGCAGGCCACGGCCGAGAAGACCGGTGTCGGGCTGCCTGCCCCAACGCCAGCACAGGCGTGAGGCACTGAACAACGCAGTCCCAAGGTATGCCGTGAAGACCACTCCATAGGCAACGATGCGCCAGTCGGTGGCGTAGTCGGTGAGCAGGTCTTCCGCTTCGCGCGGCTGAGGAGCGGCGAAGAAGAATCCCACCATCAGGGCTGCGGCGGTGACAGGGAAGAGGACATGGAGGCGGGACGACTTGAGCCCTTCCGTCTTCTCCTCCGCCATTCTGTGCACAAAGGTCAGCACCGAGTGCGCGGCCATGATTCCACTCAGGTGCTTGCACAGGGCGCTGAGGTTGTTGAGGTGGAGGTGGGCGTCCATGGGGACGGCGACGAAGTGCGGCCTGATCGTCATCGCGACAGCCAGGGCGAGGAAGGCGGTCCACAGGACCCTTTTGCCGGGGTCCCGCCATGCCGCCGGTGCGCGCCACGCGGTGACCAGCCACAGCATGGCCGCGGGAATTATGTTGATCATCGAACGGGGTTCCTACGAGTCGCTGAGCGCGTCATCCAGGCGCTGGAGGACGCTGCTGCGTGCGGTTTTGCTGTTGCGGGAGGAAGAGGCGGCGGCCTTGCTGGCGATCAGGCCTGCGAACCGCTCGGCGTCCCGTTCGTCCTCGGTTCCGTAGCTGGCTCTGGTGAGGAAGCTGACGACGGTGGCGGGGTCGATTTCGGCGAACAGACCTCCGCTCCCTGGCTGGACGCCGTCGATGATCGATGTGTGGCCCAGGATCATGTGACCGATCTCGTGCAGGACGATGTGGTCCCTGTGCATCGGACTGGTCGCTGCTTCGTGGAAGATGTGGTCCGCTTTTTCCGTCGCGATCCAGACGCCGCAGGGGGCGTCGGTGCCGGAGATCCCTGGGACGCTGTGCAAGTGCAGCGCGCGTCCACGCTGCGCCGCGATCCGGTTGCAGAGGACCTGAACGTCGAATGGCTCTGGGATATCGAGCGAAGCGAGCAGGTTCTCGAGGTCCGGTCGGCCGTCACGGCCGGTTCCAGGTTGCTCGCGCCGGCTACGCAAGACCAACTCCGCTCTGCAGGTGTCGCTGTTGTGAGGTAGCCGGAAGATCGCATTCCGGCCCCGCAAAGATACGACAAGCATCATGGAGGTATTTGTCGGTCATGAGCCCGGATCGTCAATGATCAAGCGCTAAGACTGATTCCGCGTCAATTGATCATGGCTCTATCAAGGGCGTGCAACAGCCTCTTGGTGGAATGGTGTTGCTGTGAGGGTGTGAGTTCGAGCCGCGGGGTTTGTGTGCCACGCCACAATCGCGGCGAGGTTGAAGTCGCGCCGACAGTGAGGATTTGCCGCCTATCTGTCGGATTCGCCGCCGTCCTGGAGTCCTTCCAGGGTGCGGGCCCGCTCGATGAATCCCTTGATCGTCTGAAGCGTCTCCGTCGAGAGCCCTGAGGCTCTGAGGGCAACATCCCTTACCTGGTTGTCCCGCATGGAGGCGAGCAGCGACAACTCGGCGGCGATCCGATCGGCGGACTCGTCGTTGAAGAAGTAGGCGGGAGAAACGCCGAAGAAGCCGGCGAGGGCTTCCAGGTGCTTCATGGTCGGGTTGTCCTTCTTGCCCGTCCGCAAGCTCCAGATGTAACTCGCCGAGATCGTGGGTCCCCCGGAGTGCTCGATGCCTGATGCCACCTCTTCGTAGCTGTATGGGCCGCGGTTCTTCGGGTGGACTGTTGTGAAGAGGTGGTCGAGCTTCTGCGCGAGGGTGCGCTGCTCGGCGGGCGCTCCTTCGCTCATGTCGTCCTTCGTTGCTCGCTCGGTCTGGTCGTATCGACTGGTGTGAACGATACACGGCCTGAGTGAGGCAGCCCGTTCTCGTCAGTTGACGTGATCCATCTTTGCTGGTCTAGTGTCGTCGCGTCGGCATCAACTGATGTGAATGAGCTGGGCTGTGGCCTCCGGGCCAAGCGAGGTGGAAGGGGGAGCGGGTGCGAACGCCGCCACTCAGAGGGCCGTGAGGCCGCAGGCGAGCAGCAAACGAAAACGGCGCCCGGAAGTAGCAGCTTCCAGGCGCCAGTCCCGCCGCCACGAGGGGCGCGGATTCATAACTGGGGCGGATCGGCTGACCTTTTCGACGAGAACGGCCGACCCACTCCACCTACGAGTGAGGAATTCTCGCATGCCCGAGTCCGGGAACGGAAGCGCGTACACCGCCAAGCCCGTTCAGGCCCTCGACCCTGCTACCGGCTCCCGCCAGCGGCGCCTGGCCACCCGCCTCGCGGACATGGTGCCCAGCGCCCGCACCATCCGCGTCTCTCAGCATGAACCCGACCGGACCTGGCCCAGCCCGTACGCCCGCGCCTACAACGCGCAGGGGCGGGTTGTCGCCCTCAACCGGGCCCAGGGGCTGACGGCCGCACGCTGGGTGATGCGCGTCCACGCCTGGGCCAACTGGAGTGAGGCACACGACCTCGACCTCGCCACCGGCGTTCTGCGTCCCGCTGTCGAGGCGCACGCGGCTGCGGACGGGAGGCGCTGACCGTGGCGAGGATCCGAACCTTCAAGCCCGAGACCTTCAGCTCCGAGTCTCTGGCGCAGGTGAGCGTCTACGCGGAGCGGACCTTCTTCGGCCTGATCAGCCGAGCCGACGATCACGGTCGCGTCCGCGACCAGCCGGCCGCACTCTGCGGGGAGCTCTGGGCCGTGCGCGGCGGGCGCACGCCGGTTGACGTGGAGGACGACCTGATCCAGCTCGCTGCCGCCAACCTGATCTGCCGCTACGAGGACGACGGAGGTAAGCGGTACCTGCACGTCGTCACCTGGCATCAGCACCAGAAGATCAACCGTGCGAGCCGTAGCCGACTTCCGGAGTGCCCGAAGCACGGAGCGGCTACGCCGAAGGCGGATGCGACGCAGGCTCACGGAGACATCGCGGAACCCTCAGCGAAGGCTCACGGAGGGTTCACTGAGGATGCGCGAACATTCCCCGCATCCTCCGAAGTGCACGAAACCGCAGGTCACAAGGCATTCAGTGAGTCCTCAGTGAGCACTCACGGAGGGGGCGCTGAGCCCTCGATGAGCCCTCACGCACTGGATCTTGGACCTAGGAACCTGGATCAAGGAACTTCCCCTTCGGGGGGCGCAAGCGCCCGCGTGCCGGAGACCACCTCGGCCCAGCAGCTCATTGCCGAGTACGCCGCCGCCTGCGCACACCGCCCGCCCAGCGGCGTCCTCGGTCACCTCGGCCGCGAGACGGCCAGGCTCCTCGCAGAGGGCATCGAGCCCGGCCACATCCGCTCCGGGCTGGCCCTTCACCGCGCCAAGGGCCTGCATCCCAGCACCCTGCCGAGCCTCGTCCACGAGGCGATGAACGCCACCCGCGCCGGTTTGGTCCGGCCGGAATCCCGGCCTAACGTGCCTGCCCACCGGGCCTGGGCGAACCCGGCCGACCCTGCCGCCGCCTACGCCGAGGAGCTGTGATGCGCGACTACGACGCCCAGCCCGTCGGCGGCATCGCTAGCCGCCTGGCCCACATTCTCACCTCCCGGGGCATCGACCCGAACACCAGGATCACGGACCCCGTCGAGCCCATCCCCGCCCTCCAAGCGGCACAGTCCCGAATCCCGGCCCGCTACCGAGCCGCCGTCGCCGACCATCCGGCCGTCGCCGCCTGGGTCCGCGAGGTTGCCCAGGGCGGGCGCCCCGGGCCCGAGGGCTCCCCGGGACTCGCCGAGGGACGCTCGCTGCTGATCGTCGGCACCACCGGGACCGGCAAGACGTACCAGGCGTACGGAGCGGTCCGCTCGCTCCTGATCGCCGGGGTCCGGCTGCGCTGGAAGGCGATCACGGCCGCCGACCTGTACGCGGAACTCCGCCCCCGTCCCGGCCACGACGGCGAACGCGAACTGATGGACCTGGCCCGCTGCTCGCTGCTGATCATCGACGACCTCGGTGCCGCGAAGAGCAGTGAGTGGACCGAGGAGATCACGATGCGGCTCATCAACCGCCGCTACAACGCGATGCTCCCAACGCTGATCACCACCAACCTCGGCATGGCCGACCTGCGGGCCCACATCGGCGACCGCGTCGCCTCCCGGCTCACCGAGATGACCGACCGCGTCATCCTCGACGGCCCCGACCGCAGACGAGCCCTCGCGGCCGAACGTCGCGCACTCGCCGCTTCCCGCGCCTGACCCTGCCCCACGGCGGCCGACACCGGCCTGCCTTCCTCCCGCACCAACCCCCTGGCCGCTCCTGCCCGAATGAGCCCGGGGGGATACGGAGACATCCCCATGCACCGCACCAACACCCCGCAGCCCCGCACCCTCGGCGACCACTCCTGGCGCGACCGGGCCGCCTGCCGCTCGACGCCCTACCACCAGGTCGACCCCGAACTCTTCTTCCCCGAGCCCGACGAGATCGACCGCATCCGTGCGGCCAAGGCCCTGTGCGCCCAGTGCCCCGTGCGCAGGGTCTGCCTCGACGCCGCCCTCGAGAACGGCGACAGCGCCGGTATCCGGGGCGGGATGACCGAAGAGGAGCGTGAGCCCCTGCACAGGAAACTGGAGCACCGTTTCGACTACGGCCGCGTCAACGAGGTCCTGGCCGGACGCGACATCCACCTCACCAAGGCCGAGCGCCGCGCCGTCGCCCGCGCGGCTTACCAGGCCGAGCTGCCCGCCTCACGGCTCGCCTGGCTGTTGAAGATCAGCGAGGAGCATGCCGGGAAGCTCTACAGGCGAACCCGTCGCGAGATCCGCAACCGGGCCGTCGAACAGCAGGAGAAGGCCGAGAAGACGCCAAGGAACCGGCCCCACACGCTGAAGAACCCCACGGCCAAGCTCCCCGGCCGCGACGACCTCGGGACGGCGGCATGAGCCATTTCGCGCCGATACCGGCGCGGATCAACGGCTGGGACCGGGCCGCCGTCGTCGCCCTCGGCGGCGCGGGATGCGCCCTCTCGTACGACGCCCTGCAGCAGATGGCCACCGCGATCCACGTCCGAGGACTCCTGACCTTCGTCTTTCCCCTGGTCATCGACGGGTTCATCGCCTACGGGGTGCGAGCCCTCCTGGTCCTGCGCACAGCCCCGCTGGCCGCTCGCTGCTACGTGTGGACGCTGTTCGGCACTGCGACCGCCGCCAGCATCTGGGCCAACGCCCTGCACGCCGTACGTCTCAACCAGCAGCAGCACGACGGTGCGGGCCTCCGGCTCGGCGACCTCACCGTCGGCGTCCTGTCCACCCTGGCTCCGCTCGCCCTGGCCGGAGCTGTCCACCTGTACATCCTGATCGCCCGCCGGGCCACCGAGGCGGGTCCGTCCGGACATCCGGAGAGCGTCCGGACGGACCGGGTCACCGGTGACCGTCCGGACACTTACCCGACGCGGGGCGGAGGAGGTCCAGTCCCGGTCACCGTCGGACACCGGGCCGAGTTGCCCAGCCCGGACACTGGCCGCCCCGCGGTCACCAAGGGGCCGGACACCTCGGCGACCCACACCTCGGACACCCCGTCCGGACAGCAGGAGAAGCTGGTCGAGCCGGAGCCGGAGCCCGAGCACGGTGGCCGCGACGCTGACCAGGGTGGACACCCCGCCCTCAGACACCGCCCGGTCACCCGCCCCGAACCGGCCAAGCGTCCGGACACCACTTCGGTCGCGGCCCGGGAGATCAGCCCCACCGCCCGTCCGGACACCGGCGCCCGCAAGCCGACCCCGGTCACCGACGAGCAGCTTCTCGTGATCGCCCGCCAGGCGGTCACCGAGGCCGGTGACCTCACCCGGAAGGTCGTCGCCGACGCCATCCGCGGTCACGGACACGGCCTCGGCAATGACCGGCTGACCGTCCTGATGCAGCACCTCCGCAAAGAGGCGGAACAAGCTCCGGACACCCCGGACACCCAGACCGGCTGACCGGACAGCCTCCTCGGTGGGCGCTCCGGCCCGGATACCCGGTCCGGTGCGCCCACCAAGCACACGCCCCCTCCCACCCCGCACACGCATCGGAGCCGCCACCATGCGCACCACCTCGGCCACCCGAGCCGAAGCCGACGCCTGGATCACCGTGCTCAGCCGGTACGGACACCTCCATCACGCCGAACCCGGCCCCGACGGAGCCTGGACCGTCCAGCGAACAGTCACAAGCACACCCCGAACCCTCCACCACCCCGTCCTCGCCCTCGACTTCGTCGCCGAAGTCCTGCGCGACGTACGCCGCGACGTTCCCGGACTGCCCCGATGAAGCTCCCCGATCCGCTCGGCGCATCCACTGATCTGGGCGAAGGCCACTGCACGGCGCGAGGCCGAGCAAGCTGTAGCTTCCGAAACTCCTCCGCAGCCACGGGCCGCGGAGGAGTTTCGGAAGCGCATGCCCCCACCCCCGAGGGGGCAGGGGAGGCCCGGCACCAGGTGGCGCCTGACTCTGGGGCCGCGACCGAGGGCGGATCGCAGCCGGAGGGAGAAGAAGCCGCGCATCCCGCGCCGCGTACGCGCCCACGCCTGCGCCAGAGCGTGCACCGCGACCAAGTCCGCAGCGTCCGCCTGACCCGCGCCGAACTCGACATCGTCAAGCGCGCCGCCGAAGCCGTCGGTCTGAAGACCGCCGGGTTCCTCGCCGACGCCGCGGTCGCGGTCGCCCAATCCCAAGGCGGCGCCAAGGCACTGCTGTTGGACCAGCGGGGACGCGTCGAGGAGCTGATGTCCGCCAGCGCCCAGCTCGCCCGCGTCGGCAACAACCTCAACCAGGTGGCCCGCGTCCTCAACTCCGGCGGCCAGGCCGAGTACGCCGACGACGCCGTCGCCCGCGTCCTGCGCGCCGCCGCCAGGGTCGAGGCCGCCGCCATCGAGATGGCGAGGCGCTGACACCGTGGTCCCGGACATCTCCACCGGCAGCCGCACGTACGGACTCCTCGCCTACCTCTACGGGCCAGGCCGCCGGGACGAACACACCGACCCGCACCTTGTCGCCGCCTGGACACCGGAACTCGCACCCGACCCAGGGCGCGACCCGACCACCACCCTCAAGCAACTCGCCGACCGGCTCGACCTCCCCGTCCTCGCCCTCCCGAAGGACCGCCGCCCGGCCCAGCACGTCTGGCACTGCCCTGTCCGCACCGCCCCGGGCGACCGGCACCTCACCGACGCCGAATGGGCCGAGGTCGCCCGCCGCATCGTCCACGCCACCGGCATCGCCGAGGAAGGCGACGACAAAGCGTGCCGCTGGATCGCCGTACGCCACGCCGACGACCACATCCACATCGTCGCCACGCTCAAGCGCGAAGACGGACGAAGCCCCCGCCGCCACGAGGACGGCATTCGCGCCCAGGCCGAATGCCGCAAGATCGAAAAGGAGTGGGGACTGCAGATCCTCAACGAGGGCGACGGCACCGCCGCGCAGCGCCCCACCAGCGCCGAACGCGCAAAGGCGGAGCGCACCGGCCGGGACGAGCCGCCCCGCGAAACGCTGCGTGAACACGTCCGCCAGGCACTGGCCGGCGCCGCCGACGAGGACGAGTTCTTCCGCCGCCTCATCGAAGCCGGGCTCCGCCTCGAAAAGCGCCTCGCCCCGTCCGGGGATGTCCTCGGCTACAAGGTCGCCCTGCCGGGCGACCGCAACCGTGACGGCGAGCCCATCTGGTTCCCCGGCTCCCGGCTCGCCCCCGACCTCTCCCTCCCCAGGATCCGCCAACGCCTCGCGGCCGGACCGCCCGAGGACGAGCCGACGTCTGCCGCAGGCCCCGCCCAACGGGCAGCTCGCCCGGCCAGCGCACGTCGCGACGCCACGCGTGTCGCCGAGGAGGCTGTCACCGTACTTGCCGGGGACGACGACGCGGCAGGTGCCGCCCAACTCGTCGGCCTCGGCGAACTCCTCGACGCCGTCGCCCAGACCGCCCCAGCCTCCACGCGCAGGGAACTCGCCAAGGCCGCCCGCGCCTTCGAACGCGCCACCCGTTCCCACATCCGCGCCGAGCACACCGACCACCGCGCCCTCCGCTCCGCCGCGCGCGGCATCGTCCGGACTGGCAACGCCCTCGGCAAAGGCGAGGACGGCGGCACCACGGCGATGCTCCTGTCCACGATGATCCTCGTCACGATCGCCGCCATCCGCTGGCATTCCGCCCGCGGCCACGCCCAGCAGGCCGCCGCCGCTCGACAAGCCGCACAACACCTGCGTGCCGCCTACCGGTCCGCAGCAGCCACCCCTATGAAGGCGATGCGCGAGCAAGGACGCCAACTCCCCGCTCCCGTACGCGATTGCTACGCCCACACCGTGGAAGCCACACTGCCTGGGCAGGCCGACCACATCCTGCGAGAGCCAGGCTGGGACGCGCTCACCGCCACCCTCGCCCAAGCCGAACGAGCGGGACACGACCCCGACGCCTTGCTCCAGCAGGCGGTCAACTGGCGCGAGTTGGAGACCGCCGACAGCGTCACGGACGTACTCGTCTGGCGCCTGCGGCGCATCGGGAAGCTGCCCGCCACAGCAGACCTGCCCCGCACGCGAGTGCACCGGCGGATACTTCCTCCGCAGCCCCGGCCTCCGAAGCCGCAGGCAGTCGAGTCCACGGTTCGCACCGACACGAACAGCTCCCGCAGGCCGGGCCCACGGCGCTGACCAGCACCTCAAAGGGCTGGACGTCCACGGCTTGCGCTGTTACGGCTGGTCAACAACAGGACAAGGAGACAACGCCGATGCGCACCGAAGACCTGCGGACCCGGAGAACCGTGCTGCCGGAGACGGCAGTCGACGACCCCTTGCTGAGGCTCAAGAAGGAGACGCGGCTCGGCGACGGCAACGTCCGTCTCCGCGCCACCACCCACCCCGAGGAAATCCGCATCGGCGGCATCCTGGTCATGTGCCCGAACTGCGGAGCCCGGCGTGACTGGATGGTCATCTGCGACCGCAGCGAGATCAGCATCCGATGTCGGTGCGCGCACCAGTGGGTCGAGCCCGAACTGACGCGCGCGGACTACGAGGTGATGATCGACGTCGGCGGCCAGGACTACCCGAGCCTGGAGGCCGCCGCCCAGGCCGTAGGGTACGACGGCACGCTCGCCGGCACCTATCTGTCGGAGCCGAGGCCAGGCTAGAAGCCCGTGTCGGCGGCATCGACGCCCTCTGGCTGGACGAGGACCGTTGCGGTCTGATGCCCACTCATCGACGCAAGCGTGGCCGCGGTCATGGGTGCGGCGATCGGTGCTCTGAGTGGTCTGGCGATGGATGTCCAAGGTGCTCGGGCAAGGACGCCGCGCATGTACGACCCTCAGGTAGCCAGCCCGCCGCGAGCGCGGGCGTCCTACTGTGTGAGCGGCAGCGCATCCGACCTGCAAGGAGCACCAGGCTGTGAACGTCGAGATCTCCCCGCATGTACGCGACACCGCCACCCTGCTCGGGGCCGGCGTTCCATACGCTCTGAAGGCCCTGGCTGGTCGACTGGCTGACGACCCGGACATGGGCCGGCCCTCGGGGGTGCCCGGCATCCTCACCGTGACGGTAGATGGTGACCTGTTCGAGGACTGCCCCGCCCTGGTCATCGGCTACATCCACGAGGCCGACCGGATCGAGATCCGGTACGTGAACCTGGCCTTTTCCGCCGAGCCTGCCGCAGACACCCGGGACCGGAAGCGGGACCAGCCTGCCGACCGTGCCGCCGATGCGGTCACTGGACGGGAGATCACGGACGCCTGGCATCGCATCACCCTCTGGCTTCAGCACAACGCCCCCCACTCCCACGCTGCGCTCCACGCTGGTGCGAGCCCCGAGACCATCACGGCCCTGGAACAGGACCTCAGCATCCAGATACCCGCCGACCTGCGTGCCCTGTGGTTTCTGGCCGCGGGCGACGACGGGGTCAACGGCTGGGGCTGGGGATGCCTTCCGGGTAATGAGGCTCTGATGACACTGGACGCCGTAGCCGCCTTTTACCGGCAGCGGATGGACTCCCAAGCCCGCCAGGACACCCTCAACGCCCACCGCCCCGAATACGACCGGATCACCGTATGGAAGCCCACCTGGATTCCGGTGGTCTCGCACGGCGCGGCTGATCGCACCTCGGGCCTGTACCTGGACGCCACGACCGGCTACCTGGGCCGCTGGTCCCGTTACCACGAAGGCCCCAGCGACGAACTCGACACCCTGGTCACCTACCTGGAAGAGGCTGCCGACATGCTCGAAGCCCCAGCCCTGGCCACGCGGGACAAGCCCGGCCTGGTCGGTGGGGCGTTGGTGTGGCTCAGCAGGCTCGACCCCTCGCAGGAAGATCGGTGGCGGCCCCTGGTCAGCTGACCGTACACAAGAGAGAGGGGGGCCAACACTTGGGCTGGCCCCCCTTCCTGCTTCACCTGCTGCCGTTCAGGTCACGTCAGCCGATCTTGCGCCACGCGCAGGTCGTCGCGGTCGACGTGCAATGCTCGAATCCCGGAAGGGTAACGAAGAATCCGTCACCGTCCAGCATCCGCCACCTCGGGGCTGGGAACAGGTGGAACGCTTCCTGGTTCTGAGTGCTCGGGATCGCGGCACGCCCGCACCGCTCCTTACCGCTCGGCCCCTTCGTCGCCGTGCGCGTATCCGCGAGGATGCCGAAGTTCGCTGAGCCGTCGCCCATCTTGTCGGTGAGCAACTGGGCACACTCGCTGCCTGACGTCACCAGGTTCACGCTGTTCGGGTAGCCGCCGGACTCGTGCGTCGAGGCCATTGCGTACTCGTCGCAGTCGACCGACCCCACCGACGCATCGGAGGGGTGCACGCTCCAGGTGCTGTCACACACGCGATCACGGCTGTTTGTCGACGTCCACGTACCGCCGGAGCTGTTCTTCAGCGGGGTGTCTGGGCCCAGGTAGTGCATCAGTGAGTCCCACCGCTTTGAGCCAGCGTGATCGGGCATCACCTGCTGCATGTACCAGTAGTACGCCCCAGCGGCCGGGTACAGGTTGGTGTCCACCGTATAGTCCGGCTTGAAGAACGGCAGTACACAGCCCGGCGCCGAGCCCTTGACGATGTTGTCGCAGCGAGGGGCGAGTTCGCGGACGGACTCCACGCCGCTGTTGCCGAAGTCGGCGCTTGCCCTCAGCTCACTGACGTCCACCTCGCCGGTGACGGACCAGCTCAGGTCGATTGTCTCCTTGCCGGTCCCCGTCCACCTGACGGTGGAGTTCGCGGTCTGTGTGGCCGTGGCGCCTTCCTCGCCCGACGCCCACCGCCCATCGTCGATGCCACCACCGAAGTGCTCCCAGCGCACCGGGCTGACGTCGCAGGTCGTGGAGCAACTGGTGCCAAGTTTCCAGTAGAGGTTGACGCCCTGTAGAGCCGAGTCGATGTGACTCGGGGTGACGATCAACTGCTGGTCGAACTCGGCGAAATCGCTGCCGCTTTCGGCCTTCGTCGGGTACGCCTTGATCCGCTGCTCGAAGTAGAACGTGGCGATGCCAAGCGGTGGGTCGTCCGGGTCAGCGGACAGGAAGATCAGATCGGCGCTGCCGAGGTCCTTCAGGCACGCCTCGGTGCGGTTCATGTAGCCATGTCCGCTGGCCTTGGTTTGGCACCAGGGCACCAGGTCGTCCCCGGCCGCATGGATCGAGGCAGAGGAGGCAGCCTGCTTCTTCTCCTCGTCGGTCGGCGGCCTCACCCTGATGCACAGCTTGCGCCCCTGCGTATCGACCTTGGACAGTTTTGTGTGCCGTCCGCGTCGCGGGCCAAGGATGCGCCCGGGTTGCTGCGGGAGAACTCCGTCTCCTTCTGCGCCACCGGGTCGATGGTCGACGACGCCTGCGGGGCTGGGAAGGTCACGTAGGGGTTGATCTTGAAGTTCGCCCACGGGGACCAAGTGGTCTCATACAGGCTGCCATTGAAGCCGGAGGTGTGGAAGGTGTAGGTGACGCCGAGCTTCAGCTTTCCGTACGGGACGGAGACTTTGGCGAGCCCGCCGGAGGGCACGAACTCGGAGACGATGACCCCGTAGGCGTTGTTGTCGTTGACGTTGACCTGAGCCTTCGGCGTGCCGTCGGCGTTGGTCGTCCAGACCTCGAAGGTCAGAGTGCTCTTGTTGCCGTCGGCGTCAGTGACCGTATTTTGCAGCACGACATCGGGGGAGACGACGTTCCAGGTGCTGCCGCTCTTGACGAACTGCGGGCCGGCTGACGGGTTCTTGCCCGACACCGGGCGGCTTGCCGCCGCCAGGGTTGTCTTCTCCGGACCAGCCGCGGGCCTCGCCGACGGCGCGGCGTTCGGGTCAGGGTTCGGGGTGAAGGCTGCATGTGATGCGGTAGCTGCCTCGGTGTTCAGCGGCACGGCTAAAGAGTTCATCGTGGCGTCTTGTGCGGCGGCCCCGCTCACCATGGCGAATGGGGCCGCGGTAAGCAGCGCCGTTCCGATGGCAATACGGGAGAGGATGCGTTTCATTCTTGTTCTTGCAGACAAGCTGATTGGTCCTCTCGCCCCAGCCCACCCGTGTTCTGCAGGGCGGGCTTGGCTGGTTGGTTATCGATTGCGACATGCATGCGATGTCGCTGTAGGTATTCCTACGTCGACCGAGCATTAAAGAACACGGGACCAATCGGGCAAATTAGTTAACCAGGCCAATAGGGAAGTGGTGATCAACACGGTTTAGTCAGGGTTGTACGCGGCAGGCGGCGGTTCAATAACGCCCTGGTGGAGGCCCTGTGAAGGTCGCCAAACAACCCTCAAACGACAGCACCTTCACGCTCCTTCATGTTCTTTCCTTATTCGGATGGAATCGCGAAGAGTGTCGGTTTGAGGAAGTTCTCTGGGTGGGCAAGACGGTGAAGTCGATCGGGAAGTCGCCGACGGGTCTGCGCGGCACGACCTTCGGAAGACGTCGTCAAATATGAGCCTTTCAGTAATCTGTCGACTTTGTGAAGTCTTGTATCTGGGTCGAATGGGTGAGGGTTGTCCGAATGGGTTCAATCGCATTGAGGTCTCTCCGTAAGGAGATATGTCAGCCATTCATTGTCAGTTCAGGGGAGGCCATACCGTCTGGCGCGAACCTCTGCGATCCCTTTCTCGCCTTGATGGTGAGGTGTTAGCCGATCTCGCAAGTGGCGGCCTATGCGGCTGCTGCTTCCGGCCTGTGGGAGCACACACCAAGGGGCTGTCCCGGTTGGGACAGCCCTTGGTGTTGTTCGAGACTCGTCGTGGCGTCAGACGTTGGCGAGGTGGTTGGCGAGGTGAAGTGCGTCGACGGCCACGGACAGCGCGGCGTGCAGACCGATGGTCTCCAGCAGCGTGGGGTGGACGACCGGCGTCCAGTCTCCGTGGAGATTCGGCCATGTGGCGAGGGTGACGTCCGTCGAAGCCAGGCTGAGGCGGGCGGTGACGTCCATCCCGCCGGAAGCGGCGGTTTTTTCCCAGCGCAGCAGAACGGAGCCCGGAGAAAGGGGAGTGCGGTCTTGGACGGACACCCAGGTCGTGGAAATCGGCTCGGTGGCGTACCGGAGCACGGAGCGGACGACCGTACCACGTACGCCACGAGGCATGGGGTGTTGGGCCAGATCGCCGAGGATCAGAGGCGGGTACGGAGGGGGTTTCGTGTCCGTCGCGAGTGGCGAGCGTGACCGGCGGTTCACACGTCGGCCCAGTCGAGCTGAGCGCGGACCTCGGGCGGCAGTACGCCCTCTTGGCCGTTCTCAGCGAGGTAGACGGCGCCGTCCGGGCCGCTTATCTCGATGACGCGGCCGACGCGGTGGGCCTGGGGCCAGTCCGGGTTGACGGCGAAGTACGCGGGCAGATTCGGATCGACTGCCTGGAGCTGGTGGATCAGCTGGCGAACAGTGGTCTCGTGTGACAAGAGAGAACTCCTTAGCTGGTGGAGCAAGGCGGTCGGCATGGGTCAGACGCAGGCGCAGTAGCGGTTGGGGAAGGCGATGAGCGCGGCGAGGAATCCGGCCACGGCTTGGGCCGGGACACCGAACCCGAAGGTCTGGCTCCACGCCACTTCGCCCTCTGCATTTCTGACCTCGATGCGCCACAGTTCGCCGCGCGCGGCCTCCTCGGTCTCGGGGAGGAACCCGACGTACACACGCTGGTCGGGGCTGGAGCAGTGGACGTTGGCGTACGGGTCGGAGATGACGTCCCAACCCTGACCTTGGAGGAGGTCGACGACCGGGCCCGCGCAGTGGCAGTCGAGCAGCCACTCGCGGTTGCCGAGCGGGCCGTGCAGAGGTTCGGCGGGGACCTGGAGCGGCGTGGTGGCGGTAAGCGTCACGAGTAGAAGACCCTTCGTTGACCTGGGGTTTTTCGAAGCGGTCGTACGTTGACATGGTCGGCGGACAGGTCTCCAGTCCTTTCCGGGGATGAGCGTCTGCCGTGGGCGAACTGGCTGCGGCGGCTACCGCTGGCGAGCCGCAGGGGAATGGATCGGTCACCCCGAGAGCTGTTCCCGGGGCAACCGATAGGAGAGGGAAGGACGGCGTGCTGGACAGGGCGATGCGTGCGTACGACGAGGCCGTGGACGACGTGGCGGCGGCCCTGGGCCGATCCCGCATGGCAGATGGCAGACGGATCGAGCTGAGCGTGGAGGAGCTGGCCTTGGCGGTGGGCGCCGCGCGGGAACCCAGCCAGGAGCGTCATAGGGCGGACGGAAGCCTACGGCGACTCTCGTCATGAGCGTGCCGCCGCAACACGCCTGTTGTTGGCGGGGCGGACCGGCAGGACGGCACTGGGACTGCCCGAGGTCGCGGACGCTGCGGGGGCGCGGCTGACGAGGCGACCTCCGTGGGAACGCGCGCGTGCGGCTGCGGCACGCCGGACGTCCAGCGGAGTCGGCACTGGGGGAGACACAGGGCGTATGCGTGCGGCACTGCGGTTTCGCTCCGGAACCTCGAGCTCGTAGCGGAGCACAGGGTTGGGGTCGGCCAAGCGGGCGGTGGTTGCCGCGATCAGATCGACGGGGACTGCGGAGGTGAACGTGGCGTACCAGCGTGAGCTGAAGCCGTCCTGGCCACCCCAGAGGAGCCAGCGGTACTGGTCGCCGCGGAGTTCGGCCTGTTGGTTCAGGGCTCGGCCACTGTAGGTGAGGCCGGCGAGTCCGTCGGGCGCGGTGAAGAGGGTGGTGAGCTGCCAGTTCCCCCGCTTCCATCCGGCGTCGTCCAGGGGACGAAAGCCTTCCTCGGCTGGGCCGCGAGGGCCGGTCGGGACGGCGTCCGGATCCTTGGCGTAGCTGGTGGCGAGGGCGGAGGTGAAGGCGGTCACCAACTCTGTTGGCGTGTTGGCGTCGAAGGTCGCCAGCCAGTCGGGCGGCCCGAACGGGTCGCTGTGGGCGGCGACCTTCCACAAGGTGCTGTCCACGCCTTCGGGGAGGAATCCGAGTCGTACATGCTGGTCGGGGGAGGTGACGTAGGCGTTCGCCAGTTCGTCGCTCTGCAGCGTGAAACCGTGGTCGACGAGTGGTTGTAGCGCCGGGTCGCCGATGGCGGTGGAACCGGCGAGGTGCAGGGGGGTTATGTAGACGTCGCCGTCGTGCGTGTGCGAGGGCATGCGGGATCTCCTGGGGCGAGCGGCGGGCCGTCAGCGCTGACGGCGTGAACGACCGTGTGTGACAAGTGATGCGGGCGGGGTTGTCGCCTCCGCCCTGGGAACGGGCACGTGGGCGGCGCGCGGCCGACGCGCCAGGGCCGCCTGGGCCCTGGGGACGACGTCGGTCGGCTTGGCGAGGCGCACGTGCACCAAGTCGCGGTGGCGGTCGGGGATGTCGCCGACGAGACGCGGCACGGGGTCCGAGCTGGTGAGAGCAACCGCAGCAGCGGTGCGCAGGTGCTGTGGGGTGCTGCCGCTGAAGAAAGCCCTCCAACTCGGCACGTGGACGGGATCGACGCCTCCGGACAGCCGCCACATGGACTTCTCCGGCGTCAGCAGCTCGGTGTACTCGTGGAGCCACCCACTGCGCGTGCGTAGGACTGCGCGGTTGTCGGGCGAGACGATCCGATGCGGCCGACTTCCGTGAGCCGGCTGCCAGTTGCTGCGACGCAGTACGCCTTCAGGGCTGAGGTCGGTGTGGTGCTTGCCGCCGCTGAGATAGTCCCGGAAGTGGTTGGGCAGGCTGTGGACGAGCGTCTCGGTGAAGGCCGCGACGATCTCCTGGGGCGTATTGCGGTCGAAGGTGGTGATCCAGTCCGGTACGCCGAGCGGGTCCTCGGCGTAGGTGATCGTCCATCCGCCGTACTGGCTCTCCACGGGGTTGGCGATACGGACTCGCTGGCACGGGCTGGCGTAGTACGCGTCCACGCCGAAGGCGACGGCCTTCGACCACCCGGCAGCGTTGTCGAGGATGCTGAAGACGGCCTCCCTCGTTCCGGGACCTGCGAGGTGAACTGGTGCAACGAGGACCTCGGTGGTCGGGGTGAGTTCGCCGAGGTCGAGAGGTGGCATGGGGAGGTACCTCCGGGCGGTGGCGGATGAGGGGCTGGGCGTCACGGCCGGCGGCGTGCTCGTGGCGGAGCCGTGGAGGTGGCGGGGGCGGGCGAACTGGTGTGTGCCGGAGCTGCGCTCCCGTGCGGGGACCGGGACCGTGCCGTCTGGGCGCGACGGCCGTGCAGCGGCGTGGTCTTGGCGGATGCCTCGCGTTCGCGGTCCAGCCGACGAGCCGCGGTGCGGTACGCGCTCTGGTCCTGGCGTTCGCCGACCGCCAGGAGATAGATCTCCCGGCGGTGCTGTGAGGATGACGGAGCGTCGCGGTACTGGACGACCATGCGCCAGCAGGTCTCCGGATCGACGTAGATCTTGTGGCAACCCGCGAGCTCGCGGGTCAGCGCCGCGCCGCGTTCGTTGCCGTGGACCAGGTGCTGCAGCTCCAGCAGGGCCAGGTCGCGGATGCTCTCCGGGACCGAGCGCAGGTCGGCCAGGGCCTCGGGGTGCGCCGCGAAGGCGTAGCGCGCCCGGCTCACCGCGCACCCAGGCGAGGGCGCGGTACGGCGAGGAGTACGGGGCGAGGAGCGACGACAGGCGCTGCGGGGACCGCGAGGCCGGTGGTTCCGGCGAGCGGGTGCGGGCAGCCTGAGCGCCGCTCGACCGCCTCGGTGGCTGCTTCGAAGCCGTCGAGCCGGTAGTCCGGCATCGGAGGTTCGTACGTGTCGGCCATGTCAGGCTCCCGCGGGCTCGGGCGAGGCCAGGAGCCGGTGGCTGGGGCGGGTCGGGCTGGTGGTGCATGCGCCGAAGGGGCCGTCGGGAGATCGGAGTTGGAGCAGGGTCGGGTCGAGGTGGTCGCGGTGCCACGTCGAGGGGCCGGTGAGCCCGGCCTCGACGTCGGTGAGCTGTTGCCAGGCCAGCCACAGGGCATGCAGGCGGGCGACGGCCTCGGGGTGCTCTTGCCACTGCCGGCACCAGGGGCGTCCGGTGGTGATCTCCCGCCCGTAGACCGGAAGCAGCAGGTCGTGCACCCAACCCGTCAGCGCCGCAACCTCCTCGACGTATGCCTTGCCGGCGAGCGCCAGGATGAAGATCGAAGCGGGACCTTGCGGCGAGCCGTCCGGCTCGGCCTCCGCCGATGCGGCGACCGAGCCCTCGTCGTCACCGTGCTCGACCCCGGTACCCTCGTCCTCATCCGAAGGCGGGAGATCGTCGGTGAGCCGGGCGAGCGTCTCGCCCTGTTTGCGGCTCTCCGTGACCAGCCTCGCGACCGTGGAGACCAGGTCGTCCAGATCGTGGTCCGGCACGCGTATCGGCTCGCTCCCCTGAGCTGATTCGGTCATCGCTGCCCCTTCGCAGGATCGGGTGGTTGGGGTGGCGAGGATCCGGAGAAATCCGGGTTTGGCCCGGCCGGGAATCCGGTGTAGGAACCGCCGTTCACCGCGAACGGTGATGGCAGCAGAGCGGGACGGGAGGAGCGAGGATCTCCAGTGCTTGAGCGGCCTGCTGCGGCACAACACCGTTGCCCAAAGCAGCCAGTTGGGCGGGACGACCCAGTCCCGGCGTCGCCGTCACCCAGCCGGGATCAAGTCCCTGCATCCACTCCACGAACAGCGGACTGAGACGCCCCGCCTCGTCGGTGGGCAGGGGTGCCGGGCCCGTGACCCGCTCCCACCGGGAGATGGCCGCCGCGTAAGGACCCCACGTCTGGGGCCGTCCGCCTCGAACAGCGCCGGTGCCGGCGTCGTACGCGTCCTGGAGCGGGCCACCGTGTGCCGTCCGGTCGTGGGCGCGGACTCCGTGTCCGGGGCATGCCGCAAGCGGGCTGCCGCCGAGGGCAAGGTCAAGTCCCCGTTGCCGTGGCGTTGGTTCGGGGATCCCTTGGGCCCGTCGGACGCCTTCGGCGTCGGCAGCAGCCACTCCACCTCGTCCGCCAGGTTCGGGCCGTGCCCGCCAGCCTTCCGCTTGACCGGATGCTGACTGCCGCCGTTCGTCGCCAGGTTGCTCGTCGGCGTTTTCAGCAGCGGCGGTCCGCCAGGAGGGCCAGGCGGCGAGGAAGACCCGCTCGCGGCGGTGCGGGGCTCCGACATCAGAGGCGCGAAGCACACACCAGCGCGCATCGAACCCGAGGTCGGCCAGGGAGCCGAGTACGGCACCGAGTGCGCGCACAGCAGGCTGGCCTGCGGTGTCTCCCAGACACCACGGGCAGGGTTCCACGTCGCCAGGGGAACCGGCGGGGGAGGTGAGGAGTCCTCGGACATTCTCGATGACCACCATGCATGGATTGAGGGATTCGATGGCGCGGACGATGTGCAACCACAGGCCGGACTGGGTGCCATCAGCCAGTCCGGCGCGACGACCGGCGACCGAGACGTCTTTGACAGGGGAACCCGGCCGTCAAGACACACACCTCCGGGACATCGGCCCAGTTCACGGCCGTGATGTCGCCGAGGTTCGGCACGCCCGGCCAGTGTCGGGACAGGATCCGGGCCGGACCCGGATCGACCTCGGCATGCCAGGTGACCGTTCCGCCGAGGACGGCCTGGACACCGAGATCCAGACCGCCGTACCCGGAGCACAGACTCCCGATCGACGGCTCGGGCGCGGGGAGCCTGGCCTTGGCCGGGACGTCGTAGATCGAATTCGATGGGCGTGCCGAGTGGCTCAGTGCGGCGAGGACGCGAGGTGGGGTGCCGCCGAGACGGTCCATGTCGGAGCGGGGCTTCTCGAACTCTCGGGCTTCTGCGTACAGCTCGTCCTTCTCCGGGACCGCGTGGCCGGTGTGGTCGGTCATGAAGGACTCCGATGGTTGTGTCGGTCGGGAAGTGGGGCGCAGGAGGCCGGGACCGGTGCCGAGGGGGTCGCTGTGGCCGCGAGGCGGCTGCGGGCTCGGGCGGCGTCGATGCGGGCGGCGGGTGGTGTCGCACCGGATCGGCTGGTCGGCTGCCGCGGCGTGGGTTCTGTTTCGTGGGCGAGGCGCAGGCGGCGGCGTACGTCGTCCAGCGGGCCGAGCGCGTGTAGGGCGTAGCCGATGAGCTGGCCGGGTGCGAGCGCGTCGCGGTCGGCCAGGGCTTCTACCTGTCGGGCCGCCTGGGCGGCCGTCCGGACGAGAGAGGCTTGGACGACCTGCTCGCCGAAGTGATCGGCGGCCAGGCCCACGAGCGGATCGCACACCCGTCGTACGCGCTCGGCGTCGAGCGTCCCGTCGACCAGAGCACCGCGACGCTGGACTTCCCAGAGCACGGTCAGCTCGTCGATCGGCTCGCCGCGATGGTGCAGGGACCCCAGCGCACGGTAGATCTGCTGGTGGCCCGGGTCGGCGAAGTCACCGGGGCGAAGCCATCGCACCAGGTCGAGCAACTGCTCGGGGCGGGAAGCGAGACGGCCGAGCAGGAGTTCCTCGTCGGCGTGGACCTGCTCGCCCACCGGCTGAGGGTGCTCGGCCTGGGGCGCGTACGCGGCAGGCGGCTTCACGGGCCGAGCGTCGGCGCCCCAGCCGCGGGCCAGTTCGGCGAGTACGTCCGTCAGGACTTGAGCGTGGTGCAGCGTCTCTTCCGCCGCGCCGGTCCGGCCGTCGTTGAGCGCGGCCTGGTGGAGGCGGGCGGCGTGTTGGGCGACGCTGCGGTGGATTGCCCCTTCCAGCACCATCCGTCCGTACACCGGGGCGTGGTCGGGGCGCGGGCACGCCGATACGAGGGTGTGCAGATGCGAGGCGGTGAGCCCGCGGGTCCGCGTACTTGCCTCCCGCAGGGTGTCGTTCACCCAGGCGAGCGGGACCGGGTCGCCGGCCGTCGTGGCCGCCGCTGGGTGACCGTCGGCTTTGAGCTTGAGCATCGTGGCGTAGATCGCCGCGTGCGCGGGACCGGAGAAGTGCTCAGGTCGCAGCCAGGGTGAGAGCCGGTCGAGCTGGCGGGGCTCCAGGAAGATCGCGCCCAGTACGGCCTGCTCGGCGTGGACGAGTGGGTTCACTGTCGTGCCTCGGCCTTGCTCTGGGCGCGGATCTCGGCGACGACACGGTCGGCTGCGGCCAGGTCGGTTGCGAAGCGGTCCAGCTCATCTGTGAAGACGGGGTCCGAGGCGGGCACGGACCCGGATGCGGACACGAGCCACCAGTCGGTGCCGCGCCGTACGACGGGTGCGTCGGCGAGGCGTTCGGAACGGCGGACCAAGGCCCAGGACGGGGCGGGGTGGGACATGGGAGTACCTCAAGAAGACGAGGGCGAAGGCCCGGGAATACGAGGCGGATGGGGCGTGCTTTATCGCGTCTCGTCAGCCGGGGGTCTGGCGGCACCTGGGTCATGCGGCCGGACCGAAGTCGTCGCGACACAGGTTCTTGGCTAGCGCTCGCTTGGTGATCGCCGCGGTCTCCTTGGCGGACGCGGCAGCATGCCGGTCGGCGTCCGGCTCCTTGTACCAGGGCTTGAGGTCGAGGAGTGCGGGGCGGATGCCGGTGGCCAACAGGAGGGCGGAGCCCTTGGGCAGAGCGCGGATCGCGTCAGCCGGCAGCACGCGTTCCTGACGCATGGAGACCGACGTGGACTTGCCTGACTCGCTGGTGGACACCGAGACCGTGCGGACGTCGTGATCGCCCACCAGGCGGCTGAGCTTGTCCGCGAAGTCGGCGTCGTCGATGCCCGAGCCGATGAGCTTGATCGTCGCGGCGGACCACAGGGCGTCCATCCCGGCCTCGCCCCAGACCCGGACGCCCTGGCGGTAGGACTGCAGGATCGTGATCGGGATGACGCCCCGGGAGCCGAGGTGCGAGTACAGATCCGGCAGATCGGCGATCTTGCACACGTTGGCGGCCTCGTCGAGGATCGCGAGCAGCGGAGCGTCGAGCCGCCCGCCGTCGCGCTCCGCCTGGATGACAGCCGCGCGCATCACCGCGTCAGCAGCGGCGGCGATGATCGCCGAGGCCGAGCCTCCACCATCCTTCGACAGCAGGAACAGGGTGTCCTTGCTGGTGGCGAACGTCTCCGGCTTGAACTCGCGGATCTTGCCGAGGCCGCTGGGCGGCGTGACCCAGGCGGCGATCGCCGGATCGAGCAGGCAGCTGGCGTACTGGCGGGCGGTCTCGAAGATGCCGTCGCGGGTCTCGACAGCGCCGGCCACGGTGCCCTGGAGCTGGGCGGCAACCGCGTCGAGTCCGGCGTCCTGGAGCACGTCGATGGGAGTGCGGTCGGCCGGGGAGGCGAGCCAGGCCAGGACGTCGGTGATCGGCCGCCGGTCGCGGGCGGCGGCGAGGAACAGTGCGGTGAGTGTATTCGCGGCGGCGGTGGACCAGAAGTCGCCCGCGTTCGACACGTCCACGGAGGCGGTCACGAAGTGCCCGGCCAAGCGGCGGGCCCCGGCGAGATCGCGGGCGTCGGCCAGGATGTCCCACCACATCGTCCGGGGTGCGTGGGCGATCTGCTGCGGATCGAGCGTCCACACCGTGCCGGCCTCGCCGCGGGCTGCGAGCGTGGCGGTGTAGGCGTCACGCGCAGCCTTGTTGGAGGTCAGCAGCACGGGTCCGGGCGCGCGCAGGATCGCCGGGATCGCCAGACCGGAGGTCTTGCCGGACCGGGGCGCCATGATCGCCAGGATCACGTCCTCCCACGAGGAGCGGACCTCGCGTGCGCCGGGCGAGAGCGTGCCGAGCAGAACGCCGCGGTCGTCGGGTGCGACGTTCTTGGGCTTGGTGCCCTTGAGGCTGGGGCGCAGGTCGGTCGCCTTGGCCGCGATCTTCTTCGGCATCAGGTCGGCCAGATCGCGCTGGTCGGCCAGCCCCTTGAGGTTGCCGCGCAGACGCAGCCACACCTTCACACCGATCAGCGCGGCGGCCAGAAGGACGAGTGCGGGCAGGACGTAGCAGGCGCCGACGAGGACGGGCTGCGGGAGGTGCGGCCAGACTTCACGGGGATGCTGCAGCGCCGTGGTCGGCCCGTATGGGGCCCAAGGGCCGGAGTTGATGAGGGCGTTGGCGCTGTTGGCAAACAGCCAAGCCAAAGTCCCGGCACCCATGCCGAGGGCGGCGACGGACAGCATCAGGTACAGCAGGAAGTCGGTGCCGGTGGTGGTCGAGGGTGTGCTGGTACGTGCAGGAGACAAAGCGCGGTCCCGTTACATGGTGCGAGCTGGACGGTGTGCTGAGGGCGGGTTCTTCTGGCGATCACGAGTGGGCCTCCTGGCGGCTGTGGCGGGTGGAAGAGGAGGGGAGCTGAGGGCACGGCCGGGCCGCGTTGTCCGGGTACGCCGGTGGGGGTGGGGTGGTGGTCAGCGCGTCCGGTTCGGCCTGGGCGTGGGCGGCGGAACGGCAGTGGACGCCTCGGGCGTGGTGGTGGTCGTTCCCGTGCGCCTGGTGGCTGGGGCGGTCGCGTAGTAGTTGGCGACCTGTGTTTGCCAGCTCGGCTTCGTCGGCCGATCGAGTTCCCGTAGCTGGCCGGAGGCTTCGCGGAGGTCCTCGCCGAGGGAGGTGAGCGTAGCGGCGGCTTCCGCGAAGTCGTACGAAAGGTCCCAACCGGCGTCGGTCTCGGATGCCTTGGCCTGCTCGGCGGCGGCTTCGAAGAACTCGCTGAGGCGGACGAGCACGCCGTCGTTGGGATCGAGGACGTGCTGGGTGAGATCGGCGGCGGTCTCATACGTCTCGGCGCCGTTGAGTTCGTCGGTCAGCTGCAGGATCTGCTGGCCCTGGGCGTGCTTGCCCTGGGGGTCGGAGGGCGTGGTGAGAGCGCCGACGCGCAGATCGGGGCCGAGGCCGACGCGGTAGCCGGCGGTGGTGAGCATATGGGCTGCCTGACTGGCCATCTGGTTTTCGCAGACCTCGCCCATGTCCCAGGGCAGGCGGTACCAGAAGGATAGGGGCGTCGTCTCGATGACGAAGCCCGCCCGCTTGAGGAGAGCGACGGCGAGTTCGTCTCCGCCTTCGGCGGTGACATCGCCGGTCGGGTGGCGTGTGATGACGACGTCGGGCGGGGTGGGCATCGTGGGGGTTCCGTTCAGAAGTGGGGGTTCTCGGTCGGCCGGTCGCCCGCGGATGCGGCCTCCAGCAGTTCGGGCAGGTCCGCTGGGTCGGCGTCGCGCTGGTCGATCCACCAGCCGGCACGGGTCAGGGGCCGGGCGGAGTCTTCGACGGCCGCCCACTCCGCCTCGCTCGTCGTTCCTTCGACGACGAGCGCGGTGTATGCGGCGGAGACGAGCTGGTGGCGACAGCGCGTGGCCCAGGCGACCGCGCGGTCGGCGCCGTCCAGCGGGGGCATGCGGTACTGCTCGGACCACGCCTCGGCCTCGGCCTGCTCGGTCGCCCTCTGCTTCGCGAGCCATTCAGCCTTGGCCTCGGTGTCTTCCTCACGGGAGGCCCGCCAGCAGTCGGTGCTTATCTGCACTTCACTCGGATGGGTGCGTATCGGCGTGGTCATGGGGCTCCCTGGCTGCGTCAGTCTCCGCGGATGTCGTTTCGACGTGAGTTCGGGAGTCACTCAAGGCGCCTTGTCGTGATCAACGTCGATAAGAATTGATGTCACTGGGCGGCTGCGGCAGCCCGTCAGGGCTGCCGCAGCGCGAGGGGACGCGAGCATGCGCATCGGTCGGGTCCGCGGGCCCGAGCATGATGAGAGCCGGTCTCAATCTCGGTCGGCTGGGATCAGGTTGTGTTCCCAGGTGAGCAGGTCGTAGGTCCGGCCCTTGTCAGTGACGGTCTCGTGGGGCGAGTTAGATTGGCGGAAGCCAGCAGATCGTGCGACGGCGATGCTGGGGTGATTGTCCAGTTCGATCTCCAGGGTCACTCTCGGCAGACCGGCAGTTGTGTGGGCGAAGTCGGTCATCATTCGGAGAGAGCGTGCTGCGAGCCCTTGACCGCGGTGAGTGGCGCCGACGATGTAGCCGATGCCGCCGGTAGTCCGATTGAGCAGGATTTCTCCCAGTGCCTGGCGTCCATCGGTGGTGATGGCCAGGTGGATCCGGTTGTTGTCCCGCCGAGCTCGTTGTGCGCTGTGCAGGTATCGCACTGCGGCGGCCTGGTCGAACGGTGACTCTAAAGGGGTCCGGTATGCGACATCGGGGTCGTCAAACAGCTCTTGCATGACGGCGAGATCGTCACTTGTCCATTCACGAAGCAACAGGCCGTCAGTGAAGAGCCGGAGGGGATGCGTGTCCATGACGACATCATGCTGGTCGTCGGGTGGCCCCTCCTGTGCGGCGCCCTGGTTCAGTTGGTGACGGCCTTGTCGGCCAGGGCTCCTGCGGTGCGTGGGGTGGGGATCCCGAGGTCGACGGTGGGGCGTTGGGTTCGGCGTTGGGTGTCGTCGCGCTTGGCGCGGAGGAGCTGGAGGGTGAGGTCGAGCCCTTCGAGCTCACCGGCCCAGCCCTCGGCTTGGGCGCGGGCTCTGCGGGTGATGAGGTCGGCTTCCAGGTCGTCAAGCCGGCTGATCATCTTCGGGCTGACCTGGAGCATCGGACAGCGGATGCACGCGTGTTCATGCTGGCAGGGGGTGCCGTAAGGGCGCCCGCATGCGCCGAGTTCGACCTTGCGCTTGTCGAAGTGCTCTTCGAACTCGTCCCACTCGTCGCTGGTGACGTCGCGGTATTCGTGGTCGGGGCGGAGCTGGCGGCGTTCGTTGAGGTGGGCGAGGTAGTGGCGGATGACGTCTTCGTCGAACACAGCGACGTAGCCGCGGGTGGTCTGGATGTTGAGGTGGCCGAGCAGGGTGGCGCCGATGTGGATGGGCAGTCCGCTGTTGACGAGCTCGGTGGTGAAGATGCGGCGGAAGTCGTGCGGGGTGAACTTGACTGAGCGGAACGCGCGATGGTGTTCAGCGAGGTCCGTGCAGCGTCGTGCGAGTATGTGGAGGACCGTCACGGGACTGATCACGCTGCGGGTGGAGCCGATCTTGCGCTGGAACAGGAACGGCATCGGCGGGCTCCAGACCTTGTCGTGCGGGTCGAAGCGCCGCAGGATCGGGACCGGGCTGCCGTCGCGAGTGTGCCGTCGGATGACGGACGCGATGACGTGGAACAGTTCGGCGGACATCGGGATGACGCGCTCGCGGTCGGTCTTGGACGGGCTGATGACCAGGAGGGCGACCATCTCGCCGTTGTTGCGCTGGTAGTGGCGGATGCTGAGGTGGCTGACCTCGCACATCTCCTCGATGCGGGCACCTGAGTGACGCAGGGTTTCGACTGCGGCCCAGTCCCAGAAGGCTGTCTCTTCTTCTGCTTCGATCTGGACCAGCTGCCCGGTGTCGTCCCGGACGCGGACGGGTGTGCGGTGGCCGCCGCGGGCGAGTGTGCGGTCTTCTTCGGTCAGGACGCGGCGGTAGGTGCGGCCTCCGTGGGTGAAGGGCGTGTCGGTGGCGGCTGCTGAGGCGTGTTCCAGGAGGGTGCGGGTGTGGTCGTAGCGCTCCTCGACGTGTCGGACGAGGATAGGTAGGAGTGGTTGGCGCAGACGGGTTCGGTCGGCGGACCGCTCGTTGATCCGGCGGCGGCGCTTGGCCAGTCCGCGTAGTTCGCTGGGCGGGACAGGGCATGAGGCGACCCAGGGAGCCCAGCGTTCGGGTTCGTCGGCGGCCCAGGTGTGCAGGTCGTAGTAGAAGCTGCGGACGGCGATGACGATGGTGTCGACACCGATACGGGGCTTGCCGTCGAGGCGGACGGCGATCTGCCGGCGCCAGGCGCTGTAGAGGTCGGCCGGAATGTGCAGGTCGGCTTGCCCGGGGTTGATCTCCTCGATGCGGACCCAGAAGTGGTGGGCGACGTTGCGGACGAGGTGGACCAGGGAGGCGTAGTCGGTGTCGGACTTGCGGCGGTGGAAGTAGTCGAGCAGGAGCCGGCGGACGCTCTGGTTGCGGATGGTGTGGCGGTCGACGAGTTCCTCGAGAGTGAGCTGGCCGCGGTGTAGGGCCTGACGCAGGGTGGCGGGTGTGCTGGGTGCGAAGTGGCCCATGGCGTGCAGGACGTTCCAGGCAGCATGCCCGGCGAACACGTTGGCGTCCTTCTTGCCGGGCCGCAGAACAGCCTTTGCCGTGCGTGAGGCGTGGGCGTGGTGGAGCAGGGCCGCCGGGGTGAGGTCGGCGAAGCCGATGCCCTGGACCGCGAGCAGGCAACACACGTCGAAGAGCGCTTCGCGCTTGTGGGGCCAGGAGAAGTCATGGTGAGCGACCTGGGCGGCGTACTTCTCCAGCAGGGGGTCGTTCTGGGCAGCGATGAACTGGGCGGGGAATCCGTTGAAGTTGTGCTTCTTCATCACCAACAGCGTCGGCTGGACGATGCGGAGGCAGAACAGAGCCCTGACGCCGACGCTGTACTTCTGCCCGGTCCGGTTGGTGCCCAGGTCAGCGGCGGTGATCTCGCCGCGGCCCAGCGGGCTGGCATCCCAGCGCTGTTGCCAGGTGTTGCCCTCGAACCCGCCCAGGTAGGCCAGGACGCGCCGGGTGGAGGCCCGGTGCTGTTCGGCGGTCCGCGCGGAGGCTGCCGGCGAGGCGTCGTGCGCGAGCTGGCCGATGAGCAGTGGCGTGGCGGTGGACAGATCCCCGAAGGGGCGCGGCACGGTGGTCGCCAAGGCCGGTTGGGCCTCGATCTGGCTGGAGGCGGAGGCCGGTTCGTCGCCGGTGTGGGTGTGGCGGCGGCTGACTCCGGTGGTGGGACGGGCGAGGTCAGGCACCGAACACCGCCTCGATGTCCGCTGCGGCGTAGTCCGCGGGGTAGTGCCGGGCCGGTCGGGGCGTGGCGTAGTGCTCGGTGAGTTTGTCGAAGAGTTCCTCGATGTGGACGGACAGATAGCGGTTGGTGGTCTGGATGTCGGCGTGCCGCATGATCGTCTGGACCTCGGGGAGCGTGAGTTTCCCGCCGTTGGCCATGCGGTAGGCGGCGGTGTGCCGTAGATCGTGCAGGGACCAGTTCGTTCCCAGCAGGGTGTTCGCCCGCTGCATGACTCGGCGCATGGCCCAGTAGGTCAGCGGACGGTCGGGGCCTCGGCGGGCCCTCCAGAGGGGTCCGCCATCGGCGGGTGTGCCGGCCGCGTCGAGGTAGAGGGCCAGGCGGAACAGGCCCTGCGGGGAGACCGGGACCGCTTCCCTGGCCCGGGTGCCCTTGGTGATCACATAGATCCGCTGGCCGGACCAGTCGATGTCGCCGACGGTGATGCCGAGGAGTTCCTTGGCGCGTGCGCCGCTGGCGACGAAGATCTCCAGCAGTGCCCGGTCCCGGTCGCAGTTCATCGCGGTGAACAGTTCGTCCCACAGCCGGTCGGGAATCGACCGCGGCGACCGGTCGGACACTCGCTGCCGCAGCCGGGCCCGGCCCACCACCGGCGTAGGTTCCAGCGGACTGCGGTGCCCCAGCGCGCGGCGCCGCTGAGCCGAGTGCGGCACCGGGTTGACGACCGGGCCGCGGCCCTGATGCGCGTGGAACTCGTAGAACCCGCTGATCACCGTCAGAGCGTGATTGATGGTGCGTGGCGCGTACCCGGCGCCCAGGGATGCCTTGCCCGTGCGGAGATTGACCGTCCCGGCCACCGGAGCATCGGCCCGGTGCCGCTGACGCTGCGGGTTGGCGGCCGAGCGCAGCCAACCCGTCAGCACCGCGACCTCCGACTCCGTCGCCCGCTCCCACCCGGTGCCCAGCAGCCACAGCAGGCGGAACCACCGCAGCATCCCGTAGCCGTAGCTGCGGCAGGTCAGCGGGCTGGAATCCCCAAGCGCCAGGTCCCGCAGAAACGCGGTGACCGGCTCGACCTCGGCCCCCGTCGCATCGAGCATCGCGTACGGCGGATGTGCCCGGTTCACCTCCACCACTCGTCCAAGGCGAGGGATGGCCCCGCGGCCCTCCATCAACTCATCGCGTACACCCATCACTTGCTCCTTGATCGCGGCCTGTTACGCAGTGACCAACGAGGCGAGGATGGTGCAGTTAACAGAGCAGTCACGGTCGGCGAGCCAGCGGGCGTACCCGGCACGCCGGTCGGCGGGACGGTCGGAGAGGTCGGCTTCGTTGGTGTGGCCACAGGCGTGGTCGATGGTCCAGAGCTTCTTCACAGCGATGCGACGGACTCCTTGAGCGTCGAGGAAAGGGGGATCAGCGGGTGCGACTTGGGCTGGCTGAGGCGTCCTGGGGACGCGGCACTGCGTCGTTGCCCTGATGCTTCGGGGAGGTAGCCGGGCGGTTGGGGGACGACGCCACGGCGACGCGCGCTCGTGCGGTGTTCGTGACCCGGAGCCACTCCTGCCGATCCCGCAACGACACCTCGGCCAGGGGCGGGGCGTTCTCGGGAGTCGCCTCCGGCATTACGGCCAGTTCGACCTGGGCGCCGTCGAGTTGGTCACCGAGAAAGGCGACGTGATGAGCGATGTTGCGCAGGTGAAGGCCCAGCTCGTGACCATTGGACGTGCCAAGCTGCTCGCACCAGGCGGCGGCCGTGTCGATGAACTCCTCCAGGTCGGGCACGACACCGTGGTGTTCGTCGAGGATCTCGCCCAGGACCTCGGAGACGTCCGCCGCGCGGCGCAGATCGTGCAGTTGCCCGGTCAACGCGGTCAAAGACTGGCCGGGTTGGGGCGCCCGCGCCGGGACTCCGTTCGGAGTCGGGACCGGTGGCGGAATCATGATCCTGGGATCGGCTGCGACGGAGTAACCGGCATCGTGGAATTCGCGGGTCGCGCTGGCCACGGTACGCACCGCCGTGTTGTGAGGAGTGCCGACTGGCAGCAGGTAGACGTCGAGGTGCCGGCTGTGGCGGAAGTGGTGCTTGCGCAGGACTTCGTCCAGGAACGGGCGGTCGTCCGCGACGGCGGCGGCCACCCCGAAGTCGGGGTGCATTCCGAAGGTGACGTCCGGTTCGACTTGCAGAGTCATCGCGAGGGCTCCTTGGTGTGTGCGGTTGAGCAGGCGTGGACCGGCTGCGGGGTGGTGGGAACTGGGCGGTACTCGACTGCGGCGGCGGGATGTCGCGCCGACACTCGTCGGCTCGCCTCCGGTGTACCGAACGGGTCTGTAACCATGTGGGTTTGGCCGTGTGCGGTGTTGGCCTGGGCGGTGTCGGCATAGAGCTGGGCGAGGCGGCGCAGGCTGCGGCGGATCATGCGCTTCATGTGCATGGACGTGACTTCCTGTATGGGGGCGGAGACGGGGAGTCGAGACGATGCGTCGGCTCCCCAGGAGGGCCTTGATCGCGAACGGACCACTCAGGCATGCATCCGGGCGTCGGTATCGAACAGCTCGTGCTCGTCCGGGTGGAGCAGATGTTGAGTGATGAACGACCGGCCTGCGACCTTCCACAGACCGCGCCCCTTGGTGAGGGCGGAGACGGCCTGGGTCTCGACTCCGGTGAGGCCCAGCAGGGCAGTCGCGGAAGCGAGTTGGTCGGCTTCCTGGCGGTAGATGATGCGGGTGGAGCAGTCGGTGAGCAGGCCCTCGGCCAGTGCGCGGCCCCGGGAGCCGGCGTCGCCCGCGGTGAGCAGGTCGCTGAGGCGGTGGATGACCATCATGTTGGCGATGCCGAGCCCTCGGCTGAGCTTCCACTGGCTCTGCATGCGTTCCAGCAGAGCGACGTGCCGCATCACGCGCCATGCCTCGTCGTAGATCACCCAGCGCCGTCCGCCGGTGGGGTCGGCGAGCGCGGACTCCATCCACGCGGAGGCGCAGGTCATCGCAAGGACGAGTGCGGTGTCGTCGCCGGCACCGCCGAGCCTGGACAGGTCGATGGAGAGCATCGGCGCGGCCGGATCGAAGGCCACGGTGCTCGAAGCGTCGAACATGTCAGCCAGGTCGCCGTGCACGAGGCGCCGCAGCGCGTGGGCCAGGTCCTCGGCCGCAAGGCCCAGGCGTCCGGACAGGTCACCGAGTGCGGCGTCGAGCCGCTCGGGGGAGCCCAGCACGTACGCCACGTCACCGAGCAGCGGGGTGGTCCCGGCTGCTTCGGCGCGTACGACTGCCTGGTCGAGTGCCACGTCCAGGGCGGTGTGCTCCATCGGGTGCAGGTCACGCCGCAGAACCGTCTTCGCGAGCGAGCCGAGCAGAAGCAGGCGCCGCTTGCGGACCTCGCCCGCCCAGTCCTCCTCGCTGACGCCGAACGGCCTGGCGGGGGCATCCAGAGGGTTCAACCGACCGGGAAGGCCGGGACCGAGGGCGATGGTCTGCCCGCCCAACGCCTGGGCTACGACGGTCCATTCGCCCTTGGGGTCGCAGGGCACGTAGATGCGGTAGCCGAAGGCCACGGCGCGCACGGCGAGCGACTTGGCCAGGGCGGACTTGCCCATGCCGATGATCCCGGCGAGCAGGATGTTCGGGTTCGTGAAGCCGTCGAGCCGCCCGTACAGCGCGAACGGGTCGTAGGTGAAGGCGGCCTCCGCGTGCACGTCGCGGCCCACGTAGATGCCCTGGGCGCCCAGGCCGCCCTCGGCGAGGAAGGGGTAGGCGCCGGACGCGGTGGCGGTGGTCATCCGGTGGGCGGGGAGCTTGAGACGGCCGCCACGGGCGGAGGCAGGACCGGGGCGCCCGGTGGACGGGTAGGTGGCGCGCAACTCGCGGTCGATGCCGGTCTCGGCACCGCGGGCTTCTGGCCGGGCCGCGTGGCGGGCCTTGTTGCGGGCGGCGGCGAACTGGTCGCGTGCGGTGCGGGCGGTGCGGTGGTCGGTCTTGCGGGGGACGAACAGCGGGCTGGCGCTGGCGCGGGTGGTTCGGGTGGGCATGGCGGTGGTGCTCCGGTGGTCAGTGGCGGGTGAGGCCGGTGAAGGGGTCGCGCAGGTCGGCCGGGGTGTGGTCACGGCGGACGCGGGCGGCGGTGGCGAGGTGGCGCTGGCACACGGTGAGGTCGGGGGCGCCCTCGGGAAGACGGGCCCGGCACTCCTCACGGGAAGGGAGGCGGCCGGTGAGTCGCTGCGGGGCGGCGTGGTACGCGGCGTGGAGTTGCTCGGCTGCCTGCCACAGCCGGACGCGGCAGGCCCTCAGGCGGTCGCCTTCGACGGTGGCCACGGGGGAGGTACGCGCGGTGTGCGCGTCCAGCAGCCCGTACAGGGCGACCAGGTGGGCGTGCAGGGTGTCCAGTTCGGTGCGGCTCGCGGCGACCGGGGCGACGGGCATGTTGATGGCCCGGTGGAAGTCGAGCGCGGCGGTGGCGAACGGGACGAAGTCCGTGGCCAGTTCGGGAAGGGGCTCGGTTGGCATGGGGTGCCCTTCGGTAGAGCGCGGTCGGTGGTGCTGGGCTGCGCTACGGGCGGGCGAGCGGCAGAGCGGCGTTGGTGAAGGCTTCGGCCTGCTGCCAGGTCAGCAGACGCAGGTCGACGAGGGCGGCGACGGCCGCGGTCTCGATGGCGGCGCAGGCGGCGTTGAGGTCCTCGCTGGTGTCCGCGCTCACGGTGAGCAGTCCGGTGAGTGCGACGTCGGAGTGCCCGGCGATGAGCTGGCGCTCGCGCTGCTTGATGTCGGCGTACTCGACCGAGTCCTCCTCGGAGTCGACCTGGCCCTTGCGGGCCCGCTCGGTGGCGTCCGCGATCACGGTGGCCTTCTTGCGCTGTACGTCCTTGAGGGCGGCGTCCAGTCCCTTGGGTTCGTAGGTCAGCGAGAGGGTGCGGCGCACGCCGGCGGTGAACAGGAGCTGGTGGAGGAAGCCGGGGTTGGTCTCGATGCGCGGCCAGTTCTCGATCCAGAACGTGGCGTGATGGGCCGAGTCGGTCTGGATACGGTCCGCCTTCTCGACCAGGACGACCGGCCCGGCGGCAGCGGGATCGGCCTGCGGACGGTCCGAGTCGGACCACCGGTCGAGGGCGGCCGACGCCTTGGGGTCGTAGGCGGTGCGGACCACGGCGGCGATCTCACGCGCGGACAGCCAACCACCAGGCATGAGGCCGGAAGTACGGGCGGACTGGTCGAAGGTCGAGGCGAGCTGGGCCAGGACGGCGAAGGCTCCCGTGAGCCCGCCGCCCGCCTGGTTGATCAGGCGCCGGGCCGCCTTGAGATCGAGAGCGAGGGCGACGTACGCCTCGTGGGGTGCGGCGGCCGGTCCGGCGGCTGCCAGCAGATCGCTGTAGAGCGGTCCGGCGAGCGCGGTCTGGGTGTTGCCGTGCTCGTGCCAGTAGCGGTTGAGAGCGTCGCCGGAGTCGGGGATGGTGCGCTCCAGGACCTGGACGCGGGCGATGTGCCCGGTGCGCGAGAGCGCGGCCAGGGTGCGACCCCAGCCGGAGACGTTGCCGCTCTGGGTGACGGGGTCGAGCAGGGCGAAGGCACGCGAGGAGACCTTCACCACGGCGGTGAGGGTGCCGTGGTGCGGATCGTGTACCGCGCCGAGGCGGCCGTCCGGCGAGGTGATCACCCGCAGGGACGCGCCCGTGCCGGGCAAGTGGAGCAGGCCCTCCCGCTGCGGCCGGGTGGACGGCCGGGCGAGCCAGATCAGCTGGCCCCGGAAGCGCCGGAGCGCGTATCGGGCTGCGATCGGCGCCCAGTCGGCCAGCGCGCGCCCGCGGTGACGGACGAGGACAGCCGCGAGGACAAGGGCCCACAACGGTACGAGCTTGAGCGCTCCGCTCACGCCGGAGGTGAGCAACACCCCGAGCAGGAGCAGGCCGCAGACAGCGACGACGATCAGTTGAGGGGTCGAGAGACCGAGCAGCACGCCCCGGCGCGAGCGGTGAGGGAACCTGACGGTGGGCGGACCATCGGGGTGCGGAGTGTCGGAGAGCATGGCGAAGCCGTCCTTGGAGCGTGAAGAGAAGGAAGAAGAGATAGACGGGGCAGGTCGGGCGGGGTCTCGGCCCGCCCCGTCAGCTGCGGGCTACGAGCCCGATCGATCCGCTGTTCCGGGATAGACCAACCGCTGCGGGGTGGCACCGCCCTGTGGAGGCGGACCGCTGCGCTGTCGTGTCGGCGGCCCCAGGTGCGTTGCCTGCGGGGGTGAGACCGAGGCGCCCTTGCCCTGTGGAGGCGGACCGCTCCGCCGCGGTGCCGGCGGGTCCAGGTGCGTGACCTGCGGCGGCGCGACCGAGGCGCCCTGTGACGTCGGCTCGGAGACCGCCGGCGCCGAGTCGGCCCCCTGGCTCTCGCTGGGGCGTCGGATGAGCGGGACTCCGCGGTCGCCGTCTGTCGGAGGACGACGGATCAACGCCCGCCCCTTGTCACCGGTCGCGCCCGGGTCCTCGCCGAAGCGGAAGTGGGTCTGCTTCGGCTTGGCATCACCGCCGGATCCGCCGGTCGGATCGATCCCGGAGGCGACGCCGCCCCAGCCCTGGCCCGGCACCTTCGCCGGCCCCTGCGGAGCCCGCATCCCCGTGCCGGCCTGGACCGCCAGCTGTCCCGCTGTCTTCGCCGCACCGGCCGTCACCGCCATCCCCGCAACGCCCGTACGGTGCAGGTCGCCATGGCCCGATCCGTCGGCAGCCCAGTGCACGAACCGGTAGGTCGCGTACGGGCACAGCATCACCAGCACCATCACGACGATGCCCGCCATGGCATCCGCCAGAGCGCTGAGCCCGTCGGAAGCGTCGGTCTTGCCCATGGCCGAAACGCCCAGCAGGAACACGATCGTCATCAACAGCTTGCTGACGACCAGGGTCGCAGTCGCCTCGATCCAGCCACGCCGCCAGCGCCGGGCAACCTCCCAGCCGCCACCGGCCCCGGCGAACACGGCCAGCGTCACCAGGATCAGGATGCCGACCTTGCGGGCGACCATCACAGCCCAGTACAGGAACGCCCCGACAGCGCAGCCGAGGCCGACCATGGCGGGGATCGTCCAGCCCAACGCGTACATCGGACCCAGGCTGTTGACCTCGATGATGCGGCGGACGGCGTCGTCCACCGAACTGTTCGCCGCCTTGAACAAGCCGGCACTGAGCGCGTCGACCACGGTCAGCGCGACGGTGGTGCAGGCGATGGCGGCGAAGGCGAACAGGACCCCGGCCACGGTGCCGTACAGCGCCTGAACGAGAGCGCGTTCGTCCCGGCGCCAAGCGGCGCGGGTGAGCTGCAGACAGAAGGTGCCGACGGTGAGGACGAGTCCGATGGGCAGGATCAGTTCGTAGTTGCTCCGGAACCATTCGGCGTTCAGGTCGATGGCCGTGGTCTTGTCGACGGCCTTCGAGGCCAGATCCGCCGCGGCCTGGGCCAACTCGCCCATCGATTTGGCGATCCAGGCGCCGATGCCGTCGGTGACCGCCTCGCCGGTGGACCCGACGACGCCACCGATGGTGTTACAGACCGTCTGCATCACAGGCAGGTCGCAAGCCCCCATGAGGGCACCTCCTTTCGGGAGTTGGTGGTGATCACGGCGCCACGTTCGGCAGCACGCCGACGAGGGCGCAGTCGCGGTGGGGGCGGCACTGGACGGCGAGGGTCGTGGAGCGCGACTCTGCTCCGGCGCCCGAGCCCTTCCAGGTGATGGACTGCTTGCCGGTGACCGTGACGGCGTAGGCGTATGCCTCGGTGATCGCGCCGGGGTCCTGGGCCAGGGCGGTCTTGAACGCCTGTGGGAAGTGGCCCTCACCGACTGTGGCGCTGGCGTGCTGCCCGTTGTCGCGCATCCGTGACCACAGCACCGCGCTGGGCACCTGGTCCGTGACCGACTTCCAGTCGGCGTACTTCTTCTCCTCGGTCATCCATCGCTTGAGGCCGGCCAGGTGCTCGGCCTGTGAGAAGGACCGGGTGTCGTAGGTCCACAGGACCTTGGTGGCGGCCTTGGCGAACTCGATCGGATCGGACGTCCTGGGCGGCGCGGCCACGGCCTCCCTGGCGTGAGCTTCAGCAGCCGGGGAGGGAGACGCCGAGGAGGACGCTGGCGCGGGGGCGGCCTTCGCCGGGGCCGGGTTCTCCGTACGAGTGAAATACGCGACCAGACCGGCGACGGCCAGCAGAACAGCGAGGACGATGCCCCCGATCAAGGCGCGACGCAGAACAGAGGACGGGGCCCGGTACGTCCGCTCCCTGGCGGAAGGGAAACGTTGTTTCGGCATCAGTGAACCTGCGTCCCCATCGCCGAGAAGAACGCGACGATGCCGTTGGCCGCGCCGAGCAACAGAGCGCAGCCAGCGGCGACGACCGTGCCCTTCTTACCGTTCGCCTCCGCCTGGTGGCCGCCGCTGTGGTGGCCCCAGGCCCAAACGAGGGCGGAGACGGCGAGGGCACCGACCGCGGCGATGATGCCGAACAGGTTGATGCTGCCCATGACCTTCTTGAGGACGTCGAGGCCGGGCAGGCCGCCCTCGCTCGGCGTGATGCCGGGGTTGTACGCCAGGATCTGGGCGTGCTGAACGAGTTTCACTGGGACTCCTGTGTGATTTTGGGCCAGTGAAGGCCCGGAAGAGGCGGAGCGGTAGGGGAGCGGAAAAGCCGGTCAGACGATCCGGCGGGCGGCGACGACGTTCGGACGCCACTCGGCGAGGGTCGAGATCTTGACCACGTCACCGGTACGCGGCGCATGCAGGATCAGGCCGTCACCGATGAACATCCCGACGTGCTCCGGGACTTCGGCCGTGCCGCGAGTGAAGAGGAGATCGCCCGGCTTGAGAGCATCGACACTGACTGCCTTGCCCTCCTTGACCTGCGTGTACGTGGTCCGGGAGATCGAGATGCCACCAGCCTTGTACGACGCCTGCATCAGCGACGAGCAGTCACAGCGGCCCATCGGGTCCTGGCCGTGCGGATCGGCGCACGCGCCACCCCACTGATACGGAGTGCCGAGCTGACCGAGACCCCAACGGATCGCCGTACGGATCGACTTGGGCGCATCGACCGGGATCTCGTAGCCCCTGGGGACGGAGCCGACGGGAATCGGACCGAACTTGGCCCCGTCCTCACCCGTGGCACACCCGCCAGGCGACGAATCCGTCTGCTCACCCTTGTCGCTCTTGCTGAAACTCGACTCCGGTGACAGTGACTCGGCGAGGGCCTTCTGGAGAGCTGTGGCCAGCGACTCCCACTTGGCGTAGGCGTCGGGGAAGCCGCTCTTCTGGACCGCCTGCGCGGCCTGCGCGACGGTCATGGACTGCCAGCCCGATACCTTCAGCAGCGCCTCGTAGAACGTCGTCGAGGCGTGCACCGGATCACGGATTTGCTGGGACGTTCCCCAGCCCTGGCTGGGTCGCTGCTGGAAGAGACCGAGCGAGTCCCGGTCGCCGTAGTCCAGATTCCGCAGCCCCGACTCCTGCAGGGCCGTGGCCAGAGCAACGATCTGTCCCCGAGCCGGCACCTTCATCGCGACGCCGGTGGCCTGGATCGTCATGGCGTTCGGGATCTGTTCCGCGGGATCGCCCAGCTCTGGGACCGACACCGTGGCTTTGCTGCCGCCCTCGAAGATCGACTCGACCTGCTCGGCGACCGCTGCGTAATCCACCGCCTCGCTGCCCGTGCAGGCAGCCTGGGCGCTGCTCGCACCAGCCAGAGCTACTGCCAGTGGGGCGATCAGCAGCAGCGGGCCTAGAGCCACGGCGCCGACTATCGCCGCCCCCACCTTCACGGTCGCGAGCCGTCCGCCGTGCGGCGGGTGCAGGAGCCGGACTCCGGGGAAGGGCGCGCCTGGGCATGCTGCATCAGCAGCTCCTTACTCGTAGGCAGTGCAGCACCAGCGTTCTCGTCGAAAAGGTCACTGGAACCGCATTGGTCGGGAATTCACATCACCCGAGATCACGGAATGGAGGGTCCAGAGGTCGGGAGCGACTAACTCCCGACCTCTGAGAACCCCGTTAACGGAGAACGGCAGCCAGCCGCGCTCGTAATCTCACACGCCACACAGAAAATCTCACCGGCCGAAATGTCAGGCAGCTTCACGAGTGCTGCCCGCGCCGCCACTTGGACGAGGCAACGCGCATCAGCACAGCTCAACAGCGCAGGAGCTGAGTCCCGTCCGTCGAACACGGCGAGACTGTAGAGACGAACTCCGGCCACACCAAACGACACCTTGCCTGACAGTCGGGCCCCGTCACATGGAGGCCGTGCATCAGTAGGTGCGGCCGGAAAAGGCGGTTACCCTCCAACCCGTCGCTCTCCCCAGGAGGTTGCTTCTGCGGCCTCCGGGAGCGACTCACGCCGACGTGTGCAGAATTCCGCGAGTACGGAATAAGGCGCACGACCATCCCCGCGGAAAGAGAGAACCGCACAATGCCGTTCACCCTTCACCGAGGCGACGCGCTGACCGCCCTCGCCGACATACCCGACAACAGCGTGGATGCCGTCATCACCGACCCGCCCTACAACAGCGGCGGCCGAACCAGCAGCGAACGAACAGGCCGCAGCGCCCGCGCGAAGTACACCTCGGGCGACACCGAACACGACCTCGCCAACTTCCCCGGCGAGAACCGTGACCAGCGTTCGTACGGCTACTGGCTGACCCTCCTTCTCACGGAGTCCTACCGGGCAACCGTCGAGTCGGGCGCAGCGCTCGTCTTCACCGACTGGAGGCAACTGCCCACCACAACAGACGCATTGCAGGCCGCAGGCTGGACCTGGCGCGGTGTCGCAGCGTGGCACAAGCCGGTCTCACGACCGCAGAAGGGACGGCTCAAGCAGTCCTGCGAGTACATCGTCTGGGGCACCAAGGGCCTGGTCGACTCCGACCGGAACCCCGTCTACCTGCCTGGTCTCTACACCGCGAGCCAGCCGAGGAAGGGCCGCATGCACATCACGCAGAAGCCCGTGGAAGTGATGCAGGAGCTGGTGAAGATCTGCCCACCGGGCGGCACGGTCCTCGACCCCTTCGCCGGCTCCGGCACGACCGGCGTCGCCGCCCTGCGCGAAGGCCGCAGGTTCATCGGCGTCGAACTCTCCGAGCACTACGCCGACATCGCCGAGCAGCGGCTGCGAAGCGCGCTGACCCAGGACGACTTCGAACTCGCCGGACCTGAGGAGTGAGGGCGAGCACCCCGCACAGCGGGCGCAGAACGCAGAGAAGGGCGGTTGTTCCACCACAGTGTGGAACAACCGCCCTTCTCACGTACGGGAAGTTACCCAGCATCGATGCTTCGCTGAATGAGATCGGTAACCCGCACGAGGTCCTCACGACGGCACCGCACACCTCCGAGGCAGAACCAAAGCACGGTTCACCACCACGCTCTCAGTGACGTCGAACAAAGCCCAGGGCGGACGCTGACGGTAGCCCCCGGTTGTCGGCGAGAATTCGGGTGCGTTGCTCAGGGACCGTCCGTCCCCTGCGGGCATGGACGCCGTGGTCACCCGCTGGGGACCATCCCCGCGGGCGCGGGGAGCAGCCGTTGACCGAGGAGAAGCGTCCGTCGATCCAAGGACCATCCCCGCGGCGCGGGGAACAGGAGTGGTTCGAGGGAGACGCCGACCCCGAGGCGGGACCATCCCCGCGGGCGCGGGGAGCAGCCGATACGCAAGTACTTCCGGGCTGCCCGCCTGCCCGGTCACTCGATTCGTTGTGGCGGTACGAGACAGGTGAGCTGACGCTACCGCTTCTCCCCGCGCTTCAAGGACCTCGAAGACCAGCAGTTCTGGAAGGACGGCTCGGAACGACAGCCAGCCAGGTACGTGTCGCGATCGCAACCCCTTCCATGCGGCAGGTCCCCGAGCTGGCACAAGGCTACTGAGTGTGCCTGTCAATCGGGGATTCGAGCTGGCAGTACGTGGGAGATGTACTGGTGGCCGCCGACGCCTTGGTGGCCTGTACTCCAGGGGTGAGCAGTTGCCTGACAGGTAGTGGGCCGGTATCGCCATGAACAGATGGCCTCTGGAGGCGCCAGGACGACGGCTGCGGGAACCAGGGGCACGTCGGCGCCGAGGTCAATGGGAGCAGTCGGGCATACGGCGAGAGCCCCCAACAACCCCTGGAACAGCCCTAATTGACGACCGTTCCCGAAGCCCCTTAAGGTCTGGTTCCAACGATCTGAGGGAAGAGGAAGGCTATCTCTGATGTCGGGATTACGTAGGTGCATCAGGTGGGGTTCCGTCGGGTGTGCGGTCGTCCTCACCTTCTGTCTGGGCCTTCAGTTGGGCCGTCTACTGCCGCTCGGTGCGCCCGGAGACGACAGCATCCGGTGGACGGTGGCGACGGCCTTCGCGAGCGCTCTTTGTGCCGTGGTGGTAATTCCGCTTGTACGCTGGGCGGACGGCGGGGCTGAGTCGCCAAAGAAGTGGTGAGAGATCCCTCCTAGTGGCACTGACGTGGTGCTCTGATCTGCTCCTCACGGACGTGGGGATGGTCCTGATCTCAGGGACGAGGATTTTTGCTCCCCGCTCCAGCGGGGATGGGTACGTGCGTTGCCACTGCTCTTCGGGATGTGCTCCCCTGAAACCGGGGAGCACATCCCGAGGACGTATTGGCCACAGGTAGTTGACGTGGGCCTGGTCCCATCCCGGCCTCCAAGGCACCCGACACCGTGATAGCGCCAACCCGTGCCACGGAGCGTCGCTGGTCCACTGCGGCCGGGTCTAGCCTCTCCCCCATCGGCGGCGCTTGGAGGCCCGGCTCCAACCTGGCGGTGGGCTACCTGAGGTCTGCATCGGTGAGGTCTGCGGCTTCGCGATGGGGCGTTGGATCAGGGTGGCCCCTTCGTGGTCGATGGGGTGCCACTGGTGGTCGAACGTGCGGAAGGTGAAGCCCTGCTCGTTGTTGGTGGTGTGGGCCAGCAGAGCTCGGCCTTGACCGGCGTACTGCTGGACCTCGTTCCAGAGGACGTCGCGGATGCGGGCCGAGGGGTTGCCCACGAAGACCCCCGCGGATATCTCCAGGAGCCAGCGCGTGAGGAAGCCCCGCAGGCCAGTGGGGCAGTTGGTGAGAACTATGACCGTCACCAGATTTCCCCTCCAGCAGAGTCCCAGTCCTGGTATCCGTCCGGGCCGTCGTGGTTGACACCCGAAGGGACCTGATGGCCGCCATCGCTCTGGAGGGTCACGACGTCCTGGTCGCCGTCGATGGCTGCCTTCGCCTGATCCGGCTCCAACAGCAGGCGCCGGATGTCGTCGACGCAACGGTTCAGCAGGGAGGTCTCGTTGATTCGATCCCGCAGGGCGCGACGGGTGCGTGAGCCGACGTCCTCCTCTCCTTCCGCCGCGATGTCGAAGGCAAGAGGGATGCCGATCTCCGTCTTGTAGAGGTCGGCGATGTCCAGGACGAAAGACAACTCGTGGCCGGAGTGCACGAAGCCGAGCGCCGGACTGCATCCCAGAGAGGTGACGACGGCGTGTGCGATGCCGTACATGCACTGGGCAGCGGCGGTGATGGCCTGGTTGACGGCGTCTCCGGCGGTGAAGTCGCCCGGTACGTATTGGCGGCCCCGCCAGGGGACCCCCACACGGGACGATTCGGCACGGTAACAGTCCTTCATCCGTCGCCCCTCCCGTCCGAGTAACTCACGCCGGGTCAAGCCAGCCGGGTCCTCGTCGGGGAAGCGCAACCGATACATCTCCCGGGCCACGGCGAGACGGCTGCGCGGGTTGGCCCACTGCCGGGCCTGCGCTTCCATAAGGGCCGAGGAGCGGCTGAGGGCGCGGCCGGACGCGTAGTAACGCACTCCGTGTTCCCCGACCCAGCAGACGGCGGCACCAGATTCGCCGAGGACGCTCATGGCCTGATGGGTGATGCGAGTTCCCGGCCCGAGAAGGAGCGTGCCGATCGTCGCGGACGGGATGTGTGTGGTGCCCTCCCCATCCTGTGCGGTGATCGCGTTGGCGTCGCGGTGGACGGTGCAGCGCTCCAGGTAGATGAAGGAGAGACGGTCGCCGGTGCGGGTGAGCTGCCGAGGACTGAGGGCCGGGCGCTTGGATACGGTTGTCATGTTGTGCGCGGACTCCTCGCGAGAGGTGCGAGGGTGAGGAGACCACAGCCATAGGCGCGGGCCCGGCCGATGCCCTGGGTGAGGGAACGCCGCAGGGCGTCGGGGTCGGTGACTTCGAGGTGCCCTTCGTAGGTGGCGGTGACGACGGTGACTGGCTTCCCCCTACGGCCCTCGGCGGCGCGGGACCTGTTGAAGGCCAGGGAGCGGGTGTCCCGTATGGCCAGCTCGTACCGGTCGCCGGGGTGGGGCCGCTTCTGATGGGTGGTCCCCTCAGGAAGGAGCCGCCGGTCGTTGGGCTTCTCGCAGACGCGGAAGCCGAGGCGCTCCTGGCGCCTGTCGTCGAGCAGCCACCCCATCTGGTGGATGGGCGTCAGATGCGCGGTGATCTTCTGCTCTTCGCCTTCCTTGCGGCGGATCTTGTGCACCGGGTTCGCCGTCAGCCGGAACGACCAGCGGTCGCCGGCGGTCAGACGATCGAGGAGCGGTGCGTAGGCCCGGCTCTGCCAGCCGGGATTCTCGCGGGTGACGACGGCTGGCCAGCCAGCCTGCTCGACCAGGTGCGTCAGATCCGGCTGACCGGGGCTGACGATGTAGAGCAGGACCTCGGCGCGAGCCATCTGATCCAGACGCCACAGCACCCGGGGCGAATCCGGAGCGGGGCTGTCGGAGGGCAGGATCTGCGGGAACGACGACATGACTGCCGCGTGCATGGCCTGCGGTGAGGAGAGAAGCTTTCGGGCGCCGGGCCGTGCAGTGTTGACGCGGAAGCGGGAGATGAACATCAGTCGCTCTCTTCCTCCAGGGCAGCCAGGGCATCGAACGGATCGTGGTCGTCGGTGCTGCTGCCGTCGGCCGCGATGGGCAAGGGGACCGGATCGGAGATGACCGTGCGTAGGGCGTGCCGGCGGTGCGCGGCATCGAAGCTGACGGGCTGGTCACGCAGGACGTCCGCGTTCCTGGCGGACTCACCCGCGCCGATCTCACGGAGCACGACGAGGTTCTGCGGGGCTTGCCGGCGCTTTCGGTACCAGGCGGAGGCCTGCCAGGGCACGTTCGCCAGCACGTCTTCCAGCCGCGCGCCCTTGTACAGGTCCAGGCAGAGGGGCTCGGTGGGGGGGCAGGAGCGTCGCCCGAGGAATGGCGGGTACGCCGGAGTGCGCAGTGCGTCCCGCAGGTTGGTGAGCAGAGCGTGGTCGCCCTCGACGGCGGCGACGAAGACGGCGTCGGCGAGGTAGAACCTCTCTGACAATGGCATTGATGCCTCGGTCACGGCGTGGTGCGCGGTCTGGAAGTCCCGGATCCGTGTGCCGGGCTGGTCGATGCGGACCCCGAACCGCAGCGCGGCCAGCGGTGCGAGGCGGGTCTCGTCGTCGCGATCGATGCCGGCCGCGGAGGCGAGCAGGCCGACGACGCCGCTCTTTGTCGGTGCCGATTCGGTGGTGCGGCGGGTGAAGCGGGAGGCGGCCCCCCAGGACTGGAGGGGGCCGGCCAGACGCAGGGCAAGCACGCTCATTCGGGCTTCTCCAGGCGCTCGGTCACGGCCTTGCCGACGGCTTCCACGAGTTCGCCCAGGGTCTCGGTCCGGGTGCCGAGATCGGCGAGCTTCTGGGTGTTCGGGCCGACGCGCAGCACCCACGTCAGGGTGGTCTCCGGGTCGCCATAGACGCGTTCGACATCGAACGCGTAGGCGGCGAGCCGGTCGGAGGCCCCACGCACGTGTCCACCGGCGTCGCTGCGGATCGGGTCCTCGAATGCGGACACGAAGCTGATGGGCCGGGTGGTGCGGAGCTTGACGACGACGGCGTCAGGCTGCGTGTGGTGCCCAAACGTGTTGATCTTCCCCGTGGGCAGCGAGGCGATGAAGCTGTGCACGAACGCCTCGACGGCACGGCGCACGGGCTCGGTGCGCGGCTCTTCCTCACGCAGACCCTGGCCGAGGTTGGCGGCGAGCTGGTGCACGCCGAGCGCCGCATAGCGGTAGAGGGTAGCGGAGTTGAAGTCGACGGTTCCGATCATCCCGGCGCCGGTCTCCTCGTCCTTGTTCTCGTCATCGACGGCCGTGTAGTAGTCGGATTCGTTGTCCACGCGGTGGACGCTGATGGCGTGGGCGACCTGGACGGCGGCGTCGACGTTGATGTCGGCGATGTCGGCGACCATGCGGCCGAAGAGGGCGATGTCGACGGAGTGCCGGGTGTCCGCGATCTCCTTGGCTCGGGCCTTGTTCTCCTTGGTCTTCAGGAACGCCGTGATGTCCGCGGCACCCTGGAGGGCGAGGTGTGCCAGACCGTCGAGCTGCCGGGAGCTCAGGAAGACCAGGTACTTGCTCTCCGGTGCGGGGGCCGGGGCGTCAGGGTCCTCGTTCTTCTTCGCCTGGCCGGCCTTGCGCTTGGGGACCTCGGTCTTGAAGCCGGCCGCCTTCACCGTCTCGTCGGCCAGCTTCAGTGCCGCTTCCCGGTCCACGGCGCCGTCGAGCCCTTCGATCCGGTCTGCGAGGAGCTCCACCACCTTCTTGGTGCGCACGCCCAACTCGGCTGGATCCAGAAGGTGTTCGTCAGCGAAGTAGGCGCGGATGGCTCGCTTCCATGCCTGGCTGGAGACCCGGGCGCGCGGGACACCGCCGTAGACGGCCGTCTTGGGTGCGCCCGTGTCGTCCCGGTTGAGGTTGCTCGGCGGGACGGTCTGCAGGGCGTGCAGGTCCAGGAAGATGCGGTTCACGAGAGGTCCTTGTCGGTGTGCGGGGTGGTGGGGTTGTCGCCTGTGGGCTGGCGGGGCCTGCGTGGCGGGGTGTGGAAGGAACGGCCCCACGCACGGCGCACGGCGCGCGGACCGTCGGGCCACTGCCACACGTACAACTGACCAGCCAGCAGGCCGTAGTCGAGTGGGACGCTCTCCCGACGCAACAGGGCGACGATGTCGCGCAGCCGCTGAGCGAGGGAGACCAGGTCCGGCGCGGTTCCGGCGCGGACCAGGCGTTTGCGTACGGGCTCGTCGATGGCATCGGGTGGCATCAGCCGCCGCACGGCCGCGCCGAGGCCGGTCGGCTGCCCGGGGGAGTGGCGCCGGTGCATGCCCTCGCCGCGGGACTGCTGGTGGAATGCCCACAGGGTCAGCGCCGCGTACACCGCGTTCTCGGCGCGCACCGCCTCAGGCTCGCTCAGTGGCCTCGGCCCGTTCACCTCCTGGGAGTGCAGGGCGCTGGTGTCGATCAAGTTCCACAGATCCGGCAGTTCCCCCGCTTCCCGGCCCGCGCCACGGCGCAGGCGAGCGAGGGCGGCGACGGAGTGCGACTCGTCGGCGAGATAGCCCCTCTGCCAGTCGCTGATACTCGCCCTTGTGAGTTCGGCGATGCGCGCACTCACGCTGGGCTCCTTGGCCGGGGCGGAGACGGTCGTCATGCCTGCACCTTCGCTTCGGTCGCGGGTTGGTCGGTGTCCGGGCGGCCGCCGCTATCAGCGGCGTCGGGGTCAGCAAGCTCTCTGGCGAGACGTCCCCGGAACCACCGGTCTGCGAGGCCCGTGTTCAGCCAGTGAGTCACGTTCTTTCGGTCCGTGTAGACCCGTCCCTCCCACGCAGCGTCACCCGCGGCGGCGATGAGACGATCACCGAGACGATTCACCGTCCCTCGAACCTCGCGTTGCCATGCCTGCCGATGTTCGAAAGGGTCCGAGGCCTTGGCCATTTCGGCCAGCCATTGCCGGTACGGATACTCCAGTGCGTCGAAGCCGGTCGTCCGCGCGGCCGACTTGGGGCCCTCCTCCTCGGAACCCACGGCCCGGGCCAGGTCAGTCGCCAGATCTCCGAGGATGCGAACCGCCCGATCGGCTTCCTCAGCGGCGGCGACAGCCTGCTGGGCGTATTTACGGTCTTGTTGGTGAAGAAGGACGACGGGCATCTCCAGGCGGTCGTCGACGACCTCGTCGATCACGGACTGCTGGGTGCCGTAACTGACGCCCACCAGCCTGGTGCGGATGAGCGAGTGGCGGGGGAGGTGGCGGTCGGTCACCAGTCGGGCCACCCACTCGAGAATCCCGGGCCGGAGGCGTGGCGCCGCTTCGCTCCCGCCACCGCTCTCCAGGCGGTCGGCGACGAGGGCTGCGATGCCTCGCCAGGCCGAGCGGGCCGGATCGTGTTCCAGCGGCAGATACACCGGGGACTGGCCCAGCTTCTTCTCCTGTGCGGGACTGCGCCGCCACGAAGTCATCGGCTCCTGGTCGTGCATGTTCCTTGAGGCGAGCGGATCGCCGTACCCGAGGACAACCCCGTGGACGCCGTCTGCGTCGCAGTGCAGGCGTACTCGCCTTGACTGCCACGTGTACAGGTCTCGCAACCCGGTCGCGGAGCGCTCGTCGGACCCGGGTCCGCAGGGCTTGCGGCGCCAGGCCGGCAGGTCGTCGGGGGAGAACCTCAGTCCCTCGGTGTCCGCTGCCACCAGGTTGAGCAGCAAGGTCTCGCGCAGCGTCTTACCCTCGACGAAGACGCCGCCCAGCCCGCCGGCCCATCCGGTACCGAGCGGGTACACCTTGCCGCCCTTGACCCGCTTGTCGTCGACCATGCCGGTCTTGATGCCAGAAGTGTCGTAGGCGTGGACGTGGACCACCCAGCGGGCTGCCTCGGCGAAGCTCAGTCGGTCCACGTCGGGCATCCGCGCGCTGAAGAACGGGTCACCGGCAGGCACGTCGGCCACGATGCGATTGAGGGAGAAAACCTCGTCCTTCGCTGTGCGGAGTCCGGCGGTCTGCATGAACGGTGCCGTGGAGTGAAGAAGGTCGAACCGGTCGCGGTGCTGTGCCAGGTAGGCCTGGACGGGCGCGAAGCAGTCGGGGTCCTCCCACAGTTCGCCCCAGTCCTCGGCGTCATCCGGCCCGTCCAGGGCGTCGTGGGCGACGGCCAGGAGAAGTCGCACGAGGGCGAACTCCTGGGTGGCCAGGTCGCCCACGATCTGCCGCAGATCATCGGCCTGCGCGAAGACCTCGCTCAGTGACAGCTCGTCCTCCGATCCGTTGCACCGGAGCACTCCGATCCACGGTCGGCTGGTCAGATCGAAGGACAGTGCCCCTTCGGCCCCTGCTGCTGCAGCAGGGGGTTCAGTCATTTGAGTCACGGGTCACCTCAAGGCCGTCTTCCGGGCTGTACCGGAGAGTGAATCCTGCCAGCCGGGTCTGACAGTCCTCGTCGAGAGCGAGGATGAGCTGATCGGAGAGCCAAGGGCTCTCCTTGCCCTGCCAGTTGGGCAGGTACAGCTGCTCCAGTTCGGCGATGGCGCGGTCCATGGTCTCGGCGTAGGAGAACTGCATCGGGAGCCGCAGCCCGCAGCTTGCCGCCGTGCGGGCCGCGAACCGTACCGGTGTCGCGTTCTGTGGGAGTTCGATGCCCGCGCGCGGACGTTCCCTGCCGTCCGGCTTGAGCCAGGGCAGGGTGGCGAGGCTTCCGTCACCTCGTCGCTGGACGACGACGACTTCCAGGCTGTCCCGGGTGTCACGGACCTGGGCACGCCCGGTCGGAGTGTCGTCGGTGTCTCCCACACCGGCGGCGACCCAGCCGAACAGCGGCCGCCCCGGTTTGCCGACCTCTCCCAGGCGGAACACGGCGGCACGCTCCGTCTGATCGTCGTGGTACTGCTTGAACTGAGCGTGGGCTTTCCTGAGCGTGTCCTGCCAGTGCTCCGGCCCGACGGGCTCGTTGCCGTAAGCGCCCTGCACCAGAGAGCTGATGTCCGCCGGTAGCCTCACAGGCCGCTCAGCTCCGCCGTCGAGATGGGGGAGGAGGACGGCCGCTGACCGCAACAGCGCATACCGCCCGTACACGGCAACGGATCCGCGCACCGGCTCCGGTACGTCTGCTTTCCAGTCGGCCCCGGTCACCAGGCACCGTGCGGTCCGTAGACGGTCAGGCCGGTCACTCTGGTGTGGCCCACGCTGATGGCGGTGCAGGCGGCCCATACGCTGCAGGAGAAGGTCCACCGGGCACATGTCGCTGACCAGCATGTCGAAGTCGACGTCCAGAGACTGCTCGGCGACCTGGCTCGCCACCACGATGTGCCGGCCGGTGGGTCTGTCGTTCGTCCTCTCGGGAGGACCGAAAAGCTGGAGCAGTCTGCTGTCCTTCTCCGCACGGTCGAGGTCGACGAAGCAGGAGTGGGCAACGGTCACATTCTCGGCGCCGAACCTTGTCCGTAAAACCCGCGCCGTCTCCAGCACCCGCCTGACGGTGTTCCGGATGACCAGTACGCAACCACCGTCCACCAGTTCATCGTCCAGTCGGTCCGCGAGCACGCTCAGATCGTCGGAGAGCCGCTCAACCGCGACCTCCGTGGACCGTGCCGAGGCCTGTGGGTGCCGGATCAGCGCACTCCCGCCCGGAGCGACGGCAGTCAGCAGCGGGTAGGCCGCTGATTCCGCCGCATCCTCGGCAACGGCCCCGGCACGCCCGGCGTAAGCCTCGACGAGCTCTCGGCGACGCGAGGCCGGCAAGGTCGCGGGAAGCACCACGACCGGTACCCGGTACGCCCCCAGCCATGACAGCACCCGATCCAGGTAGACGCTCATGTACGTGTCGTAGGCGTGCGCCTCGTCGATGACGACAACCTTCCCGGCAACGGCGAGATGCCGCAGTGCCAGGTGCCGGCTCTTGAGTCCGGCGAACAACAGTTGGTCGATGGTGCCAGCGACGAAGGAAGCCAGCATGGCCCGCTTACGGCCTCGCAGCCATGCGTGCGCCACGAGCTCGGCGCCAGCCCTCCTGTGGTTGTGCCCCGCCCTGGACGTAGCTCCGGATTCCGGGTAGGCGCCATCAAGGTCGACAGCTGCCACGCTGCCGGCCCTGGCCATCAGCCCGGCGAACTGCTCGTTGAGCGCGGCCTTGGAGTGCGCCAGGTGCACCGAATAGCGGGTGCCGTCCGCCGAGGGCAGCCGGTCCAACCAGTCAAGCAGCCGCGGAAACATGGCGTTGCCCGTGGCCATCGTAGGCAGCGCGAAGAAGACTCCGCCCGCCCCCGAGCGTGCGGCGAAGATCTCCGCCGCGGCGAGCGCCGCCTCCGTCTTGCCCTCTCCCATCGGCGCTTCGATGACCATCAGGCCTGGGGAGTCCAACTCCCGCGCCAGGGCGACCGCCGCCTCCTGGACTGGACGGGGATCGGCCCCGTCCGGGAGATCGAAACGGGAGGCGAAGAGATCCTGCACAGTGCCGTGCGGCTCCTCGGCCTGCCAGGGAGCGGGCAGATCAAGCCCTCGCCAGGCCCTGCTGAGCCGCTCCTCGGCACTGTGGGATGCGGCATCGGGGAAATACGGGAAGAGGTCCGGATTGCTCGCGATCCAGTCGGAGACGATGACGATCGACGTGAGCAGCACCTGAACGGGCTGCGGCACCTTGACAGCCTCCCAGGCCTTGAGCAGCTCCTCGACACCGAAATGAGCGGCACACGCGTTCAGCAGCTCGTTCTGCACGCGGCGCCAGGTGCTGCTACTTGGACCAGGTGTCCGCAACAACTCCTCATGGTCGTCCAAGGCCTTGATCTGGCCTCGCTCCGGCGGCGCGCCGTGATGCCCGCCAACGGCCACCGTGAACTGACCGGTCTGCGCTCCCCGCCAGCCGTGTCGCTCTTCAAGCCACTCGGCGAGCAGGAGCTGCCCGGCGAGGCCATGCGGTCCCAACCGACGATCCGGCCCCATCGCCGCACGGGAAGGCATTTCCAGGCCCTGGTCACGCATCGCGTCGGCGAGCAACTCGACCTGGCAGGCGAAGGCAGGCGTGGCCTTGCCGATGTCATGTACGCCGGCGAGCCACACAGCCAGGGCCCGTGCGTCCGCGTCACCACCCGGGAGCGCTTCGCCGATCAGCCTGCGCACCCCGAGGGGCAGCCACTGATCCCAAAGCAGCCCGGCCACGGCAGCACTGTCTTCCATATGACGCCACAACGGCAGCCAGCCATCAGTATCGCGATCATGTTTCGCCCATACCGCCCGAGCAGGCTCCCCCAGCTTGCTCAGCAGGCTACCGTGGGCACTTCCCCCACTGGTCATATGAGATATGTACATGATGTGCGCATCTCTGTATGGGTGTTTCCCTGATATTTCGACAGTCTCCTGACCTTGAAGATGAGTGGGTGTCATGCCGGTGGGTGGGAAGGGGGATCTGGGGACGGCGGGCCAGGAAGCGGTGTGGATGGCACGCCAGGGGCCGGAAATGAACGAATTGCCGGTATCTGCAAAAGTTGCTGAACCTGCGCTCTGTTCGTTGTAAAGCTGCAGGTCATGGAGTCTGCTCCCCGCGCCCGCGGGGATGGTCCCTGCGGGAAACTCATCCCCAGGGCGAAGCCGTCCTGCTCCCCGCGCCCGCGGGGATGGTCCCTCCGAGAGGACGCAGATGCCCAGCCACACCGACTGCTCCCCGCGCCCGCGGGGATGGTCCCGCCTGAAAGGCGAACGAATGACACTCCCGCACCTGCTCCCCGCGCCCGCGGGGATGGTCCCTGCCGGATCAGCTGCTCGGCGGTGCGGCGGTCCTGCTCCCCGCGCCCGCGGGGATGGTCCCGTGCCAGACCACGAGCGGCTGTGGAGCGCACTCTGCTCCCCGCGCCCGCGGGGATGGTCCCGGAGGCGCTGATACGGATCGTGTCCGGGTCCACTGCTCCCCGCGCCCGCGGGGATGGTCCTGATCACGTGTCCAGGCTCTGCAAGAAAGGCTCCTGCTCCCCGCGCCCGCGGGGATGGTCCCTCTGGCTCGTCCGCGTCCGGGGTGGTCGCGTGCTGCTCCCCGCGCCCGCGGGGATGGTCCCAGGGCGGCGTGCTCGCGCTCCTCGCGGGCGAGCTGCTCCCCGCGCCCGCGGGGATGGTCCCGGCGTGCAGGCTCTGAACCTCGCCCGCCGAGCCTGCTCCCCGCGCCCGCGGGGATGGTCCCTCTGGAAGGCGTACCAGGAGATGAAGGCCAGCCTGCTCCCCGCGCCCGCGGGGATGGTCCCGTGATCGCGCTGCCGGTGTTCTACGTCGTCTCCTGCTCCCCGCGCCCGCGGGGATGGTCCCTGGCTCGTGAGGCGGCGGCAGCCGCCGACCAGCTGCTCCCCGCGCCCGCGGGGATGGTCCCCTCGTCAGAAGGTTCGGCGCGATCAGTTTGTGCTGCTCCCCGCGCCCGCGGGGATGGTCCCCAGCGGCGTACCGGGAAGCGTAGCCGGGCGCTCTGCTCCCCGCGCCCGCGGGGATGGTCCCGGCGGGCGCGGGTACAGCGCGGCCGACTGGATCTGCTCCCCGCGCCCGCGGGGATGGTCCCCTGTGGCACGGGACCGCTCCCGGCACCCAGTTCTGCTCCCCGCGCCCGCGGGGATGGTCCCCTCACGAGTGCGTAGGGTTGCCCGGCCCAAAACTGCTCCCCGCGCCCGCGGGGATGGTCCCCAGGGACAGTCCGGCGCAGGCGGGGAATCGCACTGCTCCCCGCGCCCGCGGGGATGGTCCCACGGGACCGATCACCGAGGGCGAGACGACCTCCTGCTCCCCGCGCCCGCGGGGATGGTCCCGCGCCGTCCAGGCTGTTGCTGGTCGTGCTGGACTGCTCCCCGCGCCCGCGGGGATGGTCCCCTCATCGGCCAGATGAGCCGCATCCTGACCGACTGCTCCCCGCGCCCGCGGGGATGGTCCCACGGCGCGCCAGGCCTTGGCGGTCTTGCGCGACTGCTCCCCGCGCCCGCGGGGATGGTCCCCCGGCCAACGCGGCGCTGGTCGGCCGGTCGTGCTGCTCCCCGCGCCCGCGGGGATGGTCCCAAGGGCCCGTCACCTGCTTCGTGCAGGTGGCGCTGCTCCCCGCGCCCGCGGGGATGGTCCCACGAAGACATCGGCACAGCGCTCGTCCGCATCCTGCTCCCCGCGCCCGCGGGGATGGTCCCTCCCGCGAGCCACCCGTGGACACCGGCTCCATCTGCTCCCCGCGCCCGCGGGGATGGTCCCACGGCCGGTGGGGGCGTGTCTGCGTGCTCGACCTGCTCCCCGCGCCCGCGGGGATGGTCCCCGGCCTCGCGCATCCGGGAGATGATCCCGCCCCTGCTCCCCGCGCCCGCGGGGATGGTCCCGCCGTGGGCGTCTACCTGGGGCAGGACCGCAACTGCTCCCCGCGCCCGCGGGGATGGTCCCGGGCGGCTCGTCTACGTGGACGAGGACGGCAACTGCTCCCCGCGCCCGCGGGGATGGTCCCTCCACTCCATCCCCTTCCCCGCACCAGATGGTCTGCTCCCCGCGCCCGCGGGGATGGTCCCATCTACGACGTCGGCAACGTAAAGGCCGTCCGCTGCTCCCCGCGCCCGCGGGGATGGTCCCGCGCAGAGGTTCGGCGCCGGCCGTCCGCTGCTCTGCTCCCCGCGCCCGCGGGGATGGTCCCGTCATCCGGGACTCCGAGTACGTCAAGGCCAACTGCTCCCCGCGCCCGCGGGGATGGTCCCGACCAGGCTGTGCCGAAGGCACGACGCAGGAGCTGCTCCCCGCGCCCGCGGGGATGGTCCCCTGCCGAGGGCACTCATCAGCGGGCCCTCCTCCTGCTCCCCACGCCCGCGGGGATGGCCCCGGCAAGGTGACGGAACGCGGTGATGAGCAGCCCTGCTCCCCGCGCCCGCGGGGATGGTCCCGGCAAGGTGACGGAACGCGGTGATGAGCAGCCCTGCTCCCCGCGCCCGCGGGGATGGTCCCGTTGACGGTCGACCCGCCTCGTCCAGGAACGTTGCCCCACCCGGGGCTGATGGGAAGGTGTCAGGTTGACGCCAAGGCCCACGGTCAGCGGCCGTGGGCCAATGGTCTACAGGAACGTGCCTGACGGCAGGCTCAGGTCAGCCCAGGGTGAACCGTCGGGTGGGCGTGTGTACGTCGCAGTCGTGCTGGACGATCTGCGCGCCGTCCTCGGGATTTCCGCCCCGCACGTTGAGGCACAGGCCGCTGGACCTCATCTTTGGTCGCCGCCCAGACTCACTCAACGCGCCTATCGGCGTGACCTCTTAGTACTCCAGCCGTAGATCGTGATCTTGCTCATGGTGCCCGCAGCCCTGGGCTGTCGATATCGGATCGCGTGAGAGGGATGCGAGCTGGCACGCTGCCTCTATGGATCACGCGGAAGTACTGCTCATCGGAGGGCGAGCCGGAGTCGGTAAGACGACAGTGGGGTGGGAGGTTTCAGCGTTGCTGCGGGCAGCGGCGGTCTCCCATGCGGTCATCGATGGAGACTTCATGGGCCAGGTTCATCCGGCCCCGGAAGGGGATCCTCACCGTTCGGAGATCACGGAGAGCAATCTGACTGCTGTGTGGGCGAACTTCGCCCGGCGCGGCTACCGGCGGCTGATCTATACGAACACCGTGGTGGTTCTTCCCGAGGCGGCTGGGATGTTCGAGCGTGCCATGGGGACGGGGGTGCGGATCGTACGGGTCCTGCTCACTGCCTCCGATGCCACCGCCCGTGAGCGGCTGGTGCGCCGGGAACTCGGCTCGGAGCTGGAGCAGGAGCTGGAGGGCAGTGCTCGCAAGGCTCGGCTGCTGGACCAGTTGGCACCCGCGGAGACCGTAAGGGTGGTGACGGATGGGCGGGCCGTCGTGGACATCGCGCACGAGGTGGTGGCCGCCACCGACTGGACCGGGCCGCGTTCCGCGAGCAGACGGTGATCGTGCCGACGAGTCCGTCCGGGGAGGGGTGCGGCCACCGATGATCATCGGTGTGTGAAGACTGAAGTTCAGATGGTGGCCGCGGGTCACAGCGTAGACCCTGCCCGCTGGCAGGAGGCGTTCGAGGCCCTGATGTCCCGGATAGCGGGCCGGTTCGCGCGGGTCGAACCCCGGCGCCGGGTCAGGGACTTGGTGCTGGGGCTGCTGTCGGACCTGCCGCGCAAGAACTGCTGGAGCATCGCCGAGTGGGCCGGGCAGCCCAGTCCGGACGGCATGCAGCACCTGCTCGGCCGGGCCAGGTGGGATGCCGACCGAGTCCGTGATGACGTGCGCGAGTACGTCCTGGAGCATCTGAGTGATGAGGATGCGGTACTCGTCGTCGACGAGACCGGGGACGTGAAGAAAGGCACGCACACCGTGGGTGTCCAGCGCCAGTACACCGGCACCGCCGGCAGGATCGAGAATGCCCAGGTCGCCGTCTACCTCGTCTACGCTGGCCGCCGCGGGCACGCGGCAGTGGACCGTGAGCTGTACATTCCGCGCTCGTGGACGTGCGACCCGGCCCGCTGCCGGGCAGCGGGCCTTGGCGAGGACACCGTCTTCGCGACCAAGCCGGAGCTGGCCGCCCGCATGATCGGCCGGTTCCTGGACGCCGGACACCGCGTGCGCTGGGTCGCAGGCGACGAGGTCTACGGCGGCAACCCGCGCCTGCGGTCCGCGTTGGAAGAGCGCCAAGTCGGCTACGTGCTCGCCGTGGCCTGCTCGGCCGAAGTCACCACCACTGCCGGGAAGTTCCGCGCGGACGTCCTGGCCGCGAAAGTGCCCAAGCGGGCCTGGCAGAAGCTGTCGGCCGGGGCTGGGGCCAAGGGGCACCGCTTCTACGACTGGGCAGTCATCGACCTGGCCGAAGCCCAGGCCGGCAGCCACCAACTGCTGATCCGCCGCAACCGCACCACCGGCGAACTGGCCTACTACCGCTGCTTCTCGCCCGCCCCGGTGCCCCTGACCACGCTGGTCCGCGTCGCCGGTTCAAGATGGCGGGTGGAAGAGACGTTTCAGGCCGGAAAGGGCCTGGCCGGGCTGGACGAACACCAGGTCCGGCGCTTCACCTCGTGGTCCGGCTGGGTCACCCTGGCCATGCTCGCTCACGCCTTCCTCGCCGTAGTCCGCGCTGATGAACACGCCCGCCATCCCGCCCCAGACGAGCTGATCCCGCTCACCTGCAACGAGATCCAGCGGCTGTTCACGATGCTCCTCACCCAACCCATGCACGACGCGGCCCACAGGCTCGGCTGGTCCGCCTGGCGACGCCGCCACCAGGCACGAGCCCAGGCAAGCCATTACCGACGACAAGCCGCGAATCAGACATGAAGATCACGATCTACGGCTGGAGTATTAGGCACACTTCGCGCCCGCGCGAGCTGATCAAAGCCACCGTCTTCGCTGGTGAAGTGATTCCGGACGACGGAGGACTGTCGTTGAGTACCTGGCACGAGCCACAAGACCAGACGCCTGGCTTGTGGGAACTCCCAGGGACTTCCACACCTGTCTCAGAGAGTCTCCAGGGACTTTCCGCCGCGTAAGCAAGGAAGGTCATGACAGCGCCGAAAGGAACGAACGAGCTGGTCAGGGCCTGTTTCTCTAGCACTCGATGATGTTCACCGCCAGCCCGCCCCGGGCCGTCTCCTTGTATTTAACGTTCATGCGACCATTCGGCATCGATCTTCCAGCCATTGCCGAACCTCTGTCGGGGAGAACCGTAGCTGCTGGCCTACGCGGAAGCTCGGTACTTCTTCCCTGAGGTGGTTGTCGTACACCCAGGAAGTCGGCTTCCCGAGATAGGCGGCAAGCGCCTTAACGTCCCACATCGGCTCGTGCATAAACAGTTCCCCACGCAAGATTCGGCTGTTCGCGAGGACGGTAGTGTGGAAAGGCGGCCGCACCAAGTGGGTGGAGGTCTGCCGGGTGAAGAGGGGCAGCGGGTCAGCACGGAACCAGCGCGAGGCACCCGAACGGTCCGGAACGGACGCCAACGGAAACCAGCACCGGGTCAGCACGAGCGCATACACCCCACGCCAGTCCTCACTGGTTCCATCGCTGTGACCTGTGCGTTTGCTTAGGAGGGCGTCGCGTGCTAGGAAACGCCCTCCCAATTGGAGAACATCTGGCTGCGCACCAAGCGGCACAACGCCTCCGGCACGGTCGTCTCCGGCACGGGCGGGGTCTGTTACCTCTACTTCCCGGCTCAGCTCAGTGGACGTCAGCGCAAGGCGCTTGCGGCGGTGGGTGTCCGCTGATGCCACTGACGCTGTAGGTACGACGCTGTAGGTACCGACCACATGGCGAGACCCCCGGGAGACCGGGGGTCTCGCCATGTTCGGGGTGCCACCGGACACTGCTCCGTTCGGGCTAATGGTTCAGACCATTCGTGCGGGCGGGAATCTTCCGAAAGTAAGCGCTCGTTAACTGGTGACTCGCTGCCTCTGATCGGGCATACTCCAACCGCACAGCCGCTGGTCAGCCGCGTCCGAGACCCGGAGTGGGGAGCGTCGGCTGGGCCAGTGAGACCCGGCGGAGCCGCCCCACCGAAGCGCGTGTTCGCCGATGTGCCCGAGAGGGAGGAGAGCGTTGCCATGCCCGACCGCGCCCCGCAGCCGGTTGACCGACAACTGCCCACGGACGAGGCCCGAGAGCTGATCTCACTCGTCCGAGACATCGCGCAGCGCGAGATCGCCCCGAAGGCGGCCGAGGAGGAGGACGCCGGGCTCTTCCCGCGCGAGGTCTTTCGCCTGCTCTCCGAGTCCGGCCTGCTCGGCCTGCCGTACGACTCCGAGTACGGCGGCGGGGACCAGCCCTACGAGGTCTACCTCCAGGTCCTCGAGGAGCTGGCCGCCGCCCGGCTCACGGTGGGCCTCGGCGTCAGCGTCCACACCCTGGCCTGTCACGGCCTCGCGTACTACGGCACCAAGGAGCAGCGGGCCGAGCATCTGCCCGCGATGCTCGGGGGCGGTCTGCTGGGTGCGTACTGCCTGTCCGAGGCCGCCTCCGGGTCGGACGCGGCGTCGCTGCGGACCCGAGCCGTCCGGGGCGACGACGGGCGCTGGACGGTCGACGGCAGCAAGTCCTGGATCACACACGGCGGGATCGCGGACTTCTACACCCTGATGGCGCGCACCGGCGGCGAGGGCCCGCGCGGCATCACCGCGTTCCTGGTGCCCGGCGACATCGAGGGGCTCAGCAGCGCGGCGCCGGAGAAGAAGATGGGCATGAAGGGGTCGCCCACCGCGCAGGTCCACTTCGACGGCGTACGTCTCGATGACGACCGCCGTCTCGGGGAGGAGGGGCAGGGCTTCGCGATCGCCCTGTCCGCGCTCGACTCCGGGCGCCTCGGTATCGCGGCGTGCGCCATCGGCGTGGCCCAGGCGGCGCTCGACGAGGCGGTCGCCTACGCCTCCGGGCGGCAGCAGTTCGGGCGGCCGATCTCCGACTTCCAGGGGCTGCGCTTCATGCTCGCCGACATGGCGACCCAGATCGAGGCCGGGCGGGCGCTGTATCTGGCGGCGGCGCGGCTGCGTGACGCCGGTCGGCCCTTCGCCAAGCAGGCGGCCATGGCCAAGTTGCACTGCACCGACACGGTGATGCGGGTGACCACCGACGCCGTCCAGGTGCTCGGCGGGTACGGCTACACCGCGGACTTCCCGGTCGAGCGCTATATGCGCGAGGCCAAGGTCCTGCAGATCGTCGAGGGCACGAACCAGATCCAGCGCATGGTCATCGCCCGTCACCTCGCAGGACCCGAGACGCGCTGAACGGATCCAGACCCGCCGTGAGCAGGCCCTGACCGAACGGGGGCGCCGCGAGCCGAACCCACTCCGGGTCGTGGCGCCCCGGCAGCGTCCGTCCGCGATCGGCCCAGACCCGCATCAGCGCACGGTAGATGGGTGGGTCCTGATGCTGTGGCGGCGGAAGCGATACGGCCGGCGTCGGAACGAGCACCCATCGCCGACGCCCGCTGTCTGTGGCGGTCATGCATGAACAACGCCGGGGCGCGGGCACAGGTCACCGCCGCCGCTCATCGAGCGTGAGTTCCCGTTCCCACGGGCCGCGGAGGGAAGTGCGTACGCAGACGTACGCACGGAGACATACCGACGTGCGGGCCTCAGGCGGCCAGACGCCGCATCGGGCGCGAACCCGGCCCGCCGACGTGCGAGAACGGCTGGGTCCGCCAGTCGAGCCCCTGAGGGAGCGTCAACAGCAGGGCCGTGTCCTGTTCCTGGGGCTTCGTGGACTCGTCCGCGGGCCGGGTGTCGGCCGCCGCGCGGCCCGTACCGGGGCAGACCGTCAGACCGAACGGGTTCCACGGCGAGGCGCACAGCGCGTGCTCGGGCAGGACGTCCTCGCCCGCCAGGAGCGCGATGGGCTGCGCGCAGTCCGGGCAGATCACCCGGTACATCTCGAAGGTGTCGTACGCGCCGAACTCGTCATCGGCTTCGACGTCGTCCGGCTCAGGCTCGACAGCGGGCTGGAGCCGCTTGGGCGCGCCACGACCACGGCGCTTCAGACTCTGCATGGGATTCTCCCCCTCGGGCTGGGTCGAACAAGCCGCTTCGGCGTCGACCACAGCAAGCACTTCCCGTCCGGTCTCGGCGGTAATCACGAGAGCATCACGAAGCCGGTCCAGGCGGTGTGGCGTTCATCACATACGGCTTGCGCATGTCCGCCCCGGTGGGTTTGTCCCGCACACGGCATCCGCCGGGAACGGGCGCCCTGTAGGTTCTAGCGGCATGGAGGAGCTGGACCGACAGATCGTGGAGCTGCTCGTCACGGACGGGCGGATGAGCTACACCGACCTGGGCAAGGCCACGGGCCTGTCCACGTCGGCGGTGCACCAGCGGGTGCGCCGGCTGGAGCAGCGCGGCGTCATCCGCGGGTACGCCGCGGTCGTCGACGCCGAGGCCGTGGGGCTGTCGCTGACCGCGTTCATCTCGGTGAAGCCGTTCGATCCCAGCGCCCCCGACGACATCGCCGAACGCCTGGCAGGCGTCCCGGAGATCGAGGCGTGCCACAGCGTGGCGGGCGACGAGAACTACATCCTCAAGGTCCGCGTGGCCACCCCGCACGAGCTGGAGGAACTCCTGGCCCGGGTGCGCTCGCTCGCAGGCGTCTCGACCCGCACCACGGTGGTCCTGTCGACCCCGTACGAGGCGAGACCGCCCAAGATCTGACGCGCCCGGGCCGGTGTCCGGGATCTTCGAAGAGGCCCTCGGTGCGGGACGGGCCGCGGGAGGCGCGAGACTGGTCTCATGAATGAGCGCACCACCCCGCCGCGGACCGTTCTGCTGCGCCGAGGAGAAGTCCACAGCCCCGTCGACCCCTTCGCCACCGCCATGGTGGTCGAGCGCGGTCAGGTCGCCTGGGTCGGCTCCGAAGGCGCCGCCGACGCCTTCGCGGACGGCGTGGACGAGGTCGTCGACCTGGACGGTGCACTGGTCACCCCGGCGTTCACCGACGCGCACGTCCACACCACCTCCACCGGACTCGCGCTCACCGGTCTCGACCTGTCGAGCGCCCCGTCCCTGGCCGCCGCCCTCGCCCGCGTCCGCGACTTCGCCGCCGCCCACCCGGACGACCGGGTGCTGTTGGGCCACGGCTGGGACGCGGCCTGCTGGCCCGAAGGCCGGGCGCCGCGGCGGGACGAACTGGACGAGGCGACCGGTGGCCGCGCGCTCTATCTGAGCCGTATCGACGTCCACTCGGCCGTCGCCACCACCGCCCTGCTGGACTTGGCCCCGGGCGTACGGGACAAGGCCGGCTTCGTGGACGGGGAGCCGCTCACCCGCGATGCCCACCACGCCGTGCGCGCCGCCGCGTTCGCGGCCGTCACCCCCGCGCAGCGCACCGAGGCCCAGCGCGCCGCCCTCGCGCACGCCGCCTCCCTCGGCATCGGTTCGGTCCATGAGTGCGCGGGCCCGGACATCTCCTCCGAGGACGACTTCACCGGGCTGCTGAGCCTGGCCGCGCAGGAGTCGGGCCCCCGGGTCGTCGGCTACTGGGCCGAGCGCGATGTCGACAAGGCGCGGGAGCTGGGCGCGCTCGGCGCCGCCGGTGACCTGTTCGTCGACGGTTCGCTCGGCTCGCACTCCGCGTGCCTGCACGAGCCGTACGCCGACGCGGCCCACCACGGCACCGCGAACCTCGACGCGGCCGACATCGCCACCCATGTCGTCGCCTGCACCGAGGTCGGGCTCCAGGCGGGCTTCCACGCGATCGGGGACGCGGCCGTGACCGCGGTGATCGAGGGGATGCGCGCCGCCGCCGAGAAGCTCGGCCTCGCCCGCGTGCGCGCCGCCCGCCACCGTGTCGAGCACGCCGAGATGCTCACCCCCGAGATCATCGCGGCCTTCGCCGAACTCGGCCTGACCGCCTCCGTGCAGCCCGCCTTCGACGCGCTGTGGGGCGGCGAGGAGGGCATGTACGCCCAGCGCCTCGGCGTGGAGCGGGCCCGCACGCTGAACCCGTTCGCGGCCCTGCTGCGCACCGGCGTCCCGCTCGCCTTCGGCTCCGACAGCCCCGTCACCCCGCTCGATCCCTGGGGCACGGTCCGCGCCGCGGCCTTCCACCGCACCCCCGAGCACCGGGTCTCCGTACGGGCCGCGTTCACCGCGCACACCCGCGGCGGCTGGCGGGCGGTCGGACGGGACGACGCGGGCGTCCTGGTGCCGGGCGCGCCCGCGGACTACGCGGTGTGGCGCACCGACGAGCTGGTGGTCCAGGCCCCCGACGACCGGGTCGCCCGCTGGTCCACGGACCCCCGTTCGGGCACCCCCGGACTGCCGGATCTGACCCCGGGCCTCGACCTGCCCGTCTGCCTGCGCACCGTCGTGGGCGGCCGGACGGTGTTCGTACGGCCGGGCGAGTGATCTCCAGGAGTGGTGCGGCGGCGATCACCCGCCGAACCTTCGTCGCGCGACCTGTACGTTCTCTGCCCTGACCAGGCCAGAGAGGGAAGATGCGCAGGTCGAACGGCTGTTGACAGTGGGGAGCCGCGGGCCGGTAGGTTCGGCCGGGTCCACCACCGGACGTCCGACCGGGGAACCTCCACGCCGTCGCCGGTGCGCCGCTGGGTCGGGGATGTGCCGCACCGGCACATCGCCACTGGGAGCCAGGCCCAGCGCCCTGCCACGGCGAGGGAGCGTTCCGGCCGGTCGGCAGGGTGTGACCCGGGTGGGGGCCCGGTCGTTCAGTAGACAACGGCTTTCGGTCGGCCCGCAGCCAGCGGGTCCCAGGTCGGCCCGAAGGGCGCCGGGCCCCGATCCCCGCACCGAACCGGGCAAAATCAGGTTCTTACCCGACTCTTGTGGAAACGACACCCCCGTGCGCACCTGCCGCTCCATCGGCCCATGCCGGAGGCCACTATGGTGGACCCCTGCGTACGGAACGAAGGGGCAGCAGTGAACGACGGCGACGGGACCCGCGCGGCGGACGGCCAGGGAAGGCAATTCGGTCCGCTCGGTACCGCCCTGGTGATCATTCCGACCTACAACGAGGCGGAGAACATCAAGGCGATCGTCGGCCGGGTGCGGTCGGCCGTGCCCGAGGCGCACATCCTGGTGGCCGACGACAACAGCCCTGACGGCACCGGCAAGCTCGCGGACGAGCTGGCGGCCGAGGACGAGCAGGTCCATGTCCTGCACCGCAAGGGCAAGGAAGGGCTCGGCGCCGCCTATATCGCGGGCTTTCGCTGGGGCCTGGAGCACGACTACGGCGTCCTGATCGAGATGGACGCCGACGGCTCCCACCAGCCCGAGGAGCTGCCGCGTCTGCTGACCGCGCTCTCGGGCGCCGACCTGGTGCTCGGCTCGCGCTGGGTGCCGGGCGGCCGGACCGTGAACTGGCCCAGGTCCCGCCAGGTCATCTCCCGCGGCGGCAGCCTCTACTCACGGCTGGCGCTCGGTCTGCCGCTGCGCGACATCACGGGCGGCTACCGCGCCTTCCGCCGCGAGACCCTGGAGGGCCTCGGCCTGGCCGAGGTCGCCTCGCAGGGGTACTGCTTCCAGGTCGACCTGGCCCGCCGCGCGGTCAAGGCGGGCTACCACGTGGTCGAGGTGCCCATCACCTTCGTCGAGCGCGAGTTGGGCGACTCCAAGATGAGCCGCGACATCGTCGTCGAAGCGCTGTGGCGCGTCACGGCGTGGGGCGTGGGGGAGCGCGTCGCCAAGGTCACGGGCCGCACCAAGTCGTCCTGAGCCTCCGGTGCTGAGCGGGAGGCCGGACCGATGCACACTGGGAACATGACCACTGGCACATCGACTTCCTCCCGCTCCTTTCGGCCGCGGCGTTCCCGGCTGCTCACCCTCCTGCCGTTGGGTGTCGCCGCCTGGCTTGTGCTGGAGATCTGGCTGCTCCTGCTGGTCGCGAACGCGGCCGGCGGGTTCACGGTGTTCCTGCTGCTGGCCATCGGTGTCGTCCTGGGCGGCGTGATCGTCAAGACGGCGGGGCGCCGCGCCTTCCAGAACCTCGGCGAGACGCTGCGCCCCGGCAGGAGCGGCGCGGCACCATCGGCCGGCGGCAACGGCCTGATGATGCTCGGCGGCGTGCTCCTGATGCTGCCCGGCATGATCTCCGACGTGGTGGGGCTGCTGCTCCTCGTGCCGCCGGTCCAGCGGCTGGTGGGCCGCACCGCGGAGCGCACCCTCGACCGCACGCTGCGCAGGACGCCGTTCGGCAGCGTCGGTGACGCCTTCCAGCGGGCACGGATGCACCGCCACGACGGCAAGGTCGTCCAGGGCGAGGTCGTCGACGACGAGCGGGGTACGGACTCGCCGCCGCCGGGCCCGCGCCCCCCGCTCAGCCGCTGAGTCACAGGAACTTCCGAGCAACTTCCGAGCACACCGAACAGCGGGCGCCCTACGTCGAGATGACGTAGGGCGCCCGCTGTTCACTGGCGTGCTGTGCCCCGCCCAACCCCCGGAGGGACTACGCGGACTTGCGGCTGTCTCGCGGATGGACCGCGATGTTCATCGCGCCGGAGCGGAGAACGGCCAGGCGCTCCTCGAGGACCTCTTCGAGCTCCTCACGGGTACGCCGCTCCATCAGCATGTCCCAATGCGTACGCGCGGGCTTGCCCTTCTTCTCTTCCGGGCCGTCGCCGTCCACCAGGAGTGCCTGGGCCCCGCAGACCTTGCACTCCCACTCCGGCGGGATCTCCGCCTCGACCGAGAAGGGCATCTCGAAACGATGCCCCTTCTCACATGCGTACTCCACGGCCTGGCGCGGGGCCAGGTCGATGCCGCGGTCCGTCTCGTAGCTGGTCACCACGAGGCGCGTGCCGCGAAGAGCTCGCTCACTCATGAATCGTGCCTCCCGGGCTTGTCGCCCACAGGACAGGTGTCGCTGTCGTCGTCATCCGGTCAACGTCCGGTCGGCGGTAAAGATTCCCGTTCCGGGCCATGCGTCGCCGTCGTAGCCGCCCCTTGTTGTACCCACCGGCGCCCGGTTTGTCACATCTGCTCACAGATGTCACCCAGCGTTTCGTCTTCATCGACGCGCAGTAACGGTACGCCTGGTAAGCCAACCGCGTACATTACAGGCCTTTCCGGCCAGGTGTTAAATCCTTTCGGGAACGGGATTGCCCGCGTCGCGCACCGCCTGGCGCAGCGGCACCCGCGCGAGCAGCACGAACCCGATCGCGAAGAACGCCACCAGCGAGATGATCGCGTCCCGATAGCTGCCGGTGAGCTGGTAGGTGAGGCCGAACAGCAGCGGCCCCAGCCAGCTCATCCCGCGGTCGCTCATCTCGTACGCCGAGAAGTACTCGGCCTCCTTGCCGGGCGGGACCAGATGCGAGAACAGCGAGCGGGACAGCGCCTGGCTGCCGCCGAGGACCAGCCCGATGCCGATCGCCAGCGCGAAGAACCCGGCCGGCACGCCCGCCGGGAGGAAGTAGGCGGCGGCCAGTGTCACCGTCCACGCGATCAGCGAGCCGAGGATCGTGCGCTTGGCGCCGTACGCGCGGGCCAGCCGTCCCATACCCAGCGCGCCGCCCACCGCGAGCACCTGTACCAGGAGCACGGACACGATCAGCGTGGACTGGCTCAGGCCCAGCTCCTCCGAGCCGTACACCGACGCCTGCGAGATCACCGTCTGGATGCCGTCGTTGTAGACGAGGTAGGCCAGCAGGAAGGCGAGGGTGAGCGGCTTGTCGCGCATGCCCCGGACCGTGGCCGCCAACTGCCGCCAGCCGTGCGCCGAGGGGGCCGTGGGGGCTGTGGGCGCCGTCGACGTCGTACGCCGGTCGCGCAGACGGCGGAGCGGTACGAGCGTGAAGGCGCCCCACCAGACCCCCGCCGAGGCCAGACAGATCCGGACGGACGTCGACTCGGAGACACCGAAGGAGTCGTGGGCCGTGAACAGGACCAGGTTCGCGATCAGGACCAGCGCACCGGCCGCGTAGCCGAAGGCCCACCCGCGCGAGGAGACGGCGTCGCGTTCCTCGGGCGTCGCGATCTGCGGCAGGTAGGAGTTGTAGACGACCATCGAGACGCCCACCGACGCGTTCGCGACGATCAGCAGGAGGCCCCCGAGCAGATAGCGGTCGCCGTCCAGGAAGAACATCCCGGTGGTGGCCGCGGCGCCCAGATACGCGCTCACGGCGAGCAGCGGCTTCTTGCGGCCGCCGCGATCGGCCGCGGCGCCCGCGAGCGGCATCACGACGATCGCCACGACGATGGAGGCCGAGACGCAGTACGCGAAGAAGGACCCCGCGCGCACCGGCAGCCCCAGCGGATGCACATAACCGTCCGCGTCCGCCGCGGACTTGGCCACCGCGGTGAGATAGGGGCCGAGGAACACGGTCAGCACGCTCGTCGAATAGACCGAGCACGCCCAGTCGTAGAAGTACCAGCCGCGTTGCTCCCGTTGCCGCTCACCGACCTCGTCGGTCACCGCCGCCACCACGGTGTCGTTGCCCACCCCAGCCCCTCGCTTCCCCGTGGAACGTGATCGTGCGCGGGGCGTTCAGGCCCAGGTACCCCGGTCCTCGAGGACCGTGCGCAGTGTGTCGATGTGATCGGTCATGATGCCATCGACCCCGAGGTCCAGGAGCCGGTGCATCCGATCCGGTTCGTTGATCGTCCACACATGGACCTGCAGCCCGAGCGCGTGCGCGGTGCGGACGAAGCGGTGGTCGACGACGGGGACGCCGGACTGGGACTCCGGGACCTGGGCGGCGACCGCCGAGCGGCGCAGCGCCACGGGCACGCCCCAGGAGCGCAGCCGCAGGCCCAGCACGCCACGGATGCCGTACGACGTCGCCAGGCGCGGCCCGGCCAGTTGCTGGGCGCGGGCCACGCGCGCCTCGGAGAACGAGCCGACACAGACCCGGTCCCAGGCGTTCATGCGTTCGATCAGGGCGAGCAGGGGGCGCAGGGCGGGCTCCGCCTTCATGTCCACGTTCCAGCGGACCTCGGGGAACTCCGCCAGCAGGTCCTCGAAGAGGGGTACCGGTTCGCTGCCCGCCACGCGCGCGTGCCGTACGTCCTCCCAGGGCAGGTCGGCGATCCGCCCCGTCCCGTCCGTCACGCGGTCCAGCGTCGCGTCGTGGAACGCCACCAGCTTCCCGTCAGCGGTGGTGTGGACGTCCGTCTCGATGTAGCGGTACCCCGCCGCCACCGCGCGCCGGAACTGGGCCGCGGTGTTCTCCAGACCGTCCGCCGCCCCACCCCGGTGGGCGAAGGCGATCGGGCCGGGGTGGTCGAGGTAGGGGTGGCGTATGAGGGTGGTCACCGGGGCAGTATGGCCTCCTCCGGCTGCCCGGTGGCAACGACCGTGCTACGGGCCGGTGCCGTGGGGGCGGCGAACAGGCGCAGGAAGAACTGGGCGAGCGGGCCGATGGCCAGCGCGTACAGGACCGTGCCGATCCCGACGGTGCCGCCGAGGGCGAATCCGGTCACGACGACGGTGAGTTCCACGGCGGTGCGCAGCAGTCGGATCGAGCGGCCCGTGCGCTGGTGCAGCCCGGTCATCAGGCCGTCACGCGGGCCGGGACCGAAGTTCGCGGATATGTAGAGGCCGGTCGCCACGCCGTTGAGGACGACGCCCGCGAGCAGCAGGGGGATGCGTACGGCCAGATGGTGGGCGTCGGGCAGGGCGGCCAGGGTGGCGTCCATCGCGAAGCCGATCACGAGGACGTTGGAGACGGTGCCGAGGCCGGGGCGCTGACGCAGCGGGATCCACAGCAGCAGGACCCCGGCGCCCACGATCGTCAGCACCACGCCCATGCTGAGCCCGGTCAGCTCCGACAGGCCCTGGTGCAGGACGTTCCACGGCTCCAGACCGAGCCCGGCTTCGACGAGAAGGGCGGAGCTCGCGCCGTACAGCACGAGCCCCGCGTAGAGCTGGACCAGGCGTCGCCCGAGACGACGCCGTGCGGATGGTTCTGTGGCCGGCTCGGTGGACAAGAGATACCCCCCTGTGGTGGCGGTGGACCGATGCATGTCACTCTGTGGCTTGGAAACAGAAGCCATCCATGGCCAATTCGGGGAAGGTGGACTGGATTCGTGGCGCACTGGACCTCAGCCGTGGGGGCTGCACAGCTCGCCCGGCTGCTCAACTCCCAGCAGGACCGTCCCGCGGGCCCCGGCAGCCGCCGCCCGCCCGCCTATCGCGCGCTCGCCGACGGCATCCGGCTGCTCGTCCTGGAAGGCCGTGTGCCGGTCGCGGCCCGGCTGCCCGCCGAGCGGGAACTGGCCCTCGCGCTGTCCGTCAGCCGTACGACGGTCGCCGCCGCCTACGAGGCACTGCGCACCGAGGGGTTCCTCGGCTCCCGCCGCGGCGCCGGTAGCTGGACGGCCGTCCCGGCCGGCAACCCGCTGCCCGCGCGCGGTCTGGAGCCGCTGCCACCGGAGGCGCTCGGCTCGATGATCGACCTCGGCTGCGCGGCGCTCCCCGCGCCAGAGCCCTGGCTCACCCGCGCCACCCAGGGCGCCCTGGAGGAGTTGCCGCCCTACGCGCACACCCACGGCGACTACCCGGCGGGCCTGCCCGCCCTGCGCGCGATGCTCGCCGAGCGCTACACCGCGCGCGGCGTCCCGACCATGCCCGAGCAGATCATGGTGACGACGGGCGCCATGGGCGCGATCGACGCGATCTGTCATCTCTTCGCCGGGCGCGGCGAGCGCATCGCGGTGGAGTCGCCGTCCTACGCCAACATCCTCCAGCTCATGCGGGAGGCGGGCGCCCGGCTGGTCCCCGTCGCGATGTCCGAGGGGCTCGGCGGCTGGGACCTGGACCGCTGGCGCCAGGTGCTGCGGGAGGCCGCGCCGCGGCTCGCCTATGTGGTCGCGGACTTCCACAACCCGACCGGCGCGCTGGCCGACGAGGACCAGCGGCGCCGGCTCGTGGACACCGCCCGCTCGGCCGGGACGGTCCTGATCGTCGACGAGACGATGAGCGAGCTGTACCTGGAGGACGGCATGGAGATGCCGCGCCGGGTCTGCGCGTTCGACCCCGCCGGGTCGACGGTCATCACGGTCGGCTCGGCGAGCAAGGCGTTCTGGGCGGGGCTGCGCATCGGCTGGGTGCGGGCGGCTCCCGATGTGATCCGCAGCCTGGTCGCGGCCCGCGCGTACGCCGACCTCGGCACCCCGGTACTGGAGCAGTTGGCCGTGAACTGGCTGCTGAGCACGGGCGGTTGGGAGCAGGCGGTGGAGCTGCGGCGCGCCCAGGCCCGGGAGAACCGGGACGCCCTGGTCGCCGCCGTGCGCAGGGAGCTGCCGGCGTGGGAGTTCTCGGTGCCCCAGGGCGGTCTGACGCTGTGGGTGCGGACGGGCGGTCTGTCGGGGTCCCGGCTCGCCGTGGCGGGTGAGCGGGTCGGCGTCCGGGTGCCGTCGGGGCCGCGCTTCGGTGTGGACGGCGCCTTCGAGGGGTATGTGCGGCTGCCGTTCACGGTCAGCGGGGCGGTGGCCGAGGAGGCGGCGGTGCGCCTGGCGGCGGCGGCGCGCCTGGTGGAGACGGGCGTGCCCGGACCCGTGGAGGACCCGCGCACCTTCGTCGCCTGACGGGAAGTCACCCGACCGGAAGGCGCCTCGCCGGAAGCCGCCGGACCAGGAGGCGTGTCCCCTCGCTCCGCGGCGACTGTCTCATCGCTCCGCGGCGACCGTCTCTCTCTCCGCGGCGACCGCCTCTGCGGGCCGCTCCGGGGCCTTCTCCATGGCCCTCTCCACGGCCGGTGCCTCCACCGGTACGGGCTTCACGGTCACCGTCCGCACCGTCACCGTCTCGGCGGGCTCGCTCCGCTGCGGGAGCAGGTCCAGCACCGCCTGCCGGTGGTTCTCGCTGGTCGCGTCGTCGTACGGGTCCGGGGTGACCGGTACCTGGAGGCGGTGGACGGGGCCCGAGCCCAGGCGGGCGTAGCCGCGACCGGGCGGGAACTCCCTGACCTGCGTCGTGTGCGGCGACGCGCCGAGGACCGCCGCGAGGTCGTCCGGGGCCGCCGGGCCGAGCACCACACGCGCGCGCGTGTGCTGCCGTACCGCGTCGGACAGGCCGTCCGCACCGTCGAACTGCTCGGCGACCACGACCGTCACGTTCGCCGCGCGACCGTGCCGCAGCGGCACCTGGAGCAGCGCCTGGGGGTCCCGGTGCCCCTCGGCCGCGGCGAGGTGTCCGAGGACGCTCGGGCGGTCCAGCAGGATCCACAGGGGCCGCTTGACGTCCTCCGGCGGCGGCTGCCCGGCCTGCCGCGCGCGGTTCGCCGCGATCAGCCTGCGCTCCGTCTCATGGGTCGCCCACTCCAGGCTCGCCATCGCCCCCGCGAGCCCCGACTCCACGGCCATGACCCCCTCGCGGCCCGCCAGGCACGCGTACTCGCCGGTGCCGCCGCCCTCGACGACGAGGATGTCGCCGCGCTGGAGTGCCTGCAGCGCGATGGAGCGCATCAGCGTCGTCGTACCGCTGCCGGGCCCGCCGACGACCAGGAGATGCGGCTCGGTGGAGCGCGCGCCCGTGCGCCACACCACCGGGGGCACGTCGCGCTGCTGCTCGCCGTGGATGAGCGGGAGCGTGCGCTGGACCCCGGTCGAGTCGGTGAAGCCGAGGACCACCTCGCCGGGCGCGGTCACGAACCGCTGGGCGGTGATGTCGGTGGGCAGCGGCGGCAGCGCGGTCACGGTCAGTTCGTTGCCCTCCTCGTCCCACGCGAAGTGGTACTCGCGGCCCCGGCCCGCCTTGGCGTGCAGCAGATGCTCGATCCGGGCCCTGGAGTCGGCCTCGCCGTCGGTGAAGTAGGCCGGGTAGCGGATGAGCAGCCGGGAGATGCGCCCGCTCTCCTCGAACTCGTAGGAGGAGAACGCCCGGGTCCATTCGCCGCCGTGCGTGTACAGGGGTGCCGGGTCCTCGGGCGTCGAGAAGTACGGCACCAGCGCCTCGTACAGCGACCGCAGCCGCTTGCTCTGCGCGGGGTCGGGGCCCGTCGGCTGCGGTGTCCGGCGATCGCGGCCCTTCCAGCCGGCCGCCGCCATCAGGGTGATGGCGGCGAGCATCGGCCCGTACGGCACCAGGGCCACGACCAGGATCACTGTCGCGACCAGGAAGAGGAGCGGCCCCCGCCGGTCTTTGGGTGTGTCCGCCCAGGTGCGGTGCGCGGCTGCGGCGAGTCGGCGCAGTCCACGGGTGAGGATGATCAGCGGATGGAGGATGTCGGTGGCGCCGTCGGCGGCCGTCCGGGCCAGCTCCCGGCTGCGGGCGATCTGTGCGCTGCCGTGGGTCAGGATGCGGGGGAGGGGGCGGCGGGCCACGTCGTTCTCCTGGAAGTCGCGAGCGGACGGGGGCGGGTCAGAAGTTGATCCCGCCGATGAGGTTCGCGAGGCTCGAACCGCCGGCCTTGATGCTCGGGGCGATGGCGGTGCTCGAGAGATAGAACCCGAAGAGCCCGCTGATCAGCGCGTGCGATCCCTTGAGTCCGTCCTTGCGGCAGTAGAGGAAGACGATGACGCCGAGCAGTACGACGCCTGACATGTTCAGAATCATTGCGCTCTCCTGGGTCATGGGGTGAAGTCACCATGAGTACTTCCAGGCTCACAGGATGTATCTGTACGACAAAAGGTGCAACTGAGTGGAAATCCATCGAATTGCCCCACTTGGCAGCGTCGGAGTGCTCTCCCGGGCAGGACTGCCGCGCCCACCCGGTGCTGCCGCGCCCGCGCGAGCGCGAGAGCGGGCAGGGGGCGCGCAAGCCAGTACGCTTGGCGATTCACCCGTACGGCGTCACCGCTCGGCGTCGCACGGCCCCGCGTACGGCCGCCCCGCTCGCTGCCGTACGCTCCCGCAGTCCCCAGTAGTCCCCAGTAGTCCCCAGTAGTCGTAGCAGTCGTAGTTGAGAGGCGGTCCGGCGATGAGTGAAGCCCCCGACCCCGAGGTCGTGGAGCTGGCGACCAAGATCTTCGATCTGGCGCGCCGAGGCGAGACCAAGACGCTCGCGGCGTACGTCGACGCGGGCGTTCCGGCCGACCTCACCAACGACCGCGGTGACTCCCTCGTGATGCTGGCCGCCTACCACGGCCACGCCGACACCGTCCGCGCTCTGCTGGAGCGCGGCGCCGACGTCGACCGCGTCAACGACCGGGGTCAAACCCCGCTCGCCGGTGCGGTCTTCAAGGGTGAGACGGAGGTCGTCCGGGCTCTGCTCGAGCGCGGCGCCGACCCGGCCGCGGGCACGCCCTCGGCGATCGACACCGCGCGGATGTTCGGCAAGGCAGAGCTGCTCGAACTGCTCGGCGCATCCTGATCCGACCGCGCTGACCAGGGAGAACGCGGACAATGGGGGAGGTAGTACGGGGCCGCCCGAAATAAGGTCGCGGCAGGCGAAGACGCCGGGTCATCATGACGTCGTGATTCACGGACGCGATGACTGGGCACGAGTTGCTGCACCGCGCGGACCGTGAAGCGGTCCGTATGGGCCACCGACGAGAGGCAGAGGAAATGGTCTACAGCAAGCAAGAGACGGCGGGCGCCCCGACGTGTTGGCATGCGGCCCGGTAGTGGGTGGTACCCGGTTGCGTCGACGCTTGATGTGAGGCTGTTTGCCATGTTCGAACCGGTCATAGCGCCCAGCGGAACCCTGCTCGGCCTCCTCCAGAGGGGCCGCGGCGACGGGACGCTGCACGCGCTCACCGCACCGCGAGCCGAAGCGCTCGCTGCCCTCGACCACTGTGTGCTGAGCGACCCCCGCCACGACTGGCAGGTGGAGAACCGCTCCCTGTACTACGCCCGCCTCTACCTCGATCTGCACGGCGAACTGGACGCGATCGAGGCACACCTCTTCGGCGCCGAGGACGTCCTGGACACCGACGAGTGCCGCACCGGGCTCGCCCTGGCGGTCCTCGGCCACCTCGCCTCGTACGGCAGACAGGACGCGCTCGCGCTCCTGCGCAGATACGCGGCCTCGGGCACCAACTGGGCCTGGGCCCTGGACGAACTGGCGCTGCGCGACGACGACGCGGGCCTGCGCGCCCTCGCCGTACCCGTCCTGTCCCGCTTCCCGGCCGACGCCGAGGGCGAGGCCGACCTCACCGCCGCGGTACGGGACGCCTTCGAACCGCGTCCCTGGCGGCTGTGGGCCGAGGACCCCCGACCCGGCGTCGGCGCGCGCGTGCGCGCCGCCCAGGAAGCGGGCAGCTTCGACCGGTGGCAGCGGCAGATGCGGCCGCAGGGGCCCCGGCCGGGGTGGAGCGTCCAGGCCGTCTTCGACTGGGCCCAGCAGGGCCTCGAACGCGGCGCCGTGCTCCATGTGCCGGCCGCGCGCTGTCTCACCGCCGTCGCGGGCCCCGAGGACCGGGACGAGATCGTCGAGGCCGCCCGCGCGGGCGGTGACGGGGCACGCTGCACCGCCCTGCGCTATCTCGCCGACAGCAACGATCCCGACGCCCTCGACCTGGTCGAGGCCGCCGTGTCGACCGGTTCCGCGCTGGTCGTCGACGCGGCCGTCGACGCCTTCGAGCGCATGCGCAGCGTCGCCGCCGTCGACCGCGCGCGCGGCTGGGCCCGCAGGCCGGACGCCCTCGGGGCCGCCGCCGGGCGCGTCCTCGCCTGCCGGGGCGGCGCACAGGACCGCGAGCTGGTCCTCGCCGCGCTGCGGGAGGCGGTCCGGGGCGAAGGACCCGACGCGCAGACCCTGTGGACGCTCGTCGACGGGGCCGGACGGCTCGGTATCGCCTGCGCGGCCCCCGTGCTGCGCCATGTCTACCGCGAGACCGCCTCGTCGCATCTGAGGGGCCGCGCCGCCCGCGCGCTGGCCGCCACGGACCCCTCCTTCGCCGCCGGGTTCGCCGTCGAATGCCTGTGGGACTGCGAGGAGTCGACCCGCGAGATCGCCGCACGGCACGCCGAGACCGGGGACACGCGCGTCGTGGACCAACTGCGCAGGCTCGCCGCGGATCCGGCCGAGGAGGCCGAGGTCCAGACGGCTGTACGCAGCCGGATCGGGCCGGATATGCCTGCTGTGTGAGCCCTGGGGTCTGTTCCGAGGTGCCCGTCGTTCTCCCGGAGGGCGGGCGCCGCGGCGCAGGCGGGCCACCTCGGAAGAGGCCCTGGGCGCCCTGGCGGGACGCGGCGCACGCCGGGGCGCCTCTGCGCCGTTTGGGTCCTTGTCGGACCGAGGACCTAATCTGTGCACGTGACTTCGCCTGCACCGACGGATCCTGTTCCGCCCCAGCTCAGCGCGGGGCCGCGCCCCGCCGCGGGCCCGGCCGCCGACGAAGGGCTGGCGCGGCGGCTGCGCGCGCTCGCCTGCACCGCGCCGATCCACGACCTGGACGCGCGCAAGGCGAACCTCGCGGGCGAGTACTCGGTGTACGGGATGGCGGAGGTCGCCCTCGCCGCCATCGACCTCGTCACGCTGAACATGGACTTCGACACCGGCGCGGACCACGAGCAGATCGTCGCCCGCCTCGTCCCGCGCGTCGCCGCCCAGGCCCCCGGCCGCCCGGCCCCCGAGCACGAGCGGGTGGCCCGCTGGGTGCTGGAGAACCTGATCAACGTCGGCAGCGCCGACCGCGGCTTCCGGGCCGTGTACGGCACGTTCGCCACCGACGGCACCTACGTCCGCCGCGACTACGACTTCAAGCTGATCGAAGAGGTGCCGGGATACGGCGGCCTCGTCTACCTCCGTACGACGGACGAGGCGGTCAACGTCCTCGTCGGCGCCCTCGACACGGACGTCACCAGCGCGCAGATCGCCGCCGAGGTCAAGCTGGACGTCCTGATCAGCCGCGGGCGCCTCGCCGACGCCCAACTCGCCGCCGAGCAGGCGCGCTACCGCACCGTGCAGTACTCCGAGTCGCTGCGCAGGGCCCTGGAGGCGACCCGGCGCAACGTCCGCGCGGTGGACTGGCTGAAGGCGGTCCCGGACATGATCGCCGAGGCCCTCGAGCACGTCGCCGACCGCTACCGCCACGAGAACGCGATCCTCACCAACATCCGCAAGGCCCGCGACGAGTCGGAGGACCCCGAGCAGAAGCGGCGCGCCGCCGAGCTGGTCGACATCGTCAAGGACTGCATCCGCCGCCACACCCAGCTCCAGTCGCGGCTCCTGGAGGCGGGCCCGCTCTTCCGTGCCGAACAGGACCGGCAGGCGTTCGCCACACCGATGAGGACCTCGGGCACGGACCTCTACGGGCATCTCGTCGCGCCCGTCCTGCCGCTGCCGCTGGAGCAGGCGATACGTGTCACGGACGCCTTCTTCGCGCACGGGACGGGGCTGCGCACTCCCGTGTCCGTCCGGGTGGGCGACCTGGTCGACCTGCTGCTGACGCCGCCCGTGGAGCGTGAGCACCTCGGCGCCGAGATGCCCGAGCCGGATCTGATCGCCACGCCGGACGACAGCCGGTTCAGCGAGGAGCAACTGGCCGCCGCGACACAGTTGCTGGACCTCCCGGCGGACGCCCCCCGGCGGCTGTCCGGACTGCTGGCCGAGGCCCGCAGGACGGACCCGGACCTGCCGTATCTGGTGGCGCTGCTGGCCGTGCACGCGGCCAGCCCCCCGGTCGGCACGGCCTACCGGCAGGGCGAGGAGAAGCTCCTGTTCGCCGTGGACGACGGCACCGAGCTGGACGACCCCGAGTTCGGCGGCGCGGACCTCGTCGTCGGGACGGCCCTGCTCGACGCGGCGGGCATGGCCGCGGCCCGGACGGAAGTCACATGAGCGAGACGGCCCGGACGGAAGCCACCCGAGCACGCAGGGCCCGGACGCAGCCCACATGAGTACGACGGGCCCGGACGCAGCCCACATGAGCCGAGAACGAGTACCAGCGCACCAAGGAGCCCCCACCGTGACCGAGCACGTCGACCCGAGCGAGCCGGAGACCGCCGCGCCGGCCAGTGCCGCCGTCACTCCCGCCGACACCGCCGACGCGGCGCGGCTCGTCGCCTTCGGGCTCCAGCCGAAGCTCCAGCCCGCGCGCGACCAGGAGTACGCCGACCTGCTGCGCCGCTACCGCGAGGACCCGCCGTTCGCGCGGCTCGTCGACGCCGTCGCCACCGGGCTCGGACTGATCGTCCTGGAGGTGTCCCCGCGCGCCGGTATGGCCGTGACCGCGGCCGAGGACTCCGTGTTCGCCGTCCGCATGGGCGACTACGCGCGTCGTACCGCGGCCGACTCCGGAGACCGCTTCCTGCACGGACTGGCCCATCTCGCCGTCGCCGCCCTGGCGTTCCCGCGCCCCGAGGACCTCGCCGACGACGGCTACATCGGGCGCGTCACGGTCAACGGCGTCGACGCCTTCGTACGCCAGGCCTGCCGCCGGCTTGAGGAGCGGGCCGAGCACCAGGGCGAGAACACCGACCCGGTGAGCGACGCGCCCGGCCTGGAGGCCGCCTGGCGGATCTGGGCCCGGCGCACCGCGACCGGGGCCACCAAGGACGCGCGCCGACTGGCGGGTTCGACCACCGGCATCGTCGGCAAGGCCGTCGCCTTCCTCACCGACTCCGGGTTCCTGCAGCGCACGGGCGACGACAGCGGCGGCACCTACCGCACGACGGCCCGCTACCAGCTTCAGGTGCGCGACATGGCGGCCAGTGCCGCCATGACCGAGCTGCTCGACCTCGGCGTCGTCCCGGTCACCGACGGCACGGCGACCCTGCTGCCCGCCGAGGACACCGACGACCTGGAACTGGTGGCCGACGCCGGACTGCCGTTCCACTCCTGACGATCCCGGAGCCCCGACGTACCGCGGACGTCCGCGGACAGCCGTAGACATCCGTGAACGTCCCCTGACGTCCCTGTATGCCCTTACGTTTTCTCCACCCTCACCACGCAATACGTTTTCCGAACTCAGCACGAATCACGACGAGAGTCCGCCGCCATGTACGAGTTGTCCCGGGTCCGCCTCTACTCCATCGGCCCGGCCGGTGCGCGCTATGCCGACACCGTGCTGGACCTGCGGGGCGTGGGTGATCCGGTGCCCGACCCCGCGCCCGTCCAGGCGGAGTTCTTCGAGCAGGAGCCCGCCGGGCCGCTGCGCCGCCCCGCGCCCGCCGGTGTGCTCTTCCTGGAGAACGGCGGCGGCAAGTCCGTCCTGCTCAAGCTGATCTTCTCGGTGATGCTGCCCGGCCACCGCAACACGCTCGGCGGCGCCAGCTCCGGTGTGCTGCGCAAGTTCCTGCTCGCCGACGACTGCGGGCATGTGGCGCTGGAGTGGCAGCACACGCTGACCGGCGAGTGCGTCGTCGTCGGCAAGGTCAGCGAGTGGCGCGGACGCCAGGTCTCCAACGACCCGCGGAAGTTCGCCGAGGCCTGGTACTCCTTCCGGCCGGGCCCCGGCCTCAGCCTCGACAACCTCCCGGTCGCCGAGTCCACCGCCGTACGGCCGCCCGTCGAGGGCGCGTCCGGGGCGCAGGGCAGGCGCCGCACGATGAAGGGCTTCCGCGACGCCCTCACGGAAGCGGGCAGGACGTACCCGCATCTGGAGGTGCACTGGGAGGAGATCCACGACCGCTGGAACGAGCATCTGACGGACCTCGGCCTCGACCCCGAACTCTTCCGCTACCAGCGGGAGATGAATGCCGACGAGGGTGAGGCCGCGGGCCTCTTCGCGGTCAAGAAGGACTCCGACTTCACGGACCTGCTGCTGCGCGCCGTCACCGACACCCGCGACACCGACGGACTCGCCGACCTGGTCAGCGGGTTCGGCAACAAGCTGGGTCGGCGCGCCGAGCTGATGGCCGAACGCGACTTCACCGCGGGCTCGGTGGACCTGCTCGGCCGCATCGTCGAGGCGGCCGAGGCGCGGTCACGCGCCCGGGACGTCCACGCGGGCGCCGAACGGCGCACCCGCACCCTGGCCCGGCGGCTGTCCGCGCGAGGAGTGCGGGAGCGGGTACGGGCCGCCGACCTGGCCCAGCGCGTGACCGCCGCCGCGTACGCCGTCACGCACGCCGAGGGCGCCCGCGCGCGCAGCGCCCTGATCGCCGCCGAACTCGCCTACCGGCACGCCTCGTTGGCGCTCACCGGCGCGGAGAAGGCCGCCGCCGCGCAGAAGCGTGAACTGGCCGACGCCCGCCAGTTGTTCAGCGCCTGGCAGGCGGCGGAGGCCGTGCTGCGCCACCGCGCCGCCGCCGACCGCTCCGCGCGCGTGGCCGCCGCGATCCGCGAGGCGGAGCGGGACGCCGCGCCCGCGCTCGCCGCCCGTGCCAAGGCCGCCGTCGATCTCGTACGGGCACTGCACACGGCCGCCGAGAGCGCCGAGACGCTCGCCAACGAGGAGGAGGACCGCTCCGCCGCGCTCCAGGAGGTCGGCGACGGCGCCTACCGGGACTCGACCGCCGCCGCCACCCAGGCGCAGCGCGCGCGCAGCGAGGCCGGGCATCTGCGCCAGCGGCTGAGCGAGGTCGAGCAGGAGACCGCCGAGGCCGTACGGGCGGGCTGGCTGGACGACAGCGCGCCCGACGCCGACCCGGCGCGGGCCGCGCTCGCCGCGAGCGACGCCGAGAAGACGGCCGTCGCCGCCTGGGACACCGCACGCGAGGCGTCCCGCCGGGCGACCGAGCACGCGCGCGAGGCGGCGTCCACCGAGGCCCGCGCGGAGCTGACGGCGGCCCGCGCGGCCGACGCGGCCACGGCCGCCGAGCGGGCGCACGAGGCGGAACGTCGTACGGCGCAGGCGCTCGCGGCCGAGGAGCGGCTGGCCGAACTGCTGGGCCTGTCCGGCACCGCCGCGGCGGGCGAGGGCCCGCTCGTCGCGGAGCAACTGGACGGCTTCGCCGACGAGTTGCGTGAACTGCTCGACACCTCCGTCTCCTCCGCCGAGCGGCAGCTCTTCGAGCTGCGGACCGCCGCCGCCGACGACGCGCGCATCCTGGGCGCTCTCGGTGACGGCGGCCTGCTGCCGCCGGGGCCGGACGTCCTGGCCACCGTCGAGTTCCTCGGCGAGCACGGCATCCCGGCGCTGCCCGGCTGGCGCTATCTCGCGCAGTCCGTCGACCCCGCCGACCACGCGCGCGTACTGGCCGCCCGGCCCGAGCTGGTCGACGGCGTGATCATCACGGACCCGGACTCGCACGCCCGCGCCCGCGAGGCACTCGGCGACGCCGCGCTGCTGCCGCGCTCCGCCGTCGCCGTCGGTACGGCCGCCGCGCTGCTCGCCCCCACCCCGGCCCCGGACGAGGACAGCGGCGTCTTCCTCGTACCGCCGAACCCGGCCATGCACGACGAGCTCGCCGCCGACGAGGAACGCCAGACGCTGCGCGCGCGGGCCACCGACCGGGACGAGGAGATCCGCACGCTCGCGGCCCGGCTCGGCAAGGACCGCGAACTCGCGGCCCGGCTGGCGTCCTGGCGCACCGGCTGCCCGGCCGGCCGCCTCACCGAACTCGCCACGGCCGCCGAGGAGGCGCGCGCCTTCGCCGAGGAGGCCGAGGCCGAACTGGCCGAGGCACGCGGCCTCCGGGCCGAGGCCGAGGAAGCCGCCGCCGAGGCCGCGCAGCTCCGCGACGAGCGCCAGGAGGCCGCGCAGAAGGCCCGGCGCGCCGCCGACGCGCTCTCCGGACTCGCCTTCCGACTACGGGAACGCGAGGGCTGGCAGGTCACGTTGCGCGAACTCGCCGACGAGGCGGTCGAGGCGGAGGCCCGCGCCCAGACCTGCCTCGAGCGCGCACGCGTCGCCGACGAGGACCGGCGCGCGGCCCAGCGCGCCGCCGACGACGCCCGCCGCACGGCCCGCTCACTGCGCGCCGAACGCGCCGAGATCGCGGGCGCCCCGGACGACGTACCCGAGGACGACGCCCACGCCCCGAAGGCGTCCCTGCCCGCCCTGCGCGAGGCCTACCGGGCCGCCTCCCAGGTGTACGAGAAGGTCGGCGTCGGCGCGGATCTGCGGGCCGAACAGGCGCGGGCCGAGAGCGACGAGTCCGCCGCGCTCGCCGAACTGGACCGGCTCAGCAACAAGGTCCGTACGCGCGCCGAGCAGCTCCTCACGTCCCCGGACGGCTCCGACGGCCCCTCCCGGCAGGCTGCCGCCGCGCGCGCCGAGGAGCTGGTGCAGCTCCTGGAGACCCGTATGTCCACGGCGAGCGAGCAACTCGGCCGCCTGCGCGGCGAAGCCGAGCGGCACGCGCCCGAGAACGGCGAGGCGCACACCGACCTGCCCGAGGAACTTCTCCCGCGCGACACCGAGCACGCCCAGACCCTGCTGCGCACGGCCACCGGTGAACTGGCCACCCGCACCGAGGCGCTCGGCCGGGCCCGCGAGGCCCACGCCGAACTCCTCGCCGCCCACCGGGCCGCCGAGGACGCCGCGAGCGGCTTCGACGAGGTCGCCGCGATGCTCCGCGATCTGCTGCGCGAGCAGGCCGTGGAGGAGGAGCAGGAGGAGACCGAGCCGTACCCCGGCACGCTCGACGAGGCCCGGCGCTCCGCCGCCGAGGCCCGCCGGTCGCTGCGCGGGTGCGCCGCCGACCTGTCCGCCGCCGAGGCAGGCGTGCGCGAGGCGAGCGACGTGCTCGTACGGCATGCCAACTCCACGCGGTACGAGCAGGTCCGTACGCCCGCGCGGCAACAGATCCGCGAACTGCCGGCGTCCGCGCTGCCGGAGCACGCGCAGAAGTGGGCGGAGGCCTTCGCGCCCCGGCTCAGGGTCCTCACCGACGAACTCGCGCAGCTCGAGCGCAACCGCGACTCGATCGTGGACCGGCTGCGGGGACTGGTCGAGTCGGCCCTCGCCACCCTGCGGTCGGCCCAGCGCCTCTCCCGCCTCCCCGAGGGGCTCGGCGAATGGTCCGGGCAGGAGTTCCTGCGCATCCGCTTCGAGGAACCCGACCAGGCCACGCTCACCGAACGGCTCGGCGAGGTCATCGACGAGGCGACCCGCGCGGCCGTGAAGAAGAATTCCGACCTCAGGCGCGACGGATTGTCCCTTCTGCTCCGGGGAGTCGGCGCGGCGCTCCAACCCAAGGGCGTCGCCGTGGAGATCCTCAAGCCGGACGCCGTGCTGCGCGCCGAGCGCGTGCCGGTCGGGCAGATGGGAGACGTGTTCTCGGGCGGTCAGCTGCTCACCGCCGCGATCGCGCTCTACTGCACGATGGCCGCGCTGCGCTCCAACGACCGGGGCCGCGACAAGCACCGCCACGCGGGCACGCTCTTCCTGGACAACCCCATCGGGCGCGCCAACGCGACGTATCTGCTGGAGCTCCAGCGGGCCGTCTCGGATGCGCTCGGCGTCCAACTCCTGTACACCACCGGTCTGTTCGACACGACCGCGCTCGCGGAGTTCCCGCTGGTCATCCGGTTGCGCAACGACGCGGACCTGCGGGCCGGACTGAAGTACATCCGGGTCGAGGAGCATCTCAGGCCGGGACTGCCGCAGCAGCCTCAGGCCGGAGAGGCGGTGCACAGCGAGATCACCGCGACCCGGATGTTCAAGCGGCCGACGGCGGACGTCGTGTAACGGGCGGTGTACGCGGTCACGGGCGCGGACGGCCCGCCCCGTGACCGCGGCCTCACGAGTGCGAGCGCGGCCTCACAAGCGTGACCGCGGCCTCAGGAGTGCGACCGCAGCCTCACGGGTGCGACAACTGCCCCGCACCGCCCTGCCCGCGTATGCGCTTCTGGGCCCGCGCGGCGGCCCGCGCCTGCCGACGGGCCGTACGGCGCTCGCGGCGCAGCGCACGGGCCGTGCTGCTCGGGTCCGAGACCACTCCATGGCGCTGGTTCCACACCTGGCGTGTCACCCAGACGTCGAGCACGCCCCAGGTCGCCGCCACCGTACTGGCCACGCTGCTCAGGACCATGGGGAAGGCGAGCCAGGACTCGGCCAACGTGCACAGGAAGGCGACCATCGCCTGGATCAGCGTCACCGAGATGAGGAGCACCGCCCGCACCGCGGCCGTACGCACCGGATCCGGCAACCGCCGTCGGCGCGCGGGCTCCTCGACCCACAACGGACGGCGGTACGCCGCCTCGTAGCGCGCCTCGCTCACCAACTCGTCCTCCCCACCGCCCGCAGACCGCTCGTCCCGGTGTCGATCGACACCGGCCCCCAGTGATTGCCCGGCTTGCTCCGCTTTACGCCGCCTGGGCGCGGCATGCGGCGCCTGTGGCCGATTCCGCCCCCTTCTCATAGAGGTAGACGATCGGCGTTCCGTGAAGATTCCCATCGAAAGGAAGATGTCGGCCGAGGGAGGAAATCCGGCCGACCGGCCCCGGATCCCCACCGGGAACCGTCCCCCGCGGCAGGCCGGTTCCGTGGCGGTGATCTCCCGCAATGACGTGACAACTCCCCATGTCCCATTGGCTGTTCGAGCGACGACGGGCCAGTTCGCCCCCTTCGAGATCCCTATGAGTCGGTAGTAGGCTCACGCCGTTTGCTGACGAACGTGTGTACCCCCCGTCACATCGGAGGGGCGAGCTGGGGGAGGCCATGCGCTTTCGCGGGAAGTCCATCCGCCGGAAGATCGTGGCGCTGCTTCTCGTGCCGCTGCTGTCCCTGACCTCCATCTGGGCCTTCGCGACGCTGCTCACCGGCCGTGCGGCGCAGTCGCTGTTCACCGTCTCCCGCATCGTCGAGAAGGTCGGCTACCCCACCGAGGACACCGTCCGCGTACTCCAGCAGGAACGCCGCCAGTCCCTGGTCTACCTCGCCGACCCGCGCGCCTCGGACGCCCTCGTCGCACTCCACCGCAGCCGCGCCGCCACCGACGAGGCCGTGGCCGCGCTCCGCGAGAACAGCAAGGACGGGGACCTGCACGACGACATGGGCGAGGGCACCAGCGGGCGCCTCACCTCGATCCTGGACGCCCTCGACGGCATCGGGTCGCTGCGCCGCAGCATCGAGGACGGCACCGTCGACCGCGCCCAGGCCCTCGACCTCTACAACCGCCTGGTCGCCCCCTGCTTCATGCTCCTGACCAACCTGCGCGTCCTCGACAACGTGGAGATGGACAAGCAGGGCCGGGCGATCGTCACCGTCTCCCGCGCCCGTGAACTGCTCTCCCGCGAGGACGCTCTGCTCGGCTCCGCGCTCGTCGCCGGCCGACTGACCCGCGACGACATCCACGGCGTCTCCGACCTCGCCGCTCAGCGCACCGTGCTGTACGACGTCGGCCTGCCGATGCTGCCGACCTCGGAGAGCGCGCGCTTCGAGCACTACTGGAAGGACGCCGGTACCGCGCCCTTACGCGTGGCCGAACGGACCGTCATCGACGCCGCCCCCGGCGCCCCGCACGGCGTGACCGCCAAGAGCTGGGACACGGCCGCCGGGCAGGTCCTGGCCCGGCTCGACAAGATGAGCGCCCAGGTGGACGACCGCTACCACGACCGGGTCCGCCCTCGCGCCGTCAACGTCATCGTCAAGGCGGTCGTCGCGGGCGTCCTCGGCCTCGTCGCCCTGCTGGTCTCACTGATCCTGTCCGTCCGTATCGGCCGCGGTCTCATCCGCGATCTGCGCGGGCTGCGCTTGGAAGCCCATGAGGCGTCCGGAGTGCGGCTGCCCAGCGTGATGCGCCGCCTCTCGGCGGGCGAACAGATCGACGTCGAGACCGAGGTGCCGCGCCTGACGTACGACAAGAACGAGATCGGCGAGGTCGGACAGGCCCTCAACACCCTTCAGCGCGCCGCCGTCGAGGCCGCCGTCAAACAGGCCGAACTGCGCGCCGGGGTCTCCGAGGTCTTCGTCAACCTCGCCCGCCGCAGCCAGGTCCTGCTGCACAAGCAGCTCACCCTGCTCGACGCCATGGAGCGCAGGACCGAGGACACCGACGAACTCGCCGATCTGTTCCGTCTCGACCACCTCACCACGCGCATGCGCCGCCACGCCGAGGGGCTGGTCATCCTCTCCGGCGCGGCCCCCTCCCGGCAGTGGCGCAAGCCCATCCAGCTCATGGACGTGGTACGGGCCGCCGTCGCCGAGGTCGAGGACTACGAGCGCATCGAGGTACGGCGGCTGCCCCGGGTCGCCGTCACCGGATCCGCGGTCGCCGACCTCACCCACCTGGTGGCCGAACTCCTGGAGAACGCCACGGTGTTCTCCCCGCCGCACACCGCCGTGCAGGTCGTCGGTGAGCGCGTCGCCAAGGGCTTCACCCTGGAGATCCACGACCGCGGCCTCGGTATGGCGGCCGAGGCGCTGCTGGACGCCAACCTGCGGCTCGCCGAGACCCCCGAGTTCGAACTCTCCGACACCGACCGGCTCGGCCTCTTCGTCGTCAGCCGGCTCGCCCGGCGGCAGAACGTCCGCGTCTCCCTCCAGCCGTCCCCGTACGGCGGCACCACGGCCGTCGTCTTCATCCCCGACGCGCTGCTCACCGACGACGTCCCCGACACCAACGGCATCGGCTTCCGCCTCGACCGCGCTCCGTCCGGCACCAAGGCCGGGACCGGGGAGGAGCGCACGACGGCGCGGTCCCCGAGGCCCGGCAAGCGCCCTGGTGCCGCGGCCTCGTTCCTGGACGGGCCGGTGGAGCTGGAGGCACCGGTCGGCCAGGACGTGCTCGACGGCTTCCCGGCCGCTCTCGACGTGGACGCCTTCGACACGGACCCCGTGGGTGACCTGGGCGGCATAGGGGAGCAGCACAGCGACCGCGGCGGCCTGCTCCGGCCCCGCCCGTCCCTCGTCAAGGTCCCGGACGAGCCGCACCGGCAGCCGCGCGACCGGCGGCACGAGACGGCCCGCCCCGACGGCGACGGCGATCCGGACGCCCCGGTCCCGCTGCCCCGCCGCCGGACCCCCAAGCTGGTCAGCTCCCACGGCCGCCCCGTGAAGGAAGCCGAACCGGGAGTCGACCCGGGAGGCGACGGCGAACAGGGTCCGCGCGAGCGGAACATGACGCGGCGCCGGGAAGCCGACCGGTCCTCCGGCCGCCCGGAGGAGGCCGTCGAGGAAGCCGAGCGAGAAGACAGCTCGCGCCCTCCCGCTCTGCCGCAGCGGCGCCGCACCCCGCCCCCGGCCGACCCGGACCGGACCGCCCCGCGCCGCATCCCGCGGACCGGACCGGCGGACCCGGGCCCGGACGCGCTGCCGCGTCGCGTGCGGCAGGCCAGCCTCGCCCCGCAGTTGAAGGAAGACCCCGCACAGCGCGACGACGAGCAGCCCCGCACCGCGCCCGCCGAGGGACTCGCCGAACGCGACGCCGATGAGGTCCGCAGCCGTTTCGCCTCGCTCCAGCGGGGCTGGCGGCGTGGCCGCGAGGAGAACGCCGCGGGCGACGACGCCCGGGACGACCCAGCACCAGGAACGACGAAGGGGGACGGTCGATGACCGCACCGAAGACCGCAGGGCCCACCGCGACCAGCACGCCATCGCGAGAGCTGAACTGGCTGCTCGACGACCTGGTGGCACGCGTCGCCGGTATCCGCAAGGCACTCGTCCTCTCCGGCGACGGCCTGCCCACAGGCGTCTCCAGCGAGCTGTCCCGGGAGGACAGCGAGCACCTCGCGGCCGTCGCCTCCGGCTTCCACAGCCTCGCCAAGGGGGTCGGCCGGCACTTCGAGGCCGGAGGCGTCCGCCAGACCCTCGTCGAACTCGACGAGGCCTTCCTCTTCGTCACCGCCGCCGGGGACGGCGGCTGCCTCGCCGTCCTGGCCGACGCCGCCCCCGACGTCGGCCAGGTCGCCTACGAGATGACCCTCCTGGTCAAACGCGTCGGAGCCCATCTGGGGTCCGCGCCGCGCACCGATCTGCCCTCGGGCGGGTAGTGGGACGGCATGAGCGGAGACGGTCAGGGAAGCAGTCAGTGGTTCGACGACGAGGCCGGGCCGGTGGTCCGTCCGTACGCCATGACGCGCGGCCGTACCCGGCACGCGGCCCAGCACCGCCTCGACCTGATCGCGGTGGTCTTCTCGGAGCCGCGCACGGGCCTGCCCGAGACGGACCCGGCGCTGTCCCCGGAACACATGGCCCTCGTCGAACTGTGCCGTGACACGCCGCAGTCGGTCGCCGAACTCGCCGCCGAACTCGATCTGCCCATCGGCGTGGTGCGTGTACTCCTCGGCGATCTCGTCGACCGGGAACTCGTGCGCGTGACGCGCCCCGTGCCCCCCGCCGAGCTGGTGGACGAGAACGTCCTGCGCGAGGTCATCGACGGCCTGCGCGCCCTGTGAGCCACCCCCGATATGCTCGGACCGAGCACCGACAAGCCGCATCGCGGCTCCTGATCTGCCGCGAACACCGTTGCGAACAGTGCGATCGGAGACACGGACGTGACCACGGGCTGGCAGTTCTGGGTCGACCGCGGCGGCACCTTCACCGATGTCGTGGCACGCCGCCCCGACGGGCGGGTCCTCACCCACAAGCTGCTGTCGGACAACCCCCACCGCTACGCGGACGCGGCCGTCGCGGGCGTCCGCGCGCTCCTCGACGACGGACCCGTCGACGTCGTCCGCATGGGCACCACCGTCGCCACCAACGCCCTCCTGGAACGCAAGGGTGAACGCACCCTCCTTGTCATCACCCGCGGCTTCCGCGACGCCCTGCGCATCGCCTACCAGAACCGCCCCCGTATCTTCGCCCGCGCGATCGAACTGCCCGAGCTGCTGTACGAGCGGGTCGTCGAGGTCGACGAACGCCTCGCCACCGACGGCACCGTGCTGCGCGCCCCCGATCTCGACGCCCTCGCCGGGCCGCTCCAGGAGGCGTACGACGACGGGATCCGCGCCCTCGCCGTGGTCTGTATGCACAGCCATCTGCACCCCGCCCACGAGCGGGCCGTCGGTGAACTCGCCGCCCGTATCGGCTTCCCGCAGATCTCGCTCTCCAGCGAGGTCAGCCCCCTGATGAAGCTGGTCCCGCGCGGGGACACCGCCGTCGTCGACGCCTACCTCTCGCCCGTCCTGCGCCGCTACGTCCAGCACGTCGCCGACGAACTCGCAGGCGTACGGCTGATGTTCATGCAGTCCAACGGCGGACTCACCGAGGCCGGGCAGTTCCGCGGCAAGGACGCCGTCCTGTCCGGGCCCGCGGGCGGCATCGTCGGCATGGCCCGGATGTCGCAACGCGCGGGCTTCGACCGCGTGATCGGCTTCGACATGGGCGGCACGTCCACCGACGTCTCGCACTTCGCCGGTGAGTACGAACGCGTCTTCACCACTCAACTCGCCGGTGTGCGGCTGCGCGCGCCCATGCTCGACATCCACACCGTTGCGGCGGGCGGCGGCTCGGTCCTCCACTTCGACGGCTCCCGCTACCGCGTAGGGCCGGACTCGGCGGGCGCGGACCCGGGACCCGCCTGCTACCGGGGCGGCGGCCCGCTCACCGTCACCGACGCCAACGTCATGCTCGGCCGCATCCAACGCGCCTACTTCCCACGGGTGTTCGGCCCGGACGGAGACCAGCCGCTCGACGACGCGCTCGTGCGCGACCGCTTCGCCGCGCTGGCGCGCGAGATCCGCGAGCACACCGGCGACCGGCGCACCCCCGAACAGGTCGCCGAGGGATACCTCCAGATCGCCGTCGCCAACATCGCCCATGCCGTCAAGCGGATCTCCGTCCAGCAGGGCCACGACGTGACCCGCTACGCCCTCACCACCTTCGGGGGAGCGGGCGGTCAGCACGCGTGCCGCGTCGCGGACTCCCTGGGCATCCGCACCGTCCTCGTACCCCCCATGGCCGGAGTGCTCTCCGCGCTCGGGATCGGCCTTGCCGACACCACGGCCATGCGCGAGCAGTCGGTGGAGGAACCGCTGGAGCACGCCTCGATGCCCGCGATCCTGCGGACCGCCGCGGACCTGGAGGGCGCCGCCCGCGCCGAACTCCTCGCCGAGGACGTGCCGAAGGACCGGGTCCGGACCACCCGGCGGGCCCAGTTGCGCTACGACGGCACGGACACCGCTCTCGTCGTCGAACTGACCGACCCCGACACGATGCGGCACGCCTTCGAAGAACGTCATCGCGCCACCTACTCCTTCACCCTCGACCGCCCGATCGTCGTCGAAGCCCTCTCCGTGGAAGCCACCGGCCTCACCGCACCCCCCGATCTCTCCGCCCTCGCCCCGTACGAAGGCCACCGCGCCGCGCCCGAGACCGTCCGCCTCCACACGGGCGGCGCCTGGCGCGACGTACCCCTGCACCGCCGGGAGCATCTGCCTCCCGGCGAAACCGTCACCGGCCCCGCGATCATCACCGAGGCCAGTGCGACGACCGTCGTCGACGACGGCTGGCGGGCCGTCGCGAGCGACGAGGGGCATCTGGTCATCGAACGCACGGCGATTACGGAGAGTTCCCATCTCGCTACACAAGTCGATCCGGTTCTTCTCGAGGTCTTCAACAACCTCTTCATGTCCATCGCCGAACAGATGGGCGCGCGGCTGGAGTCCACCGCCCAGTCCGTCAACATCAAGGAACGGCTGGACTTCTCCTGCGCCCTCTTCGACCCCGAGGGCGATCTCGTCGCCAACGCCCCCCACATTCCCGTCCATCTGGGCTCGATGGGCACCAGCGTCAAGGAGGTGATCCGGAGGCGTGCGGGCGCCATGCGCCCCGGCGACAGCTACGCGGTCAACGACCCCTACCACGGCGGCACCCATCTGCCCGACGTCACCGTCATCACCCCCGTCTTCGACGCCGAGGGCGAGCGGATCCTGTTCTATGTCGCCTCCCGCGGCCACCACGCGGAGATCGGCGGCATCGCGCCCGGGTCCATGCCCGCGCACAGCCGCACGATCGAGGAGGAGGGCGTCCTCTTCGACAACTGGCTCCTGGCCGAACAGGGCCGCTTCCGCGAGGAGGAGACATCGCGCCTGCTCACCGAGGCGCGTCACCCCTCGCGCAACCCGAAGACCAACCTCGCCGACCTGCGCGCCCAGATCGCGGCCAACCAGAAGGGCGTCGACGAGGTCGGCCGCATGATCGACACCTTCGGACTCGACGTCGTCCAGGCCTATATGAAGCACGTCCAGGACAACGCGGAGGACGCCGTCCGCCGCGTCATCGACGCCCTGGACGACGGTGAGTACGCCTACGAGACCGACTCCGGCGCCGTCATCCGCGTACGCGTGCGCGTGGACCGCGACAACCGCTCCGCGACCATCGACTTCACCGGCACCTCCCCGCAGTCGGCCACGAACTTCAACGCGCCCCGCTCCGTCGTCAACGCCGCCGTCCTGTACGTCTTCCGCACCCTCGTCGCCGACGACATCCCGCTCAACGACGGCTGTCTGCGCCCCCTGGACATCATCGTGCCGCCCGGCTCGATGCTCGCGCCGGAGCCGCCGGCCGCCGTCGTCGCGGGCAACGTCGAGACGTCCCAGGCCGTCACCGGCGCCCTGTACGCCGCCCTCGGGGTGCAGGCCGAGGGCTCCGGCACCATGAACAACGTGACCTTCGGCAACGACCGGTACCAGTACTACGAGACCGTGGCCTCCGGTTCCGGCGCGGGCGACGGCTTCCCGGGAGCCCCCGTCGTGCAGACCCACATGACCAACTCGCGCCTGACCGACCCCGAGGTCCTCGAAGGGAGACTGCCGGTCGTGCTCGAGGAGTTCGCGGTACGGCCCGGCAGCGGTGGCGCGGGCCGCTGGCGCGGCGGGGACGGCGCCGTGCGCCGCATCCGCTTCCAGGAGCCCATGACCGTCTCCACGCTCTCCCAGCACCGCAGGGTCCCGCCCTACGGCATGGCGGGCGGCGAGCCCGGCGCCCTCGGCGCCAACCGCGTGGAGCGCGCCGACGGAACCGTGGTGCCCCTCAAGGGCAGCGACACCACGGACGTCGGCCCCGGCGACGTCCTGGTGGTCGAGACTCCGGGCGGCGGAGGGTACGGCGCACCCTTCCCCGGACCCCTCCCCGACTGATAAATGCAGGGGACATGACACGACTCTCCGCCGCGGTACGCGGCATCGTCACCGCGCTCGCCGCCCTCCTGTCCGTCGCCTCCGCCTCCGCCACCGCCCAGGCCGCCCCCGAACCCAAGGCACCCGCGGACTTCGTGTCCCTCAGATCCGTGGACCCGACCATCGTCGAGGAGATCCGCTACTTCACCCCGCACAACTTCGTCGGCCGACGCGTCGACGGCTACCGGCAGCCCCTGTGCGTCCTCACGCGCCCGGCCGCCGAAGCCCTCCACAAGGCGCAGACGAAGCTGCTGCGTCAGGGCTACACGCTCAAGGTGTACGACTGCTACCGGCCGCAGCGCGCCGTCGACCACTTCGTACGCTGGGCGAAGGACCTCGACGACCAAAGGATGAAGGCCGAGTTCTATCCGCAGGTCGACAAGACCCGCCTGTTCGCGGACGGTTACATCGCGGAGCAGTCCGGACACAGCCGCGGCTCCACCATGGATCTGACGATCGTACGGCTCCCGGCCCGGCCGACCCACCCGTACGTCCCGAACCAGCCGCTCGTGCCCTGCTACGCACCCCAGGACGAGCGCTTCCCCGACAACTCCGTCGACATGGGGACGGGCTTCGACTGCTTCGACACCCTGGCCCACACCGACGACCCGCGGATCACCGGCGCGCAGCGCGCCGACCGGCAGCTCCTGAAGAACACGCTGGAGAACCTCGGATTCGTCAACCTCGCCGAGGAATGGTGGCACTACACCTTCAAGCCGGAGCCGTACCCCGACACCTACTTCGACTTCCCGGTCTCCCGCGCGTCGCTCACCCCTGGCCACTGAGCCGCCTTCGACGCCATCGGCTACAGTCCGCCCCGTGTCCGAATCCCCGTTCCCTTCCGTCGACTTCGCGGCGGACTCCCACTGTTCGAGCTGCGGAGCGCCCTACGGAGAGGGAGTCTCCTGCTGGCCGCGCACCTGCGCCTCCTGCGGCACGGTGGCCTACCGCAATCCCCTGCCCGTCGCGGTGGCCCTCCAGCCCGTGTACGACACCAAGGGCGCGGCCCTGGTCGTCATCACCCGCACCATCCCTCCCGCGCGCGGCGGCATCGCCCTGCCGGGAGGGTTCATCGACCAGCGCGAGGACTGGCGGCACGCCGTCGTGCGTGAGCTGAAGGAGGAGACCGGCATCGAAGCGGCCGGCCGCGAGGTGCGGCTGGCCGACGCGATGAGCTCGGCCGACGGCTATCTGCTGCTGTTCGGACTCCTGCCCGAACGCGCCGCCGCCGACCTGCCGCCGTCCGTCGGCACGGACGAGACGGAGGGCTGGCATCTGCTGCGACGACCGGCCGACCTGGCCTTCCCGCTGCACACGCGCGCGGTGCGGAGCTGGTTCGAGGGCCGGTACGGGTGAGCCTCCGGGCGGGACGAGCACACACACGCGTCCCGCCCGGCACCTGCACCTGCCTGCCCCGCGCCGCCGCTTCACCTCTGGCCGAGCCCCCGGACGCGGACCGGATGCGCGGGCTCGCCGCGGTCCTCGTCCCCGTCCCACCGGACGACCACCCCGTGGTCCTCCCACCGGCTCACATACCGCTCGACCTCCGGCTCCGCCCAGCCGTCACCCGCGTCCCGCGCCACCACCCCGCCACCGGACCGTCCCGGCGCAGGCGCCCAGGCCTCCAACTCCAGGCCTCCGTCCGCCCCTTGCACGGGCAGAACGACGCCCGCGCGCGCGAGCACCGGAATCCGTGACAACGGCGCGTCGACCACCACCCGGCCGGGCCCCTGGAACACCTCCTCGGTCACCGTGTCGTACCAGCGCCCCCTCGGCAGCGGCACCGTCCGCCGGGTCGCGCCGGGCTCCAGCACCGGCGCCACCAGGAGACCCTCGCCGAGCAGAAACGCGTCCCCGCAGTCCCGCAGCGTCCGGTCCCCGGGCGTGTCCCACCACAGGGGCCGCACATAGGGCGCACCCGTGCGGCGCGCCACATACGACAGCGTGACGAAGTACGGCAACAGACGCCGCCGTCGCATGAGCGCCTCGCGCGCATGCGCGAGGACCTCGTCGCCGAACTCCCAGGGCTCCCGACGCCCGGCCCGCAGGCTCGCGTGCGTACGGAACAGCGGCAGGTACGAGCCGAGTTGGAACCAGCGCAGATACAGCTCCGGCGACGGGCTCCCGTCGAAGCCGCCCACATCAGGGCCGGAGTACGGCACTCCGCACAGCCCGAGCCCCATCACCAGCGACAGCGAGGCGCGCAACCCCGGCCACCCGGTGGCGACATCCCCGGACCAGGTGCCCCCGTACCGCTGCATGCCCGCCCACCCGGACCGCGAGAAGAGGAACGGCCGCTCCTGCGGAGCGAGTACGCGCAGGCTCTCGTACGCGGCCCGGGCCATGCACAGCGCGTACACGTTGTGGGCCTCGCGATGGTCGCCGCCGTGCCCTTCCAGCGCGTGCCGGGCCGAGCGGGGCAGGGTGTTCTCCCCGAAGGCCGTGAACGACACCGGTTCGTTCATGTCGTGCCAGAACCCGGCGAAGCCCTGCGCGAGACGCTCCTCGTAGTGCCCGCCCCACCACCGCCTCACGCGCGCGTGCGTGAAGTCCGGGTAGACGGACTCCCCGGGCCATACGACCCCTTGGACCACCCGGCCCGACGCGTCCCGTACGAACGCGTCCTCGGCCGCGCCGCTGTCGTACACAGGGTCGCCCGGCTCGGCCTTGACCGCGGGGTCGACGATCGACACCAGGCGGATCCCGTCCCGGCGCAGCTCCTCGGCGAGCACCGGCAGATTCGGGAAGCGGTCCCGGTCGACCGTGAACACTCGGTGACCGTCGTAGTGGTCGATGTCCAGATGGACGGCGTCCAGCGGAAGCCCGCGCTCCCGGTAGCCCGCCACGATCCGCCGCACCTCCGCCTCGCTGTCGAAGCCCCACCGCGCGTGATGGTGCCCCAGCGCCCAGGCCGGCGGCAGGGCGGGCGCGCCGGTCAGCGACGCCCAGACGCGCAGCACGCGCGCGGGGGTGCCCACCATCACCCAGCACCGCAGCGGGCCGCCGTCCATGCGCAGTTCGCAGCTTCCCGCCCGGTCGTGCCCCGACCCCGCACCCTCCTCGCCCTCGCGCAAGGTCACCGTGCCGTCCCACGGCGTGTCGTGGAACACCAGGTGTGTGCCCGCGTCGGCGACCACCAACTGCACCGGCATGGTGAGGTACAGCGGGTCGTCGCCGGGGACGAAGGGCCGGCCGGGGTCCGTGTTCCACAGCCGGTAGCTCCCCTCGGTCAGCCGCGGCCCCGCGGACCGCCCGCCGAGCCCGAAGAACCGCGCGTCCGGCGCCACTTCGGACCGCTGCATCCAGCGCGCGGCACCCCCGCCCACCGGTTCCCACCAGCGGGGCGGCAGATCCCGGCGCAGCGTCACCCCGCCCGGCGTACGCACCTCGATCGCGCCCTGCCGCGACACCGCGACCGTGACGCGCTTCGCCACGACACGCCAGCCCCCGTCCTTGTCCGGCTCCAGCACCACCCGCCGGTCCGGCTCGGGACCATGACCGGCGAGCGCGTACGACGGCTGCGGACCGGCCCCGTCCCAGCCCCAGAACACGGCCCCGTTCACCGCGACCGTGATCCGCAGCTCGGAGCGGGCGAAGCGGACGACACCGCCGCCGGGCTCGGGCCGCACCTCTTGCAGGGCGCCGGGCACCCGGGCCCGTTCCGCCCCCCGCCGCGGCAGTCCGGCGGCGTCGGCGCGCCTCCTGCGCCACGCGGCCCGTACCGTGCGCAAGCCCCGCACGGCACCCCACGAACCGACCGCCTTCACCGAACGCACCAGGTCACGACCGTCCATTCGCTCACCCTGCCATGGACCTCCCCGTACGGCGGCATCGTTCAACTGCCGTTCACCCAGGGCAGGAGCACATCGTCATGAGGCCAACTATGTGTGGCGCACCCTGGTGCAGAAGTCGATCACATGGCATCGTCCCTGTCAGCCGCGTGACGCGCACACCTCAGCCGTGCGCGGACACACGCCCACCACGCGTACAGTCCGGGAGCCGCCCCATGACCTCAGCGAACCCCATGCCGCTCTGGCAGCCCGACGCCGACCGCATCGCACGGGCACAGATCACCAGGTTCCAGGCCTGGGCGGCCGACCACCACGGAGCCCCCCGCGAAGGCGGCTACGCCGCCCTGCACCGCTGGTCCGTGGACGAGCTGGACACGTTCTGGAAGGCCGTCGCGGAGTGGTTCGGCGTACGGTTCTCCACGCCGTACACGCGCGTGCTCGGCAGCCGCGCCATGCCCGGTGCCACCTGGTTCCCCGGCGCCACCCTGAACTACGCCGAACACGCCCTGCGCGCGGCCGACACCCGCGCGAACGAGCCCGCCCTCCTGGCCGTCGACGAGACCCACGAGCCCCGCCCGGTCACCTGGTCCGCACTGCGCCGCCAGGTCGGCTCCCTCGCCGCCGAACTGCGCGCCCTCGGCGTCCGCCCCGGAGACCGAGTCAGCGGCTACCTCCCCAACATCCCGCAGGCCGTCGTCGCCCTCCTCGCCACGGCCGCCGTCGGCGGGGTGTGGACCTCCTGCGCCCCCGACTTCGGCGCCCGCAGCGTCCTGGACCGCTTCCAGCAGGTCGAACCCGTCGTCCTGTTCACGGTCGACGGCTACCGCTACGGCGGCAAGGAGCACGACCGCCGCGACGTCGTCACCGAACTGCGCCGCGAACTGCCCACCCTGCGTGCCGTCGTCCACATCCCGCTGCTCGGCACGGACGCCCCCGAAGGGGCCCTGGACTGGGCGGCCCTGACCTCGGCGGACGTCGAGCCGGTCTTCGAGCAGGTCCCCTTCGACCACCCGCTGTGGGTGCTGTACTCCTCGGGGACGACCGGACTGCCCAAGGCCATCGTCCAGTCCCAGGGCGGCATCCTCGTCGAGCACCTCAAGCAGCTCGGCCTGCACTGCGACCTCGGCCCCGAGGACCGCTTCTTCTGGTACACCTCCACCGGCTGGATGATGTGGAACTTCCTCGTCTCCGGCCTGCTGACCGGCACCACGATCGTCCTGTACGACGGCAGCCCCGGTCACCCCGACACGGGCGCCCAGTGGAGCATCGCCGCACGCACCGGCGCCACTCTCTACGGCACGTCCGCCGCGTATGTCATGGCCTGCCGCAAGGCAGGCGTGCACCCGGCGCGCGACCACGACCTCGCGCGCGTGCGCTGCGTGGCGACGACGGGCTCGCCGCTGCCGCCGGACGGCTTCGCCTGGCTGCACGACGAGGTCGGCGAGGACCTGTGGATCGCCTCCGTCAGCGGCGGTACGGACGTGTGCTCCTGCTTCGCGGGAGCCGTACCGACCCTCCCGGTGTACATCGGCGAACTCCAGGCGCCAAGCCTCGGCACCGACCTCCGGTCCTGGGACCCCAGCGGCAACCCCCTGATCGACGAGGTCGGCGAACTGGTCGTCACCAACCCGATGCCCTCCATGCCGATCCGCTTCTGGAACGACCCCGACGGCAGCCGCTACCACGACAGCTACTTCGACATGTATCCGGGAGTGTGGCGCCACGGGGACTGGATCACCCTGACCTCCCGCGGCTCCGTGATCATCCACGGCCGCTCGGACTCCACCCTCAACCGCCAGGGCGTCCGCATGGGTTCGGCCGACATCTACGAAGCCGTCGAGCGCCTCCCCGAGATCAAGGAATCCCTCGTCATCGGCGTGGAACAGCCCGACGGCGGCTACTGGATGCCCCTCTTCGTCCACCTGGCCCCCGGAGCCGTCCTCGACGAGACCCTCCTGAACCGCATCAAACAGACCATCCGTGAACAGCTCTCGCCCCGGCACGTCCCCGACGAGGTCATCGAGGTCCCGGGCGTCCCGCACACCCTCACGGGCAAGCGCATCGAGGTCCCGGTCAAACGTCTCCTCCAGGGCACCCCCCTGGACAAGGCCGTGAACCCGGGCTCCATCGACAACCTCGACCTCCTCCACTTCTTCGAGGACCTCGCCCGCAAGCGGGAGTGACCCGCCCCGCGGGCACCCCGCCAGCCCCCTCGCCACCGCGGCCGACCGGCGTTGTCAGTGCCTCCCGTTACTGTGAGTGAGCATTGATCGACCGCATGCAGGGGGAACCATGCCGTACACCGAGCACGACACCGTGCGACGCGTCCTGCGCCGCGAAATCGCGGGAACCATCGGTCTGCTGACCGACGAGGACGACTTCACCGCGATGCGGCGCTACCGCACCTTCGCCTTCGACGACCACACGACCTATCTCCGACAAGTGGAAGCCCTGCTCAAGAGCCTTGCCGAGCAGGGCAGTCACACCACGGTCGCCCTCTTCGACCCACAGGAGTACGCGGACTTCTGCGCCGACAGCGGCCTGGAACCCGACGACCCGGCCAGCCGTAGCCGCTTCACAGCGGAACTGGCCGCCCTCGGACCCACCGTCCCCTACGACGGCCGGCCTCTGGACGAACTCGTCCCGGACCTGGTCGACGAGGCCGTACGACAGGCCACTTGGCAGTACGCGACCTCTGTGCTCGCCCACCTCGGCCCCTGCGCCGCCTGCGGCGAGGACATCGGACACGCCGCCTTCGCCCGAGCGACCCGGCTCCTCGGCCGCATCCTCGACACCGCGAGCCCCGGCCACCACCACCTCGTGTGCAGCGTCTCGACCGCACCCGAGTCCCTCGTCGCGGCGCTGCACGCAGACGGGGACCTTGACGGCACGACCCAGCTCGACCAGACCCAGGCCCTCGAGTTCACCACCGTCCTCGCCCTGGGCATCGCCACCCGCTGCGCGGGCGGACTCGTCATGCGCACCATCGCACCGGGCACGGCGGACCGCGTCTACGGCTGGCGCCTGCGCGCGGAGCGTCTCGAACCCCTCAGCGCGGGAGAGGTCTTCGACGCCTACTGCACCGACGTCGAATCCGGCGATCTCATCTCACCGGAGTCCAACGTCGACTACTGCGCACCACCCGACCTCGGGGACGAAGGACCGGCGAGCCACACCCACGGCACGGACGAGCCGGACCCACCGAGGCACGCATGAACCGCACCCACTGAACACCGACCGGCGCCCGAACACACGCGGGGCGCCCCACCCGCAGGTGGAGCGCCCCGCCCGCAGGCGGAGCGCCCCGCCCTATGAAGCCGACGGCTACTCGCCGGACAGCACCGCCTGCGCAGCCCGGCGCGCCCCGTCGGCCGAGTCGGCGGCCCGCGCCGCCGCCGCGGCACGCTCGCACTGCGCCAGCGTGTACTTCGCCAGCGTCCCCCGGACATAGGGAATCGACGCCGCACCCATGGACAGGGAGGTGACACCCAGACCGGTCAGCACACACGCGAGCAGCGGATCCGACGCGGCCTCACCGCAGACCCCGCAGCTCTTGCCCTCGGCCTTCGCCGCGTCCGCGGACAGCGCGACCAGGTCGAGCAGCGCGGGCTGCCACGGATCCTGAAGCCGCGAGAGCGCGCCCACCTGGCGGTCGGCGGCGAACGCGTACTGCGCGAGGTCGTTGGTCCCCAGCGACAGGAACTCGACCTCCTGGAGAATCGAGCGCGCTCGCAACGCGGCGGACGGGATCTCCACCATGGCGCCGAACTTCGCATGCAGCCCGGCCTCGCGGCAGGCGTCCGCGAACGCCTTCGCGTCGGTGCGGTCGGCGACCATCGGCGCCATGACCTCGAGGTAGACCGGCAGCCCCGACGCGGCCTGCGCGAGCGCGGTCAACTGCGTCCGCAGCACCTCGGGGTGGTCGAGCAGCGTCCGCAGACCGCGCACGCCGAGCGCCGGGTTCGGCTCGTCCGCCGGAGTCAGGAAGTCCAGCGGTTTGTCCGCGCCCGCGTCCAGCACCCGCACCACGACACGGCCCTCCGGGAAGGCCTCGAGCACCTGCCGGTACGCCTCGACCTGCTTCTCCCGTGACGGCGCCTTCCGGTCGTCGTCCAGGAACAGGAACTCCGTACGGAACAGACCGACGCCCTCGGCCCCGGCCTCGACGGCGGCCGGCACATCCGCGGGGCCACCGATGTTCGCCAGCAGCGGCACCTTGTGACCGTCGGCGGTGGCCCCCGGCCCGGTCGACGCCGCCAGAGCGGCCTTGCGCTCGACGGCCGCCGCCGACAACTGCGCCTTCTTCTCGGTGCTGGGGTTCACGAAGACCTCGCCGGTACTGCCGTCGACGGCGATCACCGTGCCCTCGGTGAGCTCACCGGCACCCGCGAGCGCCACCACGGCGGGGACACCGAGCGCCCGGGCCAGGATCGCGCTGTGGCTGGTGGGCCCACCCTCCTCGGTGACGAAGCCGAGGACCAGGGTCGGGTCCAGCAGAGCCGTGTCGGCGGGCGCGAGATCACGGGCGACGAGGACGTACGGCTCGTCGCTGTCCGGGACACCCGGCATCGGCACCCCGAGCAGCCGGGCGACGATACGGTTCCGCACGTCGTCGAGGTCGGCCACGCGACCGGCCAGGTACTCCCCGGCGGCGGCCAGCAGTTCGCGGTACGCGGCGAAGGCGTCGTACACCGCTCGCTCCGCCGTGCTCCCGACGGCGATACGGCGCTCCACGTCCGCCATCAACTCGGGGTCCTGCGCCATCAGGGCCTGGGCTTCCAGCACGGCCTGGGCCTCGCCCCCCGCCAGGTTGCCGCGCGCGACGAGATCGGCGGCCACCGCTTCGACGGCCTGGCGCGCGCGCCCCTGTTCGCGTTCCGCGTCGTCCGTCGGAATCTGTTTGGCCGGCGGTTCGAGCACCGCCGTCCCCATATGCCGAACCTCGCCGATCGCCAGGCCGTGACTCACACCGACGCCTCGCAGCGTTGTCTCCATCTCACCCGTCTCCGAATCACGCGGCGGGTCCGCCACCGCGATGGTTGTCTGCGTCGTGTCTCAGTACGGTGTGCCTCGGTACGGCGTCGGCGTCACCGCCAGATGAAGAGCTGGGCGCCCGCCGTCACTTCGCCGTCCTCGAGAAGACCGGAAAGGGAATCCGCCGTGGCCTCGAGCGCCACGACCGGGCACACCGGAGACCTTCCGGCCTGCTCCACGGCAGCCGGGTCCCAGCACACGATCGCCTGACCGCGCGTCACGGTGTCGCCCTTGTGGACCAGTACCTCGAAGCCCTCACCGTTGAGTTGCACGGTGTCGATGCCCAGGTGCGTCAGTACACCGTGACCTTCCGCGTCCACGACGACGAACGCGTGCGGATGGAGCGAGACGAGAACCCCGTCGACGGGAGAGACGGCCGCCGAGGGCTCACGTACGGGGTCGACCGCGGTACCCGGCCCGACCATCGCGCCTGAGAAGACGGGGTCCGGCACGGCGGCCAGTCCGATCACGCGTCCTGTGACAGGGGACGTCACGGTGGTCATGGGAAGCCTCCCGACGGTGGAGTTCAACCGGGCGGCCGTCACTGTGTGTCCCGGACGGCGCACTGTGCATGCAGCGTATGTCAGATGAAGTGCCGGTTCCTTATAAGACGTAGGGGTTGGCGACCCGGGGAGACGGCTCAACTGGTTTGCGTGGGCTCCGCGCCCCGTGTACTGTCGTACCCCTGCCTGGGGCTGAGCGACGCGATCGAGCGTCCTGGCCGGGCAGCATCCAACTCGTCAGTCCCTCTCTCAGAGGTCGTTCCGCATGCCTGCGGAACGGTGGTCAGAGAGGCGGGAAAACA
>NZ_JAMWMR010000049.1 GCF_023887685.1 Streptomyces macrolidinus | reverse complement strand
TATGGGCACGCTGTCGGCACGGCGTGGAACGACGCCGGCCGCAGCACTTGCGTGAAGGGGCTCTGCGCTCGGCGCCGCTGTCTCCGTCGGGACGGCGTTCCCGATACGGCACGCGCCCGCTTGTTCAGGCGGGGCCGGAGCCGGAACTGCCCGCCGACTGGCCGGCGGCACGGCGGTACTCGGCGTTGATGCGCTGCGCTTCCTCGAGTTGGTCCTCGAGGATGACGATGCGGCATGCGGCCTCGATCGGAGTCCCCTTGTCGACGAGCTCGCGGGCGCGCGCGGCGATCCGCAGTTGGTAGCGGGAGTACCGGCGGTGTCCTCCCTCGGAGCGGAGCGGAGTGATCAGACGAGCCTCACCGATGGCTCGGAGGAAGGCTGGGGTGGTGCCCAGCATCTCGGCTGCCCGGCCCATCGTGTACGCGGGGTAGTCGTCGTCGTCCAGACGATCATTCAGGGGGTTGTCCGATGTCATGTCACCTCGCTGTGTAACGCGTCGAGGGGCCCTGATGCCGTACGGCACCAGGGCCCCGAAGGGAATTCAACACCATCTGTCGGCCCTACTGCTGTGCCGACCTTCTCTTTCCGCTACCCGGCCCGGCAGAGGGGGGTGCGGGGGGATCGCAGCTGCTTGACCGGGGACCACCATCCATTCCGGGGTCTTGCGGTACCCGGGCCGAGTGCTTCTCGGGCCGGGCGATCCTGATGGCGTCTGCTCCTCCGTTCCTCTGTGAACCAACACTGAGTGAACCGGTACTGCTGGCGGCAGCTCCTTGACGTGCGAGCCGCCCAGTGCGGCTCCCAGCCCCGTCACCGTCCTGGGAACACTCTGGCTTCGAGGCTCGAGAGCCGCACTGACCTGCGTACTTCGTGTTCAGCCACCCGCCAGTTCGTGTCTGCCGGGTCTCGTTCGACCGTGTCTACGAGAAGAAGCGTACCCATCTCAGGAACGAAAATCTACTCAGGCAAACGTAGATTTCACCCTTCTGGTGGAGGAAGAAGAGTGCCGCGAGCGGGCCTCACCAGTGGGCGGAAGCCGCCTCCTGCCGAGCGCGCAACTGCTTCAGCCTCACGGGAGGTTCCTGATACGGGTGGGCCGAATAAACTGTGCTGTCATGTCGAACCCTGATGAGCTGCTCGTCGCCATCTCCGCCGCGGTGGAGTCCGAGCGAAGCAATCAGATGTCGCTGACCGTGGTCGTCGGCGGCGCCGTCATCACCGGCCGGCTGGCTCCCGAGGCCGTGTGGAGGGAGCGGGTGGCGGAGGTCCTGAAGGACTCGGACCGTCTCGGCCCCTTCTCGCACGTCTTTGCGCGCGGTCCGCGAGGAAGCCGACCCGGTCGCGGCGAGGCGCCCACGCATCTGCACTTCCATCTCGCCCGGATCCTGCAGGGGAGCCTCGGCATCCCGGAGACGGGAGGCATGTACCGAGTCGCGATCAAGGACGTCAGCGCGTGGACCGTAGGAGATCTCGTCCACTTCGACCGGTGAGACGCTGGCTCCTGAGGGCGGTCTCCCGCCTGTCCTCACACGGCCACGGGGCCGGTCCCGGTGCCGCCGAGCAGTGCGGACGCGGTCTGGAGGACAGTGGGTCCACCCTCGCCCACGGGCGCGCCCTCGGGGCGGTCGTGACAGGTGAAGCCGAGACGCGCCATGGCCCGCACGACTTCGCCGGCGGTGAAGTCACGGGGGCCCTGTCGCGTGATGGCCTGGCCCACCTGCTTGACGGGGTAGCGGTCACGGACGCACCCGTGACGAGCTCGGGCCTGACACCCTTCATCGAGGTCAGCACCCCGGTCCTGGTCAGGTCGAACGGGTATCGGGCGAGGATACAGCGCACGATGCCGCACAGGTGAGAAGTCGCGGAGGAAGGAGCACCGGCCGTCCGGGGCGAGATTGATCAGCACGCGAGGGTCGGCACGCCCGGAACACGGCCGTACGCACCGACGCCGTCGGAGGGGCCACCGGGTGAGGGCAGAGGTCCGTCGAGGACGTCCCACAGACGGATCCGGTGTAGGTGGAGCTGTCGCGGAGAACGGTGAGCCGGACCAGAGTGATCAGAACTGTGCTCTGGTCGTCCCCGTCGCACACGGTCAGGTACTCGACCCGGGCACTCGCCATGACGGCCAGAGCCACCTCGACGATCATGTCGTCACATACCCGAGGCCCGTGCCCGTCGCTGCCGGCGACCACGGACGATCGGTGCGTGCGCGAGTGGTGCGGTTCATGCGGAACCTTCCTCGATGTGGGCACGGGCACGTATCAAGGAAGATTCCACAGCAGAATGATCGGCGCAGAATCGCGAGAGCGGGCCGGAAAATGACAGGTCGAATTACCCTGGAATGAAGCGAGCTGGGTCCCGCACCCCAAGGTGCGGGACCCAGCTGCGAAGTATGCGTCAGTGCCGGTGCGTCAGGCGGGAACGATGTTCTCGGCCGTCGGGCCCTTCTGGCCCTGCGCGATGTCGAACGTCACCTTCTGGCCTTCCAGTAGCTCGCGGAAGCCCTGGGTGGCGATGTTCGAGTAGTGGGCGAAGACGTCGGGGCCGCCGCCGTCCTGCTCGATGAAGCCGAAGCCCTTTTCCGCGTTGAACCACTTCACAGTGCCAGTAGCCATGTTGTTTCTCCTTCGGAGGCGGTGTCAGAAATGCGCCTGTGCGCATTCTGTGTCGCCGTGATGATCGGCCGTCGGAAAAACCTTCTGGCAACCACACCTGCAACTGATATCGACAGTAGCACGGTGCGATCGCCCTTGCACGGTCGATAATTCCGCTCCGCCGGGCGACCGAGGAATGCTCGCCGCACCCCGCGCCTATTTCTCATTTCGCGGGAACAGATATTGCTCTCCGCAGGCGCGGCTTTCCTGCGCCCGCGGCCACCGTCGTCACCGGCGGCCGGCAGCTACCTCCGCAGGGGCAGCGCGCGACTTCGTCCCGCGGCGGCGGGCGCCTTGGGCGACGTTAAGGAGTCGATGGACACCGTCCTGATCACCCGCGGCGATCAGGCCGTGTTCTCGCTGCAGGGCGCGCGTCGCCCGCCCGGACCCCCGGCCGGTCCTCTCCAGATGGTTCACACAGTCGATCAGCCGGTGCTCCCCGAACGAACGGGTCGTCGGTGATTCAAGGCAAGGCCCTCCGAATGCCCTGCGGGTGAACTGCCGCTTTGCCTCAGCACGTTGGGCACCGCAAAGCATGCGAGTGGCGCAGGGCACCCCATCGGCATGGCAACAAGTAAACCCCAGGCCGCTGACCTGGGGTTTCTCTCTGGAGCGGGTGACGAGAATCGAACTCGCGCTCTCAGCTTGGGAGGCGACGGCGCTTGCGCACAATGTGCGCTCTGACCTGCCTGGATGCTGGCTGGGCGGCACCGATGCAGGGGCGTGCTCGCACCGCTTATGACCGTGGTTGACCGCCCTTAGGCACGCTGTGGGCACGGGCTGCGCAGACTGGCGGGCAGAGCACGTGCAAGAAGCCGGTGCGGCGGTCGGCCGGGCTCTTCGACGGTCACGGTGCATGTGCTCGCGTCTCTGCAGGATCTCGCCACAGGCAGGTACAGGTTGCGGTAGTCGTACCCGGATCCAAGCATGGGCTCAGGTGGACAGTGACAGAGCCCTTGGGCGGGGCACGTCCCCGAGGAGAGATGAGAGCCATGACGTTTCTTACGGCTCGGTCCGCCGGCCGTCGTCGGACCAGGCGCACGCGACCGGCGTGTGTGCGATCGACATGACCGACGAGGACAGGCCGTTGCGCTGCCTGGTCACCGGTGCCACCGGTTACCTGGGCGGCAGGCTGGTGCCGGAGCTGCTGGCCGCCGGGCATTCCGTGCGTTGCCTGGCCCGCTCGCCAGGCAAGCTGCGGGACACCCCCTGGGCCGGGCAGGCGGAGGCCGTGCGCGGGGACGTGAGCGACGAGGTGTCCGTGCGCTCGGCGGCGGAGGGAATGGACGTCGCGTACTACCTGGTGCACGCGCTGGGCACAGGGCGGGACTTCGAGGAGAGAGACCGGCGCGCGGCCAGGATCTTCGCCGAACAAGCGCGCGCCGCCGGGGTCCGGCGGATCGTCTACCTCGGCGGGCTGACCCCGTCCGGGGTACCCGAGCACGAGCTGTCGCCCCACCTGCGGTCCCGCACCGAAGTGGGCCGCATCCTCCTGGCCTCGGGCGTGCCGACCGCCGTACTGCGGGCAGCGGTGATCATCGGCTCGGGTTCGGCCTCGTTCGAGATGCTGCGGTATCTGACCGAGCGGCTGCCCGTCATGGTGACTCCGAGCTGGGTGCGCACCCGCATACAGCCGATCGCCGTTCGAGACGTGCTCCGCCTGCTCGTGGCGTGCGCGCGGCTGCCGCACGACGTGAACCGCACCTTCGACATCGGCGGGCCGGACATCCTCACCTACCAGGACATGATGCAGCGGTACGCAGCCATCGCCGGCCTGCCCAGGCGCGTCATCATTCCCGTGCCGCTGCTCACCCCCCGGCTGTCCAGCCTCTGGGTCGGCCTGATCACCCCGGTCCCGGGTGCCCTGGCCCGCCCGCTGGTCGAGTCGCTGAAGCATGAGGTGATCTGCGCCGAGCGGGACATCCTCCGCTACGTGCCGGACCCGCCGGCGGGACCCCTCACCCTGGACCGGGCGATCCGGCTGGCTCTCCGGCGTGTACAGGACGCGGAGGTGACCACCAGATGGTCCTCGGCCTCGGCTCCTCGCGCCCCCAGCGACCCGCTGCCGACCGACCCCGACTGGGCGGGCGGAAGCCTCTACACGGATCTCCGTGAGCGCACGGTCGCGGCGTCGCCGCAGGCCCTGTGGCGGGTGGTCGAGGCGATCGGCGGCGAGAACGGCTGGTACTCCTCACCGCTGGCCTGGTCCCTGAGAGGGTGGCTCGACACGCTGGTGGGCGGTGTGGGCCTGCGCAGGGGCCGCCGGGACGCGACCCGGCTCAGGGTCGGCGACTGTCTGGACTTCTGGCGCGTGGAGGAGATCGAGCCGGGTCGGCTGCTCCGTCTGCGGGCGGAGATGCGGTTGCCGGGCCTGGCCTGGCTGGAGATGGCCGTCACACGGGATCCGCAGGGTCGCACGCTGTACCGGCAGCGGGCGCTGTTCCATCCGCACGGATTGGCCGGGCACGCGTACTGGTGGGGAGTGGCCCCCTTCCACGCTGCGGTCTTCGGCGGCATGACCCGCAACATCGCCGCCGCGGCCGAGTCGGCCGCCGGGGAACCCGCCCGCACACGCTGAGGGGGCTCAAGGAACCGTGCGCGTCTCGGTCGCCCTGTTCACCGCGGACCTGCGGACGCACGACAACCCGGTCCTGGTGGCTGCCCTCAAGGACGCGGAACGCGTGGTCCCGCTCTTCGTCGTCGACACCGGCATCCGCAGCACCGGCTTCGTCGTGCCCAACCGGGCGGCGTTCCTCGCCGACAGCCTGGCCGACCTGGACGCGGCCCTGCGCGCCCGGGGCGGTCGACTGGTGGTACGCGTCGGGGACGTGGTCGAGGAGACCTGCCGGGTGGCGGCGGAGGCTGGGGCAGCGGTGGTTCACATCGCGGCCGGGAGCAGCCGTTACGCGGCACGGCGCGAGGAGCGGCTGCGCGTGGAACTGGCCGACAGCAGACGTGAACTACGCGTCCACGCCGCCTCGTTGACGGCGGTACCGCCGGGTGCGCTGACTCCTACAGGTAAGGACAAGGACCACTTCGCGGTCTTCACCCCGTACTTCCGCCGGTGGGAGGGCTTTTCCGTACGCGGCGTCCTGCCGGCTCCGGACGCGGTTCCCGTGCCGGACGTACGCTCGGCCGGCCTGCCCCGCGCGGAGTCCCTCGCGTCGGGCCCCGCCTCGCCAGGTCTGCCCACCGGCGGGGAATCCGAGGCCCGCCGCAGGCTGCGGTCATGGCTGGCGGGCCCGCTGTCCGCATACGACGATCACCACGACGACCTGGCCGCCGACGCCACCTCCAGACTCTCCCCCTACCTGCACTTCGGCTGCCTGTCGCCGACCGAACTCCTGCACCGGGCCCGTGGCCAGGACAACCCCGGGGCGCATGCCTTCGTCCGCCAACTGGCCTGGCGGGACTTCCACCATCAGGTCCTGGCGGCCCGCCCCGACGCGGCCGACCACGACTACCGCCCCCGCCACGACCGCTGGCGCCACGTCACGGAGGAGATCGAAGCCTGGCATGAGGGGCGCACAGGCTATCCCGTCGTCGACGCGGCTCTGCGTCAACTGAGCCACGAGGGCTGGATGCCGGGCCGGGCCCGCCTGCTCGCGGCGAGTTTCCTCGTCAAGACGTTGTACGTGGACTGGCGGGTGGGAGCCCGCCACTTCCTGGACCTCCTTGTGGACGGCGACATCGCCAACAACCAGCTCAACTGGCAGTGGGTGGCCGGTACCGGCACGGACACCCGCCCCGATCGGGTCCTCAACCCACTCACCCAAGCTCGTCGTTTCGACCCCCGCGGAGAATACGTACGCCGCTGGGTCCCCGAGCTCCGAAACCTCGACGCCCGGATGATCCACCGTGTCCCGCATCTCGACGCCGCCGCTCGTGCGGACCTGGGCTACCCCGCCCCCATCGTGGATCTCGCGATGGCTGCCGCCCGGTTCAGGCAGGGGCGGGAAGCCGCCGGGTAACGGCCACCACAAGGAGAACAACCCGCAAACAACAAACCCCAGGCCTCTGACCTGGGGTTTCTCTGTAGAGCGGGTGACGAGAATCGAACTCGCGCTCTCAGCTTGGGAAGCGACGGCGCTTGGGCGGGTGCTATGGCTCTGAGCTGCACAGATGCCTTCTCATTGGAAGGCCGTGCAGGTTGGGTCGCACCGCTGTTGACCGTGGTTGTCCGCACTTACGGGCACGCTATGGGCACGGCCTCGCAGCACAGTGGGCAGAAGACGCGGGCTCTGCGCTGACTCGGCTGATTCGGAGCTCCGGCCCTGAGCGTCGTCGCGAGTGCAAAGAGGCTCGACGGCGCTGCGGTGCTGTCCGTGTATTGCGGCCGACGCCGAAGGTGGCACTGTCAGTGACAGTCTCCGCAGGAGTGGCGTCAAGAGGGATCTGGCTGGCCGGAGCTGTGCGCCGGAGTCTGGGGGCATGACCACCGCTGATACCACCACGAGTTCCGCAGGCGCGCAGTCGGCCGCCGTCCGGATGACCGGACGCCAGGTCGCCGCCCTGGTAGTGCTCCTGGCTTCGCAGTTCATGATGGCCGCCGACTTCTCCGTCCTGAACGTCGCGCTGCCCGAGGTCGGCACCGCCCTCGGGTTCTCCACCGGCAACCTCCAGTGGATCACCACGACGTTCGCCCTGTGCGCCGCCGGATGCACCCTGGTTTTCGGGCGCGTGGGCGACTACGTGGGGCGTCGGCGCATCTTCACCGCCGGTATGGCTGTCCTCGCCGTCTCGTCCCTTGTCGGAGGCGTCGCGGAGTCCCCGACGATGCTGCTGATCGCCCGTACCCTCCAGGGCATGGCCACCGCCGCCGTCACGCCTGCCGCGCTCGCCCTGCTCACCACCGCCTTCACCGAGCCCACCCTGCGCACCCGGGCGCTCGGCCTGAACAGCGTGATGATGAGCTCCGGCTTCAGCGTCGGCGCCATCCTCGGCGGTGTCCTCACGGACGTGTTCTCCTGGCGCTGGGCGTTCTTCATCAACATCCCCGTGGCCATCGCGGCGATCTTGGTCGTGCCGCTGGTCGTCGACGAGAGCAAGGCCGAGCAGCGCACCCGGATCGACCTGCCCGGTGCCGTGCTCATCACCCTCGGACTGTTCGCCGGGATCTACGGCGTCACCCGCGTCGGCAAGGAAGGCTTCGACCTGGTCGCGGGTGGCTCCCTGGTCGCCGCGGCCGTTCTGTCGGCCGTCTTCTGGGCCGTGGAGAGCCGTACCGCCGACGCTCTGGTGCCGGTGCGGGTCCTGAAGAAGCCCGACATCGCGTTCGGCAATGTGGCCGCCCTGTTCATCTTCGGCGGCGAGACCGCGCTGATCTTCTTCACCGGCCTGTACGTCCAGGACGTGCTCGGGCTGTCGTCCCTCGTCGCCGGTCTGGTGCTGCTCGGCATCGGCGTGGGCCAGATCTATCAAGACGAACTTCCTCGACGACAACGTCCGCTCGCTGTACGCCGACTGGCCCGCGGAGTCGGAGTCGAACGTGACGTATCTTCGATTCATCTCCGGAAGTCACCGGCACGATCCGCAACTGGCCGAGCTGATCGGTGAACTGGCCAGCCAGAGCGAGGAGTTCGCGGCACTGTGGTGCCGTCAGCGAGTGTCCAACTGTATCGAGGGCACCAAGCTCTTCGACCATCCGGTCGTCGGCGAACTGGAGTTGATGTACCAGTCGGCGGATCTTCAGGACGGCAATATCCTGAAGTTCTACCATGCCGAGCCGGACTCCCCGCATGAGGCGGCGCTGCAGATGCTGATGGTGGACCTGGACTCGGTGCACCACCGCTGACCTGACCCTATGAGAGCCGCAGCTTCCCCCTTGCGGCGTGTTCGGAGCACGCTGCCTGGGGGGGGGAGCCGAGTCCGGGTCAGGAGGCCCGTGATGCGGGCTTCTGTCGGTATCGATGTCTGAGCTAGGACTCCAGGGCCGAACCGCTGCACTGGCCCCACGCCTGGATCCAACGGAGCTTCACTGCGCTGCATGTGGTCCCGGCTGTCAGAACACGGGGATGCCCCGCGCGGACCCCGGCGGGCGAGCCGGGGGCGCGGGGCACCTCGTGCCCGGTCAACGCAGGTTACGGCAGGTTGGTCCACTTGTGGGACGACATCGTGTCGTTCATGGGGGCGCCGTCGTCATAGGCGAACCACTGGAGGTCGATGATCCCGACGCCGTTGTAGATGCCGCGCCGTGAGCCGGTATAACCGGCGTCCTTGTACATCCACACGTCGTCGAAGTTCCCCGGGTACCCACTGTTGATCACCGAGGAGACCTGGTCGTTGCAGCCTAAGTTTCTGTAGTCACTGACATTCCCGGACGAGGCGGCGCACTCGTTCTTGTAGCCCGCGTCCCGGTAGATGTGGAATTTGCCGTCCGCGGCGAAGGGCGATGCGGCCTCCTGGACCGGATGGGGTTCCGCCTGCGCGGCGATCGGCGTGCCTGCCAGTAGCAGGGCCGAGGCACCGGCCGCCAGCAGCAGCCTGGTCAGTTTCCTCATGGTGTTTCTTCCTCTCTCTTTCTTCCTTGTCCGGCCCTCGGGCTTTCGCCTCGAGGGAGTAATGGAGGGGGAGTTCCTCACGGGGTCCGGGAGGATGAGGCGGCGCTGTGGGCGCCAGGGCTCGCGGTAGCGGAGGGAAGGGCGGTCGGATTGGCGGCGAGGATCGCGCGGGCCCGGGGGAGGGCCGCGAGACGCAGTCGGCGCTCGGCGACGGCAAGCGTCCAGTGGGACCGCCTCAACTGCCCCATGTATTTTTCGTCGAGCGCGTCGGCGGTCCTGGCCAGCCCCGAAGTGCCGGCGCAGCGGGCCTCCGCCACGGCGAGAGTTCTCTCCTGGGAGGCGGACAGCGCCGGCTTCTGTGCGGCCGTGTGCTTCCGCAGGTCGGAGGGGCTCGCGTAGGGGTGGCCGGCCGCACGCATGCACACGGCCCAGGCGCGCACCTTCGCGGTGAACCGGGCGTCACTCAGCACTTGCTGACTGGCCATCACCGGCAGAGCGTCCATGGTCGACCTGGCCCTGAACCAGGTGTCCAGGTCCCCGTAGAGGGTGCGTTCCGACTCGGCCTGGCAGCCTTCGCTGCTGCGGGAGACCCGGGCGCCATCGGGGGTGGTGACCGTGAGGTCCATCCGGCTGCCGTTGGCAGCAGCCAGGGCCTCGCGCCTGCGTTCTTCCGGCAACGACTGAAAGTAGCGCTGATTGGGGTCTTCCTCCTTGAGCCGGGCGATTGCACGGTCGATGTCCGTGCCGTATCCGTGTGCCCGCGCCCAGGCCACGTCGTTGATCACGTAAAGGAATTCCGGCTTCGCCGGAATGCTCCCGGTGGCGGGACGGTAGACGAAGCCGTGGCGCCGCATGCAGTCGCGCAGCAGGTACTGCTCCGCGGTGCGAAGTACGGATTTCTCCTGCGACGTGACCTCGCGCGGCAGGGGCTCCCGGGCGGACGTCCCCGCGTCCGCCGGAAGGACGATGAAGCGGAGGACGACGGCGATAACGATGAGTAGGAGTGGAGCGGCTACCGCCACGGCAAGGAGCTGCCGCCGGCCGTTGGCGGTCTGGGACACGACGGTACCTCCAGTTCTCTGTGCCGGATCAAGCAGCGGTCCGGACCGGCCTTGCACAGCCCGCGTTGCTTCTCCGGGTGCCTGGCGCAGTGGCCGCGTACGTGTGTCACGCGGGGCGCTGACGTCCCGGCGCATTGCGGCTACCAGGTGGCGAACACAGCGCACAGCCGCAGCACCGAGGCGATGCTCTGCGAGCACACAGTGGCTGACTGCCGTGCCGTTGGAGTCGCTCCACACCGCATCTATGGCGGCGCCACAGACAGGCACTTCCCTCTGTCCGTGTTGACGAAGGCGCCACCGCTCGCCACAGCAGGCAGGCCCACAGAGGCCCGCTGCGCGGTGTCCGTCCCGGGACGCACCGCGGAATCTCCGTGACCGCTCTGCGACGGCCCGGGAAACGCTGCAGCCTGGGCGGTCGCGGCTCCGCTCAAGGCGCTCATCCCCGCGGCTCCAGTCGCCAGCACCACGGCCGGGGCTCGTGTCGGGCGGCCCATAGATCCCTCCTTCATGGATCGGGCACAAGGCCCGAATATCGATCAGGCATCCAGCGCCGGTGGCCAGTGACCTGCCCTCCGGCTGCTCGACCATGTTGTCTGGGCGACCAGTCGGAAAGCATGCGAGGAATCTAAAACGCGCAGGTCAGAGTAATAGTGGACCGAGATGTTCCTGCGGGGCCGGGCGGCCCTGTGTCGGCCCATCGCGTCGCACGACCGGGATGATCTTGTTCTCGCCCTGCTCTGCCAAGAGGATGAGACCGGACAGGGCGGCGGTGGGGATGGTTGATCAGTGGGTGCAGCTCGAACTTTGATGCCGCCAGCTTTGAGGAACGTCACTTCGCGAAATACGTGACGATATGTCGAGTGCTGTGCGACGGCCTGCGAAGAGGTCGTTGGCTCATCCTGGACTCACCCCCGCCCGTAGCACGGCCCCGGCCTGGCGGACCACCGAGCAGCCGTGGCCACTCTCGTTGCGGATGTGCGGATAGGAACCGATGCGCTTCTGCACCTGGAGAGTGCCTCCGGCTGGATCAGCGGCACTTTCCGCTTCACTGGCCACCTGCCGGATAGCTCGCTTCAGGAAGACCAGAGGTCAGGGAGGCGAGCTTGACGCGGATCTGGGCGGCGTGAGGGTGATCGAGTTCGGTAAGGATGTCCAGAGCATGTTGCCAGGCGTCATGGGCAGCGTCGGGGGCGTGCGCGGCCTGGTGTGTATCGCCGAGTCGATTGAGGATGTCGGCCTCCATGTACCGATCAGCGAAGCCGCGGCAGAGGTCGAGAGCGCGTTGGTAACTCGTTACAGCCCGGAAGTGGTTGCTCAGTTGGTGGTGGGTGGAAGCGATGGTGGCCCAGGCGTAGGTCTGCCCTTCGAGGTCGTCGAATTCCTCGAGTAGAGGCAGGGCCTGTTGGCAGCAGGTCAGGGCCTGTGCGTGGTCGCCGAGGCGATCATGAGACCAGCCGATAGCGGTCAGAGCTTGGGCCTCCCCCAATCGGTGGCCGAGTGACCGGTAGAGAGTGTGGGCCCGGCAGGCGAGCGGGAGGATTTCAGGGAAGAAACGGGGGCCCTGTTGAACCCGCACTCTGGCGAGGTCGATGTGGGTATCAGCCTGCCCAATCAGATTGCCGGCCTGGGTGAACAGGTCCAGGGCGTGGCGTAGGTGGAAGTAGGCGTCGTCGAAGCTGCTATGGCGGCGGTGGGCGCGGGCGACGATGCGGTGGGCGATGGGCCGCCCGAGGAGATCCCCCACCCGGTCGGCAGCGGCTACCGCAGCGTTGCCCACAACGGCCAGGTCCTGCCAGTGGCCGCGCCGGTCGAGGAAGGCGGCAAGGACGTGAGCGAGCCTCCAGGTGTGGGTGTCGAATCCGGCGGCAGCGGCGTGGCCCACGGCAGCTAGCAGCGCGACGCGTTCGGTGGCGAACCAGGTCAACGCCTGTTCGTGGTCTGCAGGGTCTTCCGGGTGGACTCCAGGCTGTGGCGGGGGCAGAGGATGCGGGTCTCGGGCCGGTTCGAGTATCCGGGCGGCGGAGTGCGCAGAGTACAGATAGTGATCCAGCACCCGATGCACCGCGGCGTGGCGTTCCTGGTCGGAGTCGGTGGAATTGGTCTGCTCAACCGCGTAGTCGCGTAGCAGGTCGTGGAAGGCGTACCGGCCTGAGGCATGTTCGATGAGCAGGCTGGCGTCGGTCAGTTCGGCCAGCAACTTCCGCACGTGGTGTGGAGAGAGGGCGGCCAGGCTTGCCGCTACCGTGGCGGAGACGTCTGGGCCAGGATGCAACCCCAGCAGCCGGAACAGCCGAGCCGCGGGTGGAGTGAGTGCGGCGTAAGACCAGGAAAACACTGCCCGCACTTCACTGGCTGGGTCACCGGTGGTCAGGACGTCCAATCGTCGGCTGGCCGAGGCCAGCTCCGCCGCCAGGGTGGTGAGGGGGAAACCGGTCTGAGAGGCGCGGGTGGCGACGATGGTCAGTGCGAGCGGGAGCCGGGCACACTGGGCGATGATCTGCTTCACCGCCTGGGGTTCCCCGGCTACACGCCGAGGCCCGATCCGGCGAACCAGTAGCTCCCGCGCTTCATCCTCGCTGAGCACGTCAAGACTGATCGGGTGCGCGCCGTCCATGGCGATCAGCCCGGACATCTGATTACGGCTGGTCACCACGACCACCGCTCCCGCGGTGCCCGGCAGCAGCGGTCTGACCTGCTGGGCGTCTCGGGCGTTGTCCAGCACCACGAGGATCCTCTTGCGGTCCATCAGGCTGCGGTACAGAGCGACCTGCGCGTCCGGACTCAACGGGATGTGCTGCGGGGTAACACCGAGGGCGTTCAGAAAACCACGAACCGCTTCGGCCGGGTCCATCGCCTGTTTCTTCGGGTCAAACCCCCGAAGGTTCACATATAACTGTCCGTCGGGGAATCGATCCCGAACCCGATGCGCCCAGTGCACTGCCAGGGCGGTCTTACCGATTCCGGCACCCCCACCCACCGACGTGATCACCACGGTCCCCGAACCGGCGCCCGAATCGACCTCCGCAGTGAGCGCGGACAACTCGCGTCGGCGACCGACAAGGTGGGGGACGGCAGCGGGAAGCTGGCGCGGCACCACCCCGCCTACCGGCGCAAGGGCGGACGGGGCGGGCAGCACGGTCAGGGACGGATCGGCAGTAAGTATCTGGCGGTGTAGGCGCTGTACAGCCGGACCGGGATCGGTACCCAATTCACCGGCGAGCTGACGGCGTAGCCCCTGATAGCACTCCAGTGCGTCAGCCTGGCGGCCACTGCGGTACAGGGCGAGCATCAGCTGGCCGGATATGCGTTCGTCCAACGGGTACTGCATTGCTCGGGTGGACAGGCTCGAGAGTAGTTCGGTATGCCGGTCGCAACGCAACGCCGCGTCAACGTAGTCAAGCTCAGCAGCCAGACGTTCATTGTCGAGGGCGTCACGAAGGGCGCTCGCCCACGGCGTGTCCAGATCGGACAGCGGCTCGCTCCGCCAGAGTTGCAGAGCCTGCTCAAACAGCTCCAAGACCTGATGATCGTCGTGAACCCTTCGGGCTTGGGCGACCAAAGAGCGGAACTCATGCACGTCCACCGCGTGTTCGTCAACGGCGAGTAAATAGCCGCCGGAACAGCGGTCCAAACGGACCTCGTCGTCAACGGCACGCAGCGCTGCGCGCAGCCGGGATATGTAGTTGTACAAGGTTTGTCGTCCCCGTTTTGGGCCACGCTCGCCCCACACATGGTCGATCAACCGGTCGGCGGAAACAGGGTGGTTGGCCTCCATCAGCAGCGCTGCCAGCACCGCGCGCTGCTTCGGATGCCCCAGATCAACCGTCACACCGCCTAGCTGGGCTTCGACGTTACCCAGCAACCGAAATCTGGCCACCATCACAGCTCCCAACCTCGCAGCCATTTCTGCTTGGTGCACTTGGCGGCGGCCCGCCGTCAAACCGCAACCTGGGCAAGAGAGGCGAAGGCAAGGTCTATCGTGGGCACCCGCCACAGCCGCGATCGTTGCGACCGCCACATACCTCTTCATCGTGTCATGTGCAGAACTCCTGGCGGATTGGAACAAGCAGGGATTGCGGGAGTGGGCATTCACGGGACGATCTTGGAAACGTGGAGCCACCCGAGATCCGACACCTGGCACACCTGCTCCTTTCCTCGGGCGAGGGCCCCGTCTCGGCTGAGGGGCTGACTGGATGGGCTGCCGTTGACAGGCAGCGAGGCAGTCGAGGTGGCCGAAGCGGCGCCGCTTCAGTGGTCGAAGAACTCGGCGAACTCGGCCGTGGGCAGGCTCGCGGTCACGACCCAACGGCACTGGTAGCAAAGGCGGCAGGGAGGCGGGAGCTTCAGACGGCGGATTCGGGCCGGATCAAGGGCGAGGGTAAGGAGAAGGCGGCAGAGCGGCGCATCGCCACCGTCGCCCAGGGCGACGGGCTCGCTGAAGCGGTGGGTATGCGGTGGCGGCTCATGGTCTACCGCGGTGCCTATGGCCCGATGCGGCCGGAAGAGCTGGCCGGCCTTCGCCGCCGTGACGTGGACCTCGGCAATCTCGTGATCCGCGTCCGCGTTGCCGAGCCGGAGCGGACCAACGGCAAGCGTGCTCCCGGCCCGACGAAGTCCGGTGCGGGCGCCCGTGTCGTCGTCCTCCCGGCCTTCCTCCGGATGGAGGTGAAGCGTCACCTTGACTGGTTCGCCGAGAAGGGGCCCGATGGGCTGGTCTTCGTGGGCGAGGAGGGCGGGGCCTTCCGTCGCACCTTGTTCGGGCGGAAGGGGGCCGTGCTCGCGCGGTCGCTGGTCTCCCACAGAAGGCTTCCGTTTCTACGATCTCCGGCACACCGCACACACCCTGTCGACTCGTTCGGGGGCCACCCTCCAGGACACGACGGTGCGCGCTGGCCACTTCTCCGAGAAGGCGGCGCTGATCTACCAGCACTCCGACGAGGAGCCGCAATGAGAAGTCGCCGCCGGGCTTGACGACCTGGTGCGCGTCGAACGTGCGAAGCACCACAACGACGACCGTGCGCACCACGAGGAGGAACCATCGGCGAGCTAATGGTGCGCTTGTGGTGCGCACACCGCCGACCGGTCTAGACAACAAACAACCCCCGGGTCAATGACCTGGGGGTTCGAAATGGAGCGGGTGACGAGAATCGAACTCGCGCTCTCAGCTTGGGAAGCGACGGCGCCTGGGTGGCCCCTATGGGCTCTGACCAGCGCAGATACTCGGCCCTTGAGGTGGTCGTGTGTGCCGGATTGCACCGCTGTTGACCGTGGTTCTCCGTCCTTACGGGCACGCTATGGGCACGCCTCCGGGGTGATTGGCATGGAGGAGGGAGCGACGGACCTTGGGAGGATTCCGCGTCCAGGTGTCTCGTGCCCGTGACATGTGTGGTTGCGGATGCGTAGGTGGGGTCGGCTTCCGGTTGTCATTCGAGGGGCATGACCCAGATACGCCAGAAACCCGCCACGGGGTGATCTTGGAGCCCGGACCCGCTACGGGGTGTCGCCCGTGAGGGTGCTGACGCGGTTCTCGTACTCGCGGCGGGCCTTGCGCTGTGCCGGGACCGCCGGGGCACCCTGGGCGCCGTCGAGGGGCTGACAGCGGGCGAGCAGAGTGCGGTGGACTGCGGGGGTGGCGCTGACGCGCAGGGTGTAGCCCTGGCCGCGCCGTACGGTCACGCCCTGGTCGGGCGCGGCCCGTTCGGCGGGCTCCAGGTCGGCCGTGCGGAGGAGGTCAGCGACCTTGCCTGGCATGTCGAGGGTGACCGCTAGCTCCGGGGAGGGGGCGTGCTCCTCCGGTCGTGAATAGGTAAGCGTCGATAATCCTGAGTGCTGTATTGGGTAGTTCGACGCGACCGCTCTTCACGCTCCGTGACAGTGGAATTTGGTGGGGCGTGCATGGACTGTGCTCATAGGATGCGAAGGATCTGCATCGACTACCTGCGGGGGACGTGTTGAGAGAGTTGGCCTGCATTGCTCCCGAGGTGCGGGATCGTCTCGTCGTTCGGTTCGGCGCTGATGTGCTCGGTTGGTGTGACGAGTTGCCCGCTCTCGTCGGTGAACTCGCTGATCGCTGGAATCTGGATCTTGCTGCGACGGGGGGCGGAGGCACCTCGCGGGTGTTCCGCTGCTTGCACGTGACTCTGGTGCCTCGGTGTGGCTGAAGCTCACGCCAGAGCCCTTGATTGCCCGCGAGGAAGCCGAAGCCCTGCGAGCCTGGGCAGATATGCCGTCGGTCGTCACTCTGCTGGCGGCGGACCCCGCCGCCGGGGCCCTGCTGCTGGAGAATGTGGAACCAGGAGTACCGGTGCGGCAGCTTGCTTGGAATTTGCCCGAGGTCGCGGCCCTGCTTCGAGATCTGCGGGTCTCGCCTCCCGTGCCGGGGGAGCACTCGGTGCTGAGGCCTCTCTCACACAGGATCGACTTCCTGTTCGACTTGACTGATCGCAGGCTGGCTGCGGCCCACGCGAACGGCGTGGTTGCCCCGACGGTGCTTGGTCAGGCCCGAGCAGCAGCCCTGGAACTTGCAGCCAGTGGGCCTGTGGGACTCGTGCATGGTGATCTCCATCCGGCGAACGTGCTGTCTGGTCCGGGAGCCCGCATGGTGGCGATCGATCCGAGGCCGACGTGGGGCGACCCGGACTTTGACGCTGTGGACTGGGTGCTTGAAGGAGTTGCAGATCCAGCCATCCTGGCGCAGAGGGTTGGGGAGCTGGCGGCGCTGGTTCAGCGTTTCCAGAGGTTGACTTTCTCGCCCCCGATCAAGGGAGCGTCGCCAGGGCCCTTCACGTGTGGCGCCATCCGTACTGGCCGGTGCGCCTGCCGGGACGGGTACCACTGCTGCCGCCAGTGGCCCCGCACGATCCACTGGTGGTGGTATTCGTGGGCAGTGGCCGATTCGGCTGCATTACCTTGTGATCTTCGGACGTCGGAGCTCAACAAGGCGGCCTGGTGCCGATCTCCACCCGCAGTCGCGCGGCGGCCTCGTCCAGCACGTCGGTCGCTCTGTGGGTGGTCATTTTCCGTGAGACGCAGACGGGCCGCCATCCCTGATCTGTCCCTGCGGGGGCCGGGGCGCAGGGCGGGCGGGTGGGCTGAGAGGGTTGTGAGGGTGAGAGCCGACGCGGTCGAGGAGTTCGAGCGGCACCGGTCGCGGCTCTTCGGCTTGGCCTATCGGATGCTCGGATCGGCAGCGGAGGCTGAGGACGTCGTCCAGGACACCTTTCTGCGCTGGCATCGCGTTCAGAATTCGACAGTGGAGTCGGTGTCGGGGTGGCTGGCCAAAGTTGCTACCAACCTGTGCCTAAACCGGCTGACGTCCGCGCGCGCTCGCCGCGAGCAGTACGTGGGCACGTGGCTGCCGGAGCCGGTGCTCACGGCCGACGGTGTCCTCGGACTGCTGGACTCGGTGCAGCAGCGGGACTCTGTCAGGCTGGCCTTCCTGGTGTTGCTCGAACGGCTCAATCCCGTGGAGCGGGCGGTGTTCGTCCTGCGTGAGGCGTTCGACTACAGCCACCAGGAGGTCGCCGAGATCGTCGGGCTGTCCACGGCGAACTCCCGCCAGGTGCATCATCGTGCTCGCCGGAAGGTGTCGGGAGCGTCCGGTGACGTCGGGCCGAGGCCCAGGGAGCAGCGCAGCGACCTGGTGAGGGGTTTCCTGGCAGCCGCGGGAGACGGCGATCTCAAGGAGCTGGAGCGGCTGTTGGCCGAGGACGTGACCGTGTGGGTGGACGGTGGCGGACAGGTCGGCGCGGCCCGGCGTCCCATCGTCGGCCACGCGCGGGTGCTCCGCTACTTCACGGGCATCATGGGCAGGGTTCCTGAGGGAGCGAAACTGGCGGCGGCAAAGGTCAACGGCGAGCCGGGAGTTCTCGTGTTTGCCGGAACAGATCTCATTGGCGTACTGGTGCCGGAGGTCGTGGACGGCCGCATCACCAGAATCTGCATCATCGCCAACCCTGACAAACTGGCTTTCTCGGCACGGCTGTCACATCAAGCGGGGCTGCCCGGTTCTTAGCGGGTGAACTGACAGCTCTTGTTGGGGGGCCACCCGTGACTGAACCCATCCTCGTAACCGGCGCCACCGGCCGGCTCGGCCGCGCGCTTGTGCCACGCCTCCGTTCCGTCGGTCATAACGTACGTCTGCTGAGCCGCAGGCGGCAGACCGGCTCCGAATGGGTGACTGGCGACCTGCTGAACGGCGACGGACTCGACGCGGCGGTCGGCGGAGCAGGCACGATTATCCACTGCGCGACCAGCACGGGCCGTGCGGACGCGGATGCCATGCGCAACCTCATCCGGGCGGCCGTGCTCGCCGGAAGCCCGCATCTGATCTACGTGTCCATCGTTGGCGTCGAGCGGGTGAAGCTGTCCTACTACCAGACCAAGCTCGCGTGCGAGCAATTGTTGGAGGAGTCAGGTCTGCCCTGGACGATCCAGCGCGCGACCCAGTTCCACGGCCTGATCTCCTGGATGTGCGACATCCAGTGGTGGCTGCCGTTGATCGTGATGCCCGCCGGGGTCAGCTTCCAGCCGATCGATGTCCGTGACGTCGCCGATCGCCTCACTGAGCTTGCGGGTGAAGCACCAATGGGACGTGCGGCAGATATGGGTGGGCCCGAAATACATGCGGCGGCCGACCTGGCCCGCACTTATGTGCGGGCCCTCGGGAGGCGACAGGCGGTGGTGTCGGTTCCGATGCCTGGCGCCGCCATTCGTGATTATCGGGCGGGCGGGCATCTGGCTCCGGAGCACGCCGTCGGGACGATCACTTTCGGTGACTTTCTGGCTGAGGGGCGGCGGGCATGAACGTGGAAAAGACGCTTCGTGCCGGGCTTGCCTTCCTCGCCGTGACCCAGTTCGTCGTCGGCTGCTGGGCGCTCTTTGCGCCCCGCTCGTTCTTCGACATCCCCTGGGTCGGCATGCACATGCAGTACAACGCCCACCTGATGATGGACTACGGCGCCATGAGCCTGGCCGGCTCGGTCGTTCTCGGCGCCAGCGTCTACACCGGCGGGCGGCTCGTGACCCGCACCGCTCTCGGCATGTACCTGATGTGGTCCGCATCCCACCTGGTGATCCACACCCGCCTTCTGCATCATCTGTTGCCCGAACAGCGTGCGCCGCTGATGCTCGCACTGAGCGCGGCGGTCGTGATTCCGCTGGTCCTGCTGTACCTGACCACGCGTCTGGAGCCACCGAAGCCCGCACTTGAACGTTGAAGGCCGCCGCCCCAGCTGCCCCCAACCGTCCAGCCACGCGAGCATCGCGGCTCGGATCTCCGGGAGGTCCAAATCGACGCGTTCCAGCAGGTCCTGAGCGCGATGCGCAAGCAGTTGGACGCGATGGACTCCGAGGAACGCCAGGAGGTCGAGGAGGCCAGCGCCGTGCTGCGAAAGGCGCGAGCCAGCCGCGGACGCGCCACCCTCCCACTGATGGTGATCAACCGGAGGTCCTCGTGACCCAGTCATCGGCGACGAACTCGAGCGCGCAGAGCCGGACTCCCGCGCAGGCCCTGAAGGAAGCCCGCCGCCGGGACAGCCGGGCCAAGCGAGCCCGCGTCCTTGAAGCGATCCGGTCGCTTCAGCAAAGCGGCGAGAAGATCACACACGCATCCGTCGCTCGCACCGCAGGCGTCTCTTCGTGGCTCACCTATGCCGACGGCGTGCGCGAACACGTTGAGGCCGCCATCAGCGACAGGCCGCACCTCGCCACTCCAAGCGAGACAACCCGGCCAGCACGACCAGCCTCCGCGTCGATCTCGAACTGGCCCGCGAGGAGATCCGCAAACTCCGCACCGAACGCGACCAGCTCCAGCACAACGCACGCCTCCACCTCGGCCAGCAGCTCGACCAGATCGGCACCGCCGATCTCACCATCCGGGTCCATGAACTCAACCATGGCAAAGCCGAGGTGGAAGCAATCCTCGGCACCGAGACCGCCGAGGCCGACGGCCTCGCACGCCGGGTGACCGAGCTCGAAGACGAGCTCACCGCCGCCCGCACCAGCCTCCGTCAGATGATCAAAAACCAGGGCAAAGGAGCCGCGTTGTCCACATGACTACCCGGCAGCCGTTCACCTGCCCAGACAAACGTGACGGTCTTCCACACCCTCAGCTTCCACTGAGCCGGACGGGGGTCCACCAGTCGGTGGACCTCAAGTTCAACCAGTCGCCGCTGTCGGCACCACACCCCCGACGAAGAGCATGGATGTCATGAAGAATCTTCCCGTACAGATGGCTCGTTGGAGTGCCGCCCACCCCTGGCGGGGCATCGTCGGCTGGTTCGTGTTCGTCGTCCTGTGCCTCGGTGTCGGCATCTCCGTGGGCGCCAACGCGGCGACCACCGAGGACTTCCGCATCGGCGAGGCGGGACGCGGCGAGGCGATGGCCGCGGAGGGCGGGTTACAGCAGCGCCCCGTCGAACACGTCCTGATCACCGCGAGGCCGGGCACCGGAAAGCTCGACATCGCCGCGGCCGACTCGGCCGCCGCCGACGTCGCCGCCCGGATGGGCAAGCTGCCCGAGGTGCTCTCCGTCGCCGACCCGGTGCGCAGCGCGGGCAAGACGGCGGTGCGGGTCACCGTCACCATGAAGGGCCCGGAGCTGGAGGGCAAGAAGCACGTCGACCCGCTGCTCGAGCAGACCGCGGCCGTGCAGAAGGCGAACCCCGGGCTGCGCGTCGAGGAGACCGGATCGCCTTCCATCAGCAAGGGCGTCGAGAAGCTGCGCGGCGACGACCTCTCGCGCACCGAGGTGATCGCCCTGCCGGTCACCCTCATCACCCTGCTGCTGGTCTTCAGCTCCGTGGCGATGGCCCTCGTACCGCTGCTGCTCGCCCTG
>NZ_JAMWMR010000048.1 GCF_023887685.1 Streptomyces macrolidinus | reverse complement strand
GTGCCAGGCGAGTTGCGGCTCGTCGCCGGTCGCGGCGAGAAAGAGCACCTCCTGCGGTACGACGAGTCCGTCCGTGTCGAGCAGGCCGAACGTGCCGGGGTGCTCGGACTGGGCGGAGCGCACCAGCCCCCACACCGTGGCGCCCGCCGGATCGGTGGGCGCCTCGCCGACGGCGCCGCCGGTCACCAGCACCAAGCGGCTGTCGGCGAGCCGGTCGTCGGCAAGCCAGGCGCGCAGCAGGTCCAGCGTGATCCGCGCGTTCGCGTGGGCGGCCGGGACGACGTCGCCCTCGGGCGACGTCGCCGGAAGCACGGCGAACACGGCGTCGGGCAGCTCCGCACCCGCGTCGAGGGCGGCGAGCAGCGCCGCGAGGTCCGGGTAGTGCGCGCCGTCGAGCTCCGGTGCCCGGTCGCCGAGCCCGGCCAGTCGGGCGGCGCCCGCCGTGGCCGGGGTGGGCGCGTCGACCCAGTCGAGGCCGTGCAGCGGGTTCCGGGTGACGAGCTGCGCGGTGGTCAGCGGCCGGACCGCCAGGGCGCCCACCGAGGCGATGGCCCGTCCAGTCTCGTCCGCGACCAGCAGTGCCACGGTGTCCGTCCCGGTCGGGGTCAGCCGGACCCGCAGCGCGGTCGCGCCGGCGGCGTGCAGGGTGACGTTCGACCACGAGAACGGCAGCCGCGGCGCCGCGTCCCCGCTCGCCCCGGTGTCGACGGCGAGCGCGTGCAGGGCCGCGTCGAGCAGGGCGGGGTGGAGGCCGAACCGGCCTGCGGCGGTGCGCTGTTCCTCGGGCAGCCGGACCTCGGCGAGGACGTCGGTGCCGTCCCGCCAGACGGCGCGCAGCCCCTGGAACGCCGGCCCGTAGCCCAGCCCGGATTCCGCAAAGCGTGGGTAGAAGTCGTCCACGGGCACCGGGACGGCGCCCTGCGGCGGCCACTCGGCCGAGCCGCGCTGGGCTTGCCCCGCGGGGACGGCCGGGCCGATCACGCCGGTGGCGTGCCTGGTCCAGTCCCCGCCCTCGCGGCGCGCGTCGATGGTGAGCTCACGGCGGCCCTCCGCGTCCGCGGCGGCGACGGTCACCTGCAGGTGGACGTCGCCGTGCGGCGGCACCACGAGCGGGGCCTGGAGCGTGAGTTCCTCAAGCTGCGGGCACCCCACCTCGTCGCCAGCGCGGACCGCCAGCTCGACGTAGGCGGTGCCGGGCAGGACGACGGCGTCCCGGACCCGGTGGTCGGCCAGCCACGGATGCGTCCGGACGGACAGCCGTCCGGTCAGCAGCCGGCTGTCGGCCCCCACGGGGGTGACGACGGCGCCGAGCAGCGGGTGGTCGGCGTTGGCCAGGCCGAGGCCGGAGGCGTCGCCCGCGCGAGCCAGGTAGTCGTCGGGCCAGAACCGGCGGCGCTGGAAGGCGTACGTCGGCAGGTCGACCGCGCGGGCGGCGGGCAGGACCGGTCGCCAGTCCACGGCGACCCCGCTGACGTGGGCCTCGGCCAGCGCCGTGACGAAGCGCGGCAGGCCGCCCTCGTCCCGGTGCAGCGTCCCGAGCGCGGCGACAATCCGCTCCAGCGCGTCGGCGCTCTCCTGCACGGCGGGGGTGAGCACTGGGTGCGGGCTGACCTCGACGAACACGGTGTGCCCGTGCTCGATGGCCCGGCGGGTCGCGCGCTCGAACTCGACGGTGTGGCGCAGGTTCTCGTACCAGTACGCCGCGTCCAGCCGGGCCGTGTCCAGCAGTTCACCGGTCACGGCGGAGTAGAACGGGGTGTGGCCGGAGCGCGGCCGGATCGGCGCGAGAGCGTCGGCGAGCCGCTCCCGGATCTCCTCGACCTGCGGGGAGTGCGAGGCGTAGTCGACGTCGACGCGCCTCGCCCGGACGTCGTCGGCGAGGCAGCCGACCAGGAACTCATCCAGTGCCACGCTCTCGCCGGAGACCACCACGGCCGTGGGGCCGTTGACGGCGGCAACGGCCAGGCGTCCGTCCCAGGCCCGGAGCCGCTCGGCGACCCGGTCGGGGGTTTCGGGCACCCAGACCATGCCGCCCCGGCCCGACAGCGCGGTCAGGGCCTGGCTGCGCAGGCTCACCACGCGCGCGGCGTCGGACAGCGAGAGCCCGCCCGCGACGTGGGCGGCGGCGATCTCGCCCTGGCTGTGGCCGAGGACGGCGTCCGGTTCGACGCCGTACGCGCGCCACAGTTCGGCGAGCGAGACCATGATCGCGAACAGCACCGGCTGGACGACATCGACGCGGTCGAGGGCGGGGGCGCCCGGTTCGCCACGGACGACGTCCAGAAGCGACCAGTCGACGAAGGGTTCGATCGCGGCCGCGCAGGCGTCCATCCGCTCGACGAACACCGGTGCGGAGTCGAGGAGTTCCCGCGCCATGCCGATCCACTGGGATCCCTGGCCGGGGAAGACGAATGCGGTCTGCGGGGCGGCGAGCACCGTGCCGCGGACCGTGCCGGCGGCCGGGCGGTCGTCGGCCAGGGCCCGCAAGAGTTCCGGCAGTTCCGCAGTGTCCCGCGGGACGAGCACGGCGCGGTGGCGTAGCGCCGACCGGGTGGTGGCGAGGGAATACGCCAAGTCGCCGGGCACGGGGGCCGACTGCTCGCCCGGCTGCTGGCCCTCGAGCCGGGCCAGCAGCCGGGCCGCCTGCTCGCGCAGGGCCTGGCCGGTGGCCGCGGAGAGGAGCCAGGGGACGGCCGCATCGGTGTCGGCGTCGGGCTCGGGCCCGGTTTGCGCCTCCGTCTCGCTCGCGGCTTCGAGGATGACGTGGGCGTTGGTGCCGCTGACGCCGAAGGCCGACACGCCCGCGCGTCGCGGTCGGCCGGTCTCGGGCCAGGCCGTCCGCTCCGTCAGCAGGCGCACTTCACCCCCCGACCAGTCCACGTGCGGCGACGGCTCGTCGATGTGGAGGGTGGCTGGCAGGATGCCGTGGCGCAGCGCCATGACCGTCTTGATGACGCCCGCCACACCGGCGGCGGCCTGGGTGTGGCCCAGGTTCGACTTCACCGAGCCCAGCCACAGCGGCTGTTCCGCCGAGCGGCCCCGGCCGTAGGTGGCCAGCAAGGCCTGCGCCTCGATCGGGTCGCCCAGCGTGGTCCCGGTCCCGTGCCCCTCCACCACATCCACCTCGGACGCCGACAACCGCGCGTTCACCAACGCCTGCCGGATCACCCGCTGCTGGGAGGGACCATTCGGCGCCGTCAGACCATTCGACGCACCATCCTGATTCACCGCCGAACCCCGCACCACCGCCAACACCCGATGCCCATTGCGCCGAGCATCCGACAACCGCTCCACCAACAACACACCCACACCCTCGGACCAACCCGTACCGTCAGCACCGGCCGCGAACGCCTTGCACCGCCCGTCGTGCGCGAGCCCGCCCTGCCGGCTGAACTCCACGAAGGGCATCGGCGTCGACATCACCGTCGCGCCGCTGACCAGGGCCAGCGAGCACTCGCCCTGCCGCAGCGACTGCGCCGCCAGGTGCAGCGCCACCAACGAGGCCGAACAGGCGGTGTCGACTGTGACGGCCGGCCCCTCAAGGCCGAAGGTGTAGGACACCCGGCCCGAGAAGACGGCGCCGCCGTTGCCGATGCCGACGAAGCCCTCCAGTTCCTCCGGGAGGTCCCGCAGGAGCAGGGCGTAGTCCTGGCCGTTGGTGCCGGCGAACACGCCGGTGTCGCTGCCGCGCAGCGTGACCGGGTCGATCCCGGCCCGCTCGATCGCCTCCCAGGAGGTCTCCAGCAGCAGCCGGTGCTGCGGGTCCATCGCCAGCGCCTCGCGCGGCGAGATCCCGAAGAACTCCGCGTCGAAGTCGGCGACGTCGTACAGGAATCCGCCGTTGCGGACGCTCGAACGGCCGTCGCCGAGCAGATGCTCCAGGTCCCAGCCGCGGTCGGTGGGGAAGGCGCCGATGCCCTCCCGGCCCTCCGCGACGAGCCGCCACAGGTCCTCGGGCGAGCGCACCCCGCCCGGGAAGCGGCAGGCCATGCCCACGATCGCGATCGGCTCGTTTGACGCCCCGGTCGCCGCGGCCACGGACGGCTGCTCCCGGCGCGCCCCGGTGCGCGCCGCAGCGACCAGCTCCTCGTCGAGGTACCGGGCCAGCTCCGCCGGGGTCGGGTAGTCGAAGACGAGCGTGGCGGGCAGGCGGATCCCGGTCTCGTGGGTGAGCCGGTTGCGCAGTTCCACGGCGGTGAGGGAGTCGACGCCCAGCTCGCTGAAGAGGCGGTCGGATCCGGCCGCCTCGGCGGACGTGTGGCCGAGCACGGCGGCGGCGTGGGTGCGCACCAGGTTCAGCAGCGTCCTGGAGCGCTCCGCGGCCGACAGGCCGCCCAGGTCGAGCCGGGCCCCGGAGTCCGGACGGCCGTCCGCCGCCGGGCCGCGCGAGGCCGGCGGGACCAGGCCGCGCAGCAGCGGCGGCACGGTGCCGGTCGCCGCCCGCGCCCGCCAGGCCCCGAGGTCGACCGGTGCGGCGACCACCACGGGGTGGTCGACGTCGAGCACCGCGTCGAACAGGGCGAGGCCCTGCTCGGTGGCCATCGGGATGATGCCCGCGTTCCTGGCCCGCGTCTGGTGGGCGTCGCCCAGCTCCTGGGTCATGCCGCTGCGCTCCTCCCACAGGCCCCACTGCACGGAGACCATCGGCAGGCCGAGCGCCCGGCGGTGGGCGGCGAACGCGTCCAGGAAGACGTTGGCCGCCGCGTAGTTGCCCTGGCCGCCGGCGCCGATGGTGGCGGCGGCCGAGGAGAAGACGACGAAGGCGGCGAGGTCGAAGTCGCGGGTGAGGTCGTGGAGGTGGAGCACCGCGTCGGCCTTGGGCCGCAGCACCCGGTCCACCTGCTGCGCGGTCAGCGAACTGATCAGTCCGTCGTGGACGACGCCGGCGCTGTGCACGACGGCGGTGAGCGGGTGCTCGGCCGGGATCGACGCCAGGCAGGCCGCAAGCTCGGCGCGGTCGCCCACGTCGCAGGCGGCGATGGTCGCCTGGGCGCCCAGCTCGGCGAGTTCGGCGCGTAGCTCCTCCGCCCCGTCGGCGGCCGGCCCGCGCCGGCTGAGCAGCAGCAGGTGCCGTACGCCGTGGCGCTCCGCCAGGTGCCGGGCGACGAGCCGTCCGACGCCGCTGGTGGCGCCGGTGACCAGGACGGTCCCCTCCGGGTCGAGGCGGCGCGCGGCGGCCCCGTCCGCCTGCGGCAGTCGGGCCAGCCGCGGCGCGTGGGCGACGCCGGCCCGCAGCGCCAGCTGGGGCTCGTCGCCGGCCAGCGCCGGGGCCAGCGACCGGTAGGAGGCGGCCGTGCCGTCCACGTCGAGCAGCAGGAACCGGCCGGGGTGCTCGGACTGGGCGGACCGGACGAGCCCCCAGACCGGGGCCGTGACCAGGTCGTCCGGTTGGGCGTCCGGCACGGTGGTCACAGCGCCTTCGGTCACCACCACGAGGCGGGACTCGGCGTACGCGTCGTCGGCGAGCCACTGCCGGGCCAGGTCGAGGACACCCTGGAGCGCGGCGCGCACCGCCTCGCCGAGCGCACCGGGGCCGCCGGACGGCACGGGGGCGAGGACGACGGCGGGCACCGCGGCCCCGTCCCGTACGGCTCGGGACAGTGCTTCGAGGTCGGCGTACGGCACCGCGTCGCCGAACCGGGCGGCGGTGTCGGCGTCCCCGAGCACCGCCCACCCGTCGGCGGGAGCGTCCCCACGGGCGAGGGGCACCTCGTCCCAGGCGATCCGGAACAGTGCGTCGCCGTGCCGACCGCGTACGGCCGTCTCCTGGAACGTCACCCCGGCGGCCCGGGCGAGGGTGCGCCCCGCATCGTCGGTGATGACGAGGGACACGGTGTTCTCGTCGGTCACGGTGAGCTCGGCCCGCGCGGCGGTCGCGCCGGCCGCGTGGAGTTCGACCCCCTGCCACCGGGCGGGCAGCAGCCGCAGCCGGCTGTCGGCCACTGGCGGCAGCACGGCCCCGGCGGCCTCGACGGCGGCGGCCATGAAGACAGGGTGGAGGCCGTAGCGGTCGGCGTCGGCCCACGCGCCGGCGGTCGGGCCCACGTCGGCGGACACGGTGTCGCCGGCCCGCCGCGCGGCGGGCGGCTGCGCGTCTTCGATCGGGGGTGTCAGGCCCGTGTCCAGGACGCCGACGGCGTGCCGGGTCCACCGGGCGTCGTCGTGGTTCTCGCGGGCGTGGACGGTGAGGGAGCGCCCGCCGGACTCGTCCGGCGCGCCCACCCGGACCTGGACGACCAGACCGCCCCGCTCCGGCAGGGTCAGCGGCTCGTCCACCGTCAGCTCGGCGACGCGGGCGCAGCCGACCTGGCTGCCCGCGTGCAGCGCCAGCTCCAGCAGGGCGGCGGCGAGGCGGGGCGCGCCGTCCACGCGGCCCGCGAGCCAGGGGTGGCTCTGCCGGGACAGCACGCCGGTCAGCAGCAGTCCGTCGCCGTCCGCAAGGGAGACGGCCGCGCCGAGCAGCGGGTGGTTCGCGGTGCCGACGCCGACGCGGGTGATGTCGCCGGTCGCGGAGAACGGGTTCTTCAGCCAGTGGCGCTCGCGCTGGAACGCGTAGGTGGGCAGCTCGGTCAGGGCGGCGCCGCTGCCGGCGAACACCGCCTGCCAGTCGACGGGGGCGCCGTTGGCGTGGGCACCGGCCAGCGCGGTCACCGCGGTGGCGAGCTCGTCCTTGCCGTGGCGCAGCGCGGGCGTCAGGAGCACGTCGGTGCGGTCCTCGGGCACGCTCTCGCGGCCCAGTCCGGTGAGCACGCCGCCCGGGCCCAGTTCGAGGAACGTGGTCACCCCGCGGGCGAGCAGGTCCGCCATCCCGTCGTGGAACCGGACGGCTTCGCGGACGTGGCGCACCCAGTACCCAGCCGTCGCGATCTTGTCAGCCGTGGCGACTCGGCCGGTCACATTGGAGGCGATCGGGATCCGCGGCGGGTGGAACGTCAGCCGCTGCGCGACTGTGCGGAACTCCGCCAGCATCGGTTCCATGGACGGCGAGTGGAACGCGTGGCTCGTGGACAGCCGCTTGGACCTGCGCTCCCCCAGCGCCGCCAGCACGGCCCCCACCGCGTCCTCGTCGCCCGAGACGACCACGGAGGCGGGGCCGTTCACCGCCGCGATGGAGACGCGGTCGGTGAGCAGCTCAGCGACCTCCGCCTCGGAGGCGGCCACGGACACCATGACGCCCGGTGCCATCGCCTGCATGAGCCGGCCGCGGGCGGTGATGAGGGCGCACGCGTCCTCCAGGGACAGCACGCCGGCCACGTGGGCGGCGGCGACCTCGCCGACGGAGTGCCCGAGGAGGTAGTCCGGGCGGACTCCCCAGCTCTCCCACAGCCGGGCCAGCGCCACTTCGAGCGCGAACAGCGCGGGCTGCGCGTACTGGGTGCGCTCCAGCAGCCCCTCGTCGCCGAACATCACGTCGCGCACCGATCGGCCGAGGAGCGGGTCGAGGACCGCGCCGACGGCGTCCAGCTGGGCGGCGAACTCCGGTACGTGGTCATAGAGTTCGCGCCCCATGCCGGGCCGCTGCGCGCCCTGGCCGCCGAACAGGAAGGCGGTGCGCCCGCCCTTGACCCGGGTCGCGGCGCCGAGCAGGTGCGGGTCGGCCCTGCCCTGGGACAGCGCGTCGAGGCCGCGCAGCGCGGAGGCGCGGTCGGCGGCGACGACGGCGGCCCGGAACGGCAGCGCGGCGCGGCTGGTGGCCAGCGCGTAGGCGAGGTCGGGAAGTTGGATGTCCGGGTGCTCGTCCAGCCGCGCCAGCATCCGGGTGGCCTGGGCGTGCAGGGCCTGGGGGGTGTGGCCGGACAGCAGCAGCGGCACGGTGCCGTGGGCGATCGGCCCGGCCGCCGGGACGGCGGGGGCCGGCTCGGTGGCCGGCGGCTGTTCGACGATCACGTGTGCGTTGGTGCCGCTGACGCCGAACGAGGAGACGCCGACCCGGCGGGGCCGGTCCACGACGGGCCACGGAGTCGGCTCGGTCGGCAGCCGCACGGCGCCGGAGGACCAGTCCACGTGCGACGTCGGCTGTTCGACGTTGAGGGTGGGCGGCACCACGGCGTGCCGGACCGCCAGCACCGCCTTGATGATGCCGGCGACGCCCGCGGCGGCCTGGGTGTGGCCGAGGTTGGACTTCACCGAGCCCAGGAGCAGCGGTCGGCCCGCCGTGTGGTGGCGGCCGTAAGTGGCGAGGATCGCGTTGGCCTCGATGGGGTCGCCCAGGGTGGTACCGGTGCCGTGCGCCTCGACCACGTCGATCTCGTCGGGGGTGAGCCCGGCGTTGTCGAGGGCTGCCCGGATGACGCGCTCCTGGGACGGGCCGTTGGGCGCGGTCAGGCCGTTGCTGGCGCCGTCCTGGTTCACGGCGCTGCCGCGGATCACCGCCAGTACCTGGCGGCCGTTGGCCAGCGCGTCCGACAGGCGCTCCAGCAGGACCAAGCCGACGCCCTCGCCCCAGCCGGTGCCGTCCGCCGCGTCCGCGAAGGGCTTGCACCGGCCGTCCGGCGCCATTCCCCGCTGTCGGCTGAACTCGATGAAGGCGCCCGGGGTCGACATCACCGTCGCGCCGCCCGCGAGCGCGAGGGAGCACTCGCCCTGCCGCAGCGACTGCACGGCGAGGTGCAGCGCCACCAGCGACGACGAGCAGGCGGTGTCGACGGTGACCGCGGGCCCCTCCAGGCCGAGCGTGTACGACACCCGGCCGGAGAGCACGCTCGCGGTGTTGCCGGTGAGGCGGTGGCCTTCCAGCGCCTCGGACTCCAGCGAGGTCATCAGCAGGCGGACGTAGTCCTGCCCGTTCGTGCCGGCGAACACACCGGTCCGGCTGCCGCGCAGGGTCGCGGGGTCGAGGCCGGCCTGTTCCAGGGTCTCCCAGGCGACCTCCAGCAGCAGCCGCTGCTGCGGGTCCATCGCCAGCGCCTCGCGCGGCGAGATGCCGAAGAACTCGGCGTCGAAGTCGGCGGCGTCGGCCAGGAAGGCGCCCCGGCGGGTGTAGCTGGTGCCGGGCCGGTCCGGGTCCGGGTCGAACAGAGAGTCGAGGTCCCAGCCGCGGTCGGCGGGGAACTCGCCGACGGCGTCCTCGCCGGTCGCCAGCAGCCGCCAGAAGTCCTCCGGGGAGGCCACGCCGCCGGGGAAGCGGCATCCGATGCCGACGACCGCGATGGGTTCGCGCCGCTCCTCCTGGATCTCCCGCAGCTGCCTGCGGGTCTCCTGGAGGTCGGTGGTGACGCGCTTGAGGTAGTAACTGAGTCGCTCTTTGTCCGCCATGGTGCTGGTTGCCCCTCGTGCCCTCGAAGAACGAATACGTGTCGGCCGGCCGGTCAGGAGATGCCGAACTCCTTGCCGAGGAACTCGATCAGCTCGTCGTCCGTGGCCTCCGCCAACTCGACGGACGGGTCCGGCTGTTCGTCCTGTTCACCGGTCAGCTGCGCGAGCAGCGACGTCAGCCGGGTGGTGACGACCTTGCGGGTGAGGCCGTCGGACGCGATTGCGGGCAACCGCGCTTCAAGCTCCTCCAGCAGCACCGTGGCCGGGGCGACGGCGTCCTGCCGGATCCGCTCCAGCAGGTGGGTGGTGACAGCCCGCGCCGTCGGGTGGTCGAACACGAGCGTGACCGGCAGCTTCAGCCCGCTGATCCGGCTGAGCCGGTTGCGCAGTTCGACGGCCATGACCGAGTCCAGGCCGAGCCCGGTCAGCGGGCCGTCCACGTCGACCGCGTCGGCCGCCGCGTGCCGGAGCACCGCGGCGAGCTCACCGCGGACCAGGCCGAGGACGTGCTCGTCGCCCTCCGGTTCGGAGAGCCCGGCCAGCCGGTCCCGCAGGGCAGCCAGCGTGTCCTGGGAGTCGGTGTTGCCGCCGGCGTCCGCCTCCGCCATGGCCGCCAGTGCCTCGGGCATCGTGGCCAGCAACGGGATGGGGCGCAGCGAGGCGAGTCCCTTGGCGAAGCGGTCCCACTCGATGTCCCCCACCAGCAGGAACGTTTCGTCGTGCCGGATCGCGCGACCGAGCGCGTCGATCGCGAGTTCGGGATCCATCGCGCGCACGCCCCGGCTGTGGAGCCTGGCCTCGGCCCGGTCGCGCGAGTCGAGGCTGCCGCCGCCCCACGCGCCCCAGGCCACCGACGTGGCAGGCAGTCCCTGCGTGCGCCGGTACCGGGCGAAGGCGTCCAGATAGGCGTTGGCCGCCGCGTAGTTGGCCTGTCCGACGCTGCCGAGGGTGCCGCCGAACGCGGAGAACAGCACGAAGGCCGTGAGGTCCATGCCTGCGGTCAGCTCGTGGAGGTTGTTCACGGCGGTGACCTTGGAGGCGAAGACCCGCTCCAGGCGTTCCGGGGTCAGCACGTCGACCGGGTCGTCATCGACCACGCCGGCCACGTGCATCACCGCGGTCAGCGGGGCGTCCTCGGGCACCGACGCCAGTAGCCGCGCGAGTGCCGTGCGGTCTGCGGCGTCGCAGTCCGCGACGGTCACCCGGGTGCCCAGGGCGGCCAGTTCCGCGACGAGTCCATCGGTGTCGGCGGCGCCGGCCCGCCGACTGGCGAGGACCAGGTGCTCCGCGCCCTCGGCGGCGAGCCAGCGGGCCACGTGTCGGCCGAGCGCGCCGGTGCCACCCGTGACGAGCACGGTGCCCGAGGGCCGCCACCCGTTGTCCGCGGCCGGCGTTCCGGCGCGCACGAGGCGGCAGCCGAACACGCCGGTGGTGCGGACGGCCAGCTGGTCCTCCTGGGCGTCCACGCCGGCGAGCGCCGCGACGAACCGGTCCTGCGCCCGCTGGTCCAGCTCCGCCGGAAGGTCGATCAGGCCGCCCCAGCGCTCGGGCTGTTCGAGCGCGACGGCCCGGCCCAGGCCCCACACCTGGGCGGCGTTGGGGTTGCGGAGCGGGTCGGCGTCGTCCACCGACACGGCCCCGCTGGTGACGCACCACAGCCGTCCGGCCGTCCCGGTGTCGCCGAGCGCCTGCACCAGGGCCAGGGTGCCCACGGTCGCCGCGGCGACGGCGGGGCACTCCGGGCTCGGGGAGCCGTCGAGTGCCAGCAGGGACAGCACGTGCGCGGCCTCGGCGCCGTCGGCGGCGGCACGTAGGCGCTCCGCCAGGACGGCCCGATCGAGATCGGCGGCGCCCACCTCGATCCGTACCAGCTTGGCGCCGGCCCGTTCGACGGCGTCCAGCAGCGCGGCGGTGGTGGAGTGCTCCGCCCGTGCCTCGGGCACCACCGCGAGCCAGGTGCCGCGCGGTGGTGCCGTCGGGGCGGCGGCGAGCGGCTGCCAGGTCACCCGGTAGCACCAGGAATCCACGACGGAACGCCGGTCGAGGCGCCGACGCCAGGACGCGAGCACGGGCAGTGCCGCCCGTACCACCGGCTCTGAGTCGGACCCGATCTCCAGGGTGGAGGACAGCATGCTGAGGTCCTGCTGCTCGACCGCGGCCCAGAACGCCGCGTCGCCCGGGGTCGCGGCGCCGGCCGTGGCCGCGCCGGCGACCGGGGTGTCGAGCCAGAAGGTCTCGCGCTGGAACGGGTAGGTGGGCAGGTCGACGCGGCGCGCACCGGTCCCCCGGAACGCGGCCCGCCAGTCGACCGTCACGCCGTGCACATGGGCCTCGGCGGCCGACTTCAGGAACCTGCGCAGGTCGCCCTCGTCCCGGCGCAGCGTGGGGACGACCAGCGGTTCGACTCCGTGGGCTTCGGCGCTCTCCTGGATCGAGAGCGCCAGCACCGGGTGGGGGGCGGCTTCGACGAAGGCACGGTACCCGTCGCGGCTCAGCGCGCGAACCGCGTCCTGGAAGGCCACCGTCTCCCGCATGTTGCGGAACCAGTAGGCGGCGTCGAGGGTCGCGGTGTCGACCAGGTCTCCGGTCACCGTGGAGTACATCGGGATCCGACCCGGCTGCGGGGTGACCGGCGCGAGGTCGTGGAGCAGGCGCTGGCGCAGCGCGTCCACCTGGGCCGAGTGCCCCGCGACGGTCACGCTGGGCACCAGGCGGGCCCGGATGTGGTCGGCGACGCACGCGGCTATGAACTCGTCGCAGGCCACCGCGTCGCCGGAGACCGTGCACGAGCCCGGCCCGTTGACGGCGGCCACCGACAGCCGCTCGCCCCAGGGCTCGATCCGGCGCGCCGCCTCGTCGGCCGGCAGCAGCACGGCCGCCATCCTGCCTCTCCCGGTCAGGGTGTGCCAGGCGGCGCTGCGGGCGACGACGATGCGCGCGGCGTCCGGCAGGGACAGCGCCCCCGCGACGTGGGCGGCGGCGATCTCGCCCTGCGAGTGCCCCACCACGGCCGCCGGCTCGACGCCATAGGAGCGCCACAGCGCGGCCAGCGACACCATCATGGTGAACAGCACCGGCTGGTGGACGTCGATGCGGTCCTCGGGCGGTTCGGTGTCGCCGCGCAGCACGTCGAGCACCGACCAGCCGGTCAGGGCGCGGATTTTCGCGTCGCAGGCTTCGGCCTGCTCCCGGAACGCGGGTGCGGTGGCCAGGAGTTCGCGTCCCATGGCGAGCCATCCGCTGCCCTGCCCGGGAAAGACGAACACCGGCCGCACGTCGCCGCCGGCGACGCCCCGCACCACGTCCCGCGTGGGGAACTCGGCGGTCGCGCCGGCCAGTTCGGCGCTCTCGCGGCCGAGCAGGACGGCCCGGTGGGCGAACACCGAGCGGCCGTGGGCCAGGGAGTGGCCGATGTCGGCCGGGTCGAGGTCCGGTTGTCCGGCGAGCCGAGTCCGCAGCCGCTGGAGCTGCTCGTCGAGTGCCTGGCCAGTCCGCGCGGACAGCACCCACGGGACGACGGCCACCGGGGGCTCCGCCGGGACGGCCGGGGCCTCCTCGAGCTCCGCCGGAGGCTCCTCCAGGACGAGATGGGCGTTGGTGCCGCCGATCCCGAACGAGGAGATCGCGGCGCGCCGCGGGCCGTCCGAGCGTTCCCAGGGCCGGGCCTGCGTCAGCAGCCGGATGTCTCCCGACTCCCAGTCCACGTGCGGCGTCGGGGCGTCGACATGCAGGGTCCTGGGCAGCACGCCGTGCCGCATCGCCAGGACGAGCTTGATCACGCCGGCCACGGCTGCCGCGGCCGCGGTGTGACCGATGTTGGACTTCACCGAGCCGAGCCACAGCGGCCGGTCCCGGTCCCGGCCGTAGGTCGCGAGCAGGGCGTTCGCCTCGATCGGGTCGCCCAGCCTGGTGCCGGTGCCGTGCGCCTCCACCACGTCGACGTCCCGGGCCGCAAGCCCGGCGGCGTGCAGGGCTCGCCGGATCACCCGCTCCTGGGACGGCCCGTTCGGCGCCGTCAGCCCGTTGGACGCGCCGTCGTGGTTCATCGCGCTGCCTCGGATGACGGCCAGTACGGGGTGGCCGTTGCGCCGGGCGTCGGACAGCCGCTCGATCAGCAGGAAGCCCGCCCCCTCGGACATGGCCATGCCGTCGGCCGCCGCCGCGAAGGGCTTGCACCGGCCGTCCGGCGCCAGCACCTGCTGGCGGCTCATGCCCGCGAAACCGCCCGAGGACGGCATCACGGCCACACCGCCGGCCAGGGCCAGCGTGCACTCGCGCCGGCGCAGCGCCTGGCAGGCCAGGTGCAGCGCCACCAGGGAGGAGGAGCACGCGGTGTCGACGGTCAAGGACGGACCCTCCAGGCCGAGCGCGTAGGACACCCGTCCGGACAGGACGCTGGTGAACACGCCGGTCATGAGGTGGGCCTCGAGGCCCTCCTCCGGCGGCGTGGCCGCCCCGTAGAAGGAGTGCATGCCGCCCGCGTAGACGCCGGTGCTGCTGCCGTGCAGGGTGGTCGGATCGATGCCCGCCCGCTCGATGGCCTCCCACGCGGTCTCCAGGAGCAGCCGCTGCTGCGGGTCCATGGCCAGCGCCTCGCGCGGGGAGATGCCGAAGAACGCCGCATCGAAGTCGCCCGCGTCGTGCAGGAATCCGCCCTCGCGGACGTAGGCCTTCCCGGGCCGGTGGGGGTCGGGGTCGTAGAGCGCGGCGAGATCCCAGCCGCGGTTGGTGGGGAACGACGAGATCGCGTCGCCGCCCGCGGCCAGCAGGTCCCAGAACTCCTCCGGGGTCGTGACGCCGCCGGGGTACCGGCACGCCATGCCGACGATCGCGATGGGATCGTCGTCCGCGCCGGCTTCGGCCTCGGCGAGCGGCACGTCCGCCGCCGGGTCGCCGGTCACCCGGCCGAGGAGGAAGTCGGCGAGCGCCCGGGCCGAGGGGTGGTCGAAGACCACGCTGGCGGGCAGGGCGATCCCGGTGGCCGCGGAGAGGCGGTTGCGCAGTTCGACGGCCGCCAGCGAGTCGAAGCCCAGCTCGCGGAAGGCGCGGGTCGCCTCCACGGCGTCGGGCGTGGCGTGCCCGAGCACGACCGCCGCCTCGGTGCGGACGAGGTCGACGAGGACCCGCCGCCGGGCGTCGGCCGGCACGGTCGCGAGCTTCGCGGCGAGCGCCGACGCGTCCGGGCGGGTGCCGCCCGCCACCGCCCGGGCGCCCTCCAACGCCCGCCTGGCCTCCGGAACTTCGCGGATCAGCGGGCTGGAGCGGGCCATCGTGAAGACCGGTGCGGCCCGCTCCCACTCGACGTGCGTGACCACCAAGTGGGTCTCGTCGTGGGTGAGCGCCTGGACGAGGGCCGCCACCGCGAGGTTCGGGTCCAGGGCCGGGAATCCGCGCCGTTCGAGCCGGTCCGCGACGTCCTCGGCCATGCCAGCGCCCCAGGAGCCCCAGGCGATGGAGGTGGCGGGCAGTCCGCTGCGGCGGCGCTGCTGCGCGAGGGCGTCCAGGTGGGCGTTGGCCGCCGCGTAGTTGCCCTGGCCGGCCGCGCCGAAGCTGCCGGCGACCGAGGAGAACAGGACGAACGCGTCGAGGTCCAGATGGCTCGTCAGCTCGTGGAGGTACCGCGCGCCGTCCACCTTCGGAGCCATCACCTCGGCGAAGCGTTCCGGAGTGAGCGTGTCGACCAGGCCGTCGGCCAGCACGCCGGCCGCGTGCATCACCGTCGACAACGGGGCGTCCGCGGGCAGCGAGGCGAGCAGCGCCTCGACCTCGGAGCGTACCGACATGTCACACGCGACGATCCTGACCCGGGCGCCCAGCTCCGTCAGCTCCCGCTCCAGCTCGGCCGCCCCCGGGGCGTCCGGTCCGCGCAGGCCGGCCAGGACGAGGTGGTCGGCTCCGTTCGCCGCGAGCCAGCGGGCCACGTGCGCGCCGATCAGCCCGGTGCCGCCGGTGACCAGCACGGTGCCACGCGGGCGCCACGGCTCGGTGGCACTCTCGTCGGGCAGAGGTGCCCTCGCGATACGCCGCACGTACACTGCCGCCTCGCGGATCGCGACCTCGCACTCGTCGTCGACGCCCCCGAGCACGGCCACCAGACGGTCGTGGGCCGTGTCGTCGAGGTGCGATGGCAGGTCCACCAGGCCGCCCCAGCGGCGCGGCTGCTCCAGCGCGACGACCCGGCCAAGGCCCCAGAGGCCGGCCTGCACGATGTCGGCCGCCTCCTCGTCGTCGATGGCGACCGCCTGGGTGGTCACACACCACAGCGGCGCCTCGATCCCCGCCGCGCCCAGCGCCCGCACCAGGTCCGCCGTGGCGGGCAGCGCGGTGTCCTCGGCCAGGGCCAGCAGCGAGAGCACCCCGCTCACCGTGGCGGGATCGACCTCGCCGAGCTGCGCCGCCTCGGTGACCACCACCTCGAGGCGCCGCCGCCGTAAGGCCTCGACCAGCGCGGTGACCTGAGGGTCGGCGGCGTGGTCCGGCGGCACCACGGCCAGCCAGGTCCCGGACGCGCCGGGCGCCGAGCCGAGCGCGAGCGGGCGCCACACGATCCGGTACCGCCACTCGTTCAGGGTGGCTAGCTCGGTGCGGCCACGGCGCCAGGTCGCCAGCGTCGACACGACCGAGCCCAGCGGGGCGTCCGCGGGCAAGTCGAGGAGTTCGGTCAGCGCCCGGCCGTCGGCGGCGTCGACGGCCTGCCAGAACGACGTCTCCAACGTGTCGCTCCCGGTGCCGGCTTGCGCGGGCGCGGGGGCGTCCAGCCAGTACCGCTGGTGCTGGAACGCATACGTGGGCAGGTCGACCGGCGCGGGGCCGGCCTCCGCCAGGACCGATCCCCACTGCACGGGGGCGCCGTGGACGTACGCCTCGGCGGCCGAGGCGAGCATCCGGGGCAACCCGCCGGCCCCACGCCTGAGGGTGCCGACCACGACGGCGTCGCGGCCCGCGACGTCGATCGTCTCTTGGACGCCCACCGACACCACGGGGTGCGGGCTCACCTCTACGAAGCAGGTCACCCCGTCGTCCAGCAGTTGCCTGATCACCGGCTCGAAGCAGACCGGTTCGCGCAGGTTGCGGTACCAGTAGCCGGCGTCGAGCGCGGCGGTGTCCAGCAGTCCGCCGGTGACCGTGGAGTGGAACGGGACCTCCGACGTACGCGGCTCGACCGCGCCGAGCGCCGCCGCGATCTCGGTGCGAACGGCGTCGACATGATGCGAGTGCGAGGCGTAGTCCACCTCGATCCGGCGGGCCCGGACGCCCTCGTCGGCGAGCTCGGCCAGCAGGGCGTCGAGCGCCGCGTCGTCGCCGGAGACCACCACGGACGACGGGCCGTTCACGGCGGCGACCGACAGCGCCCCCTCCCACGTCCCGAGCCGGGCCCGCACCTGGTCGACCGACAGGGCCACCGACACCATGCCGCCGAGCCCGGTCAGCGCCGACAGCGCCCGGCTGCGCAGCGCCACGATCCGCGCGCCGTCGTCCAGCGACAGCGCGCCTGCCACGCAGGCCGCGGCGATCTCGCCCTGGGAGTGCCCGACCACGGCGGCGGGCCGCACGCCCAGCGAACGCCACACCTCGGCCAGGGACACCATCACCGCCCACAGCACCGGCTGCACGACATCCACCCGGTCCAGCCGCGCGCCCTTCCGCAGGACGGTGCGCGGGTCCTGGTCCAGGTACGGGGCCAGGGCCTGCGCGCATTCCGCCATCCGCGCGGCGAACACCGGCGAGGAGTCGAGCAGCGGCACCGCCATGCCCACCCACTGGGCGCCCTGGCCGGGGAAGACGAACGCCACCCGGGACTCGCCCCGGGCCCGCCCGCGGACGACGTCCGGCAGGCTCCGCCCGTCGGCCAGGCCGGCGAGCCCGTCGCCCAGGCCGACGCAGTCGCCGGCAAGCACCACCGCGCGGTGCTCGAACCGGGTGCGCGCCGTGGCCAGGGTGTGCGCGACGTCAACCGGGTCGAGCTCCGGGCGGTCCGCCACCAGCGCGTTCAGCCGCCGGGCCTGGTCGCGCAGCGCGGCCTCCGTCCGGCCGGACAGCACCCACGGCACGACCGGCACGGTGCCGGTGCGCTCCGGCCGCTCCACGGCGGGGGCCTGCTCCAGGATCACGTGCGCGTTGGTGCCGCTCACGCCGAACGCGGACACCGCGGCGCGCCGGGGCCGGTCCAGCTCCGGCCACGGCCGGGCGTCGGTCAGCAGCTCGACCGCGCCCGCGGACCAGTCCACCTGGGTGGACGGCTGGTCCGCGTGCAGGGTGCGCGGCAGTGTGCCGTGCCGCATCGCCATCACCATCTTGATGACCCCGGTCACGCCCGCGGCGGCCTGGGTGTGGCCGATGTTCGACTTCACCGAACCCAGCGCCAGCGGAACCGCACGGCCCTGGCCGTAGGTGGCCAGCAGGGCCTGCGCCTCGATCGGGTCGCCGAGCGGTGTCCCGGTGCCGTGCGCCTCCACGGCGTCCACGTCGGCCGCGAGCAGCCGGGCGTCGCTCAGCGCGGCTCGGATGACGCGCTGCTGGGCGGGCCCACTGGGGGCGGTCAGACCACTGGAGGCGCCGTCCTGGTTCACCGCCGAGCCGCGGACCACGGCGAGCACCCGGTGCCCGTCGCTCACCGCGTCCGACAGCCGTGCCAGCAGCAGCATGCCGACGCCCTCGCCCCAGCCGGTGCCGTCGGCCCGGTCGGAGAACGACTTGCACCGGCCGTCAGGGGCCAGGCCACGCTGGCGGCTGAACTCGATGAACGCCGCCGGGGAGGACATCACCGTGACACCGCCGGCCAGGGCCAACGAGCACTCGCCCTGCCGCAGCGCCCTGACCGCGAGGTGCAGGCCGACCAACGAAGAGGAGCAGGCGGTGTCGATCGTGATCGTCGGCCCTTCGAAACCGAAGGTGTAGGCGATCCGGCCGGAGGCCACGCTGCCCGAACTGCCGTTGCCCACATAGCCTTCGAAGCCTTCAGGCGCGCGGTGCATCCGGGTGGCGTAGTCGTTGTACATCACGCCGACGTACGTACCGACCTGGTGCCCGCGCAGGGTGGTCGGGTCGATGCCGGCCTGCTCGACGGCCTCCCAGGACGTCTCCAGGAGAAGCCGCTGCTGCGGGTCGATCGCCAGCGCGTCCTTGGGGCTGATGCCGAAGAACTCGGGGTCGAACTCGGCCGCCGGGTAGAGGAAGCCGCCGTCTCGCGCGTAGCTGGTGCCGGTCCGCTCCGGGTCGGGGTGGTACAGCGCCTCCAGGTCCCAGCCGCGGTCGGCCGGGAACCCGGCGATCGCGTCCCTGCCCTCGTCGACCAGGCGCCACAAGTCCTCGGGGCTCCGGACCTCACCGGGGTAGCGGCATGCCATGCCGATGATGGCGATGGGCTCGTGCGCCGCGTCGACGAGCTGCCGGTTACGCCGGCGGAGACGGTCGGTCTCCTTCAGCGATCCGCGCAGCGCCTCGATGATCTGTTCTTTGCTCTGGTTCACCGATTCCCCCGTCAGTCCCGGCCCAGATCATCCTGTGCCATCTGGATCAATTCGTCGAGATCCATTTCGTCGATGCCATCGGAATCGGCCATCTGATGGCCACTCGAATTCCCTTCGTCCGTGTCCGCCAGCCGCAACAGCAGGTCGAGAACGCCCGCGTCGCGCAGCCGGTCGACCGGGATCATGGCGAGAACTCGTCGCAACTCGGCGTCGTCCTCCGCCGCGGCGCCCTCCGGAGCAAGAGCATCCGTCAGATGCCGTGTCAGGGCGGTGACGTTGGGATGGTCGAACAGAGCCGACGCCGCCAGGCGCAGCCCGGTGGCCGCGTCCAGCCGGTTCCGCAGATCGATCGCGGTCAGCGAGTCCAGACCCATCTCGAAGAAGCCGCGGTCGGCGTCAATTCCCGCGGGGTCGTCGTGCCCGAGCACCCCGGCCAGCTCTCGGACGACCACCGACCGCACCAGGCCGACCCGGTCGCCGTCCGCCGCCTCGGCGAGCCTGGTCCGCAGCGACGCTCTCAGGTCCGGGCTTGCGGCGCCCTCCGACCGCTGCGGCGCCGGCACCAGGCCGTGCAGCAGTGGCAGCAAGGTGCCCGACCGGGCCAGGCCGCGCAGGGCGGCGCGGTCCAGCAGGACCGCCGCGAGCTCGGCCTCCTCGGCGCCGACCGCGGCGTCGAAGAGCGCCAGCGCCTCGGCCGAGGAGAGCGCACCGATACCCGCCCGGGCCATCCTGTGCACATCGACCTCGGCGAGGCCGCCGACGATCCCGCCGTCGCTCTCCCAGCGCCCCCAGGCCAGGGCGGTCGCCGGGAGGCCGGCGGCGCGCCGGTGGTGTGCCAGCCCGTTCAGGAACGCGTTGGCCGCCGCGTAATTCGCCTGCCCCGGCCCACCGAAGAGGCTGGTCGTGGAAGAGAAGAGCACGAAGGCGTCCAGCTGCAGATGCCGCGTCAGCCGGTGCAGGGCCAGCGCCGCATCCGCCTTCGGCGCCAGCACCGTCCCGAGCCGCTCGGCGGTCAGCGAGGGCAGCACTCCGTCGTCGACGACGCCCGCCGCGTGGATCACCGCGCTGAGCGGGTGCTCCTGCGGAATCAACGCCAGCACGCGGGCCAGGTCGCCCTCGTCGGATACGTCGCAGGCGACCACCCGGACCTCGGCGCCGTGCCCGGCGAGCTCCGCCGCCAGGGCATCCGTGCCCGCCCCGCCGCCGCTGCGGCTCACCAGCAGCAGGTGGCGCACGCCGCGCTCGGTCACCAGGTGCCGGGCGATCTCGGTACCGAGCGCCCCGGTGCCGCCGGTGATCAGGACGGTGCCGTCCGGGTTCCAGGTCACCGGCCCGGGCCGCCCGGCGGCGGGCACCAGCCTGGGCACGCGCACGGCCCCGGAGCGCACAGCGAGTTGCGGCTCCCGCACCGCCAGCGCGGAGGCCAGCGCGGCGGAGGCCAGCGGGTCCGGTTCGTCGACGTCGACGAGGACGAACCGGTCGGGGTACTCCGCCTGGGCGGCCCGCACCAGGCCCCAGACGGCGGCGCCGGCGAGGTCGGACACCGAGGCTTTGTCGTCCACCGCGACGGCGCCTCGGGTGACGACCACGAGCCTCGAACGCTCCAGCCGTGCGTCGGCCACCCAGGCCTGAAGCAGCGTCAGTACCTGCTCCAGCGTGGGCCGTACATCGGTGGTATCGGCGGGTTCGGCGGGTCCCCCGAAGCAGGGCAGGACCACCAGGTCGGGCGCCTCGGCCGGCAGCGACGGCAGGCCGCCCTCGCCCAGCACGACGTACCCGGGCACAGGTCCACCCACAGGGGCCGCCGGCTGCCAGTCGACCCGGAACAACGCCTGCTGTCCACTGCGGCCCGCGCGCAACTGACGCTCCGACAGTCGGCGGAAGGTCAGCGAGTCAGCGGACAGGACGAGGGCGCCCGACACGTCCCGTGCCGTCATCGACACCGCGCCGTCGGTGGCGGGCACAAGCCGCACTCGCAGTACCGCCGCACCCTCCCTGGCCACCCGCACCCCGCTCCAGGTGAACGGCAGCCCGGCCTCCGGCCCCATCAGCGCGGTGGCGTGGAGGACGGCGTCCAGCAGCGCCGGGTGCACGGAGAAATTCCCGGCCTGCGCGGCGACCTCCTCGGGCAGCCGCACCTCCGCCCAGAACTCGTCCCCGTCGCGCCACACCGACCGCAGCCCCTGGAACGCGGGCCCGTACCCGAACCCCGCCTCCGCCAGGCGCGGGTAGAAGTCCGCGAGGTCGACGGGCACCGCGCCCGCTGGCGGCCATACGGCGGCCTCGGTGGAGTCCGCCTCGGTGAAGTCCACCTCCGGGAGCGGGGCCACCTGCTCCCCGGCGGCGGATCCGGCCAGGATGCCGGTGGCGTGCCGCACCCAGGCGTCCTCGCCCTGACGCGCGTACACGCTGAACGGACGGGCGCCGTGCTCGTCCTCCGCCGCCACGGACACCTGGACCGCCACGTTCCCACGGTCCGGCAGGACCAGCGGCACCTCCAGGGCCAGCTCCACGACCTTGGCGCACCCCACCTCACGTCCCGCCCGGAGGGCACATTCGAGGAACACCGTGCCGGGCACCAGGGCGGTACCCGCGATCACGTGGTCGGCGAGCCAGCCCTGCGCGTCCAGCGCCAGCCTGCCAGTGAGCAGGCACCCTCCGGAGGCAGGCAGCTCCACCACGGCCCCAAACAGCGGGTGACCGGCGGAGCCCAAGCCCGCGCCGACCGGTTGGCCAGTCGCCTGCGCGGCCTCTTTCAGCCAGTAGTGACGCCGTTGGAAGGCGTAGGTGGGCAGGTCGATCTGCTGCGCTCCT
>NZ_JAMWMR010000047.1 GCF_023887685.1 Streptomyces macrolidinus | reverse complement strand
GGGCCCTGGAGGACCTCCTCACCCGCGCCCGCGACCTCGACACCGACCAGGCACGGGCATGAGCGGCAACCTTCCCGAGCAGCATCAGTCCCCTGGTGCGGACAGCAGCCGCGCCTGGGACGAGCGCTACGCCGCCCGCGAACTCGTGTGGGGCGCCGAACCCAACCGCTGGGTGGTCCGGGAGACCACCGATCTCCAGCCCGGACGTGCCCTGGATCTGGCAGCCGGAGAAGGCCGCAACGCCCTGTGGCTGGCGTCGCGGGGCTGGCAAGTGACGGCGGTCGACTTCTCCGGCGCCGCCCTGGACCGGGGCCGGAGGCTCGCCGCCGCGCAGCCCACCGAGGCGGCCGACCGTCTGACCTGGGTGCGCGCCGACGTCCGCACGTACCAACCGGCCGCCGGGGCATTCGACCTCGTCGTCGTCGCCTACTTGCACCTGCCCGCCACCCAGCGGCGTACCGCCCTCCGGCATGCCGCCCAGGCCCTGGCGCCCGGTGGCGTCCTACTGGTCGTCGGCCACGACACCACCAACCTCACCGACGGTGCAGGCGGCCCGCAGGACCCGCGCATCCTGTTCACTCCCGACGACGTCCTGGCCGACCTCGCCGGAATCGGTCTCGAGCCGGTGCGCGCCGAACGAGTCCGCCGCCCGGTCGCGCAGGGGTCCGACGGCCGTAGTGCCCACGCGGTCGACGCCCTGGTGCGACTGCGGCGCACCACTTGCATTCCGGCGGCGTAAGACACCGCGCCGTTCGCGGACCGGGACACGCCTTTCGACAGCATGACCAGCCCGGCGCCCTCGCGCGCCGACCCCAAGGAGGAATCCATGAGTGTGGACGAAGAGACAACGGGCGCGGTGCTCAACCGTCTGCGCCGGGCCCAGGGCCAACTGGCCGGCGTCATCGCCATGATCGAGTCCGGACGCGACTGCAAGGACGTGGTCACCCAGCTCGCAGCGGTCTCCCGCGCTCTGGACCGCGCCGGCTTCAAGATCGTCGCGAGCGGGATGCGCCAGTGCCTGGTACCCGACGGTGAGCAGGCTCCTGCGATGACCGAGCAGGAACTGGAGAAGCTCTTCCTCGCCCTGGCCTGAGGGCGAGACGGTGGTCACCGCCGGAGCCTGGGACTCCACCGGTGCCACCCAGCGCGAATCGCCCGTACGCCTGAGGAACCCCGAGGGCTGCGCCATCGACTCCTGAACCCGTCCGTGCCCCGTGCGGGCCTGAGACCCCGAGAACCGATCGGCGCGGGCCAGCGGCATCCCGCGGCACCTCCTGGCGAACCGGGGCGGTTCGCAGAGCGCCGCGTGCACCGCACGGCACGGTGGGCCGCCACCTTCTGGGTCAGGCCGTAGGCCAGCGCTGTGAGAAGCAGATATGGCTCGGCCGCGAGTGCGGTGGTGGCCAGGACGGCGCTGACGCTGACGTTGTTCATGCCGCACGCGAGTGTCACGGTGGCGGCGGCCTCATGGGGCAGTCGCAGGAGCCGTGCCGCCCGTCGACCGACGTGGAAGGCCAGAAGGCATGCCGCACAGGCGCTGGTGACAGCCAGAAGCAGTGCCGGCACAGATGACAGCTCCAGGAGGGGCGAGGCCGCTGAAACGTTGACGTAGGTCAGCGTCAGAACGGCGAGCATCGCCACAAGCGGCGCAAGGTCGAGGGCCCACTTCTGAGCCAGAGGCGGGCTGAGCCATCGGCAGAGGAGTCCCGCCGCGCAGGGCAGAGTCACCGCGAGGGTCAGGAAGCCACGGGTACTCACCGACACGGCGGCGAGAAACGACGTGTGATGCTGCCCCAGCAGCCCGGCCCTGTCGAGGATGCCGATGGTTGCCGGCAAGGTCAGCGGACTGAGCAGGGCGGAGAGCACGACGATACTGATCATCGCCGCTCCGTCGCCGCTGCCCCTGGTGATCCAGACGGTCGCTCCCGCAGCGACAGGGGTCGTGGCCACGAGTGCAAGCGCCATCGGTACGAAGTCGGCTGAGCCGGCAGCACCCGTCATCGACAGGACGGCGGCAGCGGTCGATGCCAGCACGAAGGGCGTGACCAGGTGAGCCGCGAGTCCGGCGGCGACGACTTTGGGGTGCCGAAGGCTGGCGGCCAACTCCTGTGATGTCACCTGGTAGGCCGCCGAAAAGAGGATCACCGTGAGAAGGAGTGTCGGTAGCCCCGCACGCGTGCCGACGACATGTGCGGTGGACTCGCGCAGCGCGTGTGCGGCGTTCGGGGCGAGGAAGGCAGCCGCGTAGCTGAGGACGGTGGCGCGCCCGAGGCGCGCGTTGAGCCACCCGCTGAGACGGCGCGGCAAAGGCTGTTCAGATGTCATGTTCGTTCCCGCACAGGGCATGAAGGGGCGTGTCAGGACGCAGCGATGTCGCCGGCCCGCAGAGCGTGAAGTGCGCGCGTCAGAGAGCGGCAAGAGCGACGGACGCCGGGCAGGGTCACCGAAGGGAGCGGTTCGTGAGAACCGGTACGAGGGGCGATTCGGAGTGAGAGCGGGAGGCAGCTCGCTGTCCGCCGACAACGACTGCGGAACAGCGCGCCTCAAACGCCTGGGGTCACCGGCGGTCTACACCTGGAGCCGGTCATACCGCTGTACTTGACGATCTCCACCGGGATCGAAGCGCGCGGGTGCCGGCGGTCGGCCGACAGCAGCCCTCCACGACCAAGTCGTGTCCTGGGAGCACGGCCGCGGCAACTGCCCACCTGGGGACGCAGCACGGGATGTCGCGGCGTGCACGTTTCCAGCACATGGAGCGGGAGACTCTTCCACCTCCGGCGAGATGTCCCGAAGATGGGGCGCGGAGACGGGCGTTCTGGGGGAGCTCTGCGGAACAGAGCCCACGAGGTGGCGCATCACCGGGCAGCCGCCGATGGCGGCGACCAGGACGGCACAGGCGACGAACAAGGCCCAACCTGCCCTCGTTCGACCGTCTCGCACCGTTACTCCCCTTCCTGGCGAATACGTCCTGATGACGCTACAGGTGCGGAGCGCTGCCGTGTGGGTGGTGCACCCGAACGAGGAAGGGGCGCTCCGGTGCTGACGGCCATCGGCGGGCGCAGCCGTTCGTTCCGCTGCCTCCGGGTGGGCGATGGCTTGCTCGGTAGGGGCCCGGAGCCGGGCTGTCGGCGGTGTGCGATGGTGGCGTGATGAACACCGAGAACGTCCAGTCCGCTGGTGCTGCTCCCGTGCGTGTCGTCGTGGCGGCTCCTCAGCCGGATCGCGTCGTACGCGCGGTGAGGAACCTTGTGGCGGCGGCAGATCGCCCGGTCGAGGTCGAGGTCGTCGTCTACGGCTCCGGACTCGATCTGGTGCTGCGAGGTGGTTCCGACACGGAGATCACCCGGCTGCTCGAGTCCGGCGCACGTGTCCTCGCCTGCGCCAACAGCCTCGCCGGACGCGACCTGACAGATGACGCGCTCGTTCCCGGTGTAGAGGTGGTCCCGGCCGCGGTGTGGCACTTGACGGTACGGCAGCACGAGGGATGGTCTCTCGTCCCGGTATGTTGACGTGACAGGCGTGCTTCGACACGCGTACGGGGTAACCGGGCCTATGGTTGCCCGACCGAGGATGTGAAGGGACGGCGATGCGCGGCAGACGGCACAGCGCCATGGGCGTCGCCCTTGCGCTGCTGACCCTGGTGGCCGCACTGGTCTGTGCCACTCATGCGTCGTCGGCGTCATGGGGGCCACGCTCGTCCACCCCGGCCACCGCTCAGACGCCATGCCACCCGACGCTGGAGGCCGGTCACGGTGCGCCCACCGTGGCAGCGGACGCTCCATGCCTGAAGAAGACGCAGCCCGGACGACAGCTCATGCGGTTCGACGCGTCACTCGCGCCCGCTGGACCCGCGGACACCGGCACGACAGCACCGGCACGGACACTCACCCACGCGCGTGACGGGCGCAGCGGCCCTGACTCTGATCCTCCCGATCTGTCCGAACTCTCCGTACGACGGATGTAGACCCCCACGCGGCGTCCGCGCGCGCCCGCCGTGACAACGCGGCCTGGCGGCTTCCTGGCTCGGCAGATGTGATGCCGTCCTTACGCCGCTGGCGGGCGGCTGCCTTCACCTGCGAGAAGCTCGTCCTCCTCCTGCTGGGCACCTCAGGCACGTCGGCAACTGCAACCCGCCATCGGGTTGCTTCCCGTCCTGGCTGAGCAGCGCCGCGGCGCCCGACCAGCGGGCGGCGGATCGCGAACCGCCTACCACCTGGTCTCACCCTTCGTCTCCCTTCTTCGTACACGTCACTGGAGATGCCATGCCTTCCTCTCTTCGCTCCCGTCGCCGCCGCCTGACCTGGATCGCCGCGAGCGCCGGTACCGCGGCCGTCATCGCCACGGTCCTCGCCTTCGGCGGAGCCTTTGGCGGCTCCACACCACAAGACCGCCCCGTCGCCACCGATTCGTCTCCTGCGACCAAGGCCACCCCCGATGAGCAGCAGCAGTCTCTGCTCGCCCTGGCCCGCAGGAACCCCAAGGACCCACTCGCGCTCGGCCGCGCCGACGCCCCCGTCGTGCTGATCGCCTACGAGGACTTCCAGTGCCCCTTCTGCGGCAAGTTCGCGCGGGAGACCAAGCCGGAACTCGTCCGCAAGTACGTGGACAAGGGAGTGCTGCGCATCGAGTGGCGCAACTACCCCGTGTTCGGCGCCGAGTCGGAGCAGGCCGCCCGCGCCTCCTGGGCCGCCGGACGGCAGGGCCGGTTCTGGCAGTTCCACGACGTCGCCTACGCCAAGGAACGCGCGCGCAACAAGGGCGAGTTCTCCGCCGCGCGGCTGCGCGAGATGGCTCGCGAGGCGGGTGTGCACGATCTCGGCCGCTTCGAGGCCGACATGCAGTCGAAAGCAGCCGACACCTCAGTGAAATCGGATCAGGGGGAGGGGTACACGCTGGGCGTGTCCAGCACCCCCGCCTTCCTCGTCAACACCACGCCCATCCTGGGCGCCCAGCCGCTGAGCACCTTCACCGACGCCATCGACAAGGCAGCGAAGGAAGCCCGGCGATGAGCGGCGTCACCGTGGCGACGGCCTTCCTCGGCGGGCTGCTGGCGCTGCTCAGCCCGTGCAGTGCGCTGTTGTTGCCCGCGTTCTTCGCCTACTCCTTCACCACTCGCACCCGTCTGTCGCTGCGCACCGCGGTCTTCTACGCGGGCCTGATCACCACACTGGTGCCGCTCGGCGTGGCCGGTTCCTTCGCCAGCCGCCTGTTCTACGGGCACCGGGATCTGCTGGTGGCCGTGGGCGGCTGGACGATGATCGGGCTGGGGCTGGCCCAGATCCTGGGCGTGGGCTTCGGGTCACGGCGTCTTCAGCAGGCGGCGGGCAGCCGTGGGGCCGGGTCCGCGCTGTCGGTGTTCGCGCTGGGCACCGTCTACGGCCTGGCAGGCTTCTGCGCGGGACCGATCCTGGGGGGCATCCTCACGGTCGCGGCGCTGGACGGCAGCCCGGTGCACGGGGGGCTCCTGCTGGCCGTCTACGCGCTGGGCCTGGCGGTGCCCATGTTCGTCCTGGCGCTGCTGTGGGACCGCTACGACCTCGGCCGCCGACGTTGGCTGAGAGGGCGCGCGATGCGGCTGGGCCCGCTGACCGTGCACAGCACCTCGCTTGTGGGAGGACTTGTCTTCGTCCTGCTGGGAACCTTGTTCCTGCTCTTCGACGGCACCTCCGCCCTGCCCTCCCTCGTCGACATCGACACCGAGGCGGCCTGGGAGGCCGCCGCCGTACGGCTCGGCAAGGCCGTCTCCGACCGGGTCCTGCTCCTGGTGGTGGCCCTGGCCGCAGCAGGCATGGCGGTGCTGGCAGCCCTCCGACTGCGTCGCCTCCCGGAGGAAGACCAGGAAGACACCGAGCGCTCTGTCTGACGGGACATGCGAGGTCCCGTGCGTCGGTAATGGCACACGGGACCTCGCACAGGAGTCTCGAACACGTTCCGAAGCGGCGGCCGCGCAGGCATCCGACTTCTGCGTCCGGAGCGGTGGGCCTTGCCATCCGATCTGCTGGTCTGCGCGGTCGGTTGCCGTGCGGATGCGCCAGCTTTACGCGCAGGTCTGCCTGACCACGGCTGATTGAAGAAGCTGTTCCTCTCCTCGGCCGAACGCCCTCCCGCTCTTGTGCCCGACGGCGGGTCGGCGTGGTCAGAAGAGCACGTCGACGAGCATGAAGGCGGCGACCGCGAGCAGCACGTAGGCGAAGAGACGCTGAAGCGTGTCGCCCTTGAGTCTCTTCGCCAGGCGTTTGCCGTCCCAGGCGCCCAGTATCGCCGCGCCGGTGAACGGTGCGATGACCGCCCAGTCCAACTGCGTGCCGGTGCCGGCCCGGGCGGTGAGTGCGGCCAGCGAGTTGATCGTGATGACCAGGAGGCTGGTGCCGACCGCCCGGCGCATGGTCAGTCCGAGCACGCTCACCAGCGCGGGCACGGCGAGGAAGCCGCCGCCCACACCGAGGAACCCGGTCACCGCGCCGAGCCCGGAGCCGGCCGCGCCGGCCTTGCCCGGATGCACCTCGCCGGACGGCTCGGTACGCGCCGGGCGAAGCATGCGCAGGGCGGCGAGCCCCGCTATGACGGAGAAGGCGACCGTCAGCACGGTCTCCGGCAGGTGGCCGGCGGCGGCACCGGCGATCATGGCGGGCAGGATGCCCGCTGCGGCGAAGAGCAGTCCTGTTCGCCAGGCCACGTTTCCGTCCCGGGCGTGCCCGGTCAGTGCCGTGATCGAGGTCAGGGTGACGATGACCAGGCTGGCCGTGGTGGCTTCCGCCGGGGTGAAGCCGAGCAGATAGATGAGCGCGGGAACGGCGAGGACGCTGCCGCCTCCGCCGAGTCCGCCCAGGGCCAGGCCGACGACGGCACCGACGACGAGCGCGAGGATCAAAGTGGTCATGCTATCGAACCGTCGTTCCCGTGCTCGTCGACGACGGTCACCGTGACCTGGCTGAAGCCGAGCGGCGGATCCGCCGCCACGGCCGTCCGCGCGCCGCCGGTCAGGCGGTCGCGGTTACCGAGGCCCTTGAACCGAACGGTGTCGATGAAGAACACGGAGTTGTTCCCTTCCCAACGAAATTCCCCCCGCGTGTACACCCACCCTAGCATCAATACCCCCGGGGGTATTTAACACCATGCTGACGACCTGGCCGGCCGCAGGAGCCGGGCCGGATGCCGTCGGTTCCACCAAGCGGGTCGGCGCGTGACCTCGCCGTTCTGTCGACAGTCGTCGCGACGGACGCTCCGTGCGGGGTGTGGTGCGCTCGGTGAGGGGTTCGACCGTGCCGGGGTGAATCGGCGCAGACTCAACCCCGAAAGGCCGGTGGCTACTTCATTGGTTGCGGGTTTGGAGAGAGAGCGTGAGGCTGAAGTGGAGAACGGATAACCGAGTGGCAAAGGGAGTCTGTCGTGCAAGCGAGAAAGGCTGAACTGTACGCGCTTGACCTGGCCCAAGCGCGCTGGGTCAAGAGCAGTAGGTGCCCTTACGGCTACCGTCCGCACTGTGTCGAGGTGGCGGACCTTGGTGGCGGGGCTGTTGCCGTCCGTGACTCGGACCATCGAGACCTGCCGCCTCTGCGGTTCACTGCAGAGGAATGGGCAGCATTCCGAGACGGTGTGCGCGAGGGTGAGTTCTAGAACCCCTCGTGTTCGCCAGTGCAGATGGCGCCCGGTTGGTGCGTACGGCCGTTCTGGTGTTCGCGCGTGATAGTAGGTGATACGGCGAAGCCCCGTCGGTAACCATCGCGACGGGGCTTCTGCACGGAGCGGGCTACGACAGAGTGCGGCGTCCGGCGCAGGCACGGACGTACCCGGAGTCTCCGGTTCCGGGGCGCCGGGGGCAAGGACGCGGGGCATGGTAAGGCTGGCCGACCCCACGGCACGCGCATGCGCTCCACGACGAAGGAGATGGACCACCTCGCCGCCCAGGTTGAGGAGATCACCACCTGGTGGCAGGTCCATAAGAGCGCGGACGACGCGTAACACCTCCCGCGTTTCACGACAGGTTGGGGCAGGTTGGCGGCCCGGTTGTCGCGTCGGGCGGGCGCCGGGTTCCACTTCCCCGGTGTGGTGGTGCGGATCGTTGGGGCGGTCGGTGTGGCTCGTCAGCCGGGGCTCGGCAGGGCATTGAGCCGGTCGATTGCCCTGGTGATCTCGTCGGTCCAGGGCCATCGCGTGGTGAAGAGGAGCCAGCGGCGGCGGCCGGTGGTGACCAGCTGGGCGGCGGCGGAGAACAGCCGCAGGCGAAGCCGTTTGGGTTCCCAACGGCGCGTTCGTGCGGTCAAGGCGAGCATCGGCATCCAGGCAAGGAGGTCGAGTGCGAGGGAGACGATCTCCAGCAGATCTGGTTTTGCGCGGTGTCGTGCAGGGGCGGGTTGCGCAGGCCGGTGTCACGGGCGCCTCGGATGCGGTCCTCGCAGCGGGCCCGGCGGCGGTGACGCAGTTCGAGGTCGGCGAGTTGGCCGCTTTGGGTGTTGGTCGCGAAGCAGGTCAGCCGTATCGGCCCGCAGCATGGCGACATCGGCGAGGCAGTCCCCGCCCAGAGTCGTCGCGAGCACGACATCCAGCAGGACTTTGCCCGGGTCGTGCACCGCCCGCGGCTGCGCCACGGCGCCAATGCCGTCGATATCGCGGTGTCCAGGCCGGACTTGCAGATAGGCCCTGGAGCACAGCGAGACCGAGCCGGACGAGGCCGGCGGCCTGCTCGACCAGGAGGCCGCCGTTGGTGCCGGTGCCAAGGTGATCTCCCTGCTCACCAGGAGGCTGCCGTCGGACCTGCGGACCGGGCTACCGGACATGAGCAAGTACGACCGGCTTCTGAAGCCGGTCACTTCTACGACGAACACGGCTACAACGCCGCAGAAAGGCACCAGCGCATGACTCCGAGCACCACCGTGCGTCGCACGGCCGAGGTTCCCGCAACGCGGATGCCGCTGCCCGGCGATCCGGAGGACGTCGCGATCGACGAGTTGTGCCGGGATCTGCGGCTTCCGGCGTTGCGTGAGCGGTTCATCGAGGTGGCCACGACCGCCCGCGGCGAGCAGTTGACCTACAAGCAGTTCCTGCTCGACCTGCTCCAACTGGAACGCAATGACAGGGAGCTTCGCCGCCAGCAGCGGCTGATCCGGGCTGCCCGGTTTCCCCGACCGAAGCGGCTTGAGGACTTTCGGTTCGAGAAGAACCCTCATGTCTCACCGGAGGTCGTCGGCGAACTGAAGAATCCCGCCTGGGTTCAGGAAGGCCGTCCCCTGGTCCTGATCGGCGACTCCGGCACCGGGAAGTCTCACCTGCTGATCGGGGTTGGCACAGCGATCGCCGAGGCCGGCCTCACGGTCCGTTACACCACCACTGCGGCGCTGGTGAACGAGCTCGCCGAGGCGGCCACAGCCAAGCGGCTGTCTTCCGCGATCGCCCGCTACAGCAAGGTCGACCTTCTGTGTCTGGACGAGTTCGGCTATCTCGATCTGGACAAGAAGGGCTCCAAGCTGCTGTTCCAAATCTTTACCGAACGGGAAGAACGCAAGGCGACTGCGGTCGCCACGAACTCCCCGTTCAACGAGTGGGAGGCGATCTTCAACGAGCCCCGGCTCTGCGCGGCCATCGCCGACCGGATCACCTTCCGCTGCACTCTGATCCAGACTGGCACGGAGTCCTACCGGTTCCAGGCGACCGAGGCCGAGCGTTCGCACTGACCCATCGCCTCGTCTGCCGGCCTGCCAGGAAACACGCACAAGGAGCCATGGTGTCAGTGAGCGACGCGTCTGTGGGCCTGCCTGCCGAGCCACAGTGGAGCCGTGCCAGCGGCAGGTTGCTGCGGTGGTGGAAGGAACCATTGCTGGAGCGGATGCGGCAGGCATGGCCAGGCCAGCCCCACGATGCCGTAATCCGCGGCCTGGCCGCATGCCGGACGGAATCGGTGACATGGGTCTTCACAGCCCAGCGACAGCCGTGGCATCTGTGTATGACCAGCACGGACGTTGTGGCCGACTCCCCAGTCTTCGACACGCTGGAGCTGAGTGACACCCACTGGAGCGCGCGTCACCGCGGTCAAGAAGACGGCGGACCGCTGCCCGGCGACCGCCTCCCCGGCACCGACTCCCTGGACCTCATGCTCCGCCCGCCCCAGGGGCTGACCGGCCTGAACGTCAGGGCCACCGGACACCACCGCGAAGCGGGACGGACCATCGTGGAGTTCAACGGGTCAGGGCCGGGCCTCGATCCAGATGCCGACGTGTTCGAGGAGTTCACCACCCGGGCCCCGCAACTGGCAGTCCTCGGAGCCGACGCCTACCGCCTTGAGGTCGATGCAGCTTCCGGGATCGTTCTTGGCTGGCAGGCCCTGGCATCCGGAGTGCCGGTCAGCGGAGCAGCACTGCACGACCTGGACACAAGGGCCCGCCCGGACGATCCCGCGGAGCACACTGAACAGTAGTCAGATGCCCTTACCGCAGACGGGGCCGTGACCCCGCAGTGCCCCTCCCGAGCCCGAGCCGACGACTGCTTGCTTAACGTCAACGTTCGATTCCCCGCCCGGTCCCGTTGCCCACGTCTCCACTCGCCAAGTCCCCGGACAGGACCAGTTCCGCGTGATCGAGTCAGCGGAGCAGTAGGTCGACCGCTGACAGTCCAGGTCTCGACGGTCCTGCTCGGAGCCGTTCCACTTCAGGACGACATGCAGGTGGATCGTCCCCCGCTGCCAGCCGACCGTGTTCCCGCCCCAGGTGACGGAACCGGCCTTCGCCACCAGACGAGACGTCGAATGCCCAGGAGTGACCAGCTCCACCGGGACGCCTACCGCCGCAGAGGACGGAGCAGCCAGCCCCACCAGAACACCGCTCCGCTCGCGCAGAAGGCGAGCCAGGAGACACACCGAACATTCGCATCAAGGCAACCCCCACAGGACTCGAGTCCGAACACAGAACTGGGGCCTTCCAAGCCATGCCTGTCAGGGACACAGCCCGGACGACCCCGGGAAGCCCAACCTAGCGGCTCATCACGGCCCTAATCTGCCCGGACACTCACGATTCACCCGCAACAGGGCACAAGTCACCCGATAGAGGTGGCCTCAAACTCGCTGCCGATCACCAGCACGTGGAAGTGTCCATCCCCTTCACGAACGGACCAAAGTGGTCCCCGTTCGCGTTGCCCGAGTGGTCCCCCCAGACCCTGTCGAAAACAACAGCCCCACCCGGGGCCGATCCACAAGTCTCGGTTCAACGTGCGCCGGGCAGCATCCGGGAGATCGGCGGACGGGTACGAGGAGCTCGCATCCCGCGAGAGCCGATCGCGGAGAAACGCCTTGGTTCAGGCGGTCGGCAGGAGCTGGCTCGACAGCGCATGCTCGGCCCAGCCCTGCCATGCCTCGTGGGTCCAGTGGCGTTCGGACACCAGCAACGTGTAGGTCTCCGGCGACAGGGTCGCCAGTGCGATGTCCGCAGCGGCGTCCAGGGTGAGCCCTTCCCGTAGGGCGGTCTTGCGGACCAGCGCCTCGGCGAAGGCGCGCTGAACCGTCAGCCGTTGCTCCAGGTTGGTACGCCACAGCCGGTTCAGGTCGGGGTCGGAAGGTGCGGCGCTGCGCACCACGTCCAGCAATGGCGCTGCACGACTGAGGATGTCACCGGCCCCTGCGGCCTGGAGTTCCAGCTGCCGGTGCGGGTCGGGTTCGGCAATCACCGCCTTCGCCCAGGAGCGCTCCAGGGTGGGAACGGGCTGATCGTCGCCTGCAACGGCCTGATCCAGGGCGACGGTCAGGACGGCCCTCTTGGTCTTGAAGGCGTAGTAGACGGTCTGTTCACCCACTCCGGCCTCGGCGGCGATGGCGCCGATGCTGGTGGCCGTATAGCCGTGGGTGGTGAACAGGCCGGCGGCGGCGGCCAGGATGCGGGCTCGGGTGGCCCGCGACCGTGCGGTGCGGCCGTCCGCCGGCGTGCTGTTCCCACCCGCGGGATCCTTGCGCTGTGACTCGGCTCTCACACCCTTGATTATAGCGACACTACAAATATCTTCTTGTAGCGTGACTATGGAAACTTCGGGGGCAGCTTGCCCGTCCTGCTCCTGCTCACGTCCGTCGAACTGCTGGTATTCCTGGAGGTGTCGATCGTCAATGTCGCCCCGCCCGCGCTGGGCTCGGCGCTGCCCCTCGGGCCGGTCGGTCTGGCCTGGGCCGTCAATGCCTACCAACTCACATGCTGCCGCGCCACCGGGCCATCGCGACCAATACCGGGCCATCGCGACCAATTCCGACCCGAACCGGCGGGCCACTGCGCCGACAACCGGACGGCAGCACACCCCCCACCCCACCCCGCCGCCACCGGCAGCCAGACCACCGACGGAGAAGCCCGATGACCACCATCCTCATCATCGGAGGCTACGGAGCCGTCGGCCGGCACACGGCTGCGGCGCTCACCGGCCTCTTGCCCGATGCCACCGTCCTGACCGCCGGACGCCACCCTGAACGCGCCGCCCCCATCACCGGCACCGCCGCCCTGCGCCTCGACGCGGCCGACCCCGATGCCATGGACGATCTTCCGCCGGACGTCGACACCGTCGTGATGTGTGCGGCCCGCAACAACGCCCGGATCGCCCAAGCCTGCCTGGAACGCGGCATCCACTACCTGGACGTCTCCGCCTCCCATGCCGTCCTGGACGCGATCGAACCGCTGGACCCGACCGCTCGCCGCACCGGCGCCACCGCCGTCCTCAGCGTCGGACTCCTACCCGGAGTCAGCAACCTGCTGGCCCGTCATCTCACCGACCAGCACCACGGCGCCGACCTGCGCATCAGCGCACTCCTCGGATCCGGTGACCGACACGGCCCGGCCGCGCTGGATTGGACCCTTGACGGCCTGGGACGCCTTCACGACTCCTGGGCTGTCGACTTCCCGGCCCCGTACGGCCGGCGGACGGTCCATCACTTTCCCTTCTCCGACCAGTACACCCTGCCCGCCACCACCAGCGCCGCAACCGCAGCCACCGGTCTCTGCCTGGACTCGCGCCTGGTCACCGGCCTTCTCCACGCTGCCGGGCAGCCCGCCGTGGCCCGGCTCCTGCGTCACCCCGGCGTCCGCCGCCGCCTGCTGGCAGCACTCAACAGAGCACACTTCGGGGGAGACGGGTTCGCCGTCACCGTTCACACCGGGGATGTGGCCATCGCCTTCAGCGGCCGCGACCAGAGCCGCGCCACTGGTCTGGCTGCGGCGCTCGCCGTCACCTGTCTCCAGAGCCTGCAGCCGGGCGTGTTCCACCTCGATCAGGTGGTGGCTCCCATCGGCTTCCTCGAAAGACTGGCTGCGCACGGCTCCTTCACCCTCCACCCGCTTCAAGCCACGGGCTGACGGTGTCACCCCATATGGCGGGCGGACGTTTCAGAGCGGTCGATTGTGAAACACCCGGCCGCGCGGTGCCCCACCTGTGGCGATCACGTGTCATGAGTTGTTGCAGACGACTGGGTGAAACGCCCTCATGAAACGCTCCGGGGTCGTGAGCGACGACTTCAAGCGCGTGGGAGTGCACGACTGTCCGCTGTCCACCTGCGCCGCGCTGCCCCGGCCGTGCGCAAGCCGGGGCAGATCAGGCAGGACAGCGGCCCAGGAACGGAGCCGAGGACCACGGCCCGCTGGGCATACAGCGGACAGTGCGCGGTGACATCGCCGGCCGTTCTCCAGCTCGGGGCGGAGTTGGTCGTGGCGCCGTTTGAGGAAGGGCTGGATGGTGCCGAGTCGCGCGCGGACGTATGCCAGCTCCTCTTCGTCCGTGTCGAGGGAAATCCGGCTGTACGGGAAGTTCGGCGGGGATGAAGTCCGTCAGGAAGTCGAGGACTTCGGCGGCGCGGGTCGCTCCGCCGACTGCTCGCCTTCCCAGACAGCCCGGTCGTAAGACATACCCAGAGCGCTCACCCCTCCGACAAGCATCCGAGCCGATCAGACTGGGCCTCCGCCACCAAGCGAAACAGCCGGTAAAACTGGTGGCGGTGATTTGCCTGGCCACCTTCCTGGTCTGGTGCTTATTGCGGATCCGGATCGCGGGACAGAATTCGGAGCGGCGGCCGGAATGTGGCGTCTGGTACGGGTGTTGCGTCGGTTCGACGGGCAGCGCCGAATGGGCCGCTGACTGCGGTCCTTCTCTTGATGTCGGTAGCCTTCCGGCGTGGGGATCGTTGAGCGGCTGGTGCCGGATGAGTTGTGGCGGTTGTTCCAGCGGGTGGTGCCGGAGGCGCCATCGCGGCCCCAGGGTGGTGGCCGGCGCCGCCACGGTGACCGGGAGGTGCTGGCGGCGATCGTGTTCGTGGCGACGCCGGGCTGTACGCGGCAGCAGTTGCCTGCCGCGCCGTTCGGGCCGTCCGGTGCGACGGCCCACCGCAGACACGCCGAAAGGCTCAGAGTCGGTCGACGAGGCCGTCGGCAGTGCCCGACGAGTCGAGCCCCGGGCGCATCGAGCCGCTGGCTTCCCCCGGCTGTGTGAGATTTTGTGAGACGTGAGAGGGTCTGACGAGTGAGCGAGACACCACCGAACACCCTGCAGTACCGCTTTGATGGGCCAGAAGACGCTCCGGTCCTGATTCTGGCTCCCTCACTGGGTACCACATGGCACATGTGGGACCGTCAGGTTCCGGAACTCGCCAAGCAGTGGCGCATCTTCCGGTTCGACCTGCCCGGTCACGGCGGCGCCCCCGCGCACCCCGCGCCCTCCGTCGGCGACATCACCGCCCGGCTGCTCGCGACCCTGGACGCCCTGGGCGTACAGCACTTCGGCTACGCGGGCTGCGCGCTGGGCGGTGGCATCGGGATCGAGCTGGCGCTGCGTCACCCCGAGCGGCTGGCGTCGCTCGCGCTGATCGCCGCCTCGCCCCGCTTCGGCACGGCCGACGAGTTCCGCCAGCGTGGCGTGGTCGTCCGGACCAACGGACTCGACCCGATCGCCCGGACCTCCCCGGAGCGCTGGTTCACCGGAGGGTTCGCCGCCGCCCAGCCCGCGATCACCGAGTGGGCCGTGCAGATGGTCCGCACCACCGACCCCGGCTGCTACATCGCCGCCTGCGAGGCGCTCGCCACCTTCGACGTACGGACCGAACTCGGCCGTATCGGTGTGCCGACCCTCGTCCTCGTGGGGTCGGAGGACCAGGTCACCGGTCCCGCCGAGGCGCGCACCCTGGTCGCCGGCATCCCGGACGCCCGCCTCGCCGTCGTCCCCGGCGCCTCCCATCTGGTCCCCGTCGAGCAGCCCGCCGCCGTCACCGATCTGCTCGTACGCCACTTCTCGACCGCCTGGCAGCCGGCGTTCGACTCGACGACGGGCCAGCTCACGGCGATCACGGCATCCTCGGCGAAGCCGGTGCCGACGGCCGCGCCGCTGGTCACACCCGTGGCCGAGATCGCCCCCGTCGCCCTGCCCCCCGAGCCCGTGGGCAGCCCCGACACCTACGACACCGGGATCAAGATCCGCCGCGAGGTGCTCGGCGACGCCTGCGTCGACCGGACGCTGGCCGCCACGGACGACTTCTCCGCGGACTTCGAGCAGTTCACCACCCGCTACGCCTGGGGCGAGGTCTGGGCGCGGCCCGGCCTCGACCGCCGCACCCGTAGCTGCGTCACGCTCACCGCGCTGGTCGCGGGCGGCCACCTGGACGACCTCGCTTCCCACACCCGAGCGGCCCTGCGCAACGGCCTCACCCCGAGCGAGATCAGGGAAGTACTGCTCCAGACGGCGGTCTACTGCGGCGTACCGGCCGCGACCAGCGCGTTCAAGGTGGCGCAGCAGATCATCCGGGAGGAGACCACCCCCCAGGAGTGAACGCGCGCCGGGTACCACGAGCACCAGGCTGAGCGGGCCCCGGCCGCCCCGGCCGGGGCAGGATGGGAGCCATGAAGCTCACGAAGAAGTTGCATGCCTGCATCCGCCTGGAGAAGGACGGACGCACGCTCGTCATCGACCCCGGCACCTTCAGCGAGGAGGACGCCGCCGTCGGCGTGGACGGCATCCTGGTCACGCACGAGCACATGGACCACTTCAGCGAGGAGCGGCTGCGGACCGGGATGGAGGCCAACCCGGGCGCCGAGATCTGGACCCTCGCCTCCGTCGCGGAGAAGATCTCGGCGGCGTACCCGGGCCGTGTGCACACCGTCGGCCACGGCGACACCTTCACCGCGGCCGGGTTCGACGTCCAGGTGCACGGCGAACTGCACGCCGTGATCCACCCCGACATCCCGCGCATCACGAACGTCGGCTATCTGATCGACGGCGGCAAGCTCTTCCACCCCGGTGACGCGCTCACCGTCCCCGACCAGCCGGTCGAGACGCTGATGCTCCCCGTCATGGCGCCCTGGAACAAGATCGCCGAAGTGATCGACTACGTCCGCGAGGTCAAGCCGCAGCGCGCGTACGACATCCACGACGCGCTGCTCACCGACCTCGCCCGCCCGATCTACGACCACCAGATCGGCGCGCTGGGCGGAGCCGAGCATCTGAGGCTGACGCCGGGGGCGTCCGCGCAGGTCTGAGGGCCGGGCACCTCCGGGGCCCGCGCACCGGGGGTGCGTTGTCACACCCGCCCGGTAGGTTGTGGGACATGCGCATCGCGACCTGGAACGTGAACTCGATCACCGCTCGCCTCCCCAGGCTCCTGGCCTGGCTGGAGAGCAGCGGTACGGACGTGCTGTGCCTCCAGGAGGCCAAGATCTCCGAGGAGCAGTTCCCCTACGACGAGCTGCGCGCGCTGGGCTACGAGGCGGCGGTCCACGCCACCGGCCGGTGGAACGGCGTCGCGGTGCTCTCCCGCGTCGGCCTGGCCGACGTGGTCAAGGGCCTGCCCGGCGATCCCGGCTACGAGGGCGTCCAGGAGCCCCGCGCCGTCTCCGCCACCTGCGGCCCGGTCCGCGTCTGGTCGGTGTACGTGCCGAACGGCCGCGAGGTGGACCACCCGCACTACGCGTACAAGCTCCAGTGGTTCGAGGCCCTGAAGGCGGCCGTGGCGGGCGACGCGGGGGGCAGCCGCCCCTTCGCGGTGATGGGTGACTACAACGTGGCGCCGACGGACGACGACGTCTACGACGTGGCGGCGTTCGAGGGCGCCACGCATGTCACCCCGGCCGAGCGCGCAGCCCTGACCTCGCTGCGGGAGACGGGCCTGACGGACGTCGTCCCGCGCCCCCTCAAGTACGACCAGCCGTTCACGTACTGGGACTACCGTCAGCTCTGCTTCCCCAAGAACCGCGGTATGCGCATCGACCTCGTGTACGGCAACCAGCCGTTCGCGAAGGCGGTCAAGGACGCGTACGTGGACCGGGAGGAGCGCAAGGGCAAGGGCGCGTCGGACCATGCGCCCGTGGTGGTGGACCTCGACATATAGGCGGCGCTCCGGGCGGTGTCACGGCGGTGCGCGCGAACACACCGGTGACACGCTGGCGGCATGAACATCCCCTTCCTGAGCAACTGGCGCAAGAGGCGTGGCGCAGCCTTCGGTGTCGCGGTGCTCTCCGCCGGTGACGCCGACGCCGACACGGGCGATGTCACCGGACTCCTCGCCGAATGCGAGCTGTTGCGCTCCCAGGCCGAGCAGTCCGGTGTCGAACTCGACGACACTGCCGCGTCCTTGGCGGCGCTCGACCAACTCCTGCCGCGCTGGCGTGACGACGAGGAGATCCTGCCCTGGCTCGGGAACGACGCGGGCCTCTACCTCGGCACGGTGATCGTGCGCACGGTCCGCGGAGCAGCCTGGGAGATCTTCCCGGGCGGCCACCCCGTGGTACGGCTGGCCTCCGGCCGCGAGATCGACGTGGTGGCCGACGGCCACACCTGGGCGGCCACCGGAGCCCCCGAACTGTCGCAGGTCTACGCTGAGGTGGCCGAGGTCTGACGAGGGGTTCCGCCCACTCCGGGAAGCCCATCGTGTCGAACCTCGACTACGATGTGGCGTTCATCCCGGTGATGATGGTGTCTCACCGATCCGCACCGGGATGGGCGTGCTGTTCTCCTGGCTCACCCCTCGGGTGTCCCGGTGGGAGCGGCGCGGTCCCAGGACCGGGGCCGTGGCGACCACCGCGGCCGGACCAGGGACGACTGCTGCCGGTCATGGCCCCAAAGCCGTTGGGGGAGGGAAGCGGCAGCCACAGGGCCAGGCCCGGCCGGCGGCAGCCGGAGATCACTGCTCGCGCAGCGGAACGGACACGTAGGACGCAACGCCCGCCGCCGAGGAGAAGGTCAGCTGCGCGCCGGACGGGTTGTGCTCGACATGCTTCGGCGCGGACCGCGAGCGGTCGCTGCCGTGTGAATCAGGGCCGTACGCCCGCGAGTTGACGACCTTCAGCAGCGGCGCGAACGAGTTGGTGCCGTACGTGCAGGCCGGCCGCTCAGTCGCGCGTCCAACCGAGTCCTTTCAGCACCACCTCGACCACAGTGTCGGTGAAGTCGGCGTCGAGGGCTCCCTGGTCGTAGAGCCAGCGGCAACGCATCGGGGCCCACAGCAGATCGACGGCGATGTCGAGATCGGTGTCGCCGTCGATCTGCCCGGCCTCCCGGGCACGGCGCAGCCGGTGGAGGGCGGCGTCCCGGCCAGGTCCGTCGAGCACGGTCCCGTAGGCGGCGGTCAGCGCCGGGTCCATGGCGGCCTCGGCGGCCAGCGACCGCAGGGCCTCGCTGCGGTGCGGGTCCGTGAGGTCGGCGGCTGCCGCGCTCAGCGTCCGCCTCAGGTCGGCCGCCAGGTCGTCGGACTCGGGTGACCCGGCCGTCGTGTCCCGTTCGTCCGCCGCGTCCAGGTCCATCAGCGCCTCGCAGAGCACCGCCCCCTTCGAGGGCCACCACCGGTAGATGGTCTGTTTGCCGACGTGGGCGCGTGCGGCGATGCCCTCGATGGTGAGTTCGGCATAACTCTTCTCCCGGCCGAGTGCCAGGGCGGCGTCGAGTATGGCGCGACGGGACGCCTCGTTGCGCCGGGAGGACTTTCCACGTGAGGGAGAAGGCATCGTCACGGCGCATACGTTAGCGCTAGTGTGCGAGAGGATACGAGTCCGTCTTACGCCCTCTGCCGCTGTGCCGCAACGCGGAACCGCGCCCCTCCGGCAGGTCGTTGCCCCCCCCGGAACGTCCGCCGGGGCAGGGGGAGTTGGCGGGGTGTTACTCTGACGGCATGTACTCATGTCACTCGCTGGTCTGTTTCATGAGGCTGCGCCGCGCCTAGCGGCGGGCCTCTTTGTCACGTGCTCTCTCGCGCTGCGCGCGCTCTCGTGTTTCCGTAGGTCCTCCGCTGCCGGGTCCCGCCGGTGCGGTCCTTTGTGCTGCCCCGGCTCCGAACTTCCCCGCGGAGCACATCCATGCCTTTTCCCTCGCAGGGCGGCCGACACGAACTCGGTCAGAACTTCCTCACCGACCACTCCGTCATCGGAGACATCAATGCCATGGTGGCCCGAACAAAGGGGCCGATACTGGAGATCGGCCCCGGTGACGGCGCCCTGACTCTTCCGCTGAGCAAGCACGGCAGGTCGATCACCGCCGTGGAGATCGACGCTCGGCGGGCGAGGCGTCTGGACGCCCGTACGCCCGGACACGTCACCGTCGTCCACCACGACTTCATGAACTTCCCGTTGCCCCGCAACCCGCATGTGGTGGTGGGCAACCTGCCCTTCCATCTGACGACGGCGATCATGCGACGGCTCCTCGACGCGCAGCACTGGCACACCGCCGTACTGCTGGTCCAGTGGGAGGTGGCCCGCCGCAGAGCCGGGGTCGGCGGTACGACGCTGCTCACCGCGGGCTGGGCCCCGTGGTACGAGTTCGACCTGCACTCCCGGGTGCCCGCGCAGGCCTTCCGGCCGGTGCCGAACGTGGACGGAGGGCTGCTGCGCATCCGGCGCAGGTCGGCCCCGCTCGTCGATTCGGTGCAGCCGTACCAGGACTTCGTACGTCAGGTGTTCACCGGCAGAGGGAACGGCCTGAAGGAGATCATCAAGCGCAACGGGCGCGTGTCGCAACGGGATCTGGCCGGGTGGCTACGCCATTACGACATCTCGCCCCACGCGCTTCCGAAGGACCTGAAGGCGCACCACTGGGCCTCGCTGTGGCACCTGGCCGAAGCTGCTCCCGCACCGGTCCGCCCACGGGAACAGCCCCATCACAGGGCGGCTGCGCGACGGCGGAAGGTGCAGTACTCCAAGGCTCAGCCCCGGGCGCACAGCGCTGACTCCCACAAGTACTGAGCTGGTTGACGTAGGACATGCCGCGGCCCGTCGCACCTCCTCGAAGAGGTGCGACGGGCCGCGGCATATGGTCAGCGTCCGGTGCGCCGGCCGTACGACGACCCTCGTGCACCCTGCCGCCCCAGGGCCTGCCGCCCCTGGGCACGCGGCGTGCCGCGCTTGCCGCGGGAGGAACCGGACCGCTTGCCGCCGGTCACCGGACCGGTCCTGCCGGAGGATTCCCGCGCCGCGGCGGAGGAGGAGTCGGACCCGGTCGGGACGGGGCCGCGACCGGTGGCGTAGCGCGGCCTGGCCGCCTCGAACAGGGCGACCCACTGCACGAGGGTGAGGTCCTTCGGCAGCCCGTCGTCGGGTATCTGTAAGCGCTGGGCGAGCGCCGCGTAGGTTCGCCGGGGGACATGCCGCCGCAGAATCTCGGCCAGCCCGCGACCCGGCCCGGTGAAAACGGCCTCCGCGAAGTCCTGGAACGCCGCGCAGGCACGCTCTGGGAGCAGCGGACGGGGCCGCCGCCTGATCGTCAGAATGCCCCCGTCGACCCGCGGCATCGGCCGGAACGACCTGGCGGGGACGCGGTTGTGCAGCGTGAACTCGTACCACGGTGCCCAGGAGACGGAAAGGAGTGTCCCGCTGCCCTGGCCAGCGCGTTTGCGGGCGACTTCCCATTGCACTATCAGGGCCGCTTGCTGCCATTCGGTGGATTCGAGAAGATGCCGGAGAACCTGGGTGGTGATGTTGAAAGGAACATTGCTGACTATCGTGTCGCAGTCGCGGGACATGTAGTAGTCGAGAAAATCCCCCTCCAGTATCTCGACCTTCTCGTCGTCGAACTCATCCCGCAGGAACGCGGACCAGTGGGGGTCGATCTCCACAGCGGTCACGGTCTCGAAGGAGCGCACCAGTTCTCGTGTTATGGCTCCTTTACCAGGGCCTATCTCAAGGACGTTGGTTCCGTTCCCCCTGACGTGGGAGACGAGATCGCGCACGACTCTCTTGTCCTGAAGGAAATTCTGCCCTAACTCGCGCCGGAGAGCGTTTCTGTCCGAGCGCTGCGGGCCAGAGCCGTGTGACGCCATGAATCCATCCCCTCCGTGGCTTCTGTGGCCAATGGCCGTGGCATGGACCATACCCCGGGCCACGTCGCGCGGTTGTGGCGATATGGCATGCCTCGGCCAAATGTAGAAGGCTCAACTCCCCCTGCGTTTCCGTAAATTGAGCCGGGCCTCAGGTGCGGCTGACGTATGGCGGGGGGAGCGGTGAGGTGGGGTGTCAGCGGTTGTGGCCTGCCCAACTTGGCTTATTCCAGGCCTAGTTCGTGTGGCGTGTGTCACGTGGTGGGTTTGAAGTGCCCACCCGATGACGCGAGTTGGGCATCCCTGAAGGCGTCCGACGGGTTCCGGCCATCCCCGGCCCGGCCCGGCCCGGTCCGGTCGACGGGCGTGAGCGCGACCCCCGACACTTCCCCTTTCCCGGGTGTTGTCAACGCATTTGTTTCTGGGGTCGGATGACACTTCCGGTGTGTTGGGAGGAGAGCATCCATGGATCTCGGCGGTATCCCGGACCGTGAGACACGTCGGCCGCCAGAGCCGGGGAAGCCGCGCTTCATGGACTGACCTTGATTTCCGGCCGACCACATGGCTCTGGGGGTACGGGGCGGTTGAGTATAGGGGGAGTATAGGGGGGGTATAGGGGGGGCGCCTTGGGGTTGGGTGGGCAGTCCCGCGACGACCGAACACTGTTTGACCTCTTGGTGCGGGAACGCGTCGACTTCCAGTCCCCTGGTGTGTGCACTGAATTGATTCGTGGAGAGATGCCGAAAGTGTCCAAGACCGAGTCCGAGGAATTCGTGTCCGCATCGAGCGGGGCCGACGCCCGGCACACCACGGCCGAACCCGTGGCCATCATCGGAATGTCGTGCCGGGTGCCCGGAGCGTCAGGCCCCGACGCGTACTGGGAGCTGTTGAAGTCGGGCCTCCAGACGGTGGGGGAGGTTCCGGCCGACCGGTGGAACGCCGCGGACCTCTACGACCCGGACCGCTCCGTGCCCGGCCGGGCGAACACCCGGTGGGGCGGATTCGTCTCGTATGTGGACCGGTTCGACGCCGCCTTCTTCGGCATCTCCCCGCGCGAGGCCGCGGAGATGGACCCGCAGCAGCGACTCGCCCTGGAACTCGGGTGGGAGGCCCTCGAACACGCCGGGCTCGCCCGCACCTCCCTCAGCGGCACCCGGACCGGCGTCTTCGCGGGCGCCATCTGGGACGACTACGCCACCCTGAAGCACCGGCAGGGATTCGCCGCGATCACCCCACACACCGTCACCGGCCTGCACCGCGGCATCATTGCCAACCGCCTGTCGTACACGCTCGGACTGCGCGGCCCCAGCCTGGTCGTCGACTCAGGCCAGTCCTCCTCACTGGTGGCGGTCCACCTGGCGTGCGAGAGCCTGCGCCGCGGTGAGTCGGAACTGGCGCTGGCCGGCGGCGTCTCCCTCAACCTCGTCCCGGACAGCATGATCGGCGCCAGCAAGTTCGGCGGACTGTCCCCCGACGGCCGCACTTACACGTTCGACGCGCGCGCCAACGGCTACGTACGCGGCGAGGGCGGCGGCTTCGTCGTACTCAAGCGGCTCTCCCGGGCGATTGCCGACGGCGATCGCGTCCTCGGTGTCATCCGGGGCAGCGCGGTCAACAACGGCGGTGCCGACAAGGGCATGACGACCCCCGACGTCGACGCGCAGACGGACGTGCTCCGCCAGGCCCACGCCCAGGCCGGAACGGAACCCCGCGACGTCGAGTACGTCGAACTGCACGGCACCGGCACCCCGGTGGGCGACCCGATCGAGGCCGCCGCCCTGGGCGCGGCACTCGGCGCGGGCCGACCGGCCGACCGCCCCCTGCTCGTCGGATCGGTGAAGACCAACATCGGCCATCTGGAGGGCGCGGCCGGTATCGCGGGCCTCATCAAGGCCGTCCTGACCGTCCGCAGCCGTGCCGTACCCGCCAGCCTGAACTTCGAGACCCCGAACCCGGCTATCCCGTTCGACGAACTGAACCTGCGGGTCAACACGGAGTACACGCCCTGGCAGCCGAACACCGATGGGCAGCGGATGGTCGTCGGCGTGTCGTCGTTCGGCATGGGCGGAACCAACGCGCATGTGGTGATCGAGGAGGCTCCGGCGGAGGAGGCCGGGACCGAGGAGCCCTGCGG
>NZ_JAMWMR010000046.1 GCF_023887685.1 Streptomyces macrolidinus | reverse complement strand
TCGTTGCGCACCACATCCAGCAACGACCACTCCACATGAGGCGCCAACGCATCGGCGCAGGCGCGCATCCGGTCCCGGAACACCTGCGAGGACTCCAGCAACTCCCGCGCCATCCCCACCCACTGCGACCCCTGCCCAGGGAAGACGAAGACCACTTCGCCCCCGGTACCGGCCGTACCGCTGACCACTCCGGGAGCGGCGGTGCCGGATGCCAGTGCCGTCAAATGCGCCTGGAAGTCCTGCGGTTCGGCGGCCACCAGCACCGCACGGTGTTCCAGTCGGGCGCGGGTGGTGGCCAGGGAGTGGCCCACGTCGGCCGGGCGGGCGTCGCCGATTCCGGCGTCCAGCAGGCGTTGTGCCTGGGCCCGCAGCGCGTCCGCCGTCCTGGCCGACAGCACCCAGGGCACCGTCCCGCCGGTCTCGGTAGGGCGGTCCGCGGGGGTGGATTCCTCGGCCGGTTCGGCCTGTTCGAGCACGACGTGGCCATTGGTGCCGCTGACTCCGAAGGAGGAGACGGCGGCCCGCCGGGGGCGTCCGGTGTCCGGCCACGGCTGTTCCTCGGTGACGAGGCGTACGCTGCCGGATTCCCAGTCGACCTGCGGGGAAGGGTCCTCGGCGTGCAGGGTGCGCGGCACCACTCCGTGCCGCATCGCCATCACCATCTTGATCACACCGCCGACCCCGGCGGCGGCCTGGGTGTGACCGATGTTGGACTTCAACGAGCCGAGCAGCAGCGGCTGTTCGGCCGGGCGTTCCCGTCCGTAGGTGGCCAGCAGGGACTGGGCCTCGATGGGGTCGCCGAGCGGCGTGCCGGTGCCATGGGCCTCCACCACGTCGATGTCGGCGGTCGTGAGCCGGGCGCCGGCCAGGGCCTGCCGGATCACTCGTTGCTGGGCCGGGCCGTTGGGGGCGGTCAGGCGGCTGCTGGCGCCGTCCTGGTTGATGGCGCTGCCCCGCACCACGGCCAGGACCGGATGCCCGTGGCGTCGGGCGTCCGACAGCCGTTCGAGCAGGAGCAGCCCCACGCCCTCGCCCCAGCCGGTGCCGTCCGCCCGTGCCGAGAAGGACTTGCAGCGGCCGTCCCGGGCGAGCCCGTTCTGGCGGCTCATCTCCACGAAGGGGACGGGGGTGGACATCACCATGGCGCCGCCGGCCAGCGCCATGGTGCACTCGGACTGCCGTAGTGCCTGGCAGGCGAGGTGGATGGCGACCAGCGAGGAGGAGCAGGCCGTGTCCACCGAGACGGCGGGGCCCTCAAGGCCGAAGAGGTAGGAGATGCGGCCGGAGGCCACGCTGTCGGAGGCGCCGTTGCCGAGGTAGCCCTGGATGTCGTCGGGGACGTTGCGCAGCCGGACGGCGTAGTCCTGGTACATCACTCCGGCGAACACGCCGGTGCGGCTGCCGCGCAGCGTGGTGGGGTCGATCCCGGCCCGTTCGAAGGCCTCCCAGGTGGTTTCGAGGAGCAGCCGCTGCTGGGGGTCCATGGCCAGGGCTTCGCGGGGTGAGATGCCGAAGAAGCCCGCGTCGAAGTGGCCGACGTCGGTCAGGAAGCCGCCCTGGGCCGCGTAGGTGGTGCCGGGCCGCTGCTGGTCGGGGTCGTGCAGGGTGTCCAGGTCCCAGCCGCGGTCCGCGGGGAACGGGGTGATGGCGTCGGTGCCCGAGGAGACCAGCCGCCACAGGTCTTCCGGTGAGCGCACGCCGCCGGGGTAACGGCAGCTCATCGAGACGATGGCGATCGGTTCCCGGTTCTTGGCCTCCGCCTCGCTGAGGCGGCGCTTGGTCTGGTGCAGATCGGTGGTCACTCGTTTGAGGTAGTCGCGGAGCTTGTCGTCATTCACCGTTCGCTCACCGTTCTTGGTCACCTGGGGGCGCGGGGTCGGGTTGCTGCCGGGCGGCGTCACGCTGTTCCGAGTTCGTTGTCGATGAAGTCGAAGAGTTCGTCGTCGGTGGCGGAGTCCATCCGCTCGCCGATTCCGTCGTCCTCGGCTGTGGCGGGGGCCGGGCGCAGACGTTCCAGGAGTTCTTGCAGTCGGTCGGCGAGGGTGGCGCGGACGGTGTCGTCGAGTGCGTCGTCCTGTGCCGCCTCGGCCAGCCGGTCGAGTTCGGTCAGTGCGGGCAGGGCGTCGGTGCCGGGCTCGGGGGTGATCTCCTCGGCCAGGTGCCGGGCGAGCGCGGTGGACGTCGGGTAGTCGAAGAGCAGGGTGGCCGGGAGTCGCAGGCCGGTGGCGGCGCGCAGGCGGTTGCGCAGTTCGACCGCGGTGAGCGAGTCGAAGCCCAGGTCCAGCAGTCCGCGTTCGGCGTCGACGGCGGTGGGGCCGGTGAAGCCCAGGACCAGGGCCGCGTGCGAGCGGACCAGGTCCAGCAGGGTCCGGTGGCGTTGCGGCTCGGACAGTGTGCCCAGGCGTCGGCGCAGTTCGGCCGCCGCGTCGGGGCCGGGTGCGTCGCCGTTGGCCTGGCGTCGGACGGGGGTCCGTACGAGGCTGCGCAGGAAGGCGGGCACGCCTCCGGCGGTGGTCTGGGCGCGCAGGGCGGTGGTGTCCAGGCGCAGCGGGAGCAGGGCGGGGGTATCGAGACCGGTGGCCGTGTCGAAGAGGGCGAGGCCTTCGTCGGGGGTGAAGGCGATGATGCCGCCGCGGGCGATGCGGGCCAGGTCGGCCGCGTCCAGGTGGCCGGTCATGCCCGCGCCGGTGGCCCACAGGCCCCAGGCCAGTGAGGTGCCGGGCAGGCCTTGGGCGCGGCGGTGGTGGGCCAGGGCGTCCAGGAAGGCGTTGGCCGCCGCGTAGTTCGCCTGTCCCATGCCGCCGAAGACACCGGCGATGGAGGAGTACACGATGAACTCGGACAGGTTCGCTCCGGCGGTCAGCTCATGGAGGTTGACGGCGGCGTCGACCTTGGCCCGTAGGACGCGGTCGAGTCGGTCGGGGGTCATATCGGCGATGACGCCGTCGGCGATGATGCCCGCCGAGTGCACCACGGCGGTCAGCGGGTGGTCGGGGTCGATCGAGGCCAGCAGGGCGGAGAGCGCTTCGCGGTCGGCGGCGTCGCAGGCGACGATCTCGGCCTGGGCGCCCAACTCCTCCAGGCCTTGAAGGAGTTCGGCGGCTCCCTCGGCGGTCGGGCCGCTTCGGCTGGTCAACAGCAGGTGTCGTACGCCGTGTTCGGCGACGAGGTGGCGGGCGGTGAGGGCCCCGATGGCCCCGGTGCCGCCGGTGATCAGTACGGTGCCGTCGGGCGTCCAGCCGCGGGTGCGTTCGGGCACCGAGCGGGGCACCCGGTTCAGGCGGGCGGCCTGGACGTGCCCTCCACGCAGGGCGAGTTGGGGTTCGCCGCAGTTCGCCGCGGCGCTGAGGAGGGCTTTCGAACGCTCGTCGGAGTCGAGGTCGACGAGGACGAACCGGTCGGGGTGTTCGGTCTGTGCCGAGCGGAGCATGCCCCATACGGCGGCGTGTGCCGGGTCCGTCAGGTCGTCGCCGGTGGCCGGGACCGCCCCGGAGGTCACCAGGGTCAGGGTCGACCGGGTGAACCGCTCGTCGGTGAGCCACTCCTGCACCAGACGCAGGGCCCGTCCGGTGGCCGTGTGCACCTGTTCGGGCAGGCTGCCGGGGGCCAGGGTGGCGGGGGTGAAGTCGGCGAGCACCGTGCCGGGTACGGAGGCGCCCGCGTCGAGGGCGGCGCGCAGTGCGGTCAGGTCGGTGTGGGCGGTGGTGGCCGGTGGTGCCCAGGGGGGTGTCTCTTCGCCGAGGACCGCCCAGTCCTGGGTGGTGGCGGGGGCGGGCTGGGGCAGTTCGGGCCATTGCAGGTGGTAGAGCTCCTGGTGGGCGCCGGTACGGGAGACGCTCACCTGGTCGGCCGAGACCGGGCGCAGTGTCAGGGACTCGACCGTGGCCACCAACTGCCCGGTGGTGTCGACCAGTTGCAGGGTGACCGCGTCTCGTCCGGCGGGGCGCATCCGCAGCCGTACCGTGGACGCGCCCGAGGCGTGCAGGCGTACGCCGTTCCAGGCGAAGGGCAGCCAGCCCTGGTCGCTGCCCTCCAGGACGCCGAAGACCAGCGAGTGCAGGACGCTGTCCAGCAGGGCGGGGTGCAGTCCGAACCGGGCCGCTTCGGCGCGCTGTTCCTCGGGCAGGGCGGCCTCGGCGTAGATGTCCTCGCCGAGCCGCCAGGCCGCGCGCAGGCCCTGGAACGTGGGGCCGTAGGCGAAGCCTCCGGCGGCCAGCCGCTCGTAGAGTCCGGCCACCTGGAGTGGTTCGGCTCCGGCGGGCGGCCAGACGGTCAGGTCCGCGGTGTCCTCCGGGGAGGTGTCCTGCGGGGACGTGTCCTGTCCGGCCGGGAGCAGTCGGCCGGTGGCGTGGCGGGTCCAGGGGTCGTCGGTGGCGTCCTCGGGGCGGGAGTAGACGTCCAGGGTGCGGGCGCCTTGTTCGTCGGCGGCTCCGAGGGCGAGTTGGAGGACGACCGCGCCGTCGGGCGGCAGTATCAGGGGTGCCTGCAGCGTGAGTTCGTCGATCTGCCCGCAGCCGACCTGGTCGCCTGTGCGGACGGCCAGTTCCAGGAAGGCAGTGGCGGGGAGGATCGCCCCGCCGAAGACGGCGTGGTCGGCGAGCCAGGGGTGGGTGTGCACGGACAGCCTGCTGGTGAACAGGTGGCCGTCGGAGTCGGCGAGCGGGCAGCCGGCGCCCAGCAGCGGGTGGCCGGTCTGCACGAGTCCGGCGGCGGACATGTCGCCGCGGGCGGGGGTGGGGTCGAGCCAGTAGCGGTGGCGCTGGAAGGGGTAGGTCGGCAGTGTCGGCGGCAGCGCCGGGCGGGCGGTGAAGAGCGCCGACCAGTCCACTTCGGCTCCCTGCACGTGGAGTTGGGCGAGGGCGCGGGTCAGCGACGCGGCCTCGCCGGTGTTCTTGCGCAGCAACGGCACCAGGGTCACGTCCTGTTGGGGCAGGCACTCCTGTCCCAGGGCGGTCAGCGCGCCGTCGGGGCCCAGTTCCAGGCAGGTGGTGACGCCCGCTTCGCGCAGGCCGCGCATGCCGTCGAGGAAGCGCACGGTGCCCCGTACTTGGTCGACCCAGTACTCCGGCGAGCACAGTGTCTCGGCGTCGGCCACGGCTCCGGTGAGGTTGGAGACGACGGGGATGTGCGGTTCGTGGTAGGTGAGTTCTCCGGCGATCTTGCGGAACTCGGCCAGCATGCCGTCCATGTGCGGGGAGTGGAAGGCGTGGCTGACCCGTAGTCGCGTGGCCTTGCGGCCCTGGGCCTTCCAGTGGTCGGCGAGTTCCTCGACCGCGTCCTGGTCGCCGGAGATCACCGTGGCGGCCGGGCCGTTGACCGCGGCGATGACCAACTCGCCCTCCCTGCCTTCGAGTCGGGGCAGCAGTTCGGCTTCGGAGACGGTCAGCGCGACCATGGCTCCGCCGGTCGGCATGGACTGCATCAGCCGGCCGCGGGCGGCCACCAGCGCGGCGGCGTCGGGCAGTGAGAGCACTCCGGCGACGTGGGCGGCGGCCAGTTCTCCGATGGAGTGGCCCATCACCAGGTCCGGCCGGACTCCGTACGATTCCACGAGCCGGAACAGGGCGACGCCGATGGCGAAGAGGGCGGGCTGGGTGAAGGCCGTCAGGTCGAGGTCGGCGGCGTCCGCGCTGTCCGCGGCGGTGTTGATCACCTCGCGCAGGGGGCGGTCGAGCAGCGGGTCCAGCTCGGCGCAGACCGCGTCGAAGGCGTCCGCGAAGACGGGGAAGCGCTGGTACAACTCGCGGCCCATGCCGAGGCGTTGGCTGCCCTGTCCGGGGAAGAGGAAGGCCGTCTTCCCCGCGGTGCGGGTCGTGCCCCGTACGAGTGCGGGGGCGTCCTCGTCGCGGGCGAGCGCGGTGAGCGCGGCCAGCAGCTCCTCGCGGTCCGTGCCGATGAGTGCGGCACGGTGTTCGAAGGCGCTGCGGGTGGTGGCCAGGGCGTGGCCGAGGGCGGCGGTGTCCGGCTCGGGGTGCTCCGTCAGGTGGGCCAGCAGCCGCTGAGCCTGGTCGCGCAGGGCGTCCGCGTCGCGGGCGGACAGCAGCCAGGGCAGTACGGCGCCGGGGGCGCTCGGGGCGGTGTCGGGTGTCCGGTCGGGCTCGGGGACGTGTTCCACGATCAGGTGGGCGTTGGTGCCGCTGACGCCGAAGGAGGAGATTCCGGCGCGCCGGGGCCCTCCTGTCTCGGGCCAGGGCACGGCCTCGGTCAGCAGTCGCACGGCGCCTGTGGACCAGTCGACGTACGGGGTCGGCTCGTCCACGTGGAGGGTCGCCGGGAGGGTGCCGTGCCGCATGGCCAGCACCATCTTGATGACTCCGGCCACACCGGCGGCGGCCTGGCTGTGCCCGATGTTGGACTTCAGCGAGCCGAGCAGCAACGGCCGTTCCTCGGGCCGCTGTTGACCGTATGTGGCCAGCAGCGCCTGGGCCTCGATGGGGTCGCCGAGCCGGGTGCCGGTGCCGTGCGCCTCCACCGCGTCCACGTCCGCGGGGCCGATCCCGGCGTCGGCGAGGGCTTGGCGGATGACCCGCTGCTGGGAGGGGCCGTTGGGGGCGGTGAGGCCGTTGCTGGCGCCGTCCTGGTTGACGGCGGAGCCGCGCAGTACGGCCAGGACCGGGTGCCCGTTGCGGCGGGCGTCGGAGAGGCGTTCCAGGAGGACGACGCCGGCGCCCTCGGCCCAGGCGGTGCCGTCGGCGGCAGCCGCGAAGGGCTTGCAGCGGCCGTCCGGCGCCAGGCCGCGCTGGCGGCCGAACTCGATGAACGCGCCGGGCGTGGCCATGACGGTCACGCCCGCGGCCAGGGCCAGCGAGCACTCGCCGGAGCGCAGCGCCTGCGCGGCCATGTGCATGGCCACCAGGGAGGAGGAGCAGGCGGTGTCCACCGTGACGGCCGGGCCCTCCAGGCCGAAGGTGTAGGCGATACGACCGGAGGCCACGCTGCCCGCGCTGCCGATGCCCAGGTAGCCCTCGAACTCCTCGGAGGGTTCGGTGATCCGGGATCCGTAGTCGCGGTAGCTGGAGCCCACGAAGACGCCGCCGTCGCCGCCCTTGAGGGAGAGCGGGTCGATGCCCGCGCGCTCGACGGCCTCCCAGCAGATCTCCAGCAGCAGCCGCTGCTGGGGGTCGATGGTGAGGGCCTCGCGGGGGGAGATCCCGAAGAAGGCGGGGTCGAAGTGGTGGGCGTCGTAGAGGAAGCCGCCCTCGCGCACATACGTCTTCCCCGCGCGCTCGGGGTCGGGGTCGTAGAGCCCTGCCAGGTCCCAGCCTCGGTCCTGGGGGAACTCGCCGATGGCGTCGGTGCGTTCGGTCAGCAGCCGCCACAGTTCCTCGGGGGTGGTCGCCCCGCCCGGGTAGCGGCAGCTCATGGAGACGATGGCGATGGGATCGTCGTCATCGTCGTTCCGTGTCCGGGGTGTGGCGGTGGCGCTCGGGGCGGTGGTCTGCAGGTGCCCGAGGAGTTCCTCGCGCAGGTGGGCCACGAGTGCGGTGGTGGTGGGGTGGTCGAAGACCAGGGTGACGGAGAGCCGCAGCCCGGTGGCCTCGGCCAGCCGGCTGCGCAGTTCCACGGCGGTCAGCGAGTCGAAGCCGATGTCCTTGAAGACCCGGCCGGGTTCGATCGCCTCGGGGTCGGCGTGGCCGAGTACGGCGGCCACCTCGGTACGGACCAGGTCGACGAGTTCCCGCTCGCGCTCCTCCTCGGGCAGCGGGGCCAGCCGTTCGGCGAGCGCTCCGCGACCGGTGGTGCCGTCCGCCCGGTCGGCCGCCGCCGCCTCGCGTCGTGCCTCGGGCAGATCGCCGATGGCGGGGCTCGGCCGCAGGGCGGTGTAGGCCCGTACGAAGCGGTCCCAGGCGAAGTCGGCGACGATCAGCCGGGTTTCGTCTCCGTCCAGGGCCTGCTGGAGGGCCTCGACGGCGAGTTCGGGGTCCATGGCGGGCAGTCCGTCGCGCACCAGACGCTCGGCGACGTCCGCGGCCCGGCTCCGGCCGCCCCACAGCCCCCAGGCCACCGAGGTGGCGGGCAGCCCATGGTCGCGGCGGTGCTGGGCCAGGGCGTCGAGGTAGGCGTTGGCCGCCGCGTAGCTGCCCTGCCCGGTGCCGCCGAGGGTTCCGGCGAGGGAGGAGAACATCACGAAGGCGGTGAGGTCCGCGTCGCGGGTGAGGTCGTGGAGGTTGCGGGCGGCGTCCGCCTTGGGGCGCAGCACGGTGGCGAGGCGCTCGGGGGTGAGGGTGTCGATGACGCCGTCGTCCAGGACCCCGGCCGTGTGGATCACGGCGCGCAGGGGGCGGTCGGCCGGGATCGTGCCGAGCAGTTCGGCGAGGGCCTCGCGGTCGGCGACGTCGCAGGCGGCGATGGTGACCTCGGCGCCCGACTCCTCGAGGTGGGCGGTGAGTTCGGCGGCTCCGGGTGCGTCGGGTCCGCGTCGGCTGACGAGCAGCAGATGGCGGGCGCCGCGGTCGGCGAGCCAGTGGGCGACATGGGCGGCGAGCGCGCCGGTGCCTCCGGTGATCAGCACGGTGCCGTCGGGCGTCCAGCCCTGACCGGTGCGCCGGGCGGCGGGGTCGGCGTGGGCCAGGCGGCGGCCGAAGACGCCCGAGGCGCGGACGGCCAACTGGTCCTCGCCCGCGGGGTCGGCGAGGACGCCGGCCAGCCGGGCGGGCACGCGCTCGTCCAGCCGCTCGGGCAGGTCGACGAGTCCTGCCCAGCGCTGCGGGTACTCCACCGCCGCGACGGTGCCGAATCCCCATACCTGGGACTGGGCCGGGTCGGTCAGCCGGTCCGAGCGGCCCACCGAGACGGCGCCTCGGGTCAGGCACCACAGCGGCGCGTCCACCCCGGCGTCCCCCAGCGCTTGTACGAGGGCCAGGGTCGCGGCGAGGCCCTGCGGCGCGCCTGCCAGCAGCGAGAGCACGCCGTCCGGGGCGTCGGCGGGCAGGCGTGCGGCGAGGTGGGCGCGGTCCGCTGCCCGGTCGCCGTCACCGGCCTCGATGAGTACCGCGTGGGCGCCGTGGTCGCGCAGCGCCCGCAGGCAGGCGTCGGTGGCCGGGTCCTCGGCGGTGCCCGCGGGCACCAGCACCCACCAGGTGCCGGAGAGCCGGGGGGCCGCTTGCGCGGGCAGGGCCCGCCAGGTGACCCGGTAGCGCCAACTGTCCACGGTGGAGCGGTTACGGTGCTCGCTCCGCCAGTCGGCGAGCGCGGGCATGACCGTGGCGAGTGAGGTGCGCAGGGGTGGGTCGTCGAGGTCCAGGGCGTCGGCGAGCGCCTCGGCGTCCCGTTCCTCGACGGCCGCCCAGAACCGTTCGTCGGCGACGGCCGGGCCGTCGGCGGCCCCCTCGGTCCGCCGCTGCGGCTCCAGCCAGTACCACTGGCGCTGGAAGGCGTAGGTGGGCAGTTCGCCGCGCTGTGCGCCCGTTCCGTCGAAGACGGCTTCCCAGTCCACCGACTGGCCGAGGACGTGGAGTTCGGCCAGCGCGGTGAGCCATCGTTCCCGGCCGCCCTCGTCCCGGCGCAGGGTGGCCACCACGCCGCCGTCGCCCCCGGCGGCCTCGACGCTCTCCTGGAGCCAGACGGTGAGCGCAGGGTGGGTGCTGGACTCGACGAACAGCCGGTGCCCGTCGGCGATCGCGGCGGTGACGGCCTGGTGGAACTCCACCGGTCGGCGCAGGTTGCGGTACCAGTACTCGGCGTCCATCGCGGTGGTGTCCAGCATTCCGCCGGTCACCGTCGAGTAGAAGGGAATTCCGGCCGCGGTCGGCCGGACCTCGGCCAGCAGGCTCAGCAACTCCTCGCGGATCAGCTCCACTTGGGGTGAGTGCCCGGCGAAGTCGACGCCGGGGATGGGCCAGCAGAGCACTCCGTCGTCGGCGAGGCGCTCGTGCAGTTCGGCCAGGGCCGCCGGGTCGCCGGAGACCGTGACGGTGGACGGGCCGTTGACGGCGGCGATGTCGAGTCGGTCCGGCCACTCGGTCAGCCGCTCGGCGACCTCCTCGGCCGGGCGCGGCACGTAGAGCATGCCGCCCTGCCCGCTGAGCGCGGCCAGCGCCTTGCTGCGCAGGGCCACCACCTTGGCGGCGTCCTCGAGGGTGAGAGCGCCGGCCACACAGGCGGCGGCGATCTCGCCCTGGCTGTGGCCGATGACGGCGGCGGGTTCGACACCGGCCGAGCGCCACAGCGCGGCCAGCGAGACCATCACCGCGAACAGCACCGGCTGGACGACGTCGACCCGGTCGAGCGGGGGTGCGCCGGGCGCCTCGTGCAGGACGTCCAGCAGGGACCAGCCGGTGTACGGGGCGAGTGCCTCGGCGCAGGCGGCGATGTACTCGGCGAAGACCGGTGAGTCGTCCAGGAGTCGTCCGGCCATGCCGCTCCACTGCGAGCCCTGGCCGGGGAAGACGAACACGGCCCGGCCTTCTCGGCTCGCCGTGCCCTGGACCAGGGAGGGCGCGGTGGCGCCCGCGATCAGCGCGTCCAGTCCGGCGCGCAGGGTGTCCTGGTCCGCGCCGGTCACCACGGCCCGGTGCTCGAAGGCGGTGCGGGTGGTGGCGAGCGAGTAGCCGATGTCGGCGGGCCGCAGGTGCGGGTGGCGGGTCAGGTGGTCGCGCAGCCGGGTGGCCTGCTCGCGCAGGGCGTCGGCGGTGCGGCCGGACAGGGTCCAGGGCACCACGGTGTCCGAAGCGTCGGGGAGGGTGGTGGGCTCCGGGGCGGCGGGCGGTTCCTCGACGATGAGGTGGGCGTTGGTCCCGCTCAGGCCGAAGGAGGAGATCCCGGCGCGCTTGGGCCGTCCGGTCTCGGGCCAGGGGGCGGCCTCGGTCAACAGCCGGGCCGCGCCCTGGGACCAGTCCACATGGGGGGTGGGTGCGTCCACGTGCAAGGTGGCGGGGAGGGTGCCGTGCCGCATGGCCAGCACCATCTTGATGACTCCGGCCACACCGGCCGCGGCCTGGCTGTGCCCGATGTTGGACTTGAGCGAGCCGAGCAGCAACGGCCGTTCCTCGGGCCGCTGTTGACCGTAGGTGGCCAGCAGCGCCTGGGCCTCGATGGGGTCGCCGAGCCGGGTGCCGGTGCCGTGCGCCTCCACCGCGTCCACGTCCGCGCCGCTCAGTCCGGCGTCGGCGAGGGCCTCGGTGATCACTCGTCGCTGGGCGAGGCCGCTGGGCGCGGTGAGGCCGTTGCTGGCGCCGTCCTGGTTGACGGCGGAGCCGCGCAGTACGGCCAGGACCGGGTGGCCGCCTCGGCGGGCGTCGGAGAGGCGTTCCAGTACGAGCAGTCCCACGCCCTCGGCCATGCCGAAGCCGTCGGCGGCTGCGGCGAAGGACTTGCAGCGGCCGTCCGCCGCGAGGCCGCGCTGGCGGCTGAATCCGGTGAAGGTCAGCGGCGAGCCGATCACCGTGGCGCCGCCGGCCAGGGCCAGGGTGCACTCGCCCCGGCGCAGCGCCTGGGCGGCCAGATGGATGGCGACGAGCGAGGAGGAGCAGGCGGTGTCCACGGTGACGGCGGGGCCTTCCAGGCCCAGGGTGTAGGCCACCCGGCCGGAGAGCACGCTGGTGGAGATGCCCGCTACGAAGAGCCCTTCGAGTTCCTCGGGCACCTCGTCCATGCTGCCGCCGTAGCCCTGGTAGGCCGCTCCGGCGAACACCCCGGTGCGGCTGCCCCGTTGGGCGGCCGGGTCGATCCCGGCCCGTTCGAGCGCTTCCCACGCGGTCTCCAGGAGCAGTCGCTGCTGGGGGTCCATCGCGAGGGCCTCGCGGGGCGAGATGCCGAAGAAGGCGGCGTCGAACCGGCCCGCCTCGTAGACGAAGCCGCCCGCTCCCGCATAGCTCGTGCCGGGCCGGTCGGGGTCGGCGTCGTAGAGGCGGGCCAGGTCCCAGCCGCGGTCCGCCGGGAGTTCGGCGACCGCGTCGCGGCCCTCGGCGACCAGCTCCCACAGCTCCTCGGGGGTGCTGACGCCGCCGGGGTAGCGGCAGCTCATCGAGACGATGACGACGGGGTCGTCGTCGGTGGCCGCCGCTACCGGTGCGGCGACTGCTTCCGCCGTGGCGTCGCCGAGCAGTTCGGTGCGCAGGTGCAGGGCCAGCGCGGCGGCCGAGGAGTAGTCGAAGACGACGGTGACCGGCAGGTGGAGCCCGGTGGCCGTGTTGAGCCGGTTGCGCATCTCCACGGCGGTCAGCGAGTCGAAGCCCAACTCACGGAAGGCGCGGTCGGGTTGGATCTCGTCCGGGGTGTCATGACCGAGCACCGCGGCGGCCTCGGTCCGGATCAGCTCGGTCAGCACGCGGTCGCGTTCGGGCTCGGCCAGGGGACGCAGCCGCTCGCGCAGGGCCGAGGAGGGCGAGTCGTCCTCGGTGCCCGGGGTGACGGGTTCGGGGGCCAACGCCTGGCGTACCTCGGGCAGTTCACCGATCAGTGGGCTGGGGCGGCTGGTGGTGAAGACGGTGGCGAAGCGGCTCCAGTCGATGTCCGCGACCATGACCAGGGTCTCGTCCTGCTCCAGGACCTGGCGCAGCGCGGTGACACAGGTGGCGGGCGGCATGAACACCACGCCCTGGGCGCGCAGTTGCTTCTCTACGAGGTGGGCGGCCATTCCGGCGCCGTTCTCCGGGCTCCAGATGCCCCACACCACCGAGGTGGCGGCCAGGCCGCGGGCCCGGCGGTTCTCGGCCAGGGCGTCCAGGTAGGCGTTGGCCGCGGCGTAGGCGCCGTGGATGGCGCTGCCCCACACTCCGGAGATGGAGGAGAACAGGACGAAGGAGTCGAGCGAGTCGCGGTCGAAGACGGCGTCCAGGTGCTGCGCGCCGCCGACCTTGGCGTAGAGGGTGTCGGCGAATTCGTCCAGGTCGGTGTCGGCGAGTGCCACCAGTGATCCGGCACCCGCGGCGTGCATCACGGACCGGATCTCGCGGCCGTCGCGCGCCAGCCCGTCGACCAGTGCGGCCAGGGCCTCGCGGTCGGCGACGTCGCAGGCGGCGATGGTGACCCTGGCGCCCGACGAGGTGAGTTCGGCGGTCAGTTCGTCGGCTCCGGGGGCTTCGGGACCGCTGCGGCTGACCAGTACCAGGTCCTCGGCCCCTTCGCGGGCCAGCCAGCGGGCGATGTATGCGCCCAGGCCGCCGGTACCGCCGGTGATCAGGGTGGTGCCGCGCGGGTTCCACGCGCGCCGGGGCGGGCGGTCGCCGAGTGCGGCCCTGACGAGTCGGCGGCCGTGTATGCCGGTGGACCGGAGGGCCAGTTGGTCCTCGTCGCCCAGTCCGGCGAGCACCCGGCACAACCGTGCCTCGGCCCGCGTGTCGAGCGCCTCGGGCAGGTCGACGAGCCCGCCCCAGCGCTGGGGGTACTCCAGGGCGGCCACCCGGCCGAGCCCCCAGGTGAGGTTCTGGGCGGGCCGGGCGGGTGTGTCGGCCCGGCCGACGCTGACCGCGCCCTGTGTCGCCCACCACAGGGGTGCGTCCACCTCGGCGTCGCCCAGGGCCTGGACCAGCGTCAGATGCGCGGCGGCGCCGGTGGGCACGGAAGGGTGGCGGGGGTGTGGCCGTTCGTCGCGGCCCAGCAGGGAGAGCACTCCGGTGACGGGCTCGGTGGCGTCGGCCAGGATCTGCCGCAACTGCTCGGCGAGCGGCTGCCGTTCGACCTCCGTCCCGTCGAGGACGACGGGACGGACGTCGGCTCCCGCGCGGTCGAGGGCGTGCAGACAGAACCGGGACGTCTCGTCCTCGCTCAGCGGGGCGGGCAGCAACACCAGCCAGGTGCCGGACAGTTCGGCCGTCGCGCCGTCGGCCAGCGCCCGCCAGTCGAGCCGGTAGCGCCAGGAGTCGACGGTGGCCAGTTCGCCGCGCCGTTCCCGCCAGGCCGCCAGGGCGGGCAGGACGGCGCTGAGCGGGTCCTCGGGTGCGACGCCCAGGGTGGCGGTCAGCTCCGGCAGGTTCCCGGCGCGTACGGCCTCCCAGAACCGGTCCTCGACCGGGTCGAGGGGGGTCTCGCTCGCGCGGGACGTGCTCCCGCCGGACTCCAGCCAGTAGGAGCGGCGTTGGAAGGGGTACGTGGGCAGGGCGACGCGCTCGTCGGGGTGCCCGGCGAACAGCGCGGCCCAGTCCGGTGACAGGCCTTGGACGTGGGCTTGGCCCAGGGACAGCAGGAACCGGTCGAGCCCGCCCTGGTCCCGGCGGAGGGTGCCCAGCACCGCCGCCTGTCCCCCGGCGGCCTCGGCGGTCTGCTCCACGCCGACGGTGAGTACGGGGTGGGCGCTGATCTCGACGAAGAACGTGTGGCCCTGGGCGAGGAGTTCGGTGATGGCCTCCTCGAAGCGCACCGTGTGGCGCAGGTTGCGGTACCAGTACCCGGCGTCCATGGTGGCGGTGTCCAGCCAGGCGGCGTCCACGGTGGACATCAGGGCGATGTCCCCGGTGGCGGGCGTGATCATGGCCAGGGCCGTGTCCAACTCCTCGCGTATCTCCTCCACTTGGGCGGAGTGGGAGGCGTAGTCGACGGCGATGACCCGCGCCTGTACGTCCTCGGCCAGCAGGTCGGAGACGATCCCCTCGATCGCTTCGGGGTCGCCGGCCAGCACGGTGGACGCGGGGCCGTTGACCGCCGCGACGGACAGCCGCTGTGCCCAGCGCTCCAGGCGGTGTTCCAGTGCGTCGGCGGGGAGCGGTACGGAGGCCATGCCGCCCCGTCCGGCCAGCGCGGCCAGGGCGCGGCTGCGCAGGGCGACGATCTTCGCCGCGTCGTCCAAGGAGAGAGCGCCCGCCACACAGGCCGCGGCGATCTCACCCTGCGAGTGCCCCACCACCGCGTCCGGCTCCACACCGTACGAACGCCACAACGCCGCAAGCGACACCATCACCGCGAACAACGCGGGCTGCACCACATCCACCCGCTCCAACGACGGCGCACCCTCCTCACCCCGCAACACCGCCGTCAACGACCAGTCCACATACGGCGCCAACGCCCGCTCACACTCAGCCAGCCGCTCCGCGAACACCACCGACTCACCCAGCAACCCGGTCGCCATCCCCACCCACTGCGACCCCTGCCCGGGGAACACGAACACCGTCCGGCCCTTGGTGCCGGTGGTGCCCTGGACCAGGCCGGGCGCGGCGGTGCCGTGGGCGAGCGCCTCCAGTCCCTCGGTGAAGCCCGTACGGTCGTCCGCGACGACGACCGCGCGGTGTTCGAAGGCCGCGCGGCCGGTGGCCAGGGCACGGCCCACCGCGCCGGGGCCCGGTTCGGGGTGGGCGGCCAGGTGGTCGAGCAGTCGGCGGGCCTGTTCCCGCAGTGCGGGTGCCGTCCGCGCGGAGAGCACCCAGGGCAGGGGGCTTACGGCGGGCGTGGGGCCGGGCTCGGGGGCGGGCTGGGCGGTGGGGGCCTGTTCGAGGATCAGGTGGGCGTTGGTGCCGCTGACGCCGAAGGCGGAGACTCCCGCCCGGCGCGGCCGGTCGCCCTGCGCCCAGGGGCGGCTCTCGGTCAGCAGCCGTACGGCGCCGGTGGACCAGTCGACGAACGGGGACGGCTCGTCCACGTGCAGGGTGGGCGGCAACTCGCCCTGGCGCAGGGCCATCACCATCTTGATGACACCACCGACGCCCGCGGCGGCCGAGGTGTGGCCGATGTTGGACTTCAGCGACCCCAGCCACAACGGCCGGTCCTCGGGGCGACCTTGACCGTAGGTGGCCAGCAGGGCCTGTGCCTCGATCGGGTCGCCGAGCCGGGTGCCGGTGCCGTGCGCCTCCACCGCGTCGATGTCTCCGGGCAGCAGCCGCGAGTCGGCCAGCGCTTCGGTGATCACCCGTTGCTGGGAAGGGCCGTTGGGGGCGGTCAGGCCGTTGCTGGCACCGTCCTGGTTGACCGCCGAGCCCCGGATCACGGCGAGCACCTGGTGGCCGTTGGCCTCGGCGTCCGAGAGCCGTTCCAGCAGCAGCAGACCCACGCCCTCGGACCAGCCGGTCCCGTCGGCGGCGGCCGAGAACGCCTTGCAGCGGCCGTCCTCGGCCAGCGCCCGCTGCCTGCTGAAGGCGACGAACGCGTCCGGGGTGGACAGCACCGCCACCCCGCCGGCCAGCGCCAGTGAGCACTCCCCGCTGCGCAGCGAGCGGATGGCCAGGTGCAGTGCCACGAGGGAGGAGGAGCACGCGGTGTTCACCGTGACGGCGGGGCCCTCCAGGCCGAGGGTGTAGGAGATGCGCCCGGAGACCACACTGGTGGCCGTTCCGGTCTCCAACAGGCCCTGGAGGTCGGGGAGATGGCGGGACTCGTGGCCGTAGTCGTTGTCGATGGCGCCGATGAAGACACCGGTCCTGCTGCCGCGCAGGGACGTCGGGTCGATGGCGGCCCGCTCCACGGTCTCCCAGGCGGTCTCCAGCACCAAGCGCTGCTGCGGGTCGGTGGCCAGGGCCTCGCGCGGGGAGATACCGAAGAACCCGGCGTCGAACTCGGCGGCGTCGGCGAGGAATCCGCCGTGCCGGGTGTAGGAGGTGCCGACGCGGTCGGGGTCGGGGTCGTAGAGCGCCTCGGTGTCCCAGCCCCGGTCGGCGGGCCACTCGGTGATGGCGTCGGTGCCCCGGGCCACCAACTCCCACAGTCGTTCGGGGGTGTCGGCGCCGCCGGGGTAGCGGCAGCCCATGGCGACGATCGCGATCGGGTCGTGCTGGGCGTCCTCCGCCTCGCGCAGCCGTCGCTTGGCCTCGCCCAGGTCCGCGGTGGCGCGCCTGAGGTAGTCGAGGAGCTTGTCGTTGTCCGGCATCTGTTCCCGTTCTCCCTCAGGCCATTCCGAAGTCGTTGTCGAGGAGTTCGAACAGCTCGTCGGCGGTGGCCGAGTCGAGCGCGGAGCCGTCCTTGGTGTCGCCGCCCTGTCCGGTGCGCTCGGTCCATCCGCGCAGCAGGATCTGCAGCCGGGCGCCGATCTCGTCGGTTCCTGACGGGTCGGGCGACAGGGCGGCCAACGTGTCGGCCAGCCGGTCGAGTTCGGCCAGGACCGGCACCGTGGGCGAGGTGGCCTCGCCCAGCACCGTGGACAGGTGCGCGGCGAGCGCGGCCGGCGTGGGATGGTCGAAGACCGCGGTGGGCGGTATCGGCATCCCGAGGGCTTCGCTCAGCCGGTTGCGGTACTTCACCGCGAGCATCGAGTCGAACCCCGCCTCGCTGAAGGCGCGTTCGGCGTCCACCGCCGCGGGGCCCGTATGGCCCAGGATCGCCGCCGCGTGGCCGACCACCAGGTCGAGCACCGCCCGGCGCCGGTCCGGTTCCGTCAACGCGGCCAGTCCATCGGCTTGTTGGGCCTCGGGCTCGGCCTGCGGTGTCGGGGAGCGGTCCAGGGCCACCGGGGTCGTGGTGCCGTAACGGCCGGGTGTGGGCAGCCAGTAGCGCCGACGCTGGAACGCGTAGGTCGGCAGCGTCACCCGGCGTACAGGCTCGGGCAGGAGGGCGTTCCAGTCCACCGTGGCGCCGTACGCCCACGCCTGGGCCAGGGCGGCGGCGATCCGGTCCGTTCCGCCGTCCTCGCGGCGCAGGGTGCCCACACCGGCCACCGGCCGACCGGCCGACTCGGCGGTGTGCTCGACCGCGGGGAGCAGTACGGGGTGGGGGCTCACCTCGATGAACAGGTCATGGCCCGCGTCCAGCAGGGTGCGGGTGGCGGCGGCGAACTCCACCGGCTCCCGCAGGTTGCGGTACCAGTAGTCACCGCTCAGCACGGCACCGTCCAGCAGCTCCCCGGTGACCGTGGAGTACAGCGGGGTCTTCGCGGGGCGGGGCCGTATCCCGGCCAGCGCGGTGCGCAGTTCGGCGCCGATCTCGGCCACCTGCGCGGAGTGGGCGGCGTAGTCGACCGGGATCCGCCTGGCCCGTATGCCCTGGCGGGCGCAGTCGTCCAGCAGCGCCGTCAGCTCCTCGGGGGTACCGGCGACCACCACGGCCTCGGGGCCGTTGATCGCGGCCACACCGATCCGCTCGCCATGGGGCAGCAGCAGTTCCCGGGCCCGTTCCTCGGAGACCGCGAGGGACACCATGCCGCCCCGTCCGGCCAGCGCGGCCAGGGCCCGGCTGCGCAGGGCGACGATCTTCGCCGCGTCGTCCAAGGAGAGAGCGCCCGCCACACAGGCCGCGGCGATCTCACCCTGCGAGTGCCCCACCACCGCGTCCGGCTCCACACCGTACGAACGCCACAACGCCGCAAGCGACACCATCACCGCGAACAACGCGGGCTGCACCACATCCACCCGCTCCAACGACGGCGCACCCTCCTCACCCCGCAACACCGCCGTCAACGACCAGTCCACATACGGCGCCAACGCCCGCTCACACTCAGCCAGCCGCTCCGCGAACACCACCGACTCACCCAGCAACCCGGTCGCCATCCCCACCCACTGCGACCCCTGCCCGGGGAACACGAACACCGTCCGGCCGTCGTGGGCCCGGCCGTCCACCGCGCACGGGGTGGGGGCCGCCTGTGCCACGTCGGCCAGGGCGTCGAGCAGGTGGTTACGGTCTGTTCCGACGATCACCGTCCGGTGGGCGAAGGACGACCGGGTGGCAGCCAGGGCGTGGGCGATGTCCGCGGGCCGCGCCTCGGGGTGGGCCCGCAGATGGTCCCGCAGACGGCGGGCCTGGTCCCGTAGCGCGCCTTGCGACTTGGCGGACAGTGGCCAGCACACGGTACGAGACGTCGCCGTCGTCGGCTCCGTGCCGGGCTCGGTGGCCGGGGCATCGACGGGCATCTCCCCCGTAGCGGCGTGGGCGTCGGCGGGCGTCTCCTCCCGTACGGCGTGGGCGTCGGCGGGCGCTTCCTCCAGTACGGCGTGGGCGTTGGTGCCGCTCATGCCGAACGCGGAGACCCCGGCCCGGCGCGGGCGGCCCGGGTCCTGCCAGGGCCGGGCCTCGGTGAGCAGCCGCACGGTGCCCGCCGACCAGTCGACCCGGGTGGAGGGCTGGTCCACGTGGAGGGTGCGGGGCAGGGTCCGATGGCGCAGGGCCAGGACCGTCTTGATGACTCCGGCGACGCCCGCCGCCGCCTGGGTGTGACCGATGTTGGACTTCAGCGACCCCAGCCACAACGGCCGGTCCTCGGGGCGGCCCTGCCCATAGGTGGCCAGCACGGCCTGCGCCTCGATCGGGTCGCCGAGGGTGGTGCCGGTGCCATGCGCCTCCACCAGGTCGACGTCGGCGGCTTCCACCCCCGCGTTGGCCAACGCCTGGCGGATGACGCGCTGTTGGGCGGGTCCGTTGGGGGCGGTGAGACCGTTGCTGGCGCCGTCCTGGTTGACCGCGGTCCCCCGCACCAACGCCAGCACCGGATGCCCCTGGGCGCGGGCGTCGGAGAGCCGCTCCACCAGCAGCACCCCGGCTCCCTCGCCCCAGCCGGTGCCGTCCGCGGCGTCGGCGAAGGAGCGGCACCGGCCGTCGGTGGACAGCCCGCGCTGACGGCTGAACTCCACGAACAGGTCCGGGGTGGCCATCACGGCGGCGCCGCCCACGAGGGCGAAGGAGCACTCACCGGCGCGCAGTGCCTGCCCGGCCAGGTGCAGCGCCACCAGCGAGGAGGAGCAGGCGGTCTCCACGGTGACGGCGGGGCCCTGCAGGCCCAGGGTGTAGGCGACCCGGCCGGAGGCCACGCTGGTCACGGTGCCGCCCAGCAGATGCCCTTCCACATCCGCGGTGCCGTCCTGGGGACCCGTGCCGTAGCCCTGGCCCGCCACGCCGAAGTAGACACCGCCCTGACTGCCACGGACCGACTGCGGATCGATGCACGCGCGTTCGAGCACTTCCCAGGAGGCTTCCAGCAGCAGCCGTTGCTGCGGGTCCATGGCCAGCGCCTCACGGGGCGAGATCCCGAAGAACTCCGCGTCGAACTCCCCCGCGCCGTCGAGGAATCCGCCGGCCCGGGTGTAGCAGGTGCCCTCGTGCTCGGCGTCGGGGTGGTACAGCTCCTCCAGCGGCCAGCCTCGGTCGGCGGGCATCTCGCCGATGGCGTCCACCTCGTCGGCCACCAACCGCCACAGGTCGTCGGGGGTGTGCACGCCGCCCGGGAAGCGGCAGGCCATGGCGACGACGGCCAGTGGCTCGGCATCGGGTGCCGTCGCCGCGGCGGGTGCCGCCTCGACGGTGCCGGGACCGGTGCCGGTCAGCTCGGCCAGCAACTGCCCTGCCAGGTCGGCGGCGGTCGGGTGGTCGAAGACGGCGGTGGCGGGCAGCGCCACCCCGGTGGCCTCGGTCAGCCGGTTGCGCAGCTCGATCGCGGTGAGCGAGTCGAACCCGGCTTCCCTGAACGGCCGTTCGGCCTCCACGGCGAGCGCCGACTCATGGCCGAGTACGGTCGCGGCCTCGGTCCGTACGAGGTCGGTCAGGAGGCGCAGGCGCTCCGGCGCCGCCAGGCCGGTCAGCCGGTCGCGCCAGGCCGTTCCGGTGTCCGGGTCGCCCGTGCGGGCGGGCTCGGCGGGACAGGCCTCGGGAAGGTCGCTCAGCAGGGCGCTGTCGCGGCCGGAGCGGAAGGCGGGGGCGAAGGTCGCCCAGTCCACGTCCGCCACCGCGATGCCGGTCTCCCGGCGGTCCAGTGCGCCCTGGAGTTCGGCCAGGGCTGTCTCCGGTGCCATGGGGATCAGCCCATGGCGGCGCAGTTCCGCCCCGACCGCGCCCTGTGCCATGCCCGCCCCGGCCCACGGCCCCCAGGCGATCGAGGTGGCCGCCAGGCCGCGGGAGCGGCGCCGCTCGGCCAGCGCGTCCAGGTAGGCGTTGGCCGCCGCGTAGCTGCCCTGGCCGCCGCTGCCCCAGGTGGCGGAGACCGACGAGAAGAACACGAAGGCGTCCAACTCCTGGTCGGCGAAGAGCCCGTCGAGGTGAGCGGCGCCGAGCAGTTTGGCCGCTGTCTCCTCGGCCAACCGCTCCAGGGTGCACTCCGCGATCCTGGTGTCGGAGGTGAGCCCGGCGGCATGGAAGACCGTCCGTACGGTCTCACCATCGGCCCGCAACTGCTCGACCACTGCGGCCAGTTCGCTTCGGTCGGCCACGTCGCAGGCCAGGACGGTGGTGCGGACGCCCAGCTCTGTCAGCTCCTCGCGGAGCCGGGCCGCGCCGTCCGCGTCCGGCCCACGTCGGCTCAGCAACACCAGGTGGTCGGCGCCCTGTTCGGCCAACCGCCGCGCCACCTGGGCGCCGAGCCCTCCGGTGCCGCCGGTGATCAGGACCGTGCCGCGCGGTGTCCAGGCCTGTTCCTCCCGCGCGGTCGGCTCGGGCGTGCGGCGCAGCCTGCGGGCGAGTACGCCGGTCGGGCGTACGGCCACCTGGTCCTCGTGGCTGTCGCCGTCCCAGGGCTGGGACAGTACGGCGCACAGGGCACGCCGCGCGTCGGCGTCCAACTCCTCGGGCAGATCGACCAGTCCGCCCCAGCGGTGCGGGTGTTCCAGCGCCGCCACCCGCCCCAGGCCCCATACGGATGCCTGCTCCGGGTGAGCCGGGCCGAGGTCGCCTTCGGCTACGGCACCGGTGGTGGCGCACCACAGGCGAGCGTCGCAACCGGCGTCGCCCAGTGCCTGGATGAGCAACAGGGTCGTGGCCAGGCCGCAGTCGAGCGAGGCGAGGCGGGGGTGCGGGGTGTCGGCGAGGGCCAGGAGGGACAGCACCCCGGCGGCCTCCTCGCCCATCCGTGCGGCCAGTTCGGCCCGCTCCGCGTCCGCCGCGACGGGAATCACGGTCACCTGGGCGCCGTGTTCGGCGAGCGCCTGCTCGCAAGCGCGGACGGTGGCGTGGTGTGTGTGCTCGGCAGGCACCACCAGGAGCCAACGGCAGGACAGCGCCACCGTGGAGGGCTGCCGCACGACCGGCTGCCAGTCGACGCGGTAGCGCAGCCGTGCCGTCGGTGCGGACTGTGGCTCGGGCCAGAACCGCTGGTGCTGGAAGGGGTAGGAGGGCAGTTCGAGACGGCGCACGGACCTGCCCTGCCAGTCCGGCGACCAGTCGACCGCGACTCCGCGCACATACAGTCCGGCCAGCGCGGCGCCGACGGACTCCGGCTCCGGGCGCCCTTCGCGCAGCATCGGTACGGCGCGGACACCGGGGTCGTCGGCCAGGCACTCGTGCACCAGGCCGGACAGCAGCCCGCCGGGGCCCAACTCCAGGCAGTCGGTGACCCCTTCGGCGCGCAGTCGAAGGGCGCCGTCCAGGAAGCGTACGGTGCCCCTGACCTGACGGACCCAGTACTCGGGGTCGCACAGTTCGGCGGCCGTGGCCGGCGCGCCGGTCAGGTTGGAGATCACGGTCAGTCGTGGCGCGGAGTACGTCAGTCCCTCGGCCACGTCCCGGAAGGCGTCCAGCATGGCGTCCATCCGCGCCGAGTGGAAGGCGTGGCTGACGGCCAGGTCCTTGGTACGGCGGCCCTGCGCCGCGAAGGCCTCGGCAAGCTCGGCCACCGCTGCGCGGTCGCCCGAAAGCACGGTGGAGCGCGGGCCGTTGACGGCGGCGATAGCAGCCCCGCCGTCGTCGGTCAGCGCTTGGCGCACCTCCTCCTCGGTCGCCTCCACGGCCGTCATCGCCCCGCCCGGAGGCAGCGCGTCCATCAGCCTGCCGCGCGCGGCCACCAGCGCACAGGCGTCCGCGAGGTCGAACACCCCCGCCACATGGGCGGCGGCCAGCTCACCGATCGAGTGCCCCAGCAGCAGGTCCGGGCGCAGGCCCCAGTGCCCGGCCAGCCGGAACAGTGCCACTTCCAGGGCGAACAGGGCGGGTTGGGTGCAGCGGGTCCGCTGCAGCAGGTCCGCCTCGGGGTCACCGGGGGCGGCGAACATCACGTCCCGCAGCGGCAGATCGAGATGGGGGCCGAGGTGGCTGAGGACCTCGTCCAGGGCGTCGGCGAACACCGGTTCGTCCCGGTACAGTTGCGCGCCCGCGCCCGCACGCTGACTGCCCTGTCCCGGGAACAGCATGGCCGTACGACGCGGCGTGGCTGCTGCTCCGCTGATCAGCCGCCCGCTGCTCCGCCCCTCGGCCAGCGCCCGCAGTGAGTTCCGGACGGACTCCAGGTCCGTACCGAGGACCGCGGCCCGGTGGTCCAGCGCGGCCCGTCCCGAGGCCAACGAGTAGCGCAGGTCGGCGAGTTCGAGTCCCTTGGGGTGCTCGTCCAGGTAGGAGCCGAGCCGCGCGGCCTGGGCCCGCAGCGCGGGCGCGGTACGGGCGGACAGCAGTACCGGAGCGACGACGCCCTTCGTCGAACTCCTGCCATCCGATGTGGAGTTGACGGACGGCTGCGTCTCCGGCGCTTGCTCCAGGATCAGATGGACGTTGGTCCCGCTGATCCCGAATGAGGACACGCCCGCCCGGCGCGGCTCGCCCGTACGGGGCCAGGGGAGCCGCTCGGTCAGCAGCCGTACCCCGCCATCGGTCCAGTCCACATGCGGATTGGGTTCCTCGATGTGCAGGGTGGGCGGCAGTTCACCGGCCTGGAGGGCCAGCACCATCTTGATGACCCCGGCCACACCGGCCGCGGCCTGGGTGTGCCCGATGTTGGACTTGACCGAGCCCAGCCACAGCGGATCGGCCGCACGCCCGGCGCCGTAGACGGCCTGCAGCGCCTGGGCCTCTATCGGATCGCCCAGGCGGGTGCCCGTCCCATGCGCCTCCACCGCGTCCACCTGGCCCGCGTCGAGTGCGGCGTCGGCCAGGGCGGCCCGGATGACCCGCTGCTGCGCGGGGCCGTTGGGCGCGGTCAGGCCGTTGCTCGCGCCGTCCTGGTTGACCGCGCTGCCCCGCACCACCGCGAGCACCCGGTGCCCGTTGGCCTGTGCGTCGGAGAGCCGTTCCAGCAGAAGCACACCGACGCCCTCGCCCCAGCCGGTGCCGTCCGCCCCGGCTGCGAAGGCCTTGCAGCGGCCGTCGGGGGCCAGGCCGCGCTGGCGGCTGAACTCCACGAACAGCTTGGGGGTGCTCATCAGCGTGACGCCCCCGGCGAACGCCTGGTCACAGTCACCGCGCCGCAGCGCCTGGACCGCCAGGTCCAGTGCGACGAGCGAGGACGAACAGGCCGTGTCCACCGTGAGGGCGGAGCCTTCCAGGCCCAGCACATAGGAGATGCGTCCGGAGAGCACGCTGGCCGTGTTGCCGGTCAGGAAGTGCCCCTCGGAGGCGCCCTCGGCCTGGCCCAACAGTCCGATGTAGTCCTGCCCGTTGGTGCCGACGAACACCCCGACCCGGCGACCGCGCAGTGCGGCGGGGTCCTGCCCCGCGCTCTCCACGGCCTCCCAGGCGGTCTCCAGCAGCAGCCGCTGCTGCGGGTCCATCGCCAGCGCCTCGCGCGGCGAGATCCCGAAGAACTCCGCGTCGAAACCGCTGATGTCGTCCAGGAATCCGCCCTGCCGGCTGTATGTGGTACCGGGACGGTCGGGGTCCGGGTCGTACAGCCGCTCCACGTCCCAGCCCCGGTCCAGCGGCCACTCCCCCACCGCGTCCCGGCCATCGGCGAGCAACTCCCACAGATCGGCGGGGCTTTGGACACCACCGGGGAAGTGGCAGCCCATGCCGACGATCGCGATGGGCTCGCTGTGCCGATCCGCCGTCCGTGGCCCGGACGCCTGCTTCTCCTCCTGCGCCGGCTCCTCGAACCCTCCGAGTCGCCCCAGGAGTTGACCGGCCAGAGCACGCGGTGTCGGATGGTCGAAGAGTACGGTGGCGGGCAACCGCAGGCCGGTCGCGGCGCTGAGCCGGTTGCGCAGCTCCACGGCGGTCAGCGAGTCGAAGCCCGCCTCGGAGAAGGCCCGGTCCGGCAGCAGTGCGTCCGCCGTGCCATGACGCAGTACGGCCGCCGCCTGGGTGCGCACCAGGTCGGTGACGAAGGCCTCCTGGTCGGAGCGGGTCAGACCGGCCAGTCGCGCGCGCAACTCCCCGTCCTGCTCCGCCCGTTCACCGGGGTCCGATACGGCCTCGAAGTCGGGCAGTTCACTGAAGAACGCGGTGGAGCGCAGCCCGGCCGATGCGGCGAACCGCCGCCAGTCGGCGTCGGCGACCACCAGCAGTTCGTCGTCCTCCTCGATCGCCCGGCCGACGGCGGTGACAGCCGACTCCGGTGCCATCGAGGGCAGGCCGCGTTCCCGCAGCCGCTCGGCCACCCGGTCCGCCAGCATGCCCTCGCCGCTCGCCCACGCACCCCAGGCGATGGCCGTGGCGGGCAGCCCGGCGGCCCGGCGGACGGCGACCAACTGCTCCAACGCGGCGTTGGCGGCGGCGTAGTTGCCCTGCCCGGCGCTGCCCGTCACACCCATCACCGAGGTGAAGACGACGAACACGGACAACTCCTGATTCCGCGTCAGCTCGTCGAGATGGCGCGCGGCCGTCAACTTGGCGCGCAGCGAGGTGGCCAGGCGTTCGGGGGTGAGCGCGTCCAGCACCCCGTCATCGAGCACGCCCGCCGCGTGGATGACGGCGGTGAGCGGCTGCCCGGCCGGTAGCGCGGCCAGCAGCTCCGTCACCTCGTCCCGGTCGGCGACATCGCAGGCCGCGATCGTCACGGCCGTGCCCAGCTCCAGGAGTTCCGCCCGCAGCGCGTCCGCGCCGGGTGCCTTCGCTCCTCGGCGGCTGACCAACAGCAGGTGCTCCGCACCCTGCCCCGCCAGCCAGCGCGCCACATGGGCGCCCACCCCGCCGGTCCCACCCGTGACCAGGATCGTGCCCCGCGGACGCCAGCCGTCAGTCGATCCGGTGCGCCTGGCCGACGCGGCCTGGAGCCGCCGCCCGTAGACGCCGGTGGACCGCACCGCGACCTGGTCCTCGTCGCTCACCCCGGCCAGCACCGCGCACAGCCGCCGCACCGCACGCTCGTCCAACTCCCCCGGCAGGTCCACCAGTCCACCCCAGCGGTCCGGGTGTTCCAGCGCCGCGCTGCGGACCAGACCGGCCACGGCGGCCTGGGCCGGGGCACCCGGCGGCTCGCCCGCCCCGACCACGGCGGCACCCCTGGTCACACACCACAGGGGAGCGTCGATTCCGGTGTCTCCCAGGGCCTGGACCAGCGCCAGGGTGAGCGCCACGCCGCCGGGGACATCGGGATGCCCGGGATGCGGGCGCTCCTCGGCCGCCAGCAGCGACAGGACCCCCGCCATCGGCTGCCCGGCGACCTCGGCCAGCGCCGCCGCCAGCGATTCCCGGCTCTGGCCCGGACCCTCGGCGGTCACGACGGGCAACAGGTCGACTCCCGCCGCCTCCAGACCGCGTACGACATCGCTCGCGCCGCCGCCCTCGGGGCACACCACCAGCCAGCGACCGGTGAGCGCGGCACCGGAGGGCAAGGACAGCGGGCGCCAACTCACCCGGTACCGCCAGGAGTCGACGCGTCGGCCGCGCTCCCGGTCCTGCCGCCACGCGGACAGCGCGGGCAGCACCTCACCCAGGGCCTGCGGACTGACCTGAAGGGTCTGCGAGAGTCGGGCCGGGTCCTGGAGTTCGAGTTCCGTCCAGAGGCCGTCCGTTGCGGAGGTGAGCGCGGGTGCGGACTCCATCCAGTAGCGCTGGCGTTGGAAGGCATAGGTGGGCAACTCGACGCGGCGGGCGCCCGTCCCTTCGAAGGCGGGTGCCCAGTCGACGTTCACGCCATGGGTCCAGGCCTCACCCAGGGACAACAGGAGGCGTTCCATGCCGCCCTCGTCGCGGCGCAACGTGCCCACCGCTACCGCGTCCGCGTCGGTCTCCCCTACCGCCATGGTGAGTACGGGGTGCGGGCTGGACTCGATGAACGCCCGGTAACCATCGGCCAGTAGGGCGCGGGTGGCCTGTTCGAACTCCACCGTCTGACGGAGGTTGCGGTACCAGTACTCGCCGTCCAAGCCAGAGGTGTCCAGCAGCCCGCCCGTCACCGTCGAGTAGAACGGCACCTCTGCCGTGCGCGGCGCCACGTCGGCCAACGCCTGCGCCAACTCCGCCTGTACGCAC
>NZ_JAMWMR010000045.1 GCF_023887685.1 Streptomyces macrolidinus | reverse complement strand
GAGCGCGAGCAGCAGCGGGACGAGGGCCATCACCACGGAGCTGAAGACCAGCAGCAGGGTGACGAGGGTGACCGGGAGGGCGATCACCTCGGTGCGGGAGAGGTCGTCGCCGCGCAGCTTGTCGACGCCCTTGCCGATGGAGGGCGACCCCGTCTCCTCGACGCGCAGTGCGGGGTTGTTCCGCTGCACGGCGGCGGTCTGGGCGAGGAGCGGGTCGACGTGCTTCTTGCCGTCCAGTTCGGGGCCCTTGAGGGTGACGGTGACCCGCACCGCCGTACGGTCCTTGCTGTGCACCGGGGCGGCGACGGACCGTACCTCGGGCAGCCGGGCCATCCGGGCGGCGATGTCGGCGGCGGCCGAGTCGGCGGCCTCGGTGTCGAGCTTCCCGGTGCCCGGCTTGGCGGTGATGAGGACGTGTTCCACGGGCCGCTGCTGCAACCCGCCCTCGGCGGCGATCGCCTCGCCGCGTCCTGCCTCTCCGACGCGGTAGTCCTCGCTGGTCGCCGGGTGGGTGCCGACGGTGATGCCGATGCCGAGGCAGAGGACGACGAAGACGAGCCAGCCGACGATGCCCCGCCAGGGGTGGGCCGCGCTCCAACGAGCCATGCGTACAGGAAGGTTCTTCATGTCCTCCATGCTTCTCGCGGAGGGTGGGGCGGCGGCAGCGGCGACCGGTTGAACCCGGGGTCCACCAGGTGGTGGACCCCGCCCGGCTCCGTTGGCGGACAGGGGCGGCCGGTTCCTAGAATTCGAGATGTGGCCCGGCCCAACGAAGAGGTCGAGGGGCTCCTTCAGGAGTACGCGGACCTCATCGCGATCACGGGAGGCGACGCCTTCAAGGCGCGCGCCTACGAGAAGGCGGCGCGGGCGATCGGGGGGCATCCCGTCGACATCTCCCGGCTGGACGCCGAGGGGCTGCGGGAGATCCCGCATGTGGGCCGGTCGATCGCGGACAAGGTGGTCGAGTATCTGCGGACCGGCTCGGTATCGGCGGTGGAGGAGCGCCGCTCGAAGATCCCCGCCGGGGTACGCGCGCTCACCGCCATCCCCACGCTCGGTCCGAAGAAGGCGCTGCGGCTCTACGAGGATCTGCACATCTCCTCGGTGGACGAACTGGCCGCCGCCATCGAGGCGGACGCGCTGCACGATCTGAAGGGCTTCGGCGCGAAGACGCAGGAGAACATCCTGCACGGCATCACGCTCCTGCGGCAGGCGGGCGGTCGTATCCCGCTGCATGTCGCGATGCGGGACGCCGAGGACATCGTCGGCGAGCTGTCCGCGGTGAAGGGCTGCCGTCGCTGCGCGTACGCCGGGTCGCTGCGGCGGATGCGGGAGACCATCGGCGACATCGACGTCCTGGTCGCCGCGGCGCGGTCCGGCCCCTTCATGGACGCGCTCGCCGGGCTGCCGTCCACCGCCGAGGTGATCGCGCACGGGGCGAAGAAGACGTCGGTCCGCACCGCCCAGGGCATCCAGGTCGATCTGCGGGTGCTGCCGCCGGACTCGTGGGGGGCCGGGCTTGTGTACTTCACCGGTTCCAAGGCGCACAACATCCGTATCCGTACGATCGCCGTCCGCCAGGGTCTGAAGCTGTCCGAGTACGGGCTGTTCGACGCGGAGAGCGAGGAGTCCGTCGCCTCGCGTACCGAGGAGGACGTGTACGAGCGGCTCGGTCTGCCGTGGATCCCGCCCACGCTGCGGGAGGACCGCGGGGAGATCGAGGCGGCTCTGGGCGGTGAGCTGCCCGAGGTGGTGACCGAGCGGGACATCCGCGGTGATCTGCACACCCATACGGACCTCACCGACGGCCTCGCGTCGCTGGAGACGATGGTGCAGGCCGCGGCGGAGCGCGGCTACGCCTACTTCGCGGTCACCGATCACGCGCCCGGCCTGGCCATGCAGCGCATGACGGACGAGAAGATCCTCGCGCAGCGGGAGCAGGTGCGGGCGCTGGACGGCGTCCACCGGGGGATGCGGTTGCTGCACGGGACCGAACTCAACATCGGCCCCAAGGGCGAGGTGGACTGGCCCGATGAGTTCCTCGCCGGGTTCGACCTCTGTGTGGCCTCGGTGCACTCCCACTTCGACCTGGGCCGCGCGGCCATGACCCGGCGGTTCGTCCGGGTCTGCGAGAACCCGCACATCCAGATCATCGGTCATCCGACGACCCGGCTGGTCGGCAAGCGGCCCCCGGTGGACGCCGACTGGGACGAGGTGTTCGCCGCGTGTGCCCGCACCGGCACCGCGCTGGAGGTCAACGCCCAGCCGGACCGGCTCGATCTGTGCGACGAGGAGATCCTGCGCGCCCGCGAGTACGGGGTGAAGTTCGCCGTGAACACCGACGCCCACTGCGTGCCTCATCTCGCCTGTCTGCGCTTCGGTGTCGGCACCGCGCAGCGCGGCTGGCTCACCGCGAAGGACGTGGTCAACACCTGGCCGCTGAGCCGGCTGCGTCGGTTCCTGCGCAAGGGTGGAGCGTGAGGGTGTCGTCGGGGCCGTGGTCGACGCGGGTGTCCAGGTCCCGGCTGTAGGTGTCGAGGACGGTACGCAGCCATGCGGTGTCTGCGGCCGAGGCGTGCTCCAGGCGCATCCTGCGTGCCTGGAGGGGGACGATCCGGGTGTCGGTGAGCCGGCCGGTGTCCGCCTCGACCGTGACCAGGTAGAGCAGGCGCAGGTCGTCCCGGTAGCGGTCGTAGCCGCCGATGCCCTCGTAGTCGTCGACCAGGTCGCCGCAGCCGTACAGGACGAGCCGGTCGCGGTAGATCTGCAGGGGGCGCGGGTGGTGGGAGGAGTGCCCGTGGACGATGTCCGCGCCCGCGTCGACGAGTTCGTGGGCGAAGCGGACCTCCGCGTCGGAGAGGTCGTAGCCCCAGTTGGCGCCCCAGTGGACCGAGGCGATGACGAGGTCGCCCGGTTCCCGCACCTCCCGCAGTCGGTCGGCGAAGCTGTCGGCAGCGGCCGTCGACGGGCCCGCGACGAAGTCGACGCCGGACTGTTCGTCGGTGGCGGCCCAGCCGTGCGGGATGCCGCTGGAGGGCATGCCGAAGCAGAAGACCAGGACCCGTCCGCCCGTGTCCAGGGGGACGATCGCGGGGCGGCAGGCCGCCGCCGCGTCCCGTCCGGCGCCCGCGGTCCGCAGGCCCGCCGCGGCCAGGGCGTCGAGGGTCTCGGCCAGGCCTCGGCGGCCGAAGTCGAGTACGTGGTTGTTGGCGAGGGCGCAGACGTCGGGGCGGGCGGCGGCCAGGCAGGGCAGGTTGTCCGGGCTCATCCGGTAGTGGACGCCCTTGCCGGGGGCGAACTCCCCGGCCCCGGTGACGGCGGTCTCCAGGTTGATCACGCGGACGTCGGGCGCGGCCTCGTCCAGGACCGGCAGGGCCTCGCCCCAGGGCCAGCGGAAGTCGACGGGGCGCGGGATCGGGCCGTTGGCCACCTCGGCCAGGCCGACGTAGGACCGGGCGTCGTGGATGTATGTCTCCCGCAGGGCCGGGTCACCGGGGTGCGGGAGGATCTGGTCGACGCCCCGGCCGAGCATGACGTCACCGCCGAGGAACAGGGTGACCGCACCCGTGCTCATGCCTTCACGCTAACGCGCGGGGGGCCGGGCGTGAGGGCGACGGCCGAGCGACCACCCCCGGCGCGGAAGGGCACGTAGCGCGGCGCGTGCGGCGGCCAGGGCCTGTTCTGAGTTGCCCGTCGTTCGCCCGGAGGGCGGGCGGCGCGGCGTCTGGTGCTGGGGGCACCTCCCACGCCGTTCAGGCAGTGGGGGAGCCTCGCAAGGCGGAGGGTCGCCCGCGTACCGGACGTACGCGGGCGAGCCCGACAACGCGGCTGGGGGTCCCCCCTGCTCGAAGAGCTTGAGGGAGCCGTGCCAGGCGTCGCGCCGCAGGCGGGCAACTCAGAACAGGCCCTAGACATGCGCCGGTGCCATGTGGTCGGTGAACCAGTCGCGGGCCAGGTCGGTCACCGCCTCCAGCGCTCCGGGCTCCTCGAACAGGTGCGTGGCGCCGGGGACGACCGCGAGGCGGCTCTCGCAGCGCAGCCCGGTCTGTGCCTGCCGGTTGAGGTCCAGTACGGTCACGTCGGCGCCGCCCACGATGAGCAGCGTCGGGGACGTCACCGCGGGCAGCCGGGACCCGGCGAGATCGGGCCGGCCACCGCGGGAGACGACCGCGGCGACCTGGGTGTCGGGTTCCGCGGCGGCCCACAGGGCGGCGGCGGCACCGGTGCTGGCGCCGAAGTAGCCGATGGGCCTGCCCGCCGCCTCGGGCTGTGCGCGCAGCCAGGCGGTGGCGTCGGCGAGCCGTCCGGCCAGCAGACCGGTGTCGAAGACCTTGGCCCGGTCGGCCTCCTCGTCCTCGGTGAGCAGGTCGAACAGCAGGGTGCCGAGTCCGGCCCGGTTCAGGCCCTCGGCCACGAAGCGGTTGCGCGGGCTGCGCCTGCTGCTGCCGCTGCCGTGCGCGAAGACCACGATCCCGACCGCGTCCTCGGGCACGGTGAGCCGCCCCCGCAGCCGGACGACACCGGCCGTGATGTCCACCTCGCGGTCCCCGTGCCCGGCGGCGGACCCGCGCGCACGGCCGGTCGCCCGTTCGAGGCAGGCGGCGACCTCGGCGTCCTCGACCTGGGTGAAGTCGGCGTAGAACTGGCCGATCGCGTAGAAGTCCCGCGGTGTCTCCAGACAGACCAGGTCGTCGGCGTCCTCGCCCAGGCGGTCGGTCCAGTCCTGCGGTGCGACGGGGACGGCGAGCACGATACGGGCGGCTCCTCGGGCGCGGGCGATCCGGCAGGCGGCGCGCGCGGTGGACCCGGTGGCCACGCCGTCGTCGATCACGACCACGGTGCGTCCCGCGACCCCGATCGGCGTCCGCGCGCCCCGGTAGAGCCGGGAGCGGCGCTGAAGGATCTCACGCTCGCGCTCCTCCACCTCCGCCAGTTCCTCGGGGGTGACGCGCGCGTCCCGTACGACGGCGTCGTTGATGACGCGTACGCCGTCCTCGCCGAGGGCTCCCATCCCCAGCTCCGGCTGGAAGGGCACGCCCAGCTTGCGGACCAGGCAGACGTCCAGCGGCGCGCCGAGGGCCTCGGCGACCTGCGCGGCGACCGGCACCCCGCCTCTGGGCAGTCCCAGTACGACGACGTCCTCGCCCCTGAGACGGTCCAGGCGGGCGGCCAGTCGGCGCCCTGCTTCGAGACGATCCATGAAGAGCACGGCTTCGGCCTCCTCATTCCCTGGCGGACCAGAGCGGCGCGGGCGAGGGTTCCTCCAGCGCGCCGACGGCCTTGATGTCACCGGCGGCGGCCCTGATCAACTGGTGGCCCAGTGCCACCAGGGCGCGGCCGACGGCGAGTTCCTCGCCGATCTCGGGCACCGAGGTGTCGTCCGGGTTGCGATGGGCCTCGGCGTGGCTCTCCAGCACGGTGTCACCGGTGTTCAGGACGGCCCGGGCCGCGGTGTCGGGATCGTGTTCGGACAGGTAGAGACGCAGCGTCCACTCCTTGGCGGAGGCGGCCCCTTCGGCGGCGGCTCCGGTCATGATCCGTCCCTCCTCACGCGGTGCGGGACAAGGGGACCGGGCGCGTGGCCCTCTTCCACTGTGACTCCGTTGGACGGCTGTCGCACGGGGCGGGGCGGGGAATTCGGTACGGCGGGCGGTCCGGTACGGGGCGGTCGGGCGGGCCTGCCTGCGGGGCTTGCCCGGTCGGCGGGCAGAATGGCGGTCATGACCACGCGTTCCTGCCCGTGCGGCCTGCCCGAGGCGTTCGAGAAGTGCTGCGGCCGGTTCCTCTCCGGAGCCGCCGCCGCGCCGACGGCCGAGGCGCTGATGCGCTCGCGGTACAGCGCCTTCGTGCGCGGGGACGCGGCGTATCTGCTGCGCACCTGGCATCCGCGCACCCGGCCCGCCCGGCTCGACCTGGACCCGGGGACGCGGTGGACCGGCCTGGAGGTGCTGGAGACGACGGACGGTTCGGCGTTCCACACCACCGGGACCGTGACCTTCCGGGCGTCCTACCGGGGCGGCTCGCTGGACGAGCGCAGCCGGTTCGAGCGGGTCGACGGGGCGTGGGTGTACGTCGACGGGGACTTCACGGAATGACACGGAATGACACGGAATGACGTGGCCTGAAGCGGACTGATCAGTGGACCACTGATCAGTGGACCGGATCAGGGGGCCAGGACGTCCAGTTCGTGCAGCGCGCCGACGGTGATCTCACGGGTCAGTTGTTCCGCGCGGTTCGCGTCGCCGGTGCGGACCGCCTCCGCGACCTGGACGTGCAGGGTGACGGCGGCGGGGTCGGGGTCCTCGAACATGACGTCGTGATGCGTACGGCCGGTCAGGACCTCGGCGACGACATCGCCGAGCCGGGCGAACATCTCGTTGCCCGAGGCCGCGAGGATCACGCGATGGAAGGCCACGTCGTGGAAGAGGTAGCCCGCGAGCTGGTGGCCGCGGGAGTTGGCGACCATGCCGAGCGCGCACGCGGTGAGTTCGGCGCACTGCTCGGGTGTGGCGTGGTGCGCGGCCAGGGCCGCGGCGGCCGGTTCGACCGCCGAGCGCAGGACGGTCAGGGAGCGCAGTTGGTGGGGGCGGTCGGCGCCGGCCAGCCGCCAGCGGATGACCTGCGGGTCGTAGACGTTCCACTCGGCCTTGGGGCGGACCCGGACGCCGACCCGGCGGCGGGACTCCACCAGATGCATCGACTCCAGGACGCGGACCGCCTCGCGCATCACGGAGCGTGAGACCTCGAAGTGCTGTGCCAGTTCGTCCGTGCGCAGGACGCTGCCCGGCGGGTAGTCGCCCGCGGTGATCGCGGGGCCGAGGGTGTCCAGTACATGGCCGTGAAGCCCCCGGCCCGGTGTGCTCATGCACTCAGGGTACGGGGCGGATCACTCGATCAAAAGTCAGACTTATTCATCACATACTCTTGAATTCGTCGTACCTAATCGGTTTCAGTGGCGTCGACATCAGATGTCGACGAAGACAGCGAGAGCACACGATGCAGCAAGTGCGCACCCCCCATGTCGTGGTGGTCATGGGTGTCGCGGGCACCGGCAAGACCACGATCGGTCCCCTGCTGGCGGCCCGCCTCGGCGTTCCGTACGCCGAGGGCGACGACTTCCACCCCCCGGCCAACATCGCCAGGATGTCGGCCGGTGTGCCGCTGACCGACGAGGACCGTCGGCCCTGGCTGGACGCCATCGGCACGTGGGCGCACGGGCGGGCGGGGCTCGGCGGGGTGGTCAGCAGCTCGGCGCTGAAGCGGGTGTACCGCGATCGGCTGCGGGCCGCGGCTCCCGGTGTCGTCTTCGTGCATCTGACGGGCGACCGCGCGCTCATCGAGGACCGGATGGCACACCGGCAGGGGCACTTCATGCCCACGGCGCTGCTGGACTCCCAGTTCGCCACGCTCCAGCCGCTGGAGGCGGACGAGGCGGGGGTCGCGGTGGATGTCTCGGGCAGCCCCGAGGAGATCACCGCCCGCGCCGTGGCCGCCCTGCGCGACCTCGAACGCGTCGAGCCGCACGCACAGCCCTCGCAGTGACCCCCTCCCCCCTCGCGGGGGCGCACTTCCCCACCCGAAACCGAGAGTTCCTCTCCTCACCCAAGGGACACCCGTGACCAGACTCAGCGTCGAGATGCTGGCAGCGGACGCCGTCGAGCCGATCACGTCGGCGGGCCACGCTCATCTGGGCATCGCGGTACTGGCGGGCATCGCCGTCATCGTGCTGCTCATCACCAAGTTCAAGCTCCACGCCTTCCTGGCGCTGACCGTCGGCTCGCTCGCGCTGGGCGCGTTCGCCGGGGCGCCGCTCGACAAGGCGATCACCAGCTTCACCGCCGGGCTCGGCTCGACGGTCGCGGGGGTGGGCGTGCTGATCGCGCTGGGGGCGATCCTCGGCAAGCTGCTCGCGGACTCCGGTGGCGCGGACCAGATCGTGGACACGATCCTCGGCAAGGCACGAGGGCGTGCGATGCCGTGGGCGATGGTGCTGATCGCGTCGGTGATCGGGCTGCCGCTGTTCTTCGAGGTCGGCATCGTGCTGCTGATCCCGGTGGTGCTGATGGTCGCCAAGCGCGGCAACTACTCGCTGATGCGGATCGGTATTCCGGCGCTCGCCGGTCTGTCCGTGATGCACGGTCTGATCCCGCCGCACCCCGGCCCGCTGGTCGCGATCGACGCCGTCAAGGCGAACCTCGGTGTGACGCTGGCGCTCGGCGTCGTGGTCGCCATCCCGACGGTGATCATCGCCGGTCCGCTGTTCTCGAAGGTCGCCGCCCGCTGGGTGGACGTACCGGTTCCCGAGCGGATGGTCGCCACGCGCCCCTCCGAGGAGCTGGACCGGCGCCCCGGCTTCGGGGTCACGCTGGCCACGGTGCTGCTGCCGGTCGTCCTGATGCTGTCCAAGGCGCTGGTCGACATCGCCGTGGACGATCCCGCGCACACGGTGCAGCGCGTCTTCGATGTGATCGGCTCGCCGCTGATCGCGCTGCTCGCGGCCGTGCTCGTCGGGATGTTCACGCTGGGCCGCCCGGCCGGGTTCACCCGCGGGCGCCTCGCGGAGACCGTGGAGAAGGGGCTCGGCCCGATCGCGGGCATCCTGCTCATCGTCGGCGCGGGCGGCGGCTTCAAGCAGACGCTGATCGACTCCGGCGTGGGCCAGATGATCCTGGACATATCCCGGGACTGGTCGATACCCGCGCTGCTGCTGGCCTGGCTGATCGCGGTGGCGATCCGGCTGGCGACGGGGTCGGCGACCGTGGCGACCGTCTCCGCCGCGGGCCTGGTCGCCCCGCTCGCGGCCGACATGTCGACCACGCACACGGCCCTGCTCGTCCTGGCCATCGGCGCCGGCTCGCTCTTCCTGAGCCATGTCAACGACGCCGGGTTCTGGCTGGTCAAGGAGTACTTCGGCCTCAGTGTCGGCCAGAACCTGAAGACCTGGTCGGTCATGGAGTGCGTGATCTCAGTGGTCGCCGGGGCGCTGGTGCTGTTGCTGTCCCTGGTCGTCTAGGTGTTCTGTCCCGCGAGGCAGGCGGGACTTCCCCACAGGCCCTGGGGCCGGGCGGTCGGCTAGCCGATCGCCCGTGCCGCCGCACGGCCCGCCGTGCGGCCCGAGAACAGGCAGCCGCCGAGGAACGTGCCCTCCAGGGAGCGGTAGCCGTGGACTCCGCCGCCGCCGAAGCCCGCTGCCTCGCCTGCCGCGTACATGCCCGGCAGCGGGTCGCCGCCCTCGGTCAGGACCCGGGAGGAGAGGTCGGTCTCCAGGCCGCCGAGGGTCTTGCGGGTGAGGATGTTCAGGCGTACGGCGATCAGCGGGCCCGCCTGCGGGTCGAGGATGCGGTGCGGGGCGGCCGTGCGGATCAGCCGGTCGCCGAGGTATCTGCGGGCGCCGTGGATCGCCGTCACCTGAAGGTCCTTGGTGAAGGGGTTGCGGATCTCCCGGTCGCGCTCGACGATCTGGCGGCGCAGTTCGGCCTCGTCGACGAGCGGCTCCCCGGTGAGCGCGTTCATCCCGCGCACCAGCGCCCCCAGGTCCTTCTCCACGACGAAGTCGACGCCGTGGTCCATGAACGCCCGGACCGGGGCGGGGACCTCCGCGCGCGCCCGTCCGATCACGTCCCTGACCGACCTCCCGGTCAGGTCGGGGTTCTGCTCGGAGCCGGAGAGCGCGAACTCCTTGCCGATGATCTTCCGGTCGAGCACGAACCAGGTGTGCTCGTACCCGGTGTTCATGATGTGTTCGAGCGTGCCGAGGGTGTCGAAGCCGGGGAAGAACGGGACGGGCAGGCGTCGGCCGCGGGCATCGAGCCAGAGGGAGGAGGGGCCGGGCAGGATGCGGATGCCGTGGTTCTGCCAGACGGGGTCCCAGTTGTGCAGGCCCTCGGTGTAGTGCCACATCCGGTCGCGGTTGATCAGGCGGGCCCCGGCCTCCTCCGCGATGCCGAGCATCTTCCCGTCGACGTACGCGGGCACGCCGGAGACCATGTGCGCGGGCGGGCTGCCCAGCCGCTTCGGCCAGTGGGCGCGGACCAGGTCGTGGTTGCCGCCGATCCCGCCCGTGGTGACGATCACCGCCTGGGCCCGGAACTCGAAGGCCCCGGTGACACCGCGGCCACTGGCCCTGCCCCGCGGCGCGTCCGACGGTTCGAGGACCTCCCCGGTGACGGTGTCGACGGCGCCCGCGCTGCGCGCGAGCCCGGTGACACGGTGGCGGAACTTCAACTCGACGAGCCCGCGCGCGAGCCCGGCGCGCACCCGCCGTACGAACGGTTCGAGCAGGCCGGGTCCGGTCCCCCAGGTGATGTGGAACCGCGGCACCGAGTTGCCGTGGCCACCCGCGTCGTAGCCGCCGCGCTCGGCCCAGCCGACCACCGGGAAGAGGCGCACCCCCTGCCGGCGCAGCCAGGCCCGCTTCTCCCCCGCGGCGAAGTCGACGTACGCCTCGGCCCAGCGGCGCGGCCAGTGGTCCTCTGGGCGGTCGAATCCGGCCGTGCCCATCCAGTCCTGGAGGGCGAGCGCGTGGCTGTCCTTGATCCCCAGTCGGCGCTGTTCGGGCGAGTCCACGAGGAAGAGGCCGCCGAAGGACCAGAACGCCTGGCCGCCCAGCGACTGCTCCGGCTCCTGGTCGAGGACGATCACCTTCCGCCCGGCGTCGACGAGTTCCGCGGCGGCCGTGAGTCCGGCGAGGCCCGCCCCGATCACGATGACATCAGCGTCGTAGGCCATGCGCCCGTCCTCTCACGTCACGGTGACCACCGGTCGGTGGGTGGGGTGTTCGTACGTGGTCGTACGTGGTTACCGACGGGTCAGATCCTTGGGCAGAAGCCGTGACCACGTCAACCGTCCGGTGCGCCCGGAGTCCGCCGAGCACGGGCGGGGCGCGGCCGGGAGCGCTACAGTCGGCGTGATACGCACTCCCGTGACCCCGCTGGACTATTGAGGTACGCGCGTGTCGGTACTGGTTCTGGCTCTCTCCGTGAGCGCGGCCTTCTGCCTGGGCACCGGATTCGTGTTCCAGCAGAGCGCCGCCCAGCAGGCACCGCTGAGCGACTTCCTCTCCCCCCGGCTGCTGCTCGACCTCATGAAGGTCCGGCGGTGGCTCGCAGGCCTGGCGCTGATGGTGACGGGCATGGTGCTCAGCGCGCTCGCGCTCACCCACGGTCAGATCTCCCTGGTCGAGCCACTGGTGGCGACCAACCTGCTGTTCGCCATGGCCCTGTCACGCCACCAGACCAGACAGCCCCTGGGCCGCCAGGGCTGGGGCGGGCTCGTCCTGCTCGCCGGAGGCGTCACGGCCTTCATCGTGGCGGGCCGGCCCGAAGCGGGTACCGCGATCGCCGATCCGCTCCGGCACTGGCTGATCATCGGCGTGATGGTGGGCCTCGCGTTGCTGCTGGCGACCTGGGCGAAGAAGACGCGGTTCATCATCGGACCGGTGCTGCTGGCCGTGGCGGCCGGACTCCTCTACGGCGTGCAGGACGCGCTCACCCGGGTCAGCGGGCAGCGGTTCACCGCGGGCGGCTTGGCGGCGCTCGTCATCTCCTGGCAGCCGTACGCCGTGGTGGTGATCGGCGTCATGGGCCTGGTGCTGGTGCAGAGCGCGTTCGAGACGGCACCGCTGCGGATGTCCCTGCCCGCGCTCACCGCGTCCCAGCCGCTGGCCGGGATCGTCTGCGGGGTGGGCTTCCTCGGCGACCGGCTGCGCACCAGCACGGGCGCGCTGGCCTGGCAGGCGACGGGGCTCGCCGCGATCGTCCTCGGCATCGTGCTGCTCGGGATGCACCCCGCCATGCCACGGGGAACGGCCGCCCCGCACCGGCACAAGAACCTGCAGCCGAGATGAGCGCGGGCCTCGATCAGCCTGCCCGCGGTCTACACGCGGCCTACCCGCGGCCTGCCCGCGGTCTGCCCGCGGTCTGCTTGGATGGGCCGTATGAGCGCCGCTGACGAACTCCTCGACATCGTGGACGAGAACGACAGGGTCATCGGGCAGTCGCCCCGCGGCGAGGCGTACGCGCGCGGGCTGCGCCACCGATGCGTGTTCATCCAGGTGCGCGACGCCGAGGGCCGCCTCTTCGTCCACCGCCGCACCGCCACCAAGCTGGTCTTCCCCTCCCTGTACGACATGTTCGTGGGCGGGGTGGTCGGCGCGGGCGAGAGCTACGACGACGCCGCCCTGCGGGAGGCCGAGGAGGAACTCGGCGTCAGCGGGCTGCCCCGGCCGAAGCCGCTGTTCACGTTCCTGTACGGCGGCGGCGCGGGCCGGACCTGGTGGTCCGCGGTCTACGAGGTCCGCTGCGAGCTGCCCGTGGACCCCCAGGCCGAGGAGGTCGCCTGGCACGCCTTCCTGCCCGAGGACGAGGTGGAGCGCCGTCTGTCGGACCGGGAGTGGGTCCCGGACGGGCTGGCCGCGTACGAGCGACTCAAGGAGTACCGCCGAGCCGGACAAGTCCCGTTTGGCTAGCCTGGGAGGCGAGGCACGGCAGGACTGCTGCCGAGAAGGTGAAGGTGAGCGCCATGAGCACCCCCCACCGCGACCACACCGCACACCGCCACAGCCACGGCCCGGCCTGCGGGCACGACGCCGTGCCGCACGGCGACCACGTCGACTACGCGCACGACGGGCATCTGCACCGCGAGCACCAGGGCCACTGGGACGAGTGCGAGCCCAGCCGGCACGTCTCGCACCAGGGGCACGAGCACCAGCACGGCGAGGGCTGCGGACATCGTCCCGTCCAGCACGGCGACCACGTCGACTACCTCCACGACGGCCATCGGCACGCCCGGCACGAAGGCCACTGGGACGATCACTGACGATCACTGACGACCGCCGGCGATCGGGAACACTGGGCTTCGCCTGTCACCCTTGACGACGACCCGGGAGGTCCCGTGACCGCGGCGAAGCCCTACACGCTCGCACTGGCCGACGACGTGTACGCCTATGTGCAGCCGGACGGCGGCTGGTGTGTGAACAACGCCGGGTTCGTGACCGACGGGACCGCCACGCTCCTGGTGGACACGGCCGCGACCGAGCGCCGTACGCGTGCGCTCGGCGCGGCGATCGCGGCCACCGGGGCGCCCGCGCCGCGGTGGGTCGTCAACACCCACCACCATGGCGACCACACGTACGGCAACGGCTTCTTCGTACCGGCCGCGACGATCGTCTCGCACGCCGACTGCCGCCGGGAGGCCCTGGCCGCCGGGCATCAACTGGCGCTGATCTGGCCGGAGACCGACTACGGGGACGTACGGATCCTGGGCGCCGACCTGACATACCGGGACCGTACGACGGTCCACGTCGGCGCGGTCGACGCCGAGGTGATGCACCCGGGGGTGGCGCACACCGTCGGCGACTCGGTGGTCTGGCTGCCGCACCGGCGCGTGCTGTTCGCCGGCGACCTGGTCTTCGAGGGCGGGACGCCGTTCTTCCTGATGGGCTCGCTCAGCGGCTCGCTGCGGGCGCTGGAGCGGCTGCGCGCGCTGGGCGCGGAGACCGTCGTCCCCGGGCACGGGCCGGTCACCGACCCCTCCGCGTTCGACCGTACGGAGCGCTATCTGCGGTTCGTCGCCGAGGTCGCGCAGCGCGAGCGCGCGGCGGGCCGTACGCCGCTTGAGGCGGCCGAGGCGACGGATCTCGGCGCGTTCGCGGAGCTGCGCGAGAGCGAGCGGCTGGTGGCCGATCTGCACCGCGCGTACGCCGAGTTGGGCGGGCTGCCCGAGGGCGCGCCGCTGGATCCGCTGCCCGCCTTCCGGGACATGGCGGTCCTGAACGGCGGCGAGATGGTGACCAGCCACGCGTGAACCCGGCCATGGGCGGGCCCGAGCCGGTCACGCGTGAGCGCGTGGCGCCGATCACGTTCGCCCTGCGCACTGGACGACATACCGACCGGTCGGCATCATGATGCTGATCCTGTTTCCGTGTACGGAGGAGCATTGATGAGCCCAGAGCACCCACCGGGACTCGATCTCGACCGGCTGCGCGGCCTGCTCGACGCCGAGCGGCCGGGTCTGGTCGGCGGCCCCCTGAGCGGCCGGCTGATCGAGGGCGGGCGGTCGAACCTCACGTACGCCGTCTCGGACGGCGCGGCCACCTGGGTCGTCCGGCGCCCCCCACTCGGCCATGTGCTGGCCACCGCCCATGACATGAAGCGCGAACACCGGGTGCTCAGCGCGCTGCACCCGACGGCCGTGCCCGTGCCGCGCCCGGTGCTGCTGTGCGAGGACGAGTCGGTCCTGGGCGCACCCTTCTACGTGATGGACTTCGTGGCGGGCACCCCGTACCGCACCGCCGACCAGCTCGCCCCGCTGGGCCCGGAGCGCACCCGCGAGGCCGTCCTGTCCCTGGTCGACACCCTCGTCGAGCTGCACGCGGTGGACCCCGCCGAGGTGGGGCTGGCCGACTTCGGGCGGCCCGAGGGCTTCCTCGAGCGCCAACTGCGACGCTGGGGCAAGCAGTTGACAGCCTCCCGAGGCCGCGAGCTGCCCGGCATCGACGAGCTGCACGCCCTGCTCGGAGGCCATCTGCCCACCTCCCCCGCCCCCACCGTCGTCCACGGCGACTACCGCCTGGACAACGTCCTCATCGGCGCGGACGACCAGATCAAGGCGATCCTCGACTGGGAGATGTCCACGCTCGGCGACCCGCTCACCGACCTGGGCCTGCTGGTGATGTACTGCACCCCGCTCGGGATGCCCGACTCGCCCGTGTCCACCACCGCCGAGGCACCCGGACACCCCGCGCCCGCCGAGCTGGTGGAGCGGTACGCCGCGCGCTCGGGGCGCGATGTGGCCGCGCTCTCCTGGTACACGGCGTTCGCGTGGTTCAAGCTCGCCGTGATCCTGGAGGGCATCCACTACCGGTACACCCTCGGTCAGACGGTCGGCCACGGCTTCGACCGCATCGGCGACCTCGTCCCCGTCTTCATCCAGCACGGCCTGGCCACGCTGCGCTCAGGCCTTCAGGAAGGCTGATTCCGCATGGACTTCGCGTTCGACGCGCGCACGGAGGAACTGCGCGCCAAGCTCCTCGCGTTCATGGACGAGTACGTCTACCCGGCCGAGCAACTCGTGGAAGAGCAGCGCGCCCGGCTCGACTCGCCGTGGGAGAACCCTCCCGTGGTGGAGGAGTTGAAGGCCGAGGCGCGCCGCCAGGGCCTGTGGAACCTGTTCCTGCCGGACAGCGAGCACGGTGCCGGGCTGACCAACCTCCAGTACGCGCCGCTCGCCGAAATCACCGGCCGCTCCCCGCAGTTGGCGCCGACCGTCACCAACTGCGCGGCACCGGACACCGGCAACATGGAGGTGCTGGCGCAGTTCGGCGACGAGCGGCAGAAGAAGCAGTGGCTGGAGCCGCTGCTCGCGGGCGAGATCCGCTCGGCGTTCGCGATGACCGAGCCGGAGGTGGCGTCCTCGGACGCCACGAACATCACGACGCGCATCGAGAAGGACGGCGACGAATACGTCATCACGGGGCGCAAGTGGTACATCTCCGGGGCCATGCACCCGGATTGCAAGATCTTCATCGTGATGGGCAAGACCGACCCGGACGGGCCGGACATCCGGCGCCAGCAGTCGATGGTGCTGGTCCCCCGGGACACCCCGGGCGTCACGATCACGCGGGCGATGCAGGTCTTCGGGTACGAGGACCACTTCCACGGCGGGCATGCCGAGGTGGTGTTCGACCAGGCGCGGGTGCCGGTGACGAACCTCATCGGCGAGGAGGGCGGCGGCTTCGCCATCGCCCAGGCCCGTCTCGGTCCCGGCCGTATCCACCACTGCATGCGGCTGATCGGCATGGCAGAGCGGGCGGTCGAGCTGATGTGCCGACGGGCGCTGTCCCGCGAGGCGTTCGGCAAGGCGCTGGCCCAACAGGGCGTGATCCACAACTGGATCGCGGACGCACGGGTCGAGATCGAGCAACTGCGGCTGCTGGTCCTGAAGACGGCCTGGCTGATGGACACCGTCGGCAACAAGGGCGCCCACACCGAGATCCAGGCCATCAAGATCGCCACGCCTCGTACGGTGACGGGCATCCTGGACCGGGCGATCCAGTTGCACGGCGCGGGCGGTGTCGGCCAGGACTTCCCGCTGGCCGAACTGTACGCGGCGGCCCGCACGTTGCGGCTCGCGGACGGCCCGGACGAGGTGCACCAGCGGTCGCTGGCGCGCCGGGAGCTGAAGAAGTACCGCTAGGGCCTGTTGCGCGACGAGGGCCGCATCTCGCGGCCCTCGTCGCCCGGTTCACGGCCGCAGCGCCCGCAGCAGCAGATCGGCCAGGTGGTCGGCGACCTCCTGCGGGCTGAGCGGACCGTCCGGGCGGTACCAGGTGGAGAGGTGGTGGACGGAGCCGAAGTGGTAGTCCACCACCAGGTCCGCCGGGGTGGCCGTGGAGAAGACGCCCTGCTTCTGGCCCTCCTCGATGAGCGCGCGGAAGCGTTCGTGGTAGCGGCGGCGCTCGGCGCGGACCTGCTGGTGCTTCTCCGGGCCGAGGTGGTGCATGGAGCGGAAGAAGATCATCGCGTCGTCGAGGTTGTCGATCGTCGTCACGACGACGTCGGCGGCGGCGTCCCGCAGCCGCTTCTCGACGGGTTCGTCGGCCTGCGCGAAGGCGTCGAGGCGCTCCTGCTGGAGGCGCAGCATGCGCGCGTACACCTCGTGCAGCAGGTCCTCCTTGGAGCCGAAGTAGTGGTACAGCGCCCCCTTGGTGACGCCGGCCGCCTCCACGATCTCCTGGACGGACGTGCGGTCGTAGCCCTGGTCGGCGAAGAGCCGGGTGGCGGCGGCGAGCAGCCGCTGCGGGACGGGGGTGCCGTCGCCCTCCGTGGTCCTGGGCACTGCCGCCACCTGCCTTTCCATGGTCTGTCCTGGATACGGGAACGCGTTCTGTCCTGGATACGGGAACGCGGTTCCCGACGAAGGATCTTCCCACTCGCCGCCGTCGGCGCCCGCGGCAGGCTCCCGGCCGCCGCGGGGGGACGCGCGGTCAGCGGGTCCGCTCCCACTTCTGCTGGATGTGGTTCATGGTCGCCAGCCAGCGGTCGGGGTCGGTGGCCCGCGCCCGGTAGTACTCGGCGACCTCGGGGTGCGGCAGGATCAGGAAGCGGTCCTGCGCCATGCCCTGGAAGAGGGCCTCGGCCACGTCCTCCGGCTCGATCGCGGTCGGCTGGAGCACCAGGTCGCCCGCGCTGCCGGTGGCGGCCAGCATGTCGGTGCGCACGCCCTGCGGGCAGATCGCGTGCACCTTGATCCCGCGGTGGCGGTACGTCAGCGACAGCCACTCGGCGAAGGCGTACGCCCCGTGCTTGGTGACGCTGTAGGGGGCGGCGCCGATCATGGTGAGCAGTCCGGCGGCGGAGACGGTGGAGACGAAGCGACCGCTGCCGCGCTCCAGCCAGTCCGGGAGCAGCGCCTCGGCGGCGCGGACATGGGCCATGACGTTGACGTCCCAGGCCTGCGTCCAGACCGCCTCGCCCGCCGCCTCCGAACCGCCCGACGCGACGCCCGCGTTGGCGCAGTACACGTCCACGGTGCCGCCGAGCGCGTCCCGCGCCTCGGCGACGATCGCCCCCGCGTCGCCCGCGAGCGCGATGCCGCCGATCTCCTCGGCGACCGCCTTCGCCTTCCCGGCGTCGAGGTCGTTGACGACGACCCGGGCCCCCTCGGCGGCGAACCGGCGGGCCAGCGCGGCGCCGATCCCGCTCCCGGCCCCGGTGACCACCACTGCCGCATCCCGAACGGCCTTCGCTTCCACCCTCGGCCTCCTCCGACGCCACGACATCCGACAGCGCAGACTAACCGGTCGGTATGGCGTGGGGAAGGGAGAGCCGTGAGGGTCCCGCGCGGGCGATCCGACACCGGTGCGGCGCGTTCCGGTCCGACGCGTTCCGTGTCGCCCCGGCGCACGCTAGCGTGCGTGGGCATGACACGTGCCGAGATCACGGAGGTCACCGTATGAAGCTGTCCAGACGGAGCCTGCTCGCCACCACGGCCGCCGCGGCCTGGGCCTCGACGGTCCCGGTCGCCGAGGCCCAGGCGGCGCCCGAGGAGCGCGGCGGGCCGCTGCGGACCGGCTTCGAGCGCCTGGTGGCCGACGGGTACGCGCCACTCGCCGGTCAGCGGGTCGGCGTCGTCACCAACCCGACCGGCATCACCCGGGACGTACGCCACATCGTGGACGTCATGCACGCCGACCGCCGGGTGAACCTGGTCGCCGTGTTCGGCCCGGAGCACGGCTTCCGTGGCACCGCGCAGGCGGGCGGATCCGAGGGCCGCTACGACGACCCGGCCACCGGGCTGCCCGTGTACGACACGTACCTCAAGAGCGGGCAGCCGCTCGCCGACGTCTTCACCGCCTCCGGTGTGGACACGGTCGTCTTCGACATCCAGGACGCGGGCGCCCGCTTCTACACGTACATCTGGACGCTCTACGACTGCATGGAGGCCGCCGCGCTGGCCGGCAAGCGGTTCGTGGTCCTCGACCGCCCGAACCCGATGACCGGCCGGGAGGCCCTCGGCCCGGTGCTGCACCCGGAGTTCGCGACGTTCGTCGGACGGCAGCCGATCTCCCAGGCGCACGGCATGACGGTCGCCGAGCTGGCGCGGCTGTTCAACGGGGAGTTCCTGACCAAGCCGGTGCGGCTGGAGACCGTACTGATGACCGGCTGGAGCAGGTCGCAGTTCTACGACGCCTCCGGGCTGCCCTGGGTGCCGCCGAGCCCCAACATGCCGACTCCGGACACCGCGCTCGTCTACTCCGGCACCTGTCTGTTCGAAGGCACCAACCTGTCGGAGGGCCGTGGCACCACCCGGCCCTTCGAACTGCTCGGCGCCGAGGGCATCGACGGCCGCTGGGCCGAGGCCGCGAACACGCTCGGGCTGCCGGGCGTGCGCTTCCGGGAGGCCTACTTCGCGCCCACCTTCTCCAAGTTCCAGGGCGTCACGGTCGGCGGCGTACAACTCCACGTCCACGACCGGGCTGCCTTCGACCCCGTACGGACCGGGGTCGGGCTGCTCGTCACCGCCAAACAGGTCTGGAGCGACTTCGCCTGGCGCTCCGACAACTGGATCGACAAGCTGACCGGGTCCACGCGCGTGCGCACGATGATCGACACGGGCGCCGACACCGACGCGGTGGTGGCGGGCTGGCGGCAGGAACTCGCCGCGTTCCGGAAGGTCCGCAAGGGCTACCTGCTCTACAAGTGAGCCACGGCGGCGGGCCTGCTCGCGTGTCGGCCCGCCGCCGGACGGCTCACCGGTGCGAGGTGTACTCCACCACCTGCTGGTAGGTGGGCCGGTTCTGCCAACTGATCTTGCCGTGCTTGATACCGCCGAGCGCGCGCTGGGCGATCGAGTCCGCGCACCACTGGTCACCCGCCGAGCACTGGTCGTCGCCCGGGTAGACCTGGGCCGCCGGGGTGCCCGCCGCCTGCTTCAGCGTGCTGATCAGCATGTCCCGGCAGGCGCCGAGGTTCCCTCCGCCGCAGTACGTCTGCGCGAGGGGGCCCTGCACCGGCTCGCCGAGGACCGCGCGGATGTCCTTGTCGACATAGCTCCACCAGCCGTACTGGAAGGCGCTACCGGCGTGCGAGCCGGTCGCCCCGTGCCCGGCCGACGGGGACTCGTCGACCGGCAGGTTCGCGGTGAACGCCGTGTACAGGTCGCTGCCGAGACGGGGCTCGAACTCGCCCTTCACCAGCAGCGGCCACCAGGCGTCGAGGATGCGGACGGCGTCGGCGTTCGCGTAGGCCTTGGAGCCCGCCGAGGTCTCGGTGCGCCGGGCGCCCGCGGCCACCCAGGCCTGGAGCTTGCTCACCGCCGCGGCTGCCGTGGGGTCGGTGACCTGTGAACTGCCGATCACCTTCAGCAGATTGGGCAGTACGTCCTCGGCGCGCAGGTCCGCGAGGGCCGCGTCCGCCATCGCCCGGGTCAGCGAGGCGCGGGTCACCCCGCCCGCCGTGACCAGCGCCTTCACCCGGTCCTCCAGCAGATCACCGCGGTGCACGGAGCCCTCGCCCCAGGGCGCGGCCGTGTAGTCCTTGGCCTGCTTGTTGTTCCAGGAGATGTAGTAGTCCTGGTCGATGGAGTTCGGGTGGGCCGAAGTCGGCGTGTAGTCGGCGGTGTTGGTGGCCGGGTCCCAGTTCTTCCACTCGTACGCCGACTGCGCCCACACGGGGAACTCGGCGTCGACGCCGTTCGCGCGTACCGGGTTGTCGCCGCTGTTGTAGTACGCGGTGTGCTGCGCGTCGGCGTAGAACCAGTTGAACGTGAAGTTGATGTGCTGCGTGGCCTTCTGGAAGTCCTGCGGGCCCTTGACGGCGTCCGGGTCGTTGAGCATCTGGAAGCCGATGATGGAGTCGACCTCGTGCCGGTAGGAGGAGCGCAGGGTGGTGTAGGCGACCTTCTTGCCGCCGACGGTCGCGCGGTACTGCACCGGGCCGTACTTCGTGCGCCAGACGCGCATCGTGTACGAGCCCGCCGCGGTGCCGTCGGCGAGGGTCGGCTTCCAGGAGTTGGCCTGCTCGACCTTGTCCATGGCCGTGCACGTGCCGTGGTACAGGTAGTGGACGTCGTCCTGGCACAGCTCGACGGCGTAGGTGTCGATGATGTCCTGGCCGGAGGTCGTGGCGCTCCACGAGTAGTCCTGGCCGCGGCCGAGTTCGACGTACATGCTCAAGCCCGCGAAGGAGGCGCCACGAGCGCTGATGCCCGGCCCCTGGATCTCCTGGAGCAGCAGCAACTGCGGGGCGAAGTAGCCGGTCTGCGGGCCGAAGACGGCGACGGGGTGGCCGCTCGCGGTGTGCGCACCGCTGACGACCAGGGCGTTGGACATGCCGCGCCGGGCCGAGGACACGGCCGCCTTCGCCGCCGTGGTGGCCGCGCCCTTCGCGGCCGAACCGGTCGCGCTGCCCGTGCGGTCGTGGACCAGCGGCTCCTGGGTCACCGAGCCGGGGTCGGGCAGGGCCTCGCCCTGCGCGGTGGCCGGCTTCGCGGCGTACGGGAAGCTCTGGCCGTCGTGGAGGGTGAGGACGGCCTCGGGGTCGTTGCGCTCGCGGAAGGACTCCCAGACCCGGGTGCCCTCCTGGACGCCGTACTCGGCCTGCGCGGCCAGCAGCGAGAGCGCGTTGGTCACCTCGCCGCCCCCGCCGGAGCCGAACAGCGAGCCGATCACGGAGGACAGGGCGACCAGGTCGGTTGCCTTGAAGTGCTCGATGGTCCCGGCGTTGGTGATCGGGTCCTTGTGGCCGGTCAGGTCGTACTCGCCGGGGAAGTAGCGGCCCGCGTCGGAGGCGTCGATATAGGCGTTGATCCCGGCGAGATAGGCGTCCACGTCGGCGAGTGCCTGCCGGCCGCGCGCGCCGCCCTTGGCCACCGCGGTATCGATCTGTGCCTGGAGGTCGGCCTCGGTGTAGGGCGCGCTGCGGTAGAACTGCTGCTCGAGGCCCTGGTTGGCGGGGGCGCCGCCCGCGAAGGACGTCAACTGGCCGCGCCCCACGTGCCGGAAGACGTCCATGAGCCACAACCGGTCCTCGGCGGCGGCGTATCCGGCGCCGAACTCGGTGCCGTAGCGGGTGGTGCCCGTGATGTGCGGCACCCCGGACTTCTTGTCGCGCACGATCGTGACGTCGCCGCGCCCGGCGGGCTTCTCGGTGGAGGCGACCTGGTCCGAGGGGACGCCGAACGAGGCGTCGTTGAAGAAGCTGTTGATCTTGTCGTCGGTGAGCGTCGGGTAGCCCTTGGCCAGGTCGGCGTAGGGGCCGAGCTGGTCCTCCGCGTGCGCGGGCTGGGTCCCGAAGGCCTGGTTGAGCAGGATCTCGGCGAGGGTGGCGTTGCCGTTCTCGCCTGGCGGCAGGATGTCCGAGCACTGGCCGCCGCAGTGGTCGTCGGCGGTCGCCGCCCGAGCGGCGCCCGCGGTGACCGGGGACAGCAGACCGGCGACGAGCGCGCATATCGACGCGGCCTTGAGGAACTTGGGGAATCGGCGGGGAGTTCTCAGGGTGTCGAGTGTGGTACCTGGGGTGCGCCGTGGCATGGCAGCTCCTCCGGACGATGGTGGGCCGGACGTTACCGCCGGTATCACCGCGAGTGAAGATGAACATGCGTCAACTATTCGTGGATTCGGTGCAGTTCACGTGGGCGCCGGGTCCCGGCGGGGAACGGCGGCGCGGGGAAGGCGCCGCGCACGGCTCGGAGGGTGGCTCATGACGGTCGTCGGACGTCGAGTGCGGGCATCGGGGACCGGATGGAGCCGAATCGCGTGTCGATACGTCTATTCGGCGACGTCCCTACGACGACGCCGAAGTGACCGCAGTTCAGATGCAGGTGTGACGGAGGTGCAGGGCGATGGCCGGTTTCCGGAGTCTGGCGAGACAGGTGCGAGATCCGCGGTGCGATCTGGCACTGCGACGCTATTCACTGCGCAAGTGCCTTGAGAAGTTCGCCCCTTACGGGCATCGGGCGACGTGGGACCATCTGTGCTCCCGGGCCGGGTTCGGACCCGAGGACCGCTCCCCCGACCCGGCGCGGCTCGTGGCCGCGCTGGAGGAGCTGGAGGAGGCCCGCTCCGTCTGGTTGGACTACGAGGCGGAGTTCACGAAGCGGCGCAGGAAGGAGAAGCAGGAGGGACTGCGCAGGCCGGGCAGTGTGGACGACTGGCACCGGCTGACCTGGGGCGGCTTCGGGATCGCCTGGTGCGACGACCCGTCCGTCCATCCTCATGAACCACTGGCCGAGGTACTGCGCCGGCTCATCGCCGCGCTGGAGCGGCAGCCGGGCTCGACCTGCCCGGTGTGCGCCGGTGACCACCTCGTCTGGCGGTACGACCTGGCACGCGAGCCCTCCTCGGGCCCGGTCTGCGTGGACTGCGGCATCGTGGTCCCACGCCCGGTCCTCACACCGGGGGCACTGGCGGAGGCCAGGCGGGCACGACTGCTGGTGTCGGCCTGAACCGGGCCGACACGGGGGGTGCGTGGGGGAACCGTACCCCCTCTGTCGTGCGCTGACAGGGGCCTTGGATCAGTGCAGGAGGTCCCAGCGCCGCTCCTGAGGGAAGGCGAGGACGGCCGCCTGCTCGGCGAGACGGGGCTCGCCCTGGGCGCGGAGACGGTCGGGCGCGTGGCGGGCGAGCCATGGCTGGAGCTCCTCCACCGCCGTGTCATCGGCCCTCGCGCACCAACAGGAACGCCTCGATGGCACGCGCCTGCGGTGCGGGGCCAGGAACGCCAGTCCACCCAACTCAGCCTGTGGTCGCCCCGGCCGACGCCCTCCAGGCTGCCGTCCGCCATGGCCCGCGCGCTCTGCGGCAGCAGTCGGCGCGCGCTTGAGAACAAGAGAGTTCGTCCTGTCAGGGCTCCGTGCGCGACGTTGCCGTCGGCCGAAGAGGGCGACGTTACCAGCCCTCTGTCCGCCGGGGGCGCGCGGGCCCGTTCAGCGGCAGCATCCGGTCGCCTCCTCCTGCTCCCCGCGCTCCTGGGCACGGGCGCGGCGGCCCTTGCCGCGGTTCACCAGCAGCCGTGAGCCCGAGCTCTGTTCGCCGAAGATGTCGTCGGGGTTGGACAGGACGCAGGTCTCCAGGGACAGGCAGCCGCAGCCGATGCAGTCCGTGAGGTGGTCGCGCAGGCGGCTCAACTGGCTGATGCGCTCGTCCAGTTCGGAGCGCCAGGCCTCGGAGAGCCGGGCCCAGTCCTCCTTGGTCGGGGTGCGCTCCTCGGGGAGCCGGGCCAGCGCCTCGCGGATGGTGGCCAGGGGGATGCCGACGCGCTGCGCGGCGCGGACGAAGGCGACCCGGCGCAGCGCGTCCCGCTGGTAGCGGCGCTGGTTGCCCGCGGTGCGGCGGCTGCTGATCAGCCCCTTGGCCTCGTAGAAGTGCAGGGCGGAGACGGCGACTCCGCTGCGGGCCGACAGTTGGCCGACGGTCAACTCATGGATCTTCTCGGGGATCTTGGGCATCCACCGAGCCTACCCACGGCGGCGCGGGCCCGGTCCGTTGACAGGCCTCCGCCATCCGACCATGCTAAGCAGTTGCTTAGACATCGTTCAGACATCGTTCTTGGACACGGTTCCAGACAGAGCGACTTCATGAGGCGAAAGGCCGGGGACATGGCAGAGCCGAGGACGTTCGCATCCGCCGACGAGCTGAAGGCGGCGGTGGGCGAACAACTGGGGTACAGCGACTGGCTGGAGATCGACCAGAAGCGGATCGACCTGTTCGCGGACGCCACAGGCGATCACCAGTGGATCCATGTGGACCCGGAGAAGGCGGCGAGCGGCCCCTTCGGCACGACCATCGCCCACGGCTATCTCACCCTGTCGCTGCTCCCGCTGTTCGGGCCGCAGCTCATCGATGTCGAGGGCGTGCGGATGGGCGTCAACTACGGGACGAACAAGGTCCGTTTCCCCGCCCCGGTCCCCGTCGGCTCCCGGCTGCGCTCCACCGCGACGATCACCGGTGTCGAGGACGTGCCGGGCGGGGTGCAGATGACCCTCGCCTACGTCGTGGAGCGGGAGGGCGGCGACAAGCCGGTCTGTGTGGCCGAGTCGGTGGTCCGCTACTCGTTCTGAGCGGGACGCGTCCTACGTTCCTGAGCGGGGCGCGTCCTACGTTCCTGAGCGGGATGCGTCCTGCTTCACGCCGGGCGGGACGCGTCCTGCTTCGCGCCCACCATCCGCAGGACGAGGTCGGCGTAGAGCGCGCCGACCTCGTCGGGGGTCCGGGGGCCGTCGGCGCTGAACCAGCGGGCGACGTCGATACACAGGGACAGCACCGCGAGGGTGGTGCCCCGGACGTCCGGCACGTCGAACTCGCCGGACGCCACGCCGTCCTCGATGATCCCGCGCACCTCGGCGTCGACCTGGCGGCGCAGTCCGCGGATCTCGGCCCAGGCCTCCGGGCCGAGCGCGTCCAGTTCGTACTGCACGACCCGGGCGACCGTGTGCTGCGCGGCGTGCCAGCACACGAACGAACGCACCGCCTCGGCCAGCCGCTCGGCGGCGGTGCCCGCGCCGCGCGCCGCCGTGTTCAGCACCTCCAGGGCCTTCTCGTGGCCGACCCGGCTGATGCGGTGGAGCAGTTCTTCCTTGGTCTTGTAGTGGATGTAGAGCGCGGCCGGGCTCATGCCCGCCCGGCCCGCGATGTCGCGCGTCGTCGTCGCGTGGTAGCCGCGCTCGGCGAAGGCCTCCACGGCGGCGACGAGCAGCCGCCGGGCCGCGTCAGGGGTGACCTCGGCCCATGGCTGCGCCTCGCCGTCCGACTCCCGCGCCCCACTCATCGCTCATTCGCCCCTTCTCACCGGCAGGGGTCAACCATACCGCCGAAGCTGAGCGGGCGCTTAGCCCGGCTGGTCACAGCTTCTCGAAGGGGTCGTGCGCCGCGAGCAGCTTCTCCACCCGGGCCTGATCGACCCGGCTGACGATCTGGCCCGCCTCCTGGCGGTCCCTGATCACCTTGGCGAGCGTGAACGCGGAGGTGACCAGATACAGGACGGCGATGGCCAGGAACCCCCGCACCCACGCACTGGCGTCCAGCCGGACGATACCGATGGCGGTCGCGGCCATGGCCACCGAGAAGGACGCGACGGCCTGCCCGTAGAACGCCGCCGTGCTCTGTTGCTTGACCGGTGTCTCACTCATGGGACCAGCCTCGCCGGACGTGGCCCGCGCCACATCCGCCCAGGTACTCAGTACAGATACTCAGAAGCCCGGCGGCGCCGGGTATCCGCCCGCCGCCCTACGATGTCCGCCATGGCCCGACCCCGCAAGCCCCTCCTCAGTACCGACCGCATCGTCGCCGCGGCACGGACGCTGGTGGACGCGGAGGGGCTCGCGGCCGTCTCCACCCGCCGCCTCGCCGCCGAACTCGGGGTCAGCGGCCCGTCCCTCTACAACCACTTCCGCACCAAGGACCAGATCCTGGAGGCGGTCGCGGACTCGGTGAGCGCCCAGGTCGACCTGTCGATGTTCGCGGACGGCCGCGACTGGCGGACCGCGCTGCACGACTGGGCGCTCTCCTACCGCACCGCGCTGCGCGACCACCCGAACATCGTGCCCGTACTGGCCCGCGGGCCCGGCCGCCGTCCGGCCGCGCTGCGGCTCGCGGACGCCGTGTACGGGGCGATGGTCGAGGCGGGCTGGCCACCCGCGCAGGCCACCTCCATCGGCGCGTTGATGCGCTACTTCGTCATGGGGTCCGCGCTCGGTTCGTTCGCGGGCGGGTTCGTGGACGACGAGACGGCGTACGACCCGGCCGACTACCCCCACCTCGGGCAGGCCCACCGCCTCGCCGAGCGGCAGGAACGGGTCGACGAACGGGCCTTCGAGACGGGGCTGACGGCGCTGCTGGACGGGCTGGAGCGGCAGTACGAACTGCTGCACGAGGACGACGAGGACCGGTAGCGGGCCGCGCGCTTCGGTCCTCGTACTTCGGCCGCCGCACTTCGGTCCCCATACTTCGGTCGTCGTCGAAGTGTCCGTGCCTCATGCTGGGGTGCATGACCACCAGGAACGCGGGGCGGGCGCGGCCCAGGGGCTCTCAGGCGCCGGGGCTCGCCGCGCTGGCCGCTCTGATCGCCGACGAGACACGGGCCACCTGTCTGCTGGCGCTGCTGGACGGACGGGCATGGACCGCCGGGGAGTTGGCGCGGTACGCGGGCGTCGCCGCGTCGACGCTGAGCGAGCATCTGGGCAAGCTGGTCGCGGGCGGGCTGCTGGCCGAGGAGCGGCAGGGGCGGCACCGCTATGTGCGGCTGGCCGACGCGCGGGTCGCTCAGTTGATCGAGGATATGGCCGCACAGCTTCCGCCGGACGCCGAGGCGGAGCGCCCGCGCAGTCTGCGGGAGTCGAGCGCGGGGTCAGCGATGGCCCGGGGCCGTACCTGCTACGACCATCTCGCCGGGCGACTCGGCACCACGCTGACCGACGCGCTGACCGCCCACGGCCTGCTGACGAGCGAGGCGACGCCCGAACAGGCGGGCGCAGGCAGTCGGTTCGCGCTCACCGACGCGGGCCTGAGCTGGTTCGAGGCCACCGGGATCGTCCTCGACCGCAAGGGCCGCCGCCCGCTGGCCCGCGCCTGCCTGGACTGGACCGAGCGCCGCCCCCATCTCGCGGGCGCCGCAGGCTCGGCCCTGTGCCGTCACGCCCTGGACGCGGGCTGGTGCGTCCCTATCGGCTCCGAGCGAGCCGTGAAGATCACGACGGCGGGCGAACGCGCGCTGTCGGAGCTGCTGGGGATCGAGGCGGGGGCGCTGCGCTGATCCCGACCGACCCGTGATCCCGCCGGGCCGGTGTGCCGTCGCCCCGGTCGTCGGTGGTGACGACCGGGGCGGGTTCCGTCGTGTACGGCGGGTGGGGGATCAGAACTCGTCGGCGCCGTTGCGCAGTTCGTCCGTCCATTGACTTGCTCCTCGGGCTGAAGCCCGGGGA
>NZ_JAMWMR010000044.1 GCF_023887685.1 Streptomyces macrolidinus | reverse complement strand
GTATTTCCTTGGGAGGACACGCCGGGGAAATACCCCGCCTCCCGAACTCGAGGTCTCTCTCAGAGACGACCTGCGGCCTTCAGTGACAGATATGCGTCCGCCAGTGCCGACGGCAGGTCTTCCGGTGTCGCGTCCACGACCGTCACGCCACGACGGCGTAGTTGCTCGGCCGTGCGGGCGCGTTCCGTCTGGGCTGTGGCCGCCGCCGCTGCCTCGTACACCGCTTCTGTGCTGCCACGTGCGGTGGCCATGCGGGCGATGTGCGGGTCCGCCACCGACGCCAGCAGCACCGTATGGCGCTGGGTCAGGCGGGGCAGCACCGGGAGAAGTCCCTCTTCGAGCGGGGCCGCGTCCAGGGTGGTGAACAGGACGATCAAGGAGCGGCGTGGGGCAGTGCGGAGTGCGGCGGCCGTCAGGCCTCGTGCGTCCGACTCGAGGAGTTCTGGTTCCAGGGTCGCCATCGCGTCGACCAGCGAGGGAAGGACTTCGCGGGTGGCGCGGTTCTGGACCAGGGCGCGGACCCGGCGATCGTAGGCGAGCAGGTCCACGCGGTCGCCGGCGCGGGAGGCCAGGGCGGCCAGCAGGAGTGCCGCGTCCATGGCGGCGTCCAGGCGTGGGGCATCGCCCACCCGTCCTGCGGAGGTCCGGCCCGTGTCCAGGACCAGGAGAATGTGGCGGTCGCGTTCGGGACGCCAGGTATGTACCGCGACCGAGGACCGGCGTGCCGTCGCCCGCCAGTCGATGTTCCGGGTGTCGTCCCCCGGGACGTACTCGCGCAGGCTGTCGAACTCCGTTCCCTCACCGCGGCTCAACACACTGGTGCGGCCGTCCAGTTCACGTAGGCGGGCCAGCTTGGAGGGGAGGTGCTTGCGGCTCGTGAAGGGAGGCAGGAGGCGCACCGTCCAGGGGACGGTGTGGGTGCCCTGGCGGGAGAAGAGGCCGAGGGGCCCGTACGAACGGATCGTGACGCGGTCCGCGTGGCGATCGCCTCGGCGGGTGGGACACAGCCGTGTGGTGACGCGGCGGCGTTCGCCCGGAGGGACCGTCAGCGTGTGGCGCGACGCGGTCACTTCGGTGCCGGGCTGCCAACTGCTGGGCGGCCAGGCGTCCCGGAGACGGGCGCGCAGGGGGCGGCCGGAAGGGTTGGTGACGGTGAGCGTCACCTCGGCCGATTCGCTGAGGCGTACCGATGTGTCGCCGGATCGGGTCAGGCCCAGGCGGCGTACGGGTGCGGCCAGCGCGAAGTCGCAGGCGCAGGCGAGGGCGAGCGGGCCGTTGACGGCGAGGATGCCCGTCCAGCCGGGCCAGATGCCGACCGGGAAGGCGCCGAGTGCCGCCAGCAGGGCGGCGCGTCCGGTGAGCGCCATCAGCGGGGGACCGGGACGTGGGCGAGGATCGCGGTGATGACCGAGTCCGCGGTCACGCCCTCCATCTCCGCCTCGGGTCGGAGCTGCACGCGGTGGCGGAGGGTCGGGAGGGCCAGCGCCTTCACGTCGTCCGGGATGACGTAGTCCCGGCCTGTCAGCCAGGCCCAGGCGCGGGAGGTGGCGAGGAGGGCCGTCGCGCCGCGGGGTGAGACACCGAGGGCCAGGGACGGGGATTCGCGGGTCGCGCGGCAGATGTCCACGACGTAGGCCGTGATGTCGGGGGAGACGGTTGTCTTCGCGACGGCGGCGCGGGCGTTCTGCAGGTCGGCCGCGTTCGCCACGGGGCGTACGCCGGCGGCGCGCAGGTCGCGCGGGTCGAAGCCCTCGGCATGGCGGGTGAGGACGTCGATCTCGTCCTGGCGGGAGGGGAGAGGGATCGTCAGTTTGAGCAGGAAGCGGTCGAGTTGGGCTTCGGGGAGGGGATAGGTGCCCTCGTACTCGACCGGGTTCTGTGTCGCGGCCACGAGGAACGGCTCGGGGAGCGGGTGCGGGGTGCCGTCGACCGTTACCTGGCGTTCCTCCATGGCCTCCAGGAGGGACGACTGGGTCTTGGGCGGGGTGCGGTTGATTTCGTCCGCGAGGAGGAGGTTGGTGAAGACCGGGCCGGGCTGGAAGGAGAACGCGGCGGTCCGGGCGTCGTAGACGAGGGAGCCCGTGACGTCGCTGGGCATCAGGTCCGGCGTGAACTGGACGCGCTTCGTGCCGAGATCGAGCGCCGACGCAAGTGCGCGGACGAGCAACGTTTTGGCGACCCCGGGGACTCCTTCAAGAAGAACGTGTCCGCGGCACAGGAGAGCGACGACGAGTCCGGTCACGGCGGGGTCCTGGCCGACCACGGCTTTGGCGATCTCGGCGCGCAGGGCCTCGAGCGAGGCGCGGGCGGTGTCCGGGTCCCCGGTGTACCCGGCGTTGTCAGTGGTCGGGTCCATCATGGACGGCGTACCTCTCTTTCGAGGGCGTCGAGTTGGTCGGCGAGGGTGATCAGGGCCGCGTCGTCGCGGGGCGGCGGGCCGAAGAGGAGCGAGTGCAGGGACTGGCCGTCGCCGTGGAGGCGGGCGGACAGCGCGGGGAGCAGGGCCTCGGAGGCGTGCGCCTGGGCGACCGGGATGCCGACGAGGGGTGCGAGGCGAGTACGGGTGGAGGAGCGCAGGGCGTCGGCCGCGCGGTCGCGGGCGTCGGCCTTGCGATAGAGGCGGGCGCGGCCTTCGGCGGTTTCGGAGGCGCGGATCGCCACGGGGAGTCTTTCGGATACCAGGGGGCCGAGTCGGCGCCCCCGCCACAGGGCGGCCAGGGCCGCCGCGATGAAGAGTTGCAGCGTGCCCCAGAGCCAGCCCGAGGGGAGCAGGTCGAGAAAGTTCCGCCGGTCCTGGCCGGTGGCCGGGGTGTCGGAGAGCGAGGGGAGGTACCAGACCAAGTGGGTGCGGGAACCGAGCAGTTGGAGGGCGAGCGAGGCGTTGCCCTGCTCGTCGAGACGGTCGTTGTACAGGATGTCGGGGGCGCCGAGCAGGACGGTGTCGCCCCCGGAGGCGTTCGGGAGGCGTACCAGGGTGGGTCGGCCCTCGCTCGGGTAGCACCTGTCGGCCCCGGGGACCTCGGTGTGGTAGCGGACGCCTCCGGTGCCGGCGGTGCCCGCTCGCCGTGCGGCGAGCAACTCGCAGCCGGGGGTGAGCAGCGGATCGAAGCTGGTGACGGGGTCTGCCGAGACCCCAGAGGCCAGGGTGTCGACGGAGTTCTTGGGGGCGATCAGGATCGTCCGGCCGCCGGAGTCCTGTGTCGCCTCGCGCAGCAGCGTCTGCTGGTGGGGTGTCAGCAGGTCGGGTACGGCGATCAGGAGGGTGCTGTCGGGGCCGACGGCGGCACGGGCCTGGTCGAGGGTGGTGACCACGCGTGTGGACACGCCCCGGTCGGCGAGGAGGGCGGTGACGGCGCGGCTGCCGTAGGGGTCGGCGGAGCGAGGGTCGAGCCGGCCGTGCCGGGTGCCGGACTGGAGCAGGGCGATCGCGAGCGCGCCGGTCAGCAGGAGTGCGACGGCGATCAGCACACCGCGCGTCCGGGTCCATATCTGGCGGGCGGTGGGCGAGGCCGAGGTGGGCGGAAGCGTGGCCTCTGCGGTCATCCGGCGGCTCCCTGGCGGGCGGCGCGGGCCGTGCTGTGGGTGCTGTCGGTGCGGTGGGGCCTGCTGTGTTCCAGGTCGTCGTCGAGGGCGGCGAGCCGACGGTACGTCTCTTCGTCGGCGGATCGGCCGCCGTATGCGACGGCGTCGAAGTCGCGGGCGGCGGCGCGCAGCCGGTCCGTGTGGGCCGGGAGGGAGCGGCCCGCCTCGGCTGCGGCCTCGTCGGCGGTGCGGCCGGGGCGCAGATCGAGGAGGGCACGTTCCTCCAGGGAGCGGACGACGGCGCGCATGCGTTCCTGGACGGCCCGGTTCCAGTGGCCCTGGGCGGCGTGCGCCTCGGCGGCGGCCCGGTGTTCGGCCGCGCTGCGGGGGCGGTTGTCGAAGAGTGGCGCGGGCGTCGACGAGGTGGGCGTGCGGCGCGGGGGGCCCAGCCGCCACCACAGGGCCGCGGCGATCGCCAGGATCACCAGCGCGACGACGAAGAGGCCGACCGGGCCGCCGGGCGTCACGGTCGAAGCCGAGCCGAAGAGCCGGGCGACCCGGTCCCAGAGGGCGTCGAGGGCACGTTCCAGCAGGCCGGGGTCGTGCTCGTGGTACATCCCCTTGGACAGTTCGTCCCGGGCCGCCTCGCGCGCCGGGTCGCGCGGGACGGTCACCGGTGGTGTGTCGCCCGAGTGCGACAGCACCAGTGCGACGCTCAGCGCTCCCCCCGCCGCGCTCACCGCATCAGCTCCCCGGGGTGGGGGCGTGCGAGCCGTGAGCTTCGACCCTGGCGGCGCGGGCCAGGTCGAGGTCGAGGCCCTCACGTCGGATGCGCTGGTCGATGTAGAGCAGCACGATCACTCCCGCGGTGATCGGGAAGGTGAGCATGCGGCTGATCACCGAGCCGACCCCGGTGACGAGGAGGAACGTCCAGCCGAGGCGGCTGGTGTCGCCTGTGAGGAGGCCGCTCATGCCGTGCTGACTGAGCGATCCGGCGAGGAGAGTGAAGGGGATCATGATGATCATCACGAGGATGAGCGCGATCAACTGAGTCAGCAACTGGATGCCGAAGATCCGCCACCACGAGCCGTGCACCAGCTTCACGGAGCGGCTCAGCGACTTGCGGATGCCTTGCTTCTCCAGCATCAGCGCGGGCGAGGCGAGCGAGAAACGGATCATGATCCACACGGAGACGATCGCACCGGCGAGGACGCCGAGGTCCCTGAGTGCGTCCCCTGCGGTGCTTGCGCCCGTGAGGGTGATGACGATGCCGGGGAGGGCTCCCGCGAAGACGATCGCGAAGGCTGTGAGCGGCAGCAGAAGTGTCAGCCCGAGCAGTCGTGCGAGCTGTGGGCGGGCGTCGCGCCAGGCGTCCGCGGTGGTCGCGGGCTTGCCGAGCACGGCGCGGCTGGTGACGGTCGTGAGCAGGGCAGTCGCGATGATGGTGCCGAGCAGTGTGACCAGGAGGAGGGCGCCGGAGCTGAGCAGACTGACGCCCGCGGCGTGGCTCAGCTCGGAGGGGGAGGCGTGGGGGTCGCGGAGGGTGTCGGCGGCGGAGCTGTTGTCGAGGACGAACCTCTGCAGCAGGATGACGAAGAGTTCTGTGACGACTGCGACGGGCAGCACGATGCCGAGGACCGTGCGCCAGTAGGTGCGCAGGGTGGAGACGGCGCCGTCGAGTATCTCGCCGACGCCGAGCGGGCGCAGCGGGATCACGCCGGGCTTGGCCGCGAGCGGCGGTCCCCAACCCCAGCCGCCGTAGCCGTGGGGACCGGGAGGCGGGCCACCCCAGCCGCCGGGGCCGGCGGGGGGACGGCCCCAGTTGGAGCCGGGCGGTGGCGGGACCTGGCCGGGGCCCTGAGGGCGGGGAGCGCTCCACTGCCCTGGCGGCGGCTGCTCCTGGGACCAGGTCGAAGGCTGCTGCGGCTGATCCGCACCGCCTCGGTCCGAGGGCTGCTCCGGAGGCTGCGCACCGGAGGAGTCCGGCTGCGGGCCGTCCGATGGGGCAGATCCGGGCGAGGCCCAGCCCGGAGTGTCGTTCATTGTCGCTCCTTCACGGTGCCTGTCCGCGGGTGCGGCGGCGAGTTGGCAGCCATCGTGCCACGCGGGGCCCGCAAGGGGACCGGGGGTGGTGCGGCCCGCAGGGCCTGCCATGGTCCGCCGGGTACGGGGCAGACTGACGGCATGGCTGATCAGTGCGCGCAATCCGGCAAGGACAACCGGTCGCCGATTCCCGTCATCCGCTGGGAGGAGCCGCCCGAAGGACCCGTAGTGGTTCTCCTGGACCAGCGGAGGCTGCCTGCCGAGGAGGCCGAGTTGGTGTGCGCGGATGTGCCCGCGCTGGTGGACGCGATCCGGACGCTCGCCGTGCGGGGGGCGCCGTTGCTCGGGATCGCCGGGGCGTACGGGGTCGCGCTGGCCGCCGCGCGGGGCGTCGATGTGGGCGCTGCCGCCGCCGAGTTGGCGGGTGCCCGGCCTACCGCGGTGAACCTCGCGGTGGGCGTGCGCAGGGCCTTGGCTCCGTACCGGGCCGCGCTCGCCGGTGGTGGTGACCGGCGGCAGGCCGCCGAGGCGGCGCTCGGTGCCGCTCGGGCGCTGCACCGGGAGGATGCGGAGGCCAGTGCGCGGATGGCGCGGCACGGTCTCGCCCTGCTGGACGACCTCTTGCCCGGCGGCGCCCATAGGGTGCTGACGCACTGCAACACCGGGGCGCTGGTGTCCGGCGGGGAGGGCACGGCGTTCGCGGTGGCCCTGGAGGCGCACCGGGCGGGGCGGTTGAGCAGGCTGTGGGTGGACGAGACGCGTCCGTTGCTCCAGGGCGCGCGTCTGACGGCGTACGAGGCGGCCCGCAACGGGATGCCGTACACGGTGCTCACGGACAACGCGGCTGGTTCGTTGTTCGCGGCCGGGGAGGTGGACGCGGTGCTGATCGGGGCGGACCGGATCGCGGCCGACGGTTCGGTGGCGAACAAGGTGGGGAGCTATCCCCTCGCCGTGCTGGCCAGGTACCACCGGGTGCCGTTCCTCGTCGTGGCGCCGGTGACGACGGTGGACGCGACGACGCCGGACGGAGCGTCGATCGAGGTCGAGCAGCGGGCCGGACACGAGGTGACCGAGGTCGCCGTGCCGTGGACGGCGGGAGCGGAAGGGGGAGGCGGGATACCGGTGACACCCCGTGGGACCCGGGCGTACAACCCGGCGTTCGATGTGACGCCGCCGGAGCTGGTGACGGCGATCGTCACCGAGGAGGGTGTCGTGTCGCCCGTGACCACAGGGGCTCTCGCCGTGCTGTGTGACAGGTCACGCCAGGTAACGATTTAGTTAATGGGATGATGTCGTTTATGAAGGGACGAGTCCTTGTCGTCGACGACGACACCGCACTTGCCGAGATGCTCGGCATCGTGCTGCGTGGTGAAGGTTTTGAGCCGTCTTTCGTAGCCGACGGCGACAAGGCGCTGGCCGCCTTTCGCGAGACCAAGCCCGACCTGGTGCTGCTCGACCTGATGCTGCCCGGACGGGACGGCATCGAGGTGTGCCGCCTGATCAGGGCGGAGTCAGGCGTGCCCATCGTGATGCTCACGGCGAAGAGCGACACCGTGGATGTCGTGGTCGGCCTTGAGTCGGGGGCGGATGACTACATCGTCAAGCCGTTCAAGCCGAAGGAGCTGGTCGCCCGTATCCGGGCGCGGCTGCGCAGGTCGGAGGAGCCGGCGCCGGAGCAGCTCGCCATCGGTGACCTCGTGATCGACGTGGCCGGTCACTCCGTGAAGCGGGACGGGCAGTCGATCGCGCTGACGCCGCTGGAGTTCGACCTGCTGGTGGCGCTGGCCCGCAAGCCGTGGCAGGTGTTCACGCGCGAGGTGCTGCTCGAGCAGGTCTGGGGCTATCGGCACGCGGCGGACACCCGCCTGGTCAATGTGCATGTGCAGCGGCTGCGGTCCAAGGTCGAGAAGGACCCGGAGCGGCCGGAGATCGTGGTGACCGTGCGCGGCGTCGGTTACAAGGCCGGACCGAGCTGAGATGTCCCAGGACAGTGCCGCTTCGCAGTCCGGTCGGCCGGGGGCCCGTCCGGGGCGGCCTGTCGGACGGCGGACGGGCTCGGAGTGGGGACGACGGTTCGTCGAGGGCGGGTTGTTGCACGGTGGAGTGCAGGGCAGCCCGGTCCTCAGGCTTCTCCTGCGCTGGGTGCGCCGTCCGCTGCTGCCGGTGATACGGCTGTGGCGGCGCAACATCCAGCTCAGGATCGTGGTCACGACCCTGCTCATGTCGCTCGGTGTGGTGCTGCTGCTCGGTTTCGTCGTCATCGGGCAGGTACGCAACGGCCTGCTGGAGGCCAAGGTGAAGGCGTCGCAGAGTCAGGCCGTCGGCGGCTTCACGGTCGCCGGGCAGCGGGCCGACAGTGCGGCGAGCGCCGGTGGCGGGGACGACAACTCCGGTACGGGCAACAGTCCCGTGCAGAACGTCAGCGGATGGATGAGCGACCTCGTCGAGTCGCTGTCCAGCGGTGGCCAGGGTGCCTTCGACGTGGTCACGCTCGGCACCACGGCCGTGGACAACGACAACCGCGGCCTGGGACCGCGTGCCTCGGGCGGGGTGGATCCGAGTCAGAGCGTGCCGGCGGCTCTGCGCAAGCGCGTCGAGTCCGGCACGGGCGTGTCCCAGAGCTACACCCGCATCGTCTACACCGACAGCCGCAGCCCGCAGCCCGCGCTCATCATCGGCAAGCAGGTCAACGACCCGAACGGGGACCCGTACCAGCTCTACTACCTCTTCCCGCTGACCCAGGAGGAGAAGTCGCTCAGCCTGGTCAGGACGACGCTGGCGACCGCCGGGCTCTTCGTCGTGGTGCTTCTCGGGGCCATCGCCTGGCTCGTGGTGCGTCAGGTCGTCGCCCCCGTACGGATGGCGGCGGGCATCGCCGAGCGGCTGTCCGCCGGGCGGCTCCAGGAACGGATGAAGGTCACCGGCGAGGACGACATCGCGCGGCTGGGCGAGGCCTTCAACAAGATGGCGCAGAACCTTCAACTGAAGATCCAGCAGTTGGAGGAGCTGTCGCGGATGCAGCGGCGCTTCGTCTCGGACGTGTCGCACGAACTGCGCACCCCACTGACGACCGTGCGGATGGCGGCCGATGTCATCCATGAGGCGCGGGTCGACTTCGATCCGGTGACCGCGCGGTCCGCCGAACTGCTCGCCGACCAACTGGACCGGTTCGAGTCGCTGCTCGCGGATCTGCTGGAGATCAGCCGCTTCGACGCGGGCGCGGCGGCGCTGGAGGCCGAGCCGATCGATCTGCGCGACGTGGTGCGGCGGGTCGTCAGCGGGGCCGAGCCGCTCGCCGAGCGCAAGGGCACGCGGATACGCGTGGTCGGCGACCAGCAGCCAGTCGTGGCCGAGGCCGATGCCCGGCGGGTCGAGCGGGTGCTGCGCAATCTCGTCGTCAACGCGGTCGAGCACGGTGAGGGCGAGGACGTCGTCGTCAAGCTCGCCGCGGCGGGCGGTGCGGTCGCGGTGGCGGTACGCGACTACGGGGTGGGGCTCAAGCCCGGCGAGGCGACCCGGGTGTTCAGCCGCTTCTGGCGGGCGGACCCGGCACGCGCGCGGACCACCGGCGGTACGGGGCTGGGGCTGTCCATCGCACTGGAGGACGCGCGGCTGCACGGCGGCTGGCTGCAGGCGTGGGGTGAGCCCGGTGGTGGTTCGCAGTTCCGGTTGACGCTGCCCCGGACCGCGGACGAGCCGCTGCGGGGGGCGCCGATACCCCTGGAGCCCAAGGACTCGCGGCGCAACCGCGGGCTCAACGACGCGGGCGGGTCGCGGGGCGCGGCCGAGAAGGCCGCCACGGTGCCCGCAGCGCCTTCGTACGACAAGGTGCCGGCGCCCCGCGACCCGATAGGACCGAGGACGGCCGCGGTGACGCCCACGGCCGACCCGACTGCGCTGCCGGGCAACGGCGCGCGGGTCGTGTCGCGGCCCGGCGGGGGCGAGCAGCGCCGGGACGAGGGCACACAGGGCCCGGCGGAGAGCGGCGACCGGCCCGGCGAACGCGATCAAGGGGAGGCATTTCGTGGGCGCTGAGGGGGGCGGCCGACGGCGTGCGCTGCGCATGGCCGCGTACGCCGGGTGCGGGGTCCTGCTGCTGGCAGGGTGTGCCTCGATGCCGGACAGCGGGGATCTGCGCGGCGTGGAGTCCACGCCGCGGCAGAACGCGCAGGTCCGTGTCTTCGCGATGCCGCCGCACGAGAACGCGCGGCCCGCGGAGATCGTGCAGGGCTTCCTGGAGGCGCTGACCGGTGACGATCCGCAGTACGAGACGGCCCGCAAGTATCTGACGGAGAGCGCCTCGCGCCGCTGGGACCCGGACGGGTCCACCACCGTGCTCACCGACGGGCCGAACGCCGTCCCCGAGCCCACCGGCAACCGGGAGGCGGGCGACGAGTACGCGTTCACGCTGACCGGCAGCAAGGTCGCCGTCGTGGACGCGCAGCACGCGTACACACCGGCCCTGGGGGACTACAGCGGGACGGTGCACCTCACGATGGTGAAGAAGACCCACCAGTGGCGGATCGACGCGCTGCCGCAGGGCGTGGTCATGGGCAAGTCCGACTTCCAACGCAACTACATGTCGGTCAACAAGTACTACTACGCCTCGAACGTGCCCACCGCGACAGGCGGGCGGCTGAGCACCGTCGCCGACCCGGTGTACGTACGCAGCAAGGTGGACCCCGTGACGTCGATGGTCCGCACGCTGCTGAAGGGGCCCACACGCTGGCTCGCCCCCGTGGCGACGTCCGGGTTCCCGCAGGGGACCGCGCTGCGCAAGGACGTCACCACGCTGTCGCCCGACGACCAGAACAAGCTGACGGTGCCGCTCGACCAGAGAGCCGACCGGGTCGGGCGGTCGCAGTGCACCAAGATGGCCGCGCAGTTGCTGTTCACGCTGCAGGACCTGACACCCACCGGCGTGAACCGCGTCGAGCTGCAGGGCTCCGGCGGCAGGAAGCTGTGCGAGCTGAACGAGGAACGGGCCGAGATCATCGCCGCGCACAGCATGGCCAAGCAGCCCGAGTACGAGTACTTCATCGACGGCAAGCACCGGCTGGTGCGGTTGTCCGCCTCCGGTTCGAGGGACCCCGAGCCGGTGCTGGGCGCGCTGGGCGAGACAGAGGCGAACCTGCGCGCGGCGGCCGTCTCGCGCAACGAGGACACGGCGGCCGGGGTCTCGGCCGACGGGCAGAACCTGTACGTGGCGTCGATGGCCTCGGGCGCCTCCCTCGGGGCCGCGGTGGTCAGCCAGGGCGCCTCGCCGGACGACCGGCTGACGACACCGAGCTGGGACGGTGGCGGCAATCTGTGGGTGGCCGACCGCGATCGGAAGCAGCCGCGGCTGCTGATGCTGCGCAACGGGGCGGGCAAGCCGGTGGAGGTGCGTACGCCGGGTCTCGACGGGCGCATCGACGCGGTGCGGGTGGCCGCCGACGGCGTGCGGATCGCGCTGATCGTGGAGAAGAAGGGCAAGACGTCCCTGCAGATCGGGCGAGTGGAACGGGAGAGCGGCAACGGCGGGCAGGCCGACGTGTCGGTCCTCGGGCTGCGCTCGGTGACGCCGCAGTGGGAGAAGGTCACGGCCATGTCGTGGGCCGGGACCAGTCGGCTCGTGGTGGTCGGGCAGGAGTCCGGCGGAGTGCTGCAGATGCGCTACGTGCAGGTCGACGGCTCCACCCCGACGGGCAATTCACCGGCTTCACTCACAGGGGTGAAGCAGATCGCGGCGTCCGAGGACGAGCGGCTGCCGCTGGTGGCCTACTCGGAGGACGGGATCGTGCGGCTGTCCGCCGGGGCGCAGTGGCAGAAGGTGGTCAAGGAGGGGACGGCTCCCGTCTACCCGGGCTGAGTCGACGCGGGTGTCCCGCCGCCGAAGTCACCGTTGAAGGTCCCGGTTGTCCACAGGCCGTTGTCCACAGGGCTGGCGGGCCGCCGCGGGCGCGGGCACAGTGGTGGGCATGCGGGGGTGGTGGCAGCGGCTCACCGGCGACCTCACCGACCTGGTGCTGCCGGCCGAGTGCGGAGGCTGTGGGAGGCCGCGCGCGGTGCTCTGCCCGGAGTGCCGCGCGGCGCTCCACGGGAGGACGCCGCGCCGGGTGCGACCGATGCCGGTACCGGCCGGGCTGCCGGTGGTGCACGCGGCGGCGCCGTACGGGGGTGCCGTGCGCGCCATGATCCTCGCGCACAAGGAGCGGGGCGTCCTCGCCCTCGCCCGGCCGCTGGGGACGGCTCTGGCCGGGGCGGTGCGCGCGGGTCTCGGCGGTGATCGGGTAGGTCTTCATGGCAACCGAGCCGGTCTTGACGGCGCTCGGGCGCCCGCGCCGGTACTGCTCGTCCCGGTGCCGTCGGCGCGCCGGTCCGTGCGGGCGCGGGGGCACGATCCCGCGCGGCGGATCGCGCTCGCGGCGGCGGGCGAGCTGCGCAGGGCCGGTACGGCGGCGCGGGTGGCGGCCGTGCTGCGGCAACGGCGGGCCGTGGCCGACCAGTCGGGCCTCGGCTCCCGGGAGCGGCTCGCCAATCTCGCGGGCGCCCTGGAGGTGGCCCGAGGAGGCGCCGGGCTGCTGGCGGGCGGCAGGGTCGTCCTCGTCGACGACCTGATGACGACGGGCGCCTCGCTGGCGGAGGCGGCGCGTGCCGTGCGGGAGGCGCTCGACGTGACGGAGGCGCTGGAGAGACAGCGCGCGCAGGTGTATTCGCGCGGGGTCGGGGAAGCAAAGGGGCCATGGAACGCGACGCAGTCGACGGAGCCGGATCGCGGGTTCCGGGCGCCGTACGGAATGACCACTGGAGACAGTGCCGGAGAGGGTATCCGCGCGGCCGTGATCGCCGCGTCGCGGGATTCTTTCGAAATCATCCGGAACTGACGGCGAACTTGCATCGTTGCAGGTAGTGAGCAGGTCATTTCGCCTGAACGGAGGTACGTGGCAGTAGAGGGTGACGACATCCGGCCGGGCGAGATATGTTCGGTTGTGAGGGAAAGGCAGAAGCCGTCCCCTCGCATACGAATGCCGTGCTGCGCGTTTTTCATAAGCCGCGGCAATGGGGTCAAGAGATCTCGCCTATGGGGGCAGGAGGTGGACGTCACCGAGTCCGAGGTTCCGGAGATCGCCGGAACCTGGTGCACAAGGGAGATGCTCCGCCAGGGGTGCGGAGCGATCCGGGAACGGAGTTCTGCGTGGACATCGTCGTCAAGGGCCGCAAGACCGAGGTGCCCGAGCGGTTCCGGAAGCACGTGGCCGACAAGCTGAAGCTGGACAAGATCCAGAAGCTCGATGGCAAGGTGATCAGCCTCGACGTCGAGGTGTCCAAGGAGCCCAACCCCCGACAAGCCGACCGTTCCGACCGTGTGGAGATCACGCTCCGCACCCGCGGGCCGGTGATCAGGGCGGAGGCAGCCGCCAACGATCCGTATGCGGCACTCGACCTGGCGGCGGAGAAGCTCGAGGCCCGGCTGCGCAAGCAGCACGACAAGCGCCACACCCGCCGGGGGGTTCGCAGGCTCACGGCGGCCGAGGTGCCCGACCACGTCCCGGGCGCCGCGACGCTCGACGTCAATGGCAGCGTCGTCTCGGCGGAGGAGCCGGAGGGCGTGCCCACCAGGAAGATCGGATCGCTCGAGGTGCAGGGCGAAGGCCCCCTCGTCGTCCGCGAGAAGACCCACGTCGCTTCCCCGATGTCGCTCGACCAGGCGCTCTACGAGATGGAGCTGGTCGGGCACGACTTCTATCTGTTCGTCGACTCCGAGACCAAGCAACCCAGCGTCGTCTACCGGCGGCGCGCGTACGACTACGGCGTCATCCATCTGAGTACGGATCAGATGGTGACTCAGACGCAGTCGGCCGAGGTAGGCGGGACGCTCGGCGGCTGACCCCGTCGCGCGATGACTGAACCGGTGCCCCTGGTGAGCCCTGTGCGCCCCCAGGGGCACCGGCGTGCGACCACTTGCGCCGTGCTCCGTCACATGACGGTCGCCCAGGCATGGAATCATGGCCGCAATGGCCCAACCGGTGGCCCGTTGCCGTGGGTTGGCGATGGCACAGGACCACAGGCCACAGCCTTCAGGGGGAGGAACGATGGCGGACAGCTTCGGACCGATGCGGGGCGGGGGTGCCCACGACGGCGTCGGCAGGAGCCCGGACGCGGACCCTCCGGGCAAGGAACCCAAGGAACCCATCAGGGTTCTCGTCGTGGACGACCACGCCCTCTTCCGCCGCGGGCTGGAGATCGTGCTCGCCGCCGAGGAGGACATCCAGGTCGTCGGCGAGGCCGGGGACGGCGCGGAGGCGGTCGACAAGGCGGCCGATCTGCTGCCCGACATCGTGCTGATGGATGTGCGGATGCCCCGGCGGGGCGGGATCGAGGCCTGTACCTCCATCAAGGAGGTGGCGCCCAGCGCGAAGATCATCATGCTGACGATCAGCGACGAAGAGGCCGATCTCTACGACGCGATCAAGGCGGGCGCGACGGGTTACCTCCTCAAGGAGATCTCCACGGACGAGGTGTCCACGGCCATTCGTGCGGTCGCCGACGGGCAGTCACAGATCAGCCCGTCCATGGCGTCGAAACTCCTCACCGAGTTCAAGTCGATGATCCAGCGCACCGACGAGCGCCGACTGGTCCCGGCGCCCCGGCTCACGGACCGGGAACTGGAGGTCCTCAAGCTCGTCGCCACGGGGATGAACAACCGGGACATCGCCAAGGAGTTGTTCATCTCCGAGAACACCGTGAAGAACCATGTGCGCAACATCCTGGAGAAGCTTCAACTGCACTCCAGGATGGAGGCCGTGGTCTACGCGATGCGGGAGAAGATCCTCGAGATCCGCTAGCGAGATCCGCCAGCGGGATTCGTCGGCGGCAGGCGATCGGCGGGTCGGCGTCAGCCCAGGGCGCGGGTCAACTCCCGTACGAGGGGCTCGCGCAGTGCCGGATCGTCCACGCGTTCCACACGGACGTCGGAGCAGTCCACCCAGCTCGCCGCCTCCAACAGGGCCTGCGCCACCGCCGGGACGGCCCGGAGGCCGTCCAGCGTGACCTGCTTGGCGACCAGCGTGCGGCCCTCGCGCGCGGGGTCCACCCGGCCCACCAGCCGTCCACCGGCGAGGACCGGCATCGCGAAGTAGCCGTACACCCGCTTCGGCTTGGGGACGTATGCCTCCAGACGGTGGGTGAAGCCGAAGATCCGCTCCGTGCGCGCCCGTTCCCAGATCAGCGAGTCGAACGGGGACAGCAGCGTCGTACGGTGACGGCCGCGCGGGGGGGTGCGCAGAGCCTCCGGGTCCGCCCAGGCAGGCTTGGACCAGTCCTGGACCGTCACCGGGACCAGACCCGAGTCCGCGATCACCGCGTCGACCTGCTCGCCCTTGAGGCGGTGGTAGTCCGCGAGGTCCGCGCGCGTGCCGACCCCGAGGGACTGGCCGGCCAGGCGTACGAGACGGCGCAGGCACTCGGCGTCGTCCAGCCGGTCATGGAGGAGATGCTCGGGAACGGCGCGCTCGGCGAGGTCGTACACGCGCTTCCAGCCGCGGCGTTCGACGCACACCACCTCGCCGTACATCAGCGCGCGCTCCACCGCGACCTTGGTGCCGGACCAGTCCCACCACTCGCTGGTCTTCTTCGCGCCGCCGAGGTCGGTGGCCGTGAGGGGGCCTTCCGCGCGCAACTGCTTGACGACCTGGTCGTACACCCCGTCCGGCAGCGTGTGGTTCCAGTGCGGGCGCGCGCGGTAGGCCCGGCGGCGGAAGGCGAAGTGGGGCCATTCCTCGAGGGGGAGGATGCACGCGGCATGCGACCAGTACTCGAACGCGTGGGGCCGGGCCGCGCTCGTGCCGTCCGTCGGCGGGGTCCAGTACGCCGTGTCGACCGCCTTGCGTCCTATGGCGCCGAGGCGGGCGTACGGGATGAGTTCATGGGAGCGGGCGAGGACCGAGATGGTGTCGAGCTGGACCGCTCCGAGATGACGGAGGACCCCACGGACACCGGCCTTGCGGTCGGGGGCGCCGAGGAAGCCCTGGGCGCGCAGGGCGATGCGGCGGGCTTCGTCGGCGGTCAGGTCGATGACGGGGCGCGGAAGACTCGGCATGGGGCACACCGTAGAGGGCGGCACTGACAGTGGGGCCGCCTCCGCGCCCGGTCCGGTCCCGCGCTACGGGCGCGCCGTATCCGGATACGGCACCGACGACGGCAGGCCCAGGTCCGACGGAAGGAGCGAGCCCACCCAGCAGTCCCGCAGCACGCCCTTGTTGTCGCACGCCGCGCGCAGGGTGCCCTCCAGGGCGAAGCCCGCGCGTCGCGCGACCGCGCGGGAGCCCTCGTTGCCCACCTCCGCGCGCCACTCCACCCGGTCGATCGACCGCTCGGTGAAGGCCCAGCGCGCCGCGGCCAGCGTCGCCTCCGTGATGTAGCCGCAGCCGCGGTGCTCCTTCGCCGTCCAGAAGCCCACCTCGGCGACGCCGGGTGCGCGCATCGTCAGGCCGAGCATGCCCACGAGATCCCCGGCCGGCAGGAAGACGCCGAAGGTGAACATCGAGGCGTCCGCCCAGCCGTCGGGCACCATCCGCCCGACGAAGTCCTCCGCGTGCTCACGCAGGTACGGCGACGGGATGGTGGTCCAGCGCTGGATGTCGGGGTCCTGCGCGGCCTCGTGCACCGCGTCGATGTCCTGTGGGACCGGGGTACGAAGGAGCAGGCGCGTGGTGCTCAGGGTCACGGGTTCCATCGCCCGATTCTGCTCCGGGCGGCACCCCGCCGCCATGTCTTTACCGGTGCTTCTTCCGATCCCGCGCGCCCCGCCTTCACCGACGCGCAGCCCCCTTCACCGCACATCCCGTCTTCACCGACGCACATCCCGCGTCACCGGCGCACGACCCCGCCGTCCCGATCCCGCGCCGCCACGCCGACGACGGCATCACACGCCTCTGCGTGAGACCCCCGTTACTTTTCGTGGCACGAACGCGGCACCTTCCGCCGCCCCCGTCCGTTGTCCTAGTGGCTGTCCCTCGGCAGACCTCCCGACGTGGCGGGGTCCTCGCTTACGATGGCCGTTGCTCGATCTCTCATATGCAACCGACCGTCCCAGGCCCGACCGGCAAGGAGACAAACCCCCGTGTCCGTCCTCTCGAAGATCATGCGTGCAGGCGAAGGCAAGATCCTGCGCAAGCTGCACCGCATCGCGGACCAGGTCAACTCCATCGAAGAGGACTTCATCGGCCTCTCCGACGCCGAGCTGCGGGCCCTCACCGACGAGTACAAGCAGCGGTACGCCGACGGCGAGAGCCTCGACGACCTGCTGCCCGAGGCCTTCGCCACCGTGCGCGAGGCCGCGAAGCGCGTCCTCGGCCAGCGGCACTACGACGTGCAGCTCATGGGCGGGGCCGCGCTGCACCTCGGCTATGTCGCCGAGATGAAGACCGGTGAGGGCAAGACGCTCGTCGGCACCCTGCCCGCGTATCTCAACGCCCTGTCCGGCGACGGCGTCCACATCGTCACGGTCAACGACTACCTGGCCGAGCGCGACTCCGAGATGATGGGCCGCGTCCACAAGTTCCTGGGCCTGTCCGTCGGCTGCATCCTCGCCAACATGACCCCGGCCCAGCGCCGTGAGCAGTACGGCTGCGACATCACCTACGGCACGAACAACGAGTTCGGGTTCGACTACCTCCGCGACAACATGGCCTGGTCGCAGGACGAACTGGTCCAGCGTGGCCACAACTTCGCGATCGTCGACGAGGTCGACTCCATCCTCGTCGACGAGGCCCGTACGCCGCTGATCATCTCCGGCCCGGCCGACCAGGCCACGAAGTGGTACGGCGACTTCTCCAAGCTGGTCACGCGGCTGAAGAAGGGCGAGGCGGGCAACCCCCTCAAGGGCATCGAGGAGACCGGCGACTACGAGGTCGACGAGAAGAAGCGCACGGTCGCCATCCACGAGTCCGGCGTCTCCAAGGTCGAGGACTGGCTGGGCATCGACAACCTCTACGAGTCGGTGAACACCCCGCTGGTCGGCTATCTGAACAACGCCATCAAGGCCAAGGAACTCTTCAAGAAGGACAAGGACTACGTCGTCATCGACGGCGAGGTCATGATCGTCGACGAGCACACCGGCCGTATCCTCGCCGGCCGCCGCTACAACGAGGGCATGCATCAGGCGATCGAGGCGAAGGAAGGGGTGGACATCAAGGACGAGAACCAGACGCTCGCGACGATCACCCTGCAGAACTTCTTCCGCCTCTACAACAAGCTCTCCGGCATGACCGGTACGGCGATGACCGAGGCCGCCGAGTTCCACCAGATCTACAAGCTCGGCGTGGTCCCGATCCCGACGAACAAGCCGATGGTCCGCAAGGACCAGTCGGACCTGATCTACCGCACCGAGGTCGCGAAGTTCGAGGCGGTCGTCGACGACATCGCCGAGAAGCACGAGAAGGGCCAGCCGATCCTCGTCGGCACCACCTCGGTCGAGAAGTCCGAGTACCTCTCCCAGCAGCTCAGCAAGCGCGGCATCCAGCACGAGGTGTTGAACGCGAAGCAGCACGACCGCGAGGCCGTGATCGTCGCCCAGGCCGGCCGCAAGGGCGCCGTGACCGTGGCCACGAACATGGCCGGCCGTGGTACGGACATCAAGCTCGGCGGCAACCCCGAGGACCTCGCCGAGGCCGAGCTGCGCCAGCACGGGCTCGACCCCGAGGAGCACATCGAGGAGTGGGCCGCGGCCCTGCCCGCCGCGCTGGAGAAGGCCGAGCACGCGGTCAAGGCCGAGAAGGAGGAGGTCGAGGAGCTGGGCGGCCTTTACGTCCTCGGCACCGAGCGGCACGAGTCGCGCCGTATCGACAACCAGCTCCGCGGTCGTTCCGGCCGTCAGGGCGACCCCGGTGAGTCCCGCTTCTACCTGTCGCTGGGCGACGACCTGATGCGCCTGTTCAAGGCGCAGATGGTCGAGCGCGTGATGTCGATGGCCAATGTCCCCGACGACGTGCCGATCGAGAACAAGATGGTCACGCGCGCGATCGCCTCCGCGCAGTCCCAGGTCGAGACGCAGAACTTCGAGACCCGTAAGAACGTCCTCAAGTACGACGAGGTCCTCAACCGGCAGCGCGAGGTCATCTACGGCGAGCGGCGCCGCGTCCTGGAGGGCGAGGATCTGCAGGAGCAGATCCAGCATTTCATGGACGACACGATCGACGCGTATGTCGCCGCCGAGACCGCCGAGGGCTTCGCCGAGGAGTGGGACCTGGACCGGCTGTGGGGCGCCTTCAAGCAGCTCTACCCGGTGAAGGTCACCATCGAGGAGCTGGAGGAGGCCGCGGGCGACCGGGCCGGGCTGACGGCCGAGTTCATCGCCGAGTCCATCAAGGACGACATCCGCGAGCAGTACGAGCAGCGTGAGACGCAGCTCGGCTCCGAGATCATGCGCGAGCTGGAGCGCCGGGTCGTGCTGTCGGTCCTGGACCGCAAGTGGCGTGAGCACCTCTACGAGATGGACTACCTCCAGGAGGGCATCGGCCTGCGCGCGATGGCGCAGAAGGACCCGCTGGTCGAGTACCAGCGCGAGGGCTTCGACATGTTCACCGCCATGATGGAGGGCATCAAGGAGGAGTCCGTCGGCTATCTGTTCAACCTGGAGGTCCAGGTCGAGCAGCAGGTCGAGGAGGTCCCCGTCGAGGACGCGACGCCGAGCCTGGAGAAGGAGGAGGCGGTGGCCGCGCAGGCGGCCCGTCCGGAGATCCGGGCCAAGGGGCTCGACGCCCCGCAGCGGCGCGAGCGGCTGCACTTCTCCGCGCCGACGGTGGACGGCGAGGGCGGCATCGTCGAGGGCGACCTCCCCAGCGACGAGCCGGTGCGCTCGGAGGCGGACGGCCTCACGCGCGCGGAGCGCCGCAAGCAGGCGAAGGGCGGCCGTCGCCGCAAGAAGTGACGACGCGCCAGGTTTGAGGGGCCGGGCATCTTCGAGTGCCCGGCCCCTCGTGTGTTCACGCTTTGCGGCCGTGCGTGAGTGCTGCCGCTTGTGTGGGGCGGTCGTCGTACGTGCGGGGCGCAGCAAGTGGACGGAGGGCCGCCGGTCGCCGCAAGACGTGTCGGGGCGGCAGATGTGAGGGGCCGGGTATCCCAGGGGTGTCCGGCCCCCTCCGTGTGTTCACGCCTTGCGGCCGCGCGCGAGCGTGGTTGCCTGTGTGGTCGGTTGTCGCCCGCGGTGAGTGTCGTTGTCTGTGTGGGTCGGCTGTATGGGTTGGTCGTCCCCCGCGCGGAGCGCCGCAAGCAGGCGAAGGGCAGCCGGTGACACAAGAGTGACGGCATGTCAGCTATGGGAGCCGGGCATCCAAGGGGTGCCCGGCTCCTCGCGTGTTCGCGCCTTGTGGCCTGCGTGAGCGTCGTTGCCTCTGGGTGCCCGGTCCCTCGGCTGTTCGCGCCTTGCCGCACCGCGTGAGGTGGTTGGGTCGGTCAGTCGTCGTCCGTGTGGGGCATGCGGGGGCCGCCGAGTTCCACTGCCGCGCAGCGCCAGCGGTGGTCCGGACCGCACTCCAGGCGGAACGCCATCGCGCGTACCTGCTCGCCCGCGCCGATACGGGCGAAGGCCTCGATGGCGCCGGGGCGTGGGACGTAGTAGCCGATGTCGCGGACGACCGGGCGGGTGCCGCGGGTGCGCAGCGCGCCGCGCCGGGCGAGCCAGGCCAGTTCGTCGTAGGCCCGGCCGACCGTGTGGCGGAGCATGCTGTGCACCGGCCGCTGCCCGCTCAGCACGGACAGCAGACGGTCGGCGAAGAGATCGGTGGGGCGGACGGGCGGAGCGGGCCTGAGCGGCGCGCTGACGGTCCCCGCCGCCGTCACGGATGGATTGGAGAGATTCCGCCCGGGCGGCACCCGGGGCGCGCTCCGAGGGCCCGCCGTAGCCCGCGAGGGGCCCTGGCCCGGTGCCGTCCGGCGGGGCGTGCCACCGCCGGGGCGGCGGGTGTCCTGGCGGACCGGAGGGCGCCCGGCCGGACGCGTGCCCCTCGGCAGGGCCGCGCTCCTCGCCGCCGCCTCGTTCCTCGTCATCACCTTGTGCATGGGATTCCCCGTTCGCGATACCGGGCGATGCCGGTTGATTCCGGTTGATACCGGTCGGTAACTTCTGATGGACCTTGTACGGGGCGAGGACCCGGCTCGCAAGCAACCCGGGTGCGTGGCGAAGGAGCGCGAGATTTCACCTGTCAGAGTGATGGGCCCGCCGGGGACCCCCGCGAATGCAGGGCGGGGCGGGCTGGGCCGGGTGATTCGGGCGCGCCCCGGTTGACGCTGAGGGCGGGGGTCACCGGGACTCGAAAGGGGACACCCCCACGTATCCTGGGGTGACTCGCCGGAGGCGCGAGAACGATCTCCGCGGGGTCTGTCACGGGCGGTCCGGCCGCCCTCATCCACAACGAAAGCGGCTCGTGATGCGCGTCTACGTCCCTCTGACCCTCTCCGGTCTCGCCGAGGCGCACAAGACGGGAGAGCTGGGGGCGGGCCCGCTCACCGCGTACGCCGTCACCCCCGCACTGCGCGACTGGTGTCTCTCCGACGACATCGAGGAGTTGGAGTACGCGGCGCTGAGCCGTGCCGCTCTGGCCTCCCTGCGGCTGCTGGCCGGGGACGACGGCGCACCGCGACGCCGGGTCGTCGTCGCGGTCGACGTACCGGACGGAGCGGTGGCCTCCGGCCCCGACCGGGGCCTCGACCCGGCCGCCCTCGGTGAAGTGCGCGTCGCCGGGGTTGTGCCCTTGGCCAAGGCGGCGGCGGTGCATGTCGACGCGGAGGACGCGGAGGCCGATATGGCCGCGGCGGTCCAGGCGCTTCCGGCGGCGGACGGTGGGGACGGCGAAGCGCAGTTCGCGGTGGACGGTGCCGAGGACCACGAGTTGCTGTGGTTCGCCACGCAGGAGATCCCGAACCTGCTCGGCCTCGGCGGCTGACCGCACCGCACCGGGCCGCCCCGGTGGATGTCAGTGGGGCCGGGTACGTTGTGCGCATGGGGACGGACGGAAGCGCGCACATCGTCTGGGACTGGAACGGCACCCTGTTCCACGACGTCGACGCGATCATCGGGGCGACGAACGCGGCGTTCGCCGAGCTGGGCATGGAACCGATCACGCTGGAGCGTTATCGGGCGCTGTACTGCGTCCCGGTGCCGAAGTTCTACGAGCGGCTGCTGGGCCGGGTGCCCACGAACGCCGAGTGGCTGGTCATGGACGAGACCTTCCACCGGTACTACGACCAGCACCGGCTCGGCTGCGGGCTCACCCAGGGCGCGGCTGAGCTGCTCGCGGGGTGGCGGTCGGCGGGCCGCAGCCAGTCCCTGCTGAGCATGTACGGGCACGACGACCTCGTCCCGCTGGTGCGCGGCTTCGGGATCGAGGCGCACTTCCTGCGGGTGGAGGGCCGGATGGGCCCCTCCGGCGGCAGCAAGGCCGAGCACATGGTCCGGCACATACGGGAGCTGGGCGGCGTCGACCCTACGCGCACGGTGGTGATCGGGGACGCCGCCGACGACGCGGTCGCCGCCCGGCATGTCGGAGCGCGCGCGGTTCTCTACACCGGTGGCTCCCACAGCCGCGCCAGCCTCGAAGAGGTCGGCGTCCCGGTGGTCGACTCCCTGGAGGAAGCGGTCGAGGAGGCCGAGCGGCTGGCGGGCTGACCGCGCGCGGCGCCGCACCGCTGCTGTGTGCGACGCCACACCGCCGGCGTGCACGATGCCTCCGCACCGCACCGCACCGCGTGGACGCGTGGCTCAGGTCACGGGCGCCTTCGTCCGCAGAACCGTCAGGAACTCCCGCATCCAGCGGGAGTGGTCCGGCCAGGCGCGGGACGAGACGAGCGTGCCGTCGACCACGGCCTCGGCGTCCTGGAAGGTCGCCCCGGCCGCCTGCATGTCCAGCTCCAGGGCCGGATAGGCGGTCACATGCCGCCCGCGCAGGGCGTCGACCGCGGCGGTGAGCAGGGGCCCGTGGCAGATCTGGGCGACCGGCTTGTCCGTGTCGAAGAACGACTTGAGGATCTTGCGCAGCTCGGGATCGTTGCGCAGATACTCCGGGGCGCGCCCGCCCGGGATCACGAGGGCCACGTAGTCCCCGGGATCGACCTCCGAGAAGGCGAGGTCGGCGGGCCAGGTGTAGCCGGGCTTCTCGGTGTAGGTGTCGTAGCCGGGTTCGAAGTCGTGGACGACGAAACGGAGCGTCTTGCGGGTGGGGGCCGCGATATGGACCTCGTAGCCCTCCTCGCGCAGGCGCTGGTAGGGGTAGAGCACCTCCAGCGACTCCGCCGCGTCGCCGGTGACGATCAGGATCTTCTGCGTCATTTCGCCGAGCTCCCTCGGTCGTGCGGACACCTTCCGTGGTCATCCTGCCGCCCAGCGGACGCGCGTACACGGCACTGCACGGCATCGCCTCCCGCACCCCTGTGCAGAACGTCAAATTTCGACCCCCTGTTTTGTACACATACGGCTCATGACGTTCACCCCGTGGAGAGCGATAGCCTTGTGGCGTGATCAGCGCGATACGTCGCAGGGACGCTGCCGTCCCTGCCCTGCGCCCGGCGAGCACGGATGACAACCGTGACCGGGCGGCGGTCGCTGGTCTTCGCAGACGGGGCCGGTCGGGAAGGGCACCGCAAGCGCCCTGTGCGGCAGCCGGGGCGCCGAGGACGCGGGAGGCGCATCAAGCGCCGCGGACAGCGTCACAGTCGCCGAGGACGCCGCAGATGGCCGATAACCCCTCATCCACCTCTCCGCGCGGCATAGCGTCGCATCAGACCGGACACCCGCATCGGACCGGACACCCCGCGTCGCGGCGTCACGTCGGAGAAGAACCCGTATTTCGTTCTACGTCACGCAACGGCGCGCGACAGGAGCCAGAGGACAATGCAGACCAAGCTGGACGAAGCCAAGGCCGAGCTGCTCGAAAGGGCTGCCCGGGTAGCTGAGAACAGCCCGGTCGGGGGGCACCTACCGACCGGGACGATGAGCGAGGGCGCCTCGGACCGGGACGCTGTGCTCGCGTTCCTCCAGCGCTACTACCTGCACACCGCCCCCGAAGACCTCGCCGACCGCGACCCCGTGGACGTGCTCGGCGCCGCGCTGTCGCACTTCCGGCTGGCCGAGACGCGCCCGCAGGGCACGGCCAACGTGCGGGTGCACACCCCGACGGTCGAGGAGAACGGCTGGACCTGCAGCCACTCCGTCGTCGAGGTCGTCACCGACGACATGCCGTTCCTGGTCGACTCCGTGACCAACGAGCTGTCCCGGCAGGGCCGCGGCATCCACGTCGTCGTCCACCCGCAGTTCGTGGTCCGCCGCGACCTGACCGGCAAGCTCCTCGAGGTGCTGCCCGCCGTGCCCGGCGGCGACCTGCCGCACGACGCGCACATCGAGTCGTGGATCCACGTCGAGATCGACCGCGAGACCGACCGCGCCGACCTCAAGCAGATCACCGCCGACCTGCTGCGCATCCTGTCCGACGTCCGTGAGGCCGTCGAGGACTGGGAGAAGATGCGCGACGCGTCGCTGCGCCTCGCCGAGGGCCTCCGCGAGGAGCCCGTGCCCGGCGACCTGGCCCGGCCGGAGGTCGAGGAGGCCCGCGAGCTGCTGCGCTGGCTGGCCGCCGACCACTTCACCTTCCTCGGCTACCGCGAGTACGAGCTGCGCGACGACGACTCGCTGGCCGCCGTGCCCGGCACCGGGCTGGGGATACTGCGTTCGGACCCGCAGCACGCCGGTGAGGACAACCACCCGGTGAGCCCCTCCTTCGAGCGGCTGCCGGCCGACGCCCGCGCCAAGGCGCGCGAGCACAAGCTGCTGATCCTCACCAAGGCCAACAGCCGCGCGACCGTGCACCGCCCGTCGTACCTCGACTACGTCGGCGTGAAGAAGTTCGACAAGGACGGCAACGTCGTCGGCGAGCGCCGCTTCCTCGGCCTGTTCTCGTCCGCGGCCTACACCGAGTCCGTGCGCCGCGTGCCGGTCGTGCGGCGCAAGGTCGCCGAGGTCCTCAAGGGCGCCGGGTTCTCGCCCAACAGCCACGACGGCCGCGACCTGCTCCAGATCCTGGAGACCTACCCCCGCGACGAGCTGTTCCAGACGCCGGCCGACGAGCTGCGCACCATCGCCACCTCCGTGCTCTACCTCCAGGAGCGCCGCCGCCTGCGGCTCTACCTGCGCCAGGACGAGTACGGACGCTACTACTCGGCGCTCGTCTACCTGCCGCGCGACCGCTACACCACCGCCGTCCGGCTGCGGATCATCGACATCCTCAAGGAGGAACTCGGCGGCATCAGCGTCGACTTCACGGCCTGGAACACCGAGTCGATCCTCTCCCGGCTGCACTTCGTCGTCCGTGTCCCGCAGGGCACCGAGCTGCCGCAGCTCTCCGACGGCGACCGGGAGCGCATCGAGGCGCGCCTCGTGGAGGCCGCCCGCTCCTGGGCCGACTCCTTCTCCGAGGCGCTGACCGCCGAACTCGGCGAGGAGCGCGCCGCCGAGCTGCTGCGCCGCTACGCCGGTGCCTTCACCGAGGGCTACAAGGCCGACCACAGCCCGCGCGCCGCGGTCGCCGACCTCGTCCACCTGGAGCAGCTCACCGGCGGGGAGGAGGGCAAGGACTTCGCCCTCAGCCTGTACGAGCCCGTGGGTGCGGGCCCCGGCGAGCGCCGCTTCAAGATCTACCGCAAGGGCGAGGCCGTCTCGCTCTCCGCCGTCCTGCCCGTGCTCAACCGGCTCGGTGTCGAGGTCGTCGACGAGCGCCCGTACGAGCTGCGCCGCGTGGACCGTACGACCGCGTGGATCTACGACTTCGGTCTGCGCCTGCCCAAGTCGCTGACCGGCAACGGCGACCTCGGGGCCGATGCCCGCGAGCGGTTCCAGGACGCCTTCGCCGCCACCTGGACCGGCCAGGCCGAGAACGACGGCTTCAACGCCCTCGTGCTGGGCGCCGGGCTCACCTGGCGGCAGGCGATGGTGCTGCGGGCGTACGCCAAGTACCTGCGCCAGGCCGGTTCGACGTTCAGCCAGGACTACATGGAGGCCACCCTCCGTACGAACGTCCACACCACCCGGCTGCTGGTCTCGCTCTTCGAGGCGCGGATGGCGCCGGAGCGGCAGCGGGCCGGGGTGGAGCTGACCGACGCCCTGCTGGAGGAGCTGGACGCGGCGCTCGACCAGGTCGCCTCGCTCGACGAGGACCGCATCCTGCGCTCCTTCCTCACCGTCATCAAGGCGACCCTGCGCACCAACTTCTTCCAGGAGAAGCAGGGCAAGCCGCACGACTACGTGTCGATGAAGTTCGACCCGCAGGCCATCCCGGACCTCCCGGCGCCGCGCCCGGCGTACGAGATCTGGGTGTACTCGCCGCGCGTCGAGGGCGTGCACCTGCGCTTCGGCAAGGTCGCGCGCGGTGGTCTGCGCTGGTCCGACCGGCGTGAGGACTTCCGTACCGAGATCCTCGGCCTGGTCAAGGCGCAGATGGTGAAGAACACCGTCATCGTGCCGGTCGGCGCGAAGGGCGGCTTCGTCGCCAAGCAGCTCCCGGACCCGGCCGTCGACCGTGACGCCTGGCTCGCGGAGGGCGTGCGCAGCTACCGGACGTTCATCTCGGCGCTGCTCGACATCACCGACAACCTGGTGGCCGGCGAGGTCGTGCCGCCCGCGGACGTGGTCCGCCACGACTCGGACGACACCTACCTCGTGGTCGCGGCCGACAAGGGCACCGCGCGGTTCTCGGACATCGCCAACGAGGTCGCCGGGGACTACGGCTTCTGGCTGGGCGACGCCTTCGCCTCCGGCGGCTCGGCGGGCTACGACCACAAGGGCATGGGCATCACCGCCCGCGGCGCCTGGGAGTCCGTCAAGCGGCACTTCCGGGAGCTGGGCGTGGACACCCAGACCGAGGACTTCACCGTGGTCGGCATCGGTGACATGTCCGGTGACGTGTTCGGCAACGGCATGCTGCTGTCCGAGCACATCCGCCTGGTCGCGGCCTTCGACCACCGGCACATCTTCATCGACCCGACCCCGGACGCGGCGACCGCGTACGCCGAGCGGCGGCGCCTGTTCGAGCTGCCGCGCTCCTCGTGGGCCGACTACAACGCCGAGCTGCTCTCCGCGGGCGGCGGCGTCTTCCCGCGCAGCGCCAAGTCGATCCAGATCAACGCGCACATCCGCGACGCCCTCGGCCTCGACCAGGGCATCACCAAGATGACCCCGGCCGACCTGATGAAGGCGATCCTCAAGGCGCCGGTCGACCTGCTGTGGAACGGCGGTATCGGCACCTACGTCAAGTCCTCGGCGGAGTCGAACGCGGACGTCGGCGACAAGGCCAACGACGCCATCCGCGTGGACGGCAAGGACCTGCGGGTCAAGGTCGTCGGCGAGGGCGGCAACCTCGGCCTGACCCAGCTCGGCCGGATCGAGTGCGCCCAGCACGGCGGCAAGATCAACACCGACGCGATCGACAACAGCGCCGGTGTGGACACCTCCGACCACGAGGTGAACATCAAGATCCTGCTCAACTCGGTCGTGGCCAACGGTGATCTCACCGTCAAGCAGCGCAACAAGCTGCTCGCCGAGATGACCGACGAGGTCGGCTCGCTGGTGCTGCGCAACAACTACGCGCAGAACACGGCGATCGCCAACGCCCTGGCCCAGTCCAAGGACATGCTCCACGCGCAGCAGCGCTTCCTGCGCCACCTGGTGCGCGAGGGACACCTCGACCGGGCGCTGGAGTTCATGCCCACCGACCGGCAGATCCGTGAGCGGCTGAACACCGGGCAGGGCCTGACCGGCCCGGAGACGGCCGTCCTGCTGGCGTACACCAAGATCACGGTGTCCCGGGAACTGCTGGAGACCCAGCTTCCCGACGACCCGTATCTGCGCACGCTGCTGCACGAGTACTTCCCGACGGCGCTGCGCAAGCGGTTCCCCGAGCAGATCGACCAGCACGCGCTGCGCCGTGAGATCGTGACGACCCTCCTGGTCAACGACACGGTCAACACGGGCGGTACGAGCTTCCTGCACCGTATGCGCGAGGAGACGGGCGCGTCGCTGGAGGAGATCGTCCGGGCGCAGACGGCGTCCCGCGCGATCTTCCACGCCAGTGAGGTGTGGGACGCGGTCGAGGCCCTCGACAACGAGGTCGACGCCGCCGTCCAGACCCGGATCCGGCTGCACTCGCGCCGTCTGGTGGAGCGCGGCACGCGCTGGCTGCTCAACAACCGGCCGCAGCCGCTGGAGCTGTCCTCGACGATCGAGTTCTTCAAGGACCGCGTCGAGCAGGTCTGGAGCGAGCTGCCCAAGCTGGTGCGCGGTGTGGACCTGGAGTGGTGGCAGCAGGTCTACGACGAGATGACGGGTGCCGGCGTGCCGGACGACCTCGCCACGCGCGTGGCCGGGTTCTCCTCCGCCTTCCCCGCGCTCGACATCGTGTCGGTGGCCGACCGCATGGGCAAGGACCCCATGGCCGTCGCCGAGCTGTACTACGACCTCGGCGACCGGCTGCGGATCACCCAGCTCATGGACCGCATCATCGAGCTGCCGCGTAACGACCGCTGGCAGTCGATGGCCCGCGCGGCCATCCGCGAGGACCTGTACGCGGCGCACGCGGGCCTGACGGCCGAGATCCTGTCCGTGGGCAACGGCGCCTCCAGCCCCGAACAGCGCTTCGAGGCCTGGGAGGAGAAGAACGCGCCGATCCTGACCCGGGCGCGTGCCACCCTGGACGAGATCTCCGGCTCGGACTCCTTCGACCTCGCGAACCTGTCGGTCGCGATGCGCACGATGCGGACGCTGCTGCGGACGCACGGCTAGTGCCTCGGCACTAGGAGCGGATACGACGGCGGGGGCGCCCCAGAGCTTCTGGGGCGGGCGCCCCCCCCGCCGCCGAGGCCCGACACGC
>NZ_JAMWMR010000043.1 GCF_023887685.1 Streptomyces macrolidinus | reverse complement strand
TGACAAGCCGACCGAGCGAAAGGAGAGTACGGGTGAGTGAGCAGCCGACTACCAAGGGCCCCACGCAGGACACCCGGCGCGGCCCCGCACCCTCGGATCTCGGATTCCTGGAGGTCTGGGCGAAAGTCGCCCCGATCCGCCTGGCCGGCTACGAGGACGACCTCGCCGAACCTCACATCCTTCAGGGCATCGATTGACCGACTGCGTCCCCTCGTTCTCCTCGGCCGTCGCTTGTCGCCGCTTCTCCCGGTGACATGCGGCGGCCGTCGTGGGTACCGAGAAGGTCAGCGCACGCCACGCCGAAGACCCTGCCGAGTTCCCGTTGTCCTTCACGTCCGGGAACTCGGCAGGGTCTCAGGCGTTCTCAGATTACTCGCAGGTGTCTTCGCGCGGCCCCTGCTTCTCAGCGCAGTGCCGCGAGATAGCGTTCCGCGTCCAGCGCCGCCGCGCAGCCCGTGCCCGCCGCGGTGACGGCCTGGCGGTAGCTGTGGTCGACCGCGTCACCCGCGGCGAAGACGCCGGGCAGGCTGGTACGGGCGGAGGGGGCGTCGACCTCGATGTACCCGGCGTCGTCCAGGGCGAGTTGGCCCTTGACGAGGTCGGTGCGCGGGTCGTGGCCGATCGCCACGAACAGGCCCGTCACATCGAGCGGGCGTTCCTCGCCGGTACGGGTGTCGCGCAGGGTCAGGCCGGACAGGCGCTCCTCGCCATGGATCCGGGTGACCTCGCTGTGCCAGGCGAAGGTGATCTTCGGGTCGCTGAAGGCGCGTTCCTGCATGACCTTCGACGCGCGCAGGGTGTCGCGGCGGTGGACGATCGTCACCGACCGGGCGAAGCGCTTGAGGAACGTGGCCTCCTCCATGGCGGTGTCGCCGCCGCCGACGACCGCGATGTCACGGTCCTTGAAGAAGAAGCCGTCGCAGGTGGCGCAGGAGGACACCCCGCGGCCACTGAGCGCGTCCTCGCCGGGCAGGTTCAGCTTGCGGTGCTGGGAGCCGGTGGCCACGATCACCGCGCGGGCGCGGTGTTCGGTGCCGGTGGAGTCGGTGACGGTCTTGACGGGCCCGGTCAGATCGACGGCGGTGATGTCGTCGTCGACGATCTCGGCGCCGAACCGTTCCGCCTGCTCCCGCATCCGGTCCATCAGGTCGGGTCCGAGGACGCCGTCCGGGAAGCCGGGGAAGTTCTCCACCTCGGTGGTCGTGGTCAGGGCGCCGCCCACGAGGAGGGAGCCGGCGAAGACCAGCGGGGCGAGCTGGGCGCGGGAGGTGTAGAGAGCGGCGGTGTAACCGGCGGGGCCGGAGCCGATGACGATGATGTCGCGTGGGTCGCCGATGCGGGTCACGGAGTTCCCTTCGGGTCGTGGCACGACGGCGAGGTCAGTCGACGCCCTGCGCGAAACGGAAGAAGCGGTTGGGGTCGTAGGCGCGCTTGACGGCCTGGAGGCGCGCGTAGTTCTGGCCGTAGTACGCCTCGCGCCAGCTCGTCAGGGCCGGGTCCATGTAGTTCTGGTACGACTCGTGGTTCGAGTAAGGGGCCACGGTCGCGTGGCCGCCGTCCACCCACGCCTGGGCGTGGTCGCGGTCCTCCTGGGCGGGGTCGGCGGTGGACAGAGTGACGGAGTACCCGGCGTTGAACAGCGAGTCGCGGTGGACGAACGCGGTGGCCGTCGGCGCCATGTCGTTGATCGCGCCGCCGTAGGGGAACAGCCCGAGGAAGCGGAACTGGCCGGGGCGCGCGTCGGCGGTGAAGGCGTCCAGTGCGCTCTGGGCCTCCGCGGAAGTCCAGCGCCGGGCGAAGAAGAGATTGCGACCGCTGGTGTACGTGTCGCGGGGCAACTGGGCGTCAGGGGTGAAGCCGACGCGGTGGCACTCGGAGACGGTCTTGTCGCCGCAGCCGTAGAGCTGCATCATCGCCTGCGCGTACGGCAGTTCACTGCTGTCGCGGCTGGTGGCGGGCTGCCCGACCGCGGCGACGAGGGCGTCCAGCAGGGCGTCGCAGGCACCCTGGGAGCCGTGGTAGCCGCCGGTGAGGACGACGTTGGGCTCGGTGCCTGAGGGGGCGTCGGTGGAGTACAGGAACATCAGCTCGGTGGCCAGTTCGCGGGGCGCGTCGGCCATCCAGTCCTGCCAGGCAAGGATCACCTGACGGGCGTCCGCCCAGCGGAAGTTGAGGTTGAACAGCGTCAGGACGGGGATCTGCACGGGCCGTACCTCGTAGTCGGTGACGACACCGAAGTTGCCCCCGCCGCCACCCCGCAACGCCCAGTACAGATCGGGGTGTTCGCTGGCCGAGGCCTGTACGAGGCGACCGTCGGCGAGGACGACCCGGGCCGAGACGAGCCGGTCGGCGCCCATGCCGTACTTGCGGGAGGCGTAGCCGAGCCCGCCGCCCTGGAGCCAGCCGCCCATGGCGACGGTGGGGCACGTGCCACCGGCCACCTGAAGTCCATACGGAGCAAGGGAGTTGACGACATCGACGCCCTGACAGCCGGGACCGGCGTGGACGGTGGAACCGGAGACGCGGACGCGGTTGAGCCGGGAGACGTCGATGACGAGACCGGGGCTCGTGGAATAGCCGGCGGCGCTGTGGCCACCGCTACGGACGGCGGTGGCCAGGCCGTTGCCCTGGGCGAAGCGGATACACGCCGCGACATCGGCCTCGGTGGCGCAGTAGGCCACGGCCTGTGGGTGAATGGCGTCGAACTGGGCGAGTTGGAGCTGTCTGGCGGTGTCGTAGCCTGAGTCCTCGGGCAGTACGAGGCTGCCGGTGAGTGCGGCGCGCAGGGTGCTCCAGGGCACCGTGCCGCTCCCGGCGGCGAGGACGAGGCCACCGCTGCCCGCGGTCAGGGCGACCGCGGCGGTGGTGGCGGCCGAGGCCTGTATCAGGGAGCGCCTGCTGAGCATGGCGAATCACTCTCCGTTCCGTCCATGCAGGACGTGAAGGTCCCGCCGGGCGGGACAGGTGTTCGGGAACACGTGCAGCATGGGCGAGGAGAGCGTGAACTCGACGGGATCGAAGAGTAGTTCGTCACCTTCGGGTTCGGGTGTGACGGGCGGGCCGGGCTGTTCCGTTCACTGTCGGTCCGGCGTCACGCGACCCCTGACCAGGTGGGAGGTCGTGGAGGACGAGGGAGTGGGCGGAGATGCGGGTGCCGTCGCCCACGGTGATCGGGCCCAGCACGGAGGCGCCCGTACCGATCAGGACCCGGTCGCCGAGGATCGGGTGGCGACGGTGTCCCGCCTCGCTGTCGCGCAGCCAGCCGCGCGAGCCGAGAGTGACTCCGTGATAGATCGTCACATCGTCACCCACGACCGCCGTTTCACCGATGACCACACCGAACCCGTGGTCGATGAAGGCGCGTCGGCCGATGCGGGCACCCGCATGGATCTCCATACCGGTCAGCAGACCGGCCAGCCGCGTGAGCGCGGCGGCCCGCAGCCGACGGCCGCGCAGGTAGTGGCGGTGGGCGAGCCGGTACAGGGCCAGGCCCTGCCAGCCGGCGTGCAGAAGCGCCTCCCCCCGGCCGGAGCAGGAGGGGTCGCGGGCGAGGACGGCCTGGAGATCCTCACGGATCAGGCGCAGGACGGACGGTGGCGCCGATGAGCCCCCGCGGACGGGCCTTGCGCGAGGCCTCCCACCCGTAGGCGTACCTCTGCTCACACCCGCACGCGCCACACCCGCACTTTCAATCCAACTGCCACCGCGAGTAGTCGAGTTACCCGCTCCCACCCCAACCCTCGCCGCACGCCCCATAGTTCCGCTCATCGCCCCGACGTCCCCACACGCTGGGCGTCCAACCGCCTGATCCGGTACATCGTGCGCTGGAACAGCTCGTCCGCCGTCAGCGTGGCGAAGCGCTGAGGGCTGTCCTGTGCGCCCGGGACGCGCAGCGGTGTCAGCGTGGTCCAGGGTGCGGGGTGGCAGAACTGGACGATGGACAGGCGGCCTTCGCTCTGGCCGGGCCTGGCCACCACCCGGTGCACGGCCGCGCGCGCCAGACCGTTGGTGAGGCGGTCGAGGACCATGCCGACGTTGACGACGGCGTGTCCGGGGGGTGCGTCGACGGCGAGCCACTCCCCGTCGACCAGGACCTCCAGGCCCGCCGCGGTCGCCCGGGGCAGCGCGGTGATCAGGTCGAAGTCCTGGTGTTCCACCGCCCAGATGTGACGGTCGGAGGGGGCCTGCGCCATCGGCGGATACCAGGTGGCCCGGTTGACGACGGGGCCGTCCTCCAGCATGTCGGTGAAGTAGTCGGGGTGGGCGCCGAGTGCGTCCGCGAGGGTGCGGACGACATCGTGCTGGAAGTGCAGCATACGGGTGTGCAGTTCGCGCAGTGCCGAGCCGATACCGGGCACCAGGTGGTCGGGGAAGTAGGGGTCGGGGTAGCGGGCCGGGAAGCGGACGCGCAGCGGGTGGTGCGCGGGCAACGGGGCTCCCCAGTGGAAGAGTTCCTTCCAGTCGGGCACCGTGCCCTTCTCCGCGTGCTCGATCAGTGGTGGGGTGTAGCCGGCCTGGCCGTTGCTGCCGGGGACGTGGCAGGCCTTCTTCTCCTCGGGGCGCAGGGCGAAGAAGGCGTGCAGGAAGGCGTACGCCTCGTCCAGCAGGGTCTCGGGAACGGTGTTGCGGACGAGGAAGAACCCGTCGCGCAGGGCGCCGCGCAGGTGCTCCCGGCCGCCCGGCCGTCGCAGGTCGATCTCCTTGAGCATGTCTGGTCCCTTCACGGGAGTCGGGCTGTGGCCCGGTCGGCGGTCATCCCTCGGCCTTGCGGAAGGACAGCGCCAAGTAGGAGAGCCAGTGGCCCTGGTACTGGAAGTCCCGGTCGATCACCTGGCGGCCGGTGGCCGTGAGGCCGGCGCGGGTGTACAGGTCGGTGACGGTCTCCTCGGGCAGCCACCAGTTCAACCGCCCGTCGTCCAGCGGGAGTTCGCTGATCGCGCCGTCGGGGCTGAGGAAGACGCTGACGGCGAGGACCCCGCCGGGGCGCAGCAGTCGGGCGCCGTGGGCCGCCCAGGCGGGCCAGTCGGCGCGGCGCTGGTGGTGGAGGCAGCCGTTGTCCACGACGATGTCGAGGTTGTCGTCGGTGAAGTCGAGGAAGTCGCCCTGCCGGAAGCGGACTTGGCCGCGGGTGGGCGGCGGGGCGTCCCATACGTCCAGCAGGTCGAGGCCGGTGGTGTCGGCGTCGAGGCGTTCGGCGAGGGCGGTGGTCTGACGGCCGCGGCCACAGCCCACGTCCAGGATGCGGCGGCGGCCCTCGGCGCGCGGGGCCGGGGCTTCGGCGCAGACGAAGCGGGTGACCGCCTCGTTGGTGTCGGTGCCGGTCCATGAGTCGCGTCGGCGGCCGTACCAGGTGCCGAAGGAGTCGGCCACCACACGCCGGTAGGCGGTGTAGCCCACCGCGGGTTCAGCGGTCCGTGGCATGGGCCCACTCCTCCGGTGTGCCGCGGCTCGCGGCGATGGCGACGGCGTGGTGGCCGCGCGGCCCCTGGTCGATGACGCGGGAGGCGCTGAGCCAGGCGCCCGCGGCACTGCTGGAGACGGCGATCCGCTGGGTGTGGTGCAGCAGCCGCATCGCGTCGAGGGCCTCGGGGTAGCTGACCTCGGCGAAGGCGAAGTCGCCCTCGTACGGGGCCAGAAGGGGCTGTTTGAGACCGTGGCCGAGGCCGCCGGTGCCGTTCATGCGGCGGGCGCCGCCGGGGGCGCGGCCGTCGCCGTAGGGGGCCTCGGTGGGGAAGACGGCCACGGCGGTGCAGCCGGTCCAACGGGCACGCAGGGCCTGGGTGGTGCCGACCGCGGTACCGGCGGAACCGACGGACGCGGCGAACGCGACAGGTCGTACGGCTTCCCGGGTGAGCCGGGCGATGATCTCGGCGCCGGTGTGTTCGCGGTGCATGGCGACGGCCTCGGGGGCGCAGTGCTGGAGCAGCAGGTGCCGGTCCTCGTCCTCGGCGATGCGTGCGGCCTCGTTCATGGCGCCGAGGAATCCGGTGCCTTCGGGCGCGTGGCTGACGCGGGCGCCGTGGCGGCGCAGGGTGTCGACGAGCCGGGCGGGTGAGCCGTGCGGGACCGCCAGGTGCAGATCGAGGCCCAGGTGGGCGCACATCTCGGCGAGAGCGAGGGCGAGGGAGCCGCCCGAGTACTCCACGAGCCGTACCCGAGGGGTGCCGGTCCGGGCCACGGCCGCGCACAACAGGGCATAGGCGGTACGGGCCTTGACGGTGCCGGTGCGGTTGGCGGCCTCCGCCTTGAGCCATACGGTGCCGCGGCCGTCGCGGCTGGGTACGGGGACGAGCGGGGTGTGGCCGATGTCGGGCCGGAGCGCGGCGAGGCCGGGCAGGAGGCGGGTCGCGTGCCGCTCCAGCGGGCCGAAAGGGGCTTCGAGGGCGTCACGATCGGGGCGGCGGGCGGTCAGGGCCCGCTCGATGTGTGTGAGGCCGGTGCCGGTCGGAGCCGGTGTGGGTGCGTACGCGCGTCCCGGTCCGGTCGTGACGGTGGCCGGGAGCGGCATGACGGGCGCGGTCATGACGGACGCTCGCTGGTGGCGAGGCGGAAGCCGACGGGGTAGAGCGGACCGGGGAAGGCGCCGTGCCGGCGGCGGGTGCGGGTGAGGTCTCCGAAGCGGGCGAAGCTGCCGCCGCGGGCGACGCGGTAGGTGCCCATCGACTGGACGAGGTGGTCGGCGATGTGCTCGCCGCCCGGGTAGGGGGTGTAGTCGTCGGCGGTGAACTCCTCCACGTTGCCTCCCATGTCGTGGGCGCCGAAGGGCGCCTGTCCGGCCGGGAACGCGCCGACCGGGGTGGTCGTGTGCACGCCCGACTCGCGGGTGTTGGCGGCGTCCGGGTCGAACCCGCCCTCCCACGGGTAGGGGCGGCCCTCGGGTCCCTTGGCCGCGTACTCCCACTCCGCTTCGGTGGGCAGCCGCCAGGGGTGTCCGGTGCGGTCGCTGAGCCAGCGCGCGTAGTGGTCGGCGTGTTCGGGACGGATCCCGGCGACCGGGTGGTTGGAGCGGTCCCAGGGGTAGGCGCCGAGGTACCAGGTGGTGGGGCGCTCCTGAAGCCCGGTGTCGGCGAGGAAGTCGCGCCACTCGCCGTTGGTCACGAGGTAGCGGGAGATCCAGAAGTCGGCTATCTCCACGGTGTGTTCGGGTGTCTCCTTGAGGATCCAGGACTCCTCGACGCCCTTGTCGGCCCAGTACCGGGTGACGTACGCGACCTCCTCGGCGGGCAGGCCGATCGGGACCTGGGCGCCGGGGACGAAGCAGGTGGCCGGGGAGGGCGTGATGCGCGGGTCGCCGATCAGGGCCAACGTGCCTCCGGCGGCGAGCCGTTCGGGCAGCGGCAGCGAGGGGTCCTCGACGGCGGCGGCCAGCCGCAGCCGGTCCGCGGAGAGCGCGTGCGGGCCGGGCGAGCGGTGGACGCGGCCGGGGTCGGCGAGGTCCGCGTGCTCCTTGAAGTGCGGGGAGTCCGCGAGGTCTTCGAGGTTCATGCCCCGGCCTCCTTCAGCAGCGCGAGGGTGTGCCCGCTGCCCGCCTTGGCCGACAGATAGCGGGCGTTGTGCGGGGTGAGATGGACGCCGGTGGGGACGACGTCCTCGACACGGATGCCGAGAGCGCGCAACTGGGCGACCTTGTCGGGGTTGTTGGTCAGCAGCCGGATGCGGTGCAGGCCGAGGGCGCGCAGCATCGCCGCGGCGGCCCGGTAGTCGCGTTCGTCCTCGCCGCGCCCGATGAGGCGGTTGGCGCTGAACGTGTCGATGTCCTGGTCCTGGAGGACGTACGTGTCGAGCTTGTTGTACAGGCCGATGCCGCGGCCTTCCTGGCGCAGATAGAGCAGGACCCCGCCCTCGTCGGCCAGGGCGGTGAGCGCCTCGTCGAGCTGGGGTCCGCAGTCGCAGCGGGCGGAGCCGAGCATGTCGCCGGTCAGGCACTCGCTGTGCATGCGGACGAGGGGCACGGTGCCCGGTGGGTGGGGCAGGACGCAGGCGATGTGTTCCTGGGCGTCGGGCAGGTCGTGGAAGGTGACCAGTTCGGCCGTACGGCCTCGGGCGCGCTCCAGGGTGATGGGCACGCGGGCGCGGACGGCGCAGGTGGTCTGCGGCATTACGGTGACGTTCATGCGGCCCTGCTTTCCACCGCGCGGGCGGCGCCCTGCGCGGTCGTCTGGGGTGCGGTCGGGGTGTGGAGCAGATCGGCCAGGTGCAGCGAGCGCTCGATGACGGGGCGGCCGTCGGCGTCGAGGCCGACGACGAGGACGCGGCCGTCCCAGCCCGCGACGGCGACCGTGCCGTCGTCGAGGCGGAGCATGCAGGACAGGCCCTGGGTGAACTCGGCGAGGACGCGGCCCGAGGCGAGGGTGGCGGCCGAGTCGTCCCAGTCGATGTGCCAGGCGTACAGCCCGAAGTCGTAGGAACCGGCGAGGACGACGGGATGCTCGGCGGTGCCCAGCAGCGCCACGCACTTGACGGACTCGTCGGGGCCGAGCAGGGTCTGCACCTGCGCGGAGCCCAGGCTCCCGTCGGGCAGACGGGTGAGGTATCCGGCCTTGACGGTGTGGTCGCGTGAGGCGCTGGCGGCGGCTTCGGAGCCGAGCGCGGCCACCGCGTTGACGAGGTTGCCGTGCTCCCACAGCGTGCTGCGCTCGTGCGGCCCACCGGCCGTGACAGTGCGGTCGGTGGCCGCCGACAGGAAGCCTCCGGGGACGGCGGCGAGGGACTTCACGGAACCGTCGTGCGCCTCGATCCGCTCCCGTACGGCGAGGGTGTCGGGGTCGAGGAGCAGGAACTCCCCGTTGTAGGTACCGGCGACGACGCTGCCCTCGTGGACGGTGAGGGAGGGCACGGGGGCGCCGAGGGCGGGGCTGGAGACGAGCGTGGTGCCGTCGTGGCGCAGCACATGCCCGGAGTAGGTGCCCGCGTAGAGGGTGTCGCCGTCGGTGGTGAGGGAGAGGATCGGGCCGTCGGTGAGATCGATCGAACGGGCCGGAGCACCCTCGGCGAAGGCGACGGGGATGGCGACGACGCGGCCGGAGTCGGTGCCGACGAGGAGTTCGTCGCCGCGCTGGGCCAGGGCGTTGGGGCCGTGGGTCGCGGCGTCGGGCCCGGCCAGTGCGCGGCCGGTCGTCAGGTCGTACAGGTGCGGGCCGTTCCAGAAGCTGCCGGCCGCGACGACACCGTGGGCGACGGCGACCGAGCGCGGCCACACCCGGCGGTCCTCGACACGGTGGAGGAGGGTGCCGTCGAGGGCGAAGTGGTGCAGGGCGCCGTCGTAGGCGCCGACGACGAAGGACGAGTCGTCCTCGGCCCAGGCCACCGCGCGCGCGGCCGAGGTGGAGACGGCGACGGTGCGTACGACGTCCAGTGCGGCGGTGAGCAGGTCGACGGCGCCGTCGTCGCGGGCGACGGCGAGCAGGCGGCCGGAGTGGGACCACGCGCAGCCCTCGATGGAGGAGTCGTAGCGGCGGGTGAGCGGCGGGGCCGTGCCGTCGGGGTCGCTGACCGCGACCAGGCCGTCCTCGCCGACGGTGGCGACCAGGCCCTGCGGGCTGACCGACACCATCATGCAGTGCGCCTCGTGCGCGCCGACCTCGGCGAGGAAGGTGCCGTCGGCGGCCGACCACAAGGTGGCGCGCCCGTCCTCGGAGACACAGATGAGCCGCTCGCCGTCGGGCAGCCAGGCGACCGCGTTGATGTCGTCGGTGTGCCGGGCCAGCACGGTGTGCAGGGTGGTGCGGCCCCGGTCGTCCACCCGCCACACCGCGACCGTCTTGTCGGCCGAGGCGGTGGCCAGGACCTCGGGGTCGGCCGGGTTCCACGCGGAGGCGTTGACCAGGCGGCGGTGGCGCAGCCGGGCCAGCGGGGTGGGCCGGGCCGGGTCGGCGGTGTCCCAGACGAGCACCGAGCCGTCGTACGAACAACTGGCCAGGCGCTTGCCGTCGGGCCTGAACTCCACATGGGTCAACGGAGCGGAGTGGCCTGGTCCTTGAGGGGGAAGGTCAATGGTTCGCACGCCGTCTCGTCCTTCTCTTCGAATGGTGTGGCAGCGCTGAAATTAGGCGGATGCCTTGACGAACGGCGAGCCATGGATGGGAAATGTGGCAACTTCCGGTATTCGTCGCCCTGTTGTTGACGGGACTCACCGTGGTCAGCGAACAGGGTGTGTGCGCCCGCTACTTGACTCATTACCAGCGGCTTCCTTGAGGAGCGGGGCGTTCCGGGCGGAGGCTGGTGCGGAATTCAGGACCGGCCAGGGAGATGAGCGGCGTGCACATAGTTCTGGTGGAGACGACGTTGGTCCGCGGATTCGACATGGTCGCGGAGATGGCGGACTCCGGAATCGAGGTCAGTTTCGTCACCGGCGATCTCGACGCCTATCGGGGAATGCCGGGCTTTGAGCTGTCCTCGCGTGCCGCACGCATCGTGGAGGTGCCGTCCCTGGCCGCCGGGAACCTCGCCGAGCGGCTGCGCGGGCGGCTGGGGCCCACCCCGCCCGATGGTGTGATCGGTCGCGACGAGGTGTATCCGTTCGCCGTGGCCGAACTCGCGCGGGACCTCGGCGTGCCGCACGAGTCGGTGGCGGCGGCCCGGATCCTCGGCGACAAGGCCGCCGTCCGCGCACGCCTGGCCGAACACGGTGTCGGCTCGCTGCGCTGGCGCGTCGCCACCACCGAGACGGAGGGGCTGGCCGCGGTCGACGCGATAGGGCTGCCGGTCGTCGTGAAGCCCACCGCGGGCGGCTGGTCCCTGGGTGTGACCATCGCCTGGACCCGGGCGGAGGCGGCCCGTGCGCTGGCCGAGGTGCTCGACGCGCCGCCGGGCCGCGACGGCGCGCCGCCGAAGGCACTGGTCGAGGAGTACGCGGTCGGCCGGCACGTCAGCGCGGAACTGCTGGTGCAGGGCGAGCGCGTGGTGCTGCTCGGCTTCGCCGCACGGCTGCCCGCACCGCCCGGCCAGGCGGCCGAACTCGGCGGCCACTTCCCGGCGCGTATCGAACAGGAGGCCGCCGCGCGCACCTTCGTCCTCGACGTGATCCGCGCGCTGGGCCTGCGCTCCTCCGCCGTCCATGCCGAGCTGCTGCTCACCCCCACCGGACCCGAACTGATCGAGATCAACGGCCGGATCGCCGGACATGTGGTGGCGCGCCAGATGTCGCTCGCGCTGGGCCGGTCCCTCACCCACGACCTGGTGGCCCTCGCCGTCGGCGAGCCGGTACGGGAGGCCGCGCCGCCCGAGTCGGTCATCGCGCTGCATCAGCTCTACAGCACGGTGGACGCGGTGGTCGGCGCGGCGAAGCCGGTGGAGGTGCTCTCGCCCGAGGTGATCGAGTCCCAGGTCACCGTGGGCCCCGGCGACCGCGTAAGGGCGCTGCGCACCAACCGCGACCGCATCGGCTACGTCCTGGCCCGCGGCCCCGGCGACGAGGAGGCCGCGCACACCGCCGAAGCGGCGGCCCGGCGGATCCTCGCCTCACTGGAACTGACACCCCTCGGTGTTTCGGCAGAGGCCGACGCACCCGGTGGCGAGCACCTGCTCCTGCTGCTGGGCGCGGACGATCCCGTCGAGCGGATCCTGACGGCCGTCGGCGCGGTGACCACCCGCGTGAGCGTCGTGTGGACCTCGGGCCCGGAGGGCGAGCGGGAGGCGCGGGCGCTGTGGAGCCTGCACTGCCGAGGGCAGTGGCACGGCGCGTCGACCGGGCCGGGCATCCGGGCCGCCGCGCGGACGGTGCACGCCGCCGAGCCGGTACGGGCCCTGCTGACGTTCTCCCCGGCCCCCGCCGCACGGCAGTTGCGCGACGGCGCCCCGCCCGCGGCCCCCACCGCCTGCCCACCGCCCGGACACACGGTCGTGGTGGCCGCCCACCGCGGCGAGGTACGGGCGCTCGCCGTCCTCGACGAGGAGCCCGGCACCCGGCTGTGCCCCTCCGGCCTGGACGCGCGGCAGACTGACCGGCTCACCGCACGCGCCGTGCACACCGTACGCGAGGCGGCGGTCGAGGGCATGGTGCGCTGTGTGTTCCCCGCCGCCGACGCGAGCACCCCCGTACTGCTGCCCGGTCTGGACGCAGCGACCATCGACCTCTACGACGCCGTGCACACCCGGAGTCTGGTCGCCGTCGCGGCCGAGGTCGCGCTCGGGCGGGCGCCGCGTGGCGCGGCCCGCGGCACGGTCGCCGTGCAGCGCGCCGTGCCCGCACCGGAGGGCCGAAGCCGGGTGGTGGAGGCCCCCACCGCCGCCGAACTGAGCGCACGGCAAGGGGTGTTCAGGGCGCAGGTGTTCACCGGAGCCGGTGAGGTGCTCGACGGGGGCACCGTCTGGCTGCGGCACACCGTGGTCGCGGCCGACCGGCAGCGGGCCCGCGACGCGGCCGAGCGGCTCGAACGCTCCCTCGTGCTGCGCACCGCCGCGCAGGACCGTACCCATGTCCTGCTCGTGGACCGGCTCGGCGGCCCCGCCTGGACCCTCGCGGACGGCACCGCGCCCGTCCTGCCCGCCGACCGGTTCCGTCTGAGCGTGCTGACATCGGGTGCCGAGGCCGGGCCCGCCGATCTCGTCGTCCGCACCGACCCGTTCGACGACTTCGCGCTGGGCCACCTCGCACGGGCCGTGCACGCGGCGCACCCGGTGCACCGGGTGGCCGCCCTGTCGGAGCGGCTGCTCGAACCCGCCGCACGGCTGCGGCGGTTGCTCGGTGTGCCGGGCGAACGGCCGGAGGAGGCACGGCGCTTCGTGGACAAGGCCGTCATGAAGCGCATCTCCCGCCGCCACGGCATCCGTTGCGCCGACGGGCTGCTCGCGCACAGCCCGCAGGAGGTGACGGCGCTGTTCGACCGCCACGGCAGGATCGTCCTCAAGCCGCGGGCCGCGTCCGGCTCCCAGGGCGTGGTGGTGCTCTCGGAGCGTACGGCCCTGGAACGCCGGCTGCGCGAGGAGTTCACCCCGGGCACGCACCTGTGCGAGGAGTTCGTCGACGCCCCGATGTGCCACATCGACGCGGTCGTACGCGACGGCGAGCCGCTGTGGAACGTCTCCCTCTACAGGCGCGACACCATGGCCCTGCGCCACGGCCGCCCCCTGTCGTCGGCGACGGTCGCGGACCCGGCGGTGCGCGCGGCGGCCGGACGGCTGCTCGCGCAGGTCGTGGACGCCTGGCGGATCCGCTCCGGTGTGCTGCACCTGGAGGCGTTCGTCACCGGCGAGCACCTGACGTTCTGCGAGGTGGCCGCCCGGCCCGGCGGTGCCGGTGTCGTCCAGGCCTTCCTCGCCACCCATGGCATCGACCTGCGCCACGCCAAGATCCTCGCCGACGCGGGCGAGGACCCGCTCACCGGACGCCGCGCGCCGGTCGCAGCGCACGCCGGGTGGACCGAGACCTACAGCGGGGCCGGACAGCTGCTGGAGTACGACGACTCGACGGTGGCACCGCTGGCCCATGTCCGCTCCGTGCGGGCGCGCGTCGGCGACATCATCCCCGCGTCGACGTTCTCCGGCACCGGGATCAGCACCCATGTCTTCGTCCACGACACGCACATCGGAGTGGCGCGGCTGCTGGCCCGCGCCGAGCGCGAAGTACGCGTGGTGACGGGCCCGGCGGACGAGGAGGCGGCGCGATGATCCTCGGCTTCCTGGGCAGCGCCTCCAAGGACTCGGTGACCCGCGAGATCCTGCTGCGCGCCGGCACCCGCATCGAGGAGGCCGGTGTCCCCTTCGAACTGATCGACCTGGCCGTGGAGTTCCCGCGCGCCCACGCCCTGGAGGACTACGACCGTCCGCCGCCCGGCAGCCAGACCGCGCTGCTGCGCGCCCGAGTCGCCGCGGCCGACGGCGCGTTGCTGGCCACGCCCGTCTACCACGGCTCCTACAGCGCCCTGTTGAAGAACGCGCTGGACCATCTCAAGGGCGACGCGCTGGCCGGGCGTCCGGCCGGGCTCATCGCCGCGGGCGGCGGTCCGCGCGGCGCCGGTACGGCCTGCGACCAACTACGCACGGTGGTACGAGCGTTGGGCGGCTGGGCCACACCCACCCATGTGGCCACCACCGCCGCCGACCTGACACCGGGTCCGCCACGGGACTTCCTCGACAAGCGGCTCGACGACCTCGTCACCGAACTGCTGTCGTTCCGCACACCTTTCCGTACCGCGCCCCGTACGCCGTCCCGCACCCTGCTCCGCACGCCGCCCCGCGCCCCGGATCGCGCGCTGTCCGACTCCTCCTCATCCGCCCCTCGTTGAAAGGCCTCACCGTCATGGGCTCCCCTCACCTTCTGCTCCTCGCCGGGATCGGCGGCCACGCCCCCGAAGAGGCCCTCGACTCGCTGTCCTCTGTCACCGACACCATCAGCGTCGTGTACGTGACGGCCTGGCGCCCCTCCGCTCCCGTACGCGCGGGCTGGGAACGACGCGGCCTGCGCGGCGAGTTCCTGGACGCCGCCGACCTGGAGGAGGCGGTCGAGGCCGCCGTCGCCCTGGACGGCCGCCACGCGCTGGACGGCGTGGTCACCTACTCCGAGCTGCTGCTGCGCCCCCAGGCCGAGATCGCCGAGCGGCTGGGGCTGCCGGGCAACCGGCCCGACGCGGTGGCCGTCGCCCAGTCCAAGGCGCGCCAGCGCCTCGTCTTCGCCGAGCGCGGGGTACCGTCCCCCGGCTTCGAAGTGATCGTCGACGAGCGGGATCTGGCGGCGGCAGCCGCCCGGGTCGGACTGCCCGGAGTGTTCAAGCCCTCGCTGGGCGCGGGCAGTCAGAGCGTCCGGCTCGTGTCCACGTACGCGGAGCTGATCCACGCCTTCGCCGCTGCCCGCGCCGAGAAGACCGCCTTCCTCCAGTCCGACGAGGCGTATCTGCTGGAGGAGCGGATGGCGCTGGAGGAGGACGGCGACGCCGGCTACGCGGCGTACTGCAGCGTGGAGTCGCTGCTGGCCGCGGGCACCGCCCACCATCTGGCGGTCACCGACCGACTGCCCCTGGAGCACGGGTACGCCGAGGAGGGCTGTGTGCTGCCGTCCCGGCTGGACGCGGCGACCACCGCGGCCGTCGTCGACGTCGCCGACCAGGCGATCAGGGCGATCGGGCTGACCTGCGGCGCGGTGCACACCGAGGTCGCCCTGACCGTGGACGGCCCCAAGGTCATCGAGGTCAACGCGCGCGCCGGGGGCCCGCTGCCCGCCATGTTCAAGGTGGCCGCCGGTTACGACTACGCCGCCGAGATCGGCCGCAGCTCCCTCGGGCTGCCGCCGACCGGGCTGCCGGAGTTCACCCGGGCGGCACTGCTGCGGTTCCTGCCGATCCCGGCCGGCTCCTGGCGGGTGGCCGCGCAGACGCCCGCCGAGGAGGTGCTGCGCGCCTTCCCCGAACTCGTCTATCTCTCCCCGCGCTTCCTGCCGGGCCAGCAGGCGAACAGGCAGCGCACCCTGCATCTGGCCAGCTTCCTGGTGGACGCCCCCGACGTGCCCACGGCCCGTGTCCTCACCTCCCAGGTGGAGCGCGCTCTGGGCATCCGGCTGGTGCCGGGGTTCGACGCCACGGCGGGAGCGGACCGTGACTGACGGGGCCGCGCCGGAACGGGCCCCGCGGTCAGCGCCGGAACAGGCAGCGCGACCGGCGCCGGTCCGCGGGTTCTACGCCGTCGGGCTGTGCGACGCAGTCGGCCTCGGCATGTATCTGTCGCTCTCGGTGCTGTTCCTCGACCGGGCAGCGGATCTGACGAACCATCAGATCGGTCTGGTGCTCGGTGCGTCGGGTGTGGCCTCCTTGGTGGGCGCGATGCCGATCGCCCGCGCCGCGGAACGGTTCGGTATCCGGGCCGTGTTGTGCGCCCTGTTCCTCGTCCGCTGCGCTGCCTTCCTCGCGTTGGCGGCGGTCACCACCTTCGCCGAGGCGCTGTGCGCGGCGGCGGTGGCGGGGCTGCTCAGCCGCGGCATCGGGCCGCTGATCGAGTCCGGGCTGATCAACCGGGTCCCTGACGCCCAGGCCGTGGGCGCGCTGGCCCGGGTACGGACCCTGCGCAACGTCGGGCTCGCGGCCGGGGCACTGCCCTCGGGCGCCGCCATCGCCATCGACGAGCCGTGGGCGTACCGGGCTGTGCTGGTGGCCTCGGCCGTGCTGTTCCTGTGCTGCGCGGCGATCTGCCGCGGCTTCCCGGACACGGCCGCGTCGGCGTCCGCCCGGCCGGGCGGACGGGCGCGGATCCTGCGCAACCGGGCCTTCCTGAGCATCACCGCGCTGTACGGGGCGCTCACCCTGTCCGCGCTGCTGCTCGGCATCGGGATGCCGCTGTGGATCGTGCAGCGCACTCAAGCCCCTTCCTGGAGTGTGACGTTGATCCAACTGCTGAACACGGCCCTGGTGGTCCTGCTCCAGGTGCGGCTCAGCAAGGGTTCCGAACGGCTCACGCGCGCACGGGCGTTGATGTGCGGCGGCGGGCTGCTGGCCGGATTCGGCGCGCTGACGGCCCCGTTGACCGGGCTGGGCGGCGGGCGCCTCGACCTCGCGGTCGTGGTCGTGGCCGCGGTGCTGCTGTCGCTGGGCGAGGTGCTGATCACGGTGGGGACGACGGGGGCGGCGCTGCTGCACATCCCCGAGGGGCAGAAGACCAGCCATCTCGCCGCGCTCAACCTGGGCTTCGCGGTGACGACGATCGTCGGTCCGCCTCTGATCAGTACCAGCGTCGGCTGGGACTGGGCGGGTTGGGCAGGTTGGGCGGCGTTCTTCACGGTACTGGGGCTGCTCGCCCTGCGCGTCCCGGGACCGTCGGCGGCCACGGCGTCCGCGCGACTTCCGGCGGCGACCGCGACCGTCTGACGACGCCACCGCCGAACCGGTGGCCGGGCCGCACTCCGGCCGCCCCGAAGACACGGCCCGCGCCGCCCCTACGGGGTCGGGTGGCGCGGGCCGTTCAACACGGCGCGTGGCGCGGGCCGTTCAGTACGACGGGCGACGGGCAGCGGGGTGTCAGTCGAAGACCGGGCCCTGGGTGCGGCTGCGTTTGAGTTCGTAGAAGCCGGGTGTGGCGGCCAGCAGCACCAGGCCGTCCCACAGCCGCAGCGCCTCCTGACCGCGCGGGGCGGGGGTGAGGACCGGGCCGAAGAAGGCCGTACTCGTGCCGTCGGGACCCGGCAGGGAGATCACCGGGGTGCCGACCTCCTGGCCGACCCGGTCGATGCCCTCCTGGTGGGAGGCGCGCAACTCACGGTCGTAGGTGTCCAGTTCGGCGTACTGGATCAGGTCCGGCGAGAGTCCGGCCTCCTCCAGAGCCTCGGTGATCGCCGCACGGCTCGGGCCGGTGCCCTGCCGGTGGATGCGTTCACCGAGAGCGGTGTAGAGCCGACCGGTGACCTCCGGGCCGTACTTCTGCTGGGCGGCGATCACCACCCGTACCGGCGCCCAGCCTTCGGTGAGCAGCCGCTGGTAGCGCTCGGGCAGGTCCTCGCGGCCCTCGTTCAGGACGGCCAGGCTCATGATGTGCCAGCGGATGTCCAGGGCGCGCCGTTCGGCCACCTCCAGCAGCCAGCGGGACGTCATCCACGCCCAGGGACACACCGGGTCGAACCAGAAGTCGACGGGGACGGGCTCAGTCGCGGGCACGGTCAAAGGCCTCCTTCGTTCTCGTCGGCGGCGGACCGCCACCGACTCGTACGGCGTGTGCACACCGTCGGCGCGGCCGGTCAAGGAGCGGCCAAGAGCCTGCCAATGCCGAGGAGGGGCGCTGATGTGGGGCGTTGAGTCGTCAGTCCGCGCCGACCTCCAGCGCGAAGTGCAGGGCCGAGATGGTCATGCGCCGGGCGTGGTAGAAGCGGTGGGCGGCCTGGTTGGTGACACCGGAGTCGAGTTCGACGCGGTCGCAGTGCGCGGCGCGGGCCCGCGCGGTGAGGTGCCGCAGCAGCTCGGCGCCGATCCCGGCGGAGCGACGGGCGGGGTCGGTTACCAGGTCGTCGACGAAGAGCACCCGGCCGCGGCTGGTGGCGAGCACCCGGTGCGTGGCCACGCCCGCGCAGTGGCCGTGGGGGTCGTAGGTGGCGGTGAACACCAGGCCCTGCCGGTGGGCCTCGGCCGCGAACCGGTCGAAGTCGGCGTCGGTGAGCGCGGGGCGCAGGACGCGGACGAGCGGTCGTATGTCCGCGGTCATCCGCCGGTCGCCGGGCGGCACGTCGGTCATGGTGAGGGTCATGGGGGAGAGGGTAGGAGCACGGGCCGCCCGCCGGAGGGGAGTTGACGCACCCGGGTGCGACCTGACGGAGCGTGGCCCGCGATCGGCGCGCACACTGCTGTCGGCCGCCGCGGCGGTGCAGACTCGACGACCATGCGTGCCGCTTACATCACTCAGCTCGGCTCCCCGGACGTCATCCGCTACGGCGAGCTTCCGCCGCCCGTGCCAGGACCGCACGATGTGCTGGTCGACGTCGAGGTGAGCGCCGTCAACCACGTGGACACCTTCGTCCGTTCCGGGGCCTGGCGTACCCCCGTCGAGTTCCCCTTCGTCATCGGCCGCGATCTGGTCGGCACGGTGGTCCGGGCCGGTCCCGGCGCCCCCGGCTTCCAGGCGGGCGACCGGGTCTGGTGCAACAGCCTGGGCCACGACGGCCGACAGGGCGCCGCCGCCGAACAGGCCGTGGTGCCCGTGGACCGCCTCTACCACCTGCCCAACAACGTGGCAGCCGTGGACGCGGTGGCCCTCGCCCACCCGGCCGCTACCGCACACCTCGCGCTGTTCACGCACGGCGGGCTGCGGCCGGGCGAGACCGTCGCCGTGCTCGGCGCCGGCGGCAACGTCGGCAGCGCGCTGGTGGTGATGGCGGTCCGGGCCGGGGCGCGGGTCATCGCCGTCGCCTCCGGCCGCGACGCGGAGTACGTACGGTCGCTGGGCGCCCACGAGGTCGTCGACTACCGCTCCCCCGACGTGGCCGGGCAGATCCGGGCCGCCGCCCCGCACGGTGTGGACGTCCACGTCGACACCTCCGGCCGCAACGACCTGGACACGGCCGTGGACCTGCTGGCGAGCCGGGGCCGCGTCGTACTGATGGCGGGCCTGCGCACCCGCCCCGTACTGCCCGTCGGGCCGCTGTATCTGATGGACCGCTCCGTGCACGGCTTCGCCATCTCGCACGCGGACACCGCCCAACTCGCCGACGCGGCCCGCGGGATCAACGATCTGCTGGCCCAGGGTCTCCTGCGTCCGCGCGCCACCGAGGTGCTCCCGCTGAGCGAGGCCGAGCAGGCGCACCGCCGACTGGACGAGGGGAAGGTGCACGGCAAGCTGGTGCTGCGGGTACACGACTGACCGGTCCGTCCGTACCGGATTCCCCCAAGGCGCCGCGGGCCCGGCCCGCGGCGCCTTCGCACACCCGCACCCCGGTCCCCCCTTCGCAATTCCCCACCCTCATTCATCGACTTTGCTTGTCGACTATGTCCACCGATTCCGCATCGCTGTCCGGAATTGAAACTTATCGCTGTCCGGAATTGAAACTTGACGGACCCCGAACGGCTTGATTGCTCGCCTTCCTGAGCCATCGGCACGCTTACCGGCATGACAGCCACGACGGAAACCATCATCAACAATTCACCGCTCTTCGAACTCGACGCCCGTATTCGCGTTTCCGCGACACCCGCACAGGTCTACTCCGTGGTCAGCGATCTGACCCGTAGCAAGGAGTGGAGCCCGGAGTGCCAGGGCGGCGAGTGGACCGAGGGCGCGCCCTCGGCGGTCGGCTCGGTCTTCCGCGGCGAGAACCTGCGCAGCGAGGACGTGGTCGGCTGGGCCCCGCTGGTGCGCGGCACCTGGTACACCGAGGCCCGTGTCGTCGCCGCCGAACCCGGCCGCACCTTCCGCTGGATGATGCTCACCCACGCCCGCGAGGACCAGGAGTCCATCTGGGGTTTCGACGTCGAGGACGCCGGCGACGGCACCTGCTGGCTCGTGCACCACTTCCGGATGGGCAAGGCCACCGCCGGTATCCACAAGATCGTCGCCGATCTCGACGAGGACGGCCGCAAGCGGTTCGTCACCGAGTGGACGGAGAAGCTCGAGCGGGATCTCGACGACACCCTCGCCCGTATCAAGGTCGTCGTCGAGAACGACGAGAAGATCTGAGCCCGCCTCTGAACCCGCCTCTGAACCGTCCCTGAACCCGTCCCTGAAACCGACGGCAATTCAGCGTCACCGCAGGCCCTCTTCGTGAATCCGCAGCCATGGACGAGAGATCGGTTATATGTTTCTCCAGCGAATAGGAAGCAAGGGAATACGGCTCGGCACGCTGTTCGACCGGGCAGCGGCCCGACATCCGGCGAACTTCGTGATCCTCGATCACGACCTGGACATCGCCCCCGGACTCGGCCGCCGTACGACCCTGACCGAACTGGCCGACCTGGTGGACGACTTCGCCTCCCGACTGTGGTCGGTCAAGGTGCGTCCCGGGGACCATGTCGTCGTACACAAGAGCGACGGCTTCGACATCTCCCTCCTCGCCTGTGCCATCGCCCGCACGGGCGCCATCCCGGTTCTGCTGTCCCCCAAGCTGGACGGCGCGACGGTCGCCGAACTGCTGCGCCGGGTCGGACGGCCGTTCCTCATCACCGACCAGGACAAGCTCGAACACCACCTGCCCGCCGAGGTCTTCGAGCTGTCCCGCACCGTGCTGCTGGCCCGCGGCGAGTACGCGGGAGCCACCTCGTTCGCCGAGCTGGCGGGCGTCGAGCGGGTGCCCGCGGTCGCCATGCCCATCGACCACCCCACCCTCATCACCCACACCTCCGGCACCACCGGCACCCCGAAGCTCGCCGTGCACACCGGCATGAGCTTCCAGGCCCGCTACCGCCCGCAGGCCACCGTCGTGGCCACCGCCGTGCGGCGCAGCGAACCCATCGCGGTCCATGTGTCGTTCGTGCACTCGCGGATGTTCACGGCGATGCCCATCTCGATCCTCCAGGGGCACCCGCTGATCATCCTCAGGGACGACGACCCGAAGACGGTGGGCGAGCTGTTCGCCCAGACCCCGCCCGGCTTCATCGAGGCCCACCCCAACACGTTCCTGCGCTGGGAGGAACTGGCCGACGACCCGCGCGGGCCGTTGGCCAACGTCAAGTACTTCTCCAGTACCTTCGACGCCATCCACCCGCGTACCGTCAACACCCTGCTCAAGGCGTCCCGCCGCAAGGGACGGCGCTTCGCCCAGGCGTACGGGCAGAGCGAGGTCGGCCCGATCGCCGCGCGTACGTACTCGCTCAAGGACGGCGCCGACTTCAACGGCCGCTGCGTCGGCATGCCGTTCCCGGGCATGACCGGGGTACGCGTGGTCAGCCGCAACGGCGCGCCCGTCACCAAGGAGAACCCCGGCTTCATCGAGGTCAGGAGCGACGGCCGGATCGTCACCTACCTCGGTGAGCACCAGCGCTGGCAGAAGCAGGTCAGCGACGGCTGGTGGCGCATGGGCGACCTCGGCTACCGCACCAAGCTGGGCTGTCTGCACCTGCTGGACCGCGAGGTCGACGAGATCCCCGGTGTGCAGTCCACGCTGGAGATCGAGGACAAGCTGTTCACCCGGCTGCCCGAGCTGGTCGAGGTCATCATCATCCCCGGCCCGGACGGCCGTGCCGTACCGGTGGTGTGCACCCGCGACGACACGCCCCTCGACGACCTCTCCTGGAAGACGGCGGTGGTCGACCTGCCGGCCCTCGCCGATCCGGTCCAGTGGCGCCTGGAGGACCTCCCGCAGACCGCCACCACCAAGATCAAGCGCCTGGAACTGGCCCGCCTGCTGGCGGCCGGTGCCGACCAGTAACCCGCCCACCCCCGCTCCCCTGCGGAACCGGCGGCCGACTCTTCTGACCGGCCGCCGGTCACCCTCTTCCCAGAACGGAGAATTGGCATGCACAGCACCCTCGAGGTCTGCATCATCGGTGCCGGCCCCCGCGGGCTGTCGGTACTGGAACGGCTGCTGGCCAACGAGCGCCGTACCCGCGCGCACGGCGCCGTCACCGTCCACGTCGTCGACCCCTCGGCGCCCGGCGCCGGCACCGTGTGGCGCACCGCGCAGTCCCAGCACCTGCTGATGAACACCGTCGCCTCGCAGATCACCGTCTTCACCGACGACAGCGCGCAGATCGACGGCCCCATCGAGCCGGGCCCCAGCCTGTACGAGTGGGCCAAGAGCCTCGCGCTGCTCGCGGACCCCGCCGACCACGACCCGGCCGTGCTCGCCGAGGCCGAACGGCTCGGCCCGGACTCGTATCCCACGCGCGCGTTCTACGGCCACTACCTCCAGGACTGCTTCCAGCGCATCGTCGACCGCGCGCCTGACCACGTCGAGGTCCGGGTGCACCGCTCGCGTGCCGTGGCCGCGGCCGACACCCACGGCGTGCCCGGCGGCCCGCAGGGCATCCGGCTGGAGAACGGCACCCGGCTCAACGAGCTGGACGCCATCGTGATGGCACAGGGACACGTCCCCGCCCGGCTCTCGGCCCGCGAGGCGCGCACCGCGAGCCTGTCCCGTATCCACCACCTCACCTACATCACCCCGGCCAACCCGGCCGACCTGGACCTCAGCGGCATCGCGCCGGGACAGAACGTGCTGCTGCGCGGGCTCGGCCTCAACTTCTTCGACCACATGGCCCTGTTCACCCTGGGCCGCGGCGGGCGGTTCGAGCGCGTGGACGGCCGGCTCGTCTACCGCCGCTCGGGCCAGGAGCCGAACCTGTACGCCTTCTCCCGGCGCGGCGTGCCGTACCACGCGCGCGGCGAGAACGAGAAGGGCGCCACCGGCCGCTACTTCCCCAAGCTGCTGACCGCCGACTACATCCGGACGCTGCGCGAGCGGTCGGCCGCGGGCGGCTCGCTCAACTTCTCCACGGACCTGTGGCCGCTGATCTCGCGCGAGGTGGAGAGCGTCTACTACGGCACGATGCTGGCCGCCCGCGGCGGCGACGAGCTGCGCGAGGAGTTCACCGAGCGCTACCTCGCCCTGGAGCCGGACGCCGATCCTGCCGCCCTGCTCGACTCCTACGGCATCACGGCCGCCGAGCGCTGGGACTGGGAGCGCCTGTCGCGCCCGTACGGCGAGCGGGTGTTCGCCGACCGGGCGGACTTCACCGGCTGGCTCCTCGCCTATCTCCGGCGCGATGTCGAGGAGTCCCGCCGCGGCAACCTCAGCGGTCCGCTGAAGGCCGCCCTGGACGTCCTGCGCGACCTGCGCAACGAGGTACGGCTCGCGGTCGACCACGGCGGCCTCGACGGCAACTCGCACCGCGACGACCTGGAGGGCTGGTACACCCCGCTCAACGCGTTCCTGTCCATCGGCCCGCCCGCCTCCCGTATCGAGGAGATGGTCGCGCTGATCGAGGCGGGCGTGCTGACGGTGACCGGGCCGGGCACTCAGGTCCGGATCGACACCACGGAGCGGGAGTACATCGCGGCGTCGACGGCGGTGCCGGGCGACCCGGTGCGCGCCACCGTGCTCATCGAGGCCCGGCTGCCGGAGCCGGACCTGCGCCGCACCGACGACCCGCTGCTGCGGCACCTGCTCGACACCGACCAGGCGACGCCCTACCGCATCCGGGGCGCCGACGGCAGCGGCTACGAGACCGGCGGGCTCGCGGTGACCGAGCGGCCCTACCGGCTGCTGGACGGCCGGGGTCGCGCCCACCCGCGGCGCTTCGCCTTCGGTGTGCCCACGGAGTCGGTGCACTGGGTGACCGCGGCCGGGATCCGGCCGGGCGTCGACTCGGTGACCCTCGGCGACTCCGACGCGATCGCCCGCTCGGTGCTCGTTCTGGGCCCGGTCGCCCATGTGCCGGACGGGGTACGGCCGGTGAACGCCGAGGGTGATCTGTCCGGGGTGATCGTGTGACCGACTCCCCGCACGATCTCACCGACGCGGGGCTGTTGTCACCGGTCAGGGCGGGGACCGCGGCCGAGGCGGCCACCGGCGACCGGGCGTGGCTGCAGGCCATGCTCGACGCCGAGGCCGCCCTGGCCCGCGCCCAGGCGTCGCTCGGCACCCTGCCGAAGGAGGCCGCCGAGGCCATCACGGGCGCGGCCGACGCCGACCGGCTCGACCTGCGTGCGCTGGCCCTGGCCGCCCGCAGGACCGCCAACCCCGTGGTGGGCCTGGTCAAGGCGTTCACCGCCGAGGTGGCACGGCGTGACCCGGTGGCCGCCGAGTACGTCCACCGGGGCTCCACCAGCCAGGACGTCCTGGACACCGGCACCATGCTGGTGGCCTCCCGGGTGCTGCGGATCGTCCGCGACGATCTGACGCGCACCGCGCGCGCCCTCGGTGAACTGGCCGCCCGGCACCGGGACACGCTCGCGGTCGGCCGCACCCTCGCCCTGCACGCCGTCCCGACCACGTTCGGCCTACGGGCGGCGGGCTGGCGGGCGCTGGTCCTGGACGCGGAGGCGCGGCTGGCCCGGGTCCACGAGGGCGGGCTGCCCGTCTCGCTGGGAGGGGCGGCCGGCACGCTCGCCGGATACCTGGAGTACGCGGCCGTCGACGCGGAGGGCCGACGGCCCGAAGCGGGCACGTATCTGGACCAGTTGGTCGACGCGTACGCCGCCGAGACCGGGCTGGCCCGGCCGGTCCTGCCCTGGCACGCACTGCGCACCCCCATCGCCGACCTCGCGTCCGCGCTGGCCTTCACCGCCGGGGCGCTCGGCAAGATCGCCGTCGATGTGCAGTCGCTGGCCCGCACCGAGGTCGGCGAGGTCGCCGAGCCGGCCGGGGAGGGTCAGGGCAGCTCCTCGGCCATGCCGCACAAGCGCAACCCGGTCCTGGCGACCCTGCTGCGCAGCGCGGCACTCCAAGTACCCGCGCTCTCCGCCGCGTTGACGCAGTGCCTGGTCAGCGAGGACGAGCGGTCCGCGGGCGCCTGGCACGCCGAGTGGCAACTGCTGCGCGAGTGCCTGCGGTTGACCGGCGGCGCGGCGCACACCGCGGTGGAGCTGGCCGAGGGCCTGGAGGTCCGCGGCGAACGGATGCGTACCAACGTGGAGTTGACGGGCAGTCAGGTCGTCTCGGAGCGGGTGGCGGCTCGGCTGGCCCCGGCCCTGGGCAGAACGCGCGCCAAGGCGCTGCTCACCGAGGCCGCGCGCACGGCCGAGACCACCGGGCGGCCCCTGGCCGAGGTGCTCGCGGGACTCCCGGACCTCCCGGACGAGGTGGCGGGCGACCTGGCCGCGCTGTGCGACCCGGCGAACTACACAGGAGCCGCCGCCGCGTTGGTGGACCGTGCGCTGCGGTCCTGACACTCCCCGGTGCGGGCCGCCCGCTGTGGGCGGCCCGCGCGGGAGGGACCTTCACGACCTTCACGACCCCTGAATGCCGTAGCAACAGCCTGGAGAGAGCCGAGGAGAAGATGACGACCCGCCAACGAGCCCGTGGACAGTGGATCGAGAACTGGGACCCCGAGGACGAGCGGCAGTGGGAGCGAGGCGGGCGGCTGATCGCCCGGCGCAACCTCGTGCTGTCGGTGCTGTCCGAGCACGTCGGCTTCTCCGTATGGAGCATGTGGTCGGTCCTCGTGCTGTTCATGTCCCCGAAGATCGGCCTGGGTTTCGCCCCGGACGAGAAGTTCCTGCTGGTCGTCGTCCCCACCGTCGTGGGCTCGCTGCTGCGGCTTCCCTACAGTTGGGCGGTGACCTGGTTCGGGGGCCGTAACTGGACCGTGTTCGCCTCGCTGGTGCTGCTGGTACCGACGGTGCTCACCGTGTACTTCGTGCAGCGGCCGGGCACCCCGCTGTGGGTGTTCCTGCTCATCGGCGCCACCGCCGGGTTCGGCGGCGGCAACTTCGCCTCCTCCATGACCAACATCACCGCCTTCTACCCGCAACGGCACCAGGGTTGGGCCCTCGGCCTGAACGCGGGCGGCGGCAACCTCGGCGTCGCGGCGGTGCAGTTGCTCGGCCTGCTGGTGATCTCCGTGGCCGGGGACACCCACCCCGCGTACGTCGCCGCCTGCTACCTGCCACTGATCGCTCTGGTGTCCCTGCTGGCCGCGCTGCGCATGGACAACGTGACGCTGATACGCACCGAACCGGGCGCCCAGCGCGAGGCCGCCGCCCGCGCGGACACCTGGTGGATCTCGCTCGTGTACATCGGCACCTTCGGCTCCTTCATCGGCTTCGGCTTCGCCTTCGGCCTGGTGCTGCAGAGCCAGTTCGGCTCCACACCGCTGCAGGCCGCCTCGTTCACCTTCCTCGGCCCGCTGCTGGGCTCGGTGGCCCGCCCCCTCGGCGGCCGGATCGCCGACCGGTGGGGCGGCGCCCGGGTGACCCTGTGGTCCCTGGCCGGCATGGCCGCCGGGATCGGCGTCCTCCTGGTAGCCACCCACGCCCACTCGTTCGGACTGTTCGTCTCCGGGTTCACCGCGCTGTTCGTGATGAGCGGCGTCGGCAACGGCTCCGCGTACAAGATGATCCCGGCCGTGTTCGCCCGGCAGGCGGAGACCGCCATCACCTCAGGTCACGACGCCGCCGCTGCCTTCGCCCTCGCCCGCCGCCTGTCCGGAGCCGTCATGGGCATCGCCGGTGCGGTGGGCGCGCTCGGCGGCGCCGCCATCAACCTCGCGTTCCGCACCTCCTACGGCCAACTGGGCACCGGAGAACCCGCGTTCTACGCCTTCCTCGGCTACTACGCCCTGTGCGCCGTAGTGATCCGGACCGTCTACCTGCGCGGCGAACGCGAGGCCCAGCCCGCGCCGACAGCCCCGCAAGCCCACGCCTCCCATGTCCGCTGACCCGGGCGCCGTACGGGCGGGGGAAGGCACCCGCGAGAGCACCACCCACTGCCCGTACTGCGCTCTTCAGTGCGCCACCGTCCTGTCGGGCGGCCACGGCGACGTAGCCGTACGCCCTTCCCCCGACTTCCCGGTCAACCAGGGCGGCCTGTGCCAGAAGGGCTGGACCGCGCCCGCCGTCCTCGGCGCCCCCGACCGGCTGCTCACCCCGCTGGTGCGCGGCCCCGACGGCGAACTCGCCCCGGCCGACTGGGACCACGCCCTCGACCTGATCGCCAACCGCCTGGCGTGGCTCGACTCCCGGCACGGCCCGGACGCGGTCGCGGTGTTCGGTGGCGGCGGACTGACCAACGAGAAGGCGTACACGCTGGGCAAGTTCGCGCGCGTGGCCCTCGGCACCAGTCAGATCGACTACAACGGCCGGTTCTGCATGTCGTCGGCCGCCGCCGCGGCGTGCGAGGCCTTCGGACTCGATCGCGGACTGCCGTTCCCCGTCACCGACTTGGCCGAGGCCGATGCGGTCCTGCTGGCCGGGGCCAACCCGGCGGAGACGATGCCACCGCTCATGCGCCACCTGGCGTGGGCCGACCTCGTCGTCATCGACCCGCGCCGCACCCGCACCGCCGAGCGCGCCGCGCTGCACCTCCAGCCCGCCCCCGGCACCGATCTCGCCCTGGCCCTCGGCCTGTTGCACCTGGCCGTCACCGAGGGCCTGGCCGACAAGGAGTACATCGACGCGCGCACCACCGGCTTCGACGCCGCCTGGCAGAGTTGCGTCGCCTGGTGGCCCGAGCGGGTCGAACAGGTCACCGGGGTACCGGCCCACGACCAGCGGGCCGCGGTCCGGCTGCTCGGCGGCGCCCGGCGGGCGTACGTCCTGACCGGGCGCGGCGCCGAACAACACAGCAAGGGCGCCGACACGGTGGCCGCGTTCATCAACCTGGCACTGGCCCTGGGCCTGCCGGGCACTCCCGGCAGCGGCTTCGGCACGCTGACCGGACAGGGTAACGGCCAAGGTGGCCGAGAGATGGGCCAGAAGACCGACCAACTGCCGGGCTACCGCTCGCTCACCGACCCCGCGGACCGCGCACACGTGGCCTCGGTCTGGGGCGTGGACCCGGCGTCACTGCCCGAACCGGGCCGCAGCGCCTACGAGTTGCTCGACGCCCTGGGCACTCCCACCGGACCGAAGGCGCTGCTGGTGTTCGGCTCGAACCCGGTCGTCTCGGCACCCCGAGCCGCGCACATCACCGCACGCCTGAACGCCCTGGACCTGCTGGTGGTCGCCGACTTCGTCCCCTCCGAGACCGCCGCACTCGCCGACGTCGTCCTGCCTGTGGCCCAATGGGCCGAAGAAGAAGGCACGATGACCAACCTGGAAGGCAGGGTGCTGCGCCGCCGCAGGCATCTTCGCCCCCCACCCGAGGTGCGCACCGACCTCGAGGTCCTGCACGCGCTCGCCGTACGACTCGGCCAGCCCGCGCACCGCTTCCCCACCCGCCCCCGCGACGTCTTCGACGAACTGCGCCGTGCCTCGGCGGGCAGCCGCGCGGACTACTCGGGCATCAGCTACGAACGCCTCGACGCGGGCGAGGCACTGCACTGGCCCTGCCCGGCCGAGAACGCGGGCGACGACGGCCGGGGCGGGCATCCGGGGACACCACGACCGTTCCTCGACCGCTTCGCACACCCGGACGGACGGGCCCGCTTCGTGGCGGTGGACCACCGCCCTGCCGCCCAGACCCCCGACACCGCGTTCCCGCTGTACGGGACGACCGGCCGGGTCCTGGCCCAGTACCAGTCGGGCGCGCAGACCCGTCGTGTACCCGAACTCACCGCGGCGGCACCGGAGATGGTCGTGGAGATCCACCCGGACACGGCCCGCCGCCTCCACCTGGACGACGGTCGGCTCGCCGAGGTCACCTCGGCCCACGGCACCGTACGGGCGCGCGTGCGCACCACCCGGACCCTGCGCCCCGACACCGTCTTCCTCCCGTTCCACTATCCCGGCGCCGCCCGCGCCAACCTGATCACGGGCGACGCCCTCGACCCGCGCAGCCGTATGCCCGAGTTCAAGGTGAGTGCGGTGCGCATCACCCCGACCGGGGAGGGCCCATGAAGACCGACGTCGTCGTGGTCGGCGGCGGCCCGGCCGCGCACCGGCTGGCCGCACGCCTGGTCCAGTACGGACACCGCGGCACGGTCACCGTGATCGGCGCCGAGGACAACGCGCCCTACAACCGGGCCCTGTTGGGCTCGGTCCTCGACGGCACGCTGAGCCCCGGCCAACTGACGCTGCCCGCACTGCCGTCCACCGTACGGCTGTTGACGGGAACCCGGGTGCGTACGATCGACCGCGCTCGGCACACCGTCCGCCTCGACGACGGACGTGAACTGACCTACGACGTCCTCGTCCTGGCCACCGGCGCCCGACCGCGACTGCCATGGGTGCCGGGCCTGGTGACCGCGCGCGGGCAACTCGCCGACGGCGTACGCACCGTACGCACGGCAACCGACTGCCACCCCCTTCCGGCCGGACCGGTCACGGTACTCGGCGGCGGAATCCTCGGGGTCGAGTCGGCCCTGCGATTGCGGCGAGCCGGGCACGAGGTGACGCTGGTCCACCGCGAACACGCACTGATGGAGCGGTACTTCGACGCGGGGGCCTGCGCCGTGCTCGACGATCTGCTGGCCGAACGCGGGGTTGCCGTCCAACTCGGCAGACGCGCCACCGAGTTCATGCCGGGCAAGCTGGTCCTGGACGACGGACAGGTGGTGGCGGCGGGCACCCTGCTGCTGTGCACGGGGGTCGAGCCGGAGACAGCGCCGGCCCGCGCCTGCGAACTGGCGGTGCGCGACGGGGTGGTGGTCGACGACCGGCTGCGTACCAGCGACCCTCACATCCACGCGATCGGCGACTGCGCGGAGCATGCGGGCGCCGTAGGAGCCACGGTGACCGGGGCGTGGGAACAGGCGGACGCGCTGGCCCGGATCCTCACCGGGACGAACCGCCCCTTCAGCCCCTCGCCTCAGGTCCTGCGCCCGCGCATCGCGGACTTCGACGCGGTGGCCCTGACTCCTGCCTCCGCCAAGGGAATCGAGGAAGCCGAGGAGACGATCTCGCTGATGGACCGGGCGGGCGGCCGATACGCGTGGCTGGCGCTGCGCGGAGGCCGTATCCAGCGCGGTGTCGTCATCGGCCCGGCGGTCGCCGCGGTCGGCTTCCTGCACGAGAGGGCCGCCGTCCTGCCCGAGGACCGGCTCGCCCTGCTGACCGGCTCCGACGGTACGTACGCGGAAGACGGCGTCCTGCCCGACGACGCGGTGGTCTGCCACTGCAACAACGTCACGCACGCGGCGCTGAGGCAGGCCTGGACCGGCGGCGCGCACGACCCGGCGGCGCTGGCGCGAGCGACAAGGGCGACGACGGGATGCGGAAGCTGCACAGGCGTCGTACGCGAGCTGTGCGCGACGCTCGGTTCCCCGCCGCAGGCGCAAGGAGGCGCATCGTGAGGACACGTACGCTGGTCGTGGCGGGATACGGCATGGCGGGACACCGCCTGGTCGAGGAGATGCGCACGGGCAACAGGGGTGACGCGGACGGCACTTGGCGCATCGTGGTCCTCGCCGAGGAACCCCGACCCGCCTACGACCGGGTGGCACTGTCCTCGCTGCTGTCCGGCGCGAGCGCGCGGGACCTCACACTGGCGGGCCCCGACGTCCTCGGCGACCCGCGCGTCGAGGTGCACCTGCACTCTCCGGTCACCGGAATCGACCGGACGGCGGGGACGGTGACATGCGCGAAGGGGAGGGTCTTCGGCTACGACGCACTGGTACTTGCCACCGGTTCACGGCCGTTCGTCCCGCCGGTACCCGGCCGGGAGTTGCCCGGCTGCTTCGTGTACCGGACGGTGGAGGACATCGACGCGATCCGCGCGGCAGCGCAGCCGGGCCGGGACGCGGTGGTGGTCGGGGGCGGTCTGCTGGGCCTGGAAGCAGCAGGTGGGCTACGGCAGTTGGGCATGCGCCCTCATGTGGTGGAGATGGCGCCCTGGCTGATGGCCCAGCAGATCGACGCCGGCGGTGGACGCGTGCTGGCCGAGGCGATCGCGCGGCTGGGGGTGCGCGTGCACTGCTCCACCGTTCTGCGCGGTATCGAGCCGGGCGCCAACGGACGCGCGGCGCGGGTGACTTTGGACGACGGCACGGTGGTCGACGCCCCGCTCGTCGTCTTCTCCGCGGGGGTACGTCCCCGGGACGAACTCGCCGATCCGGCCGCTCTCGCACGGGCCGAGCGGGGCGGCTTCCTGGTGGACCAATGGTGCCGTACCGCGGACGAACGTGTCTGGGCGATCGGCGAGTGCGCCGCCGTCGAGGGCCGCTGCCACGGGCTGGCCGCCCCCGGCTACCGGATGGCGGAGACCGTGGCCCGGCAACTGCTCGGCAGGGAGGGCGACGCGTTCGCCGGTGCGGACGCCTCCGCCCGACTGAAGCTGCTCGGCGTCGACGTGGCCGGGTTCGGCGACGCCCACGCCCGTACCGGTGGGTCGATCGAATACGTACGCGAGGACCGGCGCGCGGGCACGTACGCCAAGGTGGTCCTGGACCGTGATGGCCGCACCCTGCTCGGCGGGGTACTGGCCGGTGACACACGCGCCTACCCGGTGCTGCGCGCACTGACCGGCCGCGAGCTGACGGCTTCCCCCGACACACTGCTCACGGGAGCGTGACCCGGCGGGTGGCTGTACAAGGGCGAGGTGGGTGGCGGTGCGAGAGCAAGGCGCGTGGCCCTGCGAGAGCAAGCGGAAGCGGGGGCCCGGCCACCCGTCCCTCATCTGCCGGACCCCCGCCTTCGGCGCCCACCCCGGGCACCGTCGCTCACCCCGCCGGGACCCGCAGGGGGAGGCCGGTACCGGCGGGGGTGTGGCGGGGCGGCGGCAGGGGGTTCCGCGGCCCCGCGCCCTTGGGGAGGAGGCACCCGGTCCGCACGGGGAGTGGTGTGCGGTGTACGGGTGCCACGAGCGTTCTCGTACGGGGATGCGCACCCGGGGGTGATGGCGCGCTGACCCACGGCCGGACCGGTAGACCCGACACGGTGTTACTGGCTCTTACCTGACGTTGACGTCAGTTGTCATACGGCCGACGAGCCTTGGCCTCCTTGGTGGCGAGCGCCCACCAACTGAGCCTGTCCCAGAGCACCTTGGCGGCGTTCTCGGCGTGGACGGGATCCATCAGCTTGCCGTCGGCGTTGAACTGCTCCCACGGACCGTGGAAGCTGACGGTGTCGCGCACGGTGACGGCGTGCAGTTCGTTGAAGATGTGGCGGAGCTGCTGGATGGAGCGCAGACCGCCGGCCAGGCCGCCGTACCCGACGAACCCGACGGGCTTGGCGTGCCACTCGTGCTGGGTCCAGTCGAGGGCCGCCTTCAGGGAGGCCGGGAAGCTGTGGTTGTACTCGGGGGTCACCACGACGAAACCGTCCGCGCGGTGAAGCCGGGACGAGAACGCGCCGAGCAGTTCGGCGACTTCGGGCGTCGGTTCGTCGGTCAGGGCGGTGGGCAGCGGGAAGTCCGCCATGTCCACCAGGTCGACCTCGATGTCGTCATGCTGGTCGGCGGTCCCGATGAGCCAGTTGGCGATGGTAGGACCGAACCGGCCCTTGCGCACACTCGACAGGATCACGGCCACGCGGATGCGGTCATTCGACATGTCTGCCCTTTCACGGCTGTCATTCCTCCACCCCAGAAGAACAAACCCGCGCGCCGGTTTTCTACTCGTATCGAAGAACCTGATGAAACACGACCGGCCGACTGCCAGAACGGCTCGACGAGGCACCGTCCCGACAGCCGACCGGCCGGCG
>NZ_JAMWMR010000042.1 GCF_023887685.1 Streptomyces macrolidinus | reverse complement strand
CGGGTCTGCACGGTCTTGCGGGCGACGATGTACGCCTGCGGGGTCTTCTCCGACTCCTCGGCCGCTCGCACCAGTTGAGCCACCGCCTCGAAGTCCGACCGGTTCAGGAGGTCGGTGACCAGGTCCGGTGGGAAGCGGTGGACGTCCAGGGACAGGTCGTGGCCGTACGCGTGCTCCAGGTGTACGGAGCCGCCGCCCACCTTGTAGGCCAGGAGAAGGTGGCCGCCCGGCGCCAGGACCCGGTGGAACTCCGTGAAGAACACCGGGAGTTCATGCGGCGGGGTGTGCACCAGGGAGTACCAGGCCAGGGCTCCGGCCAGGGCGTCGTCCGGGATGTCGAGGGCCGCCATCGTCCCCACCTCGAACCGCAGCCCGGGGTGGGACTTCCGGGCCACGGCGACCATCTGCGGGGACAGGTCGACACCGAACGCGTCCAGGCCCAGATCGGCCAGATGAGCGGTCACCCGCCCCGGCCCGCAGCCGAGATCACCGACCGGGCCGCCCCCTCCCCGCAGTACCCGCTCCGCGAACGCGCCCAGCATGGCCCGGTCGAAGATGTTCGTCGCCAAGTCGCCCCGCAACAGCCGCTCGTAGTCGGCGGCCACGGTGTCGTACGACGCCTTGGTGGTGCGGGGGTGCGAGGTCTCGCTCATGGGGTCGGACCCTAACGGCCGCCACCGACACCGGCGTTCACCGGCGTTCGGATCCCGCCACGGCAGCCCGCGGCCCCGTACTGACGGGGCGTCAGGGGCGGTACACCGCGCCGGGTTCCGCCTTCCCCGGTGCCAGCAACTGGGGCACGGTCACGAACACATAGCCCCGTTCCTTGAGATCGTCGATGATGCCGGGCACCGCGGGCACGGTGCCCTTGTAGATGTCGTGGAGCAGGATGATCCCGTCCCGCGACGCCTGGTCCCGTACCCGCTTGCGGATCAGTTCGGAGTCGTTCGTCGTGTAGTCCTTGGCCGTGACGCTCCACAGCACCTCGGCGAGGCCCTGCTCGCGGGTGATCTTGTGCACCGTGTCGTTCGTACGGCCCTGGGGCGGGCGCATCAGGGTGGGCTTGTGGCCGGTGAGCTTCTCTATCGCGTCATTGGGCTTCTTCAACTCGTCGCGTATCGCCTGCGTCGAGATGTCGGTGAGTATCTTGTGGTCCCAGGTGTGGCTGGCCACTTCATGGCCCTCGGCCGCCATCCGCCGTACCAGTTCGGGGTACTTCTCGATGTGCCGCTTGCCGAGCAGGAAGAACGTGGCGGGAACCTGCTTCTCCTTGAGGATGTCGAGCAGCCGCGCGGAGTTCTCACTGGGCCCCGCGTCGAAGGTCAGCGCTATGCACTTGGCCTTACGGCAGTCCACGGTCCCGAACTTGGCCGGCGCCCCCGTCGCGGCGTCCGCGCGGACGGTGGCGGGCGCGGTGGTGTGCAGCGTGGTGCACCCCGTGAGCGCCAGGGCCGTGGTGAGCAGAAGGGCCGCGGCAGGCAACCCGGCGGCGCGGTTGATCGTCTTCCCCGTCGAAAGCATGCGCGTGACTCTACATGCCGTCCTGGACGCGGGACGTGGGTGTATCAGTGCTGCTCAGACGGGTGCGGAGGGTGCTCCGGGTGTGTCCTACCCAACAGGCCCCGTACAGACTCGACACAGGCCCGGCACAGGGGCGACAGAGAGTCGACACAGGGCCGACACAGGGTCTGCACGGGCCCTGCGGGCTCAGAGGTGTGCCGCGTGGTCCGGGACGTACCTCTGCCGGTCGCGCGGCGGGCGCTCGTAGCCCGTCGCCGGTGGGCGCGGCGGCAACTCCAGTACCGGTGGCCGCACTTCGTGGTACGACACGGACCCCAGCAGGTGGGCGATCATGTTCAGGCGCGCCCGGCGCTTGTCGTCGCTCTCCACGACGTACCACGGCGCCTCGGGGATGTCGGTGTGCACCAGCATCGTGTCCTTGGCCCGGGAGTACGCCTCCCAGCGGGTGATCGACTCCAGGTCCATCGCGGACAGCTTCCACCGCCGTACCGGATCGGTCAGGCGCCGCTGGAACCGCTCCTGCTGCACGGCGTCGCTCACCGAGAACCAGTACTTGCGCAGCAGGATCCCGTCCTCCACCAGCATCCGCTCGAAGATCGGGCACTGGTGCAGGAAGCGCTCGTACTCGTCCTGCGTGCAGAAGTCCATCACGTGCTCGACCCCGGCCCGGTTGTACCAGCTCCGGTCGAACAGCACGATCTCCCCGGCGGACGGCAGATGCGCGATGTACCGCTGGAAGTACCACTGGGTGCGTTCGCGGTCGGTCGGTGTGGGCAGGGCCGCGATCCGGGCCACGCGCGGGCTGAGATGCTCCGTGACCCGCTTGATCGTACTGCCCTTGCCCGCCGCGTCCCGTCCTTCGAAGACGACGACCAGCCGGGCGCCCGTGGAGCGCACCCACTCCTGCAGCTTCACCAACTCCGCCTGGAGACGGAGCAGTTCACGCTCGTACAGCTTGCGCGGCAGGGTCGCCGCCTTCTTGCCGGCCATGTCGTCTCCCCGCGTCGATGACCTGCCTTGCGGCCGGACCAGCAGGACTGCAGCACCGTACTGAACGGACAGCGAACGGACAGCAGCACCGTACTGACTCATGACCGGCCGCGCACCCCGGACGGCCGCCGTACCGGGCCGTGTGCACAGGGCGGCGTCGAGGGCGCGCGGAGCGTCGGGCATCCTGAGTAGGTTCAGGAACAGGTCCAGATGTGGAGCAAGGTGAAGGAGCCGTGGTGAGCGAGCGCTGGCAGGGGCGGCATGACGGGACCCCCGGGGCGTCTCCGCAACTGCGGCTGGACGAGCTGCTGGACGGCCTCCAGGAGCAGGTCCAGCAGGTGCGGGCGGCCCGCGACCGGATGCGCCCGCTGCTGGACGCGGTCCTGGCCGTCGGCTCCGACCTCGACCTCGGCGTGGTGCTGCACCGCATCGTGGAGTCCGCCGCCACCCTGGTCGACGCCCGGTACGGGGCGCTCGGCGTGCTCGGCGACGACGGCACGATCAAGCAGTTCGTCACGGTCGGCATGGACGAGGAGACCATCGCCCGGATCGGGCCGTATCCGCGCGGCGAGGGCATCCTCGGCCTGCTCATCCGCCATCCCGAGCCGCTGCGGCTGGCGAACCTCGCCGAGCATCCGGCGTCCGCGGGCTTCCCGCCGGGGCACCCGCCGATGACCAGCTTCCTCGGCACCCCGATCCAGGTGCGCGACCAGATGTTCGGCAACCTGTATCTGACCAACAAGCAGGGCGCCGACCGGTTCGACGCCGACGACGAGGCGGTGCTGCGCACCCTCGCCGCGGCGGCCGGTGTCGCGATCGACAACGCCCGGCTCTACGACGACGCGCGCCGCAAGCAGCGGTGGCTGGCGGCGAGCGGCGAGCTGACGCGGGGGCTGTTGTCGGGCGGGAACCCCGGCGAGGTCCTGGACTCCGTCGCCACCACCGTGCGCGAACTGGCCGACGCCGACCTGGTCACCCTCGCCGTACCGGTCGGCGACAGCGGCGAACTGGTCGTGGAGGTCGCGTCCGGCAAGCGGGCCGAAGCGCTGCGCGGCATGGTGCTGCCGGTCACCAACCTCGCCGCGAAGGTCTTCGCGTCCGGAGAGACGATCATCAGCGAGGCCGTCAGCACCGACCCGCGCATCGAGGGCGGCAGCGCCAAGGTGGCCGAGGTGGTGGAGCTGGGCCCGGCCTTCTTCGTGCCGCTCGGCACCCGCGACCATGTGCGGGGCGTGCTGCTGGTGGCGAACGTGCCCGGCGGGCCCACGTTCCCGGAAGAGGTCGTCGACATGGTCACCGGGTTCGGCAACCAGGCGGCGCTGACCCTGGACGTCGCCGAGCACCGGCGCGACGCGGAACGCATGCTGGTCCTGCGGGACCGCGACCGGATCGCCCGCGACCTGCACGACCTGGTCATCCAGCGGCTCTTCGCCGGGGCGCTCTCGCTCCAGTCCACGCTGGGCCGGGTCGCCGACCGGCCCCAGGTGGGCGAGCGCATCGAGCGGGTCGTGGACGACCTGGACGACACGATCAAGGTCATCCGCTCCACGATCTACGCCCTGCGGGAGAGCGACCGCGCGCGGGGCAGCGGGCTGCGCGCCCACCTGGTCGCGGCCACCGACCGGGCCGCCGAGGCCCTCGGCTTCGCCCCCGCGCTCCGGATGACCGGCCTGCTCGACACCGGTGTCCCCGCCGACTACGCCGACCACCTGCTGGCCGTGCTCGGCGAGGCCCTGTCCAACGCGGCCCGCCACGCCCGCGCCACGTCGGTCGACGTGACCGTGGAGACGTCCGGTACGACGCTTCGCCTGCGCGTGGCCGACGACGGCCGGGGGATCGACCCGGCCGTCACCCGCCGCAGCGGCCTGGCCAATCTGCGCAGGCGCGCGGAGGACCTGGACGGCACCTTCACCCTGGACGCGAACAGCCCGAGCGGCACCGTGGTCGAGTGGGTCGTCCCGCTGCCCGCGTCGTCGTGAACTCCCTTCTGGAGCCGGGGCGTTCAGCTACAGACCCTAGGCTGTGAGGTGCGCGGAGGCGCGCGGCGTGCGACCGCCCTCGGGTCCGTAGCCGAACCGGATCAGCAGTTGGGGGAAGCACCGCCGCCTCGGTCCGCCGACCGCGGCCCTCAGGTCCGGCCACTCCATGGCCTGATGCAGCATCGAGGTGCGCACCCCGTGCACCGTGGCCACCAGCAGGACGCGCTCCAGCGCCTGCCCCGCCCGCAGCCAGTCCTCCGGGCGGTCGCGCAGGGTCCACAACAGGGCCACCTGCGCGTGCCGTTCGAAGCGCAGGGCCGGGCGCACACCGGGCAGCGGGCCGGTGAAGTCCCGCATCGGTATCCGCCCGGTCGCCTCCCGCGGGCCCAGGGCGGTGACCGGGATTCCGTACGGGTCCCGGTCGTCGGGGGCGTTGACCCAGGTCCGGGCCTCGGCGGTACGGGCCGGGTGGCAGGCGTTGCGCGCCTCGGCGGCGGCGGCGAGGCGCAGCAGCCGCCGGGTGCCGACGATGTCGGGGACGTCCAGGCGGGAGTGCTCGACCCGCGCGGCGGCGATCATCTCCGTCACGATGCGCTCCGGCACCGGGCGGCCGGTGAACGGCATACGGCTGGTGTGGCGCCGTTCCACGGCCTCGTACAGCGCGCGGTACGACGGCTGCCCGCCCGGCTGGGCCGTCAGCCGTACGGTGGCCAGCAGATCGGGGTCGTCGCGGTCGGGGAGCAGGTCCACGACCGGAGCCCAGCCCAGATGCGCGGCGGCGACCCGGAGGTTGAAGACGGCGGCGCCCACGGACACGTGCAGGGCGCGCCGCTCCGGATCGGCCAGCGGCAGCGGGCGCCTGCGGTCGGCGCGCACCTCGATCGCCCGGGTGACCGGGTCCATCCCGAACCGCCAGGGCTGGGTGTTGTGGATCGACGGCGCCGCGACCGCCGCGGACATCAAGGTCTCCAGGGCAGCCGCGTCGACTTCGGGCGTCTGCATGACGGCTCCTTCATCGGACGCGCGGCGGGGCCGTGCGTCCGGCCGCCCGAGAGCCAGGGCAGACGTGGCGGGCGGCCGGACGCTGATCTGACCGGGAGGAAACGGCCGTACCACCACGCGCCTGCCCTGGCCGGGACGGGGGACAGGACCAGGTCGGCGCTGGGTGCGGTCGTCCACGCGAGTACCTCCGGTTCGATCACTCACAGCATGCCGCTCCGGGCCCGCCCCCGCCTTCTGCCGACCGGTCCCCGCACAGGGACCATTGGGCCCTGTCGCCGCGCGCCCGGCCGGGACCCGGGACTGCCGGGCGCGCGGTGACAGCGCTTGATCACCCCTTCCGTGCGCGGCGGTCGGCCCGTGCGCGGCGGTCGGCCCGCTTGCCCGGACCGCGGTGGCGGTTCAGTTCGATGGCCACCGGGGCGGCGGTGAAGACGGAGGAGTAGGTGCCGACCGCGAGACCGATCAGCAGGGCCAGGGCGAAGTCGGTCAGCGAGTCGCCGCCGAGCAGGGCCAGGGCGGTGAGGATGAACGCCGCGCCCATACCGGTGTTGACGGTGCGGGGCAGGGTCTGCAGGACCGCCTGGTTGGTGACGCGCGCCAGCGGTGCCTTGGCGTCGCGGCGCCACAGTTCCCGGATGCGGTCGAAGACGACGACGGAGTCGTTGACCGAGTAGCCGATGACCGTGAGGACGGCGGCGAGGAACAGCCCGTCGATGGGCTTGCCCAGCCAGGCGAAGATGCCCGTGAGGATGAGGACGTCATGGGTCAGGGCGACGATCGCGGCGGTGCCGAACACCATACGGAACCGGGCGGCGAGATAGAGGAGTTGGGCGCCGAGGGCCACGGCGAGCGCGATGAGGGCGCCCTGGCGCAGCTCCTTGCCGAGGCTGGGCCCGATCAGCTCGTCGCGGACCTTCTCCGTCTTGCCGCCGAGGTCGCGCACGGTGTCGGTGACCGTGGTCTCCTCGGCGTCGGTGAGCCGGTCGGTGCGTACGGTCAGACCGGTGTCCCCGGAGGACTGGACGACGGCCTGGGGGAATCCGGCGTCGGTGAGGGCGCTGCGGGCCCGGTCGGGGTCGACGGGGGTCGTGGTGGAGTACTCGATGAGCCGACCCCCGGTGAACTCGACCCCGAACTCCAGGCCGCGGACCGCGATACCGGAGGCCGCCAGGACGAGGAGGACACCGGAGGCGGCCAGCCAGCGGCGCGGGCGCCGCATCAGGTCCGGGGCGCGCCGGTCGAGGCGGTCGCGGACCGTGCCGGTGTGCGCGATGCCGGTGATGCGGGGGCGGCGGCGCAGTGCGGGGCGGGCCGCGGCGTACTCGGCCAGCACCCGCGTGATCACCAGCGCGCTGACCATGGACGCGAGGACGCCGATGCCGAGGGTGACACCGAAGCCGCGTACGGGCCCGGAGGCCAGGAAGAACAGCAGCCCGGCGGCGATCAGCGTGGTGATGTTGGAGTCGGCGATGGCGCTGAAGGCGTTGCGGAACCCGGCGGCCAGGGCCGAGCGCGGCGTGGGGCGGTGGCGAGAGGCGTACTCCTCCCGGGCGCGTTCGAAGACGAGCACGTTGGCGTCCACGGCCATGCCGATCGCCAGCACGAACCCGGCGAGGCCCGGCAGGGTCAGCGTGGCGCCGAGCACGGCGAGGGCGGCGTAGGAGATCAGGCCGTAGCAGGCCAGGGCCACGGTGGCGAGGACGCCCATGAGCCGGTAGACGGCGATGATGAACAGCGCGGTCAGCGCGGTGCCGAGGGCGGCGGCCCAGGCGCTCGCCGTGATGGCCTGCGCGCCGAGGGTCGGGCCGACGACGCGCTGTTCGACGGTCTCGACGGGTACGGGCAGCGCTCCGCCGCTGATGAGCAGGGCCAGTTCGCGGGCCTCCGTGTCGCTGAAGGCGCCGGTGATCTGGGTGGAGCCGCCCCCGATACCGGACCGGCAGGCGACGGACGGGTCGACCTGGGGCGAGGAGATGACGGTGTCGTCCAGCACGATGGCGACCCGGCGGGCGGGGGTGCCCGCCGGATGACAGGCGGCCTCCCCGGTCAGCCGGGCCCACCCGTCACGTCCGGCGTTCTTGAAGTCGAGGGTGACATGCCATCCGGCACCGTTCTGCTGGTCGAACAGGGCGTCGGCGCCCTTGACGTCCTTGCCGGTCAGCGCGGCGGCCTTCAGACGTAGCAACTGGCCGGACTCGTCGGGCAGGACACGTTCGCCGGTGTCCTGCGGCGGGGAGTTGCCGTCGGCCTTGGTGTCCTTCGGTGAGGAGTTGCCGTCGGTCTCGGTGCCCTTCGGCCGGGATGTGCCGTCGGCCTCGGTGCCCTTCGGTCGGGACGTGTCGTCGGCTTCGCCCAGCACCGAGTGGAAGGTGAGCTGGGCGGTGCGGCCGAGGACGTCGGCCGCCTGCTTCGGGTCCTGTACGCCGGGCAGTTCGACGATGATCCGGTTGCTGCCGGAGCGGACGATGGTGGGTTCGGCGACGCCGAGCGCGTCGACCCGGCCGCGCAGTACCTCAAGGGCGCGGTCGGTGGCCGCGCTGTCGGCGTCGGCGGTGGGGGTGGAGCGGGTCTCCAGCACGATCTGGGTACCGCCCCGCAGGTCGAGTCCGAGACGGACCGGCACGGCGACGGCGGCGTAGAGCGACAGGGCGATCACGGCGAGAGCGAGCAGTGCTCTCACTCGTTGGGAACGGGTCAACAGGGGCCTCCAGCAGGGCACACCACAGCCGCGGCACGGCGCGGCCGAAGAAGGGGAAGGGGGTGTCAGGTGCTGGACGGCGTGGGCGGTGCTCGCCCGCGGTCATGAGTGGTGTGCTCCGCGAGCGGAGGCGGCTGCTCGGAGGAGGGGGGCGCCCGCAGGGGCTGCGCGGGGGTGGCGGTCGTGCCCCGCGGGAGGGTGACGACCTGACCGGGCGGTGTGGTGCGCTCGCCCAGGGGGTCGCGGTGGGCCCTGGCCCGGCTGGTGCAGGTGGTCGCGCACGCGTCGTCGGCGAAGGGCGTGGTGTCGTGCGCGTGGGCGACGGCGGCCACGGACAGGGACGTACGGGTCGGCGCCGGGTCGGCGGGGGAGTGCCGTGCCGGGGTGCCGAGTACGGCGACCGCGGTGACGAGCGCGGTGACAAGCGCCAGCAGGACGGCGACCGGCGTACTGGTCGCCGCCCTGGCGGGACGTCCGCGGGCGGTGGGCGAGGCCTCGTCCATGAGTCAGGGATCCGGGGTCGGGGATCTGGGGGTCAGGGACCTGGGGTCAGGGCTCTATGAGGCCCGCGCGGATGGCATAGCGGGTCAGCTCCAGACGGTCGCGCAGCCCGAGCTTGTGCAGCAGGTTCGCCCTGTGCCGCTGGACGGTCTTGACGCTGATGACCAGGATCTCGGCGATCTCCTTGGAGGAGTGGCCCTCGGCGACGAGCTTGAGGACCTCCTCCTCGCGGGCCGTCACGATCTGGTCGGGGGCCTCCTCACCGTGGCGGACGCGGTCGAGGTAGTTGCGGATCAGGGCGGTGACCGCGCCCGGGTAGAGGAAGGGCTCGTCGCGCATCGCGGCCCGGCAGGCGGCGACCAGGTCGCGGTCGGCGACGGACTTCAGGACGTAGCCGCAGGCGCCCGCCTTCAACGCCTGGAAGAAGTACTGCTCGTTGTCGTGCATCGTCAGCATCAGGATGCGCAGGCCCGGCTTGAGTGCGGCCAGTTCGCGGGTGGCCTGCAGTCCGGTCAGCCGGGGCATGGCGATGTCGAGGACCGCGAGGTCGATGTCATGGGTGCGGGCCATCTCTATGGCCTCCGCCCCGTCACCGGCCTCGGCGACCACCTCCAGATCCGGCTCCCGGTCCAGGATGAGCCGGACGCCGCGCCGTACCAGCGCGTGGTCGTCGGCCAGCAGGATACGGATCTTGGACGGGGCGGGCATGGTCACGACTGCTTCCTGACGAGGGGCACGGTGAGCTGGATCCGGGTCCCGGTGGGGGACGCGGGGGTGATGTCGAGGGCGGCCCCGATGAGCAGGGCCCGTTCGCGCATGCCGCGGATACCGGCACCCTCGCACGAGGCCTCCGTCCCGCGGCCGTCGTCGCTCACGGCGAGGACCACCGCGCCGTCGGCACGATGCAGACTCACCTCGACGCGTTCGGCGTCCGCGTGGCGGGCGACATTGGTCAGGCTCTCCTGCGCGACCCGGTAGAGCACCAGCTCCGTCTCCGGATCCAGCGTGGGCAGGTCGGCCTCGAAGCGGCGCACCACACGCAGCCCGGTGTGGGCGGCGAAGTCGGTGGTGAGCGAGGTCAGGGCGCTGATCAGGCCGAGATCGTCCAGGACGCCCGGCCGCAGTCTGCGCACCAGTCGGCGGACCTCGTCCAGGCTCTCCCGGGTGATCTCCTGAACCTGCTGCAGTTCACCGCGCAGCGGTTCGTCCGCCTCGTCCGCCGACCGCTTGAGCGAGAGCAGGATCGCGGTCATGCTCTGGCCGACCTCGTCGTGCAGCTCCTGGGCGATACGGCGCCGCTCGGCCTCCTGTGCGAGCAGCACGCGCGCGCTGCTCGCGGCCCGCTCGGTCTCCAGCCGGTCGAGCATGGCGTTGAAGGTACGGATCAGTTCGGCGACCTCGCCGTGCCCGCTGGCCGGGAGCCGCTGGCCGGGGCGCAGCAGGTCGACGGTCGTCATGAGCCGGGTGAGCCGGTCCAGCGGGGCCAGGCCGAACCGCAGCAGGGCCGCGTTGGCGACGAGCATGACGACGAGACCGCCCACCAGGATGACCGCCTCGGTCAGCACGACCGGGACGGAGACGGTCACCGGAGCCCACAACAACAGCGCGGTCGCCGTGCCCAGCACCACCGCGTTGAGCCCGAAGATCCGCCAGAACAGGGACACCGGGGTACGCCTTCCTTTCCTGCCACGGTCTGCCTCAGCGCCGGTCGCGACCAGCCGCGCACCCCGGAAGCCGGGCGCGGGCACTGAGCCACGGCCAAGCCTGCCCGCCGGTCCGCGCGCGGTCGATGGGATCTGTCCCCCATTTCCGCGAGCGCGCCCCACCCATCCGGTCACCGCGGGCCACCGGATGGATCTCCCGTCCCCCGACAGATGGGTGCTGTGACCGATGGGTATCCGCCGCCGGATCGTCCAAGGTGAGAGCGGGGCCGAGCAGTCAGTCCCGCTGCGTCAACCGTAGCCGGACTGCTCGCGGCCCCGTCGACTTGCCCTGATACACGCACCTACACGCACCTACACGCACCGACACCCAGAAGGATCCGCCATGTCGCTCGATACGTCCCGGACCGAACCGAGCCCCGAGCGTCCGACCGCCCATGAGGCCCGCCAGCGCCTCGAGCACGCCCGCAACGCACGGCTGACCCAGCTCCAGGCCCTCACCGAGAACGGCCGCTCCGCGGAGGACGACCTCATGTCGGCCCAGAAGGACGGCATCCAGGAGGTGCTCAAGGAGATCGACGAGGCCCTGGTCCGGGTCCAGGACGGTACGTACGGCACCTGCCTGGGCTGCTCCCGGCCGGTCCCCGCCGAACGTCTGGAGATCCTGCCGTACACGCGCTACTGCGTCTCCTGCCGGCGCCGCACCGCCTGAGCGTCGCGAGTACTGCGAGTACTGCGAGTACTGCGAGTACCGCAAGTACCGCCTGAGCGTCGCCGTCCAGCCTTCCTGTCCCGCCCTGCCCGAGGGGTGAAGTGGTGAACCAGCAGATCATCGGGGACCGCAGTACGGTCCTGTCCGCCGAGGACCTCGCCATGCTCCGTGAGAACCTGCACGAGCAGCGCCTGTTCCGGCAGGAGCAGCTCGACCAGATCACGGCCGCCGCCGCGACCGGTGCGGGGGAGCCGCCCGCGCGGCAGGACGCGGCGCAGCTCGAGGTGACCGTCAAGCTCGCCGCCTCCGCTCGTATGGTCCTCAGCGACGTGGAGGCGGCCCTCGAGCGGATGGCGGAGGGCCGCTACGGGTCCTGCCACCTGTGTCGGCGGCCCATATCCCGCGACCGTCTGATGATCGTGCCGCAGGCCCGCTACTGCGCACGCTGCCAGCAGGTCAGGGAGGCCGGCCGGTGACCACGGCACCGCGTTCGCACCCCACGCCCGCCGGGCACAGACCCTGGCCGTTGTGCCGGCAGTGCAGTGGCGTCGCCCTGGACCTGGGCAGCGTCCGCACCCGCGCGTGGATCGCCGGCCGGGGACTGGTCCTCGACGTGCCCACGGTGACGTCCCCGGCCACCGGCGCCGTCCACCCCGTACGGCGTGGGGCCATCGTCGACACCCCGGCGGCGGCCGTGATGCTCCAGGACCTGCTCGCCCGACGGTTGTCCCGGATCGGCTCTCCGCTGGTCATCGTGGCCACGCCGGTACTGGACGGAGTCGCCTTCCGCAGCGAGGTGCGCACCGCGCTGGAGGTGCTGCGACCGCGTACGGTGCTGACCGTTCCCGCCGCCCGCGCCGTCGCCGCCGTCGCGGGCGTGGACCTGTCGTACCCCCTGCTCGTCGTGGACATAGGCGCGCACCTCACCGAGGTGATCCTCCTCACGGACGGTTCGGTCACCGACGCGCGCCGGACGATGCTGGGCACCAGCGACCTCGCGGACGCCGCCTCGCACACGCAGATCACGGACGCCGTCGTCGGCATGGTGACCACGATGGTGCGACAGGACCGCACCTCGCTCACGCTCGAAGCGCTGCGGCGCGGGGTCCTGCTGGCGGGCGGTGGTGCGCTCCGACCGGAGATCACCTACGGTCTCAGCGGTCGGTTGCACGCTCCCGTGAGGCCCGCGCCCGCCCCGCACACCGCCGCCGTACGAGGCGCCGCCACGCTCCTGGAAGCGGCACATTCGCACCCCTCGACCACGGGCGCGGTCCGCACCGTCCTGCACCTGAACTAGCCCTCGTCCGTACCCCGTTCGCACCCCCGTCCCCACCCTCCCCCTCACCCACGTCCTCGCACGCGGGCAGCTTCCGGCTGCCCGCGCGCACCGTTTCGGCATACGAGCTTCGGCATACGAGATACGAGCTTCGACATTCGAGCTTCGGCATACGAAAGGAGAGATACGCCGTGGCCGGTGAGATCCCCCAGGCCCAGCCACCTCCCGAGGCAGCTCCGCGCCCCTTGTGGTGGCGATTCCGGCGTAACCCGCTGCGCCGCCGCACCGATCTGCTGCGCGCATGGAACGGCCTCGCCCTGCTGCTGGCCCTGCTGGTGGTGACCCCCACCGTCATGCTGCTGGTCGGCAACGCCGCGTACCACGATCTGCGACGGACCGCCGAGCACGACGCCCGCACGTCGCACCGCACCCCCGCGGTCCTCGAACACGACGCGCCCCGCCACCCGGAGCCGGGCTCCGACGAGGCGAACAAGGCGCTGTACCCGGTCACGGTCCGCTTCACCGCCCCGGACGGCCGCACGCGCACCGCGAAGACCGGAGTCGCACCGGGCCTGCCCGCGGGGAGCCGCGTCCACGTCTGGGTCACCGACGAAGGCACGCTCATCGAACCACCCTTGACGAAGCGTCAGATCCGCGACAACGCCATCGGCTGGGCCCTCCTCGCGGCCATCGCGGCGGCCCTCACCAGCGCGGGAGCGTACGCCGTGGTCCGCCGCGGGCTGGAGCGGCGCGACCTCGCCGCCTGGGACTCGGCCTGGGCCACGACGGCCCCGCGCTGGACCGCGTCCACGGAGCGCTAGCACCTGTCGCGTCGCAAGGCGGCGGGACCCTCACAACAGGCTCTAGAGCATCTCTCGCGGCTCATGGCCGACCGCGAGACCGTCCGTATCGTCACCCTGCGCTCCACCATCCACACCCACACCGCCGACGACTGCCTCACCCTGCGGCCATGGGTGCAGGCCGCCCGGAATCGCGAACTCACCCACTTCCGCAAGGGACTTGCCGGGGTGGACCTGGACCGGCTCGCCAAGCTCGCCCGTGAACTCGTCGAGACCGAGCCGCGCACCATGGCACAGTTGCGCGAGGAGCTGCGCGTCGAGTGGCCGGACGCCGACCCGCGGTCCCTCGCCGTGGCCGCGCGCTGTCTGCTGCCCCTCGTCCAGGTCACCCCGCGCGGTCTGTGGGGCCGCAGCGGTCAGATAGCGCTCACCACGGCCGAGCACTGGCTCGGCCGCCCCGTCGCACCGGCCCTCGCCCCGGACACCGCCGTCCGGCGCTACCTCGGCGCGTTCGGGCCCGCCTCCGTCAAGGACATGCAGACCTGGTCGGGCCTCACTCGCCTGCGTGACGTATTCGACGGTCTGCGCCCGGAGTTGGTCACCTTCCGCGACGAGCACGGCGTCGAGCTCTTCGACCTCCCTAACGCGCCCCGGCCCGACCCGGACACCCCGGCGCCGCCGCGCTTCCTGCCCGAGTTCGACAACCTCGTCCTCTCCCACGCCGACCGCTCGCGCGTCGTACCTGCGCACCTCAAGGGCCGTGGCTGGGCGGGCAATCCCTACCCCACGCTCCTGGTCGACGGGTTCTTCGCGGGCCTGTGGCGGCTCGCGGACGACACCCTGACGATCGAGCTGTTCGACACGCTCGGCGCACGACAGCGCGCGGAGATCGTCGAGGAGGGGGAGCGCATGCTGGCGGCGACGACCGGTTCGCCGTCCCGCGGCATACGGTTCGGCACAGTGGCGACGACCTGACGGCCACGTGAACTGCAACCATGAACCGGGGCCGTGAGCTGGGTCATGGATAGGGGGCGTTGCGGGCCGCTCGTGGAGGCTCGCAACGCCCCCTGGCTGGTGTGCTGCCGGTGGGGGGTCGCACGGGCGGGGGCCCACTCACGGAAGTCTTGGGGCCTGCCTTCCGTGTGCCCGTGCGAGCGGCACACGCATACGCTAGAAGCCGGAGCGGTCCCCTCCCAATGAGGGAACCCCCTAGCGGAAGCGGGCAGGGATAACCCTCGGTCTCCGCGCGTAAACCAGCCCAGGTGGTGGGCGGGTGAGGATTCAGCCAGAGCGGTGCCCGGCCGCCAGGCGCACGATGTCCACCCGCGAGCGGATGCCCAGCTTGCGGTAGACGCGGGTCAGGGTCGCCTCCACCGTCTTGACGCTGATGAACAGACGGGCGGCGATCTCCCGGTTCGTCGCACCCTCCATGACCAGCGCGGAGACCTGCCGCTCCGTCGCGGCAAGTACGTCGAGCGCCGCGGGGGCCAGCCCCGGTTGCACCGGGCCCGTGACCGTGGCCGTCTCCACCTGGCGCAGCCACGGCATCGCCCGGCAGCGGCGGAAGAGACGCGTCGCCTCGTCGTACGAGGACGGTCCCGACCGCTGGGCGCGCAGATCCGCCAGCGCGTACGCCGCCCGCGCCTCCTCCAGACCGTGGCCCAGCCTGCCCAGCCGCTCCTGCGCATGCGTCAACTGCCTTATGGCGAGGGCTGTTTCGCCCCGCGCCGACCGGACCAGGGCCTGTGCCCGGTCCAGTACCGCGAGCACGCTCTCCCGCCCGAGCCGCAACGCCCGGGTGCGTGCGGCGTCGATGACCTCCTGCGCCTCGGCCGGCTCCCCGACGCGCACCAGAGCCTCGGCGAGGTCCCCGTGCCAGCGTCCGCGCGCCGGATCGGTGACCCCGAGGCTCTCCTCCAACTCCCGTACCCGGCGCAGCGATCGCACCGTTCCCGCCGCGTCCCCGGCCACCAGTCGGGCATGCCCGAGCGCTGCGAGCGCCCGGGACAGATAGAGCACGTCGCCGTCCTCCTCGGCGCGTGTCACGGCCTCCCGGGCCAGGGTCAGCGCCCGGTCCACCTCGCCGCCCGCGGCCTCGGCGAGCGAGGCGAGCGTGGCGCTCGCGGCCTCCCCGATCCCGGTGTCGCGCGCCAGCCGCAGACTCTCGCGCGCCAACTCCAGGGCCCGCCCGCAGTGTCCGGCCCGCAACTCGGTCTCGGCGAGCCCGCGCAGGAAGTGCGTCTCGGCCTCGACGACCCCGCGCCGCCGCGCCTCGCGCAGCAACGCGCTGATCGTCTTGCGCGCCTCGGTCAACTGGTCGCCCATGATCAGCCAGCGGAACCGGGCGGCGCCCGCGCCGTTGTGGTCGCACGCCACGCGCGGGTCCTGCGGCTCCTTCAGCGCCCGTGCGATCGTCGCGGGCGCGTCCGGATGACCCATCAGCGTCTCCGTCTGCGCCTGGAAGGCCAGCGCGAGCAGTTCGCCGCGCCGGTCGCCCGCGCGGGCCGCCAGATGTGCGGCGAGCGCCCCCTCCTGCCGGGCCCGCTCGAAGTCGCCCTCCACGATCACCGCCCGCCAGGCGAGTTGGTAGTGCACGAGGGTCAACAGCCGGGGATCGTCGCCCGCGTCCGCCAGCGCCTGCGGGAAGACCGCGTCGACCTCGGCCATGGCATGCCCGGCCGCGTCGATCACGACCATCCACGCCCGTACGCGGTCCGACGGTTCGGCCGCGCTCGCCAGCACCTCGTGGGCGATGTCCCGCGCGAGGTCGGTCTCCCCTGCGGTCAGCGCGTCCTCGGCCGCCCGCAACCGCCGCTCGTGCGGCCCGGGTTCGGCGCCCACGGGGGTGTGCCGGGCCGCGAGCAGTTCGAGCCCGGCGGCCACCGACGGCGCGCCGCGGTCCCGGGCGACGGCCGCGGCCTCGGCGAGCCGCGCCGCCACCCGGGGGTCCGTCCCGGTCGACGACAGCGCGAAGTGCCGGGCCCGCTCGATCGGGTCGGACGCCGCCGTCGACAGCGCTGCGTGCACCGTACGCCGCTCCTGCGCGCCCGCCTCTGCGTACAGGGCGGCGGAGACCAGCGGATGGGCGAACCGGATGATGCCGGGCGCGTCCCGCTCCGTCACCACCAGCCCCAGCGCGGCGGCCTGCGCGATGTCCGCCTCCGCGTTCTCCCGGCCCGCCGTGTGCAGCAGCGTCACGGTGGGCCGCGCCCCCGCGCTCGCCACGAGCAGCGTGCGGCGCGCGTCCTCGGACAGCGCCTCCAGACGGCCACGGACCAGCGCGCGCAGGGACGTCGGTACGGGCAGCGGCTCGCCGGGGCTCGGCGGCGTCGGGCTCTCGGCGAGGGCACGGCCCAACTCCAGGGCGAACAACGGATTGCCGCCACTGGTGCGGTGGATGTCGCGGACCGTGGAGCGGGGCAGCCCGGTGTGGCCGCGGTGGTGGAGAAGCTGCGCGATCTGCGCGCGCGAGAGCGGGCCGACCTTGACCGGCAGCGTGTCCGGCGGGGTCGCGCTCAGACAGCGCTCGTGGTTCTGCGCCTGCGGCTCGGTGTGCGTACGCACCGCGCACAGCATCTGTACGGGCGTACCGCCGAGGCGCCGCGCGGCGAAGCCGAGCAGCTCGACACTGGCCGGATCCAGCCACTGGAAGTCGTCGGCGACGATCAGCACCGGGCCGCTCGCGGCGAGCGCGCGCAGGGTCGAGAGCACCGCGAGGCGCAGCGCGAGTCCGTCCCGTTGCAGCGTGGACTCCCCGCGGCCGGTGAGTGCGGACTCCAGGGCGGTGCGCTGCGGCGCGGGCAGCCGGTCGGCGACCTCGTCCATCACCTGGCCGAGCAGGTCGGCCAGGGCCAGGAAGGGAAGGTGGGATTCGGACTCGGTCGCCGAGCAGCGCAGGACCGTACGCACCGTTTCGCCGTATTCCGTGCTCAGCGCGCGCAACACGGTCGACTTCCCGGTGCCCGCCGGGCCGTGCACCAGCACACTGCCGCCACCGGCGAGCTGCTCGCGTGCTCCCGCCAGCAACTCCTCCCGGCCGATGACCAGGTCGGAGCGGGGTTTCACAGGCTCCTTGAAGTCCCGGCGCACGGTCACCGCTCCCTCCGCGTGTCGTGTCCTGGGGACTATTAGGCACCTGGTGATGGAATTCGGCCAGACTATGGTGAGGCAGATAACAGGGACGTGGCACAAGGGAATTCGGCGCGGCGTCCGGTGAACGTCGGGCCGTCGACGCGGGGGAGCGGGAAGCGGGTCTACGGCAGGAGGCCGGCGCGGCGTGCGGCGACCACCGCCTCGCCTCTCGTGTGCGTGCCCAACTTCCGCATGGCGGACCGCAGATACCCCTTCACGGTTTCCGGGCGCAGCCCGAGCCGCTGCGCGGTCGCCGCGTTCGTCGAGCCGTCCGCCACACAGGACAGGACGTCCACCTCGCGCGGCGCCAGCTCCACCGCGCATGCCGAGGGCACGGGGGCACTCGCGCCCGCCAACCGCCCGCACACCTGGAGGAGTTCGGCCCGTACCACCGGATCGTGCACACGCCCGGCCAGCGCCCGCAGCGCGCCATGGGCCTCACGGACCTGCTCCCAGGCCGCGCCGGACGGCTCGGCGGGCTCGCGCGCCGCGGCCAGCAGCGACTGCGCCTCGTCCCGGACGACCAGCGCCTGCTCCACGTCCCGCGCCGCCTCCACGGCCGCGCTGAGCGTGCGGTCACCCAGCGGCTGGGCCGTCCGCAGCGCCCCGTACAGCACCGCGCGCACCCGCCGACGGACGACCACCGGCACCGCGAGCACCGACTTGACGCCCTCCGTCGCCACCGCCAGGTCGTACTCATGGCTGATGTGCCGCGAGGTCGAGTAGTCCGTCACCGCGCAGGGCCGGACCAGGACGGCCGCCTTGCCGCCCAGGCCGTTGCCGGTGGCGACGGCCAGCGCGCTGAACGCCGACGTCGTGGTCCCGCTGAGTTCGCTGATACGGATCTGGGGCCGCCCCGGCTCCACCAGCCCCCCGAAGGCGACCGGCAGCCCCGTCACCCGCCGCAGCCGCACCAGCGCGCCCCGCACCATCACCGTCTCGGCTGCGTCTGCCACGTGCCCGCCCCCTTGTCGCGGCGCACCCCCGTTCGGGGGTGGTGAGATCTACATCACGGATTACACGATGTGAGGTAGCTGTCCGGCAAGGAGGACGACACATGACGGCGAACACCGACCCCGCGCCCGCGTTCCGGGCCGCGCGGGACTTCCTGCTCGCGCACCGGGAGGACTACGCCACGGCGTACGCGGGCTTCCAGTGGCCGCGACCGGCGCACTTCAACTGGGCGCTCGACTGGTTCGACGTCATGGCTCAGGGCAACGACCGCACCGCGCTGCACATCGTCGAGGAGGACGGCACCGAGACACGGCTGTCCTTCGCCGAGGTGTCCCGGCGCTCGAACCAGGCCGCCAACTGGCTGCGCGCGCAGGGCGTGGGCGCCGAGGACCGCGTGCTCGTCATGCTCGGCAACCAGGCCGAGCTGTGGGTGATCGCGCTGGCCGCGATGAAGTTGCGCGCGGTGGTCATCCCGGCCACCCCGCTGCTCGGGCCCGCCGATCTGCGCGACCGGGTCGAGCGCGGCCGGGTCCGGCATGTGCTCGTACGCGCCGAGGACATGGGCAAGTTCGCCGAGGTGCCCGGGGACTACACCCGGATCGCGGTCGGCGGCGCGGACGGCGACTGGCGGCGGTTCGAGGACATGGACGCGGCGTCCGAGCTGTTCACGCCCTGCGGTCCCACGCTGGCCGACGACCCGCTGATGCTGTACTTCACCTCGGGCACCACCGCACGCCCCAAGCTGGTCGAGCACACCCATGTCTCGTACCCCGTCGGCCACTTGTCGACCATGTACTGGATCGGGCTGAAGCCGGGGGACGTCCACCTCAACATCTCCTCGCCGGGCTGGGCCAAGCACGCCTGGTCCAATCTGTTCGCCCCGTGGAACGCCGAGGCGACCGTGTTCATCCACAACTACACGCGCTTCGACGCGAGTCGGCTGATGGCCGAGATGGACCGGGCAGGGGTGACCACGTTCTGCGCCCCACCGACCGTATGGCGCATGCTCATCCAGGCCGACCTCACCCAACTGCGCACCCCGCCCCGCGAGGCCGTTGCCGCCGGTGAGCCGCTCAACCCCGAGGTCATCGAACAGGTGCGGCGCGCCTGGGGCGTGACCATCCGGGACGGCTTCGGCCAGACCGAGACGGCCGTGCAGATCTCCAACAGCCCCGGACAACCGCTGAAGACGGGCTCGATGGGCCGCCCCAGTCCGGGCTTCCGCATCGAGCTGCTGGACCCGGTGACGGGCGCGCCCGGCGCGAGCGAGGGCGAGATCGCCCTGGACCTGGCGTCGCGGCCCGTCGGCCTGATGGCCGGGTACCACGGCGACGCCGACCGCACGGCCGAGTCCATGGCGGGCGGCTACTACCGCACGGGCGACATCGGTTCGCGGGACGAGAACGGATATATCACGTATGTCGGGCGCGCCGACGACGTCTTCAAGGCCTCCGACTACAAGATCTCGCCCTTCGAGCTGGAGAGCGTGCTGCTCGAACACGAGGCGGTGGCCGAGGCGGCCGTCGTGCCCGCCCCGGACGAGCTGCGGCTCGCCGTCCCGAAGGCGTACATCGTGCTCGCCGCGGGCTGGGAGCCCGGACCGGACACCGCGAAGATCCTCTTCGACCACTCCCGGGAGACCCTCGCCCCCTACAAGCGCCTGCGCCGCCTGGAGTTCGGCGACCTGCCCAAGACCATCTCCGGCAAGATCCGCCGGATCGAACTGCGCGAGGCCACGGCCGCCGGGTCCACGGCGGAGTACCGCGAGGAGGACTTCCGGTGACCGCACCGTCGTACGCCCATGGGACCAGTACCACCCCGCTGCTCGGTGACACCATCGGCGCCAACCTCGGCCGCGCGGTCGCCGCGTACCCGGACCGTGACGCGCTGGTGGACGTGGCCTCCGGACGCCGCTGGACCTACGCCGAGTTCGGCGCCGCCGTCGACGAGGTGGCGCGCGGGCTGCTCGCCAAGGGGGTGCGCACGGGCGACCGCGTCGGCATCTGGGCGGTCAACTGCCCCGAGTGGGTGCTGATCCAGTACGCCACCGCCCGCATCGGCGCGATCATGGTGAACATCAACCCGGCTTACCGCGCCCATGAGTTGGCGTATGTACTGAAGCAGTCCGGTATCTCGCTGCTGGTCGCCTCGCTCTCCCACAAGACGAGCGACTACCGTGCGCTGGTCGACCAAGTACGGGGCGGCTGCCCCGAGTTGCGCGACGTCGCGTACATAGGCGACCCGTCCTGGGACGCGCTCACGGCGGCCGGAGCCTCCGTATCGCAAGAGGAACTGACCGCTGTAGCCGACCAGTTGAGCTGTGACGACCCGGTCAACATCCAGTACACCTCGGGCACCACGGGCTTCCCCAAGGGCGCCACCCTCTCCCACCACAACATCCTCAACAACGGCTACTGGGTGGGCCGTACGGTCAACTACACCGAGCAGGACCGGGTGTGTCTGCCCGTCCCCTTCTACCACTGCTTCGGCATGGTGATGGGCAACCTCGCCATCACCTCGCACGGGGCGTGCATCGTGATCCCGGCACCGTCCTTCGACGCGGCGGCCTCGCTGCGGGCGGTGGAGCAGGAGCGCTGTACCTCCCTGTACGGCGTACCGACCATGTTCATCGCCGAGTTGAACCTCCCCGACTTCGCGAGCTACGACCTCTCCTCCCTGCGGACCGGCATCATGGCGGGCTCGCCGTGCCCGGTCGAGGTGATGAAGCGGGTGATGTCCGAGATGCACATGGAGGAGGTGTCCATCTGCTACGGCATGACGGAGACCTCCCCCGTCTCGCTCCAGACGCGCCGGGACGACGACCTGGAGCACCGCACGGCGACGGTCGGCCGGGTCCTGCCGCACCTCGAGGTGAAGATCGTCGACCCGGCGACCGGGGTCACCCTGCCGCGCGGCTCGGCGGGCGAGCTGCGCACCCGCGGCTACAGCGTGATGCTCGGCTACTGGAACGAGCCCGAGAAGAGCGCGGAGGCCGTCGACTCCGGGCGCTGGATGCACACCGGCGACCTGGCGATGATGCGCGAGGACGGCTACGTGGAGATCGTCGGCCGGATCAAGGACATGATCATCCGCGGTGGCGAGAACATCTACCCGCGCGAGATCGAGGAGTTCCTGTACGCGCATCCGAAGATCGCCGACGTCCAGGTGGTCGGCGTGCCCCATGAGCGCTACGGCGAGGAGGTCCTGGCCTGCGTGGTCCCGCGCGACGCGGCCGACGCGCCGACGCTGGAGGAACTGCGGGACTTCTGCGCGGAGCAGCTCGCGCACTACAAGATCCCCAGTAGGCTCCAGATCCTGGACACCTTCCCGATGACCGTGTCGGGCAAGGTACGCAAGATCGAACTACGGGAGCGGTACGCGGACCGTTAGCCGCCTGCTCGTACGGCCTATGCCGGGGCGGTGCCGAGGTGGGCCTCGACGGCCACGACCCCCTCGACGCCCTGGCACAGGGCCACGACCACCGCGACCAGCCGCGGCCCCGGGACCTGACCGCGCAGGAGGACGGCACCGTCCTCGACCTCGACCAGGACGGTGCCCTCCGCCAGGCCGAGGATGCGCCCGAGGACGTCCCGCTCGACCTCGTCGCGGATCTCGTCGTCGGCACGGATGAAGGTGTTCATCAGGTCGCTGCGGCTGACGATGCCGGTGAGGAGCCCGTTGTGGTCGACCACGGGCAGTTGCTTGACATGCCGGGTGCGCAGCTCGCGCGCGGCGCGGGGGATCGTCCAGTCGGCGCGGGCGGTGAAGACGGGGCTGCTCATGAGCGCGCCCGCGGTCTGGGCGCGGGCCTTCCCCCAGGCGTGCTCGTCGTCGCCGTCCTGCCCGAGGGCATCGGGCAGACCGGTCTCGTGCCGCAGGACGTCGGAGGCGGACACGACACCGATCGGGGCGCCGTCGTCGTCGATGACGGGCGCCGCGCCGATGTCGTTCGCGTCCAGCAGGGCGGCGACCTCGTGGAACGGGGTGTCGGCGCGGAGGGTGATGACCTCCTCGGTCATCACGTCGCCGATCGTGCGGCGGTTCAGCATGGCATCGATCTCCTCCGCTCCATGACGCGGCGCCCACCGACCGCCTCCGGCCCCGCGGACTGGCCCACGCCCTTCTCCCCTCCCATGACAACACCGCCCCGCTGGTCCGACCAGTGACGTTCGGCCCGGCGGGGTGGGCCGAACGGTGGGGGTGCGGGGCGAAGGCCCTTGGCGGGGCGTCCCCCCGAGCGGCCCTTGGCGGGGCGTCCCCCGGAAGGGGCAGTCACCGCGCGCCCTCGTTCGGCCGGTGCCACGATGGCCGGGAATCGGTGGTCCGTCGTGTGGAGCGCCGGCGCTGTGCGTGTCCCCTCCGACCTGGCCGATGTCGACGTGTGGAGAACCATGATCAGTAGGCGACGAGTGCTCCAGGCGGGTGTCGCGGGCGGAACGTCCCTGGTGCTCTTCTCCGGTAAGGCGGCCCCGCGCGATGCCGGGCAACTCGATCCCGCAGAGATAGAGAAGTACGCCGCCGACCTGCCGATACCCGAGGTCATGCCGCCGGACGGCGCCGATCCGGACACGTACACGATCGCCGCCCGTCAGTTCCGCCAGCAGATACTTCCGCCGGGCCGACCCGCCACCACGGTCTGGGGATACGGGTCGCCCGCACACCCGGAGACGTTCCGGACCCCCTCCTGCACCGTCGAGGCCACCTGGAACCGGCCGGTCCAGGTGCGCTGGGTCAATCAACTGGTCGATGGCAAGGGCCGGTTCCTGCCGCATCTGCTGCCCGTCGACCCCACTCTGCACTGGGCCAACCCGCCGGGCGGCGTCGCGGGCCGGGACGCGCACCCCAGGTTCACCGCGACACCCGGGCCGTACCGAGGGCCGGTGCCCACGGTGACCCATCTGCACGGGGGAACGAACGGCGAGACCAGCGACGGGTACGCCGAGGCGTGGTACCTGCCCGACGCACACGACATCCCCCGCGGCTACGCGCGCATCGGCTCCTTCTACGAGGAGTTCGCGAAGAAGTCGGAGCAGGCGCACGGGGTGCCCTGGGGGCCGGGAGACGCTGTCTACCACTACGACAACCCCGGCCGGGCCACCACACTCTGGTTCCACGACCACTCCCTCGGCCTGACCCGGCTGAACGTGTACGCCGGGTTGGCGGGCTTCTATCTGCTGCGCGGCGGGCCCTGCGACCTCGAGGACGGCGTCCTGCCCGGACCCGCACCGCGCCTCGGCGACCCACCGGGCACCCGACACTGCGAGATCCCGATCGTCGTCCAGGACCGCTCGTTCCGCCCCGACGGGAGCCTGTTCTATCCGTCGAGCCGGGCCGACTTCGACGGGTTCAAGGGCCCCTATGTGCCCGGCAGCGACATCGCGCCGATCTGGAACCCCGAGTACTACGGCAACGCGATGATCGTCAACGGCCGTACCTGGCCGGTGCTCCGGGTGGAACCCCGGCGCTACCGGTTCCGGTTCCTCAACGGCTGCAACGCGCGCTCCCTGATCCTGAAGACCGTCACCGACCCGGCGGCCCACAGACCGGCACCGGCGGCGTTCGCCTGGTGGCAACTCGGCAGCGAAGGCGGCTTCCTGCCCGCGCCCGTCCGGCGCGCGGACCTGCTCCTCGCACCGGCCGAACGCGCCGACGTCATCGCCGACTTCACGTCCTTCCCGGTCGGTACCGAGCTGTATCTGATCAACGAGGGCCCGGACGGCGTGTACTCAGGGGGAACGCCCGGCAAGGACTTCACCGCGGCGGACGCCCGAACCACCGGCCAGGTCATGAAGTTCGTGGTCGAGCCCCTCACCGCACCGGACCCCTCGACACCCCCCGAGCAGCTCACCCTGCCCCACTTCGAGCCACTGGGCGCGGCCCACCTCACCCGTCGGCTCAGCCTCAACGAACTGCCCTCAGCCCGCCTTCCGCACGTGGGCGCGCGCCAGGTGCTGCTCGGCACCCTCGACGCACAGGGCAAACCGAAGCCGCGAGGGTGGCACGACCCCATCACGGAGAACCCCGCGCCAGGGGCGACGGAGATCTGGGAGTTCCACAACTTCACGACCGACGCCCACCCCATCCACATCCACGAGATCCAGTTCCAGGTCGTCGACCGGCAACCCCTCTCGGGAGGCGCCCGTCGACTGCCGCCGATGTGGGAACGCGGGTACAAGGACACGGTGTTCGCGTATCCGCACGAGATCACCCGCGTCAAGGTCCGCTTCGGCAAGGCGGGTCGCTTCATGTGGCACTGCCACATGCTGGAACACGAGGACAACGAGATGATGCGCCCGTTCCTCGTCGGCTCCGCCTGAGCGCAGGAGTCAGTACGGCCGTCAGGGATCAGGGGTGCCCGCTGAAGTCCCTTGCGGGAGCGGCCTGTTGAGGCAGGTCCGGGGCCCGCGCGGTCAGCTTCTCCCCTTCGATGTCGACGTCCGGCAGAGCGCGGTCGAGCCAGCCGGGCAGCGACCACGCGCGGCGGCCGAGCAGGGCGAGGGCGGCGGGCACGATGGTCATACGCACGAGGAAGGCGTCGAAGGCGACGGCGACCGCCAGGCCGAAGCCGAGCGCCTTGATGACGGGTTCGGTGGAGCCGATGAACCCGGCGAACACACAGATCATGATGACGGCCGCGGCGGTGATGACCTTGGCGCTGTGCCGGAACCCCAGGGTGACGGCCCGGCGCGGGTCGGCGCCGTGGACGTAGGCCTCTCGGATACGGGTGACGAGGAACACCTGGTAGTCCATGGCGAGTCCGAAGACGATGCCCACGGTGAGGATCGGCATCAGGCTCATGATCGGCCCGGTCTGCTCGATCCCGAACAGCCCCTTCAGCCAGCCCCATTGGAAGACCGCGACCACCGCGCCGAGCGAGGCGAGCACCGACAGCAGGAAGCCGAGGGCCGCCTTCACCGGCACGAGGACGGAGCGGAAGACCAGGGTCAGCACCAGGACGGCGAGGCCGACGACGACCAGCAGGTAGGGCACCAGCGCGGCGCTGAACTTGTCGGAGACATCGATGTTCAGCGCGGTGGTGCCGGTGACCATGCCCTGGACCCCGGTGGTGCGGTGGGTCTCCGCGGCGAGGGCGCGGATGTCTCCGACGAGGTCCTTGGTGGCGTCGCTGGAGGGGGCGCTCCTGGGGATGACGGAGAGGATGGCCGTGTCACCGGCCGGGTTGAACACCGCGGGGGCCACCACGGCCACGTCGTCGAACGTGCCGATCGTGGCCCGCAGTTCGGCGGCGGCCTTCCGGGCGGTGGCCGCGTCCTCGTCGGTGACCACCACGGTCAGGGGGCCGTTGAAGCCCGCGCCGAACGACGCCGACAGCATGTCGTACGCCTTGCGCTGGGTGGTGGAGGTCGGCTGGGTGCTGTCGTCCGGCAGACCCAGCTCCAGCTTGGTCGCCGGAAGCGCGATCACGATCAGCGCCGCCGCGGCGGCGAGGAGGACCCGCGCCGGGCGTCGCAGGATCAGCGCGGCCCAACGCTCGCCGAGCGCCGCCTTGCCCGTACGGCCCGTACGATCGGTGTGGCTGTCGGCGGTGTCCCGCGCACCCGCGGCGGTGGCGGCGACCGCACGGTCGCGGGCGCGTCCCCGGGAGCGCTCCGGGGCGAACCCCAGCAACGCCGGTACGAGGGTGATCGCGATCAGTACGGCGATGGCGACGGCCCCGGCGGCGGCGATCCCCATGGCGGTCAGCACCGGCAGATCGACGACGGCCAGCCCGACGAGCGCGATCATCACGGTCAGACCGGCGAAGACGACGGCCGACCCCGCGGTGCCGTTGGCCCGGCCCGCCGCCTCACGCGCGTCGAACCCTGCGGCGCGTTCGGCGCGGTAACGGGAGACGATGAACAGGGCGTAGTCGATTCCGACGGCGATGCCCAGCATCGTCGCCAGCGCCGAGGTGCTGCTGTTCAGGTCGAACACGGCGCTCAGCGCGGTGATCGCGGACGCGCTCACGCCGACCCCGAGCACGGCCGTCAGCAGCGGCAGACCCGCGGCGACGAGCGAGCCGAGCGTGAGCAGCAGGATGACGGCCGCCAGGGCGAAACCGATGGCCTCGGCGGACGACCCGCTCTTCGCCGGGGCCAGCGCGCTCCCGGACGCCTCCACGGTCAGGCCCGTGCCCCGGCCGTCCGCCAGCGCCGCGTCGAACCGCTCGTGATCGCGGTCGGTCAGATCGGCGGGCGCGGCCCGGTAGACGACCTGCGCGTAGACGGTCGTACCGTCCTTGCTCACGGCGCCCCCGGTGAACGGGTCGCTCACCGAAGCGACGCGGGAGGACGAACCCTTGAGGTCCTTCAGCGTCGCGGTCGCCTCGGCCCGGTACCGCGAGCCGGTGATCTTCTCCCCGTCCGGGGCGCGCAGCACGACGCGGGCCGTGGCCCCTTCGGCGTTGGCCGCGGGGAACTTGTCACCCAGCAGATCGTTGGCGCGCTGGGCCTCGGTGCCGGGCAGGGTGAAGGCGGACGAGGCGCCGCCCGAGCTGTTCGCCGCGGCGGCGCCCATGGCGCCGAGCACGAGGACCCAGAGGAACAGCACCAGCCGGCGCCGCTGGAACGCGGCCCGGCCGATCCGGTGCAGGAAGGTGGCCATGAAGGGGGGAAGACTTTCTACTGGTGCGAATCGGAGCGCGCCGGTCAGCGGGGCCGCCCGGCCGAAGACCGGAGGCCGGAGGTCACGAACGTGACGGGGGAAGGGGGCACCGGCCGACGTCCGTCCCATGATTCCGGCGTGCCACAGCCCGTCACGTCAGCCGTACGTACTGGTCGCACGCGGGTCTGTCGGTCATTCGGCCGACACGGACGTCGGCTCACGCTCCTACGCTGGGACCCGTGGACCGGCACATTCCGCTCAGCCCGGCCGTCCGACGGGTCGTCACCGTCAGCGGCCTGCTCGCGTTCGCCCTCACCTGGACCGCGGACCTGATCCTGCTCAGCCGGAGCCCTGATCCTTTCGGTTCCCCCACCACCTGGCTGCCGCTGCTCGTCACCGGCCCGCTGACCGTCCTCGCCGTCCTCGACACCCCCTGGTCCCCGTCCCTGGACCGGCGCGTCGCCGTCGTCGTGACGCTCTCCCTCGCGCTGACGCTGTGGAGCCTCATCGAGCCGCGCGGCCTGACCTGGTGGGGAGCGCTGGAGACGACCGGGCTGCTCATCCTCGCCATCCGCACCACGGCCCGCCCCGGCAGGCCCGCCACGGCAGCCGCCTGGACCATCGCGATCTGCGTGGACGTCCTGCTGCTCCCGCTGCGCGCCCGAGCGTGGTCGACGTTCGTCGCAGGCGGCTACACGCTGACCGTCGCCCTGGCCGTCTGCGTCACCATCGGCTGCGCCGTCCGCGCCCTCGAAGCCCGCAGGGAACGCACCGCCCGTGAGGTCCGCCAGGCCGAACGCCTCGCCCTCGCCCGCGATCTGCACGACCTCATCGCCCATCACATGACGGACATCATCGTCCAGGCCAACGCCGCCCTGACCATCCACACCGTGGCGCCCGACAAGGTCGAACCGATCCTGCGCACCATCGCCCGGTCCGGCGGCGAGACCCTGGAGTCCATGCGCCGTCTCGTACGCGTCCTGCGCGAGGACAACCACACCGCGCTGCGCCCCGGCGACCTGCTCACCGAACTCGGCGATCTCGTCTCCGCGCACTCGGCCACCGCCCACGACGAGGGTGCGGCACGCCTGGAGGCCACGGCAGCCGCCCGCACCGCCCGGCTCAGCCCCGAAGTCGAGGTCTCCGTGCACCGCGTGGTCCAGGAGGCCCTCACCAACATCCGCCGCCACGCACCGGGCACCCGGACCGTCGTCCACCTGGACGCCGAACCGGCCTGGCTGCGCGTGACCGTCACCAACACCCCACCGGCCCGCGCCTTCGCCGCACCGACCGGAGGCCGTGGCGGGTTCGGCCTGCTGGGTCTGCGTGAACGCGTCGAAGCCCTCGACGGCACCCTGCATGCGGGGCCACTGCCCGGCGGCGGCTGGCAGGTTCAGGCCACGCTGCCCCTGGTCGCTCCGCCCCCGTCGGCCCCGTAGCGCCGCATCACCGTGTGGAGCTTCCGGGACTTCCAGAACTTCCGGGACCTCCAGGGCTTCCGGGACTGCCAGGGCTTCCGGAGCGGACGACCCCGTGCTCCCAGGCCCACGCCGCCACCTCCACCCGGTTCCGGGCGTCGAGCTTGACCTGGATCCGCCCCAGATACGTCTTCACCGTCGACAGCGACAGGAACAGCTCGTCGCAGATCTCCTGGTTGGTGCGGCCCACGGCCACCAGGCGCACGATGTCCCGTTCGCGCTCACTCAGCCCCGCGGCGTCCGCCCCTTCCGGGGCCACACCACGCTCGGTCTCCTCCAGCCGCTTCAACAGCCGCACCGTCACCGCGGGCGACACCAGCGCATCGCCGCGCGCCGCCGCCTGCACCGCCTCGACCAGCAGCCCGGGTGAGGCGTCCTTCAACAGGAACCCGCACGCGCCGTTGCGCAGCGCGGTGCGTACGTAGTCGTCCTGGTCGAAGGTCGTGATCACCACCACGTTCAGGGGATCGGCGACCCCCGGCCCGGCCAACTGCCGTACCACTTCCAGACCGTCCAGCCGCGGCATACGGATGTCGACCAGCACGACCTGCGGACGCAGACGGCGCGCCAGCTCGATGCAGGCCACGCCGTCAGCGGCCTCGCCGACGACCCGGATGCCCGGTTGCGCTCCCAGGATCAGGCCGAAGCCCGCCCGTACCAACTCCTGGTCGTCGGCGATCACCACGTCAATCTGCGTACCGGACACCGCCCGTTCCTATCACAGGCACCCGCGACCGCAGGGTGTGCGAGGTGGCGCGGTCACCGCCGGGCGGGCGCCGGCCCGGTCCACCCGGCGGTCCCGACACAGGCCTCGTTGCCCTCCGGGTCGGCCAGCACCCAGTGCCCCGGCGCGTGCGCGTCGTCCACCAGGCGGCCACCGGCGGCGACGGCGTCGGCTATACGGGCCTCGGCCCGGTCATAGGGCACCCAGACGTCGATGTGGACCCGGTTGCGCTGCGGGCGCGGCGCGTCCATCCGCTGGAAGTAGAACGGCGCCCCGCGACGCTGCGGGTCGATCAGGTCCTCCGGGCTGTTCGCACGGTCGTCGTAGCCGAGCAGGGCACGCCAGAACCGCACCACGGCGGGACCGGCCAGGGCGTCGACGGTGACCTGGACCGTCTGCACGGCCGACGGGTCCGCCGGTATCCCGAGCGTGCGCGCCACGGCCGTGATCCGTCGGGCCAGCTCCACGTCCCGCTCGCTCAGCCCGTAGAAGTCACCGGAGAGGGTGATCAGCCGCACCGTCACGCCGTCGTGTCGCACATCGATGTCAGGGTGACCGGAACCGACGCCGGGCAACTCGCTGATCGCCTGCACCAGCTTCGCGCCGACGGCCAGCGATCCCGTACGGAAGTACGCGCACGCTCCCTCACCGAGGACCCGCCAGTCCTCCAGGCCGACGGTCTCGTGGAACTGCTGCGGCCTGACGCGCTCGATCGTGCCTTCATAGGTCATGCGCAGAACCTAGTGCCGTGTCAGGCAACGTTTGCCCGTTAAGGAGCGGCGTTCGGTGCGTGCTCTCGGTGTGCCGGACGGAAGCCCTCGTACTGGACGTACGTGGGCTTTCGTCCGGTGCGGCGAGAGTGCGTGCCGGGCGTCGCGACGGGGCGAACGTTGCCTGACACGGCACTAGCGGCCACCACTGACAACCCGTCACGGCCCGGCGATGACGGTCGCCCCCCGACGGACCGCCATCTCCGGGCCGACCCCTCCCGAGGGCCCGCCGCCCCCGTGCCGGCGGGCCCCGTACGCCGAGAATGTGCCCAAGCACGGGGGGAGTTGAAGCCTTGCCGCCCGTGTTCAGAGGTTCATTTGAGGGTTGCGTAGGCGGTCTACGCGCGCTGCCGTAGGTGTACCGGGCCGGGGCTCACGGACCCGAGCGGCGTGGCCCTCCGCGGTCCCCCGAATCCTCCACACGCCGTTGACGCCGCATGATGAAGGGCGTTAGCTGGCCGCAGCCGGCTCAGTCCGCTCAGCACGAAGGTCACCCCCGCCACGGAGGTTCCCGTGACCTCGACTTCCGCGCCCCCGGGCCTGGCCCGGTTCAACGGACTGGAGGAGTCCGCGGCGTTCGCCGTGCTCCACCAGGTGTGCGCCTGCACGGCGTGGGTGCGCGCGCTGCTCGCCGCCCGTCCCTACGCCACCATCGCCGCTCTCCACGCCGCGAGTGACGCCGCCACGGCCGGGCTGACCACGGCCGACCTGGCGGAGGCGATGGCCGCGCACCCGCCGATCGGCCGCCCCGCCCCCGGCGATCCGGCCTCGGTCCGCGAGCAGCGCGGCATGTCCGACGCCTCGGCGGACCTCAGGGCGGAGATGCTCGACCTCACCCTGGCCTACCAGGAGAAGTTCGGGCATGTCTTCCTGATCTGCGCGACCGGCCGGACCGGTGAGCAGATGCGCGACGCGATCGAGGAGCGCATCGGCAACGCGCCGGAGCGGGAGTGGGAGATCGCCCGCACCGAACTGGGCAGGATCAACCGCATCCGACTGGCCCGACTCGTCGAAGAGGACGCCCGAGCATGAGCAGCAGCACCACGGCCTCCGTGTCCACGCACATCCTGGACACCAGCGCGGGCCGCCCCGCCGAGGGCGTCGCCGTCCGGCTCGCCGCCCGCAGCGGGCGCGACGCCGACTGGCAGCCGCTCGGCGGCTCCACGACCGGCGCCGACGGGCGGTGCCAGGACCTCCCGGCCCCGCCGGAAGGAACCACCCATGTACGGCTCGACTTCGTCGTGGAACCGTACGCCGAGAAGCACCCGGCCGGTGCGTCCGGAGTGTTCTTCCCGGAGGTCGCGATCACGTTCGCCGTCGCGGCCGGGGAGCACTACCACGTACCGCTGCTGCTCAGTCCGTTCGGCTACTCCGTATACCGAGGGAGCTAGCAGACCCATGGCAGAACACACCCGCCCCGCCCGCCCCGTGATCCTCGGGCAGAACCAGTACGGCAAGGCCGAGACGCGCGTCGTGAAGGTCACGCGGGACGGCGCCACCCACCACCTCAAGGACCTGAACGTCTCGGTGTCGCTCAGCGGCGACATGGAGGAGGTCCACTACTCCGGCTCCAACGCCCATGTCCTGCCGACCGACACCACCAAGAACACGGTGTACGCGTTCGCCAAGGAGTACGGCATCGAGTCCGCCGAGCAGTTCGGCATCCACCTCGCGCGGCACTTCGTCATCTCGCAGGAGCCCATCCACCGCGCCCGCATCCGTATCGAGGAGTACGCCTGGGAACGCATCGAGGCCTCCGACGCGGACCCCGCGCCGCTCGGCGCCGACGTGCCCCGGCACTCCTTCGTCCGCAAGGGCCAGGAGACCCGCCTCGCCCAGATCACCTGTGACGGCTCGTCCTGGGAGGTCGTCTCCGGGCTCAAGGACCTCGTCGTGATGAACACGACGGACTCCGAGTTCTGGGGCTATGTGAAGGACAAGTACACGACGCTCCCCGAGACGCACGACCGCGTCCTGGCCACGGAGGTCTCCGGCCGCTGGCGGTTCGGTTGGAGCGGCGACGAGCAGCCCATGCCCGCTTGGGAGAAGTCCTACGAGGAGATCCGCAAGCATCTGCTCCAGGCGTTCGCCGGGACCTACTCCCTCTCGTTGCAGCAGACGCTGTACCAGATGGGCGCGCGCGTCATCGAGCAGCGCGACGAGATCGACGAGGTCCGCCTCTCGCTCCCGAACAAGCATCACTTCCTGGTCGACCTGGAGCCGTTCGGGCTGAAGAACGCCACCGCGGACGGCGCCGTGTACTTCGCCGCCGACCGCCCCTACGGTCTGATCGAGGCCACCGTCCTGCGGGAGGGCTCCGCGGCGCGGATTCCCGTGGACCTCACCACCCTGTGACGCGTCTGTCGGTGGCCCCCGGTCCTTTCCGGCCCCCTGCGCAGAGCGAAGGCAGAGCGAAAGGAGCGCCCATGGAAGCACCCCGGCGCATCGTCATCGAGAACTGCTCGATCGCGACCGTGGACGCCGAGGACACCGAGTACGCCTCGGGACACCTCGTCGTCAACGGCAGCCGTATCGAGGCTGTCGGCGCGGGCAGGGCCCCGAAGGGCTTGGAGAACGTCGTACGCCGCGTCGACGCCTCCGGGCATCTGCTGACCCCCGGCCTCGTCAACACCCACCACCACTTCTACCAGTGGCTCACCCGGGGCCTGGCCACGGACCACCACCTCTTCGACTGGCTCGTCGCGCTGTACCCGATCTGGGCGCGCATCGACGAGGAGATGGTGTACGCCGCCGCGCAGGGCTCCTTGGCGATGATGGCCCGCGGCGGTGTCACCACCGCCATGGACCACCACTACATCTACCCGAAGGGCTCCGGCGACCTGTCCGGCGCCGTCGTCCGCGCCGCCCGCGAGACGGGCCTCCGCTTCACCCTCGCCCGCGGCTCCATGGACCGCGGCGCCTCGGACGGCGGGCTGCCCCCGGACTTCGCGGTCGAGACCCTCCAGGGCGCGCTGGCCGCCACCGAGGCGACCATCAAGGAACACCACGACGCCTCCTTCGGCGCCCTGACCCAGGTGGCCGTGGCCCCCTGCTCGCCCTTCTCCGTCTCGACCGAACTCCTCCGCGAATCAGCGGAGTTGGCGCGGAGCAAGGGCGTACGGCTGCACACCCACGGCTCGGAGACCGTCGAAGAGGAGCGGTTCTGCCACGAGTTGTTCGGCATGGGCCCCACCGACTACTTCGAGTCCACCGGCTGGCTCGGCGAGGACGTGTGGATGGCGCACTGCGTCCATATGAACGACTCCGACATCGCCGCGTTCGCCCGTACCGGGACGGGCGTCGCCCACTGCCCGTCGTCCAACGCCCGCCTGGCGGCGGGTATCGCCCGCGTACCCGACCTGCTCGCCGCGGGCGTGCCGGTCGGTCTCGGGGTCGACGGCACCGCGTCCAACGAGTCCGGTGAACTCCACACCGAACTGCGCAACGCCGTCCTCATCAACCGCCTGGGTGCCCATCGCGAAGCTGCTCTGACGGTCCGTCAGGCGCTGCGCCTCGGCACCTACGGTGGCGCCCAAGTCCTGGGCAGGGCACGGGAGATCGGCTCGCTGGAGCCGGGCAAGCTGGCCGACCTCGTGCTGTGGAAGCTGGACACACTGGCCCACGCCTCGATCGCCGACCCGGTGACCGCGCTGGTCCTCGGCGCGGCGGCCCCGGTCACGCTCGCGCTCGTGGGCGGTGAACCGGTCGTCGAGAACGGCAGGCTGGTGCATGTCGACGAGGACGCGATCGCTTGCTCCACACGGACGGAGGCACGACGCCTCGCGCGGATCACCGCGCAGGGCCCGAGCAGTTGAAGGTCCCGGCCGGGAGGGGCACGTGAGCTTCCGGCCGGGCGTCACCGCCGACCGGAGGAACCCCCGTGGCCGCGCACCCCGTTGACGAGACACTGCCCGCCCTCAGAACGGCGACCAGCGGCCTGCAACACGTCGCCGCCATGTACGCGGGAGTCGTCGCCCCGCCCCTCATCGTCGGTGCGGCCATCGGCCTGTCCGCCACCGACCTGACCTTCCTCACCGGCGCCTGCCTGTTCACCGCGGGCCTGGCCACCGTCCTGCAGACCCTCGGCGTCCGGAAGATCGGGGCCAGGCTGCCGTTCGTCAACGGCGTCACCTTCGCCGGGGTCGCCCCCATGACCGCGATCGTCGCCGCCACGAAGGACACGTCCGACGCCCTGCCGGTCATCTTCGGCGCGGTCATCGTCGCCGGACTCCTCGGCTTCCTGTGCGCTCCCGTCTTCTGCAAGGCCGTCCGCTTCTTCCCGCCCGTCGTCACCGGCAGCGTGATCACTCTCATCGGCATCTCGCTGCTGCCCGTCGCCTTCGGCTGGGCGCAGGGCCCCGACCCGGCGGCGCACGACTACGGTTCGGCGGGCAACCTGGGCCTCGCCGGGGGCACGCTCGTCATCGTGCTGCTGCTGCGCCGCTTCACCCGGGGCTTCGTCCAGCAGATCGCCGTCCTGATCGGGCTGGTCGCGGGCACCCTGATCGCGATCCCGTTCGGCGTCACGGACTTCGGCCCGGTCGCCGACGCCCACGTGGTCGGCTTCCCCACCCCGTTCCACTTCGGGGCCCCGCGGTTCCAGCTTGCCGCGATCCTGTCGATGTGCGTGGTGATGGTGGTGAGCATGACCGAATCCACGGCGGACATGCTCGCCCTCGGCGAGATCGTCGAACGGCCCGCGGACGAGAGGACCATCGCGGCCGGGCTGCGCGCCGACACCCTCGGCTCGGCGCTCAGCCCCGTCTTCAACGGCTTCATGTGCAGCGCCTTCGCGCAGAACATCGGCCTGGTCGCCATGACCCGCGTCCGCAGCCGCTACGTCGTCGCCGCGGGCGGTGGCTTCCTGGTGCTGATGGGCCTGTGCCCGATGGCCGCCGCCCTCATCGCCGTCGTACCGCGTCCGGTGCTCGGCGGTGCGGGCGTGGTCCTGTTCGGCTCGGTGGCCGCGAGCGGCATCCAGACCCTGGTCCGCGCGGGTCCGGAGAAGGGCGACAACGTACTGATCGTGGCGGTCTCCCTGGCCGTGGGCATGATCCCGATCACGGCCCCGGACTTCTACCACGCGTTCCCGGACACCGCGCGGATCGTCCTGGACTCGGGCATCTCGACGGGCTGTGTGACGGCGGTGCTGCTGAACCTGGTCTTCCACCACCTGGGGCCGCGACGGGACGCGACCCACCCGACGGAGACGGGGGTCGGTGGTACGAGCCCCTCGGCGTCGGGGGTCCCTCAGACCCGGCGCGGTGACGCCAGCAGATAGCGCGCCCTCGACCGCGGCTCCGTGTGTTCGCTCACCTGCCAGCCCGCCTCCTCCAGCGTGCCCGCGCAGGCGCGCAGCGCTGTGACGTCCGGGCCGTGCACGGCTACCGCCTCCGGCTGCGGCGTCGTACGCACCCGGTAGCCGTCGCCGTCGGCGGTCGCGGGCCGGTGGCCGGCCGCTTCCAGAGCGAGCGCGGCTGCGCGTACGAGATGCTTGCGTTCCCAGTCGCACGGGCGGTCCGTGGCGCCGTCCGGGCTGGTCATCCGGCGCAGCTCCAGCAGCCCCTGCCAGGCCCCGCGCACCTCCCGCAGCCGAGCGGGCCCGGTGTCGGTGGTCTCCTCGCCGCCGACCCGTGCGGCGAACACGCCCGAGTCCGCCGCGGCCGGGGCGACCGGAGCGACCCGTACGGCTTCCTCGGCGGGTGCCTCGCGTATGCGATGTCCGGCGGGAGTCAGGAAGTGGTCGTGCGGCGGACGCGGATGCCGGAAGGCCAGACCTCGCTTCACCAGCGCGGCGAGCTGGGCCTCGGTCCCCGTCAGCCGCCCGGTCACGGGATCGGCGGCGTCGATGACACGTCGCTGCGCGGCGGTCGGCGGTGGGGTCATGGGGGCGTACTCCTTCCCGCGGGGCCGACGCGCGCGTGCGCCGGTCAGGGCCGGTCGGGCCCCGCTTCCCCCGCGGAGAGGGACCCATGGGAACAGTAGGCGTCGGGTCTGACATTCCACCCCGCCACCACATGGCGCCGGTGCTCCGTGCTCAACCGGCTCATCGTCCCCGTGGAGAGCTGGAACAGCGCCCCGGCCGACACGGGCAGCCCGAGCCGCCGCGCGGCCAGGACCCGCAGGAAGTGTCCGTGCGAGACGACGACCACGCTGCCCTCCGACTCCGCGAGCGCCGCGTCGATCTTGGCGAGCATGCGTTCGGCCCGGGCCCCGACCTCGTCCGGGCTCTCCCCGGGCTGCTCGGGCGGACCGGGCGCCACGCCGTCGGTGAACAGGAACCAGTCGGGCCGGGTCCGATGGATCTCGACGGTCGTGATCCCCTCGTAGCCGCCGTAGTCCCACTCGGACAGATCCGCGTCGACACGCGCCCCGCCGACCCCGGCAAGGCGCGCCGTCTCCTGCGCCCGCCGCATCGGGCTGACGAACGCCTCCGCGATGTGGTGTCGGGCGATCAGCGGGGCCAGCCGCCGCGCCTGCTCGCGACCGTTGTCGGTGAGCGGGACGTCGGTCCGTCCGGTGTGCCGCCCGGAGAGCGACCACTCGGTCTCACCGTGCCGTACGAGAAGAAGGTCACCCATGGCCGCACCCTTTCGCTTCCTGTGTACGGTGACACCTTCTCAGGCCCCGCGCACCGCCGGTTGCGCCGGTCGGCACAGGGGCCGGCGGCTACTGCCGGTACCCGCTCAGGAAGCGGCCGATCCTGCTGATCGCCGTGTCCAGGACGTCGGCGTGCGGGAGGGTGAGGATGCGGAAGTGGTCGGGGGAGGGCCAGTTGAAGCCGGTGCCCTGGACCACCTGGATCTTCTCGCGCAGCAACAGGTCCAGGACGAACCGCTCGTCGTCGTGGATCTTGTGGATCTCGGGGTCGAGGCGCGGGAACGCGTACAGCGCGCCCTTCGGCTTCACACAGCTCACCCCGGGGATCTCGTTCAGCTTCTCCCAGGCGCGGTCGCGCTGTTCGCGCAGTCGGCCGCCGGGCGCCGTCAGGTCGTCGATGGACTGACGGCCGCCGAGCGCGGCCTGAATGGCGTACTGGGCAGGGGTGTTGGCGCACAGCCGCATGGAGGCCAGCATCGACAGGCCCTCCAGATAGCTGCGGGCGTGCTGCTTGGGGCCGGACACCACCAGCCAGCCGGAGCGGAAGCCCGCCACCCGGTAGGACTTCGACAGGCCGCAGAAGGTGAGGACCACCAGGTCGGGGGCGAGCGCGGCGGCCGTGTGGTGCACGGCGTCGTCGTACAGGATCTGGTCGTAGATCTCGTCCGCGAAGACCATGAGCCCGTGCCGCCGGGCGAGGTCGAGGATGCCCTCCAGGACCTCCTTCGGATAGACCGCGCCCGTGGGGTTGTTCGGGTTGATGATGACGACGGCCTTGGTACGGTCCGTGATCTTCGCCGCCATGTCGGCCAAGTCCGGGTACCAGTCGGCCTGTTCGTCGCACAGGTAGTGCACCGCCTTGCCGCCCGCCAGTGTCGTCACCGCGGTCCACAGGGGGAAGTCCGGCGCGGGGACGAGGATTTCGTCGCCGTCCTCCACCAGCGCCTGTACGGCCATCGAGACCAGCTCGGAGACGCCGTTGCCGAGGTAGACGTCGTCGACATCGACCTCCAGGCCCCGCTCCTGGTAGCGCTGGGCCACCGCGCGCCGGGCCGAGAGGATGCCGCGTGAGTCCGTGTACCCGTGCGCCCGCGGCAGCATCCGGATCATGTCCTGGAGGATCCCCTCCGGCGCCTCGAAGCCGAAGAGCGCGGGGTTGCCGGTGTTCAGGCGCAGCACGCTGTGCCCAGCCTCCTCCAGCGCGTTGGCCTGCTCTATCACCGGGCCGCGGATCTCGTAACAGACCTCACTGAGCTTGTTCGACTGCCGGAACTCCATGAGCCGCTTCCCTCCCGGTAACTGGTTCCTTGGTTTTACCAAGTGACAGCTTGGAAAGTCCAACAAGGCGTTTAGACTGCGTCGCATGTCACCTCGCCGAAGCTACGACCAGTACTGCTCCACGGCTCGGGCCCTCGACGCCGTGGGTGACCGCTGGACCCTCCTGATCGTCCGTGAACTGCTGGCCGGTCCCCGCCGCTACACCGACCTGCACGCGGATCTGCCCGGCGTCAGCACGGACGTTCTGGCGTCCCGACTGAAGGACATGGAGCGCGACGGCCTGACCACACGACGCCGACTGCCGCCACCGGGGGCCGCCTTCGTCTACGAACTCACCGAACGCGGACGGGCGTTGCTCCCCGTGCTGCAGGCGCTCAACACCTGGGGCGCACCCCTGCTCGCCGAGCGCCGGCCCACGGACGCGGTGCGCGCCCACTGGTTCGCCCTGCCGCTGCTGCGTTCGGTGAAGGGGGAGGGGCTGGTCGAAGTTCGCCTGGACGAAGGCCCGTTCCATCTCCGGCTGGGCGGCGAGGACGGGCCGGTGTACGGCAACGGTGCCGCGCCCGGCGATCCGGACGCACGTCTCACGCTGGACGCCGACACGTGTACGGCTCTGGCGCAAGGAGGGGTGACGCTGCGTCAGCTCATACAGGACGGGCGCGCCCAGGTGTCGGGGGACGGCGCGCTCGCCAAGGCGCTGCGCGGGGAGTGAGCCCCGCGACCTCTTGAGAGAGGCCCGCCACCTGCGAAGAGACCCACCGCATGCGGAGAGACTCACCACATGCGAAGAGACTCACCGCATGCGAAGAGGCCCGCCGCGCCCCTGGGGCGCGGCGGGGCTCCACCCCGTCTCGTTCCCGGTCTCCGACCCCCCGCGGCCCCCCCCACCGGCCGCCCC
>NZ_JAMWMR010000041.1 GCF_023887685.1 Streptomyces macrolidinus | reverse complement strand
GCCCCCCCCAGGGGGGGGGGCGGGCCTCCACCCGGTCTCGTTCCGGGTCTCAGACCCCCGGCGGCACCCGCGACGGTCGGCCCGAGCCGCGCGTCAGCGCATAGCCGCCGATCCCGGCGAGCGCCGCGAGCACGGCGCCGATCCCGGTCCACACCCAGCGGTCCGACCACCAGCCGGAGGTCCAGCCGTCGTCGGGCTTCAGCGAGGACAGCGTGGGCTTGTCCTCGTCCGAGGACTCCTGCGTGGTGAGCGCGATGCCGGGCACCAGCGGCTGGGACAGCGAACCGTCCACCGCCGCCGCGCCGCCGATCTCCTTGGAGTCCACGCGGACTTCGGCGTTCACCGGCTTGCCGAGGTCGCCCGTGCCCAGGGACACCACGGTCAGCCGGATGTAGTACGTCCCCGGCAGCGGGTCGTTGGCCCACGGCTCCGACCAGGCGCGGACCGTGCGCAGCGTGCAGGCCAGGTCCACGGAGGTCGCGTCCTGGGCGGCCGTCCGGGTCTGCATCCCGTACTGGCACGCCTGGCGGCGCCGCAGCCCGTCGTACACGTCGAGCTGCCAGGTCTGCGTCCCGCTGCGGGCCGAGGAGGGCAGCTTCACCGTGGCCTTCACGGTGGGCCGCTGCCCGGCGTCCGCGGGGAACGACCAGTACAGGTAGTCGCCCGTCGAGGCGTTCGCCGTGGCCTGCTGCCCCTGCTCGATCTCCGTCGCGTTACGGAACGACGTACCCGCCGAGGTGGGCGCCGCGCTGTCGTCGGACGGGCTCGCGGAGGGCGAGGCGTCGGCGACGGCCGGGGACGCGGCGGCCCCCAGCAGCAGAAGCGCGGTCGTCAACACTGTTCTGATACGCATCAGTTGGTCCTCCAGACCGCGAACCGCCAGCGCGACAGCCAGCCCCACAGCAGACCCGCGAGGAAGCCGATCAGTACGAGCGTGCCGAGCAGCCACCAGCCGCGTCCGAGGCCGAAGGAGGCCACGTCGCTCGCCTGGTCGGGACCGTCGACGACGTCGACCGTCAGCTCCAGCGGCAACCCGGGCGTGGTCTTCACACCGGCCGCGGGGGAGAAGGAGTTGGCGACCTGAAGGCACACCGTCTCGGCGGGCGCGTCCTCTTCGTCGCTCTCGGCCTTCGGGTAGCGCAGGCCCGTCGACAACGCGTCCGTGCGGCCCGAGCCCGTGGCCTCACCGCGGACGATCTCGCGTCCGTGCACGGTGAACGCCCGCAGCGAGACGCCGTAGTCGGGGCCGACCTGACGGTCGTCGACGACACTCACCGACGCGCGCAGCTCCTGACCGGGCTTCACATCCACGCGGTAGAAGCGGTGCTGGCCGAACTCCTCACGGTCCGTGTACAGACCGGACTTCAGCATGGGGGCGGCCTCGCACCGGTCGGTGCCGTCCACGGCGACCGGCGTCACGACCTTCTCCGTCGTCCGGTCCACCAACTGGTTGACCTTGCCGGAGAGTTCGTCCTTGTGGCGCACCGAGGTGTACGTGCCACCGGTCGCCTCGGCGATGCAGCTCAACTGCCGGTTCAACTTGGCGTTCGGGACGAGTCCCAGCGTGTCGATGGTCAGCCCGATGCCCTTGGCCGCGATCTCGCGGGCCACCTCGCACGGGTCCAGCGGGCCGCAGGTGTCCTCGCCGTCGCTGATGAGGACGATACGGCGCACACCGTTGCCGCCGTCGAGATCGTCCGCCGCCTTCAGCAGGGCGGGGCCGATCGGCGTCCAGCCGGTGGGCTGAAGGGTCCCCACGGCCGTCTTGGCCTGGTCCCGGTTCAGCGGCCCGACCGGGTAGAGCTGAGCGGTGTCCTTGCAGCCCGTTCTGCGGTCATCTCCCGGGTAGTTGGCGCCCAGCGTCCGGATGCCGAGCCGCACCTCTTCGGGAGTGGAGTCCACCACCTCGTTGAAGGCCTGCTTCGCCGCGTCCATGCGCGAGCCACCGTCGATGTCCCGGGTGCGCATCGAACCGCTGACATCGAGAACGAGATCGACCTTGGGCGCGTCCTGGGCCGTCGTCTCGTCGGCGACGGCGCCGGCCGGGACGGCTATCCCGGCCGCCAGGGCGGCGACCAGAGCACAGACTCCGACCGCCAGCCGTTTTCTTGTGATCATCAACGGATCCTATTGACCCGAGGGGGTGCGCTTCAAAACGACGAGACGGCCAGCGGGTTCGGCAGGCTCGTCCACAGATCCCCGGTCCGCCCCGGCGACAGCCGCATCAGCGTCAACGCCTTGGTGGGCAACGGACCTTCACACAGAGCGGACAGATCGGGCGTCGACGGCAGATCCCGGACGGCGTCGCGCAGCGCCGCCCGCAACGCGGCCCCCGACCCCGCCGTCGACGCCAGCGCGCCCGCCACCAGCGACCCGAACAGCTTGCGCCGCAAGGCGGTTACGTCGTCCGTGACGATCCGCCCCGACAACTCCGGTGCCTTGACGCCATGACAGGCCAGCCGGGCCGGGCTCACCCGGATGTCGGCGAGATCGCGGTAGACCAACCGCAGCGGATCGCCCGCGGACGAGAGCACCACCAGGAGGTTCTGGCCATGCGCTTCCAAGGCCACACCCCGCTCCAGCAACCGCAGACCGACGTCGAGGGCCAGGCGTGTGAACCGGGCCAGCCAGGAAGGGGACGCGGGCAGGCCCGTGAGCGGCAGGGCGGCCACCGGGACGACCCGTTCACCGGCCGCCGCGTTCACGTACGTCTCGGGTGACTCCCTTACCAGCGCGGCGAGATCGGGGGAGTGCGCGCTGACCGCCCCCAGGGTGCGGGTGACGACCAGCAGACCGTCCGTGCCTGCGGCCATCGACTCCATGAAGCCGGACACCGCCGCCGCCATCTCGACCGAGGAGACCGAGATGTCCCGCACCGAGGACGTCAACCGCGCGCTGAGCGCGGTCTTCACATGCGGGCCGCACGCGGGCAGCGCCAGCGTGCGCAGGGACATCAGCGGATGGGCCAACGGGCCTTCCTCGGCCGCCACTTCGAGCACATGCTCCGACTGCCAGGGATGGACCGGGACCATCACCCGTCCGTCCTGCCGCAGCCACGCGGGCCAGGTGCCCCGTACGAGAGCGTCGTCCACGGGAACCAGACCGAGGCGCACCTGTGCCCGGTGCTCGGGCCCGTACGCGAGCTGCTCGGCCACCGAGAAGCCCGGCCGGGAACGGCAGCTGGGGTGATACGGATGCCCGTCGACCAGGCGCTGCTCCCACTCCTGGCTCGACACCGGCTCGGGCGCGGCCGAGGGCTGAGCGGCACGCGAGAGCGCCAACGAAGCGGTGCTGTGGCCGAGTTCGACGGCGAACGCCGCGCCGTGCGGCACCCCGAGGGCCCGGACCAGCGCGGCCGGACGGTCGTACGCGCGCCCGTCCAGCCGTACCTCACCGACGTACGCGGCGGTCGCGTACGGGTCCACGGGTGGGCCGTCCAGGCGGCGCCCGTCGACCAGATGCAGGACGAGCCCGTCGCGCACCGCCTCCCGGCGCGCGATCCACGGCAGCGGCTCATGGGCCAGCGCCCGCCACAGCCGAGTGAGCACAGCGCTCCGGGCACCGGGCAGCCCGGCCGCGTACGACGCCGACAGATCGGGCCGCACCGCGTGCAGCTCGTCGGCCAGCTCGGCCTCGGCGCGGACAGAGGGGGCATGCACAGTCGGGCTCCTCGGGGCTCGCGTACCGCATCGTGGGGACGGACCATGACAGACATACTCAACGCCAGTGCACCATACGGACGAACGGATCACAGGGACCTCATGCAGCCCATGCAGCCCAGGGACAACACCCCCGACCGTGCCGACACCCACGCGATGGCGCCGCTGCTCAACTGTCTGCTCCGGGAGGTCGCGGAACCCGCGGGCGAGGCGGGCGTCCACCGCCTGCGGGCCAGCGGACGGCTGCTGCGGGTACGCGGCGGACGCCGCCCCGGTGACCCCGAGCTGCACGCCGACGGCGCCTGGCGGCCCCTCACCCACCCGGAACTCGTCAAACTCACGGTCGAGGAGTTGCGCGAGGCCACCGGCGTCTCCCACCCCGAACTGCCCGGCGAGATGATCGACAGCCGGGACGCGGTGGCCGCGATCCTGGCCGCCCGCGACCGCGCGACGGCGCCGAAGGACCCGTACACACGCTCCGAGCAGTCCCTGGTCACCGGGCACCCCCACCACCCCGCGCCCAAGGCGCGTGGGGGCGGACCCGTCGCGAGCTGGCTGCCCTACGCGCCGGAGGCGTACGCCCGTTTCCCGCTCGTCCTGCTGGGCGTGCGGGAGGACACGGTCGTCGAGGAGGGCGACACCACGGCGCTCGACGCGCTCGGCACGGCCCCGCACGGCTACCGGCTGCTGCCCGCGCATCCTTGGCAGCTCGACCTGGTCGCGGCCCGCCCCGAGATCCGTGAGGCGTTCGAGGACGGGCGGCTGATCCGGCTCGGCACCACCCCGCGCCCCGTATGGCCGACCGCCGCCATCCGTACCGTGTACGCCCCCGACCGCGACCTCTTCCTCAAGTTCAGCCTGGACGTGCGGATCACCAACGACATCCGTCGACTGTGGCGCCACGACCTGCGCCGGTTGCGTCGCGTCGACGCCGCCGCGGTGTCCGCGTTCGCGGTGATCGAGAGTCCGGCGGCCTGGCTGAGCGACCGCGGCTACCGCACGGCCGACCGCGCCTTCGAGGAACTGGCCGTCCTCGTCCGCGACGGCCTGCGCCCGCATCTGCTGCCCGGCACCACCCCGCTGCTGGCCGCCGCCCTCGCCGAAGGCTTCGAGGGCAGCCCGCTCGACACGCTCACCGACCCGGCCCCGTGGTGGACGGCCTATCTGCGCCAGGTCGTCCGCCCGGCCCTGGAAGCGTTCCACCGCCACGGCGTCGTCCTGGAAGCCCATCTGCAGAACACCCTCGTCGCGGTGGACGCCACCGGACTGCCCGTCCAGGCCCTGTTCCGGGACGCGGAAGGCGTGAAGCTCCTGACCGACGTGGACCGGGAGGCTGGCTGGGAACGGCTCGTCTACTGCCTGATCGTCAACAACCTCACCGAAATGGCCGCCCGGCTCTCGCATCACCACCCCGGCTGGGACCCCTGGCCCGCCGCCCGCACGGAACTCGCCCGCCACACCGTCCCCGAGATCCCCGCCCTGCTCACCTCGCCCACCCTCCCCGGCAAGACCAACCTCCTGCTGCGCTGGACCGGCGCGGACGGCGCCGACGCGCGCTATCTGCCGCTGCCGAACCCATTGGCCGACCACTGACCTGCCCAATCCACTCTGTATCGGGCATGAGTTGACCCTCCCCTTACGTCAGGCTCGATGCTGGACGTCGACGAAAGGGCAGGTGGATGAGCTACTCCGTAGGGCAGGTCTCCGCGTTCGCCGGGGTGACGGTCCGCACGCTGCATCACTACGACAAGGCGGGACTGCTCTCGCCCAGCGAACGCAGCAACGCGGGCTACCGCCTCTACAGCGACGCCGACCTGGCCCGGCTCCAGCAGATCCTCTTCTACCGCGAACTCGGCTTCCCCCTGGAAGAGATAGCCGCCATCCTCAAGGACCCCCAGGCCAACGCCCTGGAGCATCTCAAGGCCCGGCAACGGCAGTTGGGGGACGAGATCGCAAGGCTCCAGCAACTGGCCGAGGTGGCGGAACGCGCCATCGAGGTCGCGCAGACCGGGGTGTCCCTGACGCCTCAGGAACGCTTCGAGGTCTTCGGTGAGATCAGCCTCGATCTGAGCTACGCCACCGAGGCGGAGTTCAAGTGGGCCGACTCACAAGGACATCAGGAGTCGATGGCACGCGCAGCCGCCCACACCAAGGAGGACTGGCGGCAGCTCATGGGCGAGGCCGCCGCCTGGCGCGCCGAACTGCTCGCGGCCTACGACGACGGCCAACCCGACGACGGCGAACGGGCCATGGACCTCGCCGAAGAGCACCGCCTGCACATCTCCCGCTGGTTCACCTCCTGCCCGCCCGACATGCACCGACGCATCGCGGACGAATTCGCCGCCGACCCGCGCGCCTTCGCCCTGGTCGTACCGCCGTCCCAGCAACGTCCCGGCCTGGCCGCCTACTTGTGCAAGGCGGTCCATGCCAACGCGGCCCGTCACACCGGCGGCCGTACCGCCTCCGAGGAGGACTGATGAGGATCCTGATCGCCGCGGCCGGATCACGCGGCGACGTCGCGCCCTACACGGGCCTGGGCGCGGGGCTGCGCCGGGCAGGACACGAGGTCGCCCTCGCCACCACGGACCCCTTCGCGTCACTCGTACGGGACGCCGGACTGGAGTTCCGCCCGCTGCCCGGCGACACACGCGCGGGCGGCAGCGTCACGAGCAAGCGTGAACTGATGCGCGCCGCCGCCGCGTTCGTCACCGAACTGGGCCAGGGGTTCGCCGATGTGGTGGACAAGGGGACCGATCTGCTCCTGCTGTCGGCCACCACGGCCCCGCTCGGCTGGCACCTCGCCGAGGCCACGGGCCTGCCGAGCCTCGGCGTGTACCTCACCCCGAACGCGCCGACCGGCGACTTCCCGCCCATCGTCACCAACTCCCGCTCGCTGGGCCGCCTCGGCAACCGGACCACCGGACGCTTCGCGCTGCGCATGGCCGACCGTGTCTTCGAACAGGCGGTCGTCGCGCTGCGCGAGCGCCTCCACCTGCCCCCGCTCTCCTCGTCCGCGATGCGCCGCCGCCAGGAACGGGCCGACTGGCCCGTCCTGCACGGCTTCAGCACGGCACTGGTGCCGCGCCCCTCGGACTGGCGCACCGGTCTGGACGTGGTGGGCAACTGGTGGCCCCATCTCGACGCCGCCGAACGACTGCCCGACGAACTGGAGGACTTCCTGCGCGAAGGACCCCGGCCCGTCCTCATCGGCTTCGGAAGCATGGCGGCAGGCGAAGGCGAACGGCTCAGCGAGCTGGCCGTACGGGCGCTACGGCAGGCAGGGCTGCGCGGCATCCTCCAGACAGGCAGCGCCGGGCTCGCGGCCGACGGCGACACCGTCCTCACCGTCGGGGACGTACCGCACGCGCTGCTCTTCCCGCGCCTGGCCGCCGTCGTGCACCACGCCGGGGCCGGAACGTCCGCCGCCGCGGTGCGCGCCGGGGTGCCCTCGGTGACCGTACCCGTGACCGCCGATCAGCCGTTCTGGGCAGGACGGTTGGCCACTCTCGGCGCGGGCACCGCCCCGATTCCCTTCCAGGACCTCACGGTTGAACGGCTCGCCGACGCGCTCGACCAGGTCGTGACCCGGCAGAGCTACACGCAAGCCGCCGCACAAGCCGCGCACCACATGGCGACCGAGGACGGAACAGGCCGCGTGATCAAGACGGTTGAGCAACTCGCCGCGTGCTGACGCCTGGTCCGCCGCCACCGACCCCGGGACGCGCCGGCCCGGCTGGGGGACCGGGTCGGCGCGGGGTGCGTCACGGCCGCTCTATCTCCGTGGTGACCTGGTCGTACCGGACGAGACGGGGCGTGAAGGAATACGACGGGTATCTCTTCTGGAGACGTGCTGTGGCCTCGTCGAGATACGCCCATATGTCGGCGGGGTCGGCATCGACACCGAAGGTCGCGTCGTTCAGCACCTCCATGTCAGGACTCCGGATGTATGCCTCGTACTTGAGGGTCTGGCTGCCACTGGCCATGGATGTCCCGGCCTCCTTCGAGGTGATGTGCGGTGTGTTTCCGTCCGTACCGCCCGCGCTGTCGGCGGCCTGTGCTGTTCCGGTGGTCGTGACAAGCGCCGATGCGGCGACTGCGCCGGTGGCGCCCAAGAGCGTTCGCCGGGATATCTCTGACACGGTCCTCCCCCTGCCGTGACGACCCTCCCTGCGAGGGTGCGTGGCCGAGCTGACGGTACAGCCAAGTACGCACAGTGGAAGGGGAATTGAGGTGTGACGTAGGCGACCTGCCCGGTGGGGTGGGTCGCCTGCCGTCGTGCGTGGTCAGGCGCCCCGGCGCAGGGCGATCGTGTCGCCGACGGCGATGACCTGACCACGCCACCGGGCTGGGACACCGGGCGCGCCGTCACGGACTTCGTGTGCGTCGTGCTCGCGGGCCCGGCCGTGCTCACGACGTTCCGCCGAGCTGCCCGCAAGGCCCGCTTCCGGGCGGCGGTACGGTTCGTCCCGGACGGGTCGTAGGCGGCCTGGTTACTATGCTCGCCGAGGCCGGGCCACATGGAAGGAGCCTTGGAGAGTGCTGAGGGAGGTCACCGCGACCCGCTACGTCGCGCCCCTGCGGTCCGGCGGCTCCGTCCCCGGCATCGTCGAGGCCGATGATCTGGGCACGTACGTCGTCAAGTTCACCGGCTCGGCGCAGGGCCGCAAGGCGCTGGTCGCCGAGATCATCGTCGGCGAGCTGGCCCGCAGGCTCGGGCTGCGCGTGCCCGAACTGGTCCTCGCCCACTTCGACCCGGAGCTCGCCGCGCACGAACCGCACCAGGAAGTGCGGGAGTTGCTGAACGCGAGCCCCGGTCTCAACCTCGGCATGGACTACCTCCCGGGCGCGCGGGACTTCACGCCCGAGGTCGCCAGGGCCTGTACGGTCGACCCGGTGGAGGCGGGCAAGGTCATCTGGCTCGACGCCCTGACCGTGAACGTCGACCGCACGATCCACAGCTCCAACCTCATGGTCTGGCCCACCTTCGGCACCGCGCCCCCACGCCTGTGGCTCATCGACCACGGCGCGGCCCTCGTCTTCCATCACCGCTGGGAGGCCTCCGCCCCCGAGAAGGCGTACGACTTCCGCCATCACGCCCTCGGCCACTTCACCCCGGACACCCGGGCCGCCGAGGCCGAACTGGCGCCGCGCGTGACCGACGCACTGCTGCGAGAGATCACCGAGGAGGTACCGGACGCGTGGCTGACCGACGAGCCGGGCTTCACGACGCCCGGCGAGGTCCGCGACGCGTACGTGGCGTATCTCTCGGCCCGGGTGAAGGCGTCCGAGACCTGGCTGCCCACCGACTTCCCCACCCGCGAGGAACTCGCCGCCGAGGAGGCCCTCCGCGCGGCGAAGACCCGGCAGGGCCGCCCCGCCTGGCTGAAGCAGGTCCCCGACCTGCACGGCGAACCCGCCGCGGAACAGGACTGGTCGGTACACCTGGGGTGACCGCGGCCGGACGCCGGTCGGGGAGGGGGAGTGGTTCGACCGGCCAGTTGCCCGTAGTCGGGCTCGTACGTGGGTCAGCCGGTCAGTCGCTCGTACGCGGGCAGCGTCAGGAAGTCCGCGTAGTCCTTGTCCAGGGCCACCGTCAGCAGCAGATCGTGGGCCTGCTGCCAGTGGCCCGCGGCGAAGGCCTCCGCGCCGATCTCGGCCCTGATGCTCGCCAGTTCCTCGGCGGCGACCCTGCGCGCCAGTTCGGCCGTGGCCTTCTCGCCGTTCTCGAACTCGACGCCCGCGTCGACCCACTGCCAGATCTGGGAGCGGGAGATCTCCGCGGTGGCCGCGTCCTCCATCAGATGGAAGATGGCGACCGCGCCCAGGCCCCGCAGCCACGCCTCGATGTAACGGATGCCTACCTGCACGGCGTTGACCAGACCCGCGTACGTCGGCCGGGCGCGCAGGGAGTCGACGGCGATCAGATCGGCGGCCTTGACGTCGACGTCCTCGCGCAGCCGGTCCTTCTGATGCGGCCGGTCGCCGAGCACCTGGTCGAAGGACGCCATGGCGAGCGGGACCAGATCCGGGTGGGCGACCCAGGAACCGTCGAAACCGTCGCGCGCCTCACGGTCCTTGTCCGCCTTGACCTTCTCGAAGGCGACCCGGTTGACCTCCTCGTCGCGCCGGGAGGGGATGAACGCCGCCATGCCGCCGATCGCGTGCGCGCCGCGCTTGTGGCAGGTACGGACGAGGAGTTCGGTGTATGCCCGCATGAACGGAGCTGTCATCGTCACGGCGTTGCGGTCCGGGAGGACGAACTTCGGCCCCGCGTCACGGAAGTTCTTGATGAGGGAGAACAGATAGTCCCAGCGCCCCGCGTTCAACCCCGAGGCGTGGTCGCGCAGTTCGTAGAGGATCTCCTCCATCTCGTACGCCGCCGTGATCGTCTCGATCAGGACGGTGGCGCGGACCGTGCCCTGCGGGATGCCGACGTAGTCCTGCGCGAAGACGAACACGTCGTTCCACAGGCGTGCTTCCAGATGCGACTCCGTCTTCGGGAGGTAGAAGTACGGGCCCTTGCCGAGGTCGAGCAGACGGCGTGCGTTGTGGAAGAAGTACAGGCCGAAGTCGACCAGTGCGCCGGGCACTTGCTGCCCGTCGACCTTGAGGTGACGCTCGTTCAGATGCCAGCCGCGCGGGCGCATGACGACCGTCGCCAGCTCCTCGTCCGGGCGCAGGGCGTACGACTTGCCCGTGTCCGGGTCGGTGAAGTCGATGGCCCGGGTGTACGCGTCGATCAGGTTCAGTTGGCCGAGGACCACGTTCTCCCACGTAGGAGCGGACGCGTCCTCGAAGTCCGCGAGCCACACCCGGGCACCGGAGTTGAGCGCGTTCACGGTCATCTTGCGGTCGGTGGGGCCGGTGATCTCGACCCGGCGGTCCTCCAGGGCCGGCGGTGCGGGGGCCACGGTCCAGGAGTCGTCCGCGCGGATCGCCGCGGTCTCCGGAAGGAAGTCGAGCCGGGACGTACGGGCGATCTCGGCTCGGCGCTCCGCGCGGCGGGCGAGGAGTGCGTCACGCCGGGGCGTGAACCGCCGGTGCAGCTCGGCCACGAAGGCGAGTGCCCCACCGGTGAGGACCTCCTCCTGGCGGGGCAGGGGCTCGGCGTCGACAACGGCTGCCGGGGGCAGGGCGGATGCGGACATGAGCGGTCGCTTCTCCTTCGGTGAGCCGGTACGAGGACGCGACGGGGGCTCGGCGGCGCCGTCCCGCCTACTCTGCCCCGCCTGCTCCAGGTGCACCAGATCGCCCGGTGTGTCGATGTCGTACGGCCGGGCGATGTCCCCGCACTCCACGCGCGCGAGCGCTTCCTCGTGGGCCCGCAGATACGCGCGCGCTCCCCGGTCCCCGGTGGCCGTCTCCGCGACGCCCGCCCAGTGGGCCCGGCCGAGCAGCACCGGATGCCCCCGTACGCCGTCGTAGGTCGCCGAGACCAGCGAGGTCTCGTCGCGGTACGCGGCCAGGACGCGGGCCATGGCCTGCGGGCCGATGCCGGGCTGGTCGACCAGGGAGACGAGGGCCGCCCGCGCACCCGTCCCGGCCAGCGAGGCGAGCCCGGCCCGCAGCGAGGAGCCCATGCCCTGCTCCCAGTCCGGGTTGTCCACGAGGACGCAGCCGGGCAGGTCCGCCCGGTCCCGTACGGTGTCGGCCGCGGCCCCCAGCACGACGTGCACCCGGCCGCATCCGGCCGCCCGCAAGGCCGACACCGCGTGCTCCACGAGCGGTCGTCCCCCGTGGTCGAGCAGCGCCTTGGGACGGCCACCGAGCCGACGCCCCCCGCCCGCCGCGAGGAGCAGCCCGGCGACGGTCTCTTCACCGCGCGCCGTACGCGCCGCCGTTGCGCGCCCTGCCGCTGTGCGTCCCGTCGTCGTGGGTCCCGTCGTCGTGCGCCCTGTCCGAGTCATGCGTCCTGCATACCCGACCCCGGGTTGAACGCGCGGGTGGCTGTGGAGACGGGTGGCTGTGGAGACGGGGGTGGCTGTGGAGACGGGGCGAAGAGCCCTCAGGCGGTCGGCCCCGGACTCGCCAGCGCCCGCGACAGCTCCGCCGCCACCTCCTGGAGCACCGGCACGATCTTCACCGTCGACGCCTCCGTGACCCGGCCCGCCGGGCCCGAGATGGAGATCGCCGCGGCCGTCGGGGAGTCGGGCACGGGCACCGCGAGGCACCTGACCCCTATCTCCTGCTCGTTGTCGTCGACCGCGTACCCGAGGAGGCGTACGTCCGCCAGAGCGGCGAGGAAGGCCTCCGGCGTGGTGATCGTCTTCTCCGTGACGGCGGGCATGCCCGTACGCGCGAGCAGAGCGCGGACCTCGTCGTCGGGCGTGGCGGCCAGCAGCGCCTTGCCCACGCCCGTGGTGTGCGGCAGCACCCGCCGCCCCACCTCCGTGAACATCCGCATCGAGTGCTTGGACGGCACCTGCGCCACATACACGACGTCGTCGCCGTCGAGCAGCGCCATGTTGGCGGTCTCGCCGGTCTCCTCGACCAGACGCGCGAGATGGGGACGGGCCCAGGTGCCGAGCAGCCGGGACGCCGACTCCCCGAGCCGTATCAGCCGGGGCCCGAGCGCATAGCGGCGGTTGGGCTGCTGACGTACGTACCCGCTCGCCACGAGCGTGCGCATCAGCCGGTGGATCGTCGGCAACGGCAGCCCGCTGCTGGCCGACAGCTCGCTGAGGCCGATCTCGCCGCCCGCGTCCGCCATCCGCTCCAGCAGATCGAAGGCGCGCTCGAGGGACTGGACACCACCGGCGGCGGACTTGGCGGGGGCGTCGCTGGCGCTGAACGTCGGCACGGAGCGGTCCTTTCGGGTCCGGTGGGGAGGGAAGCAGCCTATCGGGCGGAGCACCGCGCGGGGCTCTTGACGGTGTGCAGGCGGGCGTGAAGACTCCCTCGACAGCACGGCGAAGGGTGGTCCGGGTGTCCGAACTGGTCCTGCGCTCGACGCGCGTCATCACCCCGGAAGGGACGCGCGCCGCCTCGGTCGCGGTCGCCGGGGGTACGATCACGGCCGTCCTGCCCCACGACGCGGACGCATCGCCCGGGGCCCGGATCGAGGACCTCGGCGACGACGTCCTGCTGCCCGGCCTGGTCGACACCCACGTGCATATCAACGAACCGGGCCGCAGCGAGTGGGAGGGCTTCCGCACCGCCACGCGCGCGGCGGCAGCAGGCGGCATCACCACCCTCATCGACATGCCGCTCAACTCCCTCCCGCCGACCACGACGGTCGACCACCTCCGTACGAAGCAGGAGGCCGCGGCCCGCGCGATCCATGTCGACGTCGGGTTCTGGGGCGGCGCGCTGCCCGGCAACGCGGGCGACCTGCGACCGCTGCACGACGCGGGCGTCTTCGGCTTCAAGGCGTTCCTGTCGCCCTCGGGCGTGACCGAGTTCCCCCACCTCGACCAGGAGCAACTCGCCCGCACCCTGGCCGAGATCACCGGATTCGGCGGACTGCTCCTCGTCCACGCCGAGGATCCGCACCAGCTCGCCGCCGCACCGCGCCAAGGCGGCCCGAAGTACGCCGACTTCCTGGCCGGTCGGCCGCGCGCCGCCGAGACGACGGCCGTCGCGCACCTCCTCGCGCAGGCGAAACGGCTCCACGCGCGCGTGCACGTACTGCACCTGTCCTCCGGCGACGCACTGCCGCTGATCGCCGCCGCCAGGGCCGAAGGCCTGCCGATCACCGTCGAGACCTGTCCGCACTATCTGACCCTGAGCGCCGAGGAAGTCCCGGACGGGGCCAGCGCGTTCAAGTGCTGCCCACCCATCCGTGAGGCCGCGAACCAAGAGCCGCTGTGGCAGGCGCTGGCGGACGGCACCATCGACTGCGTGGTCACCGACCACTCCCCGTCGACGGCCGACCTGAAGACCGCCGACTTCGCGACCGCGTGGGGCGGCATCTCCGGCCTCCAACTCAGCCTGCCGGTCGTCTGGACCGAGGCCCGTCGACGCGGCCACGGGCTCGACGACGTGGCGCGCTGGATGTCCACGCGCACCGCGCGGCTGGCCGGACTCGACCGCAAGGGCGCCATCGAGGCGGGCCGCGACGCCGACTTCGCGGTGCTCGCCCCCGACGAGACCTTCACCGTGGACCCGGCAGCCCTCCACCACCGCAACCAGGTCACGGCGTACGCGGGCAGGACCCTGTACGGCGTGGTCAAGTCCGCCTGGCTGCGCGGCGAGCGCATCGTGGCGGACGGCGAGTTCACCGAGCCGAAGGGCCGACTGCTCCGCAGAACCGGCTGACTCCCCTCCCGTCCCAGGAAGGAAGGCCCGATCACCGTGACGGCGCAGCAGCACCCCTCCCGGATCGTCCGCTTCACCGGCGACGCCGCCCCGTACGCGGGCGGGGACCCCTACGCGGACTACCGCACCGCCGACTTCCCCTTCACCCGGTACACCGACCTCGCCGACCGAAGGCTCGGCGCCGGGGTCATCGCCGCGGGCGACGAGTTCTTCGCCCCGCGCGAGAACCTCCTCGTGCCCGAGCGCGCCGAGTTCGACCCCGGGCACTTCGGGCACAAGGGCAAGGTCATGGACGGCTGGGAGACACGGCGGCGCCGCGGCGTCCTTGCCGAGCAGCCGTGGCCGACCCCCGAGGACCACGACTGGGCGCTGGTACGCCTCGGCACGCCGGGTGTCGTCCGCGGCATCGTGGTCGACACGGCGCACTTCCGCGGCAACCACCCACAGGCGGTGTCCGTCGAGGGGGCGTCGGCGCCCGGCTCCCCGTCCCCGGAGCAGTTGCTGTCGGACGAGATGAAGTGGACGACGCTCGTCCCGCGCACCCCGGTCGCGGGCCACGCGGCGAACGGCTTCGCGGTGTCGGTCGAACAGCGCTTCACGCACCTGCGGCTGAACCAGCATCCCGACGGAGGCGTGGCGCGCCTGCGCGTGTACGGCGAGGTGGTCCCGGACCCGGCCTGGCTGGCGGTCCTCGGCACCTTCGACGTGGTCGCGCTGGAGCACGGCGGCCGGGTCGAGGACGCCTCGGACCTCTTCTACTCCCCGGCCACGAACACGATCAGGCCGGGCCGCTCCCGCACGATGGACGAGGGCTGGGAGACACGCCGCCGTCGTGACCGGGGCAACGACTGGATCCGCTACCGGCTGGCGGCCCGGTCGCGGATCCGCGCGATCGAGATCGACACGGCCTGCCTGAAGGGGAACGCGGCGGGCTGGGCCTCGGTCTCGGTCAAGGACGAAGGGAACCCGGAGACAGGGGAGGACGCCGGGTGGCGGGAAGTCCTGCCGCGCACCCGCCTCCAGCCCGACACGAACCACCGCTTCGTCCTGCCCGACCCGGCCGTCGGCACGCACGCGCGCGTGGACATCTATCCGGACGGCGGCATCTCCCGGCTGCGCCTGTACGGCTCCCTGACCGAGGACGGCGCGGCACACCTGGCGGCCCGCTATCAGGAACTGGGCGGCTGAGGCGAGTGCGGGCCGGGCGGCCGAGACGAGGCGGGCCGCCGAGACGAGCCGGGTGGCCGAGACGAGCCAGGAGGCCGCGGCCACCCGTTCGGACGCATTCCGAAGCGGCCGGAACTCTTCGCGCGGCCCCCGGCGTTCTCCCGGTGTGACTCTTCGCCAAGACATCGTCGGCAACGCCATGCAGATGGCGGTCGTCACCCTGAGCCCGGGGCAGACCGTGTACTGCGAGGCGGGCAAGTTCCTCTTCAAGACCACGAACGTGACCATGGAGACCCGCCTCTCCGGCCCGTCGAACGGCGGCGGTCAGTCCCCGGGCGGCGGCTCGCCCGGCGGCATGGGCGGCTTCCTGCGCCAGGCCATGGGCACGGCGATGCAGGTCGGCCAGCGCGCCCTGGCGGGCGAGTCGCTCGCGTTCCAGTACTTCACGGCGCAGGGCGGCGAGGGCACGGTCGGCTTCGCCGGTGTGCTCCCCGGCGAGATGCGAGCGCTGGAACTGGACGGCACGCGCGCGTGGTTCGCGGAGAAGGACGCGTTCGTGGCCGCCGAGTCGACGGTCGACTTCGGCATCGCCTTCCAGGGCGGCCGTACGGGCATGAGCGGCGGCGAGGGCTTCATCCTGGAGAAGTTCACCGGGCGCGGCACGGTGATCATCGCCGGAGCGGGCAACTTCATCGACCTCGACCCCGCGGACTTCGGCGGCCGTATCCAGGTCGACACGGGATGCGTCGTCGCCTTCGAGGAGGGCATCCAGTACGGCGTCGAGCGGATCGGCGGCCTCGACCGCCAGGGGCTCATGAACATGGCCTTCGGCGGCGAGGGCCTGTCCCTGGCCACGCTGGAGGGCCACGGCCGCGTCATCCTCCAGTCGCTGACCATCGAGAGCCTCGCCAACGCGCTCAAGAAGGCCCAGGGCGGCGACAAGCAGGGACCGACGGGCGGCCTGTTCTCGACGCACACGGGGTGAGCGGGGGTCCCGTACGAGAGACGACGGAATGGGATGACCGTCGACCGATGAGTGTCGACCGATGAGTTATGGGCACCGGCTCGGTCTGAACCGCTGACAACAGTACGGAGCACCACCCGAGCAAGGAGGGCACCCGCTCATGGGCAAGCTCACCGTTACCGCGTTCCTCACCCTCGACGGCGTTCACCAGGGACCGGGCGGACCCAACGAGGACACCAGCGACGGCTTCACCCAGGGCGGCTGGAGCGTTCCCTACGGGGACGAGGACTTCGGCCGGTTCATGGCCGAGGTCTTCGACCGCGCGGGAGCCTTCCTCCTCGGCCGCCGCACGTACGAGATCTTCGTCTCGCACTGGCCGAAGATGACCGACCCGGCCGACCCGATCGCCTCCCGGCTCAACTCCCTTCCGAAGTACGTCACTTCGCAGACCCTCGGCACACCCTCCTGGGCGGGCACCACGGTGCTGCGCGGCGACCTTGCCAAGGAGGTCACCGACCTCAAGGAACGGACCGAGGGTGAACTCCAGGTGCACGGCAGCGGCACCCTGGTCCAGTCCCTGCTCGCGCTCGACCTCGTGGACACCCTGCACCTGCTGACGTGCCCGCTGATCCTCGGGGGCGGGCGCCGCCTGTTCGCCGAGAGCACCCTGCCCACCGCGTTCGACCACACCGCCGCCCGCACCACGGCCGCGGGCGTCACCATCCACTCCTACGACCGCGCGGGCCGCCCGCGATACGGCTCGTACGAACTCCCGGAGAACGCCCGGCGCCCGTCGTAACAGAGGCCTTGTCGGACAGGCCTAGCTCAGCCGCAAGGTGTGCCAGATCTCGTCCACGCCCGCCACATAGCGCTCGACCTCCACGAAGCCGCGCTTGTGCGCGAACGCGAGCCCGTCGGGGTTGGTGCCGAGCACGATCGTCTCGATCGTCTCGGCACCCAGCCCACGGGCCTGTTCGAGGCCCCGCTCGTAGAGCCGCCCGCCGAACCCCTGCCCGCGATGGGCGGGCAGGATGCGCGCGATGACCGTGGCCGTGCCGTCCGCGGGCGGGCGCACGGTCGAGCAGCCCACGAGGACATCGCCCAGGTACGCCACCTCCAGACGGTTGCGCAGCACGCGCTCGCGTACGTCGTCGAGAGAGAGCGGGTCCGCGGGGATGATCTCGTTGTGGACGTGCCGCCAGTCCTCGAGCGAGGCGTCGTCGGCGGGTTCCACGAAGCGAAGGTTCGGCATCGCAGCAGGAAACCGGGGGCCGTCGGTCACCGTCAACCGGAACAGCCGATCTCGCCGACGTGAACGGGGCGGCGCTCGCGGCGGGACAGTTCGCAGGCCTCCGCGATCCGCAGGGCGTGCAGGGCCTCATGGCCGTCGCAGGGGTTCGCGCGCTCGCCCCGTACCACCTTCACGAACGCCGCGATCTCCGCTTCGTACGCGGGCGCGAACCGCTCAAGGAAGCCGGTCCACGGCTTGTCCGCGGGCTCCGGACCGGTCGGCTCGGCGGACCTGAGCGGCGTACGGGCGTCCAGGCCGACCGCGAGCGTGTCCCGCTCGCCCGCCAGTTCCATCCGTACGTCGTACCCCGCTCCGTTGACGCGCGTCGCCGTCGCCGTCGCCAGCGTGCCGTCGTCCAGGGTGAGTACGGCCGCGGCCGTCTCGACGTCGTCCGCCTCCCGGTACATCGCCTCGCCCGCGTCGGACCCGGTCGCGTACACCTCCACGACCTCCCGGCCGGTCACCCAGCGCAGGACGTCGAAGTCGTGCACGAGGCAGTCGCGGTAGATCCCGCCGGACAACGGTAGATACGCGGCCGGTGGCGGTGCCGGGTCGGACGTCACCGCGCGCACCGTGTGCAGTCGGCCGAGTCGTCCGGAGCGCACGGCCTCGCGCGCGGCCGTGTACCCCGCGTCGAAGCGGCGCTGGAAGCCCATCTGAAGGACCGTTCCCGCCGCGTCGACCTCCGCGAGGGCGGCCAGCGTGCTCGGCAGGTCGACCGCGATCGGCTTCTCGCAGAACACCGGAAGCCCCGCGCGTGCCGCCCGGCCGATCAGCTCGGCGTGGGCCGCGGTCGCCGCCGTGACGACCACGGCGTCCACCCCGCGGGCGAAGACCTCGTCCACGTCGGCCGCGACCGCCGCACCCAGTCGGTCCGCGAGCGCGGTGGCCCGGGGCGTGTCGAGGTCCGTGACGACGATCGAGCCGACCTCGCGGAGGCGGCCGAGCGTGCTCGCGTGGAACGTCCCGATACGGCCCGCCCCGATGACTGCGATGCGCATGAGAACAACCTGGGGTCCCGCACCCCGACCTGTCAATGGATTGTCCGGACAACCGGACTACACGACTTCCCGTCAACCACCACCGGAGCTACGCTCGCCCCGTGCCGAAACCAGATGGGGACCCGACCGTGTCGCTCCAGCTCAGCGTCGACCGCAGCAGCCCGGTGCCGCTGTACTTCCAGCTCGCCCAGCAGTTGGAGGCCGCGATCGAGCACGGCGCGCTGACGCCGGGCAGCCTGCTGGGCAACGAGATCGAGCTGGCCGCGCGGCTCGGCCTGTCCCGGCCCACCGTCCGCCAGGCCATCCAGTCCCTGGTCGACAAGGGACTCCTGGTGCGCCGCCGCGGAGTCGGCACGCAGGTCGTGCACAGCCAGGTCAGGCGCCCGCTGGAGCTGAGCAGCCTCTACGACGATCTGGAGGCGGCCGGGCAGCGCCCCGCGACCCGCGTGCTCGGCAACACCGTCGTCCCCGCGTCGGCCGAGGTCGCCGCCGCGCTCGGCGTGCCCGAGGGCAGCGAGGTGCGCCGTATCGAGCGGCTCCGCCTCGCGCACGGCGAGCCGATGGCGTACCTGTGCAACTACCTGCCGACCGGTCTGCTCGATCTGGAGTCCGAGCGGCTGGAGGCGACCGGCCTCTACCGTCTGATGCGCGCCGCGGGGATCACCCTGCACAGCGCCCGGCAGACCGTCGGGGCCCGCGCCGCCACCCCCGAGGAGGGCGAGCGGTTCGGCGAGCCCGCGGGCGCCCCGCTGCTCACCATGCAGCGCGTCACGTTCGACGACACGGGCCGCGCGGTGGAGTTCGGCACGCACAGCTACCGCGCCTCGCGCTACTCCTTCGAGTTCCAGTTGCTCGTACGCCCGTGACCTGCCGCCTCGTACGCGCTTGACGTACTGCCCCCGTATACGCCCCTGACCTGCTGCCCGCGCCGCCCCTGACCTGCTGTCCGCGTACGTCCCTGACCTACTGTCCGGTACGCCCTGTTCCCTCGGCCGATGGCCGGTAAGCGATACTGGATCGTTCCCATCATCTCGGCAGGAAGGGTATGTCCTCGTGGCACGGATACGGATCTGGGCAACCATCGCGCTCGCAGGGGCGCTCGGCGTATCCCTCGCAGGGTGCAGCAGCCACGGCGGCAAGCGCGCCGAGGACGCCCGCAAGGCCGCCACCGCCCAGGGCCGGGCCGCGGTGGACACGCCCCGCTGGACGGTCGCGATGATCACGCACTCCGGCGACGGCGACACCTTCTGGGACATCGTGCAGAAGGGCGCCGAGCAGGCCGCGCTCAAGGACAACATCGAGTTCGTCTACACGCACAACGCCGAGGCCCAGCAGCAGGCCCAGCTCGTGGACGCGGCGGTGGACCAGAAGGTCGACGGCATCATCGTCACGCTGGCCAAGCCCGACGCGATGAAGGCCGCCGTCGCCCGCGCGGAGAAGGCCGGTATCCCGGTGGTCACGGTGAACTCCGGCTCGGCCGAGTCCAAGGCGTTCGGCGCCCTCACCCACATCGGCCAGGACGAGACGATCGCGGGCGAGGCCGTCGGCGACGAGCTGAACCGGCGCGGCCGCAAGAAGGCCCTGTGCGTGCTGCACGAGCAGGGCAACGTGGGCCACGAGCAGCGCTGCGAGGGCGTGAAGAAGACCTTCCGCGGCACCGTGAAGAACCTCTACGTCAACGGCACCAACATGCCCGACGTGCAGTCCGCCATCGGCGCCAAGCTCCAGTCGGACAAGTCCTTCGACGCGGTCGTCACCCTCGGCGCCCCCTACGCCGACACCGCGGTGAAGGCCAAGGCCGACGCCGGCAGCCGGGCGGAGATCGACACCTTCGACCTGAACGCGAAGGTGGCCGCCAAGCTGAAGGACGGCACGCTCGGCTTCGCCGTCGACCAGCAGCCCTACCTCCAGGGCTACGAGGCGGTCGACCAGCTCTGGCTCTACAAGTACAACGCCAACACCATCGGCGGCGGCAAGCCGGTCCTGACCGGACCGCAGATCGTCACCAAGGACCAGGCCGCGACCCTGGAGAAGTACACGGATCGGGGCACGCGATGACCACGACGACACCGGCGGAGCGGCCGGAGACGACGGCGGACGGAGCGCGCGCGGACGAGCGGCTGCTGAAGACCTCGCCCCTGAAGAAGCTCCTCGGCCGGCCCGAGCTGGGCTCGGTGGTGGGCGCGGTCGCCGTCTTCCTGTTCTTCGCGATCGTCGCCGACCACTTCCTGCGGGCCGCGAGCCTCAGCACGGTCCTGTACGCGTCCTCGACGATCGGCATCATGGCCGTTCCGGTCGCGCTGCTGATGATCGGCGGCGAGTTCGACCTGTCCGCGGGCGTGCTCGTGACGTCGTCCGCGCTGATCTCCTCGATGTTCAGCTACCAGATGACCGCCAACATCTGGGTCGGCGTCGGCGTCTCCCTGCTGGTCACGCTGGCGATCGGCGCGTTCAACGGATTCGTGCTGACGCGTACGAAGCTGCCCAGCTTCATCGTCACGCTCGGCACGTTCCTGATGCTGACCGGTCTGAACCTCGGTCTCACCAAGATGATCAGTGGCACGGTCTCCACCAAGTCGATCTCCGACATGGACGGCTTCGAGTCGGCCAAGGCGGTGTTCGCCTCCACGATCACCCTCGGCGGCGTCGACTTCAAGATCACCATCCTGTGGTGGCTCGCCCTGGTCGCCGTCGCCTCCTGGATCCTGCTGCGCACCCGCGCCGGTAACTGGATCTTCGCGGTCGGCGGCAACGAGAGCGCGGCCCGCGCGGTCGGCGTCCCGCTGTACCGGACCAAGATCGGCCTGTACATGGGGGTCGCCCTCGGCGCCTGGATCTCCGGCCAGCACCTGCTGTTCTCCTTCGACGTGGTGCAGTCCGGCGAGGGCGTCGGCAACGAGCTGATCTACATCATCGCGGCCGTCATCGGCGGCTGTCTGATCACCGGCGGCTACGGCTCCGCGATCGGCTCGGCGGTAGGCGCGCTGATCTTCGGCATGACCAGCAAGGGCATCGTCTTCGCCCAGTGGAACCCCGACTGGTTCAAGTTCTTCCTCGGAGCGATGCTTCTCCTCGCGACCCTGCTCAACACCTGGGTCCGCAAGCGTGCGGAGGCCACGACATGACGCACGACACGACGCACGACACGACGCGCGACGCGACGCGCGACGCGACGAAGGGCGCCGCCGCCGAGGAGCGCACCGCGCTCGTCGAGCTGGAGGACGTCAGCAAGTACTACGGCAACGTCCGCGCCCTCGAAGGGGTCTCCCTGGAGGTCCGCCCCGGGAAGATCACCTGCGTCCTCGGCGACAACGGCGCGGGCAAGTCCACCCTCATCAAGATCATCGCGGGGCTGCACCAGCACGACGCGGGCACCTTCCGCATCGAGGGCGAGGAGTGCCGCCCGGCCTCCCCGCGCGAGGCCCTGGACCGCGGGATCGCCACGGTCTACCAGGACCTGGCCGTCGTACCGCTGATGCCGGTGTGGCGGAACTTCTTCCTCGGCTCCGAGCCCCGCAAGGGCGTCGGCCCCTTCAAGCGCATGGACGTCGACTTCATGCGCCGCACCACGCGCACCGAACTGCTGCGCCTGGGCATCGACCTGCGGGACGTCGACCAGCCCATCGGCACCCTGTCGGGTGGCGAACGCCAGTGCGTGGCCATCGCGCGCGCGGTGTACTTCGGGGCCAAGGTGCTGGTCCTCGACGAGCCGACGGCGGCCCTGGGCGTGAAGCAGTCGGGCATCGTGCTGAAGTATGTGGCGGCGGCACGGGACGCGGGGCTGGGTGTTGTCTTCATCACCCACAACCCGCACCACGCGTACCTGGTGGGCGACCGGTTCACACTGCTCAAGCGCGGCACGATGGTGGGCCGCCACACCCGCGAGGAGATCTCGCTGGACGAGCTGACCCGGCAGATGGCGGGCGGCGACGAACTCGACGATCTGCGCGAGGAGTTGGACAACCGCGCCTCCTAGGGTGCGCGATCGGCGTGTCGTGCGGCCCGCGAGACGCGTACGACCGGCCGCGGTGGACCCGCGGCCGGCCCGCCGACCCGGCGTCCCGGGCGTCGACGGGAGCGGAACCGCTCCACCGTGCCACCTGCCGTCGGCGTGACAGAATCGGCCCGATGAGCACCTACCGCGACTTCACCCACCGCGGCTCCGCGCGGGCGACCGTCCTGCGGACCGTCGGAACGCGCGAGCGCCGGTCCCATCTGTCGGCGCCGCGCGTCCCCACGGTCGGTATCGACATCGGCGGCACGAAGGTGATGGCGGGCGTCGTCGACGCCGACGGCAACATCCTGGAGAAGCTCCGCACCGAGACGCCCGACAAGTCCAAGAGCCCCAAGGTCGTCGAGGACACCATCGTCGAGCTGGTCCTGGACCTCTCCGACCGGCACGATGTGCACGCCGTCGGCATCGGCGCGGCCGGCTGGGTGGACGCGGACCGCAACCGCGTCCTGTTCGCCCCCCACCTGTCCTGGCGCAACGAGCCCCTGCGCGACCGCCTGGCCGGACGGCTCGCCGTCCCCGTCCTGGTCGACAACGACGCCAACGCCGCCGCCTGGGCCGAGTGGCGCTTCGGCGCGGGCCGCGACGAGGACCACCTGGTCATGATCACCCTCGGTACGGGCATCGGCGGCGCCATCCTGGAGGACGGCCAGGTCAAGCGCGGCAAGTTCGGCGTCGCGGGCGAGTTCGGCCATATGCAGGTCGTGCCCGGCGGCCACCGCTGCCCGTGCGGCAACCGCGGCTGCTGGGAGCAGTACAGCTCGGGCAACGCCCTGGTCCGCGAGGCCAGGGAACTGGCCGCCGCCGAGTCCCCGGTGGCGTACGGGATCATCGAGCACGTCAAGGGCAACATCTCCGAGATCACCGGCCCGATGATCACCGAGCTGGCCCGCGAGGGCGACGCGATGTGCGTCGAGCTGCTGCAGGACATCGGCCAGTGGCTCGGCGTCGGCATCGCCAACCTCGCCGCCGCCCTGGACCCCTCCTGCTTCGTGATCGGCGGCGGTGTCAGCGCGGCCGACGACCTGCTCATCGGACCGGCCCGGGACGCCTTCCGGCGCCATCTGACCGGCCGCGGCTACCGCCCCGAGGCCCGCATCACGCGCGCCCAGCTCGGCCCCGAGGCCGGTATGGTCGGCGCCGCCGACCTCGCCCGGCTCGTCGCCCGCCGCTTCCGCCGCGCCAACCGGCGCCGGGTGGAGCGGTACGAGCGCTACGAGCGGTACGCGCAGTCCCGCCGCACCACCAGGGGAGTCCTGTGACGGCCACCACCTCCGTACCGCGTCAGCCGGCGCCGCCGGACGAGCCCGGACGGCAGGCGCCCCCCGAGTCCCACGGGCACATGGTCCGCCGCAGGGCGCTGACCCTGCTGATCATCATGCTGCTCATCGGCGTCCCGGCCGGCTATCTGGTGATCTCCGCCAACCAGAGCCGCGACAGCGGCAAGGTCAAGGAGGCGAGGTACTCGGCGACCGGCCTCACCGCGGGCCGCCCCTCCAGCGTGCTGTGCAGCCTGTACCAGGTGGAGATCCCCGCGAAGGCCACCGAGGTCGCGTACTACGAGACGAACAACTGGAAGACCAGCAGGCTGTACGCGCAGTTCAACACCAGCGAGGCCGGTCTCGCGAAGTTCCTCGGCAAGATCGACGCGAGCCCGAGCGAGCTGAAGGAGAACGACACCGCCATCAGCCCGCGCGACCAGGGGATCGTCGGCTGGTCGTTCACCGGAGAGGGCCCCTGGTACGGCCTGACCCACACCCAGAAGAACCCGGCGCCCACCCTGGACGTCGTGGTGAACCGGGCCGACCCTGATCACCCGACGGTCTACGTGGTGTCCCGGACGATCCCCTGACCGTCGCTCCCGTGAGCCTCGTCGGAGCCGGTTGTCAGACCCCGCCCGTACAGTCGAAGACATCTGACACGACGAGACGGCGGGAGGTGACCGAACGGATGGGGGAGCTGAGTGCTTGGGCGAAGCTGGCCGCCGTCTTCCTGCCCGCGCCGGTGCCCCGCCAGGGCCGGGTAGCCTTCTGGGACCCGGACGGCGGCCCCCTCCCGTCGGACGGCGGCCCCCTCCCGTCGGAGGGGGAGGACACGGACAGCGTGTGCGGTACGGATGACGCGGAGCGTACGTACGGCGCGGACCGTACGGACGGCGGGCGGGACCTGACAGGCGCGCGGGACCTCACGGTCGTACGCCGCCATGGATCCGGGGTGCGCCGGGGCACCGTACGCGCCGTCTCGCTGCCCCTCGCCGACGCGCTGCCACTGCTCGCCCGAGCCCGGCGCGATCCCGCCGCCCACCCCGCGACGGCCTGCTGGGGTGCCGCCACGCTCCACGCGCTGCGGCTCGTCGCGCGCGGGCGGCTGCTGCCCGGCCTCACCCCACAGGGGGACGACGCCTGGCGGGCCGGACCGCTGGAACCGGACGACATCGCCCACCTCAGGGCGATCGCCGCCGCCCTGCCCTACGAGGGCCATGCCGTCCCGCTCCCCGGCAGCCCCCTCACGCTGCCCGAGCCCGAATCCCTCGTTCGGTCCTTCCTGGACGCCGTCGCGGACACTCTGCCCCGCACCCCGGCCGCCGCCCACGCGGTGGGCAAGCCGTTCGCCGCGCGCGAGCCGCAGCGCCTGCCCCGCGCGCGGGACTGGGCCGCCGAGGTCGCCGCGGGCATGGACACCGGCGTACGGATCTCGCTGCGCCTGGACCTGTCGGCGTCCCAGCTCTTCGACGACGGCGAGGACGCCCGGCGCGCCGGAGCGGCCGTCGTCCAGGTGCACAGCCTCGCCGACCCCACCCTCGTCGTCGACGCGGCGGCGCTGTGGGCGGGCGAGGCGGACGCCGGGTTCGGCCCCCGCGCGCGGGTGGACGCGGCCCTCGCCGTACGCCGCGCGGCCCGCGTCTGGCCCCCGCTGGAGCGGCTCTCCGACCAGGACGTGCCCGATGTCCTCGCGCTGTCCGAGGAGGAGTTGGGCGACCTGCTGGGTGTCGCGGCGAGCAGGCTGGGCGCCGCCGGGGTCGCCGTGCACTGGCCCCGCGACCTCGCACAGGACCTGACCGCGACGGCGGTCGTACGGCCCGCGCCCGGCTCGGCGACCGACGGCACGGGCTTCTTCGAGAGCGAGGAACTGCTCCAGTTCCGCTGGCAGTTGGCGCTCGGCGGCGATCCGCTCGGCGAAGCCGAGATGGACGCGCTCGCCGAGGCCCACCGCCCGGTCGTCCGGCTGCGCGACCGGTGGGTGCTGGTCGACCCGGCGCTCGTCCGCAAGGCCCGCAAGCGCGAACTGGGCCTGCTCGACCCGGTCGACGCGCTGTCGGTGGCGCTCACGGGCAGCGCCGAGGTGGACGGCGCGACGGTCGAGGCGGTGCCGGTCGGCGCGCTCGCCACCCTCCGGGACCGCCTGACGGCGGGTGTCGGCCCGGTGGAACCGCCCCCGGGCCTCGCCGCCCGGCTGCGGGACTACCAACTACGGGGCCTGGCCTGGCTGGACCTGATGACCTCCCTCGGCCTCGGCGCCTGCCTCGCCGACGACATGGGCCTCGGCAAGACGGTCACCGTCATCGCCCTGCATCTGCGCCGGGCGCGCCGCGAGCCGACCCTCGTCGTCTGCCCGGCGTCGCTGCTGGGCAACTGGCAGCGGGAGATCACGCGGTTCGCGCCCTCGGTCCCGGTCCGCCGCTTCCACGGCGCGGACCGCACCCTGGACGACCTGGACGGCGGCTTCGTCCTCACCACCTACGGCACGATGCGCACGACGGCGCCGAGACTCGCCGAGCAGACCTGGGGCATGGTCGTCGCGGACGAGGCACAGCACATCAAGAACCCGTACTCGGCCACGGCGAAGGCACTGCGCACGATCCCGTCCCCCGCGCGCGTGGCCCTCACCGGGACCCCCGTGGAGAACAACCTCTCCGAGCTGTGGGCCCTGCTGGACTGGACGACCCCCGGACTGCTCGGCCCCCTGAAGTCCTTCCGCGCCCGGCACGCACGCGCGGTGGAGAACGGCGAGGACGAGGAGGCCGTCGAGCGGCTCGCCCGCCTGGTCCGCCCGTTCCTGCTGCGCCGCAAGAAGTCCGACCCGGGCATCGTCCCCGAGCTGCCGCCCAAGACGGAGACGGACCATCCGGTACCGCTCACCCGCGAACAGGCCGCGCTCTACGAGGCGGTCGTACGGGAGTCGCTGCTGGCCATCGAGACGGCGGAGGGCATCGGCCGCCGGGGCCTGGTCCTCGCCCTCCTCGGCTCGCTCAAGCAGATCTGCGACCACCCGGCGCTGTATCTGAAGGAGGACCCGGCGACGGCCGCGGCGCTCACCGCCCGCTCGGGCAAACTCGCCCTGCTGGACGAGCTGGTGGACACACTCCTCACGGAGGACAGCTCGGCGCTGGTGTTCACGCAGTACGTCGGCATGGCCCGGCTCATCACCACGCATCTGGCCTCCCGCGCGATACCGGTCGAGCTGCTGCACGGAGGCACGCCCGTGCCCGACCGCGAGCGGATGGTGGACCGCTTCCAGAGCGGGGCGACCCCGGTCCTGGTCCTCTCGCTCAAGGCGGCGGGTACGGGCCTCAACCTCACCCGTGCCGGGCATGTCATCCACTTCGACCGCTGGTGGAACCCCGCGGTGGAGGAGCAGGCCACGGACCGCGCGTACCGCATCGGCCAGACCCAGCCCGTGCAGGTCCACCGGCTGATCACCGAAGGCACGGTCGAGGACCGTATCGCCGAGATGCTGGAGTCCAAGCGGGCCCTGGCGGACGCGATCCTGGGCTCCGGCGAGTCCGCCCTGACCGAACTGACCGTCCGCGAGCTGTCGGACCTGGTGTCACTGAGGAGGACGGCGTGAACGGCGCGGAGAGCACGACGTCCGCCCGCCCCGCCGACGAGGCACGGCGTGCGTTGCGGGCCGCGAGGGAGCGGGAGAGTGCGAGCGCGGAGGGCGCCGAGGGTGCCGAGGGCGACGGCCCGGAGGGCACCGCGTCCGGCGCGGATGTACGGCCGGAGTCCGGGCCGACGGTCAGGCCGGGGGACGCGGCGCGCGCGGCGTTGCGCCGGGCGAACGCGGAACGGCGCGGTGGGGACGCGCGGGAGGCCGACCGGGTGACCGTGGACGCCGCCGCGCGGGAGGCCGCCCCGATGACCGTGGACGCCGCTGCGCCGGAGACCGTAGCGGAGACCGTACCGGCCACGCGCCCCGGAGACATCGCGCGCGAGGCATTGCGGGCCGCACGGAAGGAGAAGGAAGCGGGCCGCCGCCCGCCCGCCACCACACCGAACCCGTCGTCCGGCAGCCGAGCGGCGTCCGGCACCGCAGAGCCCTCCGCAGGACCGTCCGAACTCGCCGGACGGGCCGAGCGGTTGGGGCCGCCCGGCTCCGCGCGGCCGTCCCGTTCCGTGCGGCCCTCCGGTTCCGCACGCCCGACCGTCGCCCGCACCCTCCGCCCGAGCACTCGAACCCGCGTGCACAGTGGTCGAGTTCAGGACGTACGCGAACTCCTGGCCGACACCTTCGAGTTGCCCGCGTCGATGGCGTCACCGGAAGCCGGGACCGCGCGCCCCGAAGGCAACGACGACGGCGACCGGAAGGAGACGCGGCCCGAGACGGTCGCCCGCTACCCCCGCTCGATGGCGGCCCCCGGCCGCGACGGTGCGCTGCGGCGTACGTTCGCCGCGCTTCCCCCTCTCCCCGCGCCTTCCGCGCAACCGGCGGACCAGGCCGACCGGTTCGCCGGGACATGGTGGGGCAACGCCTGGGTCACGGCCCTGGAGGAAGGGGCGCTCGACGCCGCGCGCCTGGCACGCGGGCGGGCCTACGCGGGCCAGGGGAACGTGGACGCCCTCACCGTCACCCCCGGACACGTGGTGGCCTACGTACAAGGAAGCCGCCCGCGCCCGTACCGCGCGCAGGTGCGGCTGCGGACGTTCTCCGACGACGAGTGGGACCGCTTCCTGGACGCCGCGGCCGAGCGGCCCGACCATATCGCCGCGCTGCTGGACAAGCAGGTGCCGCGGTCCCTCGCCGAGTGCGGGGTCCGGCTGCTCCCGGGGCCCGGCGACCTCGAACCGCAGTGCAGTTGCCCCGACGTCGGCCACCCCTGCAAGCACGCCGCCGCCGTCTGCTACCAGACCGCCCGGCTGCTGGACCAGGACCCCTTCGTCCTTCTCCTGCTGCGCGGCCGGGGCGAGCGCGAGGTGCTCGACGCGCTGACCCGGCGCAACGCCGCCCGCGCCGCCCGGGAGCGGGCACCCGCCCCCGCCGCGGGCGTCCGCGCCCGTGACGCTGTGGCCCGGCGCGCGCTGCCGCCGCTCCCGGCCCCGCTGCCGCCCCCCGCGCACCCCGAGCAGCCGCCGGTTTACCCGGGGACCGCGGACGGCCCGGACCCGCTCGCGCTGGATCAGTTGGCCACGGACGCCGCGGCCCGCGCGCACGCCCTGCTGACCACCGGCCACGATCCGGTCGCGGACCTGACGCTGTGGCAGGACGCGGTGCGGCTCGCCGCGGCCCGCCCCGGCTCGGGCCTCACCGCGGCGACCCGCGCGCTCTACTCCTCGCTGGCCGCCGCCACCGGGCGGACCCCGGCCGACCTGGCGCGCGCCGTCGCCGCGTGGCGACAGGGCGGACGCGAGGGGCTCGCCGTGCTCGAAGAGCACTGGGACCCTCCGGCGGGCCGCTTCGACCGGGCCCGCCCGCTCCTCCTCGCCGCGGACCTCCCCGCGTTCCGCCCCTGGCACAACCACCTCACCCATCCGGAGGGCCACACCCAACTCCGGCTCGGCCGCGACGGCTTGTGGTACGCGTACGAGTCGGAACCGGGCCGCGAGGACTGGTGGCCCCGCGGTACCCCGGCCTCGGACCCGGTCAGTGCCCTGACCGGCCTGGGAGCGCCGGGAACCCACGAGGCGTGAGGAAGCCGAAGGGGACCGGAGACGGGGCTGCGGCCACCGCTCCGGTCCCCGAACTCCTCGCCGGGAAGGGGTTGTCGTAGCGTTGCTACGAGGGGTTGTTGTAGCGCTCGAGCATCCGGACCCGGCTGAAGGTCCAGTTGCCCGCAGCCGCTTCCCAGCTCCCCGCGGGCTCGTTGAGGGTTCCGTCGGCCTTGGCGGTCCAGGTGATGGTCTTGACCCGGCCGTCGGCGTAGCCGTAGAGGGTGGCGAGGTCGTCGCGGCCGTCACCGTCGAAGTCCCCGGTCACGAGCTGCATGTTCTCGCGGTAGTAGTTGCCCGCCGGGGTGGTCCACAGATCGGTGCGGTTGCCGAGCTTGCCGTCGGTGCCGCTGGGCGTGAAGCCGATCACCGCGTCGTGGCCGTCGGCGTAGTCGTACCAGACGGCCACGTTGTCGCGGCCGTCACCGTCGAAGTCCCCGGAGTACACGGTGGCTCGCTTGAAGTCCCAGCCGGTGGCGGAACTCCAGCCGTGCACCGGCTCGTTGAAGCCGCCGTCGGGCTTGGCCGGGAAGGTGATGAGCTTGACCTCACCGGTGGAGTAGCCGTAGAGGACCGCGAGGTCGTCGCGGCCGTCACCGTTGTAGTCGCCGGTGACGAACTTCATGTTCTCGCGGTAGTAGTTGCCCGCCGGGGTCTGCCATCCGGCGAACGGGCTGTTGAAGCCGCCGTCGGTCTTGGCGAGGAAGGTCTGGATCTTGTCGCTGCCGTCGGCGTAGTCGTACCAGACGGCGATGTCGTCGCGGCCGTCGCCGTTGAAGTCACCGGCGACGGGGGTCATCCGGGAGAACGTCCAACCGGAGGCGATCTTCCAGGACTTCAGGGGCGCGGCGAAGGTGCCGTCGCCCTTGCCCAGCCAGGTGATGAGGGCTACTTCTCCGGTGGAGTAGCCGTAGAGGGTGGCCACGTCGCCGATGCCGTCGCCGTTGAAGTCGCCGGTGACGGGCTTCATGTTCTCGGCGTAGTAGTTGCCCGCCGCGGCTTCCCAGCCGTGGACGGGGCTGTTGAAGCCGCCGTCGGTCTTGGCGAGGAAGGCGTGGATCTTGTCGCTGCCGTCGGCGTAGTCGTACCAGTCGGCCATGTCGCTCCGGCCGTCGCCGTCGTAGTCGTGGCGGACCGCGGTGCCGGCGGCCCACTGCGACTCGCCCTTGGCGTTGTAGATGACGAAGTCGCCGCGATCCTGAAGAACGGCCTTGCCACCGGGCGCGGTGGTCTTGGACTCCCACAGCGTCGTGGTCCCGTCGGTGTCGACGACGGCGAGGTTGCCCTGCGCGTCGAGACGGGCCGTCGCGCCGGGGTGCCCCGCGGTCCTGGTCGACCAGAGGGTCTTGCCCGCGCGGGAGACGACGACGAGGTTGCCGTCGGACTGCAGGGTCAGGCGGGCCGCGTTGGAGGTCAGGGAGTCTCCGGGCATGAGCACGCCGCCGGCCGGGAGCGTGCTGCCACCGACGATGTTGTCCAGCCGGGTGGAGACGGCGTCGGTGCGGGTCTCGGCCGGGTCGGCACCGAAGCAACCGCCCTGCCAGGACTGGCTGCTGAGCGCGACCAGCTCGGGTCGGCCGTCCTTCAGCCGGACGATCGGCCCGCCCGCGTCACCGGCGCAGATGGCATCGGCCGCGGACTTGCCGTGCAGGGCGACCGTGGCGCCCGCGACGGAGTCGACGGTGAAGGTGGCGGTGTGGAGCTTGAGCGGCGCCCACTCGTCCTTGGTCCGGCCGTATCCGGCGACCGTCAGCTCCTCCCCGGCGGCGGGCGCGGTGTCGGCGAACGCCACGGGGGTGATCCCGGTGGTGGGTGAGGAGAGGCGCGCCAGGACCAGGTCCCGGTCCTCACGCGGGACCAGCTCGACGACCTCGCGGACCTGTCCGCCGGTGGTGGTCAGATCGGTACGGCCGATGGTGGCCATCGTCTTCGACTGGGGCTTGCCCGCGGGGACTTGGGACGTTCCGTTGTCGGAGAAGCAGCTCGCGGACGTGGCGAGCCACTGTGGGGACACCAGCGCCGCGGAACAGGCGCGCCGGCCGTCGCCCACGTCGAGACGGGCGGTGAAGGCAAATCCGGCGTCGGTGGCGGCGGGTCCGGTGACAGCGGACGCGGGCGCCGTGCACAGAGAGCCCGGTACGGCGAGGAGCGTGGCGGCGAGAGCGAGGAGGGGTACGCGTCTGGAGCGTGGCATGAACGGGTTCCTTGACGTCCGATGATGGGTGGGAAGAGCCATGGGGCGGCGCCTACTTGTTGGTGGAGATCTCGACCAGCATGTGATCGCCGTCCGCCGGGTCCGCCGCTTCTCCCACATTGGTCCAGGAGTCCTTGGCGATCTCGTAGACCTTCTCCCGATCGCCCACGGTCATCTTCACGGACGTCTCGTACGAGTTGCCCTTCACGCCGTAGACCGCGGGTATTTCCATGGTGAGGTAACCGCTGTTTCCGGTGACGCGGAAACAGACCTTGTTCTTGCTTCGCGCCTGTACTTCCAGCAGCCCTTCCTGACTTCCGCAGGTCGCGAGGACGATATGACCGTCACCGCGCTTCAGGACAATTCCCTGCTCTTCGAGAATCTTGTCCGCCCGCGGGTAATTGAAGTCCTCCACCGCGTACGGCGGGTTCTCTCCCGCCGTCATATCCGCTCGCAAGGTCCGGTCCTTGTGATCCGTGGCGCCGAACGCGACGCCCACACTCGCGGCGATCAGCACGCACGTCGACACGAGCACGCGACTCGCAATCTTCATCTCTCTTCTCCATAACGAAATGAATCCAAACGAAACACACACTGATCCTTCACCGTAGGGCGGGGTAGTCGGTCGGGCATACGGATTTACGGAGTTGTGACCTGAGGGGCGGGTCTGGGTCTATAGGCGCCGGTAGCGCGTAAATTGCGCTCTCTTCGTCAAATGTCGATCTCAAGTCGACAAAAGGGATGTCTGCGGACACCCTCTTGCTGAATAGTCGACCGCCCTGACAGGTTGTTGGCGAACTTGCATTTCGCTAAGGCGAGTTCGGCTGCTTGCAAACACTGTTTATGGGGGTGGAACGGGCATGCTGAGACGTAACCCATCGAGACGGAATACCTCCGAATGGGGCCCTTCGCGCCGGAGCTTTCTGACCCTGGCGGTCGCCGCCACGGCTGCTTCGGTCGTAGGGACGAGGAACTCACCGGCGTACGCGGCCGACGGAGCGGGGACGGGGGACAGCGACCGCGACCGGGCCGTCGACGCCTGGGTCCTCGGCGGCCGTGCCGTACGAACGGAAGCGAAACAGGCGCTCACCGGCGACGAGGCGGCTCTGACGGCCTTCCTCACCACGGGGTTGGCCAGGGCGCAGGCCGAGGACGACCGGGTCTCCGTTCTGGAGATGCTCAACTTCGCGGGTCCCGGTGTGCGGGCGAAGGTCCAAGAGGTCCTCAGCGGCACGGACGCGGAACTGCACGCGTTCGTCACCGGGGGCTATGAGCAACCGCTGGCCGACGATCGGCGGGTCGCGGTCCTGACGATCCTGGGCGCCGGTGGCAAGGCCGTGGTGCGCGAGGCGAACAAGGCCCTGGACAACGGCTCGCCGGACGTGCTGGACGGCTTCCTCCAGGAAGGGCAGTACAGCGCGCGCGAGGAGGACGAGCGGTTCGAGGCGACCTCCATGCTCGCGGGCGCCGGTCCGAACCTGACCCAGGCCATCAACCGGGCGCTGGACGGCACGGCGGCCGACGTGAGCGAGTTCTTACGCTATGGGCAGCACCTCGCGCGTGCCCGTGACCAAGAGAAGCTGACGATCGACCAGTTGGTGGTGCAGGCGCAGAACGCGGGCGCGCGTGCCCACACCGCGACGGTCGAGGCCAAGGAGGCGGCCGAGCACGCCGAGGCCGCGTCCGTCGAGGCCAAGAAGGCCGCCCTGCTGGCCGCCGACGAGAGCGCCGCGGCCAAGGGCGACGCGCTCAAGGCGTCACGTGCCGCCGGACGGGCCGCCGACGCGGCGAACGGCGCGGCAGCCGCGGCCCGTACCGCGGTCTCGGCGTCGCACACCGCGATCTCCGCGGCCCACACGGCCGCGAGCGCGGCCCAGGCCGCCGCCGCCGCGGCCGGCGCCGCCTCTCGCGCCTCGGTGCGCGCCTACCAGGCCGCCTCCGCCGCGTCGAAGGACGCCGGTCAGGCGGCGGCGGCGCGCGAAGCCGCCCAGGTGGCCCGGGACACGGCCAAGAAGGCCCGAACCGCCGCCGCCGCGGCCTCCGCCGCCGCGGACGCGAGCGCCCAGGCCGAGACGTCGAGCGCCGCCGCGGCCCGTGCGGGACAGAACGCCGCGGCGTCCGCCAACGCCGCCGCGGACGCGGCAGCGGCGGCGGGTGTCTCCCAGGCCGAGGCCAAGCGGGCCAGAGATGCCGCCGCGTTGGCCACCCGCGCCGCCAACACCGCGACCGCCGCGGCCAATCGGGCCGCGGCCCTCGCGTCCCGGGCGGCCACCGCCGCGCGCGATGCCCACAAGGCCGCCAACAGCGCAGCCGATCACGCGGACGCCGCAGCCGCTGCCGCCGAGGACGCGGCCAAGCACGCGGGCGAGGCGCAGGACTGGGCCAACGAGGCGACCATCCAGGCCAACAAGGCCGTCGCGGCGGCCACGGACGCCGCCGCGGCCGTCACCCAGGCACAGGACATCGCGGCCCTCGCCCGTGAAGCGGAAGCGGCGAAGCTCGCCGAGGAACGCACCCTGGCCGTCGAAGCCGCCCAGGAGTTGAAGAAGGAAGAGGAGCAGAACCGCTCCCGGATCGAGCAGATCCAGACCCAGCAGGAGCTGACCGACCAGGAGACCCGCGATCTGCTGGCCCGGGCGCGGTCGGAGAGCGATCCCGCGCAGGTGGCCGTGCTCGGGCGCAAGGCCGCCGTCAACTTGATGGACGCCGTGGGCACGTGGACACGGCAGGCCGCGCAGGACGCGCTCGCCGGTGACGACCAGGCGGTGGTCGACTGGGTCGGGCGCGCACATGGCGACGCCATGGCACTCGATGACCGGGAACGCGTGCTCACGCTGGCCAACGCGGGGAGCGCCGTGCTCGCCGACGCGGCCCAGAAGGTGCTCGCGGACGACGATCAGCAGGCCGTGACGGACTTCCTGGCCGCGGACGCGCTGGCCGTTCAGGCCGACGACTACCGCGTGGAGGTCCTGAAGACGCTGCAGGGCGCCGGAAGGGCCGTGACGGCCGCTGCCAACGCGGCGATGGACGACGGCAGCGTCGAAGCCCTGCACGAGTACCTCCTCACCGGCTTCGCCAAGGCCAAGACCGAGGACGACCGGGTCACGACCCTCGCGGCTCTCGACGGTGCCGGCCCCAATGTCGAGGCCGCGGCCCAGGCCGCGCTCGAGGGGCCTCAGTGGATGCTGGAGCGCTTCGTCACCTCGGTCCGCTACAAGGCCCAGCAGGCCGACGAGGACACGGCCACCCATGTGGCGGCCATCCAGGCGCAGATCGCCCGAGCCGCCGCCATCGCGGCAACGGCCTTCCAGGAAGCCGCCGAAGCGGCCAAGGCGGCGGCCGACGCGCGCGGTGCCGCGGCGGAGGCCCAGCAGTGGGCGACCAAGGCCGCCAACTCGGCGACCAGCGCGAAGGGTTACGCCGACGACGCGCAGAAGTCGGCGGCGAAGGCGGACGTTTCGGCGGCTGCCGCGGCGGCCTCGGCCAAGCTGGCCTCCGACGCGGCTGCGGCTGCGCGTTCGGCCAAGCGGCAGGCCAACTACTCGGCGAACCAGGCCATTTCGTCGGCCAACACCGCTGTCGCGGCGGCGAGCAGCGCACAAGCCTCGGCCGACCGTGCATACGCTGACGCGATCGCGGCGGGCAAGGACGCTGCTGCCGCCCGATCGGCGGCCACCGAGGCGAAGGCCGTGGCGCAGCAGAAGCGGCAGCAGGAGATGGCCGCGGCGGCGGCCAAGGCGGCTCAGCAGGCGAAGCAGAACGCCGAGCAGGGCGTGAATCCCGCTGAATCGACGGCCAATGACAAGGTCGACTTCACCGAGATCGACAAGGAGGCCACCAACAACGCCGCCGAAGCCGCCACCTACTTCGGGCGGGTGAGCGCGGTGCTCGGCGGGGCCGCGGTGGTCGCCGCGTTCATCCCCGGCGGGCAGCTGGTCGCGGGCGGACTTGCCGGAGCGTCGCTCTTGTTCGCGGGAATCGGCGCCCTGTACAACGCCAAGGCCTACGGTTGGGGAAGCTCGCAGTTCATGGGGTCGGTCGGCGGCATAGCTCTCGCCCTGGGTCTCGGCGGCGTGGGAAGCCTCGCCGCGGATTCCATGGTGAGCCACGTCGGCAAGGCCGCGGTGCGAGGAGTCCACGACACCGTGTCGTCCGTGGTGGGCTGGTTCTCGTCGTAAGCGCGTCGTGCAGGTGCACCGGGTAGGTGCGTCTCGTAGTGCGTTCTCGACGAGGGGCCGAGGGACGAGGAGTCGGCAGACTCCGCATGCTCTCGGCCCCTCGTCGAGAGGAACGGAATGCTGTGAAGGATTCACCGCTGTGGTGGCTGTTCGCCGCGACAAGCGTCGTCATCTGGTTCTCTGTGATGCTCCCCGCCATGCCCACGCGCAAGCACAAGGCGTTCGTCTCCTGCGGCCCGGCGCTCGCTGCCGTCCCGCTGGCGGCGTACTGCCTGAAGTCCAAGGAGCCCTTCACGGAGATACTCCCCTTCTACTGCGCGCTGATCGTCTCCGTACCGGTGGGAATCCTGGGGCATCGCAAGGCCCTGCGCGAAGTGCTGTCGGACCCCGACATCCCGTACGAGGAGGCGACCGGCCCCTGGACGCTGCAGGCGGGTTGCGCTCTCGTCGTATTCCTCGGCCTCGCTTCTTACTATGTGGCGAACTGAAGGCCGTTCCGTCAGAGGGCTGGACCGGCCGGTGAGACGCCGCGTTCGCCCCGGATTTGTGAGCGGGCGTCTCCGCCGAGGACGCGCTCAGCGGCGTTCGGTCGGCTGGTGGTGGCGGTGACCTGGTCGGTGGACTCGACCTCGACGCCGAGGTGGTCGAAACGGGTGTCCTGCCCGGCGGGGCTCCTCCCTCCTCAGCCGTCGCGTCCTCCTCCAGTGATCATCACACAGCATTACCATCGATTGCAGACCAGAGCCGAAACATGGACAGCCCCAGCAGGAACGATCCGATGGTGGAGATCATGTTCAGCGCCGTGAAGCCGTCGGCAGCCGGATAGTCGACGTAGCGACGGGGCATCCCCTCGGCGCCCAGCCAGTGCTGCACGAGGAACGTCGTGTGGAAGCCGACGAACAGCGTCCAGAAGGTGATCTTGGAGAGGCGTTCATCGAGCATCTTGCCGGTGAACTTCGGCCACCAGAAGTGGAATCCCGCGAACATCGCGAAGACGACAGTGCCGAACACGACGTAGTGGAAGTGCGCCACCACGAAGCAACTGTCGGAGACATGGAAGTCCAGCGGCGGTGACGCCAGGACGACACCGGTCAGACCACCGAACGTGAAGGTGACCAGAAAGCCGGTCACCCACAGCATGGGGCTCTCGAATGAAGGGGGCGGTGCGGGCCGTTCTCGGGCTCACGGAGGCTGACAGTCCGGTCGCGGAGCGCGTGGGGGAGGTGACGCGAGGCTTCGCGAGCCGGGGCTACCGGGCCATGGCCGTCGCGTGCGCCGACGGCGGCGGATGGCGCGTGACCGGGATGCTGGGCCTCCAGGATCCGCCACGGGAGGACTCCCGCGAGACGCTTGAGGAGGCCGGACGGCTCGGCGTGCGGGTCAAGATGGTGACCGGCGACCGGGCGGAGATCGCCCGGGAGATCTGCGGCCGGGTGGGCCTGGGCGCCGACGTTCTGGAAGCCGGGCGGATCGAACGGCTGGAGGGCGAGGATCTCGCGCGCACCGTGGCGGAGGCCGACGGTTTCGCGCAGGTGGTGCCCGAGGACAAGTACCGCATCGTCCAGGCCCTGCAGGAGCACGGCCACATCGTCGGCATGACCGGTGACGGGGTGAACGAGGCCCCGCCCTGCACCGTGCGGACGCGGGGATCGCAGTCTACGGCGCCACCGACGCGGCCCGCGCGGCATCAGACATCGTTCGTCTTCCTGGCCCCAGGCCTGTCGACGATCACCGAGGCCATCCGCCGGTCCCGCGAGGTGTTCCGGCGGATGGAGAACTACGCGATCTACCGGATCACCGAGACCATCCGTGTGGTGCTCTTCGTCACCCTCACGATCGTGGTGTTCGCGTTCTTCCCGGTCACGCCTATCCAAGTGGTCCTTTTGGCCATCCTCAACGACGCGGCCATCCTGTCCATCGCCTATGACCGGGTACGGCCCTCCTCCCGGCCGGAGCGCTGGGACCTCACCGAGGTGATCGCGATCGCCGTCGTCCTTGGCCTGCTGGGTCTGGTCTCGACGTTCATGCTGGTGTGGCAGGCACACCTGCCACTCGGGCTCACGGACGTTCAGGTGCGGACCTTGGTCTATCTCAAGCTCTCGGTCAGCGGGCACCTGACCGTCTTCCTGGCCCGCACTCGCGGCCCGTTCTGGTCCTACCGGCCCTCCTGGATCCTGCTCACGGCCGTGATCGGCACCCAGATCCTCGCCACCGTGATCGCTCTCACCGGCTTCCTGATGCAGCCCATCGGCTGGGGCCTGGTCGGGCTGGCCTGGGGCTGGGCCTTCCTGGAGTTCCTGCTGCTGGACCCGGTCAAGCTGCTCGCCTACCGTGTCCTGGAACGACACGGCAAAGCGGAATACCTGAGGTCGACCGCTACCCCGGACCGCCCGGTGGATGCGGTCACCGCTCCGAGCCGTGATGGATCGGCTCGGTGCCCTTGTGGAGAGTGCTTCTCTCCTGACGGGTGTCAGGAGAGAAGCCGATGAGTCAGCCGAGACCTGCGTCACCCGTCCACAACCTTCCGGGACAGAACGCCTGGTGCAGCTCTGCTCCGTGGAGCGACGAGGCCAGGTGGGAGCGACGGACGACTGCTCATCTCTACGGCGTGCCGAGGCCGCAGAAGCCGGCGAGGACGCTTGGCGACAGATTGCTCGTGAATCCCGCAGGGGGCCATGACGCCGAGCGGTCGTGACCGGCCGTGTTGTCCTGCGGGCCCGGTCAGCGGCACGGTCACGGTGTGCTCAGACGCCGGACACATGGGCGAGTTGGCCGACGGCCGCCGTGATGGCCATGGCGAGCCCGCCGCCGATGACCACGCGCAGCGCTGGACGCAGGATGGTGGTTCCGGCGGCGCGGGCGGCGAGCACACCTGCCAGGGCGAGGCCGCAGAGGGTGACCGCGACGATCAGCCACAGGCGTGCGGTGGTGGACCCGGCGAGCAGGCCGAGGAACGGTACGAGTCCGCCGCCGAGGAAGCTGGCGGCGGAGGCGAGGGCGGCCTGGAGAGGGTTGGCCGTGGTGTGCTCGCTGTGGCCGAGTTCGTCGCGCAGGTGAGCTTTGAGCGGGTCGGCCTCGTGCAGCGCCTCGGCGACCTGGCGGGCGAGCTCCGTCGGCACGCCCCGATCCTCGTAGATGGCGGTGAGTTCGGCGAGTTCGGCTTCCGGGGCTTCGGCGAGTTCGCGGGCCTCCTTCGCCCGGTCGGCGGTCTCCACGTCGACCTGGGAGCTGACGGAGACGTACTCGCCGGCGGCCATCGCCATCGCACCGGCGGACAGACCTGCCAGGCCTCCGGTGACGACGGTGGAGGTGCTCGCTCCGCTCGCGGCCAGGCCCACCATCAGGCTGGCGACGGAGACCAGGCCGTCGTTGGCGCCGAGTACGGCGGCCCGCAGCCAGCCGGCCCGGCCGGCAGTGTGGCTTTCCTGGTGGGGGTTGACCATGTCGAAGAAAGTCATCGGGTTCATGTTCCTATCGGGCCGTCAGGAATCAGTAGCGATGGGAAGCCGGCCTGTCGTCCCTTCGGGGCGGCTGTTGGGGCACGGCGTGATCGGTTGCCGTGGGCCTGGGAGAAGGGCGAGCGGTCCCGGCGCGGACGTGCGGCAGGGGGCGCGAACTGGTTGGGCGGTGACGTACGAGGTGAGGTCGGGCAGCACGACGTCGGGTCGTGGCCTGTCCTCAGCGCGCCCCGCCGCGGGCCCGGCACAAGGCAGTCGGCGATCACCGGATCTCCCTTGCCGGAACCCACCGCGTCCTAGCTAGGGCCTGTCTGACAATTCCCGTCGCGCGGCAGACGGGAATTGTCAGACAGGCCGCGGTCGTCGCCATACTCGTCTCACCCCGCTCCCGTACCCAGGCCACTGGCCAACCTGTTCGGCGGTTGCCCCTATCGTGCTCGGACGCCGAGGGCGATCACTTGGGCCGAACGGGCCCGACTTCGTCTGAACACGCCCGTTTGATGCGGTGACCTGGAGCATCTGCGGGTTCAGGCCGCGCCTCGGCGGCAGGGCAAACGGCTGACACGGCACAGTCGGCGGTCGGTCCACCCACTCCTGTCGTACGACCACGTGATTCGTCGGGGCGTTACCGACGTCCTCAAGGCCGGTCGGATCCGACGACGGCCTGACCAACACCCGCGCCCGCCTGCCGAGCAACATCGACAGCCCAGCCGCCGTCGAGCACGTCTCGGTTCGCGCGTGGCGCGTCGGTGACCGCCGAGGAGACCGGATTACTCGCCCGCCTGGGATCGACCTGTCAGTCCGCGAGGCCGATAGGCCGGAGCAGTTCGTACGGCCCGCGCATACCGACCACCCGACCTGGACGGCGTACGACGACGGAACTCATCCGGGAACCGTATCCGCGGAAGCTGGACGGTGACCGGCCGATGCGGAGGTGGCAGACCACCCGCGAGGCTTACGGCATGGCGGCCTGTCAGTCGTCGACCCCCGCAGCGCAGGAGCCGTCATGGCTGTGCGTAATCACTCGGAAGGGTTAAGTGAAGGCGCGGAAGCATGTGTGTGCGGGTCGCATGGGAGGGGCGCTCGCACCCGCAGTGCCCTGAAGGAGGACGTCATGTTCCGCCACTCGATACGTACGCTTCTGGTCGGTCTGTGCTCGCTGACCGCGGTTTCGCAGGCGACCACGGCCGTGGCCGCTGCCCTGCCGGCCGATCAGCAGCGGGCAGCGCACACCGCCGCCGGGGCTCGCCACTCGCAGACGGTTTCCGACCTGGCCACCGTCGTGAAGGGCGAGGCATTCGCCTATGCCTCCTACGGCCTCCTCGGTACCCAAGCCGACCGCGAGGCTCACCCGGCCATCGGCAGGCTCTTCCGGACCACGATGCAGTCCGGGCTGAACGAGAACCTGCGTCGGGCTGCCACCCTGGCAGGCATGGTGGGTGGGAACGCGGCCAACCTGCGTCAGGCCATCGAAGGTGAGTCCTACGAGCATCAGGTCATGTACCGCGGTTTCGCCGACCAGGCCCGCAAGGACGGAGACCTCGAGGCCGCCAGGCTGTTCACCGAGCTCGCGGCGGACGAGGGCCGCCACCGCGACGCCTACCGCACCGCTCTCACGGTCGTGACCACCGGCCGCGGCACCATCCCGGCGCCGCCGAAGGCCGACGTGGTGTCGGTGCCCGCCGGTCTGCCGAAGGTGAAGGCCGCCCGCACCAGGGCCAACCTCGATACCGCCATGCACGGCGAAGCGCTCGCCCACGCCAAGTACATGCTCTTCGCCGCTCATGCGCGACAGACCGGCAACCCCGCGCTGGCCCGCCTGTTCGAGGGAACCGCCGGCGTCGAGCTGCACGAGCACTTCGCCGGCGAAGCCGTCCTGGCCGGTCTGGTCCGCACGACGAAGACGAACCTGCGACAGGCCGTCATCCGGGAACACGACAACGCGACGACCCTGTACCCGATGTTCGCCAAACGTGCCACCGCCGTCGGCGACACCGCCGCCGCCCGCTGCTTCCGCGAGATGACCGCCACTGCGGCCAAGCGCGCAGCCGCGTTCCAACAGGCACTCGACCAGATGCACTGATTCCGCTCTGAGGCGCGAGACCGGCTGGACCCAAAGTAGAGTGTCCGGCCGGTCGATGCGTGACATCGGTCGGCCGGGCCGGCATCGGCGCGGCTGTCGCCGCGTCACTCCCTGCCGCCGGAGCCACTTGTCGAGAGAACGTCGTGCCAGACCGCCCTCGCACCCGACTCACCGATCCAGTACACCTCGATGACGGCGCCGACGGCCACGGCCAGGGCGATCACCAGCGCCGCGACGCGCACCGGAACGGAAGAGACAAGCCGAGCCACGGCGGACGCTCTGCCCTCGGCAGGGCTCTCGGCCGCACCGCCGTGCTCACGGCCCCGGCGCCGGGCGGCGCGGCCGAGCAGCCAGACCACGATCGTCATCACGAACAGTGCGATTGCCCAAGGAGTGAGATCGGAGCCCATCTCCGTGTGCTCTTCCGTCAGCGCGGTCTCCTTCACCCGCTCCTCCAGCCACTCGCCGGACTCGGTGGTCAGCACCACCAGGACAAGAGTGACAAGCCCCAGTGCCGGCAGCACCCAGGTGAGCCGACGCGCCGCCGAAGGCCACAGTGCGCAGACGACGAGCGCCAACGCTGTCAGTGGGACCAGTACCACTGCACCGTGGACGAAGAATGGATGGCCGGGAAGGCCGTTGATCAGCCCAACACTCACGAGGTCTCCTCCGAGGTACGCAGGACTCGTCCAGCCCGATGCGTTGTCGCCTCGGGCATTGTGCGGCAGATGTGTCCGCGCACAAGGATCGTGGGCGCGTATGGAGCAGTGCCCGGAGTGCCACGTCGCTGTCGCACCTGCCAGGTCGCGGACTGACCGTGAGGATTTATCGACCAGGGGGAAGGCGAGCGCGATGAGCTCGGCTGATCTGCCGGTTCACACCGGCGAGACATTCGATCTCGCCTTGGGCGCGGCACAGGGCGGTGGTGGCCTCTGGGGCACCGAGCGCGTGGGCCCCAGAGCCCGGAGAGACACCAGCCCGGTAGGTTCCTTCTCTGACTGGCAGCGGTGGCCGTCCGTGCGACGCGCTCTGCTCACCCTCGTTCCGCCAGAGTGCTCGGGGGCGAGTGACTCCACCGGCACACCTTCGCCGCCCCGCCCGCACCGAGGCCCGGCTGCGGACCGCCATCTGTGTTCGGCGGTTGTGCCGGGTCCGGTACGGGGTGTGTCACTTCCGCAGGTTGCCCAGGATGTCGTCGAGGTCGGCGGTTCCGGTGCGGGGGCGGTTGTAGGGGAGCTTGCCCAGGAGGTTGCCCATGGCGCAGGTGTTGCTCAGGGCGGAGAAGACCAGGCCGGCGCCGACGGCGGCGGAGACCCAGCGGGCACCGGGCAGTGCGAGGTCGACGAGCATGCCGAGAATCACCAGGGAGCCCGCGGCGAGCCGGACCTGACGGTCCATGGCCCATACGGCGCGGGCGCCGGCGGGTCGGTCCAGCGGTCGGCCGCCCTGGGCCCACGCGGCGGTGCCGCCGACGACGGTGAACGCGGGGATACCGGCTGCCGCGAGCTGGGAGCAGGCGGTCTGGGAGCGGGCGCCGGAGGCGCAGACCACGGCGAGTTCGCCGCGCTCGGCGGCGGCGCGCAGGTCGGGCAGGGCGCGCTGCAGCTTGTCGAGCGGGATGTTGTGGGCGCCGGGTATGTGTCCGCCGGCGTACTCGCCGGGTGAGCGCACGTCGATGACGGTGAACTGTCCCAGGCGGGGTTCGAGCTGCTCGGCGGTGAGTGAGGCTGCCATGGTGGGGGTGTTCCTTTCGGTGAATGTTTCGCAGCGGTGTTGGTGGGGGAATCGCCGCAGGTGCGGGACTCGGAGGTCGGGGGGCGGGTCAGTGCGGGGCGGAGGCCGGGTCGGGGTCGGGTGAAGCGGTCAGATGACCTGCCCGTCGTGACCGGCGTTGTCGTGGACGGGCAGCTCGGCCGTGGCCCAGGCGCGCATTCCGCCGGAGACGTTGGAGACGTCCACGCCGCGGGCGGCGAGGAGTTCGGCGGCCTTCTGGGAGCGGTTGCCCGAGCGGCAGATCGCCAGCACCGGGCGCCCCTGGGCCGCAGTGGGGAGGTCGGCCCCGGCGGCGACGGCGATGAGCGGCTGCCAGACGGAGCCGGGCGCGTGGCCCGCGGCGTACTCGTCGGCCTCCCGGACGTCGAGCAGCACCGCCTCGCCCGCCTGGGCACGGTCACGGGCTTCGGTCACGGTGATCTGCGCGGGGCCGGAGGCGTGCGCGAAGAGCGGCATGGCGGTCCTTGAGGGGTCTCGGTGGTGGGTCTGGGTGCTCGGTCCGCAGGATCAGACCGCGAGCACGGGCCTGATCGGCAGGGCCGTCAGTGAGACGGCTCCCTACGACACGGGTGATGCGGGGCCCGGTGGCGGGCTGCCGTGGCCGATGCCCGGCCCCGGTCCTGCTGAGCGGATGTCGGCGCGGCGATGCGGCTGCCCGGTCCCGTGACAGCCGAGGTCTCCGCGGAGTGCATGCGCTCCTTCCGGTGGATACCCAGGGGGGTATGCTACCCGCATCACCATATACCCCCGGCGGTATTCCGGGGCCCGCTGTGCGTCGTGGGCCGCGTCACCTCGTGGGGTCGCCCGGTGGTGCCGGGCGCATCGGCGGAACCGTAGGAAATAATACCCCCGGGGGTATTATTCACGGTGATGCCGCACCCCCTACGGCTGCAAAGGAGACCCTTGTGTTCTTCGCCCAGTACTACCTCGACTGCCTCTCC
>NZ_JAMWMR010000040.1 GCF_023887685.1 Streptomyces macrolidinus | reverse complement strand
GGCCTGTCGTCAAATTCCCGTCGTCGCCCGGAGGGCGGCCCCGCGGCGTCTGGTGCGTGCTCTGGGGGTCCCCCCTGCTCGCAGAGCTTGGGGGAGTGCCGGGCGGAAGCCCTCGTACTGGACGTACGTGGGCTTTCGCCCGGTGCGGCGAGTGGGGGTCCCCCCTGCTCGCAGAGCTTGGGGGAGCGTGCCGGGCGTCGCGGGGCAGACGGGAATTTGACGACAGGCCCTAGCACAGCGAAGTCGCCGTCCGCTCCGTGCGGGAATGGCGGCGGGAGATGAGCGAAGCCGCCTTCCGCCGTCTGGCCGCCGTCGCCGAGGCGCGCCGTACCGGTACGGCCTGCTACCTCCAGCAGACCGACGCCCCGGCGTAGCCTCGCGGCCGGGGTCACTTCGTCACCGGGTGTGAGGCGAGCGGCCGTTCGCTCCTCGTCCTCGCCTCGGTCCAGGTCGTCCTCGGCATCGCGCACGTCCCGTCGGGCCATCTCCCCCTGGGCGTCCTCATGTTCGGCCTGAGCGTGCTCGCGCTGGCCCGCAACTGAGGTCCCGTACCGGACGGAGCCGGCCTACTCCCCCGCCACGATGCGCTCGACCGCGGCCGTCACCAGTTGTTCGCGTTCCGCTTCCGTGAAGACGTCCGGCAGGGTGAGCTGCTCGACGATCAGCCAGTTCAGGGCGAGGATGAGCAGCTTGACGGCCATGGCATCGCCGGGGAGGCCGGAGGCCTCGTGGTAGGCGACGTTGGCGTCGACATCGGCCCGGACCCGCTCGGTGAGGACCTTGCGCAGTTCGGGACGGCGGGTCGCCTCCAGGCGGAGTTCGAGCAGCGCGAGGTAGCCGGTGCGGAACGAGGCGACGCGGCCGACGAGTTCGCGCATCAGCTCCGCGTAGGTCTCCCGGTCGCGGCCCGCCGCCCGCTGGCGGGCGATCGTGGCCTCGTCGGGCTGCAGTCGCTCGTACACGCGCGCGCCTGCCTGGGTGAGCAAGTCGTCGCGGTTGGCGAAGTAGTTGGACGCGGTGCCGACGGGTACGGCGGCCTCGGTGTCCACCGCCCGGAACGTCAGGCCACGTGCGCCTTCCTTGGCCAGCACCTCGATCGCGGCGTCGACAAGGGCCGCGCGCCGCTGGTCGTTTCGTCTCACCATTGACACCACTCCAGTTGTAGTACTACGTTCAAACCACTTCAAGCAGAGTACTACGTGAGGGGACATCAAGAGATGCGAAAGCTCGTGTACTACGTCGCGGTCACGCTCGACGGCCGCATCGCCGGCCCCAGTGGTGAGTACGACTTCTTCCCCGGCGGCGGCGAACAGCAGACAGCCGCCTACTTCGCCTGGATGAACGCCCTGTACCCCGAGACCGTCCCGACCGCCTACCGCGCCGCCGCGGGCCTGACCGACTCGCCCAACCGACGCTTCGACACGATCATCCAGGGCCTCGGCTCCTACCGCGCCGCCCTCGACGTCGGGATCACCAGTCCGTACGCGCACCTGCGCCAATACGTGGTGTCCAGCACTCTCGAGCCCGACATCGACCCGGCTGTCACCGTCGTCCCGAGCGACCCGCTCGCCGTCGTTCGCGAGCTCAAGCGGGAGGAAGGCAGCGGCCTGGACATCTGGCTCTGCGGCGGCGGCAAGCTCGCGGGCACCCTCCTGCCCGAGATCGACGAACTGCTCATCAAGAGCTACCCGGTGGTCGCCGGTGCCGGGGTCCCGGCCTTCGACGGCGCCTTCGACCCCACGGTCTTCGACGTCGCCGAACGCACGGCGTTCCCCAGCGGCGTCACCTTCACCCACCTCACCCGCCGCCGGTCCCCCACCACTCAAGCGCGAACGCAGTCCTGAATGACCTGCCGAGCCAACGCCCTTGCTGGCTCGCGCAGTTCGCCCTCGATGGCAGCCGCGGTACTCGCGTCGAGCGTGACCACCGCGGGCCGTGCCACCGCTCGGGCCAGGTGTGCGATCCGCAGGGCGAGCGTCGGGAGTCCGGGGTGCTCGGCCGGGAGGGCGGGAGTGTCCACGGCTGTCCGCGTCATGGCGCCGCGGTCGAGCGTCCCGGCCTTGTCCCCCACCCGGTCGGGCAGTGTTTCGGCGTGGGCGGAGACGCTGGTCCAGAATTCCCGCGCCGCGCTCGCGGTGGCGCCGCTCCGGCCGAACGACCGCGTGGCGATCGCCCGTCGCCCAGCTTGTCCCGGCAGGCACGTCCTGTTCCGCCCTGGCAGACATCCCCGTCTCCCCCTGTCGAGAACAGCGAGATCTTCGCCCTTGCGCACCGTCCGGAGCACTGCCGGAAGTCGGCAGTGTTCCGGCGGTTGCCCTTGCCGGGCAGCGAAGGTGCGCGGTCAGGTCGAAGGCCGGGGCCTGGGCTTCACCCGGGCCGCGCGGGACTCCAGGTAGCGCTGTTCGGCCATGCCGGCCGTGGACTTCGCGGCGCGGCGGTAGTCCTCGTACGCGCCGGTCGTGTCGCCGGTCTTCTCCAGCAGGTGTGCTCGTACGGACAGCAGTCGGTGATGTCCGGCCATCCGCTCGTCTCCGTCCAGCGTCGCCAACAGGGCCAGTCCGGCGGCCGGGCCCTCGGTCTCGGCGAGTGCGATCGCACGGTTGAGGGTGACCATCGGGTTGGGTGCGATGCGCTCGAGGATCAGGTAAAGGGCGTGCACCTGCGGCCAGTTGGTCTCCTCGGCCTTGGCCGCGTCGGCGTGGGTGGCGGCGATCGCGGCCTGCAACTGGTAGGGCCCGAGGGCCGTGGCCGCCAGCGACGTCTTGACCAACTCCGTGCCCTCGTCGATCAACGCGCGGTCCCATGTCGTACGGTCCTGCTCGTCCAGCGGCACCAGGTCTCCGGCGAGAGTCGTACGGGCCGCGCGGCGGGCGTGGGTCAGCAGCATCAGCGCGAGCAGCCCGGTCACCTCGCCGTCCTCGGGCAGTTGCGCGTGCACCGTCCGGGCCAGCCGGATCGCCTCGCGGGCGAGGTCGGCGCGGTGCAACTCGCTGCCCGAGGAGGCGGTGTAGCCCTCGTTGAAGACGAGGTAGAGCACATGCAGGACGGCCCGTAGCCGCTCCTCGCGCTCCGCGCCGTCCGGCAGGCTGAACGAGCTGCCCGCGGCCTTGACGCGCTGCTTGGCCCGGCTGATCCTCGCCGCCATCGTGGCCTCGGGCACCAGGAAGGCGCGGGCGATCTCGGCCGTGGTCAGTCCGCCGACCGCTCGCAGCGTCAGGGCGATCTGGGAGACCGGGGTCAGCGCCGGATGGCAGCACAGGAACAGCAGGACGAGTGTGTCGTCGGTGTCCGGTACGTCCTCGGGGACCACCTCGGCGGCCGTCGCCAACTCCCGTTCGCGGCGCGCCTGATCGCTGCGCATCTGGTCGATGAGGCGCCGGGACGCGACGGTCGTCAGCCAGCCGCGCGGGTTGTTCGGCACCCCCTCGACCGGCCATTGCACCGTCGCGGCGAGGACGGCCTCCTGTACGGCGTCCTCACACCCTTCGAACTGTCCGTACCGCCGTACCAACGTGCCGAGGACCTGCGGCGTGAGGTCACGCAGCAGGTCCTCGAAGGCCAGGTGTGTCATGCCTCCAATTGTCCGTCGGCGAACATCACTTGGCGTACCTCGATCCCGAGCCCCTCGACCGCGGCGTCCGGAATCCGCGACGCCAGTTCGATCGCTCGTTCCTTGTTCTCGCAGTCGACCAGGTAGAAGCCGCCCAGGTACTCCTTGGACTCCAGGAACGGCCCGTCGGTCACCACCCGTCGGCCGCCTCGTACGGACACCACGGCGGCCTGGGACGGGTCGACCAGTGCCTGCGTGGTGATCAGCTCGCCGGACGTCTTCAGCGCCTCGATGAACGCGCCGTGCCCGGCGCCGATCGCCGCCTTCTCCTCGTCGGTCAGCGCGTCCATCACGGCCGGGTTGATGTGCATGCTGATCAGGAACTTCATCGCGTACTCCTCGCGGTTCACGAGCCCCGGCGGGGCCCTTCGACCAGTTGGTCGGAGCCGTCGCCGTCGTCTTGACATCCTCCCCGGCATCTTCCGGCGGGAATTTCGCGGGAGGCACCCCCAGCGATGTCAAGAACCTCTCGACCGCTCCGACCGACAGGCGACACCGACGGGTGACACCCCACCGGTGACACCCACACGTGACACCCGCAGACGACACCCACGGACGACACGTCGAGAGAACAGGACGCTTCGGATATGCGACTCGACCGGGCATGGCTGGGCCTGGCCCTCCTCACACTGCCGACCTTGCTCGTCGCACTGGACACGACGGCGCTGCTCCTCGCCCTCCCCCGGCTGAGCGCCGACCTGGGGGCGGGCACGGTCCAGCAGTTGTGGATCAGTGACAGCTACGGACTCATGGTGGCCGGTCTGGTCATCACGATGGGCACGCTCGGCGACCGGATCGGCCGTCGGCGGCTGCTGATGATCGGCGCGGCGGCCTTCGCCGTACTGTCGGTCGTGGCGGCCTTCGCGGTCAACCCGCTGATGCTGATCGTCACGCGGGCGCTCCTCGGTGTCGCGGGCGCGACCCTGGCACCGTCCACCCTTGCCCTGATCACCAGCATGTTCCGCGATGAACGGCGGCGCGGGACGGCCATCGCGATCTGGGCGACGTGCCAGTTCACCGGCGGCGCGCTCGGCCCCGTGCTCGCCGGGTTCCTGCTCCAGTACTTCTGGTGGGGCTCGGTGTTCCTGCTCGCCGTGCCCGCGATGGCCCTGCTGCTGCTCGCCGGGCCCGCCCTGCTGCCGGAGTTCCGCAGCGACCGGGCCGGACGGCTGGACCTGGCCAGTGTCGGACTGTCGCTGGTGGCCGTGCTGTTGATGGTCTACGGCGTCAAGCAGCTCACCGTCGAGGGCGTGACGGTCGTCCCGGCGGCGGCCCTCACGGTCGGCGCCGCCGTCGCGGCCCTGTTCGTACGGCGCCAACTGTGGCTGACGGACCCCCTGTTGGACCTGCGGCTGCTGCGCAACCGTCCGTTCACGGCCGTTCTGGTCGCGCTGGTCCTCGCCGGGCTCGCCATGGCCGGTACGGGTCTGCTGGTGACGCAGTATCTGCAAAGCGTGCTGGGCTACTCGCCGTTCGCGTCGGCGGTGCTGTTCGCGCCCATGGGCCTGGGCGTGGCGGTCGGCACCATGGCCGCGCCGACGCTGGCCCGCCGGATGAAGCAAACGACCGCGATCGCCGGTGGGCTGGCGGCGTCGGCGCTGGGCGGTCTGCTGCTGGTCGGCGTCGACGGTACGGGCGGCCTGCCGCTGGTGATGACCGGCATCGCCGTACTGGCCCTGGGCACCGGCCCGTTGTTCGCGCTGGGCACGGGGCTGGTCCTCGGGTCCGTACCGCCGGAGCGGGCGGGCTCGGCGGCGTCGATGTCGGAGACGGGCAACTACTTCGGCGGCTCGCTCGGCTTCGCGCTGCTCGGTGTGGTGGCCGCCGTGGTCTATCGCAGCCGGATGGGCGGCACTTCCGACTCGCTGTCCGGTGCGGTCGCCGCCGCGCGACGCCTGCCCGGCGATCAGGGCGCGGAACTGCTGCGCGCCGCGCGGGCGGCGTTCACCGTGAGTCTGCACGTCATCGGGGTCATCGCCGCGATCGTCTTCGCCGGGCTGAGCGTCCTGGTCCTCGCCATGCGCCCGGCGACCCGGACCGCTCCGGCCCCGCTGCCCGAGCACGCGCGCCAAGAATCTTGAGCATCGCTCATGTTCCTCGTGTTCAAGGTATTCCCACCGCGCTTACTCGCCAGTACAAACGAGCGGACGGCTTCGCAAGTCACCTGTGCCCAGGAGGCGTAGTGAGACGCACCAGACCAGGAATCCGCTGTACCGTCGCCGCGATCGCGGCAGCCGCCGCCGGTCTGCTGGGGCTGAGCGCACCCAGCGCCGGGGCGGCACCCGCCGCACCCGCCGCCGCCGTATCGGCCCCGCTCCCGGCCGAGTTGGAGCAGATCCGCGCGGCCGAGGCCACGGCCTTGTACGGTGACCCGGCCGAGCGCCCGCTGGACCAGCGCAAGACCTCACTGATCTCGCTGGGCGACAGCGAGATCTCCGGTGAGGGCGTGGGCACCTACGAGGCCGGTACCAACGGCCCCGACAACTGGTGCCATCGCTCGCCCGACTCCGCGATCCACCGCACCGGCATCCCCGCCGACGTCACCTACAACGTCGCGTGTTCCGGCGCCACCACCGCCAACATCCGTATCGGCGGCAGCAAGCAGTACGCCGACGAACTCGTCCAGAGCGACAACCTCGCCATCAAGGCCCGCAACACCCACATCAAGATGATCGTCCTGGTCATCGGGGCCAACGACGACCTCGAGTTCGCCCCGGTCGTCACCGACTGCGTGGTGCGCTGGCTCCTCAGCCAGGGCGCCTGCAACCCGACCTACTCCCCCGGCTGGCAGGCCCGCGTCGACGCGCTGCGCCCCAAGGTCGAGCAGTCGATCCAGGATCTGCGCACCGTGATGACCGGCGCGGGCTACACGAGCGACGACTACAAGCTCGTGGTCATGGGCTATCCGAGCCCCATCAGCCCCGACACCGGTGACAACCCCGACTTCCCCGGCAAGCTCCCCGGCGGCTGCACCTTCTACGACCAGGACGCCGCCTGGGGCCGCAACACCGCCGTACCGCTCTTCGAGCGCGGCATCCGACAGGCCGCCCTCGACACCGGAGCGACCTACCTCGACAACTCACGGCTCTTCCACGGCCATGAGGTCTGCACCGACAACACCTGGGTCCGCGGCCTGTGGCTGGACCTCGGCGACCACTTCCCGCCGGACTCCAACACCGTCCGCCAGTCCTTCCACCCCAACGCCCGCGGCCACGCCGCCTTCGCGTCCTGCTTCACCCAGATCTACAACTCCGGCCTGTCCGAGGCGAGTTGCGCCGACCCCGCCAGCACCGGGGCCCCCAAGCTGTACCCGACCGCCTGGGACGACAGCTTCAAGCCGCTGAAGAACCAGGCGAACGGCACCTGCCTGGACGCCAAGGGCGGCTCCAGCGTCAACGACACCGCCGTCATCGGCTGGGCCTGCCACGGCGGGCGCAACCAGAACTGGTGGTACGACACCGACCGCAAGTCCCTCCACACCGAGCTGAGCCAGGACCGGTGCCTGGACGTGCCGGGCAGCGCGTACACGGCCGGTACGGGGCTGATCCTCTGGGACTGCCACGGTGGCGCCAACCAGCAGTTCGTCCGCCAGTCCGGCACGATCCGTCCGGCCGCCGCGACCGGGCTGTGCCTGACCGTGGCGTCCGCCGAGGACCCACTGCGCCTCCAGGCCTGCAACGGATCCGCCAACCAGCAGTTCGCATAGCCGTTCGCGATCACCCGCCGGTCTGCGGGGGCCGCCGCACACAGGGCCCCCGCAGACCGCCCACATACCACCCGCAGACCACCCACAGACCACCCCAAAGAACAGCTTTGATGTTCCCAAAGCAGAAGTGTTAGTATCTCCGTCATGAAGACAGCAGCCGTGTGCCGCCTCGACGCCCCGCGTGGTGTCGGCCGCACCATCACGAGCGTTCTGCTCGTGGAGCGGCTGCATGTCGATCTCTGCCGCTGCATGTCCGCGGCTTGTTGCGTCTGATCGCGAACTCCTCGATGCAGCGGCGCCGTTGACCCTCCACGGTCGCCGCTCCCGTATGTCCCGCTCAGCTCTCCCCCGCGCGTCCCTACTGGAGTGTGTCCGTGTCCACGAACACCGCTGATCCGAAGCCCGCGAAGTCCGGCTTCCGGATACCCGTCCCCTTCTGGGCCCAGGTCCTGCTCGGCCTCGTCGTCGGCCTGGTGCTCGGCTATGTCGCCCGTACCTACGACGTCTCCTGGCTCGCCACCACCCTCGACAAGGTGGGCGGCATCTTCGTCCAGTTGCTGAAGCTGGCCGTGGCGCCCCTGGTCTTCTTCGCGATCCTGGTGTCCATCACCAATCTGCGGAAGGTCAACAACGCGGCTCGCCTGGCCGGGCGGACCCTGCTCTGGTTCATGATCACCTCGCTGATCGCGGTCGTCATCGGCCTCGTCATCGGTCTGGTCTCCAACCCGGGCTCCGGCTCCTCCCTCACCCCGGCCGACGGCGCCAAGCCCGAACACGCCGGTAGCTGGCTCGACTTCCTCACGGGCATCATCCCGACCGACGTCGTGACGCCGTTCACCGAGCTGAACGTCCTCCAGATCGTCTTCATGGCGGTCGTCGCCGGTATCGCGATCCTCAAGATCGGTCCGAAGGCCCAGCCGATCCTCACCCTCTCCGAGTCCGTCCTCGAACTGCTGCAGAAGGCCCTGTGGTGGGTGATCCTGCTCGCCCCGATCGGCTCCGCCGGACTCATCGGCCGCGCCATCGTGCAGTACGGCTGGGACCTGCTCGGCAACTACGCGACCTTCACCGCCGACATCTACATCGGCTGCGCCCTGGTCCTCTTCGGTGTCTACCCGCTGCTGCTCGCCTTCGCCGGCAAGCTCAACCCGGTGCAGTTCTTCAAGGGCGCCTGGCCCGCCATCCAGCTCGCCTTCGTCTCCCGCTCCTCGGTCGGCACCATGCCGGTCACCCAGCAGTCGACGATCCACCTCGGTGTCCCGAAGGAGTACGCCTCCTTCGCCGTGCCGTTCGGCGCGACGACCAAGATGGACGGCTGCGCCGCGATCTACCCGGCCATCTCCGCGATCTTCGTGGCCCAGATCTTCGACGTCCAGCTCGGGATCAAGGAGTACCTGCTGATCGCCTTCGTCTCGGTGATCGGCTCGGCGGCCACCGCCGGTCTGACGGGCGCGACGGTCATGCTGACCCTCACCCTGTCCACCCTCGGCCTGCCGATGGAGGGCGTGGGCCTGCTGCTGGCGATCGACCCGATCCTGGACATGATGCGTACCGCGACCAACGTCGCGGGCCAGGCCCTCGTCCCGGTCCTCGTCTCCGCGCGCGAGAACATCCTCGACCGCGCGAAGTACGACAGCGCGTCGGCGTCCCCGGTCGACGAGATCGAGAGCGTCCACGACGAGCCCCAGCCCGCCGCCACCGCGGCGGCCTGACCCTCGTCACACACCCCCGGACCCCCCACGGATCCCCCCACCCTCCGCCCTGCCGGTCTCTGCCCGGCAGGGCGGAGTGCTGTCCGGTGACGGTGACCTGACCGTGGGGGCACACCCCGCTGCCGGGCGTCCGCGGGTCCGGCGATACGTTGCCCTCCCCGGGTGAAGCCGGGGTTGTGCGCGTAAGGAGTTCCCATGAAGCAGACCATGACCGTTCCCGCGGGCCCGGACGGAGCGGAGACGTTGGTGGTCGTGGCCGCCGTGATCGTCCAGGAGGGGCGCCTTCTGGTGGTGAGCAAGAAGGCCGCTCCCGAGGTGTTCTATCTGCCCGGCGGCAAGCCCGAGGCGGGCGAGGAGCCACTGCGGGCGCTGGCCCGGGAGCTGGACGAGGAGCTGGGGGTACGCGCGCTGGAGCCGCGGTTCCTCGCCGAGGTGGAAGCGGTGGCGGCCCTGGAGGGCGTGCCCATGAGGATGACGGTCTTCGAGGCGAGCATCGACGAGGAGCCGAAGATCGCGGCCGAGCTGGCGCAGATGCGGTGGATCACGGGTGACGAGGCGGACGTACGGCTGGCTCCGGCGGTACGGGACCAGGTGCTGCCCCTGCTGAGGAACAGCGGCCTCATCGCTTCGTAGGCCCTGCCGCACGCCGACAGGCTGCTGCCGCATGCCGTCAGGCCGCTGTCGCATGCCGTTGAGTAGGCCCCTTTCACATGCTCCTGACCCCTTTCACGTGACCGCACAAATGAGCGAGCTATTCACCCGATCGGACGCAAGCCAAAAGGGGGCAGTATACGAATGCATGGTGAATATGATGGTGTTGAAGATCTCACCGTAGGTCGATGCATGAGGTGCGGGCGAGAATCCTGAGGCGGCGGGGCAGCTCCCTTGAGGGAGAAGCGGGGGAAACGCATGCGGCACGACACCATCGCGCGCAATGACGAGCGCATCATGCACGCCGTCCGGTATGTGTCCGCCTGGGTAAGGGACGGCTGGGCGCATATCGATATCGAGTCATTGGCCCGTGAAACGAACACCGCGCCCCACCACTTCCGCCGTATATTCCGTGACGCCACGGGAAAGCCGCTGCTGCGTTTCGTTCGTCGGCTGCGGCTGCAACTGGCCGCGTATCGGCTGGTCTTCACCGCGGAACCGGTGATCGACATCGCGCTGGCGGCGGGCTATGGCTCGGCCGCGGCGTTCAGCAGAGCGTTCCGGGAAGCCTACGGAAGCTGTCCGGCGAGCACGCGGTCCGTTCGGCCGGAGAGCCCCTGGCCCTCGTACGGCTTGTGTTGTGAAGGGTTGGACACGGTCACGCAGGCCGCGCAGACCATCGCCTTCTACCGGCACTTCGGCCTGCTCGGCGATGTCAACGCGGTCTGGCGCAAGGTGAGTCGGTGGTCCGCTCGGCAGGGCGACAGCGAGGAGACCGCCCGCCATGTGCTCCTGTGCTACGACGACCCGGGGAGGTTCCTCGGCGAGTCCATGCGCTACGACGTGGGCGTCACGATGGCGGACGGAGCCAAGCCGGACGACGGCATCGGCGTCCAAGTCGTCAAGGAGCAGCGGCTGTTGCTGGCGCGGCACTCCGGCCCGCTGGAGTTCCTCCCCTTCAGCTATATGCACCTCGCCGTCGCCGCGGTGATGGGCGGCCTGGCGGAGCCGACCGCCGCGCTGCCCTTCGTCGCCTATCTCGACCAGCGCCCGGCCAAGGACAGCCCGCGGGTGGTCGCCCAGGTGGGGATACCGCTGCGGAGGCCCGTCAGAGCTGAACGGGCTGACGGATGACGGTCTTCAGCTTCTCGGGGGCCGTGCGGTCGGGGCTGTTGAGATAGATCTCGTGGTGCACGCCGTCGGGCTTCGCGCCGCTCTCCTCGATGAAGGCGTGCAGCCCGTCGATCACCGGGTCCTCCTCGTCGTAGGGGCCCACGTACAGAAGCTGTGCCGCTCTCCCCTCGTCCAGCCGCTGGTAGACCGCGGTGTCGACGGCGGCGGGGCGCTCCTTCTTCGCCAGGACGGCTTCCAGGGCCCGGTTGAGGATGTCCTTGTCGACCGGCTCCGGCTGCATGATCATGGCGGACCAGCGCCAGGAGCCCTTTCCGGTGGTTTCCCCTTCCGTGTGCCACAGCGTCTCCAGTGGCATCACGCCGAAGTCGATTCCGGCGAGATCCCGGGCCAGGAACTTGGCCTTGTAGGAGACGGCGAAGAGGGCGGCGACGGCGTCCCGGTATTCCTCGCAGTACGGCCCTCCGGCGCCTTCGATCACCAAATAGTCCAGTGGCGGAACGTCGATGAGAGCGGGTTGTTTACGGGCGGAGTACAGCGTCTTGAGTTCACGCTTGTAATCGATCTTCTTCGCTGTGCTGGGCATGAGCGCCAATCCTCGTAAGAGCCGGACCGGGAACGGCTCCACCCTTGCAGACCGACGGCCCCTCTGCCACGAGAACTGCCCAACACACCAGGCGCCACAAGTTTTCGAGGGGTGCGGCGGAGCACGGTGCTCCGCTCGCGCTCTGCCGCACTCACCTCACTCCGCGGTGCCCTTGTCCTTGCTGATCTCCTCGGCCCACAGGTATTCGCTGGCGGGCCGTCCCGCTCGGCCCGTCGTGTTCGCCTGGACCTCGCGCCACAGCCCGTTGACCGCCTCGTTCATGAAGGCCTTGGCGGGGCCGGACGCCTCGTACCAGTCGACGATGGAGATCGAGAACGGGCCGTGCTTGTCCTTGCCGAGGTACGCCTGCGGCCGGTGGCGCGGGACGAACCCCTCGGTCAGCAGGACGTTCCACTCCCGTGCCAGCAGTTCCCGCATCGCTTCGAGCTTGTCGGGCCGGATCTGGTGGATGGCGACACCGGTGGCGACCGGGCCGTCGTACGGCTCGGGGGTGACGGAGTCGAAGGCCGGCAGGCGGGTCACGGCGGGGTACTCCACGCCGTCGCGGCCGTTGCGGTCCACGGTGAGGTCCTTGATCTCCTGCCAGATGGCGGTGATCTCCGGGATCGAGAAGGCGGAGTGCAGCGCCTCGTCGCCGGTCCAGGTGGCGATCTCCAGGAAGAACGTGCCCTCGCCCCACTCGCCCTGGTAGATCTTCGCGGGGGCGCCGGTGACCAGGCCGTGGCGGGCGAGCACCGGCCAGTGCCGGGCGATCGCCTCCCGCACCTGGTCCTCCTTGCCCTGCTGGACCTGGTAGAGACCGATGATCGTGGTCCCTTCGCCGCTCTCGGCGGTGTTCTGTTCCGGCATGGTCGTCCTTTCGTGAGGTGGGTCCTCGGTCGGTCCGGCGGCTGCGGCTGCCGTCCGCGGTGCGGGCGCCGAGGCGGCGAGGGCCGGGGTGCGGCGGCTGAACAGGGCGACGACGACGCCGAGGAGGAGGACGGCGGCCGGGGCCGCGTAGCTCTCGCGCATCGCCGAGACGAACGCGTCGGCGAAGGCGGACATCGTGGCCCGCACCTGGTCGGGGTCGGTGCCCTTGGGGAGCGCGGCCGGGCCGCTCGTGGTCACGTCGACGGCCCCGCTCGTCAGGGGGTCGAACGCGGCTCTGAAGCGCTCGCGGCCCGCTTCCGGCAGGGCCAGCGCCTGCTGGTCGACCCAGTGGCGCATGCCCGCCACCAGCCGGGCCTGCAGGATCGCGCCGACGACAGCCGTCGCGATCAGACCGCCGAGTTCCTGGGCGGTGTTGATGACGCCCGACGCGGCGCCGGAGAGCTGGGGGTCCAGGTCGGCGAAGGCCACCGCGAAGAGCGGGGCGAAGACCATGCCCGTGCCGAGGCCGACGAGGGCGAGCGGTCCGATCAGCCGCCAGGTCGTCGCGTCGGGGGTGCTGACGGCGGCGAGCAGGACCACCCCGGTGGTGAACAGCAGCAACCCGCCGACCAGGAAGTTCCTGCCGCCGTACCGGTCGGCGAGCTTGCCCACGCCACCGGCCACCAGGGTCGAGGTGAGCGGCATCGCGGCGATGGTCAGCCCCGCCCGCAGGGGGCTCATGTGGAGGATGGACTGGAGGTAGATGGTCAGCGGGAGGAAGGTGCCCAGCATCCCGAAGCCGGTGATCGCGATGACCCCGCTCATCGTCGCGAAGTTCCTGCTGCGGAACAGCGCGAACGGGACCAGCGCGCTCCCGTTCTGGCCGCGCCGCTGTACGAGGGCGAACAGCGCGGCCAGCAGCACGCCGACGGCGAGCAGCGTCCACACCAGCGGGGACCAGTCCAGGCGTTCCCCCTCGATGAGGGCGAAGCTGAAGGCGCCCAGTCCGGCGATGAGCAGCGCGGTCGAGCCGAGGCCGAACGACCGGCGGCGGCCCGGCCGGAGGTCGGGGACGATCCGTACGACGAGGAAGAGGGTGAGCAGTCCGAGGGGCAGGTTGATGTAGAAGATCCAGCGCCAGCTCAGACAGGTGACGATGATGCCGCCCAGGGTGGGTCCGGCGAGGATGGCGAGTCCGGACAGGGCCGCGGACAGGCCGAACGCGGCGCCCCATTTGGAGGGCGGGAAGACCGCCGCCGTGACCGGCAGCAACTGGGGGGCCACGAGGGCTCCGCCCAGTCCCTGTACGGCGCGGGCGGCGATCAGCACCGTCGCGTCGTCGGCGACACCGCAGACCGTCGACGCGGCGACGAAGAGGGCGAGGCCCGCCAGGTAGACGCGTCGTGGACCGAACCAGTCGCCGAGCCGGCCGCCGACGATCAGCAAGGTGGCGAAGGCGAGGGTGTAGGCGCTGAAGGTCCACAGGCCCTCGTCGAGGGTCGCGCCGAGGTCGGTGATGATGCTGGGGAAGGCGATGTTCACGACGGTCAGGTCGAGCAGCGTCATGAACAGCCCGATGGTCAGCACACCGAGGATCTGCCAGGGGTTGCGTTCACCCCGGGCCGCCGTCATCCCCGGGTCCCTTCCGGGCCGTCGGCGGGCGGGGCCTTGTGCAGCAGGCAGACGTTCTTCTCCAGCGAGGTGGAGTCGGTGCTGAGGACCGCGGGGACGATCCGGTCCACGACGAGACCGGCCGGGGTGAAGAAGGCGTGCATCGCCTCCGCGGTCACCGCTTTGAACGGGAAGGTCGTGAACCGTACGCCGCGCAGGAACAGTTCGCCGCCCGGCTTGAGGACGCGGCCCACCTCGGCCGCGTACCGTGCGCGGTCGTCGTCGCCCAGGTGGTGGAAGCAGCCCCGGTCCACGACCAGGTCGACGCTGCCGTCCGCGAGGGGCAGCGCCAGCACGTCGGCGACCTGGAACGCGGCGGTGACGTCCTGCTCGGCGGCCCGGCCGGTCGCGATCCCGACCGCGCACGGGCTGAGGTCGAAGCCGGTCGCCCGATAGCCCTGCCGGGCCAGTTCGATGACATCACTGCCGGTGCCGCAGCCGAGGTCGACGGCGGTGCGGCCGTCTCCCGGCGGACGGGAGGTCAGGAAGCCGACCAGCTCCTGAGAGGGGTTACTGATCTCCCAGAAGTGGGTGAACTGCCCTGTCTCGTACGTCCTGTTCCAGTCGATGCTGGTGGTCCCGAGCAACTGCACGGCACTCTCCTCTCACTCGGGAGCGGACGAGGACTCGAAGGTCTCCTTCAGACGTCGGCGGAAGTAGTCGCCGAGCACGGGCCCGAGGTCGCTCACGCCGTCGGCGTGCTTGAGCAGCCGTTCGTAGAGTTCCGGGCGGCGGCCGTGGAGGCCGAAGTAGAGGGTCTTCTGGAAGCTGAAGTCGATCTCCCGCAACTGGCGGAGCCGTTCGAGGTCGAGGTCGGCGTAGAGGACGGCCTCCTCCTCGTCCAGTTCGGCGGTGATCCCCTCCGGGGTGGCGACGGTGCTGTGGCCGGCGAGGTCGATGGTGACGGTGCGTCCGCCGCGTTCGCCGCTGACCTTGCCGATGCTGCCGACGTACAGCACATCGGCCGCGTTCAGCACGGCGGTCGACAGGACGCACGGCTTGGTGGCCGGGAGGTTGTTGCGCAGGGCCGCGGCCGGGACGGCGATGATCTCGGCGCCCTTGAGGGCGAGCAGCCGCGGCATCTCCTGGATCCAGAAGTCGGAGCAGACGCAGATGCCGAGCCGGCCGAAGGGGGTGTCGAGGACGACGGCCTCCTCTCCGGCGCGCAGGGCGACGAACTCGGCGGAGAACAGGTGGACTTTGCGTACCTTGGCCACGATCGCGCCGGTGTCGTCGAGGACGACGGCGGTGTTGTAGTACGTGCCGTCGTCGGTGCGTTCGATGACGGAGCCGCAGATGATCCAGCAGCCCTTGCGCCGGGCGATGGCGCCGAGGTGGTCGAAGACCGGGTCGGGGATCGGGTGGTCGACGACGCCCTGGAGGTGCTGGCGGCCGGGGAAGTAGAAGGGGGGTCCGAGGAAGAACTCGGGGAGGACGGCGAGATGGGTGCCCTCCTGAAGGGACTCCAGCATGTCGGTGGCCTGCCGGAGGTTCTCCTCGGGGTCCTCGCGCCACCGGGTCTGCAGCAGGGCGACCCGGGGGTGGCGGGTGGGTTGCATGGGTACTCCTGTCTCCGGTCGGGCGGTCACCGCTCGGTGAAGATGTCCTCGTAGATGCCGGGGTCGCCGACGGCGTAGTTGACGCCGAGCGGGACGGAGGAGACGACGAGGTTGATGCCTTCGCGGGCGACGGACCAGTCGCCGAGGCCGAGGCCGGTGAGCAGTTCCCGCATCTCGGGGACGGTGTAGCCGCTGCGCAGCGACCGCATGAACTGGTCGGCCTCGCCTGCCGAGTACTGGAGGACGAAGGAGATCATGCCCTCGTCGGCGTCGCGCGCCAGGTCGTAGATCACGACGGTGCCGCCGGGGCGGCAGACACGGGTGCACTCGGCGATGGTCTTCTCCGGCCGCCGCCATCGGGGCACGGCGCAGAAGCTGAAGACGACGTCGAAGGAGTCGTCGTCGAAGGGCAGATGGTTGCTGTGGGCGTAGTCGCAGGTGAAGCGGCCACCGTAGCTGACCAGGTTGGCGAAGATCGCGTTCTCGCGGGCGACTTCGAGGAAGCGGTCGTTGGCGTCGACGGCGACGAACTCGGCCTGCTTGTGCAGGGCGGCAAGGCGCAGGGAGACGAGGCCGGGGCCGCAGCCGACCTCCAACACCTGGGCCGCCTGGGAGACATGGGGCGTGAGGAGCTTCATCAGGTGCTGCATCGGGATGATGAGCTGGGTCCGCATGGTGCGGTCGAATTCGCGGCACTGCTCGACCTCGGTGAACGGGTCCGGTACGGAGACGCGTTCGGCGAGGTCGAAGATGCGCGTGGGCTGCTCAGACAATGTTCAGCATCCGCCTTCCGGGCTCGGGCCTGACCTGCCAGTTGAGGATCTCGGTGCTGGCCGACGTCGGCTGGGGCAGCCGCTGGTTGGCCTCGGAGTAGAACGTCTTGGAGATGTTGTCGATGTAGTGCCAGCCCTTGGGGTACGTGACCTGGAGGGCGTCCTCGGTGACCTCCAGCAGTCCCTTGCCGACGAGGTCGTCGATCTTCTCCGTGAAGTAGTCGTACGGGTCGACGCCGTGGCGGGCGCGGTACTCGGCGCGGCTGACGCGCAGCAGCTTGAGGCCGAGGACGAGGCTGCGGCAGCGCCGTTCGTGCTCGTCGGTGTAGGAGCCCATGACGGCGGGCAGCCGGCCGGAGCGGACCGTCTCGATGTAGCGGCCGATGTCCGGCTCGGTGCAGTACAGGTGGTTGTTGAGGTAGCCGTAGGCGCCGGAGCCGATGGCCACCATGTCGCCGCAGCGTCCCCACACTTGGGCGAGGTGGTCGGTGAGCGAGAGGGTCTCGGCCTTCAGGCCCTGGTAGGGCTTGGAGCCGTCGGGCAGGATCGGGAAGGTCTGGGCGCCCTTCGCCGCCCACTCGGGCTTCATGGGCTCGGCGAAGTCGTTGTACGTCAGCGCGAGGTAGTTCTTGGAGAGCAACTCCTCGTGCATGTAGTGGTACATGGCGTCCGCCTCCTTCGTGCTCGGGCAGGGCGGCGTGATACCGCTCTGCACCGCGAAGAAGGCCTCGGAGCCGGGCAGGACCGCGTAGTTGTACACGGAGAACGAGGTCACCGGGATGCTGGTGAGGGTGGCGATGTCCTGCGCCCACAGCTCCGGGGTCTGGCCGGGGATACCGATCATGAAGTCGATGCAGATGTTCTCCATGCCGTTGCGGTCGAGGAGTTCGATCGTGCGCAGCGCGGAGTCACCGGTGTGGGCCCTGGCCCGGCCGAGGTAGCGCAGCAGGGGGTCGTGGAAGGTCTGGACGCCCATGCTCACGCGGTTCACGCCGTGCCGGAGCAGGACGTCGATCTTGCGTTGGTCGATGTCGACCGGGGTGCTCTCGATGGTGACGGTGTAGTCGTCGGTGAACTCCAGGTGGCGGCGCAGGAAGCCGAGGAGGTCGTCGAGTTGCTCGGCGCGCAGGGTGGTGGGGGTGCCGCCGCCGAGGTAGCCGGAGGAGAACTTCACGCCGTCGAGGTAGCCGAGCTTCGAGTAGAGCAGGATCTCGGCCTTGAGGGCTTCGAGGTAGTCGGTGACGAGGGTGTTGCGGGTGTGCAGCTTGTTGTACGGGCAACTGGTGCACACCTGGTTGCAGAACGGGATGTGCAGATAGAAGGAGACGGTCCGGGGGTGCGTCTCGATGGTGGAGAAGATCTGGTCCGAGGTCAGCGGCGTGATGTTGCAGGGGTACCAGCGGACGAACTCGATGTCGCGGTCCGGGTATTCGCGCCAGAAGCTCGGGGTGTCCAGGAAGTTGCGGGTGATGGTCTCCTTGGCCGCGGGGGCGGCGCTCTTCGCTTCGGTCATCGGTGCCCTCTCCTTGTGGTGGGGCGGGTGGGGCGACGGGGTTCGGTGGTCGGGTTCGGTCAGATGCGGCCGAGCGCGTCGGCCAGGGCGCGTTCCGTGCGCAGCAGGCGGCGGAAGGCGGCTGCGGTGTGTTCGGCCAACCGGTCGCGGTGGGCGTCGAGTTCACCGGCCGCGGCGGCGCGCAGGTCGGGCAGTCGTGCGGTCAGGCCGGCGGCGTGCTCCAGCCGTTCGGGCTCTCCTGAGCGCAGGGCGTCCTCGCGGTCCTGGTAGGTGTGGCGCAGTGCCTTGCCCGCCTCGCCGGTGTCGGGCAGCAGCAGTTCGTCCAGACACTCCCAGGCGGCCCGGGACCGGTCGACGGCGGTCAGGGCGGCGGTGTGCGCGTCGCCGGACAGCCAGGGTTCGGCCTCGGCGAGGAAGGCGCGGTAGAGGTTACGGAATCCGCTGCCGCCGGTACCGGCGAACTCGAAGTCGATGTGCGCGGCGGTGAGTCGGTCCATGACGCGCTCGGCGGGGGCGGTGCGGATCTCCCGGGTGAGTTCGGCGCCGAAGGCCTCCAGACCGGCGAGTCCCTCGTTGGGCAGGGTGCTGCCGACCAGTGCGGCGTGGCAGGCGCGTACGGCGCCGCGGAAGCCGTCTGCGTCGGGCAGCCGGGCGGTGGACCAGTCGGCCGACAGCCAGGCGTGCGCGGGCGGGAACGGCTGGTGGGTGGAGCCCCGCGCGGTCGCCAGCGCATCCAGCGGGACGGGCATGGGGCGCGGGCAGCGGTCGGAGATCCACGCGGTGCCGGTCTCCTCGTCCAGCGCGTACACCACGACCGCGTGTCCGCCGAAGTGCCTGCTGGCCTGGAAGTACGGGAGGTGGAAGAGGTCGACGTAGCAGATCACGGGGCGGCCCGCGGCGAGTTCGCGGCGCAGTTCGTCCAGTGCCTGGCGGGGGGCGTCGGTGCGGTGCACGGTGAGCACGAGGCCGAGCGCGCGGGCCAACCGGGTGATGAACAACGGGAAGGGGCCGTTGCGGGTGGAGGTCATGCTGCGGAACAGGCCGCCGGAAGCGGACGGTTGGTACCAGAAGCCGATGCCGCCGCCGAGGCCGAACAGCAGCGGTTCGCTCAAGTCGACGCCGTGGACCAGCAGTTGCTTGCGCAGCGACGAGGTCTCGCAGTGCTCGCCGCCGTACTCCCCGTGGTCGGCGACGAGGGGGCCGACGGGCCGGGGTGCGGGCAGAGGGCCGCTCATCGGGCCGCCTCCAGGTCTTCCAGGGTGAGGTTGCCGGGCTTGAGCATCCGGTCCATGGCGCGGCCGACCGTCGCGCGGTCCACCTCCGTCACGGTGGCGGCGGCCCCGAAGCGGGCCTCGACGCCGTCGGCGATGTCGGTGCACACCTGCCGGGCCGCACGGCCCGCGCATTCGACGCGGATGTGCAGGCGCTCGTCACGGATCCCGGCGGCGTAGTACAAGCCGGTGCCGGGCACCGAGAGGACCGCTTCCTCCAGGTCCAGGCGGTCGATGGGCCGCCCGTCCACGAGGAGCCGGTCGCTCGCCCGGCCGTGGTGGCGTACGGTGCGCCGGACGCTGCCGCAGGGGCAGGGCTCGGGGGCGATCGACACGAGGTCGCCGGTGCGGTAGCGCAGCAGCGGCATGGCCTCGGCGACGAGCGTGGTCACGACCAGTTCGCCGGTGGTGCCGTCGGCGAGCGGGGCGGCGGTGAGCGGGTCGAGCACCTCGAACAGATGCCGGTCCTCGGTCAGATGGGCCCTGCCGTGCCCGCAGCTCAGGGCGAGGGAGTTGGTCTCCGTGGTGCCGTACGCCGGGACCAGTTCGGCCTGCCACATCCGCGAGATCTTCGCCAGCTTCGCCGGGGAGCAGGTCTCCCCGACGTACAGGACGGTGCGGACGCCGAGGGCAGCCGGGTCGTGCCCCATCTCGGTGAGCAGGTCGAACAGGCGCAGGGCTCGGGTCGGGGAGCAGACGATGCCCGCCGGGCGCAGTGCGGCGATCATGCGGGCGGTGCGTTCGATGGGGCAGACGGCGGACAGGATGCCGACGCCGACGACGGTGGCGCCCACCGTCTCCAGGGCGCGGTCGACGTCGTAGGCGGCGAAGGACAGTTCGTACGGGATGGCGACGAAGACCGTGTCGCCGGGGCCGTAGCGGTGTCCGACGGACTGTTCGGTGGAGACGTTGCCGCGCACCCAGTCCCGGTAGGTGATGGCGGAGGAGGTGGGCGAGCCGGTGGAGCCGGTGGACTCGCCGTAGCGGGCGAGGCTGGTCAGGGGTGCCGCGATCAGGCCCAGCGGATAGCCGTCGCGCAGGTCCTTCTTGGTGGTGAAGGGCAGAGCGGCGAGCAGCTTCTCGCCGTCGCTGCCGTCGGGCGGCGCGGCTTCGGCGAACTGGCGCCGGTAGAACGGGGATTCGCGGCGTGCGTACGCCACCTGCTCGCTCAGCCGGTCCAGTTGCCAGGGGCGTACCCGTGCGCGGTCGAGCGCTTCGAAGGCGTGCAGTTCGGCGAGCGCCTGCTCGCGCACGGCGCAGTAGCGTTCGCGCGCCGGGCTGTTGGGGGGTGGGGTCGCCGCGGGCGGGGTGGGGTGGAGGATGGCCATGGGACCTCAGCTCTCCTGGAGCACGATCTTGAGTACGGACTCCGGTACGGGTGTCTCGAAGGTGCCGTCCGAGTCGTGCACGCGGCCGATGGCGTCGAGGAGGATCAGATGGGTCTCCTCGCTGGAGCGGCGCTTGTTGTCGGTGCGGATGACGTTGAGGATCTGGTCGGGTGTGCAGTTCGGGGGGATGCGGGTGGGCAGTCCGAGGCGTTCGCCGAGCACCCATTCCTGCTTCTCCAGGACTTCGGGCGGGGTGATGCCGAGGCGGATGCCCACGCGTGCAGCGAGGCACATGCCGATGCCGACGGCGACGCCGTGCGGCAGGTCGCCGCACAGGAACTCCGTGGCGTGGCCGACGGTGTGCCCGTATTCGAGGATCACGGCCCGCTCGCGCTCGCTCGGGTCGGTGGCGAGGATGCGCAGCTTGGACTCGACGATCTGGCGGCAGACGCCGAGCAGGTCGTCGTGGACGGCTGCCAGGTCGGGGGTGAGCTGTGCGGCGAGCCGGTCGAACCAGGCGCTGTCGTCGATGAGTCCGTTCTTGACGGCTTCGACCAGGCCGCTCTTGTGGTTGACCGGCCGCTCGGTGCGCAGGTGGGCGACGTCCGCCCAGACGAACAGCGGGGCGTGGTAGAGCCCGAACTGGTTCTTGCCGCCCCGCCCGTTGATGGCCTGCTTGTTGCTGAGCGTGCCGTCGGTGAGGCTGAGCAGGGTCGTCGGGATGTCGACGTAGCGCACGCCGCGGTACAGCAGTCCGGCCGCGAGGCCGGTGAGGTTGCTGACCATGCCGCCGCCGAGGGCCAGGATGATGGACTGCTTGGTGGCGCCCGCGTGCACCAGGCGCTCGCACAGCTCCGTCAGCCGCGTCCAGCTCTTGTTGCCCTCGCTCTCGGGGACGGTGAGGACGGTGACCGGGAGGTGCGCGTCGCTCAGCCGGCGGGCCAGCGGTTCGGCGAGGAGGTCGCGGATGCCCTCTCCGCACACCAGGAACAGGTCGTCGAAGTCGTGCCGGGCGAGGTGGTCCGGGAGCAGCTCGGTGATGCCGTCGCCGAGGTGATAGGGGCTGGCCGGCCTGAGCCCCGTGGTCAGTTCGATGAGCGGTACGCGTGCCACGTGCCGTTCCCTTCTCGTCGTCTGGTGCCCCAGGAGGTCAGATTGGCCGGGCGCGTGACCCGGGACTACGGGCGGGCGGCGGGATGAACGGCACCGCCAACGGAACGAGCGGACGACGCCGTGGAGTTGATGCGGGTGTCGGGTCCGTGGTCGGTGGCGGGTCCGTTGCCGGAGGCAGGTCCGTTGTCGGTGGCGGGTCCGTTGTCGGAGGCGGCCAACTCGCGCAGCAGCGCCGCTGTGTAGGGGTTGGCGGGGTCCGGCGGGAAGTCCACGGCGGTTCCGGCGAAGACGTTGGTGACGGCGGCGGTGATCAGGGCGGGTTCGGCGCCGAGTTCGGCCAGTTCCTCGCGGAGGGCCGAACAGGCGTGCAGAGCCGCCTTGGTGGCGATCCGGTTGATCGTCCCGATCGTGCACTCCGTCTTCTCGTCGATGAGGAGGACGGTGCCCAGGTCGTCGACGAGGGCGCGCAGCAGCGGGAGTTGACCCGCGTCCGGGGTGACGAAGACGGTGGGTACGCCGTGGGCGACGGCTGTGTACTGGCAGACGGGCTTGAGCGCGACGACGGTCAGGTCCCGGAGCCGGGGATCGTCGCGGAGCTGTGCGGTGGGTACCGAGGTGGCGAGGTTCACGAACACGGTCGTCGGCGCGCCGGTCGTGGTGTGTGCCCGGCACGAGGCGATGGCGTCGGCGACGACGGGGGGTGGCACGCACACCAGGACGACCTCGCAGCGGGCGGCGAGTTCCGCCGGGGCCACGGCCGGTACGTCGAGGCGGCGGGCGAGGGCCTGGGCGACGGCCGGGTCGCGGTCGCTGACGGTGAGGGGCAGTCGGCCGGTGAGCCGTGCGGCGAGTGCGCTGCCGAGCCGTCCCGCGCCGAGCACGCCGGCCGAGCGTACGGGGTGGTTCATCCGGCCTCCAGATCTCGTAGGTCGAGGCGTCGGCGGCCCGCCCGTACGGTGGCGTCCAGGAAGGTCCGGCGATCGGCCGCCGTCACCTGCCAGGCGACGCCCGAGAGTTCGCGCAGGGCTGCGGCGACCTCGTGGCAGACGTCCGGTGCGGTCGCGTCGAGCCGTGCGGTCGCGTCGATCCGTGCGGTCGGCTGCCCGTCGACGGTGCCGGTCACGCAGTACAGGCCGGTCCCCGGCACGGTCAGGGCCGCCTGTTCCAGCTCGACGGCGGTCAGGGTGCGGCCTGTCGGTGACCGCCGGCGGTCCTCGACGCGGCCGTGCTGTTCGAGGCTCGGCCGGGGGTCGTCGCAGCCGCAGCGCGTGCGCCGGACCAGGTCTCCGGTGCGCCACCGCAGCAGCGGGGTGGCCTCGGCGGTCAGGGTGGTCAGCACCAGCTCGCCGGGGCGCCCGTCGGGTACGGGGTCCGTTCCGTCGGGGTCGACGACCTCGGCGAGGTACTGGGCGTCGTTGAGGTGGACGCTGCCGAGGACGCAGGGCAGCCCGGCCGCCGGGGTGAGCGTCGAGCCGTAGGCCCAGACGGTCGAAGTCCCCCACAGTGCCGCCGTCTTGGCCGCCTTGGCGGGTGCGCAGGCGCCGCCGACATGCAGCAGGGTGCGCAGGCCTACGGTGCGCGGATCGTGTCCCGCGAGGGCCAGTTCGTGGTGGGTACGGGCGGCGCGGTCGGGGGTGGCGACGAACACGCTCGGGTGCGTCCGGGCCATGAGGGCGACGGTCCGGGCCGGTGGGCACACGGCGGACAGCGCGCCCACCCCGACCACGCCCGTGCCGAGGGCCGACAGCGCGCGGTCCATGTCGTGGGCGCCGCCGGACAGTTCGTACGGTACGGCGACGAACGCCAGGTCGTCCGGGCGGACATGGGCACGCAGCGCCTCCTCCATGGCGGCCGAGGCGCGCCCGAGGTCGGTGGCGGTGGCCGCGGCGCCTAGCGTACGGCCGCGCGTGTCCCGGGACTCGGCGTAGCGCGCGATCCGGGTGCGGTCCACCGCGCTGAGCCCGAGCGGGCCCGCCGCGTCGATCTGGTCGGTGGTGGTGAAGGGCAGGGCGCGCAGGTCTGCGAGATCGCCGAGACCGGCGAGTGCGGAGGCGCGGTGGGCGCGCCAGGCCCGGCGGTAGTACGGGGAGCGGGACAGCGCGTACTCGAGTTGCGCGCCGAGCCGGTCCAGGGTGTGTTCCGTCACGGTCCCCATCGGCGGGCCTCCGTGTCCGGGGAGGTCTCTGGGGACGCGTTCGTGTCGTCGGAGAAGCAGAGTTGGGCCTTGACGCGTGCCGCGCGTTCCTCGGGGCCTGCCGCCAGGGCGACTTGGGCCTTCTCGGCGGGGAAGTGATCGGTGATGAGGGCCGAGGCGCGTTCCTCGTGTGCGGCGAGGAAGCGCATCGCCTCGGGGAAGTCGCCGGTACCGCCGATGGATCCGATGACCGTCAGTCCCTTGGCGACGACGAGATCGGGGCGGAGCATGCCGCGCCGTGCCAGGCCGAGCCAGAGCACCGTGCCGCCCAGACTCGCCCGGGCCAGCGCGCAGTTGACGCCGTCGGCGGTTCCGGAGCACTCCAGGACGAGGGGGTAACGGGCGTGCCGGGCCATCGTCCGGTATCCGCGGACGGCCTCGATCTCCTCCGGGTCCGGCGGTGTGCCCAGCTCGGTCTCGGGCTCCAACAAGCCGCGTACGGTGCGTCGTTTGACCGGGTCGCGTTCGAGCAGATGCACGCGGGCGGCGCCGAACGCGCGGGTCAGCAGCAGTTGGGCCGCCAGGCCCAGCGCTCCCCCGCCGACGACCAGGACTTCGGCGCCCGTGGCCGCCCGGCGCGCGGTCGACAGCGCGTGGTGGACGACCGCGAAGAACTCGGTCATCGCGAGGGTGGCGGGGCGCAGGCCGTGGTCGTCGGGGTACAGATAGCGTCGGTCGACGGTTCGCCGTCGGACGGAGAACCCGTCGACGGTCAGCCCGAACTTCTCGATGTGCTCGCAGCGGTTGCGATCGGTGCGGCACTGCGGGCACCGGCCGCACCACAGGGAGCAGTCGCCGGTCACGGCGCGGCCGAGCAGCTCGGTGGCGGCAGGTCCGGCGTCGATGACGTGACCGGACCACTCGTGCCCGAAGCGCAGGGGGTAGCTGCTGGGTCCGCCGTACCCGCCGTCGAAGAGCCCGTAGTCGCTGCCGCACAGGGTCACCCGGTCCACCTGGACGACCACGTCGTCCGGTCCGCCGGGGCGGGCCGCGGCGGCCTCGCGTACCTCCAGCCGGCCGGGGACGGTGATGACGAGGTCGGTCATGCGGACGTCTCCTTGACCGCTTCGGCGAGGTGGTCCACGAGAGAGGCCAACTGGGCGTCGGTCTGGTGCAGTTGGATCACCAGGCGGACGAACCCGAAGCGCCGGGAGACCGAGACGATCAGCCCCCGGCGTTCCATCTCCCGCTGGACGGCGGCCGGGTCGGGGCAGGAGACGCCGACGACCATGAGGTCGGGTGCGAACGCCACCGGGAGTCCGGCTCGTTCGAGCAGGTCCAGGGTCACCGAGCGGAGGCGGAAGATCTCTCGGGCCGCGGCCCGGTAGCCCGCCCGGCCCTGCTGTCGTAGCACGGCGTAGGTGGCCAGGAGAGCGGCGCCGGGGCGGGTGCCGAGGAGCCCGAAGTGGTCGGCGGCGCCCCGGTAGTGGGAGGGCGAGCGGAGCGCTTCCAGCCGGGCCGGGTCCCGAACGAGCAGGTATCCGGAGGGGATCGGTGCTCCGCCGTACTTGTGTGGGTCCACCGAGACCGACTCCACGCCCTCGATCTCGAAGCCGGTGCCGGAGACGGGGTGGCCGAACTCCCGGGCGAACGGCACCAGGAACCCGCCGCTCGCGCCGTCCACATGGAGGGGGACGCCGACCGAAGCCGCGTAGGGTGCGAGGGTCTCGATGTCGTCCACCGCGCCGCACTCGCTGGTTCCGGAGGTGAGGACGGCGAGCGCGGGCCGGGTGGCGAGGGCGGCACGGAAGACGGCGGTGTCGGCGCGGAAGCGGGCGTCCAGGTCGACCCAGACGGGCTCGACCGGCAGCAGCGCGAGGATCTTCTCGAAGGAGAAATGGGCGTTGCGGGCCAGCAGGACGCGGGGCCGTCCGGTGCCGCGGGCGTCGCGCACGGCGGCCAGTACGGCGAGCAGATTGGCTTCGGTGGCCCCGGAGGTGGGTACCCCGCCCGCGTCGGGCGCGCCCAGCAGATCGCCGAGCATGCGGGTGACGAGCGTGGTGACGCGGGGCAGGCTCGGGAAGATCCGGTGGTCGCCCATGTTGGCGCCGAAGTGCTCGGCGAAGACCTCCCGGGCGAGGGGGAACGGCTCGGAGCAGATGGAGTTGAAGACGGTGCCGTCCGCGTAGTCGTGGTCGTCCGCGCACAACTGCCGGATTTCCTCGCGGACTTGATGGTCGCTCGCGCCGTCCGCCCAAGACGGTCCCGCTGGTGTCGCCGCTGCCATGTGGTGGTCCCTCCTGGTGCTCCGGTACTCCAGTACTCGTGCGTGCTCCGGCACTCCTGCGTGCTCCGGTACTCCTGGTGCGGGGCGGGCCGGTCGGTCAGGGCAGTTCGTCGGCCCACTCGGTGCGGGCGGTGTCGAGGCAGGCGGCGACCAGGTCGTCGGGGGCGCGCCGCACGGTGCAGGGGACGCCGCGCAGGGTGGACGAGCCCATCGCCGGGTTCTCGTCGCCGTCGCGCAGCAGCCGGTTGACGTTGGAGATCCGCCAGGAGCGGTCGGGCGGCAGCTCGGGGTACCACCACGAGGCGGCGGCGCACAGTACGCCGGGGCGCACCTCGTCGGTGACCCGCGCCCGGAACAAGGCCTGGTGTCCGCGCGCCTCCAGCACCGCCCAGTCGCCGTCCTCGATGCCTTCGGCCGCCGCCGTGCCGGGATGGATCTCCAGCCGGGGGTGGGGCTCCTTGGCGCGCAGGGACGGCACGTTGCGGAACTCGGAGTTGAAGTAGAAGCGCGAGTGACGGCTCGTCAGAAGGTGTTCGCCTGCGCGGAGATGTCGGATCGGCGGCTCGTACACGGGCAGGGGCTCGTAGCCCATGCGGAGCAGGCCTTCGTGGTAGAGGGCGACGCGTCCGCTGCGGGTGGCGAATCCGCGCTCCCGGTACTTGAAGTGGCGCAGTTCGGTGGGCCGGTAGTAGCCGTCGGCCAGCTCGCGCCAGGTGGTGCCGGCCGGGGCCAGCCGGGCGTCGAGCGCCGTACGAGCGCTGTCCCAGAAGCCTTCCAGACCGAGGCGGCCCGCGAGGTCGTTGAGGATCTCCTCGTCCGACCGGGACTCCCCCACCGAGGTCACCGCGCGGCGGGCGGCCACGTAGTTGGCGTGCTCCACGATCTGGTCGCGCTCCAGCCAGCCGCTGGCGGGGAGCACGATGTCGGCGAGTGCGGCGGTCGGGGTGAGGAAGAGGTCGGTGACGCACAGGAAGTCCAGGGCGCCGAGCGCCCGGCGCACCCGGTCGGAGTCGGGGTAGGCCACCAGCAGGTTGCTGCCGAAGACCGCCATGGCGCGGACCGGGTAGGGGTCCTCGTCCAGCACGGACCGCCATACGGCGGAGGGATGGGCCCAGCCCGACATGGACAGCACACGGTGCCGGTCGGCGCCCAGGCGCTTGGCGGCCTGGTCGGCGGGCAGCGCCTCGCTCATCGGCATGGTCCGGCGGCCGATGATCGGCTGGGGGTCCCAGAGCACGTCTCCGCCCGGCCGGTCGATGTTCCCGCACAGGGCCGACAGCAGGATGGCGGCGCGGGCGGTGTCGAAGGAACTGGCGTGCTGCGCGGTGCCGGTGCCCAGTTCGACGGCGGCCGACCCGGCGGTGCCGTAGAGACGGGCGGCGCGGACGATCAGTTGGGCGGGCACGCCCGTGACAGCGGCCACCCGCCGTGGGTCCCAGTCGCGGACGTGCTGCCTCAACTGCTCGAAGCCGGTGGTGTGTTGCTCGATGAACTCCTTGTCGAGCAGGCCTTCCGCGATGACGATGTGCAGCAGCCCGAGGGCGAGGGCGGCATCCGTGCCGGGGCGCAGCGGGAGCCAGCAGTCGGCGCGGGCGGCGAGCCCGGTGCGGTGCGGGTCGATGACGATGAGCCGGGTGCCGCGGGAGACGGCCGACAGCAGGCGGGTGCCGATGACGCCGTCGCCGTGCGTGGCGGCCTTGTTGCTGCCCCATACGACGACGACCTCGGGGTCGTGCTCGTAGTCGCAGAACGTGAATCCGCCCAGGGTCAGGATGCCGGCCATGACCCGGGGGTAGAAGCAGACGTGTGCCGGGCCCAGCACGTTGGGCGAGCCGAAGGCGTTGGCGAAACGGAACAGCCATTCCTGGTAGTTGCGGTCGGTGCCCTGTGCGAAGACGACCGACTCGGCGCCGTCCCGCTCGCGTGCCGCGGCCAGGCGCTCGGCGACCTCGTCGAGCGCCTCGTCCCAGCCGATCGGCCGGTAACCGCCGCTGCCGCGCGGGCCGGTGCGGCGCAACGGCTGCCTCAGCCGGTCGGGGTGGTAGGCGTGCTCGATGGAGGCCCGGCCCTTGGCGCACAGGAACCCGGCGTTGTTGGGGTTGCCGGGGTGGCCCTTGATCGACACGGCCCGTTCGCCCTCGACCGTCACGAGCGCACCGCACCCCCCATGGCACATCCGGCAGACCGTGGGCACCTCACGCGTGGTCATCGTCGCCTCGCCGTCCCCTCCCTGGAGCGAACCGGAGCCCCAGCAGAGCACGGGAGTTCGGCCCGGCCAGGGGGCTGCGCGACGGGTTGCCCGAGAAGGTCAACGCCCGGCGAGGCCGCTCACGGGCCTGTTGATGCCCTTCGGCACGAAGCCCTGTGCCGCCTTGTGAGGCGGCAACCCACTCCGGAGGCTGCTAAGGCGTAGGCCACCCAGCCCCAGCGACGAGGCGAGGCGTATGTCCGTATCGATCGACGAGACCGACGAGACTGACAAGACCGGTGCGACCGGTGCAACCAGTGCGACCCGTACGACCGGCGAGACTGACGAGACCTGTGCGACCGGCGAGGCTGTCGGGACCGGTCGGACAGGTGGGTCCAGTACCTCGCAGCTCGCGCCCGCCACGGCCGTCCCCGTGCCCACCGCCTGGCTCAACTTCGCCAGGCTCCTGCCCGAGGAGTTGCCGCCCCCGCAGGACGCCGAGGGCGGCTCCGCGCTGGAGCTGATGACACGGATCCGGCTGCGGGCCGTGCAGGAGCAGGAGCGCTCCGACGAGGCACTGCTGCCCGTACCCGAGGAGGTGCGCCGCCGGTACGCGGAGATCGGGCGCCCGACGCGGCTGACACGGGCGCGGGCCCTGGAGCGGCATCTCGGTACTCCGGCGCGGATCTACCTCAAGCGCGAGGACCAGCTCCCCACCGGGAGCTTCAAGCTGAACTCGGCGATCGCGCAAGCCTACTTCGCCTCCCGTGAGGGCGTACGCACCCTGGTCACCGAGACGGGCGCCGGGCAGTGGGGGCACGCGGTCCAGTACGCCGCGCGGATGTTCGGCCTGGAGAGCATCGTCTTCTGGGCCGGGGTGTCCGCTCGGCAGAAGACCAGTAGGCGTGCCGTGCTGTCCATGCTGGGCGCGCGGGTGCACGAGTCCCCGAGCGCGGTGACGGCCGTGGGCCGGGCGGTACGCGAGTCGGGTCGGCACGCCTCCGGTTCCCTCGGCACGGCGATCGGCGAGGCCATCTCGTACGCGGCCGAGCATCCGGAGGTGCGGTACGTGTCCGGCAGCAACCTGCCGCATGTGCTGATGCACCAGACGGTGATCGGCCAGGAGACCCGCGCGCAGCTCACCGCTCTCGGCGAGGAGCCGGACGTCCTGGTCGCCGCGGTGGGCGGCGGCAGCAACCTCATGGGGCTGATGGCGCCGTTCCTGGAACAGAAGCGGGCGCGCGGCGACGGACTGCGGCTGATCGGCGCGGAGTCGGCCGCCGCGCCCCGGCTGACCAAGGGGACCTGGCGCTACGATCACGCGGATCCGGGCCGGATGACGCCGCTGTCGAAGTCGTACACCCTCGGTCTGGACTACGAGTTGCCCGAGACGCATGTGGGAGGGCTGCGCCAGCACAGCGGGTCGACGGCCGTGGGCGTGCTGCGTTCGGCGGGCTGGCTGGACGCGGTCGCCTACGAGGAGCGGGAGATCTTCGAGACCGGACGGCTCGTGCTGCGGCTGGAGGGCTTCCTGCCGGCACCGGAGTCGTGTCACGCTCTGCGCGCGGCCATCGACGAGGCCTCGGCCGCCCGCCGGCCGACCGTGATCGTGGTGTGTGTGAGCGGGCACGGTCTGCTCGACATCGAGGGATACCTGGACGCCTTCCCGCTCCAGGGTGTGTGAGGCCCGTTGCGCGAGGCGGCCCGAGCAGGGTCACGACTGACTGAGCAAGGCTCAACTGCCCATCCGAGTCGAACCGGAGGAACCACCGTGCTGAAGACGAGCTACAACGCCAACGGGTTGCGCAGTGTCCCCGTCACCGAGGCGGTGCGCGCCGTCGCGGACGCCGGCTACCAGGCGATCGAACTGTCCCTGCATCCCCAGCACATCGACCCCTTCACCTTCGGTCCGGCCGACGCGGACCGGCTGTCGTCGGCCCTGGAGCGCTACGGCATCGTCGCCTGCTGTCTGGCGGCCGGGGCCGACAACCTGCTGAGCGCCGAGCGGTTCGAGCCCTCCCTGATCCACCCCACGCGGGAGGGCCGGGAGCGGCGCATCGACCTCGTCAAGCGCGCCCTGGACATCGCGGCCGACCTCGGCGTGCCCGTGATCAACTTCGCGAGCGGCATCCGTAAGCCGGAGGTGTCCGAGCAGGACGCGGACCGCTGGCTCAGGGAGGGCCTGACCCGGCTGATCGACCACTGCGACGGGGTCGTGCTGGCCATGGAGCCGGAGCCGGGCTTCTTCGTCGAGTCCAACGACCAAGCGGTCGCGCTGATCGACGACTTCGCCACCCCGCGTTTCACGCTGGCCCAGGACCTCGGTCACTGCCGTGTCGTCGAGGAGGACTATCTCGCCTCCGTGGCCCGCTCGTTGCGCGCGACCTCGGTGATCCAGGTGGAGGACATCAAGGGCCGTCATCACCATCACGAGATCCCGGGCGACGGTGACATCGACTTCCGCGCGTTCTTCCGGATCTGCCGCGAGCAGGGCTACGAGGGTTACTACAGCGTCGAGTTGTACAACCACTCGGACGACTTCGACGCCGCTCTCAAGCGCAGCATCGCCTATCTGCAGGAGCAGTACGATGCCGCAACTGCCGCCTGACGAGGCGATCGGCTGCCCGCCCGTCCGGGTCTTCGACCACCACATCCACGCGGACGGCCGCAACGCCGACGACTACGAACTGATGGCGCTCAGCGGGGTGGACACCGTGCTGATCCCCTGTTCGGCGTCGAACGAGACCCGGCCGTGCGGCGCGTCCTACGAGGCGCGCTTCGAACGGCTGCTGACCACCGAGACACGGCGCGCGGCCCACTACGGGGTACGTGTCTGGCTCGGCCTGTCGGTGCACGCCGCCGACATGGCCGATCTGGCGAGCGCCATGGACGGCGTCGACCGGCTCGCGGCCCGCTTGGACGATCCTCGGGTGCTGGCACTGGGCGAGTTGTCGATCCGGCGCTTCTCGGAGGCTGAACTGACGGTGTTCGCTAAGCAGTTGGAGCTGGCGACCGCCCTGGGCAAGCCGGTGATGGTGGAACTGCCGCCCGGGATGCCGGAGTTCCATCGCATGATGGAGGTGCTGCGGCAGGCGATCGATGACGGTCTGGTCGATCCGGCCCGCGTGGCGCTGATGGATGTCGCGCCGCCGATGCTGCCGGTCGCCGCCGGACTGGGCTGCGGCGGCCTGGGCATCGCGGTGTCCCCGGCCTCGGACCGGCTGTTCCAGGTCCGTCTCAAGACCGATCACCATCAACTGCTGTCTCTGCTGGACGAGTTCGGCCCCGATCGGCTGATGCTGAACTCCGGCTTCCATTTCGGCTCGGCCGATCCCCTGGGCCTGGCGAAGACGGTTCTGCGGCTCCGGCTCGCCGGCGTCGACCCGGGTCTCCTCGACCGCGTCGCCCGGGAGAACGCGGCGGAGTTCTTCCGTCTCCCGACCGCACCCACCGCAGCCACTGCACCCACCGCACCCACTGCAGCCACCGAATCCGCCGAACCCTCGTTCGCGACAGCCCGGCAGGAGTGATGACGTGACGCTCTTCGACGCCCCGGCGGTACTGCCGCCGCAGGACGACCATCCGGCCTATCTGGACCGCATCGTGGACCACTTGGAGCAGGCCCGGCGCAGTACGCCCGAGCAGGTCCTCAAGGAGTTCCTCGGCACGTCCGCCGACCCGTCCACGCTCCAGGTGGACAGCGTCCACCACGTGGCCGTGTACGCGGGCGACTACGTGATCGAGGACGACTTCGACAACTGGCTCGCCTCCGTCGAGGCGTTCGGCGCGACCAGCGACGTCCGGCACGGCCCGTCCTACATCGCCCCCCGCCGCTACGGCACACCCGGGCACTGGATCAACCTCTGTGTGGACGGCCATGAGTACGAGCTGTTCAGTTGCCGCGCCCGCGGCGAGTGGGCCTCGTACAGCGACCGGCGCAAGTCGGCCCTGATGTCCCACCACGCGCTGTCGGTGAAGTGGCCCGAACAGGTGCCCGCGGTACTGGACTTCCTCGCCGCACGGCCGGAGATCGAGCAGCTCGCCTACACCCCGGCGGACGAGCTCGGCCACACCTACGGCCATGTGCACAGCAAGGAGACCGGCCTGGTCCTGGAGATCGTGTACGAGGCCCCCGCGCACGCCTGCGGACCGGGGACCGTCTGATGGCCGCGGGCCCGCGCGCCGTCGGGGAGACGTGATGCCCGGGGAGCGGCCCCTCCACGTCCTCGGAATCGCCGCGAGCGCGCGCAAGAACTCGACAAGTGGCGCCGCTCTGGACGTCGTTCTCGCCCGCGCCGCCGAACTCGGCTGCCGTACCAAGGCGATCCGGCTGGCCGAGTTGCGATTGCCGTTCTGCGACGGGGACAAGACCGCTCCCTGGCCGGAGTATCCGGCGGTCGCCGTACTGCGGCGTGCGGTGTCGCGGGCGCACGCGGTGGTGCTGGCGACCCCCGAGTACCACGGGGGGATGAGCGGGGCGCTGAAGAACGCCCTGGACCTGCTGGACATCCCGCATGCCCGGGGGAAGGTGTTCGCAGGTGTCAGCGCGCTGGGCGGCCGGTCCAACAGCAACGCGCTGAACCAGCTCCGTACCTCGGTGCGTTGGCTGCACGGCTGGATGCTGCCCGACCAGGTCGCGATCCCCGACGCGCGCTCCGCACACCTGGACGGACGGTTCCAAGACCCGCTGGTCACCGAGCGGTTGACCCAGCTCGCCGACGCGCTCACCCGTGCGGCCCGCGCGTTGGCCTTGCCTGTCGCCCCGGACCACCCGCAGGGTAGGCGCGAGTGACGGTGACAGAAGGGACGAACCGGTGGACGCGGAGACGACGGAGACGACGCGGTTGGTGGAGCAGCTCACGGCCCGCCTGCGCGCGGCCGGTGACCCGCAGACCGCGGAGGGCGCCAAGCGGTATCTCAAGAGCGATCTGCTGCACTACGGGGTCAGACTGCCGGTCATCCGCAAGGCGGTGGCCGACAGCGTCCGCGCGAGCGGCCGGCTCGGTCATCCCCAACTCGTGGCCTGCGCCCGCGCGCTGTGGGCCCCGGAGGTGCACGAGTCCCGGATCGCCGCCGCAATCCTGCTCGAACGGCACGTTGCCGTGCTGCGCCCCGAAGACACCGCACTCCTGGAGGAGTTGCTGCGCGACAGCCGTACCTGGGCCCTCGTCGATCTGCTCGCCGGGTCCGTCGCGGGACGGCTGCTGCTGCGGGAGCCCTCCGTGGTGGACACCTACCGCCGCTGGGCCGCCGAGGAACACCAGTGGATCCGCCGCTCGGGCATCCTCGGCTTCCTCCTCCCCGTCGGCGACGACGCGGGATTCGCGCCGTACTGGCCGGTCTTCACGGAGATCGGCGACCCGCTCCTGGAGGACCCGCGCTTCTTCGTCCGCAAGGCCCTCGGCTGGGTGCTGCGGCAGGCGAGCAAGAAGCACCCCGCCGAGGTCCACGGCTGGCTCCTGCCGCGGGCCGGCCGCTCCTCGGGGGTGACGGTGCGCGAGGCCGTCCGCTATCTCGACGCCGAGCAGCGCGAGGCGATCCTCACCGCATACCGGCACGGGGAGACGACCCCGGCCTGACACCGACGCACTCCGCCCTGACACCGACACGTCGCCGGACCTGGAGGTGCCTGTTGACCACCACCGACCATTCGACGTCCTTCCTCACCGACCTCGTGCCGTATCCCCTGCGCCGCCGCTGGGCCGCTCAGGGTCTCTACCGCGATCTCGACCTGTTCAGCCTGTTCGAGGAGCAGGCGCGCAGGTCGGGCGACCGGATCGCCGTCATCGACGCCGAGGGCGAGACCGGCTTCGGTCAACTGCACGGCCTGGCGCTGCGGTTGGCGGGCGGGCTCGCCGAACACGGCGTCAAGCAGGGCGATGTGGTCGGGGTCCAGTTGCCGAACAGCCGTCTGTCGTGCGTGGCCGAACTGGCGGTCGCCGCGCTGGGCGCCGTCCTGCTGCCGTTCCCGCCGGGGCGCGGCGGCAAGGAGGCCGCCGCGCTGCTCGCCGGGGCCAGGGCGAGTTGCGTCATCGTCCCCGGAACGCATCGGGGCCACGACTATCTGACCCCGGCCCTCGCGCTCACCCGTACCCTGCCCCATCTGCACACGGTGGTCTCGGCTCAGCGCACGGACCACGCCCCCTGCCTTGACGATCTACTGGGCCGCGCACCGGCCGCGCCCGTGCGGCCGGATCCGGACGGTGCCGCGCGGATCATGGTGTCCTCGGGCAGCGAGGCCGCCCCGAAGATGGTGGCCTTCTCGCACAACGCGCTCGCCACCGGCCTCGGCGCCGTCGTCGGCGAGGTCCTCGACCCGGGCGAACGGCCCCGGAGCCTGTGGCTGGTGCCGCTGTCCGCCGCGTTCGGCAGCAACGCCACCGTGGGAACCCTCGTGGTGCACGGCGGCACGCTGGTCCTCCAGGCGCGGTTCGACGCGGCCGAGGCGCTCCGCCTGATCACCCGCCATCGCCCCAGCCATGTCTTCGGGGTGCCCACCATGCTGCGGATGATGGCCGACGACCCGTCGGCCGCCACCGCGGACCTCACCGGCGTACGCGCCGTGGTCGTCGGCGGTGCGAAGCTGGACGACGCCACCGCGCGCCGGGCCGCCGCGCTCTTCGCGTGCCCCGTCATCAGCACGTACGGATCGTCGGACGGGGTGCACTGCACGATCTCCGACGACGCCGAGGGCGCCAAGTCGGGCCGCCCCAATCCGGCGATCGTGGACATCCGGGTGGTGGACGACGACCTGAACGACGTCGGCCCCGGACAGGTCGGCGAGATCGTGGCCCGTGGCCCCTTCACCCCGCTGTGCTATGTGGGCGCTCCCCATCTCAACGCCCGGTATCGCACCCCGGGTGGGTGGGTACGCACGGACGACCTCGGGAGGCTCGACGCCGAGGGCAGGCTGACGGTCGTGGACCGGCGCAAGGAGATCGTCGTCAGGGGCGGGGCGAGCATCAGCCCGCTGGAGGTCGAACAGGTGCTGGTCCAGCTCGACGGGGTACGCGACGCCGCGTGCGTGGGCGTGCCGGACCCGCTGATGGGCGAACGGCTGTGCGCGTGCGTGGTGCCCGCCCCCGGCGCGACGCCCACTTTGGAGGATCTCGTCGCCCGCCTGCGGCACCGGGCGCTGGAGGACCGCAAGCTCCCCGAACGCCTGGTGCTGCTGGGCGAGTTGCCGCACACCCCGACCGGCAAGGTGGACCGGCGCAGGCTCAGGACGATCGCATGTCGTGGCCTCGATGCCGCCGACTGACCAGCTCACCGACCGAGCCACCCGAGCCGACCGAGCCACCCGAGCCGCTTGAGCCACCCGAGCCGCAGCGCACCGGACCGTCCTGCGCGGCGTGGACGGTCTGGTACCACTCGACCACCGGGACATCCCCTTCGAGGAAGACGGGGCTGCACGGATAGACCTCGTACAGCGGAGCGCCGAGGCCCGAGCCCCTGCGCGGCTTCTTCGCCCACGTGCCACTGGTCACCGACATGTCGGTCAGGCGCCGGGAGTGCCGCGAACCGACCCGGGCGAGCGGCGCCTCGCTCATGATCACCTCGTACCTGAGCCCGCGCACACTGTCCAGGCAGCGCCAGACGTCGCCTTCGATCACATCCGCCTGGTCCACGCTCAGGCAGGCGTCGTAGCGGATTCCGCCGCCCGGCCGGTCCGGGAGGTCGTAGAGCACACCGACCGCGCGGGTGTGCGGTCCGGCGAGCCCCCATTCGAAGAGCAGCGCGGTCAGCGTGCGCCAGGTGTTCAGCCAGAACTCCCCCTCCCCCGTGTGCCGCAGGCACAGCACCCGCAGCGGCCGGGGCGGCACGATGTGCCAGCAGTCCTGTCCCGTCGGCGAAGCCACCATGGATGTCCCCCTTGTGTGGTCGCTTGCGTTCCCGGCGCCGGTCTCGCCCGCGCGCACCCCTGAAGTCCCCGTCGCGGGGGGTGAGTTGCGGACGGCGCCGGAGGTCTACCGTGATATCCGGTGCGGCCCGGCCGACCAGGGGCCGGGCGGCAGTGTGCAGCCGTGGGCGGTGGTGGTCGGTACGGCTGCCAACGGACCGTCCAGGTCGGCGGCGCGCAGGGAGGTCGTCACCGGAATCATCCGGCCGTCGTACGCTCCCTGGGTGTCCGTGTCCGCGTCGGGGACCGTGACCCAGCCGTGCGCGGCACGTATGGGGTCCGGTCGCCGCCCGTACGGCGGGCGCCCGCTTCTGAGAACCGGGTCGAGCAGCAGGTTCGCCGCCGACAGCAGCGAGGACTCCACCGCGCTGCCGCGGCCGGTCAGTCGGCGGTGCAGCAGTCCGGCGACCACGGCCTCGGCGCCGAGCATGCCGCCGAGCGCGTCCACGACCGTCATCAGCGTCGGGCGGGGCGGCTCGCCGGGGTCGGGGCGCAGGGCGTCGGCGACGCCGGACCGCGCCTGCACCATGAAGTCCGTGCCCACCGGCGGGGTCGGTACGGCATCCGACCAGCCCGAGGTGTGGGCGTACACCAGCGCGGGGTTCGCCCGGTGCAGGGTCTCGCTGTCCAGGCCGAGTCGTTCGGCCGCGCCCGGTGCCCAGTTGTGCAGGAAGACATCGGCGCCGCGGGCCGCCTCCAGCACGTCGCGCCGCCCGCGCGCGCTCTTGATGTCGATCTCCACGGCGCTCTTGCCGTGGTTGAGCGCCAGCCATACGGCGGAGTGGTCGCCGCACAGGGGAGGCATGCCCCGCATGGGGTCGCCGCCGGGGGGTTCGACGCGTACGACCTCGGCGCCCAGGAGCCGCAGCAGATGCGCGGCGAGCGGGCCCTGGATCCGGCGCCCGGCCTCCAGGACGACGAGGCCGCGGAGGGGACCGAGAGGGCCGACGGGTCCGCTCGCGGGCCGGGGCGCTCGGGAGCGCGTGGCGTCGGGTGCCGTCGTGTCCGGTTCCGGGCCGGGCCTCAGCAGCCAGGGGTCGGGGATCAACGCCTGCTGATCCAGGCCCAGTTCACGGCGTCGCTCGGCGATGGTCGTGATCGGGCAGATGCTCGCTCCGCACCGCTCGGCCAGCGCGCGCACCTCGGCGAACGGCCTGCGGGCGGCGGTGTGCAGGGCGCGCGGAAGCGGGGCCGCGGCGACGGAGAAGCGTGCGGCGAACGTCCGCCAGCCGTCGCGGGCCGCCGCGCGCGGCGCCCCCAGAGCCGCCCAGAAGCGCGCCCAGGGTTCGGCGTCCAGGGCCTCGATCTCGAACCACACCCCGTCCAGGCTCCGAAAGGGGGGGCCGCCCGGACGGGACGCGGGAAGCGGGGAGTCGGCGGAGGCGACGGCCAGGTAGTGCGCGCTCAGCAACAGGGCGGCGCGGTCGACCCCGGTGGCCGCCGCCTGACGCGCCATGTCCGGGTCGGCGCAGGCGAGTTGGCCGAGCAGTCCGATGGTGCCGAGGACTCCGGCGGCGGTGCCCGCGACATCGAGCATCAGCGCCCGCGGGCGCCCGTGGCGGCGGCCGTGCACGTGCATGATGCCGCACACGGCCTGCGCGGACGCCTCGTCGAAGACGAGGTCGGCGGGCAGCACGTCGGCCCAGCGGACCACCGTCTCGGCGGCTCCGAGCGGGCCGTCCACCCGGGCTCGGGCCGCCGGCGCGGGGCCGTCGGCGCCGTCACCGCCCTCGGTCTCACCGGCCTCGCCGTCTGCACCGTCGGCTTCCTCGGTCGCGAACTCCCCGCCGAGACGCCGCAGATGGTCGCGCATCACCCGCGCCGCGGTGCTGGTCCCCGTGACGGCGCAGCGCCTTCCGGACAGCGGAGCTAGTGTCTCGACGACGGGGTGGCTCATGCAGTCCCTACCTTCGAGAACCATGGGCTGGAAGGCCCTGGGGCGACCGGTCGGCGTGAAGGCTCTGCTCGTTCATCGGACCGCGTCCGCCCGTGTGTTGTCCATCCCGGCCACGCGAACATGACCACCGCCATCAAGTGCCGTCAGCCGTCGCGGACCCGGTCGTTGCAGTGCGTTGCTTGTTCGGTGACGGCCCGCTGGAACGGGTGGGACGGAGACCTAGTGTCGATGGTCATCGCTCGACGCCGCGTGGTCGGCGTCATGGCTTTGAGGGTGAGGGGGATCCGTGGCCGCAGCGCACGAGGCCCGCGAGTGTCCGGTGTGTCGGGAACCATGGCTGGTCCTGGCGGACCCGGCCGCCCTGCCGCGCCGTATGGGCGAACTAGCCGCGGCGGCACGGCGGTTGGATGCCGTGGACGCCGTACTGCACCCTGCGGGTGACCCGGTGATTCCCCAGCCGGGGGCCGAGGAGTACGACGAACACGACGAGCACGACGTCTACTTCGGGGTCGCGCGGGCCAGGGAACACTCCACGGACGCCTTCCTCCTCGGCGGGCTGCACACGCATCACGTCGTGGCCGTGCACCAGGAGCGCTGCGGCTGCGGGGACCCGCGCGACCTGGACGTGCTGTCGTCGGGCTGGCGTTGCCTGCTGGAGTACCCGGACGGCGCCGTGCCGCCCGCCGCTTGCCCCGCGCACACCGCCGACGACGACGCGGCGCTGACCGACTGCCCGCGCCCGCACGAGCACTGGCGGGTCGGGCACCAGCTCTTCTTCGTCCTCATCCAGGCCGTCGTCGCGGGCGTCCAGTGCTTCCTGGGCGAACTGCGGGCGGGCGACGCGCGGGCGGCGACCAGGGCGCTGGGGCTGGCGTCGGAGATGTGCCGCCACTCCGCCCTCGCCATGAAGTTCGCGGGCGGGCTCAGCCCCGTGGACTACGAGTACGAGGTGCGCCCCTCCATGCTTCCGCCGATGGTCCGCCGGGGCTTCAGCGGCTTCCAGACCCGTGATCACGCCCTGCTGGTGAAGACCCTGCGGGCGGCCCGGCCCTCCCTGCGCTCCCTGGGGCTCCACGACCCCGCGGTCCTGGAGCTGGACGCGGCCCTTCAGCGGGTGTACGCGGCCCACCGGCTGGTCTGCGCCCGGTTCGACGGGACGAAGATCCCGAGCCTGCTGATGGAGGCGTCCGGCCCGGAGTCCGCCAAGCGCGCGGGCACGGACGTCGTCGACGAACTGACCGCGCGGCGGCTGTCCCTGCTGCGCGAGCCCCCTTCCCGCCCTGAGCCTCGAAGCTGACGGTCCGTCATCACGATCCTCCCCCAAGGCGGTTCACTCCTGGCGCAGTGCCCACGGCAGTACGAGCCAGAGCCCGGCGAAGAGCAGCAGGGTGAGGGCGGTGATGACGACGGCCGGGACTCGTCCGAGCACGATGGCCATCAGCAGCAGGACGGCCCCGTTGAGCGCCAGGGCGAGGAAGACCAGCCCGATCTGGGCGAGGCGGGCGGACAGGGCCACGATGCGCGGCTTCACGCCCCGGTGGAACAGGCCGCGGTGCAGGGCGACGGGCGCGGCCAGGATGGCCGAGGCGATCACGGTGAGCAGCAGCGTCACCACGTACGTACTGTGCTGGAAGTGGTCCAGGTACGGGAAGCGGCTGGTGAAGGCCACGCCGAGCAGGAAGGCGAAGACGATCTGCACGCCTGTCAGCACGACCCGCAGTTCCTGGAGCAGTTCGATCAGGTTGCGGTCGGCTCGTTCCTCCGGTGTCTCGTGGCGCGGGAGCTGCGGGTGCGGTCCGGGCATGTCGGTCATGGCTCCTACTGTCCGCCCGGCACCGGAGGCCCGCGAGCAGCGGCGGGGTGTGTGTCGGCGTACGACCGGAGCACGCACCGCCGGGGCGCGGGATGTGGGCGACCACGTCCCGCGCCCCGGTCGGACCGGCCACTGCGCTCAGGCCAGCGCGGCCTTGAGCGCGCCGAAGGCGGTCTTCGGGTCGGCGAGGGCGTGGTAGATGCCGGGGATCTCGTCGGGCAGGCCGAGGAGGCCGTAGACGGCGTGCATGGCGCCGCGGACGGAGTACTCGACGGTGAAGACCACGTCCTCGGGGATCTCGGTGAACTGCCCGAGGAAGGCGAAGTTGGCCGCGCCGCGCGGGATGACCAGCGGCCGGTCGTTCGGGGTGCGCGGGGCGAACTGGCTGGTGATGTACGGCATCATGACCGGGATCACGGTGGTGGTCGCCGCGACCTCGTCCTCGATGTCCGACATGCCGAGGTGGCCGAGGAGTTCGGTGAGGATCTCCCGGCCGGTGGCCTCGGCCATCGGCTTGTCGATGAAGTCGCCGTCGTTGTCGACGAACAGGCCGTACCCCCACAGGGTGTACACGTCCTCCGGCTGGCCGTCGAAGTGCGGGGCGTGCGGCACGACGATGGACATCAGCCAGTTGGAGTCCTTGAAGGTCATCAGCGCGCCGGTGCCGGGGAGGTTGCCGGAGAGTTCCTCGATGCGGTGCAGCAGCAGGGGGCTGCGCATGGTGAGGGTGAAGGACTCCCACTTGGCCTCGTCCACGTTGCCGTGGAAGGCGGCCGGCCGGCCGAAGTCGTCCGCCTTGGCGGCGATGGTCTCCCACAGCCGCCAGCCGCCGTCGCGCAGGTCGCGGATCAGCTCCGGTGCGCGGTCGTCGCTGCCGTAGGAGGCGTCGGCGGTCATCGAGCCGAGGGTGAGGAAGGCGAGGTCGGTCTCGGCGAGGTCGCGGGTCTCCGGCTGTCCGTCGCGCTCCAGGTGCAGCCGGTGGACGCGGCGGGTGCCGTCCTCCGCCGTGGTGAAGTCGGCGTCGACGACGCGTACGCCGTGTTCGAAGCGCACCCCGCGGGACGTCAGCCAGGCCCGCACCGGGCGGATGATCGAGTCGTACTGGTTGAGCCGGGTACGGCGCACGCCCGAGAGGGTGTGCATCCGCGGGAACTCCTGGATGAAGCGCAGGAAGTAGCGCCTGAGTTCGACGGCGCTGTGCCAGGTCTGGAAGGCGAAGGTGGTGCGCCACATCGCCCAGAAGTTGGTCCGGAAGAAGTGCGGGGAGAAGAAGTCCTCGATCCGGCGGGCCCCGATGACCGCTTCGGGCAGCATCAGCAGGCGGGTCAGTTCCAGCCGGTCATGGGTGTCGAGGCCGTAGTCGGCGGCGTCCAGGACGGTCGTGCCCTCGCCGATCAGGCGGGCCTTCGCCTCGGTGGGCCACTTGATGTTGAACTGCCGGATCTCCTCGCGGACCGACATGGTGTCGTCGGTGAGGGTGGGGATGGTCTCCAGGAGGTTCCACACGCAGGTGTAGGCCTCGTCCTCGAGCATCCGTCCGCCGCGGCTGACGTACCCGGCGGGCTCGCCGCCGCCGTCCATCGCGCCGCCGACGAGCGGGAGTTCCTCCAGGACGTGGATGTTCTCGCCGGGCAGGCCTCCGTCGCGGATCAGGAAGACGGCGGCGGCCAGCGAGGCGATGCCGCCACCGGCGAAGTAGGCGCGGGGCTGCTGCGGAGCGTGTGTCATGACGACTCTCCATTCTGGCCGCCCGCGGCGCACGGGAGCCCGACGGTGGTCGGGAGGCCGTGCACCGCGGGTGGCGTTCGGCCGCGACCGCGGCCGAGATGTGCACGTGTGGCGTCGGGGGGATCTGGGGCCCGGCGCCTGTAGCTCTCAGTCAAGTCGTACGGCGATGGTGCGGGCAGGGGCCGATCGTCCCTGGTCAGACGCCGACGGGCCCAGGGGGCGATTGGGTCGGCCGTCCCACGGTTGCCCTGTGGGGGCCGGTGTCAGGCCGCCCGGGGGCGCACCAGTGTGTTCTCGCCATGGCGGCCCGCGAAGTGGTCCTCGATGTTGGCGACCGTGGTCCGGACGATCTGGTCGACGGCGTCCTTGGTGAAGTACGCCTGGTGCGAGGTGACGAGGACGTTGTTGAAGGTCATCAGCCGGGCGAGGCGTTCGTCGGTCATGACTTCCAGCGACTTGTCGAGGAAGAACACGCCGGCCTCCTCTTCGTACACGTCGAGGCCGACACCGCCCAGCTTCCCCGTGCGCAGCGTCTCCAGCAGGGCGTCGGTGTCCACGAGGCCGCCGCGCCCGGTGTTGACCAGGATCGCGTCGTCCTTCATGAGCGCGAGGGTCGTGGCGTCGACGACGTGGTGGGTGTCCGGCAGCAGCGGCACATGCAGGCTGATCAGGTCCGACTCGGCGAACAGCCGCTCGCGCGGGACGTACTCCATGCCGAGGGCGAGGCACTCGGGGTTCTCCGCGACGTCGGAGCCCAGCAGCCGCATCCCGAAGCCATGGGCGATGCGCGCGAACGCCGCGCCGATCTTGCCGGTGCCCACCACCCCGGCCGTACGGTCGTGCAGATCGCGGCCCATCAGCCCGTCGAGCCGGAAGTCGAAGTCCCGGGTGCGCAGCGCGGCCCGGACGATACGGCGGTCGATCGCGAGGGCCAGGGTCCAGGCGAACTCGGCGACGGAGTACGGCGAGTAGAAGGAGACCCGGGATACCGAGAGCCCGAGGTCCTCGGCCGCCTTCAGGTCGATGTTGTTGTAGCCGGTGGACCGTTGGGCGATCATCCGTGTGCCGCCCTCGGCCAGTGCCCGCAGCACCACGGCGTCCAGGGTGTCGTTCGCGCCGGTGACCACGACCTCGTGACCGAGCGCGGTCGGGACGGTGTCCTTGTCCAGGAACAGTCCGAGACAGCGCAGCTCGTGATGGTCGCCGAACGCCTTGCGGAACTCTTCCCGCAGCAGTGGCTCCTCGTCCACGAGGACGCCGTACGCGATGATCTCCACTGCTCTCCTCCCGTCGAACGGTGCGCGCCCCCGTCCCATGCGGCCGGGATCGCTCATGCGGACGGCCGGGGGCGGTCTGCCGCCCCCGGCCGGTTCACCGTCTCTCGGTCAGGTTGTCAGTCGTGCGGGACCACCGCGACCGGGACGGTGGCGTGGTGCAGGACCGCATGGGTGAAGGAGCCGATGTGGGCGCCGACGGAGGCGCGGCGGATACGGCGGCCCACGACGACCAGCGAGGCATCACGGGAGGCCTCGATGAGCAGGCTCGCCGGGCTGCCGCAGCGGCACTCCTCGGCCACCTCGACGTCGGGGTACTTCTCCCGCCAGGGGCGCAGCACCTCGGCCAGGGCGGCGGCGTCGCTCTGGGCCATCGCCTGGTGCGCTCCGGCGTCCAGGCCCATGCCGTAGGCGTAGTACGGCGGCGGGTTCCAGCCGTGCACGGCGCGCAGGGGTGCCTTGTGGCGGGCGGCGGTGTCGAAGGCGAACTCGATGAGCTTCTCGTGGGGCTCGGCTATGTCGACGCCGAGGACGACGGGGCGGACGGTGGTGTCGGCGGCGTCCTGGCCTTCGCCTTCGCCCTCGCTCTTCCTGCCTTCCTTGCCCTTGGTCCGGTCGGCGGCGGCGCGGACCAGGACGACGGGGCGGTCGGTGCGCGCCACGACGGCGAGGCCGACCGAGCCGAGCAGGAAGCCGCCGAGCCCGCTGAGACCGCGTGAGCCGAGGACGAGCAGTTCGGCTTCCTGCGCCTCGCGGGTCAGGACCTCGGCGGGGCCTCCGGTGAGCTGCTCGGTGGTGACCTCGAGGCCGGGGTAGGACTCCCGCAGGTTCTCGGCGGTCTCCCGCGGGATGCGCTCGGTCCAGTGCTGGCGGGTGTCGGCGCCGAGAAGCTGTACCAGGGCCACGGGCTCGGACATCGGTTCCCAGACCTGGACCAGCTTGACCGGCAGTCCGCGCAGCGTCGCTTCACGGGCCGCCCATTCCGCGGCGGAACGGCTCTCGGGCGAGCCGTCGAGACCCACGGTGATGGTGCGGGGCATGGTCTCCTCCTCCTGAATCGGGGGACCCGATTCCGTGGTGTTGCAAGGGTTCTTCCAGGTACCGCGGTCAGCGCAGCCAGGCGTGGTCGCGGACGATCGGCAGCCGGGCCCATGGTCGGCCCAGGCCCCAGGTGGCGCCCGCGCCCGCCGCCGCGACGGCGATCAGGGCTGCCGCGTAGATCACGTGGTAGTTGTCGAACGGGTTGGTGGACATGGTCGGGGTTCCGTCCCCGCGGTGGATGGCGGGGGGCCAGGAGGCGATCCACATCAGCGCCAGCATCAGCGTTCCGGCCACTGCGGCGAGGCGCAGCGCCACGCCTGCCATGACGGCCACCCCGACGAAGAGCAGGCCGAGCATGAACAGCCAGTCCGCCCACCAGGCTCCGGCCCACGAGCGCAGGATCGACTGCATCGGTCCGACCGTGACGCGGCTGAGGAAGCCCTCCGTCGGCGACCCTCCGTCGATCCAGCCCTGGCCGGCCGGCGTGGAATAGCGAAGGCCGAAGGTCTTGTCCAGGAACGCCCACAGGAAGATGAATCCGGTGAGAAGGCGCAGGGCCGCGAGAGCTCGGGCGCCTGCGGTGCGCGTGGGGACGGCGTGTGCCGAGGCGTCGGATGCGGATGTGGCGGTGTGGCGTGCGGACTCCTGCCCGCGTGCGGGTTCACGTCCCGGAGCGGGTTCACGTCCTCCGGGGGCGGGTTCACGTCCGGGCATCGGCTCGCGTCCAGGTGCGGGCTCGCGTCCTCCGGGTGCGGGTTCCCGGCGTCTGCGGAAGGGCGGCAGGCGGAAGACCGGGCCCCGGTGAGAGTGCTCGTGCGCGGTCATGGCAGGTCCCTTCAGGGATGTTCAGGTCATCGTTCTCCTGACACCCCCTACTCTCCTCGAGTCCGCCCACTCGCGCCCGATGCCGAAGGTCTCGGCCCGCGGGGCTGAACGTCCCACCCCTCTGACCTGCGCATAGGCCGACGAGGCCGCCCTCGGGGTCGGCTAGGGCCTC
>NZ_JAMWMR010000004.1 GCF_023887685.1 Streptomyces macrolidinus | reverse complement strand
GGGGAGCATCGCAAGGCGGAGGAGGGCGGCAGGGCGGAGCCCTGCCAACCGACGACAACGCGGCGAGGTGCGGTGCCAGACCCCGCGAGCCCGGCATGATCCAAACGAGAGGCCCTAAGGGCTGTCCCGTAATCCCTGGCGGATCAGCGCGCGGCGTCGGATGCGGTGCATCGCAAGGCGGAGGGACGCCCGAATACTGGACGTATTCGGGCGTTCCGACAACGCGGCGAGGTGCCGTAGCCGTCGTCGCGCGCCCGTCAGGGATTACGGGACAGCCCTCAGGTCCACTGGGCCTCCCAGTGGGGCCTAGCAGCCCATGGGCGAGAGGCGCCGCGCGCAGAAGTCTGGTCTCGCCGACCAACGATCAGCACGATCAGAAGGAGCGGACACATGACTGCCAAGAACACCGGCACCATGGTCGCCGTACGGGTACGGGCGGAAGGGGACGTGGACGCGGAGGCTCTGGCCTACGTCCAGTCCAAGGTCGACGCGCTCCTCGACCGGCCGGGGGTCCCCGTCGCCGACGGTGAGGTGAGGATCGCCAAGGCAGCGGCGCACCACACCGCGCGGCCCTGGACCGCCGTCGCCGAGCTGGTCGTACGGAACACCTACGTGGTCGTCCATGCCCAGGAGGCGACGGCCCATGAACTGGCGGACCGGCTGCAGGACCGGCTGCGGGGCCAACTGACCCGGGTAGTGCACCGCTACGAGGCCGCGCGCAGGTCGGCCACCCCGCCGCCGTGGCGCCGTGGCGAGGTCTGACCTCGAAGAGGACCGGAGACGACCGGTGCCCCGGCAGGCAGCGCTTGCCGGGGCACCGGTCGTCTCTCAGCTCGTTCCGCCGATCCACCCCGCCGCGTCGAGCCGGAACGCCCCGGGGACCGTCACGGCCCGCAGGTCGTCCTCGAGGGCGCGCAGGCGCTCCTCGCCGAGAACCGCGGCCCAGTCCGCACGCAGCGTGTCGAAGATCGCGGCCGAGCGGGCCAGCACGTCGCGTCCCCGCGCGGTCAGCCGTACGAGCCTGCGCCGGGCGTCGGCGGGGTCGTCGGAGCGTTCGGCGTAGCCGAGGGCGACCAGCCTGTCCACGGTCTTGCCCGCCGCCTGTTTGGAGATCCCCAGGCGGCGGGCGATGTCGCTGGCGGCGGCTCCGTCCGGGCCGATCGCCTGGAGGGCGAACCCGTGCGCGGGACGGGCGTCCGGATGGCCTTGCCGGGCGAGTTCGGCGTGGACCCCGTCGATGAGCGTGCGGAACCCGGCGAACAGCAGCAGCGGGAGTTCGTACCCGGCCCGCGGCCGGTGCCGACCCGACTCCATACCCTCCGCTCGCCCGCCTCGCTCACCTCGCCCGCCCCCGCCCTCACTCGCGCGTTCACCCTCGCCAGAAAGGTCAACCTGGTTTACCATCTGATCGTCAGCCATGTTGACCACCTTAGGAGGGTGCATGTTCACCGCACACAACGTGGAGAGCGCTCCGCAGGCGTCCCGAGCGGCGATGCGGGCCGTGGCCGAGGCATCGGGCGGCACACTGCCCGACGCGGTGGCGCGCCTGGCCACCTCGCCCGAACTGCTCAACGGCTTCCTGTCCTTGAGCGCGAGCTTCGAGCGGTGCACGCTGGATCCGCTGTCCCGGGAGGTCGTCATCATGACGATCGCCGTCCGCAACCAGTGCCACATCTGCGTCGCCATGCACACCGGCAAGCTCCGCAAGCTCGACGCGGACACCGAACTCATCGCCGCCCTGCGCGAGGAGCGCCCCCTGTCCGACGAACGGCTCGAAACGATACGGACGTTCACGCTCGCCGCCATGGCCACCGCTGGCGCGGTGGACGACGACACGCTCAAGTCCCTGCTGGCGCGGGGCTACACCGAGCGCAACGCACTCGAAGTCGTCATGGGGATCGGCACGTACACGATGTCGACGCTCGCCAACCGTCTCGTCAAGGCCGTGTGAGAGCAAGGCCGTGCGAGAGCAAGGCTTCTCGACAACGTCCCCTCCGGACCGATGAGTTCGGCGGACGACCGGCGTCTACCCCTGCGGTGACCGACGGTTCGTGGAAGGCGAAGGGTGAGACGAGTGAGCTATGCCGACGTGGGCGGACTGTCCCTGTACTTCGAGGAGCACGGCTCGGGACCGGGGCAGCCGTTGGTGCTGTTGCACGGCGGGTTGGGGGCGGGCGAGATGTTCGCACCCCTCCTGCCCGCCCTGGGCGAGCGGCGCCGGGTGATCCTGGTCGACCTGCAAGGGCACGGACGTACGGCGGACATCGACCGCCCGTTGCGCCCCGAACTGATGGCGGACGACATCGCCGCCCTCCTCGGGCACCTGGGCCTGGCACGGGCGGACGTGCTGGGCTACTCCTTCGGCGCCGACGTGGCCCTGTGCACCGCCTTCCGCCATCCGGACCTGGTGCGCCGCCTGGTGGTGATCTCCACGCCGTGCAAGCGGGACGGCTGGTTCCCCGAGGTCGTGGCCCAGATGGACCGGATGACCGCCGCGGCTGCCGAGCCCATGAAGCAGTCTCCGCCCTACGAGCTGTACACGCGCCTCGCGCCCCGGGTCGAGGACTGGCCGCAACTCATCGGCAAGATCGCCGAGTTGAAGAACCGGGACTACGACTGGACGGCCGAGGTGAAGGCGATCACCGCACCGACCCTGTTGGTGTTCGCCGACGCCGACGCCGTACGGCCCGCGCATGTCGTGGAGTTCTTCGGCCTGCTCGGCGGCGGTCTGCACCACCCCGGCTGGGACGGGGCCGGGCGCGCGGCAACCCGACTGGCCGTCCTGCCGGACACCACGCATGACACCGTGCTCGCCTCCCCGTCGCTGACGGCCGCGGTCCTGCCGTTCCTGGATGCCGCGCCGGGAAGCTGAGCACAGGATCCGGGAAGCCGCGCCGCCCGCCGCAGGGGGGACGCGACTTCCCGGATCCGGCTTCCGTCAGCTCCGCGCGGTACCCGCGTCCAGCGGACGCGCGCGCAGCAGGGCGCGGGTCGGCAGCCCCATCGCCCCCAGGGCGAGCAGCAGCGCTCCCGCCGCCAACGACAAGGCGGTGCCCGCCGGTACGTACGGCGCGGACCCGGTCACCCCGCGCGCGATCGGGACCAGCACGAGCCCGGCGATCGCCCCACCGATCAACAGACCGGTGACCACCGTCAGGAGGGCCTCCCAGCGCATCATGTCGCGCACCTGACGCCGGGTCGTACCGGCCAGGCGCAGCAGCCCGATCTCGCGCTTGCGGTCCAGGACGGTCATGACGAGCGTGTTGGCGACGGCGATGGCGGCGAACCCTCCGAGCACCGCGGCCATCACGCGGTTCGCCCAGGCGTTGACCTCCAGGTCGTGTCCCACCTGGGCGGTGTAACCGGCCCCGTCGAGAATGGTCATCCCCGGACCGAGGTCCCTCACCTGCTCGGCGACCGCCGCCCGTTGGCGGCTCGACGTCTCCTTGACCAGTACCTGGGCGTCGTACGCCGCAGTGACGTGCGGTGCCACGGCGGCGCGCGGCAGCAGGACCTGTCCGAGGCCGAGGCCCCGCGCGTAGGTCGCGACCACCTTCGGGCGTACCCGGGTGCCGTCGCCGAGCCACAGCTCGAAGCGGTCACCGACCTTCACTCCGGCCTCGGCGGCCAGGATCTCGTCGACCGCGATGGTCTGCCTCGACGCGCCCAGCGCGCCCAGTGAGCCCTTCTTGACGCCGAGGTCGAGCACCTGCGGCAGTCGGGCCGGGTCGCCGGAGACGCCCAGCGCGGTCGCCGAGGACAGCGCACCGTCGGCGCGATGGACGACGGCCGTGCGCAGCACCCCGACGCTCGCCTCGACTCCTGGGATCCGGGCGGCCCGTTCGGCGGTCGAGGCGGGCAGGCCCGGCCCGGTCGTGGTGATCACCCGGTCGGCGACGATGCCGGCTCGGGCCTGCTCGGCGGACACATGAGCGATCGTGGTCTGGAGGAACAGCAGCGTCCCGCAGAACGCGGCGACCATCGCGATGGGGGTGATCCCCGATGCCATACGGCGGGCGTTGGCCCGCGCGTTGTCGGCGGCGAGTGAACCGGGCGCACCGGCACCGGCCCGCAGCGCGGTGCCGAGCACGGTGGCGAAGAGCCGGGCGAGCAGCGGGCCGAGCAGGGCCACCGCCGTCAGCAGGCACAGCACCACGCCGAGCGCGGTGTTGGCGGCCTGGGAGCCGTCGAGCCCGGCGGCGAGCGCGGCCAGTGCCGTCCCGCCGCCCAGCATGACCAGGCCCGCCAGGATGCGTACGCGCCCGAGGCGGGCCGGTTCCGCCGCCGCTTCCCCGAGCGCTTCGGAGGGGCGCAGCCGGGCGGGGCGACGTGCGGCGACGTACCCGGCGGTCAGGGCCGTGAGGACGGTCACGCCGACGGCCACGGCCATCGGGATCACCCCGGTGTCGAGCCGCAGCCCCTCGGGCACCACGCCGCGGCTGACCAGTTCCCCGAACCACCAGTGCGCCAGCAGCAGACCGGGCAGGACGCCGATCGCTCCGGCGACGGGGGCGATGAGCGCGGCCTCGGTGGCCACGGTGCGCCGGATCTGCCGCGGCGTGGCGCCGATGGCCCGCAACAGGGCGAATTCGCGGGCGCGTTGGCCGACGGCGAGGCCGACGGTGCTCGCCACGACGAAGACGGCGGTCATCACGGCGATACCGCCGAAGGAGCCGCCCAGGCCGGTCAGCGTCTCCCGTGCTTCGGCCAGCGCGGGTTGCTCGGCAGCACCGCGGGCGACGCCTGTGAAGACCTTCGCCTTGCCGTCGACCGCCTTGCGTACCTGCCGGGCCAGTTCGTCGTCGGTGACACCTGTGCGCGCGTGGACGGCGATGGCGTCGACCCGGCCCGGATGCCCGGACAGCCGCTCGGCGTCCGGGTCGGCGAACCATACGGTCGCCGCACCGGCCCGCGCCCGCGCCACTCCGGAGATCCGGTAGGTGCCGGACGCGCCCGGCGCCGTCAGGGCCACCCGTGCGCCGGGCGCGAGCCCCGCGGTGTGCGCGGTCGCTTCGTCCAGGACGACCTCTCCCGCCGACGGCGCGCGCCCGGCCGCGAGAACAGCGGAGGCGGCGGAGGTGCGGAGTCCCGTGGAGGCGTAGCCATGGCCGGTGAGCGGGGGCAGCGCACCGCCTCGGGAGGCCTGCACCGGGAAGGAGAGGTCGGTGATCGCCGCCGCGACGCCGGGTCGGGCGGCGATCCGGGCCGCCAACCGGGTGTCGACCCGGGCGCGTTCCGGCAGCGGCGTCTCGATGGTCTCCCGGGCCTCACCGGCCCCGTGGGTGATCCGGGCGTACGGGTCGGCGGCGACCACCACGGGGGTGTGCGCGTACCGGACGGGCGCGCTGTCGGCCGTGACACCGGTCTGCAGCAGCAGTCCGCAGGCGGTGGTGATCGCGGAGGCGAACAGCAGGGCCACCAGGGACCCCACGAACGAGGCCGGTCGGAAGCGCACACAGGCGCGGGCCAGTCCGTTCGTCATGCGGCGCGCTCCGCGTAGGGGCCGCCCACGGGGCCGGTCAGCGTGGCCATCCGGTCGGCGACCGTTCCCGCGTCGGGGCGGACCAGTTCGTCCACGAGCAGCCCGTCGGCGAGGAAGAGGACCCGGTCCGCGTGGGAGGCGGCTGCCGGGTCGTGGGTGACCATGACGACGGTCGCGTCCATGGCGTCCACCGCGCGCCGCAGCAGGCCCAGGACCTCCTGCGCGGTACGGCTGTCCAGCGCGCCGGTCGGCTCGTCGGCGAACACCACCTCGGGCCGGGTGATCAGGGCGCGGGCGATGGCCACGCGCTGCTGCTGCCCGCCCGACAGTTCGCCGGGACGGCGGTCGGCGTGGTCGGGCAGACCCACCTGGGCCAGCAACTCCCGTGCGCGCGCCCGGTCCTGGCGCTCACCGGCCAGCCGCAGCGGCAGCAGCACGTTCTGCACCACGGTCAGCGCGGGCAGCAGGTTGAAGGCCTGGAAGACGAAGCCGACACTACGGCGGCGCAGCCGGGTGAGCTGGTTCTCGCTGAGCCGGGTGATGTCCTGCCCGCCGAGCAGGACCGTGCCGGAGTCCGGCCGGTCCAGCCCGGCGGCGCATTGCAGCAGCGTGCTCTTGCCCGAGCCGGAGGGACCCATCACCGCGCTGAACGTGCCCCGCCGCAACGTGAGATCGACGCCCCGCAGCGCGTGCACGGTCCCCCGCCTGCCTGTGTACGCGCGCCGCAGCGCGCTCAACTCGACTGCGGGCTCGGCGACTTGCCGTCGCTCGCTCGGGAGACGCTCGTGCCATGCCACCATGGTGGTTCTTGCTCCTTCTGCCGCAGGTCGACTGGGTGTGACCCACAGTAGGAACGGGAGCGGGGCCCCGCCCATGGTGCGCACCGGCGTCCTGAGGTGTGGTTGTCCCCACCGTCCGACCTGTGGTCTGCCCGCCGGGAGCGTTGATCGGCAGGCCGACAGCGAAACCGCTCGACCCGCCGCCCTTCTTGGGGAGATCCTTCGGGCATGGAGTACTTCTGCTATCACCGCGACCGGCCCGGCTCCCTGGGGCTGCGCAAGGCGCTGCTGCAAGAGCACTGGTCGTACATGGACGAGTACGCGAAGGAGATGATCGCCCGGGGTCCGACGCTCGCCGACGACGGCGAGACGCCCACCGGCAGTGTGCACATCGTCGATCTGCCCGATCCCGCCGCGGCCCGCGCGTTCGCCTTCGACGAGCCGAGCTACCAGGCAGGCGCCTACCGGGATGTGCTGCTGCGCCGGTGGCGCAACCTCCTGGGGCGCACCATGTGGGACTTCCCCGGCGACCTGACCGACGGCGACCGGTACCTGGTGCTCGGGCTCGGCGAGGGGCGACCCGTCGATCTCACGGTGCCGCTCGACCAGGCCGAGCTGATCGCCTACGGGCCGCTGCTGTCCGACGACGGCGCGACCTGGCTGGGCACGGCGGCGCTGGTGCGGGCACCGGACCCGGACCGGGCGCGCGCCGTGCTGACCGTGGACCGGTACGCCGCTGTCGAGGTGCACAACTGGCAGCCCGGCGGGCGACGTTGAAACCGTAAGCCCCCTCCGGGGCCGGGTCGGACCCGATCTCACCTAGACCTGACGCGGGCTCAACCAGGCCCTCAGGACGGGCTGTTCATCGAACGCCCCGAGGAACTCCCGCAGGAGACCGCCCAGGACGGCAGGCCGCTCCAGATGCAGGTCGTGCCCGGTCCCGGGGACGCTGACCGCCACCGTGCGCGGACGGCGTCCGAGCATGCCGTCGACCTCGTCCGCGGGGAGGATGCCGGACTGGGCGAGCACCACCAGGGTCGGGCAGGTGATGCTCGCCCACTCGTCCCAGAAGGAGCGACGGGCGTTCTCCGCCAGGGAGTCGACCATCACGTCACGGTCGAAGCGGGGCCACCAGCCGTCGTCGCGTTCCTCCAGACCCGCGGCCCAGCCCTCACCGACCGGCCCGCCACCGAGGAACGCGGCGGCGGCCTTGCGTGAGGGGAACGGCGTGGGCCAGGAGTCGAGCCAACCGCCGATCTCCGCCTGGACATCGGGGTTCGCACTGCCGGGACCGGCCTCGACGAGTACGAGCGCGGAGCACAGCTCGGGGTGCGCGGCGGCGGTGAGCAGGGCGCAGTGACCGCCGAGCGACTGGCCGACGAGGACGGGCCGGTGCAGGCCGAGCCCGTGCGCGACGGCGACGACATCGGCGACGTACGCGGCGCGGGACACATCGGCCGGACGGCGCTCACTGGCTCCGTGCCCCCGCTGGTCGACGGCGACCACACGATGACTCGCCCTCAACTCCCGTGCCAAGGAGTCCCATTCACCGGCATGCCCGGCCAGCCCGTGCAACAGGAGGACGGGTGGGCCCGACCCGCCCCAGTCACGGCAGGCGAGACGGACACCGTCGCGTTTCACCGTGCGTTCGGTCCAGGTCATCTGCGGTTCTCCAAGTCTCCGCCCGCTGGCGGGAAACGGCCACGGCGCAAAGCCGCCTCGGTCCGTCGTCGCCGCGCCATCCGTCCGTCTGCCAAGGTAGCGGCCACCGCAGCACCAACCGATGCCCGCAGTACGCCTCTTCGGGCCCTGTCGGCGTGGGTGGATTCGGCAGACGTGGCATCGGCAGGCGGGTACCGGTGCCAAGACTTGGGAGAGCGATGCGCTCGATATCGCGTACGGGCCTGGGGGCGGCGACAGCCGCCGTCCTGGCCGTCACCGCGGCCGTGCCCTCCGGGGCGGCGACGCCCGGGGACACGGCCGCACACAAGAGACCACTGGTCGGAAGCTCCGCCGCCACGGCGCGCGGCGGCTCCGTCGTCACACTCGTCACGGGCGACCGGGTCCTGGTCACCCAGGACGCCTCCGGGCGCAGCTCCGCGACCGCGCTGCCCGCGGCGGACGGCGGCACACCGCTCCTCCAGACCCGGCAGGTGGGCAAGGACCTCTACGTCTACCCCGAGAGCGCCACCGCCGCGATCGCCGCGGGTCGCGTGGACCAGGAGCTGTTCAATGTCAGCGGCCTGGTGCGCCAGGGCTACGACGACGCGCACTCCGAGGTGACACCGCTCATCGCCGTCTACGACAAGTCCGTCGACGTCGCCCGCAGTGTGCCCGCGGCCCCGCGTGGGGCTCAGCGCGGCCTCGTCCTCGACGCGGTCGACGGTGTGGCGCTCAAGGCCGACAAGAAGAACGCCGCCTCGTTCTGGGCGGACTTCGGCAACCCGCGCTCCCGGACGGCCGGTGGTGTGAAGAAGCTGTGGCTCGACAGCAAGGTCCGGGCCACGCTGGACAAGTCGACGCGGCAGGTGCACGCGCCGGAGGCCTGGGCCGCCGGGTACGACGGCAAGGGCACCAAGGTCGCGGTGCTCGACACGGGTGTGGACGCCGAACACCCCGATCTCAAGGGCCGGATCGGCGCCTCCGAGAACTTCACCGACTCCCCTGATGTGACGGACCGTCAGGGCCACGGTACGCACACCACGTCGACGGTCGGCGGCACGGGCGCGGCGAGCGGCGGCAAGAAGCGCGGCGTCGCTCCGGGCACCGAGCTTCTCGTGGGCAAGGTTCTCGACGACTCGGGCTCCGGCGCCACTTCGTGGATCATCGCGGGCATGCAGTGGGCCGTCGAGCAGGACGCCGACGTCGTCTCCATGAGTCTCGGCAACCCCGCACGCACCGACTGCTCCGACCCGATGGCCACCGCCACCGAGGAGTTGGCGCGCAGCAGCAAGAACACGCTGTTCGTGATCGCGGCGGGGAACACGGGGCCGTCGCTCAACTCGGTGTCCTCGCCCGGCTGTGCGCCGAGCGTTCTCACCGTGGGCGCCGTCGACCGGGACGATTCCACCGCGCAGTTCTCCAGCCGTGGCCCCGCGTACGGCTCGCACACCCTCAAGCCCGAGATCGCCGCGCCCGGCGTGGACATCTCCGCCGCAGCCGCGGACGGCCGGGGCGTCTACGCGTACCGCAGCATGAGCGGTACGTCGATGGCGACCCCGCATGTCGCGGGCGCCGCCGCCATCGTCAAGCAGCGCCATCCCGAGTGGAGCGCGCAGCAGATCAAGGCCGCGCTCGTGTCCTCCGCCGACAGCGCCGTCCCGGGCGATGTCCGCGAGACCGGTGGCGGGCGCCTCGATGTGAAGGCGGCGATCGACCAGTCCGTGCTCAGCGCCCCGGCGGTACAGGGCGGCACCTTCGACTGGCCGCAGAGCAAGGGCGACCGCACCACGGTCGACGTGCCGTACACCAACACCGGTGACCGTCCTGCCACATTGACGCTCGACGTGCGCGGCGTAACCGGCAACGACGGGTCCGCCGTCCACTCCTCTCTCGCCAAGCTGAGTCAGAAGTCCGTGACCGTCCCGGCGGGCGCCACCGTCGAGGTGCCGCTCCAGTTGGACCCGTCCGCCTCGCTCAAGGCGAGCCAGTACGGCGACATCACCGGCCGGGTCATCGCCACGAGCGGCAAGTCCGAGGTCTCCACGCCGTTCTCGCTGTACGTCCAGCCGCAGACCGTCAGCCTGCGCGTCAAGCTGGTCGACCGCAGTGGCAAGCCCGCCGTCGGCTCCTCCTCCCTCGACCTCATCGGCACGGACGACGCGACCGGCGAGCGGCGTTACAACGACGGCGCCACCGAGCAGACCTTCCAGGTCCGCCCCGGCAACTACTTCCTCTCCTCCTTCATCACCACGCCGGACGACGACGGCAGCATGGTGAACTCCGTGGCGTACGCGGCCCGTCCGCAGCTCGACATCGCCAAGGACACCACCGTCGTCCTGGACGCGCGCCAGGCGCACCGGCTGTCCGTACGCACCGACCGCCCCACCGAGGACCGCACCGCCACGCTGGCCTTCGCCCGCTCGTGGGACGGGAGTTGGCTGCACGCGGGCTCGCTGACCGGCGGGCGTGACATCAAGGGCTACTTCGCCGATGTCCAGGGCCGCGCCCACGACGGCGACTTCGAGTTCGGCAGCTACTGGCGCCGCTACGCCCCGCAGATCACGGACTTCGGGATCGTCGACGGGCCGCGTCTGCACCCGGTCACCGGCGGCACCGGCTCCGCCAACCTCGACGGCACCGGGAAGGCCGAGGTCGTCGACTCGGGTTCCGGCACCGCCGCGGAGCTGACCGCGGCCGGGGTCAAGGGCAAGATCGCCCTGGTCCGGGTCCCGGACGACACCACGGCCGTCCTCCAGCAGGCCAAGGACGCCCAGGCGGCCGGGGCCGTCGCGCTCCTCGCGTACCACGGGAGCACCGGCCGCTGGTATCCCGCGAGCGGCTACACCGGCGGTCCCCTGCCGCTGCTCGGGCTTCCGGCGGACGAGGCGAAGGCGCTTCTGGACAAGCTGGGTTCCGGCCGGGTCACCCTCGACTGGCGGGCCACGGCCGTGAGTCCGTACGTCTACAACCTCGCCTTCCCGGAGACCGGTCCCGTCGACTCCGACCGTGTCTACCGCGTGCGGGACGCCGACCTCGGCAGCACCGAGGCCACCTATCACGCCATGGGCGTGCCCGGGGACTACCTGGACGTGGTCACCGCGCACCGGCCGAGCGCCGATGTCCCGCTGACCGGCTTCATCGACCAGGTCACGGTGCCCGGCAAGCGCACCGAGTACTATTCGGCGGGCGACACCGGCTTCTCGCAGTCGCTCTCCAGCAGCTTCCCCTGGGGCGAGTTCATGAACGGAACTCCCCACACGTACAAGGCGGGAGCGAAGCGCACCGAGAGCTGGTACGGCGGTGTCCTCGCCCCGTCCACCCCGCGTGACGCCGCGGGCAAGGAGCAACTCGCCGCCGAGCGGCAGGGCAACCTCATCGGTGTCGCGCCCGGCTTCTGGGGCGACAGCGAACACGCCGGGATCCAGGGCTCGTTCGGTGACACCGGCTCGATGTCGCTGCGGATCGACGGCAAGGAGGCCGGATCCAGCGCCGTTCCCTTCGGTGTCTTCGAGGTCCCGGCCACGGACGCGGCGTACGAACTGACCCTGTACACCACCAAGTTCGGGCAGCCCGCGCAGGTGTGGCAGCGGTCCACCTCGACGGAGACCACCTGGTCCTTCCGCTCGAAGCTCGACGAGAACGTGTACTCGCAGGGGCTGCCGCTCCTCTTCCCGCAGTACGGGCTGCCCGAGGACGGGTTGAAGACGCTGGCCGCGCAGGACGGACAGCACATCACCCTCGGCGTCACCGGCCACGCCGGTTACCAGCCCGGCACGCTGCGGTCGGTGAAGCTCTCGTACTCCTACGACGAGGGCGCCACCTGGACCGAGGCGCCGACCGCCGAGCAGAAGGGAGCCTGGACCGCGACGGTGAACCACGCGGGCGCCTCCGGCAAGCAGGTCACCCTGAAGGCTCAACTGACCGACGCGAACGGCAACTCGGTCACCCAGACCGTGATCCGGGCCTACGACATACGGTAGTTACAGGTCACACCAGTCGATCACCGGGCGGCATCCCTACCGGGGGTGCCGCCCTTGCCATGGAACCGAGAGGGAACCGCGAGGGAATCGAGGCCGGGCTCCGCCGCGTTCCCGGCGCCGCCGATGTCCGCTGTCGGCTCCGGTCAGCCCGTCTTGCGTGCCACGCCGCCGTAGATGCCGATCTCGCCGGACCTCGGCGGCGGTGGCGTGTCCGGGCGCCAGTACGGGACTTGGGCCAGGCCGGGCTCGACCAGGTCGAAGCCGTCGAAGAACCGCTCGACCTCGGCGCGGGAGCGCAGGTTCAAGGTGGCGGTCGCCTTGTTGTAGACGGCCTGGGCCGCCGTGCGATCGGCGAAGTCCCCCGTGGCGTGCGAGAGCACCAGGAAGCTGCCGGCCGGTAGCGCGTCGCGCAGGGTGGCGACGACCTGCTCGGGCTTCTCCGCGTCGGTGAGGAAGTGGAGAATCGCGACCAGGAGCACGGCGACCGGCTCGTCGAAGTCGATGACCTGACGGACCTCGGGGTGGTCCACGACGGCCTGCGGATCGCGCAGATCGGCGAGCACGTTGCGGGTGGTGCCGCAGCCGCTGAGCAGCGCACTGCCGTGTGCGCTCACGATCGGGTCGTTGTCGACGTACGCGACGCGTACGTCCGGCGCCACCTCCTGGGCGACCTCGTGCACGTTCGGCGAGGTGGGCAACCCCGTGCCGATGTCGAGGAGTTGACGGACACCGCTGCCGACCACGTATCGCACGGCGCGCCGCAGGAAGGCGCGGTTGGCCCGCAGTCCGATCCTCACCTCGGGCGCGGTGGCGGCGAGTTCGTCACCGGCCCGGCGATCGACGTCGTAGTTGTCCTTGCCGCCGAGCAGGTAGTCGTAGATCCGCGCGGGGTGCGGCCTGCTGGTGTCGATCTCCTTGGCACCTGAGCCGTCGTGTGTCATGCACCACTCCTTTCGACAACCGCCGCCGCTGCCCGCCCACCCGCGAGGACGGCTGGCGACAGCTTCGCACATCGTTCGCACATCGAGCGCGCGCGGGAACCGGCCCCGGCGTCTGCGACCATCTGTCCCGTGGACTACCCGAACAACCAAGATCCCGGCTCCCCCGTCCGCTCGGGCATACCGGAGCACGGACGCATCCCGAAGTACTACGCGGTCAAGGCGCGCATCGCCGAGCTGCTCGACGAGCTGGGAGAGGGCGGCCTCATCCCCACCGAGCGCGACCTGTCCGAGCGCTACGACGTCGCCCGCGAGACCGTCCGCCAGGCACTGCGCGAACTGGTACTGGAGGGCAGACTGCGCCGCCAGGGCCGGGGCACCGTCGTCGCGGGCCCCAAGCTGGCCCAGCCGCTGTCGCTCGCCAGCTACACCGAGGGCGTACGGCGGCAGGGGCGCACCCCAGGGCGTACCCTCGTCTCCCTGGACCGCTTCCCCTGCCCATCGGCCCTCGCCGCCGAGACCGGGCTGACCTGCGGCGAACCCGTCTGGCATCTGGAGCGCATCCTGCTCGCCGACGACGAGCGGGTGGGCCTTGAGAGCACGTACGTCGCCGTGACGCGCGTCCCCGGCTTCGACACCGACTTCGACCCCGACTCCTCCTTCTACGCCTACCTCCAGAGCAAGGGCATGGCCTTCGGTGACGCCGACGAGCGCCTGGAGACCGTCCTGGCCACCCCGCGCGAGGCCCTGCTCATCGGCACCCCGCCCGCCCTGCCGATGCTGCTGATCCACCGGGTCTCGCGAGACACGGAGGGCAAGCCGCTGGAGCGGGTGCGCAGCCTGTACCGGGGAGATCGCTTCTCCTTCACCACGCATCTCAAGGGCTGACGGCATCGGCACGGACCGGCGTCCGCCACCTCCGACATACATCACGAACAGATAACGGGTCTAGCCCAAAAGTGGCGCCTCGTTCACGTTCTCGTTGACAACCGGACCCCTCCGGTTCCCTGTGCGCGAGCAAGGTGAGCGACGTGAGAGTGACAATCGTCGGAGGCGGCGTGGTCGGCACCATGCACGCCTGGCAAGCAATTCAGCGCGGCCACGAGGTCGTACAGATCGAGCGCGAGACCGAGGCACGCGGTGCCTCGCTGCGCAACTTCGGCCAGATCTGGGTCAGTGGCCGAGCAGGTGGTGAGGAGCTCGACACCGCCCTGCGCGCACGGGAGATGTGGGAGGAGATCGGGGCGAAGGTGCCCGCGCTCGGGTTCCGGGCCATCGGCTCCCTCACCCCGATCCGTACCGAGCTCGAACTCGCCGTCGCCGAGGCCGCGGTGGCCCGCGCGGACGCCGCGGCCCGCGGCTACCGGCTGCTGACCCCCGCCGAGGCCCGCGCCGTCAACCCCGCCCTGCGCGGCGAGTTCATCGCGGCCCTGCACTGCGCACGCGACGCCGCCGTGGAGCCGCGTACCGCACAGCGTGTCCTGCGCGCCGAGTTGGAGAAGTCCCCGGGCTACCGCTTCCTGGGCGGCCGTGAGGTCCGCGAGGTGACCGGTGCGGCCACCGTCCGTGACGACCACGGCGACATCCACTCGGGCGACGCGGTGGTCCTGTGCACCGGCGCCTGGCTGGGCGGTCTGGTCCGTGAACTGGCCGGTCCCGACCTGCCCGTGCGCCGCGTCCGCCTCCAGATGATGCAGACCGACCCGCTGGGCGAGCCGCTGACCACCTCGGTCGCGGACGGCGACAGCTTCCGCTACTACCCGGCGTACAGGTCCGCTGCCCTGGACGAGTTGAACGCCCGGCAGCCGCAGGCGAAGACGGCCGCCGAGAACCGGATGCAGCTCCTGATGGTGCAGCGCGCCGACGGCGGACTGACCATCGGTGACACCCACGAGTACGAACACCCCTTCGCGTTCGACACGTTGGAGGACCCCTACGACCATCTGACCCAGGTCGTGGAGTCCTTCCTCGGCCGTCCGCTGCCGAAGATCCGGCGCCGCTGGGCCGGGGTGTACGCGCAGTGCACGGACAGCAGTCGCGTCGTGCACCGGCAGCAGGTACGCGACGGCGTCTGGCTGGTCACCGGGCCCGGCGGGCGCGGTATGACCTGCTCCCCCGCCATCGCCGAGACGACCGCCGACGAGCTGGGCTGGTGAATCAGTTGACCCACACGGCCGACACGCACGACGCGACCGGCACGACCGACGCGGTCCAGGACATCCGTCTCGTCGTCCTCGACATGGCCGGCACCACCGTCGCCGACGGCGGCCTGGTCGAGCGCGCCTTCGAGGCCGCCGCCGTCGAACTCGGTGTCGTGCCCGGCACGCCCGACCACGCCGAGAAGCTCGCCTATGTCCGGGCCACCATGGGCGAGTCCAAGATCTCCGTCTTCCGCCATCTGTTCGGCACCGAGGACCTGGCCCGCCGCGCCAACACCGCCTTCGAGAAGGCGTACGGCGACCTCCTCGACGGGGGCCTCGTCGAGCCGATCCCCGGTGCCCGCGCGGCCATCGAGGAACTCCAGAGGGACGGCCGTACCGTCGTCCTGACGACCGGCTTCGCCCGCGTCACGCAGGACGCCATCCTCGACGCCCTCGGCTGGCAGGACCTGGTGCCGCTCACCCTCTGCCCCGCCGACGCGGGCGGGCGTGGACGGCCCTTCCCCGACATGGTCCTTGAGGCGTTCGTACGGACGAAGGCAGCCGACGGCATGCGCCAGGTGGCGGTCGTCGGTGACACCTCGTACGACGTGCTCAGCGGTGTCCGGGCCGGAGCGGGCATGGTCGCCGGAGTGCTCACCGGTGCTCACGCGGAGGACGCCCACCGCGCCTCGGGCGCCACCCATGTCCTCGCCTCCGTCGCCGAACTCCCCGCTCTGCTCAGGGGTATCGGCTGATGGGTATCCGCTTCGACGGCGTCTGTGTCGCCTACGGCGGGAACACCGTCCTCGACTCCCTCGACCTGACCGTCGAGACGGGCGAGGTCATGGCGCTGCTCGGGCCGTCCGGATCCGGCAAGACCACCGCACTGCGGGCGGTCGCCGGGTTCGTACGGCCCACCGCCGGGCGGGTGTTCCTCGGCGACCGGGACGTCACCGATCTGCCGCCCCACCGGCGGGGCATCGGCATGGTCGTCCAGCAGTACGCGCTCTTCCCGCACCTCAGGGTCGAGGACAACGTGGCCTTCGGACTCAAGGCCCGCAAGACCCCCAAGGCGGAGATCCGCGAACGGGTCACCGAGGCGCTGGAGATGACGGGCATGGCGGCCTACGCACGCCGCCACCCGCGCGAATTGTCCGGTGGCCAGCAGCAACGCGTCGCCATCGCACGGGCGTTGGCCATCCGGCCCGACGTCCTGCTGCTGGACGAGCCGCTGTCCGCGCTCGACGCCCGGCTGCGCTCCGACATGCTCGCCGAACTGTCCCGGCTGCACCGCGAGTTGCCCGACGTGTCGATCCTCTACGTCACCCACGACCAGGTCGAGGCGCTGACCCTGGCCGACCGGATCGCCGTGATGGACAGGGCGCGGCTCCAGGCGTGCGGCACACCGAGGGAGCTGTACCGGGCGCCCGCGAACGCGTTCACCGCGTCCTTCGTGGGCAACGCGAACCTGCTGCCGGTGACGGTCGGCACGGACGGAGTCGCCTTCGCGGACACCGAGTTGAAGGTCGCCACGGCCGAGGCGGCACCGGGAGCGACGGCCACGCTGTGCGTACGACCGCACCTGGTCGGTCTCGGCGAGGGCCCCAACCGGCTGACCGGCACGGTCTCGGAGATCCAGTGGCGTGGCGCCACCCACCGGCTGTACGTCGAGGTCGACGGGCACCGGGTCATGGCGGACGTCCCCGAACTGCGCACCCCGCCCGCCCACGGCGACGAGGTCACCCTGCACTTCGCTCCCGAGGACGCGGTGTTGCTGACCGCGGGAATCGCCCATGACTAGCTCGACCAGAAGACTGCTGTGGGCCCTGCCCCCCGTAGCCCTCCTCGCCGTCTTCTTCCTCTACCCGCTGCTCCTCGTCGTACGGCAGTCCGTCCAACCGGACGGCGGCGGCACCTCGTTCGAGCCGTACACCGACGTCTTCGCCTCCGGCGCCTTCCGTGACGCCCTGTGGACGACGGTCTGGCTCGCGCCCGCGGCCACGGTCGGATGTCTGGTCCTCGGGTTCTTCCTCGCCCTGGTCATCGCCTTCGTACCGTTCCGGGGCGCGAAGGCGGTCGCCAAGTTCATCGACGTCTTCCTGTCCTTCCCGTCCTTCCTGATCACGCTGGCCCTGCTGTTCATCTACGGCACGGTCGGCATGGCCAACGGAGTGTGGACGGACGTCACCGGGGCGGCCGAGGGGCCCTTCCGGTTCCTCACCACGCCGTGGGGTGTACTGCTCGCCGAGATCACGTACTTCACGCCGTTCGTGATCCGGCCGCTGCTCGCCGCCTTCTCGCATCTGGACACCGCGCAGTTGGAGGCGGCCAGTTCGCTGGGCGCCCGTGCGCCCCGGATCATCCGGCAGGTGATCCTGCCCGAGGCGCTGCCCGCGCTCGCGGCCGGCGGCAGCCTCGTCCTCGTGCTGTGCCTCAACGAGTTCGGCATCGTGCTCTTCACCGGGGCCAAGGGCGTCACCACGCTCCCGACGCTCGTGTACAGCAAGGCCATCCTGGAGTCCGACTACCCGGGCGCCTGTGTGGTCGCCGTCGTCAATGTCCTGATCTCCGTGGGGCTGTACGGCCTCTACCGGGTGGTGAGCCGTCGTGCTGGTGCATAGCCGCGGGACCAGATGGGCCCTGTGGACCCTGTTCCTCGTCCTCTTCATCCCCTTGTTCGCCCTGCCCCTGCTCGTGGTCCTCGCCGCCTCGTTCGCCACCCACTGGTCGAGCGTCCTGCCCTCCGACCTGACCACCGCCCACTACAGCGCGGCCACCCGCGGCGAGGCCCTCCAGGCGCTGACCACCAGCCTGGTCACGGCCGCCGCCGCGAGCCTGATCGCGCTGGCCGCGGGCACCTGGGCGGCACTCTCGGCGGCCTCGCTGCCCAAGCGGGTACGCCGCGTGCTCGACGCGCTGTTCGTGCTGCCCGTCGCCGTGCCCTCGGTCGTCGTGGGCCTCGCGATCCTCGTCGCCTTCTCCCAGCCGCCGATACTGCTCAACGGCACCCGCTGGATCGTGATCGCCGCCCATGCGGTGCTGGTCACGGCCTTCGCCTACCAGTCGGTGTCGGCCGCGATCGTCCGCCTGGATCCGGCGTACGAACAGGCCGCCGCCTCCCTCGGTGCCCGGCCCTCGTACGTCCTGTGGCGGGTCAAGCTGCCGCTCCTGCTGCCGTCGCTCACGGCGGCGGCCGGGCTCTGCTTCGCCCTGTCCATGGGCGAGTTGAGCGCCACGATGATGCTCTATCCGCCGGACTGGACACCGCTTCCGGTGCTCATCTACGCGGCCACCGACCGCGGTTCGCTGTTCGCGGGGTCCGCGTTGGCCGTGGTCCTCATGACGGCGACCCTGCTGGTCCTGCTCGCGGTCTCGCGCATCCGCACGAAGGCCTCGTACCGCTGACGCCTCGCCCCTCCGTCCAACGTCCCTCCCCCGCAAGGAACTCACTGCGCCATGTCCAGGAACTCCCTCAAGATCGCGATCGCCCTGACCGTCCTCGCCGCGCCCGCGCTCTCCGCCTGCGGCGGTTCCTCCGCCGCCTCCGACGAGAAGGTCGTCACCGTCTACAGCGCCGACGGCCTCAAGGGCGAGAACGGTGACGGCTGGTACGACCAGGTCTTCAAGGACTTCGAGAAGCAGACCGGGATCAAGGTCAAGTACGTCGAGGGCGGCTCCGGCGAGATGGTGCAGCGCGCCCTGCGCGAGAAGAACAACCCGCAGGCCGACGTGCTCGTCACCCTCCCTCCGTTCATCCAACAGGCCGACAGCAAGGGCCTGTTGCAGAAGTACGCGCCCAAGGGTGCCGCCCAGGTCGGCAGCGCCGACAAGGCGTCCGACGGCACCTGGACCGCCGTGGTGAACAATTACTTCGGGTTCGTCTACAACAAGAAGGAGCTGCCGAAGGCGCCCACCACGTGGGAGGAACTGCTCGACGGCAGCTACAAGAACAAGCTCCAGTACTCCACGCCCGGTGTCGCGGGTGACGGCACCGCGGTCCTGATCAAGGCGCTGCACGACTTCGGCGGCGAGCAGCAGGCGATGGAGTTCCTCGGCAAGCTCCAGGCCAACAATGTCGGCCCGTCCGCCTCCACCGGCAAGCTCGCCCCGAAGGTCGACAAGGGTGAACTCCTCGTCGCCAACGGCGATGTGCAGATGAACTTCGCCCAGTCCAAGGACATGCCGAACCTCGGCATCTGGTTCCCGGCCCGCTCGGGCGGCAAGCCGACCACGTTCGCCCTGCCGTACGCGGCCGGCCTGGTCACCAAGGCCCCGCACAGCGAGAACGGCAAGAAGCTCCTCGACTACATGCTCGGCCGGACGGCCCAGGGCCAGGTCAGCAAGATCGGCGGCGGCTTCGCGGCCCGCGAGGACATCACGGCCACCGACCGCAACGCGATCGAGCTGTCCAACCTCATGGAGGGCGTCGAGACCTTCCAGCCGGACTGGAACGACATCGACAAGAACCTGACGTCGTACATCGACGCGTGGAAGTCGGCGACGGGTAGCTGAGCCCGCTGATGCCGTCGGCACCCTCCGGGGCGCCGACGGCATCAGACACGTTCGGCCGCGTCTTCCTCCGCATCCGGAATACACCGCCCCCGCGACTCGGCCACGCGAAGCGCGTCGGTGAGGGACTCGGCCAGCCGGGAGGCCAGCCATCGGTACTCGGTGGCCGACTGCGCGGGCGTCCCGGGGGCCAGGACCTCGCGCGCGTATCCCAACAACTCTGCGCCCATGCTGAGTTGGACGACCTCGATGCTGTCTGCGAGCGAGGAGAGGTAGCCCTTGCCATCGGTACTCAGATAGCAGGGCCGCCCGTCAGGGGTGGTCCACGGCAGAAGCCGGGGCCCACCCAAGCCGGTCGCGGCGTCGTACAGCTCCCTGCGCCGCATTCGGTCCGCGTGACTCCTGGACTTGGTCACCGTGCACCCCTTGGCTTGTGTCACTGACAGGAACACAGCGAAGGTAGGAGCTGACGGCCTGTCACACCAGATACAGCGCAGGCCAGTCAGCGACGCTGGGTGATCGAACTGCCGCAGCGCGTGGTAGGTGGCTATCCGACGACGCTCAGATAGGAGGCCATGTCACGCATCTCGGCGGTGAGGGTGCGCTTGCGCTTCTTCAGGATCTCCTGCATGGTCTCGGCGGCCACATGCTGGTGCCTGAGCCACTGCGGAGAGGCTCGGCGAACCCCCGTCAGCTCGTCCATTGCCGCGGTCAGGTCGCCCGTGCGGGCGTGGGCACGCGCCACGTCCATGCGGTGACGGTTCCAATTGTCGTCACTCGGGCGCCCGGTGCTCTTCCATGCCTTGGGCGACAGAGCGTCCTCCCCGGCCTTGCGGACGACCGTACGCACGTCCCCCACGACCATGGCGTCCTCGACACCCTTCATGCCGACGGTCAAGGGACCGAAGGTCGTCCAGTGCCGGAAGAACGAGCCGGTGTGCTCCCGCCCCACGGCAGATGCCGCTGTTGCGGCCATGCGGTGGTAATGGCGGGCCTCCTGGGGCCGGTTGTTACGGCCTGCGGCTGCCGCGGCTCGCAGCGCGAGCCAACCCCACGCCGCGCATTCGTCCGGGGTCGCCTTGGACAGCCGAGGCTCGATCATGTCGGCCGTCAGCGCGGCAAGATGCTCCGCCTCGTCCAAGCGTCCCTGGCGCAGCAGCAACCAGCACATGCCGATCACGCCGGAGGCCGCAGTGAGGGTGTCCGCAGCTCGACGGGCGTCGGTGATGGCCCCGGCGAGGGCGGTGTAGGCGAGGTCGTACTGCCGTACCTGCGTGAGGTAGCGCCCGGCCAGTTGCAGGGCTTCAGCTCGGGCCAGGAGCGCTTGGCGGTGTTCCTCGCCGTTGTCGTAGAAGGCGACCGCGCTGTTGGCATCCCGTAGAAAGCCCGGGAGTTGAGAGGCGACACCCTCGTAGCTGTCGGAGTGGTACAGCACCACACCGTCGTATGTCGCCCGGCGGTATCGGCGCACGTTCGGCTCCTCCTCACCGACTTCGCCGCCGAGATCACCCAACCCCACGGGCGGGGTCAAGGCGGCCCGCAACTCGATGAGGTTGAGCCGATTCGCCTCCTCCGTCCGCCCGGTGGGCTCCGGGGCGTCCGGGGCCAGCAGCGTGGCCGTGGTCACCCCCAACGCACGGGCAAGGATGTGCAACGTCTCCATCCGCACCGTCCCGCCCTGCTCCACCTTGCGCACCGTATTCGGCGAAACCCCCGCGGCGTGAGCCAGTTCCTCCTGACTCAGCCCGGCCCGACGCCGGTACTTGCGCACGTTGTCCGCGAGCTCCGTACCCATCCGCGCACCACCTCCACCGCCACGGTACGCCGGACAACCGCATCAACCAGTAGCTGTCCGGCAGATACCCACGACAGAGCGAACACGCCGGAAGGCGCGGCTCTGCCGACCGGAAGTCACCGCTACCGAGAAGCGCGCCCCAGTACTGTGTGTCGCATGACCGACCCCGAGATCACCGCAGACCTGGTCCGTGGCCTGCTCCAGGAGCAGCATCCCGACCTCGCAGGGCTGGCCATTCGCGAAGTGGCGGGTGGATGGGGCAACCAGATGTGGCGCCTCGGGGACGATCTCGCTGTGCGCATGCCTCGTACCGAAGGTGCCCCGAACCTCCTGCGCAAAGAGCAACGGTGGCTGCCCGTCCTGGCCCCGCGTCTGCCGCTTCCGGTCCCCGACCCCGTACGGATCGGTGAACCGTCCGCGCGCTTCCCGAAGCCCTGGATCGTCATGACGTGGGTCCCCGGCGAGCCACTGGACTCCGCCTCCATCAGCCGCGGCGACCACGCGGCCGACACGCTGGCGGGCTTCCTCAGGGCACTCCACGTGGAGGCGCCCGAAGACGCGCCGATCAGTGAGGACCGCGGCGACCACCCCAAGAAGTGCACGGACGGCTTCGACCACTTCTTCCACGCCGTCGTCCCCGCCGAACTCGCCGACGACGTCCGGGCCGTCTGGGACGACGCCGTCGCGGCACCCGAGTGGGAGGGATCGCCGGTATGGGTGCACGGCGACCTGCATCCCGCGAACGTCGTCGTCTCGGACGGGACACTCTCGGGCGTGATCGACTTCGATGCGGTGTTCGCCGGTGATCCGGCGTGGGACCTCGCGGCCGCATGGCTGGTGCTGCCCGCAGGCGCCGCCTCACGCTTCTTCGACGTATACGCGCACGCGGACGAGGCGACGATCCGGCGCGCCCGCGGACTGGCCGCCCTGAAGAGCCTGTTCCTCATGCTGATGGGCCAGAACGGAGACCGAGGCCTTCCTGGCGGCAAGCCGACATGGGGACCCGCGGGCCGGGCAGCACTCGATCGTGTTCTGAGAGGCATTTGACGGGTCTCGCCCCAGCACCGCCGACTAGAGCGACCGAAGGGCGTGGCCGAGGTCGGGGCCATAGTTGCCCCAGCACTGGATTTCACCCGTGTCGGACACAAGGTCGCCGAGATACCAGTCGCCGTCGTCGGCCCGTACCGCGCAGAGCCCGTTGAAGTCGATCGCGCAGTCCGCTCGGAGGGGTTCGCCGTCCAGGGTGACCGTGCCGAGGGCGGTGAGACGGCGGGCCTGTGGGCAGCCGCTGACGCGCTGGACGTCGGCCATCGTCCACGGCTCGGGCAGGCGCTCGTCGCGGGGCTCGGTGGCCGGGAGCAGTTCCACCACCGCGTGGCCGAGCCGTGGCCGGATCCACTCACCGTCACGTTCCGTGCCGAGCACACCGCCGAGGAAGGCCATGTCGCGTGTGCCGGTGGGTGTCTCCCAGCGGAACGGGACGCGGGAGACGTGGGAAGGGAAGTTCCGCCCGTCGGTGGTTCCCGGGCCGAACGACTCTTTGGGAATCGGTCCGTCGGCGGTGTACCGGTGGGCGAAGAAGGCGGTGATCCAGCCGGTGACCGTATCACCGCCGGACAGCGACTCCCACTTGTAGAGCGAACGCCAGAACTGCTCGTCGACACCCCACCCCGAGGCCGTCGCCCAGATCGAGTCCAGCACCGGGTGCAAGGCGGCGAACCACGGCCGCAGGCCTTCGAACCACCCTTCCAACTCCCGTACCCGCGCGGCCAGCAGGCGCCAGTCACGGTCCGTACCCTCCAGCCGGATCCGGGGAATACCGCAGAGCGTGACCCACCGGAAGCGGTAGTACGGGCTCACCACATCCATCAGCGCCACCAGCGCGGCCGTGGCATCGGTGGAGGTGGTGGTCGAGAAGGTCGGCTGCAACAGGTCCGCCACCTCATCGCCGATCCGGGCCCGCAGGGGCTGTTGGACCAGGTTGATCGAGCGCCCCCAATCCAGCGGCGCCAGGTCGTCGCGGACAGCGATGGTCTGCCGGAACCCCGGCGTCTCGGTGAACAGCCCCGCGTACGTACCGGAGTTCAGGCGGACATGGACGGCTACCTCGTGCACGACGGCGTACCAGAGCAGGTCGGGCGAGAGGCTCAGCGGCAGGTGCGCCGTGAAGCACAGGTGGACGGCGCGCAGCAGGAGGCTGGAGGTGGACTCCGTGGTCTCCGGGACGTCGGTGGCCCAGCCGAGGAGGCGATCGGTGCTGCGGTGATGGAAGCGCGCCTCGTCGCGGAGCACAGCCCGCAGGAAGCGCTCGTTGCCGAGTTCGGTGAGTCCGGAAGCGAGCCGGGCGGCCTCCGTGTCCTCAGCGAGCGGCAGGTCTATCTCGAAAGCCATCCGAACCCCCAGGCACCGGAAACCGTGAACGGCCCTGATCCTAAGAGGCCGGGTCCTCACACTCTCCGGGCTGAGCGATTCCTCGTGCGATTTCGGCCCGCATGGACGATCATCTGCATACCCGAAGTTCGAACACGGAGGCGTATATTCATGAGACCGACGCGTGCCGCTCTGCTCGTCGTGGCCACCGCCCTGACCCCGGCCCTCCTCTTCACCGCCCCGGCGTTTGCCAACGGTTCGGCGGCCCCGGTCACCACCACCGTGGCGACCGTGTCCGACACACCGGTGGACGAGATGTCGGAGGACGAACTGCGCGCCGCGATCGCCGCCATCCTGGCGGACGAGGACAGCGGCCGGGGGGTCGTCCGAGAGGCGAACGAAGCCCTCGACGGCACTGTCGATGACATGCGGACCTTCTTGAAGAGCGGCTACCGACTGGCTCAGGCCGAGGACGACCGGGTCGCCATCGCCCGCATCCTCTACGGAGCAACGCAGAACAACGACAAGCGAGTCATCAAGGAGGCCGACAAGCTCCTCGACAACAACTCCCCGGAGGAGATGCGCGCCTGGCTGGAGACCGGCTACCGACTGGCCCAAGCCGAGGACGACGCCGTCTACATAGCTCGCATGCTCGCGAACCCGGACATCAGCGATGCCCTCCGTGCCGCAGCCAACGCCGCCCTGGACGACGGCTCCCCGGAGACCCTGCGCTACTTCCGTGAGGTGGGGCAGTACGAGGTGGCCGGTTAGGCAAGGCGAGGAATGCGCCCTGCCCGACGTGTTCGGCGGGCAGGGCGGTCAACAACTCACTGGTGACCAGCGGCAATTGCGGACGGGACGGCGATCGGGTACACATGGCGGCCGAAGCCCCGTCATGAGAGCGCGGGGCGCAACAGCGAGAGGAGGGATGAGCCGATGTCTGCCATGATCACCGCGCTTGTGTCCTCCCGGGGCGCGGACCGCGTCTGACCCCCGGAGCGGACGGGCGCCTTCACCGGAGCGTGCCTTGACCGTGGAACAGTACGACCTGACCATACGTCCGATCAGCGGACGCGAAGAGCTCGACCTCTTCTCCCGACTCCCTTACGTCCTCAACGAGGAACTGGCGGACGACCTCGCCGCCGGACGTCGACGCCCGGAATGGATGTGGGTCGCCCTGCGCGGTGACCGTCTCCTGGCCAGGGCTGCCTGGTGGAGCCGACCCGGCAGCGATACCCCCTTCCTCCTGGACGTCCTCGACCTCGACCTCGACGAGAGCGTTTCGACCGCCGATCAAGTGGACGTCGGCGTACGGCTGTTGCACACCGCGATGGCCGCCACGCTCCCGGACGGGTCACCACCCCCCGAGTACAGCCGTTACATCCCGCCGGACTGGCGTGAGAACACGGCGACCAGGCAAGCCGTCGAAAGCCGCATGGCGGTACTGGAACGAACCGGCGCCCGCCTCTTCGTCGAACGACTGCGACTGGAGTGGCGTCCGGAGTCGCCACCCCCCGAGCGCGGCACGCGACTTGCCTTCCGGCCCCTGCGCGATGCCGAGGAACTCGTGGCACTGATGACCTCGGTTCTGGACGGCACGCTGGACGCGCACGGCCGTGACGACCTGACCCGAATGTCCGCTCAGGAGGCGGCAGTCAAACACTACGAGGACGAACTCGCGCGCTACACAAGCCCGCAGGACTGGTGGCGCATCGCGACGCTGCGGGACGGAGAACCCGTGGGGTTCGTCCTTCCGGCCCACAACGGCTACAACCCGATCATCGCCTACATCGCCGTCCTCCCGGCACACCGCGGCCACGGCTACATCGACGACCTGCTGGCCGAGGGCACCCACATCCTCGCCGACCAGGACGTCCCCCGTATCCGCGCGTCCACGGACCTGGGCAACGTCCCTATGGCGAACGCCTTCCAGCGTGCCGGGTACGTCAACTTCGGGCGTGAGATCAACATGACCTGGAGCTGATCGAACACGAGGCGAGGGCTCCGCGAACGGCGCCCTCGCCTCCTCAGACCGACGTTCCGAGGCGCTGCGCGAGTTCGATCAGGTCGCCCAGCGCCAACACCCGCCCGTCGAACCCCGGCAGGGGGACGTGCAACGGCTCGGTCCAGCGGGCGGGGATCGCGTCGAGTCCGTACCAGGCGCCCGCGAGGCCTCCGGTGACCGCGGCGACCGTGTCCGTATCGCCGCCGACGTCGACCGCCGCGCGGATCGCCTCCTCGAAGCCGGTGGTGCTGCGCAGAGCCCAGACCGCCGTCCCCAGGCAGGGCCAGACCGCACCGTTGAACTCGGTCGCCTGGTCGGGATGCCAGTCGTCGGCGAGGACGGTGGCATACCGCTGACGGTGGTCGGGGTGGACGAGTTCCAGGATGTCGGGGACGGCGGTGCGGGGGTCGGCACCCGCGAGCGTGCGGCGAATGAGTTCGTGGAAGACGGCGGTGCCTTCCCAGGCGGCGGCATCGCCATGGGTGAGCGCGGCGATGCGTCGGGCGGCGTCCATCGTCGCGGACTGCCCGGCGGACGCGAAGTAGACCGCGGAGGTCGACGCTCTCATCAACGAGCCGTTACCGGCGGCTTGTTGGTTGATCTGGAAGTGAGTCGCGGCGGCGAGATCCCATGGCATGCCGTTGGTCAGCACGTCTTCGGTCTGGAGGCCGATGTCCTTGGGACCACCTGCCGCCCACCGCTGGAAGCGGGCGAAGATGTCCGGCAGGTCCAGCCCGCCGCGCTGGTGCAGTGACTCCGCGACGAGAACTGCCATCTGTGTGTCGTCCGTGGCTTCGCCCGGTTCCCAACCGCCGCCTCCGCACATCTCACCACCGTGCCCCGGTTCCGGGAACCGGGCGGAGAACGCACCCTCGGGCCCGAACTCGAAGGGGGCGCCCAGCGCGTCACCCACCGCCGAGCCCACAACAGTCGCGACAGCTCGCTCCATACGCTTCATCCACGCAGACTATCGGCGCCACAAGACAGGCTCACCGCCCACGCCTTGGCCCAGCAACGCTCCGGGCGTCGGCGGGTACGCGCCTGATATTCGCCCTTCCTGAGCCAAGGGGCTGTTCGACATTGCCCCCGCTGTTAGGCTCCGCCCATGGGACCACTGGAACCGAAGGTAGACCAACTGATAGTCGCGGCCCTCTGTTTCGCGGCGGTCTTCTTCACTTTCGCGAAACTCTTACTGCCGCGCATCAACAAGGCTCTTGAGGCGCGACGGGACGCCATCGACGGCACCCGCGACGAGAGCGAAGCCATCCATGCGGAGGCTCGACAGATTCACGCCGCGTACCAGGCCGAACTCTCCGAGGCGCGTCACGAGGCCGCCCGCGTCAGGCAGGCCGCGGTCGACGAGGGACACCTCCTCATCCAGGAGGTCCGGGCCGAGGGACAGCGGCAGCGCGATGAGCTCGTGGCATCCGCCACGGCACAGTTGGAAGCCGATCGGATCGTCGCCGAGGCGGCGCTCCGGGAGGATGTGCTCAGGCTGGCCATCGATCTGGCCGGACGCATCCTGGGCGAGCCGATCACCGATGAGCGCAGGGCACAGGAGATCGCCGACGCGTTCTTCGCCGAGGTGGACGCCGCCGCTTCGACGAACGCGTAGTCGGGCTCGAACCACCTCCCGTGCGCGTGGTGGTTCACCGACCACAGCCTCACCCAAGGCCCAGACCCCGCCGTCTGGGCCTCTTTCATGTTCAGCCACCTCCCCGACGCGGCATGCGGATGGTGCCCCATGAGTCCTCCGGAACGGTGCGTTCGTGCGGATACCGCGGGCGTTGGCGCGATTCGAGCGGCAGAGATCTGGGAGCGCTCCCGTGGGAGCGCTCCCAGATATGTACGGCATAATGAAGGTCCACGTTCCCCCGGGATTTGTCAAGGGAGCGAACATATTGATGGGTGCGACTGACGGGCTTTCATCCATGGTGACGGGCAAGAGCGCGACGGCTGCGGGCACGGGACGCGGTGGCCGGCCGACACTGGAGATGGTCGCCGCACGGGCCGGTGTCGGACGGGGCACGGTCTCACGGGTGGTCAACGGTTCTCCGCACGTAAGCGCCCAGGCGAGGGCGGCAGTCGAAGCGGCGATCGCGGAACTCGGGTACGTACCCAACCGCGCGGCGCGCGCCTTGGCCGGGGACCGCACGGACGCGGTCGCGCTGGTGATCCCCGAATCGGAGACCCGACTCAGCGCCGAACCGTACTTCCTGGACATCGTCCGCGGAGTGAGTACCGAACTGGCCGATACGGACATGCAGTTGCTGCTCACCCTGATCCGCACCCCGAGGGAACGGCAGCGGCTCGCCCAGCACATGGAGGCGCGCCGGGTCGACGGCGTGCTGCTGGTTTCCGTGCACGAGGACGACCCGTTGCCCGACCTGTTGGCACAGTTGCAGGTGCCGACCGTGCTGAACGGCCGCCGGTCGGAACGCGAATGGATGTCCTACGTCGACGCGGACAACGTCGGCGGTGCGCGGACGGCGGCGGAGCATCTGCTGGGGCTGGGGCGGCGGACCGTCGCGACCATCACCGGGCCGCTGGACATGTACGTCGCTCGCTGCCGTCTCGACGGCTACGCCCAGGCGATGGACACCGCCGGTCTCGGTTCCGACACCTCGCTGGTCGCGCACGGCGACTTCACGGAGGAGGGCGGGCGCGCGGCCATGCGGGAGCTGCTGGAGCGGCACCCCGGCATCGACGCCGTCTTCGCCGCGTCCGACGTCATGGCCATCGGCGCCGTGCACGTCCTGCGCCAGGCGGGGCGGCGCGTGCCCGAGGACGTCGCGCTGATCGGCTTCGACGACTCGGCGGTCGCCCGGCACGCGCTCCCGCCGCTCACGAGCGTCCGGCAGCCGACCGAGGAGATGGGCCGCACGATGGCGCGGGTACTGCTGGAGCAGATCGGGTCCCGTACCACCACCCGGCGCCATGTGGTGCTGTCCACGGAGCTGGTACGGCGGGAGTCCGCCTGAGCCTGTGGCCGCAGAGCCCCAGCCCCCTCCCTCCCCCCGGACCCTTGATACGCCGACGCGGGGCTCCGGGAGAGGGCTGATCGTTTCGGTTCGGGTAAGCCCCGTTCCCGCGCGGGCTCGTTACCGAGATCGGTAAGCCAAAGCCCCATCTCAGCACGCCTGTTCGCGTACCGCGCCCGGGTGAGACGAGCGCGTCACCGCGGTGCTGTGTGAGCACGCCGTTACGCCCGGGTTACGCCGAGCCTCTTCACAGCGGTGTCGCGAGTTGTTATTTTCCTCATTCGCTGGGAGCGCTCCCATACCCAACCCGCTTTTAACTCACGGGAGCTGCCCGCTGCGGAGTCGGTGATCGCGCATTGTCCCGACCTTCCGGAACGGGCTGTGCGTCCCTGCGCGGCACCACCGCATCCGAACCGCGATGGGCGGGCAACACGGGATCTTCGAGGTGCGGTCACTGTCGGCCAGCACGGGGCAATGCCACGCGAAAGGGAGTCGGCTGCAATGACACGTGTGCGACCTGCGAGTCCGGCGAGACGTGCGAGACCTGTAAGACCCGCGGTATCAAGTCCAGTGGCCCAGCAGGCACTGGCTGTTCGGCGATATCCGATCATCGGCACCGTAGCCATGGTCCTGCTCGCCCTGCTGGCCGCCATGACCAGTGTGACGCCCGCGCGGGCGGCCGGCGCCGCGGGAAGCGGGTACTGGCACACCAGTGGCCGCCAGATCCTGGATGCGAGCGGAACTCCCGTGCGGATAGCCGGGATCAACTGGTTCGGGTTCGAGACCTCGAACAACGTGGTCCACGGGCTGTGGGCCCGGGACTACAAGTCCATGCTCGACCAGGTCGCCTCGCTCGGTTACAACACGCTCCGGCTCCCGTACTCCGACGATATCTTCAAGTCCGGCACGATGCCGAGCAGTATCGACTTCTCGAGCGGGAAGAACGTCGATCTTCAAGGGCTGAACTCGCTTCAGGTCATGGACAAGATCGTCGCGTACTCGGGGCAGATCGGCCTGAAGGTCATCCTCGACCGCCACCGGCCGGACGCGGGCGGTCAGTCGGCACTGTGGTACACCGACAGTGTTCCGGAGTCGACGTGGATCACCGACCTCAAGGCGCTGGCGAGCCGTTACGCGGACAACTCGACGGTCGTCGGGATCGATCTGCACAACGAGCCGCACGATCCGGCCTGTTGGGGCTGCGGCGACACCAGCATCGACTGGCGGCTGGCGGCCGAGCGCGGCGGCAACGCCGTCCTGTCGGTCAACTCCAAGCTGCTGATCTTCGTCGAGGGCGTGTCGTCGTACAACGGCGACTCGTACTGGTGGGGCGGCAACCTTCAGGGGGCCGGCACCTACCCGGTCCGGCTCGACGTCTCCGACCGGCTGGTCTACTCGGCGCACGACTATGCCACGAGCGTGTTCGCACAGTCCTGGTTCAGCGACCCGTCCTTCCCCGGCAACATGCCGGGCATCTGGGACAAGAACTGGGGATACCTGTTCAAGAACAACACCGCCCCGGTCTGGCTCGGTGAGTTCGGTACGACACTCCAGTCGACCACCGACCAGACATGGCTGCGGGCGCTGGTGGACTACCTCCGGCCCAACGCGCAGTACGGCGCCGACAGTTTCCAGTGGACCTTCTGGAGCCTGAACCCCGACTCCGGTGACACCGGCGGCATCCTCAACGACGACTGGACGACGGTCAACACCACCAAGGACGCCTACCTCGCCCCCGTCAAGGCGCCCGGTTTCGCCTCCGACGGCGGGGGCGGCGGTTCGGACACGAAGGCTCCGTCGACGCCGACGAACCTGGCGGTGACGGGGACGACGGCCACGAGTGTGTCGCTGAAGTGGGCGGCGTCGACGGACAACGTGGGTGTCACGGGCTACGACGTCTACCGGGGCAGCACGAAGGTGGGCAGTGCCACCTCAACCTCGTACACAGACACGGGACTTACCGCGTCGACCACCTACTCGTACACCGTGAAGGCCAAGGACGCGGCCGGTAACACCTCCGCGGCGTCGAACGCAGTCTCGGCCACCACGCAGTCCGGCGGTGGCGGCGGCAACCCCGGCACGGGAGCCGCCAAGGTCCAGTACAAGAACAACGACACCTCGCCCACCGACAACCAGATCAAGCCCGGCCTGCGGGTGGTCAACACCGGCAGCAGCTCGCTGGACCTGTCGAAGGTGACCGTGCGCTACTACTTCACCGGTGACAGCGGCGCCACCACCTTCACCGCCTCCTGCGACTACGCGGCGATCGGCTGCGGCAACATCACCCAGAAGATCGTCGCCCTCTCCTCGCCGAAGGCGGGCGCCGACCACTACCTGGAGCTGGGATTCACCTCCGCCGCCGGAAGCCTCGCCGCGAACGCCAACACCGGCGACCTCCAGATCCGTATCAACAAGACCGACTGGTCCAACTTCAGCGAGACCGACGACTACAGCTACGCCACCAACACCTCCTACGCCGACACCACGAAGGTGACCGCGTACGTCAACGGCACCCTCGCGGGCGGCGTCGAGCCCTGACGGTCCATCCCCTCTGCGTGGTGTCCCGCACGTCCGCACCACGCGTCAGAACACCCCCACGGAAGGAACCCCTTGGTGATGAAGGTCCAACGTCCCCCCAGACGCCTCACTCGTCGCGGTCTCGCGGCGCTGACGGCGCTCACGCTGAGTTCCGCACTGGCTGTGGCCCTCAACGCACCGACCGCTTCGGCCGCTTCGCGGGTCGACAACCCCTATGTGGGTGCGAAGGAGTACGTGAACCCGGAGTGGTCCGCGCACGCCGCCGCGGAGCCCGGCGGCAGCGCGGTCGCCAACACGCCGACCGCTGTGTGGCTGGACAGCATCTCGGCCATCTCGGGCAGCAACGGCAAAATGGGTCTGCAGGAGCACCTCGACAAGGCGGTCTCCCAGGGCGCCGGCCTGATCACACTCGTGATCTACGACCTGCCCGGACGCGACTGTGCCGCGCTGGCCTCCAACGGTGAGCTGGGCCCCACGGAGCTGGGCCGGTACCAGACGGAGTACATCGACCCGATCGCGCAGATCCTCGCCAAACCGGCCTACGCCAACCTGCGGATCGTCACCGTCATCGAGCCCGACTCGCTGCCGAACATCGTCACCAACGCCGGTGGCACGGAGGGCTCCACGGCCGCGTGCGCCACGATGAAGGAGAACGGCAACTACGAGAAGGGCGTCGGCTACGCGCTGCACACCCTGGGCGCGGTCCCGAACGTGTACAACTACATCGACGCCGCGCACCATGGCTGGCTGGGCTGGGACACCAACCTCGACCCGTCCGCGGCCGAGTTCTACAAGGCCGCGACCACCTCCGGTGCCACGGTCGACGACGTGCACGGGTTCATCACCAACACGTCCAACTACTCGCCGACGGTGGAGCCCAACTTCAAGGTCACCGACACCGTCAACGGTACGACGGTGCGGCAGTCGAAGTGGGTGGACTGGAACCAGTACGTCGACGAGCAGTCCTACGCCCAGGGTCTGCGCACCGCCTTGATATCGAAGGGGTTCAACTCCGGTATCGGGATGCTGATCGACACCTCCCGCAACGGGTGGGGCGGCTCCGCCCGGCCGAGCGGCCCCGGCCCGCAGACCTCCGTGGACGACTACGTCAACGGCAGCCGGATCGACCGGCGCATCCACCCGGGCAACTGGTGTAATCAGAGCGGTGCCGGTCTCGGCGAGCGGCCGACCGCGGCCCCGGCCAGCGGTATCGACGCCTACGTGTGGGTCAAGCCTCCGGGTGAGTCGGACGGTGCGAGCCAGCCCATCGACAACAACGAGGGCAAGGGCTTCGACCAGATGTGCGACCCGGATTACGGGGGCAACGGGCGCAACGGCAACAACAAGTCCGGCGCGCTGCCGAACTCGCCGCTGGCCGGTCACTGGTTCTCCGCGCAGTTCCAGCAGTTGCTGCAGAACGCCTACCCGCCTGTCTCGGGCGGTGGCGGCGGTGACACGACCGCTCCGTCGGCACCATCGGGCCTGGCGGTGACGGGGACGACGGCCACGAGTGTGTCGCTGAAGTGGACGGCGTCCACGGACAACGTAGGGGTCACCGGATACGACGTGTACCGGGGCAGCACGAAGGTGGGAAGTGCCACCTCAACCTCGTACGCGGACACGGGACTTACCGCGTCGACCACCTACTCGTACACCGTGAAGGCCAAGGACGCGGCCGGTAACACCTCGGCGGCGTCGAACGCCGTCACGGCCACCACCCAGTCCTCCGACGGTGGCGGCGGCAACCCCGGAACAGGAGCCGCCAAGGTCCAGTACAAGAACAACGACACCTCGCCCACCGACAACCAGATCAAGCCCGGCCTGCGGGTGGTCAACACCGGCAGCAGCTCCCTGGACCTGTCGAGGGTGACCCTGCGCTACTACTTCACCGGTGACAGTGGTGCCTCCACCTTCACCGCCTCGTGCGACTACGCGGCGGTCGGCTGCGGCAACATCACACAGAAGGTCGTCGCCCTCTCCTCGCCGAAGGCGGGCGCGGACCACTACCTGGAGGTCAGCTTCGGCTCCGGCGCGGGCAGCCTCGCCGCGGGGGCGAACACCGGTGACATCCAGAGCCGGATCAACAAGACCGACTGGTCGAACTTCAGCGAGACCGACGACTACAGCTACGCCACCAACACCTCCTACGCCGATGTCACCAAGGTGACCGTGTACGCAGGCGGCACGCTCGCGGGCGGCATCGAGCCCTGACGGAACCCGGGTGCGGGAGCCATGCCTCCCGGCTCCCGCACCCTGAGCACCCGCGAAGCAGCCCGGCCGCTCCCGCCCTGTCCTGCCCCGCTTCGGGCCGCGGCCGGGTCCCGGAGCACGGCGCCATGACCAAGGTGATGGCGCCGTGCTGCGGTCTCTCCCGCCCCCGCCGGACGCCCTGTCCGGAGGATCCTTCCGCATCCATTGAGGAGAAGCCATGTCCGCCTCCGACCTCTCCCGCAGACGGTTCGCCACCGCGGTCGGCGGTGCCCTTCTCGGAGCGGCCGTCTCACCCACGCTCGCCAGAGCGGCCACCTCGACCAAGTCGTCCAAGTCCGCCAGGGCCGCCGCCGACGACCCGTACACCGCGGCGTTCCTGACGCAGTACAACAAGATCAAGGATCCGGCGAACGGCTACTTCAGCTCCGACGGCATCCCGTACCACTGTGTGGAGACACTGATCGTCGAGGCTCCCGACCATGGCCATCAGACCACGTCGGAGGCGTTCAGCTACTGGTTCTGGCTGGAGGCCACCTATGGCCGGGTGACCGCCGACTGGGCGCCGTTCAACAGCGCGTGGGCCACGGCCGAGAAGTACATCATCCCCACCCACAACGACCAGCCGAGCAACGGCTCCTACAACGCGAGCAGCCCGGCGACGTACATCCCGGAGTGGCCGGAGGTCACCAAGTACCCGTCCGCGCTGGACAGTTCGGTGACCAGTGGACAGGACCCGCTCGCGAGCGAGCTGAACTCGGCCTACGGCACACCGGACATCTACGGGATGCACTGGCTGTTGGACGTGGACAACACCTACGGCTACGGCAACACACCCGGCACCGGAGGGCAGAACGGGCCCTCGGCGGCCGGGCCTTCGTACATCAACAGCTATCAGCGCGGCGCGCAGGAGTCGGTGTGGGAGACGGTCCCCCAGCCGACCACCGACCTGTTCAAGTACGGCGGTCCGAACGGCTATCTCGACCTGTTCGTCAAGGACAGCAGCTACGCCAAGCAGTGGAAGTACACCAACGCGCCCGACGCCGACGCCCGCGCGGTGCAGGCGGCGTACTGGGCCTACCGGTGGGCGACGGCCCAGGGCAACCAGTCGGCGATCTCCGCCTCGGTGGCGAAGGCCGCCAAGATGGGCGACTACCTGCGGTACGCGTTGTTCGACAAGTACTTCAAGAAGGTCGGCAACTGCACAGATCCCAAGTCCTGTGCGGCTGGTTCGGGGCGCACCTCCGAGCACTACCTGCTGTCGTGGTACTACGCCTGGGGCGGTGCGGAGCCGGGCGGCGGCTGGGCCTGGCGGATCGGCGACAGCGCCGCGCACCAGGGCTACCAGAACCCGCTCGCCGCCTGGGCGATGTCCAACGTGCCCAGTCTGACGCCGAAGTCACCGACCGCGCAGAGCGACTGGTCGGCAAGCCTGCAGCGGCAGTTGGAGTTCTACCAGTGGCTGCAGTCCACCGAGGGCGCCATCGCGGGTGGTGCGACGAACAGTTGGGACGGGCAGTACGGGGCTCCGCCGGCCGGTACCCCGACCTTCTACGGCATGGCGTACGACTGGCAGCCGGTCTTCCACGATCCGCCGAGCAACAACTGGTTCGGCTTCCAGTGCTGGTCGTTGGAGCGCGTCGCGGAGTACTACTACGTCACCGGGAACGCCACCGCGAAGGCGATCCTGGACAAGTGGGTGCCGTGGGCCGCCTCCGAGACCACGGTCACCGCCACGGGCTTCCAGCTCCCGGCGAACCTCAAGTGGACGGGCCAGCCGGACACTTGGAACCCCGACGGCCCGGCGCCCGGCAACGCGGGCCTGCATGTGTCGGTCGTGGACTACGGCACCGACGTCGGTGTGGCCGCGGCGTACGCCAAGACGCTGACGTACTACGCCGCGAAGTCCGGCGACTCCGCCTCCGCGGACCTCGCCAAGAGTCTGCTGGACGCGATGACGCACTTCGCCGACGCCAAGGGCATCGCCGCCCCGGAGTCCCGCGCGGACTACAGCCGGTTCGCCGATCCGGTGTATGTGCCGTCCGGTTGGTCGGGCAAGATGCCCAACGGTGACACCATCAACTCCAGCTCCACCTTCATCTCCATCCGCTCGTGGTACAAGCAGGACCCGGACTGGCCGAAGGTCCAGGCATATCTGAACGGCGGGTCGGCGCCCACCTTCACCTACCACCGCTTCTGGGCCCAGGCCGACGTCGCCATGGCCTACGCCGTCTACGGCGAACTCATCGTCGGCGACGGGGGCAGTGGCTCCGACGACACCACACCGCCGACCGTGCCGACGAACCTCACGGTGTCGGCGACCACGGACACCACCGTGTCCCTGACCTGGACGGCCTCGACGGACGACGTGGGCGTGGCCGGCTACGACATCTACCGGGCCGGTACCCTCACCGGCAGCGCGGCCACCACCACCTTCACCGACTCCGGGCTCAAGCCGTCGACGTCGTACGCCTACACGGTCAGAGCGAAGGACGCGGCAGGGAACGTCTCGGCGGCCTCCGGCGCGGTGACCGCGACCACGAAGGCCGGGTCCGGTGGCACCCCCGGCGCGCTCAAGGTGCAGTACAAGAACAACGACACCGCGCCCGGTGACAACCAGATCAAGCCGGGCCTTCAGGTGATCAACACCGGGAGCACACCGCTGACGCTGTTGACTGTCACCCTGCGCTACTACTTCACGGGGGACGGTGGCGCGTCCACCTACAACACCTCGGTGGACTACGCGGCGGTCGGCTCGTCCAACGTCACACAGAAGGTGGTGGCGCTCTCCTCGCCGAAGTCAGGTGCGGACCACTACCTGGAGGTCGGGTTCACCTCGGGCGCCGGAAGCCTCGCCGCGGGTGCGTCGACGGGTGACATCCAGAACCGGATCAACAAGACGGACTGGTCCAACTTCGGCGAGAGCGACGACTACAGCTACGCCACCACCACCTCGTACACCGACGCCACCAAGGTGACCGCGTATGTGAACGGCACGCTCGCCTGGGGCACCGAGCCCTGAACCACGGGACGAGAGACCCGTATCCCGAACGACCAGGAGACCTACCGGAACGACCAGGAGACCTAGGAGACAGCGGTGACATTCCTTCCCCACCCCCCACCACGGTCAGGCCGATCCGCTCGGCTCGGGCGGCTCACCGTCACGTTGGCCACCCTCGCGACCTCCGCCTTCGGGCTGCTCGCCGTCGGCACCGCCCCGTCCGCCCTCGCGGCGAGCGGCACTCTGGGGCAGTTGGCGGCTGCCCAGGGCCGCTACTTCGGTTCCGCGACCGACAACTCGGAGCTCAACGACTCGCCCTACACCGCCATCCTCGGCAGCGAGTTCAACTCGATCACGCCCGCCAACTCGATGAAGTGGGACGCCGTCGAGCCGCAGCAGGGCCAGTTCAACTACACCAACGGTGACGCGATCGTCTCGTTCGCCCAGTCCCACAACCAGAAGGTGCGCGGTCACACCCTGGTCTGGCACAGCCAGTTGCCGAGCTGGGTGAGCAACCTGCCGAGCAGCCAGGTGCAGGCGGCCATGGAGAACCACATCGCCAAGGAGGCCGGCCACTACAAGGGCAAGGTCTACGCCTGGGACGTGGTCAACGAGCCCTTCAACGACGACGGCAGCTACCGGACCGACGCGTTCTACAACGCGATGGGGAAGGACTACATCGCGACCGCGCTGAAGGCCGCGCGCGCCGCCGACCCGAGCGCCAAGCTGTACATCAACGACTACAACATCGACGGTACGGGCGCGAAGGCCGACGCCATGTACCAGTTGGCGAGCGACCTGAAGAAGCAGGGGGTGCCGCTGGACGGCATCGGCTTCCAGGGGCACCTGGCGATCCAGTACTCCGTCCCGTCGAACATCCAGCAGAACCTGCAGCGCTTCGCCGACCTCGGGCTCGACGTCGCCTTCACCGAGCTGGACGTGCGGATGCAACTGCCCTCGGACAGTACGAAGTTGGCGACTCAGGCGGACTACTACCGTCAGGTCACCAACGCATGTCTCGCCGTCTCCCGGTGTGTCGGTATGACCGTGTGGGACTTCACCGACAAGTACTCATGGGTTCCGAACACCTTCCCGGGTGAGGGCGCCGCCGACCTCTACGACGACAACCTCCAGATCAAGCCCGCGTACACCGCCGTCAGCAACGCCCTCGGGGGCTCCGGTGGTGGCGGTGGCGGTGACACGACGCCCCCGTCGGCACCGTCAGGCCTGACGGTGACGGGCACGACGGCCACGAGTGTGTCGCTGAAGTGGACGGCGTCCACGGACAACGTGGGGGTCACCGGATACGACGTGTACCGGGGCAGCACGAAGGTGGGCAGTGCCACCTCGACCTCGTACACGGACACGGGACTTACCGCGTCGACCACCTACTCGTACACCGTGAAGGCCAAGGACGCGGCCGGTAACACCTCCGCGGCCTCCAGCGCGGTCACGGCCACCACCCAGTCCTCCGACGGTGGCGGCGGCAACCCCGGAACAGGAGCCGCCAAGGTCCAGTACAAGAACAACGACACCTCACCCACCGACAACCAGATCAAGCCCGGCCTGCGCGTGGTCAACACCGGCAGCAGCTCACTGGACCTGTCGAAGGTGACCGTCCGCTACTACTTCACCGGTGACAGCGGCGCCACCACCTTCACCGCCTCCTGCGACTACGCGGCGATCGGCTGCGGCAACATCACCCAGAAGATCGTCGCCCTCTCCTCGCCGAAGGCGGGCGCCGACCACTACCTGGAGCTGGGATTCACCTCCGCCGCCGGAAGCCTCGCCGCGAACGCCAACACCGGCGACCTCCAGATCCGTATCAACAAGACCGACTGGTCCAACTTCAGCGAGACCGACGACTACAGCTACGCCACCAACACCTCCTACGCCGACACCACGAAGGTGACCGCGTACGTCAACGGCACCCTCGCGGGCGGCATCGAACCGTAAGCCTGACAACGGGGCTCCCGCTCTGGAAGCCACCCGACCCATCTCACATCCCCCTTGTCAGGGCCCGTCATCGCTCCTGCTGCGGCAGTTGCGGTGACCGGCCCGGCCGTCAGGACGCGATGGTGACCACCCGCGCCCAGGACGGCGGGGCGTCCGGGGCGTAGTCGGGGTCGTCCTCGTCCACTGCGCGGGTCGGGCGGGGGAAGAGGCCGACGATCGTGCGGCAAGGGGGTTGGGTGGAGGGCCATGGGGTCTGGCCGTCTGTCAGGGCTACGATCACGTCCGGGCCGGGGCGGGAGCGGAGGGCCTGGGCGAAGCCGGAGCGCAGATTGGTGCCTCCGCCGCCGATCAGTTCCATGCTCTCGGCGCGGCAGAGCGGGACGGCGACGCCTGCCGCCGCATCGCAGGAGATCACCGAGACCAGGTCGCGGCGCCCGCCCACCGCCCGTGAGATCGCCGCCACCTCCAGCAGCGCGCTGCCCAACTCGGCGTCGCTCACCGACCCGGAGGTGTCGATCACCACACACACCCGGGGCGGCGTACGGCGCAGGCTCGGCAGTACCACCCCGGGCACACTGGCCGAGCGCCGGGACGGGCGCCGGTAGCTGTGGTTCTCGCCCACTCCCGGCGCACCCGCCGCCGACCGGATCGCAGCGCCCAGCAACTGCCGCCAGGGCTGCGGTGGTTGGAACGCCTCGTCCGCCCAGCGACGCCATCCCTCGGGCGCGTCGCCCGGCCGCCCTTTGATCCCCTCCGCGACGCGGAAGCGGACCGCGTCCTGCTGATGCCTGCTCAGCCCGTGGGCGCCGTCGGGCCCCCGTTCCCAGGGCCGTTGCTGTCCGTCGGCACCGCTGCCGCAGTCCAGCCACGCGAGATCCGCGGCGAGCCCGGACATCGACGCCGTCCGGAGATACTCCTCCATCAGCAGCCCGTCGCTCAGCCCCAGCAACGACGGCAGCACCGCCCCGGTGGGCCGGGGCAGACCGTCACCGTAGATGTCGTCGTTGATCTCGAAGTCGGCGGCGATGTTCCGCCGCAGCCGCTCCCCCGGCCCGTACTCCCCCTGCTCTCGCGCATAGCGTTCGCCCCGCCCGTGGTGGTCCCGCAGCAGGTGGGACACCTCGTGCACCCAGACGCCCGCCAGTTCCTCCACGGGCGTACGCGCCACGAAGCCCGGAGACACATAGCAGCGCCAGTGCGCGTCCACCGCCATCGTCGGCACGGACCGGTCCTCCACCACGTGGAGCGCGAAGAGCGCGGCGGCCAGGTAGGGGCGCACCTTCACGGCGTGCAGTCGGGCCGCCAGCAACTTCTCTGTGTCCAAGGGGAGTTGAGGGCCGTCTGGTGGCGGGTCCGGCACCCTGGCCCGTACGGGGCGTACGGGGCGCCGCGGAGCGGGCCGGGGCAGCGGGCGTGGCAGTGGGCGCGGGCCCGGACCTTGTGCCGCCCTCGTCATCGGCGCGCTCCCGTCGTACGCCCGGCGTCGTCCGATGCCTTGGCCCGGCTCACCGAGCGGTCCGCCCGCCGCGCGATGCCGATCACCCCGGTCAGCCACTCCACCGCCTCCGGCACCTCCCAGTCGTCGCGCCGCAACGCGGCCAGCGTCGTCGCCGGGGCGACCAACAGGTCCGGTGCGCCGGTCTCCAGCGCGCGGACCAGGACCGCCCAGCCCGCCTCCCACCGTGCTCGCTCCGGTCGCGCCCCGACCGCGGCCACCACCGCTTCCAGCGCCGCCTGGCGGAGATCGCCCCGCACGGGCAGTTCGGCGGAGGGCGGATCGGCCAGCAGTGACTCCGGGTCCGGCAGGTCCATCCGGTCGAGATGGGCGAGGAGTTCAAGGCCCGGCCCGTCCCCCACCGCGCCCCGTACCAGCAGCGCCAGTACCTCGCGGGAGGCGGAGGCCGCCGTGGCGAAGGCCAGCAGGGTCAACGCGGCCTCCCAGCTCCGGGGCGAGGGCCAGGCACCGCCGCGGCGCGTCTCGGTGTTCGGCAGCCGGTGGATCAGCGTCGGCCGGGCTTCCAGGAAGCCGCAGACCGCACGCCGCGCGAAGGCCACCGCCTCCGGCAGCCGCTCCGGCACCAGTCGGGGCAGCTCGGCCCGGGGCCAGACCCCGCCCAGGCCGCGCACCACCACCTCCCGGTCGTGCACCCAGTACAGATGCACGAACCGGTTGGCCAGCGGCGGACTCAGCTCCCATCCGTCCGCCGCCGAGGCGCGCGGGTTGGCGGCGGCCACGATCCGTACGCCCGGCGGGAGTTGGAGCGCGCCGACCTTGCGTTCCAGGACGACGCGGAGCAGTGCGGCCTGAACGGCCGGGGTGGCGGTGGAGAGTTCGTCCAGGAAGAGCAACCCCCGTCCGGCCCGTACGAGTTCGACGGCCCACTGCGGTGGTGCCATCGGCACCCCCTGTACCGCCGGGTCGTCGCCCACGATGGGCAGCCCGGAGAAGTCGGACGGCTCATGCACGCTGGCGATCACGGTCGTCAACGGCAGGTCCAGGGAGGCGGCGAGCTGCGTCAGGGCCGCGGTCTTGCCGATACCCGGCTCGCCCCAGAGCAGCACGGGCAGATCGGCCGTGACGGCGATGGTGAGCGCTTCGAGCTGCTCGTCGGGGCGCGGCTCGGTGGTGGTCGTCCGCAGGAGGGTCAAGAGGTCGTCGGCGAGGGCGAGTTGGGCGCCGGTGCCGGGCACATCGAGTGCGTCCGGTACGTCGGGCCGGGTGGTCGGGGCGGACAGGAGCGTGCTGGAGGTCATGGGATCACCTGAAGTGGGAGAGGAGAACGGAATGGGACGGGACGTGCCGTCCTGAAGGTCGTGGGGCCTTACAGTGCGAAGTGAGCTGTGCGGGGCCGGCCCTGACTGTTCCGCTTCCGGCACATGCCCACCGGCATGCGGCGGTCGAGCCGCGGGCGCTGAGCCGTGTCCGAGACGCTCCCCGTCGCGCCCGCACCGCGACGTGTGTCGACCAGTCCCGAGCGGAAGAGCCCGTGGTCGACACGGCGAGCAGCGGCCGACCGCAGTTCCTCGCGGAGCGGCCCGTCGCGCAGTACCGCTCCGGGACCGAGCAGGCCCTCGATCACGGCCAGTGCCCCGGTGACATCACCGTGGAGCAGCCGCTCCCGGACGGCGGGCAGGGCCTCGGGGCTGCGGTGCGCCGCGTCGATCGCGCGCAGGCATGGCAGCGGTGGACCGCCGAGCGCCACGAGCAGTTCCTCCCGGCGCAGTTGGACCGGGTCGTGGTCGATCGCCGTCAGCGTCCCGTCCCGCAGTGCGATCCGGTGGACCTCACCGCGGCATTCCACCCGGTGCGGGTCGGCGGGCTCGGCGGCGGGTCCGGCCATCGACTCCGGGCCGGGCACCGCGGCCAGTGCCGTGGCGACGAGTGGATGCAACCGCTCGACCGCGACCAGCCCGGCCCGCAGCAGCTCCAGGTCCGGAAGAGCCCGGGCCGCCGCCTCGGGCAGCAGCGGAAGCACCGCGGTCTCCTGCGGTGACAGCGCATCCCGCAGCGGCCGGCAGGTCGGCGCGTGACTGTCGTCGGGGGCGACGAGTTCGAGCACGGTATGGCTCCGCGCACCGGTCCTCACCGTGAAGGCCCCGCGCGGGTGCCCTTCGGCTCGCAACAGCACCTCGGCCTCGGCGGCCCAACGCTCCCTAGCCCAGGGTGAATTACTGAACGGCTTCCCAACTCCCCCGCAGCGCAGGGCCAGTTCGCCACTGCGCCCGGCGTCCCAAAGATGCCGGTGCAAGTCGAGCCGGAAGCGCCGGTCGGGGTGGGGGTGCGGGTGGAGATACTGATGCGGGTGGCGCCCGGCGGCTTCGCTCCCCTGCCCTTCCCACAGGGCCAGGGACATCCACTGCCCGGCGTCCACCCTGGCCGGCGGTGTCCGCACCACCAGGTGGAGCGGTGTGGAGCCGGAACTCCCGTACCGGGCCAGGGAGATGGTGAGGCCGGGTCGGAGCCGCCCGTCGGGCGCGATCCGGGGCATGTGCCAGCGCAGCAGATCCGGCGCCAGTCGGCGTAGATCCGAGCGGAGGCGAGTGACGAGATCGGTGCCGTGGCGGTCGCGCACGGCGCGCAGATCGAGATCGACGTTGATCCGGGCGGCGGCGCAGGCCCCCGCCCAGTCACCGACCGCACGCCGTGCGGTGGCGGTCTCGATCATGGACGGTGGCACGGCGTACTCACGCACGCGCTGCCACATCAACAAGCGGGACGGAACCATGTTCGTGGTGTGAGGTGCCATCAGCACTCACCTTGTACGAACAGTTCCCCCATTCCGTACGAGGAGGTGTTCATCATCCCCGGCATCATAGGCACTTGGGAGACGATCTGTCAGCCCCGATTCCCGAAGGCCCGGAGCACTTCCGATGGTCGAAGCGCTTCCGAGGGTCCGAAGCGCTTCCGGCGCACGCCCCGGAGCAACGGGCATCTCGTGCTCACACGCGGGGCGCCCGCCGCACGCTCTGCCCCCACTTCGCCGAGACCTGCGCCAGACAGTGCGAGCACAGGGGGTTGCCGCCATGACCGTAGCGATGAGTCTTCCGCTGGCACTTCGCGCAGAGCCCCACCTCGTCACCGCGGCAGGTCAGAACCGAAGGATCGGCCTCCATCGTCGGAGGTACGGCAGTCTTCATCACAATGTCCCGTTCTAGGCGATAAGCAGCTCTCGCCCGGATACAAGAATAGAACACACATGTGAGGCGATGCGTCTCGCCCGTCCCCCTGGCACTCACCCGCCCGGTTCATCGGGCGGGTGAGGCGGGGCGGGCACCGGTTCCCGCGGTGAGCGGGGATGGGCCGGTGCACTCAGGCGTGGTCGACGAGCTGCGCGTATCCACGCTGACGTGCGCAGTTCGCACAGCAGAAGAACTGGCCGTCGGCCTGCATGCCATGGCCGAGGATGCGGCACTGGCAGTTGTCACAGGACGGGGCCATGCGCTGGGCCGCGCACTCGAGACTGTCGAAGATGTGGACGGCGCCGGCCGCTCGCACCTCGAACGCCATGTCGTAGTCGTTGTTGCAGACCTCGCACACTGCCATGAACCCTCACTCCTTGCTGTGCCGCGCCATACGGCTCGTCGTGCGGTCGGGATGGCTGCCCCGAGCCGTATTCCACCCGGGGCGCGGGCCCGATCACCCGGGGGCGGGAACCCACCCTGATGGCCGTCGACGCGGGGCGTGAGGGGAGCTGCTCCTGATCACCGCGGCCGTCAGCGAGCAGCCGGACCGGCACGGCCGACCCCCGAATCGGGGGCGTCGGAGGTCGGCCGCCTCGTCGGCCCAGGATCGCCCGGAGCCTTCGGACGCGCATCCGGACGGTCACCGCTCACCCGAACGGCCTACACACCCCGATGCTTCGGTGTGCGGGGTCACCCACCTGGCCGCATGCTGAAACCGGCCCTGCCTGCGCCACGTACCACAGGCCTGATCACCACTCCCTGCGGGAGGGCATGTGATCGTGATAGCCCTGCTCGTCCCGGTAGCGCTGATGCTGCTGATGTTCGCTCTGGACGCGCTGGAAGACCTCCTGTTCCCTCCGCCCCCCTCGCCACCATCGGAAGACACCGTCCCCGAGCAGTCGGGATCCGCTTGAGACGCAACCGCCGGGGCCGAACTCCGTTGCCTCAGTCGCCGGTTGACGCGTTCCAGTCGACCAACTGGATGATGACCCCGTTGGGGTCGCGGACCTGGAAGGCGCGTTCGCCCCACTCCTCTTCGGTCAGCGGCATGGTGATCACGACGCCCTCGGCGCGCAGCCGCGCCAGTTCGCCCTCGATGTCCTCCACGACGAAGGCGAGGATCAGCCCGGCTGCGTGTTCGTCGCGCTGGTCCGCCGGAAGGGTCTCCAGCCCCCGTCGCAGGAAGACGACGTTCATACCGGCGTCGTCGCGCGTGAGCGACGCGAAGCCGTCGGCGGCCATCTCCTCACGGAATCCGAAGTGCTCGACGAGAAACGCGCTGGAAGCGGGAACGTCATCGACGTTGAGCGACACGGCACTTGAAGTGATCTGCACGGATACTCCTCCGCGATCATCCGGAACGGGTGCTCCATACTTCTCAGTACGCCGTACACAGTACACTGTACACCGTACAGAGATGTGGTGCGAGAAGATGTCCCCGTGGCTACGGAGCGAACCAGCGCGGGCGACCCGGCCCGTACCCTGCATCTGTTGTGGCGTGACCCCGCCGCCGACCGTCGTCGGGGTCCGCGGCGCGGGCTGAGCGTCGACGCGGTGGTCGAGGCGGCCACCGCCGTCGCCGATACCGAGGGCCTGGACGCCGTCACCATGCGCCGGGTGGCCCAGGAACTCGGCGTGGTTCCGATGACGCTGTACACGTATGTCCCGGGCAAGGCCGAACTCCTCGACCTCATGCTCGACGCCGCCTACGCCCGGATGCCCCGCGCGGAGACCACCGGACAGCCGTGGCGCCAACGCGTCGCGGCCGTCGCCGAGGAGAACAGGTCCCTCTTCGAGCGCCATCCTTGGGCCGCGTCCGTCTCCACCACCAGGCCTCCGCTGGGGCCGGGGCAGATGGCGAAGTACGAGCACGAGCTGTCCGTACTCGACGACCTGGGCCTCAGTGACGTCGAGATGGACGACTGCCTGAGCCACCTGCTCACCTTCGTGCAGGCCTGCGCCCGCGCCAAGGCCGACGCCCGCGCCGCGCAGCACGACAGCGCCATGAACGACGAACAGTGGTGGGAGTCGAACGCCCCGCTGCTCACCCGGGTCCTCGATCCCGAGGTCTATCCGACCGCCGTCCGCGTCGGCGCGGCGGCAGGCGCCGCACACGGCAGCGCCTACCACCCCGACCACGCCTACGAGTTCGGGCTGCACCGCGTTCTCGACGCCTTCGCCGCGCTCATCGACCGAAGCCGCAGCGTGGATGCGTCCGCCTCAACTCGCGGGAGTGGCAGCGGGGTTGAGTGAGGGCTGAGGTGGAGTGGTGGAGTCGGCCGGGGAGGCTTCACGCGTCCGGCGCGTCGTCCCCGGCGGTCGGCAGCTCGTTGTGACCCTCGCTCCAGTGGTTCACCCACCCGCACACCCCGCACGCGTACCGTCCGTTGACACCGGCGACTTCGGTGCCGCAGCGACGGCATCCGATCGTGGTGATCTCCTGACCCTCGAGGAAGGCCACCGCCGGTGCCTGCCGCCGGGAAGCGCCCTGATCGCGTGTCATGTACCGCAGCCTACCCGCGCGGGCGTTCCAGGTTCAGCAGATGCTGCTTGCGCTCCAGCCCTGCCGCATAGCCGGTCAGCGCGCCACCGGCGCCGATCACGCGGTGGCAAGGGCGTACGACCAGCAGCGGGTTGGCGCCGATCGCCGTGCCCACCGCCCGTACCGCGGCCCTCGGGGCGCCGATCTCCCGGGCGATCTCGCCGTAGGTGACCGTGGTGCCGTACGGGATGGCCTCCAGCGCCGCCCACACCCGCCGCTGGAAGTCCGTACCGCTCGTGACGTACTCGATGTCGAAGCGTGTCGACGTGCCCTCGAAGTAGGCGCGCAACTGGGCGGCGATCTCGGTGAACGCCTCCGGCTTCTCGCACCAGCCGTCCTGGACGACGGCCCCGCGCTTCTGGCCGGGCAGGGACAGCGAGGTGAGTGCGGTGCCCCCCTGGGCGGTGTCCGACTCCTCGCCCACCAGCAGCAGTCGGCCCAGCGGGCTGTCCATCGTCGTGTAGACCGTCATCGGTCCGTGTCCTTTCACGAAGTTCTTCCATGCCCTCGGCAGCTCATGCCGCGGGGGCGTGCCGTCGGTCGGCGGCGGTGTTCCAGAAGTGATGCATGGCGTAGGTGCGCCAGGGCCGCCACCCCTCGGCGTCCAACGCCTCGGCGCCCGCATACCGCATGCCCGCCTGGACGGCCACGTCTCCGGCCAGCAGGACGTCGGGGTCGCCCAGAGCCCGCATCCGGACGTAGCCGGCCGTCCACGGGCCGATGCCGTGCAAGCCCAGCAGGGCCTTCTCGGCCTCGTCGCGGTCGGCGCCCGCGTCCAGGGACACCGTGCCGTCGGCCAGCGCGGCGGCGAGCGTACGCAGGGTGGCGCGGCGGGAGTCGGGCATGCCCAGCTCCGCCAGTGACGCCCCGGCCAGCGCCTCGGCGGTGGGGAAGACGCGCGTGAGGCCGCCGCTGGGGGTCTCCAGCGGCTCCCCGTACGCGGCCACCAGGTCGACGCCGAGCCTCCGCCCCGCGGCCAGGGACACCTGCTGCCCCAGCACGGCACGGATCGCGACCTCGTGCGGGTCGGCGGCTCCGGGGGCGCGCAGTCCGGGGCGGCGCTCGACCAGGGGCGCGAGAGCCGGGTCGGCGCCGAGGCGTTCGGCGACGGCGTAGGGGTCGGCGTCCAGGTCGAAGAGGCGGCGGATGCGCTGGGTGGCGGTGGTCAGATCGCGCAGGTCGCCCAGGTGCAGGTGGCACAGCAGCCAGCCGTCGCCCGGCTTCTCGCTGACCTCGGCGATCCCGTGGGCGTGCGGCAGGCGCAAGGTGCGCCGGTAGGCGCGGCTGCCGGTGTCGCCGGTGATCTCCTCGATGCCGGTGAGCGCGCGGGCCGCGAGGTAGTCGAAGACCTCGGTGGTGGCGTAGGGGCCGCGGTAGGCGAGCCGGAGGGGGATGCCCGCGGCCCCGTCCGCGCCGCCGACCGCTCCCTGGCGCGGGAAGCGGCCCGGCTTGGCGGCCCGCAGCTCGCTCGGGGTGGCGGCGTAGATCGCGCGGATGGTGGCGTTGAACTGCCGCACGCTGGCGAACCCGGCCGCGAACGCGATCTCGGCCGCTTGCATCCGCGTGGTCTGCAGGAGGATCCGCGCGGTGTGCGCCCGCTGCGCCCGTGCCAGGGCGATCGGTCCGGCGCCGACCTCGGCGGTCAGTTGCCGCTGCACCTGCCGGGCGCTGTAGCCGAGCCGCGCGGCCAGTCCGGTCACGCCTTCGCGGTCCACGACTCCGTCGCCGATCAGCCGCATGGCACGGCCGACCGCGTCCGCGCGGGCGTTCCACGCGGCGGAGCCGGGCACCGCGTCCGGGCGGCAGCGTCGGCACGCGCGGTAGCCGGAGTGCTGAGCGGCGGCTGCGGTGGGGAAGAAGCTCACGTTGGGCCGCTTGGGCGTGGTGGCCGGGCAGCTCGGGCGGCAGTAGATGCCGGTCGTGGAGACGGCGAAGAAGAACGCGCCGTCGAAGCGGGCATCGCGGCTGCACACCGCCTCGTACATGCTGTCGTCGCTGGTCACCCCTCCAGGGTGCGGCACCGAGGGGCGGAGAGCTGGCGGAAATCGGACATGACGTTCCGCCGTACGGCAAGGGCGCGGTGGTCCGCGATCTCAGCGGTCTCAGGGGTCTCAGGGTGCGGTGAACAGGGTCGGGAACCGGATCGCGAGCCATGGCTTGCGCCCCCAGGCGAGGACCTGGCCGCGGGCGACGGCGGGCCAGGGGGCGCGGCGGCCCAGCGCCATGAGGAGGAAGGTGACGTGCTCGGTGAGGATGACGCAGTCCGGGCGGTCCGGCGGCCCCGGCGTCACCGCTACCGCGCCGTCGTCGAAGGTGGCGCCGAACGCCGTGCCGCCTCGGAGGCGAAGGGCGTAGCGGGCGGTCAGTCCGGCGGCGGTGGCGTTGGCGACGCGCGGCATGGCCGTCATCAGGAACGGGACGCACAGCTCGACCCGCGGGCGGTCGATCATGTGGGGCCGTCCCAGTGCGCGGGCGAGATCGTAGCCGTGGCCGAGCATGTGGGTCAGGAGGTACGAGGCGAGGACGGGCCGGGACATGGGGCCGAGCGGGGTGACAAGGGTCCGGTCGGCGTCCCCGTCCGCCACCGCCCTGGCGACCGCGTCGAGGAAGAGGTCCGTCTGCTCCACGATCATCGCGGCCAGGGGTTCCGCCCGGCGTTCCCCGAACGCGGCGAGCACCCGTTCGTTGGCGGCGGCCAGGCTCTGGGGTGTGCCGTCTCCGTACGGGCGTTCCCGGCCCCGTGCGAGATCGGTCATCAGCTCGTTGGCGTGCGCGAGATGAGCCGCCGCCGCACCGACGGTCCACTCCGATCCGGGTACGTCGACGCTCGTTTCGGTCGCCGTGCGCAGGAGTGCGGCGATGTCGCGGGCGGTGGCGCGCAGCGCCTGCGCGAGCCCCTCGGGCAAGGCGTCGTCGGTGTCCTGCCGCTGTGCTGCTGCCACGCGACCGCGTCCCCTCGTCGTACCCGCCGCGCTCACGCGCATGTAGCGCGGTACCCAATCAGGCGCGCGGGGTCACGGCAAGGGGTCGGGCTGTGGCCGGGGGTGCCCAGAGTGGCCTCACAGGGCCCCGTCCGGGTAGGTCGGCTGCCACATCGCGGACTGTACGGCCTGCACCGGGTCGGCGATGTCGGCGGCGGAGACCCCGTCGGCGCGTGCCGCCTCGATCACGGCGACGGCCACGGTGGCCGAGGAGGCGCGGAGATCACCGACCGGCGGCAGCAGGGACGCTCCGGGCTCGCTGACGTCCACCTGCCGGGCTACCGCCTCGGCGGCGGCGAGCAGCATGCCGTCGGTGACCCGCCGGGCCCGGGAGACGATGGTGCCGAGACCCAGGCCCGGGTAGAGCAGCGCGTTGTTGGCCTGGCCGATGACGTGCGTGACGCCCTTGTACTCCACCGGTTCGACCGGGATGCCCGCGGCCACCAGGGCCTTGCCTCGCGACCAGGCGATGATGTCGGCGGGCATGGCCTCGATGTGCTCGGTCGGATTGGACAGCGGGAGGACGATCGGCCGCTCGACGGCCTCGCCCATCGCCTCGACGACCTCGCGCGTGAACGCGCCGTGCACGGTCGAGGTGCCGATGAGGAGAGTCGGGCGGGCCCCTCGCACGGTCTCCGGCAGGGAGGGCGCGCGGTGGGGGTCGCCGGACCAGTCGGACACTTCCGCGGCGGGCCGGGCGTACGGCTTCTGGTAGTCGCGCAGCCCGCTCATGTCGTCGGTGAGCAGGCCCTGCTTGTCGATGAGCCAGATCCGGCCGGTGGCCTCCTCACGACTCGCGCCGTCGCGCACCATCGCGTCGCGCAACTGGTCCGCGATCCCCACGCCCGCGGTACCGGCGCCGAACACGACCACCCGCTGTTCGCGCATCGGTACGCCGGTGACGCGCAGCGCGGACAGGACCGCGGCGATGGTGATCGCGCCGGTGCCCTGGAGGTCGTCGTTGAAGATCCGCGTCGCGTCCTTGTAGGTGTCGAGGATGCGTCGGGCGTTGACCGGCCCGAAGTCCTCGAAGTGCAGCAACGCGTGCGGGAAGAGCCGGGAGGCGGTCTCGAGATACGTCCGGATGAACGTGTCGTACTCGGTGCCGCGGCGCCGGGAGTGGCGATTGCCCAGGTACAGCGGGTCGTTGAGCAGGGTCTCGTTGTCCGTGCCCACGTCGAGGGCGACCGGGATCACCCGCGACGGGTCCACCCCGGCGGCGGCCGTGTAGACGGCCAGTTTGCCGACCGAGATCTCGATGCCGCCCACGCCCCAGTCGCCGATCCCGAGGATCTCCTCGGCGTCGGTGACCACGATCAGGTCGACGTCGTCGGGGCCGAGACCGAGACCGGTGAACGCCTCCTCCACCTCTTGCGGATCGTCGATGGAGAGGAACAGGCCGCGCGGGCGGCGGTACTCGTGGCTGTACCGCTCGATGGCCTCGCCGACGGTGGGGTCGTAGACGACGGGCAGCAGTTCGGTGAGGTGATCGATCAGCACCTTGTAGTAGAGCGTCTCGTCTCGGTCGTGCAGCTCCCCCAGGTACACGTTCTTCGCCAGGTCGGAGGGTTGCTCGCGGAGCTGCCGGTAGGCCCGTTCGGCCTGCTGGTCCAGACTCAGTACGGCCGCGGGGAGCCGTCCGGTGATGCCCAGTTCCCTGCGCTGTTCCCGGGTGTAGGCGACGCCTCGGTTGCGCGTGGGGTCGTCCAGGACGCAGAGTCCCTGGGCCTGCTGCGGCGATGTGCTCTGGCTCGACATGGGATCTCGCTCACCATGGGATCTGCGGGGTGGATGCCCCTGCGGGGTGGGTGCCCCTGCCACCTCCAGCCTAGGCAGACAGCCGCTCCGTCGGCGACGCGTGACCCTGCTCTCCCAGGGTCGCCCCCCTCCAGGCCGCGGCGTCCGGAAGGTCGAGGGAGCGGTGTTCCTCCAGGACGTGGTAGCCGGCGCTCGTGTACAGGTTCATCGCCACCTCGTTGCCGCCCCACACGGAGAACATCAGCGCCGAGTCGCCCGCCTCGAACGTGACCCGCTCGCCGGCCGCCATCGCGGCCCGCCCGTATCCCTTGCCGCGATGCCGCTCCTCGACGTGCAGCGAGTAGCCGTAGGTGACCCCCGGCAGATGGCCGTGCTTCAACCAGCCGGTGCCGACCCGCTCGCCCGCCACTTCGAGGACCAGGAACGCGTTGTCGGGCGTCGCGAGGCCCTCGGGGAGGGTCTTCGCGAAGTCGCGGTCCGACTTGCGTACGGCCTCCTCGGGGCTCAGGGCTCCCGAGCGGACGATGTCGCTGATGTACGCGTCTCGCTCGGCGGCGAACCACTCGGGGTACTCGGCCCGCGTCATCGGCCGAGCGGTGAGGCCGCCGAGCGGCGCGGGCGAGGACGTGACAGACCGCACTCTGGCCTGACCACGCACGGTGTAGCCGTCGTACAACTCGCCTGCGGGCTCGGTGAGTCGTACGTTCACCTGTCGGGCGCCGCGCTCCGCGCACCATCTCTGGGCCCAGTCACGGGCGGCCTGCTCGTGCCCCCGCCCGGCATGGGCCGCGGCCACGCGGAGGTCACCGATGCGGCCCGCGCGCGTACCGCGATCGTCGGCCACGACCACGGCGAGGTGTCCGATCCGGGTCCCCTCGTCCGCGAGCTCGACGACGGTCCAGTCTCCGATGCCGTCGCACGCATTCTCGAGCATGTGCTCCACCGCGGCCTCACCGAGACCGGCTGCCGTGTACGAGGCGCGGAGCCGCTGCTCGAACTCCTTCTGCCATGCCGTGCTGTCATCAAGGGCGTTGAATTCTGTCACCCGGTCACCCTAGCCAAGTTGTCATGGACCTGCGCCGGGATATACAGCCGGACGGTGCCGGGACATCGGTGCCGGACGGTGCCGGGGCAAGGCAGGGGCGAGGTGGAAGCGGGTGGGTGCGGGGTGGGTGCGGGATGGCAACCCCCTTCCCCGACCGGGGGGAAACCCCCCGACCACCCGGTGGCTGGCAGGCTGTCTCGGCCGTACGCCCGTCGCGAGACTCGACGGCATGACGATTTCCACTGACGCCTCCGTGGCCGCGGGGCCCTCTGCCGCCCGTCCCCGTACCTCTCCGTCCCGGGCGGGCAGCGACTTCGCGAGACTCTCCCGGCGCATCACCGAGGCGGGTCTGCTGGAGCGGCGCCCCGGTTACTACACCGTGCGACTCGGTACGGTGATCGCGCTGCTGGCGGCGGGCTGGGGAGCCTTCTTCGCGCTCGGCGACACCTGGTGGCAGCTCGCGGTCGCCGCCTTCCTCGCCTTGATGTTCGGTCAAGTGGCCCTTGTGGCACACGACTTGGCCCATCGGCAGGTCTTCCGGCGGCGTCGGCCGAGCGAGATCTGGGGGCGGCTCTTCGGCAACCTCGGCATCGGCATGAGCTACGGCTGGTGGATGAACAAGCACACCCGCCACCACGCCAACCCCAACCACGAGGACCTCGATCCCGATGTCGCCCCGGACATCCTGGTGTGGTCCACCGACCAGGCCCGCGAGAGCAGCGGTCTGGCCCGCCTCATCGGGGGTCATCAAGCCCCCCTGTTCTTCCCGCTGTTGACCCTTGAGGGCTTCAACCTGCATGTCTCGAGCGTGCGCGCGCTGCGCTCGCCGTGGATGAAGAACCGACTGCTGGAGGGTTCCCTGCTCTTCCTGCATATCGCGGCCTACCTGTCCGCGCTGTTCCTGGTCCTCTCCCCCGGCAAGGCGGTGGCCTTCCTCGCCGTGCACCAGTGCCTGTTCGGCGTCTACCTCGGCTGCACCTTCGCGCCGAACCACAAGGGCATGCCCACGTTCAGCGGTGACGAGCGGCCCGACTTCCTGCGGCGCCAGGTGCTCACCTCCCGCAACGTGCGCGGCGGTGCGTTCACCGATGTGATGCTCGGCGGGCTCAACTACCAGATCGAGCACCACCTGTTCCCGAGCATGCCCACGCCCCATCTGCGGCGGGCCCAGGCCCTCGTGCGCGCGTACTGCGCGGAGATCGACGTGCCCTACCACGAGACCGGGCTGATCCAGTCCTACCGCGAGGCCCTCGCCCATCTGCACCGGGTGGGGGAACCGATCAGGCGGCAGCGCAAGGCGGCGTCCTGACACACCCCGCCCTGCGGGCACGGACCCGCGGAGCGGAGCCTCGGCCACCGGACCAGCCACCCGCCCCGGTCACAGCAGGCGCCGGATCTCGCCCCGGACCCGGTAGAAGCCACCGGCCGCCGGGTGCAAGGCGTCCACGACGTAGCGGGCGCCGGGCTCGCGTATCGCGCGCGGGAACTGGACGTTCCAGGACGGGTCATAGCCGTCGGACACCACATGCACGCGCAGCCGCCCCCGCTCCTGCGCGCACTCCACGACGACCGTCCCGGTGGGCGCGTGAGCCACGGTGGTGACCGCGGCCACCTCCGTGGCCGGGGCGTAGGTGGGCAGGGCCGCGGCGAGCTTGACGTCCCGCGCCACGGGCACCGTGCCCTGCTGCGCCGCGGCGACGGCAGCCTCGCTCGCGTCCACGCACACCAGCGAGCCGTCGGTGGTCACCAGATACAGCCGCTCGTCGTGGTACTGCATCGACAGCGCCGAGCCGCCGCCCGTGCCGAGCTTCCACAGGCGGGTGCCATTGCGGTCGAAGCAGTAGACGGACGACGCCGCGTCCCCGGCGAAGACGAACCGCCCGCTCGGTGAACTGGCACAGGAGTACACGGCGCTGTCGCAGGTGTAGGTGGCCTCGATCCGTCCGGTCGCCTTCGCCAGCCGCTGGACCACGCGGTGCGCGGTGCCCGCGTACACGGTGTCCTCCTCCTGCCAGCCGAACAGGACGGCGCCGCGCGTGGGGGTGTGCCACAACTCGCCGCCCCCGTCGGGCGCGTAGGCGGTGACACCTCGCTGATGCCCGTGGTACACGGCCCGGTCGTCGGCGCGGATCATCCAGGCATGCTCGCCCTGGCTGCGGCGGGACCACTGGTGCTCGTCCTCGTGGTCGATGACCGTGAGCCGGCCGTCACGGTCCGAGACGTTCAGGATGCCCTCGTGGATGTCCAGCCAGAAGATGTCGACGTCCGCCGCGATGTCGTACGCGGCGAACGGAAGCTTGGAGGACAGGTCGTAGACCCTGCCGTCGTCACAGCCCGCGTAGATCCAGAAGTCGTCGGCGACCAGGCACTTCACGCCGTCCGGAAGGTTGAAGCGGGCCAGCACGCCGCCGTCGTGGTCCAGGGTGTAGACATCGCCCGCCTGGTTGCCGACCCAGCAGTGCTCGTCGTCGACATGGATACCGAACGCGGCGGAGCCGGTGCGGAACCGCCACAGCACGGGCGCCACAGCACGCGCCGTGGACGGGGCCGACACCACCTGACGCCGCGTCACGGCACGAGGAGCCCGCTGCCCGGGAACCGCCGGGGCATAGCCCTTGCGGACCTTCTCCCCGACCTTCTTCGCCGCGGCTGCCCGCGCCTTCTCCACCGTGGGGAACGTCGTCGTCTGCGTCTGGCCATCGGCGCCGATGCGCCCGTACCGCACCGTCACCACCTGCCCGTTCACGGTCACTTCGTAGAACTTGTGGGCGCCGCCGCCTTCCTGCGACAGCTCCAGATACGTCGTCGATGCCGTGGCCCCAGCGGACATGGCACACCCCTCCCCAGGACGGACCCGCAACCTCCTCGGCAGGTCCAACTGTTCACACCGTAGGCGGGCCCACTGACAATCGAGATCGCGACGAACCCGGGCCACGGCCGCGCGACCCGGCGGCCTCCTATGCTGCCGGGATGATCAAGCAGATTGAGCTCGTCATATTCGACTGCGACGGCGTACTGGTCGACAGCGAACGCATCGCGGCCCGCGTCCAGGTCGCCCTCGGCGCGGAACTGGGCTGGCCGTTGACCGAGGAGGAGGTCGTCAGCCGGTTCATCGGCCGCTCCCACGCATCCATCCGCGAGCAGATCTCGGCCCGGCTCGGCGAGGAGACGGCCGCGGTGTGGGCGGCACGGTTCGAGCATCTGCACCGCGAGGCGGTGGACACCGGTCTCGCCCCCGTCGACGGGCTGCCCGAGGCACTCGACGCCATCACACTGCCGACGTGCGTGGCCTCCAGCGGCTCCCACGACAAGATGCGCCACACCCTCGGTCGCACCGGCCTGTACGGACGCTTCGAGGGCCGCATCTACAGCGCCACCGAGGTCGACCGCGGCAAGCCCGCCCCGGATCTGTTCCTGCACGCCGCCCGGCAGATGGGGGTCGACCCCGCGGCCTGTGTGGTGGTCGAGGACAGTGAGCCCGGTGTCCGCGCCGCCCGCGCGGCCGGTATGCGCGCCTTCGGCTACGCGGGCGGACTGACCCCGGCCGAACGGCTCGTCGGCCCCGGTACGACCGTCTTCGACGACATGCGCGACCTGCCTTCCCTCATCGCCGGGTACTGACACACCCCAACTCCCCTATTACTGCCGGGTTCTCACCTCTGGTCCCGAGACATACCGAGCGGTATACAAGCCCAGTCGACTGTGCGGACCCCTCCGTACGGGTCCGCGCGACCGCGGCATACATGAACGAACGACCTGCGCGACACGCACGACCTGCACGACATCATCCAGGACTCCGGTGGAGGAACTTCATGACGAACGACAGGCATACGGGCAAGGCGGCGAGCGGTCGCCGATGGCCGGTCGCGATAGCGGCGGCACTCGGCGGTTGCGCCCTCGTCGCCGCTTCCACCGTGCCTGCCGCGGCACACGGCAAGGCGCACGGCCGCGCCACGGACTACGTGTCACTCGGGGACTCCTACACCTCGGGTCCCCTCATCCCGGCTCAGGTGGACGCCAACTGCGCCCGCTCCAACCGCAATTACCCCTCCCTTGTGGCGGCGGCTCGAGGCGTGGCCACGTTCAAGGACATGAGCTGCGGCGGCGCTACCACCGAGCACATGTGGACGGCGCAGGGCACCAACGATCCCCAACTGAGCGCGCTACGGCGGGACACCGATCTGGTGACGCTCCAGATCGGCGGCAACGACATGGGCTTCGGCACCATCATCGCCACCTGCGCCGCCCTCGGCGTCCAGGAACCGACCGGAGACCCGTGCCGACGCCACTACACGGCTTCCGGGACCGACGAGTTGACGGCCGCCATCGACCGGACCGCGCCGAAGGTCGCCCGGGTGCTCAAGGCCGTGCACGCCAAGGCTCCGCACGCCCGGGTGCTCGTCGTCGGCTACCCGGACCTGCTGCCCGACGACGGCGTCGGCTGCTTCCCCACGGTGCCGTTCGGGTCGAAGGACTTCCCCTACCTCCGGGACACCGAGAAGCGGCTGAACTCGATGCTGCGCACGGTGGCCGAGCGGCATCACGTGGAGTACGTCGACACCTACGGACCCACACGCGGCCACGACATGTGCAAGGCGCCCGAGGACCGTTGGATCGAACCGCTGCAGCCGACCTCCCCCGCGGCCCCCGCACACCCCAACGCCAAGGGTGAAGCGGTCATGGCACAAGCCGTACTGGACCACCTGGACAAGGGACACGGGCACGGGCACGACCACGGCCACGGACGGCACTGACCGCTGAGGTGCCCGCCCGGTCCGCGTACGGAAGGAAGCGAGCCGATCGCCGTCTCCCGGCGGACCGGGCGGCGCCACGAAGCAACACGTGTCCCTCCACGTACCACTCACCCCTCCGCGAGCGGCACTCCGCCCGCCGCGGGGTCGCCCGTCCGAGTGAACATCCAGCCGTCCGAGTCCTGCGGCCAGCGGCGCTCCTCGACACCGGTGTGAGGTTGCCTTCGGGACCGGAATGATAGGCGCTGAACGGGCCATGGCCCCCGTCACGCTCCCCTCACGCGCTCTCATTCCTGCCGTACTCGAACACCCCTCGAAAGGTGACACGATGACGACGGCGACCACGGCGTTCCGAACGCCGTCCGCCTCCTCCACAGCAACCACCACCACGCTTCACGAGCCTTCATCACCGCCGCTGTTGCCCTCCCTCACCGGACTGCGCTGGATGGCCGCGCTCCTGGTCTTCGGACTGCACGTGCGCAACTTCGGCTATTTCAACGGCACCGGCAACCGCATCGCGACCTGGGCCTTCGGGGCCGGCGCCAACGGGGTGTCGTTCTTCTTCGTGCTCTCCGGGTTCGTACTGACCTGGTCGACCCGGTCGAACGACCGCGCCCTCACCTTCTGGCGGCGACGCTTCGCCCGCGTCTTCCCCGTCCATCTCGTCACCGCCGCGATCGCGCTGCTCATGGCCTGCACGCTGGCCCATCAGACGAAGCCGACCGTGCCCGAGGCAGTGGCCAACCTCCTGTTGGTGCACTCCTGGTGGCACCCGTGGTGGCAGACGCTGAACCCGGTCAGTTGGTCGCTCGCCTGCGAGGCCTTCTTCTACGCCGCCTTCCCGCTCCTCGCACTCCTGCTGCGCCGTCTCGGCGCCCGGGGATCGGCACTGCTGGCGGGGGCATCGGTGCTGGCGGTACTGACCCTGAGCTGGGCGGACACTCACCACTGGCTGACCCAGGACATGTACTCCCTGCCTGCCGCGCGCCTTCCCGAGTTCGTGCTCGGCGCCGCCGTCGCCCGGCTGGTGCTCCTCGACCGATGGCGCGGCCCCGCTCTGGAGGCTTCCCTCGCCCTGGCGATCGTCGGCTACTTCCTGGTCCCGCAGGTCACCCCGGGCTACCCGGCCACGACCTGCACCATCATCGGCTTCGCCCTGCTCGTCGCGGCGGCGGCCGTCGCGGACCTGCACGGTCTTCCCTCGCTGTGGCGGCACCGCCGACTCGTGAGGCTGGGCGAACTCTCCTTCGCGTTCTACATGGTTCACCTGCTGGTGCTGCACGCCGCCACCAACCTGCTCGGCACCACCCCCCGCTTCGGCGTGCCCATGGGCCTGACCGCCACCGCCGTCGCCTTCGGGGTGTCCCTCGGCCTGTCATGGGTCCTGTACGAGGCGGTGGAACGTCCCGCCAGACGCCTGCTGCTCCGCAAGCGCCGCAACTCCCGGACAGGGCAAGCACGGCCGACTACCGCACCGAAGCCTGCCACAGCCGCCCATAAGAGCCATGAGGGCCATGAGGGCCATGACGCCCAGGATTCCCAGGCGGCAGGGGCTGATTGAGGCAGTCCTGGGGCCTTGTTCCCCCCACCCGCCGACCCTCGCTTCCGCGTGCGCCCGGCAGCCCGCCCTGATGAACCCTCAATCTCAGGTTTAGGGTGAGAGATGACCCGAGGAGAGCATCAGACTCCACTCATCCGTACCATCTCTACTCCGGGCTGCTCATAGTGGTCATCGCGTCCATCATTCGGAGCGGCCCGAGAACACCTGCGCCTGGATCTCCCATGCCTGCACCGAACACGCCGCACACCGGCCGCGAAACCGACGAAAGGTCGACACCATGTCCCGGAGCACAACCGCCACCACCGAACTGACCACGCAGTACGCCGCACAGGTGACCAGCGACCTCGACCGCAACCTGCAGGAGCAGGACCGCGTCGGCGCCGAGATCGCCACGCTCCAGGAACAGCTCGCGGCCCTGAAGCACGACCACTCCGTCCTCCTCAACGTCCAGAAGGCGCTGGGCCTGTCGTCGGCTCCGGTGCCGCCCGCCACCGTGCCCGCTCCCCGCAAGAAGCCCGCCGCCGAGCCCGCCACGGGCAAGCGAACGCGAGGCAAGAAGGCCGACACCGCGCAGGGCCGCGCGACGACGAAGAAGCCCGCGGCCAAGGCCGTGGCCGCGAAGGGCGCCAAGCCCACTCTGGTCGAGCTGGTCCGCGGCCACCTCACCGCGCAGAACGAGCCGTGCTCCGCCGCGGAGGTCACCACCGCCCTCGGCGCCGCCCACCCCGAGCGCGGCATCAAGACCACCGTCATCCGCAACACCCTCGAAGGACTGGTGGCCAAGAACCAGGCCGAGCGCACCAAGCAGGGCTCGTCCGTCTTCTACGCCGCCCCCGGTGCCACCGCCCGGACGGCCGCACCGGCCGAGAGCGAGCCACAGCCGGAGCAGGCCGAGCAGTCCGCGTAGGGCACGTAGGCCGCGTAGGGACGTCGTCGGGGGCACGCCGCCATCACAGCGGCGGCCCCCGGTCACACGTACCGCCAACTCCCAGGAATCCGCCGTGCATTGGGCCGTCTCGCCGTACGAGGACCCGGCCGCGGCCGTACTCTGTTCGGCATGAAACGAGCCGGTTGCCTCCTGTTCGCGGCCCTTCCCGTCGTCATCACCGCAGCCTTCTACGCCTTCGCGCCGGCCCATTCGCAGGGTTCGGAAGCCGACGGACCGCCGTCCGTCTCCGGGATGTCCCGCGCGGAGGCCAAGGCGCGGGCCGAGAAGGCCGAGGACGACGAGGTGATCGCGGGCCTGCCGCCGGGCCTCGCGGCCCCCGCCAAGAAGGAGTTGGCCCAGCGGATCGTGGCCAGCGCCGAGAACTCCACTCTCGACTGGACCAGTTCGTACGGCTATATCGAGGACATCGGCGACGGGCAGGGCTACACCGCGGGCATCATCGGCTTCTGCACCGGCACCCATGACCTGCTCACCCTCGTCGAGCGCTACACGAAGGCCCACCCCCACAACGGCCTGGCCCGCTATCTGCCCGCGCTGCGCGCGGTGGACGGCACCGACTCGCACAAGGGCCTGGACCCCGGCTTCACGGCGGCCTGGAAGACGGAGGCGCGCGTCCCGGCCTTCCGCAAGGCACAGGTCGAGGAGCGCGACCGCGTCTACTTCAACCCAGCGGTGCGCCTGGCCAAGCTCGACGGGCTCGGCACGCTCGGCCAGTTCATCTACTACGACGCGATGGTCTTCCACGGTCCCGGGATCGACGCGGACGGCTTCTACGGCCTGCGCGATCGCGCCCTGAAGGAGGCCGACACCCCCTCCGAGGGCGGCAGCGAGAAGGCGTACCTGGATGTCTTCCTCGACATCCGCCGCAAGGAGATGACGACGAAGAAGCCGGGCATCGACACCACCCGTATCGACACCGCCCAGCGGCAGTGGCTGTACGACGGCAACATGAAGCTCTCGACGCCCCTGGTGTGGAAGGTCTACGGAGAGACCTACAAGGTGCCGTAGGACAGGGTCTGCAGCCACAGCACAAGCGGCGTCCTCCGTATGTCCACCTGTCCACGGCGTGGGGACGGCGCAGCCGCGTACGTCGCTGGTTAGCTGGTTGGCCCTGAGCCGATCGGTCGGCTCTCCGGCACGGAATCGAGGCGGGACATGGGCGGCGTGAACGAGGTGAACGAGGTGAACGAGCGGATCATCCTTCAGTTCCGGTCACAGGGCGGGATCGTGGGAGGCCCCTTCGAGGGCAAGCATCTGCTGCTTCTGCACACGGTGGGCCGTCGTACCGGCCAGCAGCGGGTGAACCCCCTGGTGTACGCGGCCGACGGCGAGGACTTCCTCGTCTGCGGGTCCTCGCGCGGCGCGGAGGAGGACCCGGCGTGGGTGGGCAATGTCGCCGCCATGTCCGAGGTGACGATCGAGGTGGGTGAGCGCGTCCTCAGGGCGACACCCACCGTCGTACCCCCTACGTCGCCCGAGTGGGAGCGTCTCTACGGGATCTGGTCGGAGTACTGGCCCTCCAGTGCGGAGTACGAGGCCAAGACGTCGCGCAAATTCCCCATCGTGAGACTGGAGCCCGTCGCCGTGGTCGCTGACGGCCGGTCCGATGACGACGAGGGCGAGCGCACGGCGGCTCTCTCCTAGCAGCAGCGGTACTCGCGTCCGTACGCCTTTCCCATGGGGCGGCTTGACGCTGCGTCACGAATGAACATCACATCAACGGCAGGGCACCGCACGGTGCCCTGCTCGGGGCGCTGCCGACCGGGTTACTTTTCGGCCTGGAGGCACTCGGAGGGAGTACAAGCTGAGACCCATGCCGTGTGTTGCAGTGCTTTGAGCTGATGATCGGGTTGAAGTAATCACGTTGCTCCCGCGATTCCGCTGTGCCGACGTGGTGTCGGCCTTCGCGGTGGCGGCGAAAGGACGACCTCTGATGCGAGTGACCCGGACCATGTTCGCCTCCGCGGCCGTTGCCGCGGCCGTCGCGTTTTCCGCTCCCGCCGCGCACGCCGTCTCGGTGGCCGAGCTTCCGGCTTCGAGCGGCAGTACTTCCCACGGCAGTGGCCACCACCGGCACGGCGACGACGGCGGCATGTCGGAGGAGGAGCGCCAGGCTCAGGCCGAGAGCGACGAGCAGTCCGCCGCCGAGGACGAGCAGTCCGCCACCGAGGAGGAGCACGGGCGTCGCCACCACCACAAGCGCCATCACCACCACGGCAAGCGGCCCCACGGCGGCGTGCACGCGGGCGGCGGCGCCCTGGCCCTGGCCAAGACCGACGACGACGAGTTGTCCGACGAGGACAGCCAGGAGAACGCCGACGAGGAGGACGCGGGCTCCGAGGAGCGGCACGGGCGTCACCACCACGAGCACCGCCACCACGGCAAGCGGCCCCACGGCGGCGTGCACGCCGGCGGTGGCGGGCTGGCGGACTCCGGCAACACGCTGGCCGCGGGTTCGGTGCTGTTGCTCGGTGGTCTCGGCGCGGGTGCGTACATGCTGCGCCGTCGGGGCGCGGCGAACGGCGCGAAGGCCTGATCGGTCGGTGCTCGCCGGTTGCTGTGCTGTCACGGCCGCTGTCGCCCTCAGAAGGGCGTCGGCGGCCGTGCCGCGCTCTCAGCGCGTGGAAGTCCGATCGCGGCCCCCGTTGACGAAAGGCGTTGTCCGATGGCGTTCTCACAGCCGACCCCGCCGGATCAGCCTCCGAGCAGGCCGGTGTCCCGTGGGGTCAGCCGTGCTCTGGTGTGGCCGGTCGCGGCCGTGGGGCTGGGCGCTCTGCTCATCCACAACTCACTGACGGGCTCTGCGGATCCCAAGTCTCCGGCAGCGCCCGCGGCTGTCGCCCCACCCGCCGTCGTCGCTTCCCCGACGCCGGGGCCGACGGGGCTGAAAGGTCCCGCGAAGAACGGTCTGCGGCGGTCGGTGCCCCGGCGGATCGTGATTCCGCAGATCCGGGTGAACGCACCGTTCACGCCGCTCTCCGTGAGCGCCTCGGGGCAGTTGAACGCGCCGCCGGTGACGAACAAGAACCTGGTGGGCTGGTACAAGGACGGTGTCTCGCCCGGTGAGCGGGGGGCGTCGATCGTGGTGGGGCATGTCGACACCAAGAGCGGACCCGCGGTGTTCGTGCTGCTGCGCACCCTCGTACCGGGCAGCGGCGTGGAGATCACCCGCGCGGACGGCTCCGTCGCCGTGTTCACCGTCGACTCCGTCGAGACCTTCAGCAAGAACGACTTCCCCGACGCGCGGGTGTACGGCAGAACCCCCACGCCTCAACTGCGGTTGATCACCTGTGGTGGTGCCTACAACCGCAGCGCCCATGACTACGAGTCCAATGTGGTGGTGTTCGCCCATCTCGACTCGGTCAGGAACATCCGGCGTCCGTCGCCCACTACGCCGCCCCACACCCGACGTCCGGCCTCACCCACCCCGTCTCACACCCACCGTCCGGCGTCGCCCACACCATCTCACCCCCACCGTCCGGCGTCGCCCACACCGTCCCCCACCCGGCGTCCGGCCTCGCCTACGCCGTCCCCCACCCGCCCCTCGCCGACCGCCACGCCCTCCCCCGCTCACCCCGCGTCGCCCGCTACGCCGTCCCCCGTCGGCGGAGCAACAGCCACAGCTCGGCGGTGACGTCCGGGTCGGTGAGGTCGGCCTCCAGCAGCGCCGCGCAGCGGGCGATGCGGTGCCGGAGCGTGTTGCGGTGGACGCCGAGCGCGCGGGAGGCCGCCTCCCACTGACCATGGTGACGCAGATACCCGACGAGGGCATCCCGCAGGACGTCGGTCAACTGGTCCGAAGCATCGGCCAGTTGTGATGCGAGACGGGTGTTGTACGGTCCCGCGGCCACGGAGGTCAGCAGCCGTGTCCCCGGTGCGAGACCGTCCAGCGTGGTGGCGACGGCCGCGCGGACCGTCGCGGTCCGCTCGACCGGGACCACGTCCGACAGGACGGCCGCGGTCTCGGGGTCGGCGCGCCGTACGGCGTTCTCCAGGTGGGTGGTCGGCGGGTGGTCCGCGGGGATCAGGAACCAGGCGGTGTGCCGGTCGATGCGCAGCGCGATCGTCTCGGCGCACCAGCGGCGCACCACCGCGGTGAGGATGTCGCTCTCACGGCCGCGGAGCGCGAGGAGGCGTACGTGGTCCGGTGGGACCGGGGCCCGCACCGCACCGGCGAGCCGCCGCGCCGCCGCCACCTGCCCGAAGTCGACCAGGAGCCCGACGCAGCGCTGTGCCTCACCGGCCACGGACTCCGCACGGGAGCGTCGTACGGCGTCCAGGCTCAGCAGTGCGGACGCCGTGAGGACGGCCCTGCGTCGCGCGGGGTCCAGGGGCGTCGAGGTGCCGACCGCGAGGAACCCGGCGGCCCGCTCCCGCACCGCCAGCGGGAACACGATCACTGCCGCCGAGCCCGTGGAGAACGACGCCGCGGAGTGTGCGCTCGCGCCCTCCAACCGTACGATCTCCTGCCGCACCCGCTCCGCTTCCGCGGTGGCCGAGGCGGGCACGACGTGGTCGACCTCGCCGGTCGGCGAGAACGTCGCCGCCCAGGCGTCGAGCGACCGGCTCAGGGTGCGCAGCACCGTGGTGACCGGGTCGGCGGAGGCCGCCGCGTCGACGAGTGCCCGCTGGGTCGCCAGCGCGTCCTTGAGGTGTTGTTCGGCCGAGCGGCTCACGGCGGCCCAGTACGCCTTCGTGATGCGCAGGAACGGTGTGGGCGCGGGGACCGTGAGCAGGGGGAGGCCGAGCTTGCGGCAGGCGGCCAGGAGCGGCGCCGGCATCTCGGTGTGCACGGGGCCAAGGCCGAGGGCCAGCGCGCCCACTCCCGCCCGCACCAGTCGGCCGACGTAGCGTTCGCAGCCGAGCTTGTTCTTGGGGAGGGACAGGCCTGTCGTCAGCAACAGCTCTCCGCCGCTCAAGTAGCCGGTGGGGTCGAGGAGTTCGCTGATGTGCACGGCGGACACCTCACGCGTCGGCGCGGTGAACCCCGGTGCCGGGGCGAGGTCGGTGCCCAGCGTCCTGCACAGCGAGGCGATCGTCGGAGCCGTCACGAAGCCCTCCTGTGCGATCTGTCCCGACAGAGCCCGATGATGTGCAGTCTATCCAGTGAGCCGTCCCCGCCATCTCCGTACCGTCGTGCCGTCGCGCCGTCCGAGCGGCCGTCCCGGCGGCCGTCCCGGCGGCCGTCCCAGCGAAGGAGAAGGTTCATGTCCCAGCCCGTAGCAGGGCGCGCCCTCACGACCACGAGCTTTCGGCCCTACGACGGCAGGCCGGTCGGCTCGGTCGCGGACACGCCCGCGGACGTCGTACGCGCCATGGTGGAGCAAGCGGTCGACGCGGCGCCCTCGGTGGCCGGTGTGGCGCCCGCGCGGCGGAGCGACTGGCTGCGCGCCGTCGCGGACGGTGTGGAGGCCCACGCCGAGGAACTGATCGCGCTGGCCGACGAGGAGACCGGGCTCGGGGTGGCGCGGCTGACCTCGGAAGTGGCGCGCTGCGCCGACCAGCTTCGCTTCTACGGCGAGGTGGCGGCGGAGGGTTCGTATCTGGGGGTCACCGTCGACGAGGCCACCGCGACCTCCCCGCGTCTCGTCCGGGTCAACCAACCGCTCGGTCCGGTCGCGGTGTTCGGGGCGAGCAACTTCCCGTTCGCCTTCTCCGTGCTCGGCAATGACACCGCCTCCGCGCTCGCGGCGGGCTGCCCGGTCGTGGTGAAGGCGCATCCGGCCCATGTGACGCTCAGTGTGCGGCTGGCGCGGATCGCCGAGCGGGCGCTGCACGAGGCCGGCGCTCCTGAGGGGACGTTCGCGCTGGTGACCGGCCGGGAGGCGGGGGTGGACCTGGTACGCGCGGAGGGTGTCGCGGCGGTGGCGTTCACGGGTTCCCAGGCCGGTGGGCTGGCGCTGTGGCGGCTGGCGAACGAGCGGGAGCGGGTGATCCCCGTCTACGCCGAGATGGGTACGGTCAACCCCGTGGTCGTCACCCGGGCCGCCGCGGCCTCGCGGATGGAGGACGTCGCGCGCGGCTTCGTCGGGTCGTTCACGCTGGGCGCGGGGCAGTTCTGCACCAAGCCGGGGCTGCTGCTGGTGCCCGCGGGGCACGATGCCGCGCGGGTCGTCGGTGACGCGCTGGCGCAGGCGGCGCCGCGGCCGGTGATGCTGACCGAGGAGATCGCGGCCTCGGTCGAGCGCGGTCTCGGCGACCTGGTGGCCGCGGGCGCCGTGGTCGTGCGCGACGTTCCCGGCGCGGACGGCGGCTGGGGCGCGCGGGCGGCGGTTCTGTCGGCGCCGATCACCGCGCTGCGTACGGGCAGTCGGCTCCTCGAGGAGTGCTTCGGGGCCGTCGTGCTGGTCGTCGAGTACGCGGACGAGCGGGAGTTGCGCGCGGCGCTGGGCGTGCTCCAGGGCAGTCTGGCGGGCACGGTCGTGACCGGGGACGACACCGATCCGGACGCGTCCTGGCTGGTGGAGGCGCTCACCCGGACCGTGGGGCGGGTCACCGTGAACGACTGGCCGACCGGTGTCGCCTACACCTGGGCCCAGCATCACGGCGGGCCCTGGCCCGCCACGTCGAACGCCGTGGCCACCTCCGTGGGCGCCGCCGCCCTGGACCGGTTCGTACGGCCCGTGACCTACCAGTCCGCGCCCGATGCGTGGGTGCCTCTCGCGGCGCGCGCCGACAACCCGTGGGGGCTGCCGCGGCGCGTCGACGGACGGCGTGAGGACCGGCGGGGGGAGCGATGACGCCGCTGCCGCTCGACGGCATCGTCGTCGCCGACTTCAGCCGGGTGCTGGCCGGTCCGCTCGCCTCGGTGATGCTGGCGGACCTCGGGGCCACCGTCGTCAAGGTGGAGCGCCCCGGCTCCGGCGACGACACCCGCGCCTGGGGACCTCCGTGGACCGCCGACTCCAGCAGCTACTTCGAGTGCGCCAACCGGTCGAAGCGGTCGGTGACCCTCGATCTGAACGCCGCCGAGGATCTGCGGCTGGCGCGGACGCTGGCCGACCGTGCCGATGTCCTGGTGGAGAATTTCAAGGACGGGGCGCTCGCCGCGCGGGGGCTCGGCTACGACTCCGTACGCCGTACCAATCCGCGTGTCGTGTACTGCTCGGTGACCGGCTTCGGCAGTCGCGGTGGTGCGGCGCTGGCGGGGTACGACTTCCTCGTCCAGGCCGTGGGCGGACTGATGAGCGTGACCGGCGCCCCGGACGCCGATCCGACGAAGGCCGGGGTGGCCCTGGTCGACGTGCTGACGGCCAAGGACGCCACGATCGGCATCCTCGCCGCGCTCCGGGCCCGTGAGCGCACCGGACAGGGGCAGCGGGTCGAGGTCAACTTGCTGTCCAGTCTGCTCGGTTCGCTCGCCAATCAGGCCTCGGCATATCTCACCACCGGCCGGGCTCCGGGGCGGATGGGCAACCGGCACCCCTCGATAGCGCCGTACGAAACCCTGCGCTGCGCGGACGAGTTGCTCGCCGTCGCCTGCGGGAACGACCGGCAGTTCGGCAAGTTGGCCGAGGTGCTGGAGGCCCCGGAGCTGGCGAAGGACGAGCGCTTCGCGACCAATCCGGCGCGGGTGGCGAACCGCGGCGATCTCGTCGGCGTGCTCGAGGAGCGCCTCGCGCGCGACACCGCCGAGGCATGGGCGCGGCGACTGACCGCCGTCGGTGTTCCGGCGGGCAGGGTCGGTGACCTCGCCTCCGCCGTCGCGCTGGCCGAGTCCCTCGGTCTGGAACCGACCGTGTCGGTCGGGCCCGCCTCACCGCCGCAGATCCGCCACCCCATCACCTATTCGGCGACCCCGGTCACCAGCTACCGGCCGCCGCCCCGTCTCGGCGAACACAGCGCCGACGTACGCCGCTGGCTCACCGAGCCGTCACAGGAGGAGAACTCATGAAGTCCCCGGCCGCGCTGCCCCCGCTCGACCCCCGCGACCCCGCCGGTCTGAGCGACCTGCTCACCCCGGACGAGAAGGCCGTCGCCTCCTCGGTGCGCCAGCTCTGCTCCCAACTGGTCGACCCTCACGTGGCCGACTGGTTCGAGCGGGGCACCATCCCCGATATCCGCGCCGTGGCCAAGGAGTTGGGCGCGCTGGGGGTGCTCGGCATGCATCTGGAGGGCTACGGGTGTGCCGGTATGTCGGCCACCGAGTACGGGGTGGCGTGCCTCGAACTGGAGGCCTCCGACTCCGGTATCCGCTCGCTGGTGTCCGTACAGGGCTCGCTGGCGATGTTCGCGATCTGGCGGTGGGGCAGCGAGGAGCACAAGCAGCGCTGGCTGCCGTCCATGGCCGCCGGTGAGGCGATCGGCTGCTTCGGTCTCACCGAGCCCGATGTCGGCTCCGACCCGGGCAGCATGCGCACCCGCGCGCGCCGCGACGGTGACGACTGGATCCTCGACGGCCGCAAGATGTGGATCACCAACGGCAGTGTGGCCGATGTGGCCGTGGTGTGGGCGCAGACCGACGGCGGGGTCCGCGGCTTCGTGGTCCCCACCGACACCCCGGGCTTCTCGGCCCCGGAGATCAAGCACAAGCTCTCGCTGCGCGCGTCCGTCACCAGCGAGCTGGTCCTCGACGGGGTGCGCCTTCCCGCCGACGCCGTCCTGCCCGAGGTCCGCGGTCTCAAGGGCCCCTTGAGCTGTCTCAACGAGGCTCGCTACGGCATCGTCTGGGGCGCGATGGGCGCGGCCCGCTCCTCGCTGTACGCGGCCCAGTCGTACGCCATGGAGCGGACGCAGTTCGGCAAGCCGATCGGGGCGTTCCAACTGACCCAGCAGAAGCTCGCGGACATGTATCTCGAGTACACCAAGGGGGTGCTGCTGGCTCTCCATCTGGGGCGCCGCAAGGACGCCGGTACGCTGCGGCCCGAGCAGGTGAGCCTGGGCAAGCTCAACAACGTCCGGGAGTCGCTGGACATCTGCCGCACCGCCCGTACGGTCCTCGGGGCCAACGGCATCTCGCTGGAGTACCCGGTGATCCGGCACATGAACAACCTGGAGTCGGTGCTCACTTACGAGGGGACCGTGGAGATGCACACGCTCGTCGTCGGGCAGGCGGTCACCGGTCAGGCGGCGTTCCGCTGAGCGGTACGGGCCGGGTCCTCTGAGCAGTACGGGCCGGGGGTGTGCTTCTCCCCGGCCCGCGCCACACCGGGGCGGGGTGAAAGGACCGGCGATCGGGGCGCGTTCACCGATAGTGGCCTCATGGACATGTGGGGCAAACGCGGCGACATGGTGGTGCATGACATGGAGCCCTTCAACGCCGAACCGCCACCGGGTGCGCTGCTGGACCGCATCACGCCCGTGGACACCTTCTACGGCCGCAACCACGGGCCGATCCCCCGTATCGACACGGCGAGTTGGCGGCTACGGGTGGACGGTCTGGTCGACCGCCCCCTCGAACTGTCGCTGGACGACCTGCGAGACCGCTTCCCGCGGCAGAGCGTGGTGGCGACCTTGCAGTGCGCGGGCAACCGGCGCGCGGATCTGATGCGGTTCCGCGACATCCCCGGCCAACAGCCCTGGGGTCCGGGAGCCACCTCCACCGCGCGCTGGAGCGGAGTGAGCCTGGCCCAGGTACTGACCGAGGCCGGACTCCGGGGCGAGGCCGCGCACATCGCCTTCACCGGCGCCGACCTGTCCCAGGAGGCGCGCCCGCCGCAGCCCTTCGGCGCCTCCGTCCCGGTGGGGAAGGCCACCTCCGAGGAAGTGCTCCTGGCCTGGGCCATGAACGACCAGGCGCTGCCCACCGCGCACGGCGCGCCCTTGCGCGTGGTCGTTCCGGGCTGGATCGGGGCGCGCAGCGTCAAGTGGCTCCAGCGGATCACCGCCCAGGCCCGGCCGAGCGACAACTGGTTCCAGGCCGGTTACAGCGTCCTGCCGCCCGAGGCCGACCCGCACACCGCCGCGCCGGGCGACGGCATCACCCTGGGTCCGATCGCCCTCCACTGCGCCATCCTGCGCCCCGAGCACGGCGCGCGGCTGCCGGCCGGGCCCACCAGGGTCACCGGCTTCGCCTTCGCCGGGGAGGACCGGACGGTGGCCCGCGTGGAGGTGTCCGGCGACGGTGGCACCACGTGGGTGCGCGCCGATCTGGACGTACCCGAGAGCCCCTGGACCTGGCAGCACTGGCGTGCCGACCTCACCTTGCCCGCGGGCGGTACGGAACTGGTCGCGCGGGCCTGGGACTCCACCGCGGCCGTCCAGCCGGAGTCGGCCGCGACGGTGTGGAACCCCAAGGGGTACGCCAACACCTCCTGGGCTCGGCTGCGGGTGGCCTGCCACCGGCCGTGAACGCGGCCCGGCCGCCGACCGGGCGTCCGCACCACGACGTGGACGCCGAGCCGCTCCACGTCCGGCGAGGGCCGTGCGGCAGGATGGACCCATGAGCGTAGTCAAGATCAACGTGCTGACCGTCCCCGCCGAGCAGCGGGAGACGCTGGAGAAGCGGTTCGCCTCTCGGGCCCATGCCGTGGAGAACTCCGACGGGTTCGAGTGGTTCGAACTCCTGAAGCCCGTCGAGGGCACCGACAACTACCTCGTGTACACGCGCTGGCGTGACGAGGAGTCGTTCCAGGCCTGGATGGAGGGCCCCATGAAGGCGGCCCACCAGGGGGGCGGCGCGGAGAGCGGCGAGCGGCCGAAGCCTGCGGCGAGCGGGTCCACGCTGTGGTCCTTCGAGGTCGTGCAGCAGGCGGCGCCGAAGGGCGCGTGACAGGCGGGCACATGGTGCGACGCCGGGCCCCGCGGTTCTCGCGGCCCGGCGTCGACGGTTCCGCACCGCGCGGGCGGCTCCGATACGTGATCGCCAACCGCGGGTGAGCTGGCTAGTCTGCCGCCATGCTGAACACGCACCGCCTGCGCATTCTGACCGAAGTCCATCGGAGTGGCAGCATCGCCGGGGCGGCGCGCGAGTTGAAGCTCTCCCCGTCCGCGGTCTCCCACCAGCTCTCCCAGTTGGAGAAGGAGGCCGGGGTCAGCCTGGTCGAGCGGAGCGCGCAGAGTCTGCGGCTGACGGCCGCCGGGCGGCGTCTGTCGCTGCGCGGGCAGGAGGTGCTGGCGCTGCTGGACGCCGCCGAGAAGGATCTGCTGGCGCAGTCGCGGGCCGACTCCGGGCATCTGCGCATCGGGTTCTTCGCCTCGGCCGGGTACCGGTTGGTGCCGCAGGCGCTGTCGCGGTTCTCCAGCCGCTATCCCGGGGTCGAACTTGACCTCGTCGAGGGGCAGCCGCATGAGCTGGCCCGCAGTGTGCAGCAGGGCGAGATCGATGTGCTGGTGGTGTTCGAGCACGCACTCGACCCGTGGACCCCGCCGGAGGGCGTACAGGTCCGGGAGTTGATCCGCGAGCCGCAACTGCTGGTGGTGCCGAGCGGGCATCCGGCGGGCCGACGCAGCCAGGTCCGGCTGGACGAGCTGGCCGGCGAGCAGTGGATCACGTCGTTCGGAACGGGCAGGCCGGTACGGTCGGTGCTGGAGCGCGCCTGCGCGTTGGAGGGATTCGTCCCCAACATCCGCTGCCGCAGCGACCATTACGAGGTGGTGGCGGGCCTGGTCAGGGCCGGGATGGGGATCGCACTGATGCCGAGCCTCGGGATCAACGACACCACCGGCCTGGAGACGACGCGCGTGTCCGGCCCACGGCTGTACCGGAAGATAGGCGTCGCCTCCCGCCCCGGCAACGCGAACCCGGTACTCGGCACGTTCATCGCGTACTTGGTGAGCGCGGCGTCGAACCTGCGCAGCGCCCCGGGCCCGGGACGCACCACGGGCACACGTCCGTGAGCCGGTGGCCACGTACTCCTCGGCCTGCGCGGCCCGCGGCCCCTGGTCCACGTGTTCGGTGGTTCACGGGGCCCGAGGTCCGCGGGGCCCGCGACCTCCCGCAGTTCGTGTCCCCGGCGAGTGTCAGCCGATGAACGCCGCGATCCGTGCTCCGATCGTTCGCATCGCCTGGAGCAGTTCGAACTCTCGGCCCGGTGTGCAGTTGCCGAGTACCGCGTAGCAGACCTCGCGTCTGCCGCGTACGACGCCCACGTCGCAGCGCATCCCGATGTCGGTGCCCGTCTTGTTGGCGACCCAGAGGCGGTCGAGCGGGACCTTCGGGACCGAGTCGTCCTCGGGGTCGTGCGGGATCGCCGCCGCCACCATGGTGCGGTCGGTGCACGCGGCCATCCAGCCGAGCATGAGGCGTGCCCACGCCGCGGGTCCGGCGATCTGCTGGGTCAGGGCGGCCAGTTCGCGTGCCGTGCCGACCGCGAAGGTCGGAGGGTGCTCCGGCAGGCGCGGCTCGCGAATGAAGTCCAGGATCCGGGTCTGCGTCAACCCCAGTTCGGCGGCACCCTTGTTGACACGGTCGAGGCCGACCCGGCGGAGCAGCGCGTTCGTCGCGGTGTTGTCGCTGACGGCCGCGGTCAGCCGCGCCAGGTCGGAGACGGTCCACTGCCGGGCCGAGAGCTTGGCCAGCAGGCCGGAGCCGGCGCAGTAGTCCTCGTCGAGCAACGCGACCGGTTCGTCGGCCTCCAGGGTGCCGCCGGTCAGGCCGCGCGCGACCTCCGCCAGCAACAGCAGCTTGCCGACGCTCGCCAGCGCCAACGAGTCGTCCGCGCGGTGCTCCAGCAGCCCGGGGACCGCGACCGTCAACGTGCCGGGGAGTTCCGGCGGCGGGAAGGCGGTCAGCATGCCAGCACCCGGCCCGGCCGCGCACCAGTCACGGCGCCGTCCCGCACCACGACCTCCCCGGCGACGAGCACCATGTGGATGCCGACCGGTGTCAGCAGCGGTTCGGCGAAGGTGGCGCGGTCGGCGACCGTGGCGGGGTCGAGGACCACGAGGTCGGCGTGGGCGCCGTCGCGTACCACGCCACGCCCGACCAGGTTGAACCGCGCGGCTGTTGCTCCGGTCATCTTGCGTACCGCCTCCTGGATCGACAGCAGTTGGAGGTCGCGAGCATAGTGGCCGAGGACGCGGGCGAACGTACCGGCCCAACGCGGGTGCGGGAGGCCCGGCTTGGGGACGCCGTCCGAACCGATCATCGCGAACGGCGTGCGGAGCACGCGCTGGACGTCGTCCTCGCGCATCGAGTGGCTGATGATGGTCACGTCGCCGTCCTCGGCGAGCAGCAACTCGGCCACCACGTCCAGGGCGTCGGCGCCGCGCTCCTCGGCGATGTCGGCGATCGTCCGGCCCTGCAACGCGCGGTGGCGCGCGGCACCGGCCACCGAGATCCGGTCCCAGCCGCCGTTGCCGACGGTGTTCTCCCAGCCCGGGACGCCCTCGGCGATCGCCGTGCGCATGCGTGCCCGCTCCCCGGCGTCGCGCAGTCGCTCCAGCAGCCGCTCCGGGCCGCCGTCGTGCGCCCAGGGCGGCAGCATCGCGGCGAGCGCCGTGCTGGCCGCGGTGTAGGGGTAGACGTCGCAGGTCAGGTCCATGCCCTCGGCGCGCAGCCGCTCCAGCCGGGGAAGGGTCCGCTCGGTGCCGCCCCAGCCGTACTTGCCCGCGGTCTTGTGGTGCGAGACATGCAGGGGCGCGCCGCTGGCCTGTGCGATCGCCACCGCTTCGGCGAGCGCCTCCTCGACGCGGGACATCTCGTCGCGCAGATGGGTCACGTACGGCTTGCGGTGCCGGGCCGCGACGGTCGCGAGCGCGGTGACCTCGGCGGTGTCGGCGTAGGAGCCCGGCGTGTAGATCAGGCCGGTGGACAGCCCGGCGGCGCCCGCGGTGAAGTCGCGGTCCAACACCTCGCACATCTCGGCGAGTTCGGCCGCCGTGGCGGGGCGGGCGGCATGGCCGACGACGGCCGCGCGGAGTGTGCCGTGGCCGACGAGCGAGGCGAGGTGGTTGGCGCGGCCGACGGAGGCGTGGGCGTCGGCGAAGGCGGCGAAGTCCGGGTACGGGCCGGGGAACGCGCTGTCGCCGCAGTTGCCGCAGACCTCGACGGTCACGCCCTGAAGCACGGCGGCGTGCGCCTGTTCGTCCCCGGTGCCGTTGAGGGTCGTCTCGTCGGAGTGGGTGTGGGCGTCGATGAAGCCGGGCGTGACGACGAGCCCCGAGACGTCCACGACCTGGTCGGCCGTGGCCGCGGTGCCGGGTGCCAGGAGCCGGATCCTGCCTCCGGTGATGCCGATGTCCCCGGCCGTCAGCGGTGCGCCGGTGCCGTCCGCGATCTCGCCGCCGCGCAGCAGTAGTTCGTAGTGGAGGACGGCGGTCGGGTTCAGGGGCATGGGCTTCCTCACGGGAGTGCTCGCACGGACCGCCCCAGCGTGCAGCGGTACGGGGCGCGCTCGCGGGGAGCGTCGAAAACCTCGCGGCTCACGCACCATTTCCTGTGCGGCTGTTTCCGGTCGCCCGGCGGCGGCCATGGTGACGGCCCGTCCTGTCGCGCGGGGGGCCGTCCCGGTGACGAGAATCGACTCTCAGCGCGCAGTTCCTCGACGCTCGACCGGTCCGTGTGGGCGTCTTCCCTAGCTTGGGCCGCATGGGCAGCAACACAGTGATGGACCAGGTATGGCCGCGCACAGCGACGTGGGCCGAGGGTGAACTCCGGCTCGGCGGGCTCGGTGTGCGGCATCTCGCGGCGGAGTTCGGTACGCCGCTCTACGTTCTGGACGAGGACGACTTCCGCGCGCGCTGCGCGGCCTGGCCGGCCGCGTTCCCGGGCGGCGACATCCACTACGGCGGCAAGGCGTTCCTGGCCCCGGCGGTGGTCGGCTGGCTGCGCGAACTCGGGCTGTCGCTCGATGTGTGCAGTGGCGGTGAGCTGGCCGTGGCGCGCAGGGGCGGGATGCCCGCCGAGCGCGTGGTCTTCCACGGCAACAACAAGTCGGTGGCGGAGATCCGCGCCGCCGTGCGGTGGGGCATCGGGTGTGTCGTCCTCGACTCGTTCCAGGAGGTGGAGCGGGTGGCGGACGTGGCGCGCGCGTCGGGCGTACGGCAGGCCGTCATGATCCGGGTGAAGCCCGGGGTGGACGCGGACACGCACGCCTCGTGGGCGACGGGCGGCGAGAACACGAAGTTCGGGTTGTCGATGGCCTCCGGTGAGGCGGCCGAGGCGGTCCGCCGGGTGCTGGCCGAGCCGTCCCTGGAGCTGGTCGGGCTGCACTCGCACATCGGCTCGCAGATCTTCGACCTCGGTTCCTTCGCCACGGCCGCGCACCGCATGGTCGGCTTCCTGCGGGAGGTCGAGCGGGAGAACGGGGTGACGATCGGCAAGCTGGATCTCGGCGGCGGCCTCGGTGTCCCGTATCTGCCGGGCGAGAAGGCCGCCCCGACCCCGGCGGAACTCGCCGAGGTCCTGCGGGCGGCGGTCCCCGCGGACGTACGGATCGCGCTCGAACCCGGCCGCTCGGTGGTCGGGCCGACGACGGTCGCGCTCTACGAGGTCGGTACGGTCAAGGGCCGCTACCTCAGCGTGGACGGCGGTATGAGCGACAACCCGCGCCCGGCGACGTACGGCGCCGCGTACACGGCCGTCCTCGCGTCCCGTACGAGCGAGGCGGCGGCCCGGAACTTCACGATCGTCGGCAAGCACTGCGAGACCGGCGACATCCTGGTCGACGGCGTCGATCTGCCGGGCGACGTCCGTCCCGGCGACCTGATCGCGATCCCGTGCTCCGGCGCCTATCAGCGCTCGGCGGCGAGCAACTACAACCTGCTCCCGCGACCGCCGGTCGTCGCCGTGCGCGACGGCGTGGCACGGACGATCGTCCGCCGCGAGACCGAGGAGGATCTGCTGCGGCTGTATGTGTGACACGCCGTACGAAGCAGGGTGGGGCCCGAGCACATGTGCTCGGGCCCCACCTTGTCGTACGCGATCAGGCCTGCGGATCGGCGAGCACCTGGTCCAGGAAGGTCAGTGTCTTGTTGTCCGCGTCCAGCCGTGCCCGCACGCCGACCGGGTACGTCTGCATCTGCGTGTTGTGGCCGATGTTCACGCCCATCAGGACCGGCACGCCGAGGTCGCCGAAGCGTTCGGCGAGCATCCGGTCGATGTGCTCGGGGTCGCCGCACTCGGTGAACGTGCCGAGGACGATCCCGGCGACGCCATCGAGGTAGCTCTTGGAGCGCCGGATCTGGGTGATGATGCGGTCCATACGGAAGGGGAATTCGTCGACGTCCTCCAGGAACAGGATGGCGTCGCGCGCCGGATACGTGGTGTCGGTGCCGAAGTTGGCGGCGATGAGCGTCGCGGTGCCGCCCAGCGTGAGGCCCTCGGCGACGCCGGGGACGAGGGTGCGCGCGCCGGGGAAGGTCAGCTCCTTCACGTCGGCGGGCGTGTAGAGGAGCTTCATCAGCTCCTTGAAGTCGTACTCCTCGGGCCCTTCCCAGAACCCGCCGCACGCGACCATCGGCCCGAACAGCGACACCCAGCCGAGCTTGACGGCCAGTGCCTCCAGCAGCGCGGTCACATCGGAGTAGCCGACGACGACCTTGGGCGCGGCGGCGTCGATCGTGTTCCAGTCCATCAACTCCAGGGTGCGCTGGGAGCCGTAGCCGCCGCAGGCCAGGAAGACGCCCGCGTACCGGGGGTCGGTCAGGGCCCGGGTGAGGTCCTCGGCGCGGCGGGTGTCGTCGCCCGCGAGGTAGTCGTACATGCTCCCGGTGTCCCGGGCCGAGGCGAAGACCTCCGGTCGAAGGCCCACGGCCCTCAGGGCGCGCAGGCCCGACTCCAGGTGTTCCTGGTTGTCGACGGGCGAGCTGGCACAGAGCACGGCGACGGTGTCGCCGGGCTTGAGCGCGGGCGGGCGAAGCAGGGTCATGCGGTCTCCAGGGCGGTCGGGGCGAGAAGGTGACACGCGGCGGCGCAGGCGTCCGCTGCCAGGACGGGGAGTTCGCGGCGGTCGCAGGCGCTCGCCGCGCGTTCGTCGGCGGAGGCGTCGGCCCAGCGCCCGCAGCGCGGGTGGAAGCGGCAGCCGGCCGGGATCGCGGTGGGGTCGGGCGGCTCGCCCGTCAGCAGCGTCGGGCGCCAGTCCTCGGCGCCACTGGGGATGACGGACAACAGGGCCTGGGTGTACGGGTGTTGGGGGCGCAGCAGGACGTCCTCGACGGTGCCCTGCTCCACGACCCGGCCGAGGTACATCACCGCGACGCGGTCCGCGATGTTCCAGGCCAGGCCCAGGTCGTGGCTGACCACGAGGGCCGAGAGGCCGAGTTCGTCGCGCAGCCGGAGCAGCAGCGCGAGGATCTCGCCGCGGACCGAGGCGTCGAGCGAGGCCACCGGTTCGTCGGCGACGATCACCGAGGGGCCCAGCGCCAGTGCGCCGGCGATGACGACGCGCTGCTGCTGGCCGCCGGAGAGTTCGTGCGGGTACCGGCGGAAGTAGTCCTCCGGGGGCCGGAGTCCGGCCTGGGACAGGGCGTTGTGCACGGTCTCGGGGAGCCGGCCGGTGAGGCCGTGCAGGCGCGGTCCCATGGCCACGGCGTCGTAGACGTTCTGCTTGGGGTTGAGGGCGCCGCCGGGGTCCTGGAGGACGAGCTGGGTGTGGCGGCGGTAGCGCTTGAGGGCCGCCGCCGAGTAGTCCAGCGGCGTGTCCTCGTACCGCACCTGACCGCTGGTCGGCTTGACCAGGCCGACGAGGGTGCGGGCGAGCGTCGACTTGCCGCAGCCGGACTCGCCGATCAGCGCGACGATCTCGCCCTTGCCGACGCGCAGGTCGACCCCGTCGACGGCGCGCGCCGGGCCCCGGCCGCCGGAGGCCGGGTAGACGACGGACAGGTCGCGGACCTCCAGGGCGGGTGGCTGGGTGTCGGTGGCGGTCACGAGGTACCTCCGTGATCGGGGTGGACGCGCAGACAGGCGGCGGAGCGGCCGGGTCCGGCGGGCCACAGCAGCATCTCCCCGTTGCGGCAGGACTCGGTGGCCTCCGTGCAGCGGGCCGCGAAGGCGCAGCCGTCGCCGACCTCCGAGGGCCGGGGCGGGTCGCCCGCCAGGCCCGCCGGGGCGAGCCGGGAGGCCGGGTCGCCGATCGTCGGGAAGGCCCGGGACAGGGCCCGGGTGTAGGGGTGCCGCGGGTCTTCGAGGACCTGCCGGGACGGGCCGAGTTCGACGATCCGGCCCGCGTACATCACGGCCAGCCGGTCGCAGGTGTGGGCCAGCAGCGACAGATCGTGGGTGATCATGATGACCGCGATCCGTGACTCGCGGACCGACCGGGCCAGCAGCTCCAGGATCTGGGCCTGGACCATGACGTCCAGGGCGGTCGTCGGCTCGTCGGCGATGATCAGGTCGGGGCGGCAGGCCAGCGCCATGGCGATCATCACGCGCTGGCGCTGCCCGCCGGAGAACTCGTGCGGATGGCTGCGCATGCGCCGGGAGGGGATGCCGACGCTGTCGAGGAGTTCGGCGGCGCGGCGCTCGGCCTCCTTCGCGCTCACCTTGTCGTGCAGCACGATCGGTTCGACGATCTGCTCCAGGACGGTGCGTACGGGGTTCAGCGCGCTCATCGCGCCCTGGAACACCACGGACGCCCCGGCCCAGCGCACCGCGCGCAGCCGGCCCCAGCTCGTCGTCAGCAGGTTCTCGCCGCGGAACAGTACTTCGCCGCTGACCTGTGCCTTGGCGCCGTGCAGCCGGAGCAGGCCGAGGGCCATGGTCGACTTGCCGCAGCCGGACTCGCCCGCGATGCCGAGGGTGTCGCCGGGGGCGAGCGCGAAGCTGACGCCGCGCACGGCGGGCACGGACCGGCCGCCCTGCCGGTAACTGACGTGCAGGTCACGGACGTCGAGCAGAGGGCTCGCGGCCTCGGCGTCCTCGGTGGCCACCGGTTCGGTGCGTGGGGTGTCGGTGGTCATCACTTCTTCTCCATCCGCGGGTCGAGGACGTACTCCACGGCCCGGCCGGTGAGGGTGAAGGCCAGCACCACCGCGAGGATCGCCAGGCCCGGCGGTACGAGGAACCACCAGGCGCCGGCGGTGAACGCGCCGCCGAAGAAGGCCTCGTGGAGCATCTCGCCCCAGGTGACGTCGGCGGGGTTGCCGAGCCCGAGGAAGGTCAGCGTCGCCTCGGAGAGCAGGGAGCCTGCGACGGTCAGCGTGCTGGAGACGAGGATCAGCGGCATGACGTTCGGCAGGACCTGCTGCGTCATGATCTGCCGGTCCCCGGCGCCGAGGGCGCGGGCCCGTTCGACGAACGGCCGGGCCTCCACGGCCAGGGTCTGCGCACGGACCAGACGCGCGGTCGCGGTCCAGGAGGTCACGGCGATCGCGATGGTGATCGACATCGATCCCTGGCCGAGGACCGCGGCGAGCGAGATCGCCAGCGGCAGGCTGGGCAGGGCGATGAACCAGTCGGTGACCTGCATCAGGATCCGGCCGACGAATCCACCGTAGTGCCCGGCGATGATCCCGACCGCGCTGCCGAAGACGACCGTCAGGACGGTGGCGATGACGCCGATGCGCAGGGACTCCCGGGAGCCCCAGATGAGCAGCAGCAGGACGCTGCGCCCCGACTGGTCGGTGCCGAGCGGGTAGTCGGCGCTCGGTGGTGCGAGCAGCGGGCCGTCGACCTTGGTGACGTCGAGCTGCTCGTCACCGATGAACAGCGGTGCGGCCAGGGCCAGTACGGAGAAGGCGATGAGGATCACCAGGCCGGCCACACCGGAGGGACGGCCGCGGAAGGCGCGCGCGAAGCGGCGGGCCCCGGCGAACCGGGTGGGCAGGGCCGCGGTGGCGGTCTGTGCGGCGGTCACTGGTCACGCACCCGTGGGTCGAGGAACCGGTAGGCGAGGTCCGCCAGAAGATTCATGAGGATCACACTCGCGCTGAAGACGATGAAGGTGCCCTGCAGCAGCGGCAGGTCGGGGATCTTGAGGGCCTCGAAGGTCAGGTCGCCGAGGCCCGGCCAGGAGAAGATGGCCTCCACGGTGACCGCGCCGCTGATCAGCGTCCCCAGATGCATGAAAATCATGGTCACGGAGGGCAGCAGGGCGTTGGGCAGGGCGTGGCGGCGGCGCACGGCGGCGTCGGTCAGGCCCTTGGCCCGCGCGGTCAGCAGGTAGGGGCTGCCGAGTTCCTCGATGATGGAGGACCGCATGATGGTCACGTACTGGGCGTAGACGACGAGAACCATGGTCAGCGCGGGTAGCACCAGATGCTCGGCGACGTCCAGCCAGTGCGTCATCCCGGTCTGCGGCAGGGTCGGATCGCTCATCCCGGCCGTGGGCAGGAAGCCGTGGAACGGGCCGACGCCGACGCTGAAGACGATCAGCAGGATCATGCCCAGCCAGAACGTGGGCACCGACCACAGGGTCAGCGCGGTGGCGGAGGTGATGCGGTCGAACAGGCTGCCCGCGCGCCATCCGCTGCGCAGCCCGAGCCAGAGGCCGAGGAGCACGGAGATGACGAAGGACGTGCCCATGAGCAGCAGGGTCGGGCCGAGGCGGTGCATGGTCAGCGACGCGACGGACTGCTGGTACTCCCAGGAGTAGCCGAGATTGCCGTGGAGGGTGTCGTTGACGAAGTCGAGGAACCGTTCCCAGATCGGCTTGTCCAGGCCCAACTGGACGCGCAGTCGGATCAGTTCGGCCTCGCTGACGGGTCGGCCGCGGGTCATGGTGCGGACCGGGTCGGCGGGCATCAGGTTGAACAGGACGAAGCCGATGACGAGGGTGACCGCGAAGCTGACGACCGCCGCCGCGAGCTTGGTGAGCAGATAGCCGGGCCTGGGCAGGCGCGATGTCCTGCGTTCGGTGCGGTCCTGGGCGGGGGCCTTGGCCGCCTCGGTCGCCTCGGCCGACTGCGGTTCGGCGAGGGCGGGGCGGCTACTCACGGTCGTCCGCTCCGGCGCGGCGGCGGACGACGGCGACGCCCGCTCCGAGCACGATCACCGCGGCGCCGATGCCCAGCCACAGGCCGGTGTTGCCGCCGCCCGAGGAGGAGTCGGAGGAGCTGCCGGGGGTTGCCTTGAGGTAGCTCCAGAACGCCGTCTGGGCCGGGTAGAAGCCGTCGGCGTTCGGCTTGCCGGTGACGAGACCGTCGGCCTTCGCGGAGTACGCGATCTTGGTGGTCCCGTTGTAGAACATGATGTCGACGTCGGCGTCGTAGAGGATCTCCTGCATCTGGCCGACGACCTCGGCCCGTTCGGCCGGGTCGAAGAGGGTCGCCTGCTTGGCGAACAGCTTCTCGTAGGCGGGGTCGCAGAAGAAGGAGTCGGTGTTGCCTCCGGTGCCGTCGTCCTTCGGCAGCGTCGTACAGCTCTGGATGCCGAGTTGGTAGGTGGGGTCGGGGCCGGTGGTCCACGCGTCCATCAGCATGTCCCAGTTGCCCTTGCCCAGGTCGCTGTTGAGGGCGCTCATGCTCATCGCCTGGATCTTGGCGTTGATGCCGATGGCCTTGAACCAGCCCACCAGATAGCGGGAGATGGCCGCGTCGGCGGCGTCGTCGGAGTGGATGCCGAGGCGCAGGTTCAGCGGCTTGTCCGTCTTGGGGTCGATCCGGATGCCGTCGGAGCCCTTCTTGTAACCCGCCTTGTCCAGCAGCTTGTTGGCGGCGGCGGGGTCGTAGCTCTGCTTCTTGCCGGGGTCCGGCTGCCAGTTCCACTGCGGCCACGCCGGAGGCAAGTAGCCCTCCGCGACCTGCCCTTGACCGTTGAGCACCTTGGTCACGAGGGTCTTCTTGTCGACACTCAAGGCGATCGCCCGGCGCAGCACGGGGTCGGCCAGCGCCGGGTTGCCGGTGCCGATCGGCTTGCCGGTACGGGTCTTCGCGCCCGGGTTCAGCTCCAGGCCGACCCAGCCGTGGCCGACGGCCTGTGCCGTGCGCACCCCGTCGACGTGCTGGAGCGAGGAGTACTCGGTGGCGTTGATGCCGCTGATGTAGTCCAACTGGCCGGACTTCAGGGCTGCGACGGCGGCGTCGGTCTCCTTGTAGATCTGCTCGATCAGGTGGTCGTACTTGGGCGCGCCGAGGACGAAGGACTTGTTGGCGTCGAACTTGGCGTACTGGCCGTTCTTGTACTCCGTGAGGATCCAGGGCCCGTAGCCGACGACCGGGAAGGTGTCGTTCTTGTAGTTCCTGAGGTTCTTCACCTGCGACTGCCAGATGTGCTTGGGCACGATCGGTATGCCGGAGATGGGGATGCTGCTGTAAGTGACGTTCGCCTTCGGCTTCTTGGTCTTGATGACCAGGGTGGTGGCGTCGGTCGCGGTGACCGACTCGAAGTCGGAGACCAGGGTGCTGTTCGCGGTCCCGGCGACGTCGTCGGTCATGATGAGGTGGAGCGTCCACGCCGCGTCTTCCGCGGTCAGCGGCTTGCCGTCGCTCCACTTCAGCCCCTCGCGCAGCTTGAACGTCCAGGTGAGCTGGTCGTCGGAGAGGGTCCAGGAGGTGGCCAGGTAGGGCTTGGGGGCGCCGTTGTCGTCGATCGTGGTGAGCGACGGGTAGATGGTGCCGAAGATGTCGAGCGCGCCGTTGAAGTAGGCGGTGAACGGGTTCAGTGTGTCCACTCCCGAGCCGTCCATCGCGACCCGGAGGGTCGTGCCGGACGAGGCCGCGGCGGCCGTCGTCAGGCCGGGGGCGGTGGGGCCGGCCAGGAGCAGGCCACCGGCGACGGCGGCGGCCAGAGCCGTTCGGAATCCAGGGGTCTCACGCACAGCCAAGTCAGGTCTCCGGAGGATGAGGAGGGAAGGGGGGACCGTGCCGTATCAGGCGAAGGCTCGGGGGTCGGTCATGAGGTACGTGGTGAGCACACGCGCGCCGAAGCCGAGGCTGTCGGTGAGTACGTGTTCGTCGACGCCGTGGACGTAACGCCAGGCGTCGAAGTCGGAGGGGGTACGGCCGGGTACGAAGCCGAAGCCGGGGATGCCGAGGTCGGCGAAGGCCTTCGCGTCGGTGCCGCCGGTCATGCAGTACGGGAGCACGAGGGCGTCCGGGTCGTGGGCGCGCAGGGCGGCGGCCATCGCGGCGAAGTCGGGCGCGGTGTGGTCGGCGCTGACCGGTGCCTGGTAGTCGCCGGTGCGGGTGAGGTCGGGGCCGAGGAGGGCGTCGATGGTCTCGAAGAACTCGGCCTCGGCGCCCGGCAGGATGCGTCCGTCCAGCGACGCGGCGGCCTCGCTGGGGATGACGTTGTGCTTGTAACCGGCGCGCAGCATGGTCGGGTTGACGGAGTTGGCGAGCGTCTCGGCGACCAGTGGTGCGGCGGCGCCCAGCGGGCCGAGATCGGCGGGGTCGATCTCGATGCCCAGGTGCTGCGAGAGGCCGTCCAGCAGTGCCTCGACGATCGGGACGAGACGGACGGGCCACTCGTGTGCGGCGAACCGGCCGAGCGCCGCGGCCAGTTTGACCAGGGCGTTGTCGTCGTTGCGGCGCGAGCCGTGGCCCGCGGTGCCGCGCGCGGTGATGGTCATCCAGGCGCTGCCTCGCTCACCGGCCGCGATCGGGTAGAGGCGGCTGCCGCCGGGCAGATGGACCGAGTGGCCGCCGGACTCGCTGATGGCCGCGGTCACCCCCTCGAACAGATCGGGGTGTTGCTCGACCAGGAAGCGCGCGCCGAACTCGCCGGTGTCCTCCTCGTCGGCGACGAACGCCAGCACGAGGTCGCGCGGCGGCCGGGTGCCGGTGCGCGCCAGGTGCCGGACGAACGCGAGCATCATCGCGTCCATGTCCTTCATGTCCAGCGCGCCGCGCCCCCAGACCGCGCCGTCGCGGATCTCGCCGGAGAAGGGGTAGGTCTGCCAGTCGGCGGGTTCGGCGGGTACCACGTCGAGGTGGCCGTGGACGAGCAGCGCGGGCGCGGTGGCGTCGGCACCGGGGATCCGGACCACGGTGTTGGCGCGGCCGGGCGCGGACTCCAGGACGACCGGGGCGTGTCCGGCGTCGGTCAGCTCCTCGGCGACCCACTCGGCGCAGGCGCGCTCGCCGCGGCTGTCGCCCGCGCCGAAGTTGCTGGTGTCGAAGCGGATCAGCCGGGAGCACAGGGCGACGGCGTCGGCGGCGAGTGCCTCGGCCTCGGCCGCGGTGGGGACGGGAGCCGTTGGCGCGACTCTTCTGGGCATGGCGCGGCACCTCCTGATCAACGGGGCTGGGGTGCTTGAGGGGGGCAAGCGTGTGTTTCACGGCAAGGTCCCCTGAGGGCTTGTCCACGGCAAGATCCCCTGAGGGCTTGCGATCCTCAGCCTCGAAATCTTCGATGCCTTCGGGCCCGCTTCACCGGGCCCCGCGCGCCGGGCACCACCGCCCTGTCCCCCATGGCGGCCAGGGTCGTGCCCGGGTCGGAGAACTCCCAGGCGGGCACGGGGTTTCGCGCGCGCCCGTGTGAGCTGCTCCGTCCAACGCCATGGAATTCACGGCCTGTTACGCCGTACGTCGCTCAATGCGCGGCCGTTGCGTCGACCGGCACGCGCTCCTCCCGCGGCATCCGGAAGTGGCGTACGCCGGGCACCAACGCCGTGGCCAGGCATGTCGCGCCGACCAGGACCGCGGTCACGGTCAGCGGCACCCCCGGCCCCCAGGCGTCGGCCGCGAGCGGACCGAGGACGTAGCCCACCGGCATCGCGGCCAGGGAGAGCAGCCAGTCGTAGGAGATGACGCGGGCCAACACCGTTCCGGGGACGACCTGTTGCACGGCCGTCTCCCAGACCGGGTTGAGGAAGCCCAGGCCCGCCATCGCGAGTCCGTAGACCGTGATGATCACAGGGGCCGGGGCGGGGACGGCGAGGAGGGCGAGCGGTGCCGCGTAACTCGCCAGAGCCAGATTGCCGGTGAGGACGGGGTTGCGCAGCCGGACCCGGCCGGCCACCAGCGAGCCCAGCAGCAGGCCGACACCCGCGACCGTCGACATGGTCACCCACACGTTCCTGCCACCCAGTTCACGCAGCGCGATCGCGGGGCCGAGCGTCGCCAGCACGGCGGCGGCGCCGTTCCACACCGCGTGCGCGATCAGGCTCGTCCAGTACCAGTCGCGGGAGCGCACCTCGGTCCAGCCCTCGCGCAGATCGGCCAGGAACGCCCGGCGCGGCGGCCGTACATGCGCGACGCGCAACGGCATCAGCAGCGCGGCGCTCACCGCGTAACCGACGCCGACGGATATGAACGCCCAGCCCGAGCCGGGGAGCAGCAGCACGCCCGCGAGCGGTGGCCCGGCGAGCCGTGCCGCGCTGGAGGCGGCGGCCACGGCGGCGTTGGCCTGCTGCCGCTGCGCCTCGGGCACCGTACCGATGACCAGCGGGGAGAAGGTCGGCTGGGCGAAGGCCGTGGCCACCCCGCCGAGGGCCTCGGCCACTGCGAGCGGCCACAACGCGGGTGCTCCGGCGAGCAGTTGCAGTCCTACGAAGATCTGGGTCACCGACCGGACGAGCGCGGTGGTCAGCGCCACCGTACGGACGTTGACCCGGTCCCCGGCCACTCCGCCGACGGGCAGAAGGAGCAGCCGCGGCACCATCGCGCAGCCGAGCAGCAGGGCCAGGGCGCTGGTCGAGCCCGTCGCCTCCAGCACGGCGAGGCCGAGGGCGACGGGCACCACCGCGTCGCCCAGGAGAGCGAGCGTGCGGCTGGTGAAGAGCACTTGGAAGCGACGCGTCCGCAGCGGATGCGCGACGGACTCGACGGATGTCGTTGCGGTCATGACACGCAAGGTACTTCGGCGTCGAACTATTCGGCAACGAAATATCCGCTGCCGAAGTATCGGCGTTACGATGACGTCATGGCCGATCCCCTGCCGCCCCGTGACGCGACCGATGACCATGTGGCACGCTGGCTGCCCGTGCTGCCGGATCTCGATCCGGACACCGAGGGCGCCGTCACCCGCGCCATGCTGCTCTCCCGGCATCTGCGCCGGACCAAGGAACGCTCCCTCGCCGCCTCGGGGTTGGACCGGCACGAGTACGACACGCTGCACAAGCTCGCCGGGCGCGGCGGCCGGGCCGCCCCCTCCGAGCTGGCGGCCGACCTCGGCCTGGCCCCCGCCTCGGTCACCGGACGGCTGGACGGGCTGGAACGCCGAGGCTTCGTCCACCGCACCCCCTCGGCCGTCGACCGCCGTCGTATCGACGTCGAGCTGACGGACGCCGGGCGCGCGGCCTGGCGTGAGGCGCTGGACGCGGTCGGGGACGAGGAGGGACGACTGCTGGGCGTGCTCAGCAAGGAGGAGCGGAAGCAACTCTCGGACCTGCTGCGACGCGTGATGCTGGTGGCCGAGTCGTCCTGACGGCTCCGCTGCCGCGATCACACCGTCCGCAGCCGCCGACGGGCGACGGACCGTAGCCTGTTGTGGTGCGGAGCTATGACGAACTGACCGAAACCGAGCGCGAGTTGTGGGACGCCTTCTCCGAAGGGCGTTGGGTGGATCTGCGCACCGGAACGCCGGAGCACGACGACCCGCCCTCGGGAGCGCACTGGGGACCCGAACGCACGGTCCGTGCCTCGGTCGTGGCCGCCCTGCTGCTGGGCGCCGACACGGCGCGCTCCGACCGCGTCGCGTCCCTTCGTCTCGCCGGCGCACGGATCACCGGCCATCTCGACCTGGCCGGTGCGGAGATCGGTTACGTGCTGTGGCTGAAGGGGTGTTGGCTGGAGCACACGGTCGGCTTCTACGGCGCCTCGACACGGACCATCCGCATCACGGACAGCCGGGTCCCCGGAGTCGACGCCGAACTGGGCCGTATCGAGGGCCACTTGGATCTGGGCGGGTCCGTGATGGACACGGGCCGCCTCTCCCTCATGAACGCTCATGTGGCCGGGGAGCTGGATCTGGACGGCGTACGGATCATGGCGCCCGGGACGTGGGCGCTGTTCGCCGGGGGCCTGGTCATGGGCGGCGCCGTCTTCTGCCAGGACGGCTTCACCGCACACGGCGGGGTGCGGCTGCCGGGCGCGCAGTTGCCCGGCGGCCTGCACATGCGGGGCGCCGCCTGGAGAACCCGGGCGGCGTGGCCCTGCACGTGGAGGGCGCCACCGCCACCGTGGTGAACCTGTCCGAAGGGTTCAGCGCGGCGGGAACCCTGCGGATGCGGGGCGCCCGGACAGCGGACCGGCTGACCCTCGACGGAGCCACCCTCCACGACAGTGACAGGACGCTGCTCGGCGCGGGGATGCAGACGGGAACCTTCGCCTTCCCTCGCCGCACCTCCCACGGGCACGGTGGACCTCCAGGGCGCCAGGGCCGCCACCCTGCGGGACCACGAGCGGAGTTGGCCGCGGGAGGTACGGCTGGACGGCTTCGTCTACGGCTCCCTGCGCTCCGACAAGAACTCCCTGCGCGAGGACATGGCCTACCGCTTGGCGTGGATCCGCCGGAACCCCGGCCACGCCCCGCAGCCCTACGAGCAACTCGCCACCTGCTACCGGCAGTCCGGCCACGACGACGCCGCCCGCCGGGTCCTGCTGGAGAAGCAGCGCCACCGGCGCCGCACCCTGCACCCGGCAAGACGCGCGTGGGGGTGTCTGCTCGACGCGACGGTCGGGTACGGCTATCGCCCCTGGCTCGCCGGGCTGTGGCTGGCCGCGCTATCCCTGCTCGGCACCCTGGCGTTCAGCCTCTCCTCGCCCGTCCGGACGAAGCCGGGGGAAGGCGATCCGTTCAACGCCTTCGTCTACACCGTCGATCTGCTCTTCCCCATCGGCGACTTCGGCCAGCGCGGCGCATGGCACTGGACCGGGGCCGCGCAGTGGCTGTCGTACCTGATGATCGCCATCGGCTGGATCCTCACCACCACCGTCGTCGCCGGTGCGTCCCGCATGCTGAACCGGAACTGACCGGCCCCGGACGCTCGGATCACTCCCTAGACCTGTGGCGACCGACGCCACATCTGCACGAGGGCGGCCACTCCGGCGATCACGGGCAGGAGACCGAGCAGGCCGTACAGGCGGGGGATGACGAGGCTGTAGTCCCCTCCCGCGTACGTCAGGTCGAACGCCGCGATCGATCCGCCCAGCACGAAGAACGTGGTGGCGATCGCACGTGACCAGCTCTTGCGCTTCGCGATGCCCAGGATCATCAACGCCCAGGCGAGGAGACCGAGGACCCCGACGACGGCGAGGTAGGTGGCGATCGCGTCGCGGTCGCCCGCCACCAGGTCGGCGGACCAGTCGGGGTAGGCGGCGCGCACATGGTCGGTCAGGCGGTCGCTGGTGGCGATGTCGATCAGCGGGACGAGCGTGGCCAGCGCGGTCAGCGCGAGACCCGCCCAACTCGCGCGCAGACCTGGCCGTTCGGACCGGGACGTCGTGATCGTGGTCAAGACGCTTCCTCCGTCTCAGGTGCGGACGCCGACCGGCTCATGGCGCCCTGATTCTTACATCGTAAGTAGGTGATTCCCACGCTAGACTTACGTCGTAAGAATCGTCAAACCCAAAGGGGAGGAACTGTTCGATGTCCAGCAACCGGGCGAGGGGGCAGCGCGCCGGGCTGACCCGGCAGGCCGTACTCGAAGCGGCCCTGGCCCTGGCCGACCGCGAGGGTCTGAAGGCACTGTCGATGCGCCGTCTCGGCGCCGAACTGGGCGTGGAGGCCATGACTCTCTACCACCACGTCGCCAGCAAGGACGCCCTGCTGGACGGGATCGTCGAGCAGATCTTCGCCGAGGTCGTCCCCCCGCTGTTCCACGGCGCGTCCTGGCGCGCCGATCTGCGCGACTACGCCCACGCGCTGCACGCGACGCTCCTCGCGCACCCGAACGTGGTGCCGCTCGTGGTCTCCCGGCCCGCGACGACCCCGCGGAACCTGAGCTTCATGGAGAACGCGCTCGCCTCACTGCGGGCGGCCGGGTTCCCGCTGGGCCGGGCGCTGGACGTGCTGTACGCCGTCTCCGGGTTCGTCCTCGGCCATATCGCCACCGCTCCCCAGGGCGCCGACGACGGCCGGCGGGCCGCCGCCGACCCGCTGGACGGCCTGGATCCCGAGGAGTTCCCCCTGCTCGCCGAGGCCGCGCGCACCGGCCATCGGCACTCCGGCCCGGACTCCCGGTTCGCGTTCGCGCTCGACGCGATGCTGTCCGGGTTCGACGCGGCCCGCGGCCCGCGGTCTTGACCGGGCGTACGGGGCGCTACTCGCCGCGCGTGGACGGCAGATGGATCAGCCCCGCGTCCGTGGGGCGGAAGCCGCAGGCGTCGAAGTAGAAGGCCCGCAGCTCGGGCGTGAAGTCGACGTGCAGCCACTCGCAGCCCGCCGCGCGCGCCTGTTCCGCCGCCAGACGCACAACTGCCGTCGCGATACCGCGGTGTTGGTACGCGCCGCGGGTCTTCGTGTCGATCAGGAAGGCGTGGTCTCCCCCGTCCCACGCCACGTTCACGAATCCGACGAGGAGTCCGTCCGCGTCGCGGGCGGTCACCCAACCGAGGCTGTGCGCCTGGATCTTGCTCCACCAGCCGACTTCGGCACGGCCACCGTGCGAGCGGACAAGGTCGACCATCTCGTCGTCCGTGAGCGGGTCACGCCATGTGTAAGAGATCACCTCGCTCACTCTAACGGCAACGGCCGGACCGCTTCGAGGAGTTGAGGGCCGTTGTTGCGGACGTTGTTGACGGCGGTGGAGACCGGCCGGGCGGCCAGGTGTCCGTCCGCGGGCCGGGTCAGGAGCGCGCGCAGTGCGTCGGGGTCCCGGTGAGCGGGGGCGAGCCAGGCGTCGTAGTGGTCCGGGCCGAGCGCCAGCGGCATACGGGGGTGGACGTGACCGGCCGCGTCGGTGGCATCGGTGGTGATGATCGTGCAGGTCATCAGCCAGGCGGCGGGGTCGTCGTCCGGCTCGACCGCCGGATCGCGCCAGTACTCGTACAGTCCGGCGAGCGCCATCACCCGGCCGTCCTCGGGGTGGACGAAGTACGGCTGCTTGCGGGCCCTGCCCGTGCCGTGACCGCTGTCCTGCCGCTGCCACTCGTAGAAGCCGTCGGCCGGAAGGAGGCAGCGGCGCGCGACGAAGGCGCGGCGGAAGGCGGGCTTCTCGTGCAGGGTCTCCACGCGCGCGTTGATCATCCGGGCGCCGGTCTTCGCGTCCTTCGCCCAGGAGGGGACCAGGCCCCAGCGCAGGGGCCGCAGCTCCCGCCGGACCGGCGTCCCGGCGTCCTGGCCGCGCGGGGCGCGTTCGAGGACGGCCCAGACGTCGTCGGTCGGGGCGACGTTCCAGTTCGGCGGCAGCGCGTCCGTGCCGCGCCAGTCGGTGACCCGGAAGGCCTTGACCAGGTCCTGGGCGCTGCGGGTGGAGACGAAACGGCCGCACATACAGCCACTGTGCCACCGGACGTCCCCGACCTGCCGAATGCCCCGGACATGCCGCTGCCGGTGTCGGCGGGTGGCCGACACCGGCAGCGAGCAGGGGTCAGGATCAGACCGTCGGGGCGGGGTAGGTCGGGTACTCGACCCCGGAGACGTACTGGACGACCCGGATGACCTGGCAGGAGTAGCCGAACTCGTTGTCGTACCAGAGGTAGAGGATGGCGTTGTCGCCCTCGACCTTGGTGGCACCGGCGTCGACGATCGAGGCGTGGCGCGAGCCGATGAAGTCGCTGGAGACCGCGTCGGGGGCGCTGATGAAGTCGATCTGGCGCTTGAGCGGCGAGGTCAGCGACACGTTCCGGAGGTAGTCGAGGACCTCCTCACGGCTGGTCTCGCGCCCGAGCTGGAGGTTGAGGATGGCGATCGAGACGTCCGGCACCGGGACGCGGATCGAGCTGCCCGTGATCTTCGCCTTGAGGTCGGGCAGCGCCTTGGAGACGGCGGAGGCGGCACCGGTCTCGGTGATGACCATGTTCAGCGGCGCGGACCGGCCCCGACGCTCGGACTTGTGGTAATTGTCCAGCAGGTTCTGGTCGTTGGTGAACGAGTGGACGGTCTCCACGTGGCCGCGCAGCACGCCGTACTCGTCCTCCATCGCCTTCAGCGGCGGGACGATCGCGTTGGTGGTGCAGGAGGCGCAGGACAGGATCTGCTCGTCCGGCTTGATCGTGTCGTGGTTCACACCGTGCACGATGTTCGGGACGTCGCCCTTGCCCGGTGCGGTCAGGACGACCTTGTCGATGCCGGGGCGCAGGTGCTTCGACAGCCCCTCGCGGTCACGCCACTTGCCCGTGTTGTCGATGAGGATGGCGTCGTTGATGCCGTACGCCGTGTAGTCGACCTCCGACGGATCGTTGGCGTAGATCACCTTGATCGCGTTGCCGTTGGCGATGATCGTGCTGTTCGCCTCGTCGACGGTGATCGTGCCCTGGAACTGGCCGTGGATGGAGTCACGGCGCAGCAGCGAGGCACGCTTGACTATGTCCTGGGCACCGCCCTGGCGGACGACGATGGCGCGCAGCCGCAGGCCGTTGCCCGAGCCCGCCTTCTCGATCAGCAGGCGGGCGACGAGACGGCCGATCCGGCCGAAGCCGTAGAGGACGACGTCGCGCCCGTCGCGGCACTCGATCTTGTTGGCACCCGTGGCGCCGGCGACGGCTTCGGCGGTGAACTCCTCCACCGACAGACCGCGGTCATCGGTCTTGTACGTCGCGGCGAGCATGCCGATGTCGATCTGGGAAGGGCCGAGATCGAGCGTGGTGAGAGCCGTCAGGAACGGCATCGTCTCGATGACCGAGAGTTCCTCACCGGCGATCTGCCGGGCGAAGCGGTGGGTCTTCAGAAGGCTGACGACCGACTTGTTCACCAGAGAGCGGCTGTGCAGCAGGACGTTGACGTCCCGCTCACGGTGCAGCTTCCCGATGATCGGGATCATCGCCTCCGCGATCTCCTCGCGCTTCTTCCAGTTAGTGAACGAGTCCTCATTGACAGTCACAGATTTATCTTTCGAGCTAGGCGGCGCTCATATGCTAACCCCCTGCTCCTTCGATCATCCAAACGGACCCGTCCGACGCCGCGCGAAACGCTGTGACCAGCGCATTCACCGTGATGAGCGCGGTCGCCTCACCGCCGACGCCGGACGGCCCGGACGGCCCGGACGGCCCGGACGGCCCGGACGGCCCGGACGGCCCGGACGGCCCGGACGGCCCGGACGGCCCGGACGGCCCGGACGGCCCGGACGTCATAGAGACGACGTCACAGAGACCCGGAGAAGGTGTCGCAGCGGGCGGCGGAGCCGGTGGTGTATCCGGTGGTGAACCAGTCCACCCGCTGCTGGGCGCTGCCGTGGGTCCAGCCCTCGGGGTCGACGTGCCCCTGGGAGCGTTCCTGGATACGGTCGTCGCCGACCGCGGCGGCGGCGTCGAGGGCCTCGCGGATGTCGTGGTCGGTGAACGGCTTCTTGTAGAACCCGGTGTCCACGGCGTTCTTCGCCCAGACTCCCGCGTAGCAGTCGGCCTGGAGTTCCAGTCGGACCGAGGCGCTGTTCGCTCCCTGGCGGTCCCGTCCGACGCGGTTCGTGGTGCCCAGCAGGTTCTGCACATGATGGCCGTACTCATGGGCGATCACATACGCCTGGGCGAACGGGCCGCCTCGGGCGCCGAACCGGCTCTCCAGTTCGTCGAAGAAGCCGAGGTCGAGGTAGACCTGGTGATCGGCCGGGCAGTAGAACGGGCCCACGGCCGAACTGGCCGCCCCGCACCCGGTGTTCACCCTGCCGGAGAAGAGGTTGGTGCGAGCGGTGCTGTAGGCCTGTCGGCCGCTCTGGGTGAACTCCTCCCGCCAGTAGCTCTGGATGCTGTTGACCACACCCACCACACGGCACTTCTCCGACTGGTTGGCGTCACTGCCCTTGTGGCACTGCGCCCCCAGGTCCGACCCCGGCGAACCGGCGGAACGCGCGTGGTCGTTCCCGTCGAGCAGTCCTGCCGGGTTGACGCCGAGCAGCACGCCCACGATCAGGACGACGATCCCGAGGGCGCCACCGCCGATGGCGAGCCCTCCTCCGGGAAGTCCGCCGCCGCTGCCGCGGTCCTCCACCTGGGAAGCGTCCAGATCCACATCGTCGCGGAATTCCATCGGTCCTTCGTCTCCTGGGAGTTGGTTTCAGCCCCTCCATGGTGCCGCCCCGCTCCGGAGGGTACGGAGCGGGGCGGGTTCAGCGATCTACGAGGCGTGTGCTCATGCCTCCTGGGCTACCCGGCGGTGATGACCGTCATGGTCCTCACACCTGTCTCCGCCGTAGGCCTTGCCATGACCGCCGTGGTGCTTGTGGCAGTGCTCCTTCTCCTTCTTCTTCTCCACCTTCACCGTGATGGTGGCGGTGGCCTGGTTGCTGGTGACGCGGTTGCCCTGCGCGTCGGTCGCCGTCGCTGTCGCCGTGTTGGTGACCTCGCAGCGCATCACCTTGTGCTTGCCCTTGCCGTGGTCCCCGCCGCGCTCCTTGGCCGTCTTGCACGGGGTGACATCGGACCTGGTGATCGTGTGCGTGCCGGTGCAGGTGGTGCTCGCACCGGGCGCGAGGGTGGTCGCCTCACACCGGACATTGGCGACCAGGTTGTCCGTGACAGCCACGTTGGTCACCGTGCTGCCGCCGGTGTTGGTGACGGTGTAGGCGTAGGTGACCTTGTCTCCGACACGGAACGGGCCCTTCGAGACCACCCGCTTCGCCAGGGCGAGTTCGGCGCCCTGCTCCACCTCCACGATGATGGTGGCAGCGGCCGGGTCGCTGGTGATCTGGTTGCCCGACGGAGGTGTTCCACCGGCCTGCGCGATGTTGGTGACCGCGCACCGCATGACCGCCTGCCGCGTCTCCGCACGCTTGGCCTTGTCACCCGCGCGCGCCTGAGGCGGGTTGCACGGGGTCACATCGGCCTGGGTGATCGTGTGGGTGCCGGTGCAGGTGGTGCTCTGTCCCGGGGCGAGGGTGGTCGCCTCACAGACGACGTCGGCGACCCGGTCGTCCTGGACCACCACATTGGTCAGGGGGACGGAGCCGTCGTTGGTGACCGTGTATGCGTACTCGACCTGGTCCCCGATGCGGAACGGACCCTGCGAGACGACCCGCTTCGCCAGGAGAAGGTGGGGCGCCCCGACCTCGAGGGTCTGGTGGGCCTCTGGCGAGATGACCCGCGTACCGTTGGACGCCGTACCGGTGGCCGTGGCCGTGTTGGTGACGGAACCGGCCGCGCCGTCGGCCGCGGTGATGGTGTACGTACCGGTACACGTGGTCGTGTCACCAGGTGTCTCGAACGGTGTCAGCGTGGTCGCCTGACACGTGATGTTGTGGACGTGGTCGTCGTTCACCGTGATGCCGTTGATCGTCAGCCCGCCCCTGTTGCGGACGGTGTAGGTGAAGGTGACCGTCTGCCCGACGGAGTAGGGGCCGGGTGTCTGCACCGCCTTCTCGAGCTCGAGGCTGGGTGGCTGGACGACCGGCACGGTCTCCGACGAGGGTGGTGAGGTGACCTCCGTACCGTCCGAAGTCCCCGTCGCCGTGGCCATGTTCTGAATGGAGCCATTGGCCACGTCCTCGGCGGTGACGCGATAGACCGCGGTACAGGTCACCGTCTCACCGGGCGCGAGAGTCGTCACCGGACAGCTCACCGCACCGATCTTCGGGTCGGTGACGGCGATGTTGTTGATGGTCGTGTCGCCCGAGTTGGTCACCACGAAGTCGTAGGGGACCAGGTCGCCGACCGTCAGCTCACCGGGCAGCGGCTGCCTGGCCTGCTTGACGAGGCTCAACTGCGGCAGCGGCGTCTCCGTGGCGACGACCACGTTGCGGATGAGGTGGACGTCGGTGAACTGACCGGTGGAGCCCGCGAAACCGAACTTGTAGGTGTTCGGCACCGGGGTCGGAGCCGGTGTGGTGAGCACCTGCTGGAAGCCGGCGCCGTTGTTGAAGTCGATGGACACGGTCAGTTGGGGGTTCGGCGCCGGGGTGAGCACCACATGCACCCGGCGACGCGACGGCTCGAGGAGGGCCTCGGCCTCCTGCGGGGTGAGCCCCGAAGGCATCGAGGCCAGCGGCCCCTGCAGATTGCCCGGGAGGGTCGACGGCCAAGGGCCGGTGGTGGTGAAGTTGCTGGTGGTGGCGGTCAGAAAGCAGTAGCCCTCCAGCCCTTCACCGGGGCCACGCACCGTGACCATGTTCGGCCCGGGTGCGGGAACATGGAACCCTGTTCCCGCGGGCGAACGCTGGCCCGGTGGGCAGCCGTTGCCACGGTGCTCCCAGTCCCCGAAGAAGTTCCCGAGGACGTCGAGACCGATGCCGAGGTAGCCGCCTTCCACACCGGGCAGGAACGGGTTGGTGGGGATGTCGTCCTGGAGCTTCTGCGCGTATCCGAGGCTGCCGCCGAAGGCGCCCGGCTGGGTCAGGGAGACATCACCGTTCACCAGGAAGAACGAGATACCGTCGGCGGGCGTGTTCGGCGTGGTGCTGCCGTACTGCCACTGGTCGAACATGACGTCCAGACCGTGGGTGGCGGGAATCGCCTGGTTGTAGAGGGCCGCACCGGACTCGTCGTTGGACGAGTCCGTCAGCCGGAGGTAGCCGTGCGGATCGGCGTTGAGGGGCGGGCTGTTGACACCGGGGACACAGCCACCGAGCGGGTGGTCTCCCGGCGGAGGGAGCGTGCCGACGCCGGGTGCGCCGGTGAGGCAGGCATCCCCCACCCCGATGAACTCCGGGGCCGTGGCATGGGTGAACGTCTCGTTCACCAAGGTGGAACCGCCACCTTGGCGCGGCTGTGCCTGAGCGATGTCGCCTGCGCCCAGCGCCAGCGTGGTGCCGGCACCGAGGACCAGGGACAGCGCTGCCGCAGCTAGTCGGGATGTCCGGGCCGGTAGGCCGGACGACGATTGCCTTCGCTTCATGCCCAGCATAGATAGCAGTCACGTTGCCTTTGCAACCTCATGACAAGCCGCCGCGCACGTCCAAGAACCCGGTCAGCCTCACACACACCGAGGCACAGACACAGACATGCTGACGCACCGTCGGTTGTTGATCGCTTCATCCATGAAATTGACGGCGTGTCACTTACTCCGAGAGGAGGAGGGTCCAAGGCTGTTGCACACAGGGAAAGTTCTCGTAGATCACCCTGCTCACGGGCCGAGTCGACACGACTAGCGACCTCATCACCCGTGCCGCACGGCGGAGTTGAACGACAGAGTCGTCGCGGGTGAGGAGATGCCGCGGAAGCGCTCGTGTGCGACGGTCACGGAACCGCTCCTCCCTCGCCGCGCCCACCCTGGTCGTCGTCAGTCGGCTCGACCCTCGGGCCAGGCGAACCACTCCCGCCACCGTGAGCATCCGCAAACCACGACGACCCGCTCTCCACCGGGGCGGGTGCAGGGCGCCACCCCTTCGGCCCAGTCCGGCGGGCCGGTCGGCGGGAAGCGCAGAAGGCTCACGGGTGAAGTGCCCCTCGGAAGGAGGACACCCATGAGCGCCGTACGACGCTCCCGTTCGCTCCGTAAGCCGTGTGCCGGCCTCACCGCACTGCTCACCACGATCACGCTCGCTGTCGCCGTTCCCGCCCTGGCCACCCCGGCGGACGCCGCCCCTCGCAGGGCGACCTGCGGCGATCCCCCCGTGACCCTCGAACCGGCCGCGCAGGCGTTCCTCGACAAGCTCGCCACGGCGGGCGGCCCGCCGATCCAGGACATGACGCCCTCGGCCGCCCGCCGGTCGCTCCTCGATCTTCAGGCCGCCTACCCGGTGTCCAAGCTCCCCGCCGACATCACCACGCGGACCGTCCCCGGGGGCAGCCGCACCGGACCGGTCTCGATCCGTATCGTCCGGCCGCACGGCATGACGGGCAGACTGCCCGCGGTGATGTACTTCCACGGCGGCGGCTGGGTGCTCGGTGACGCCTCCACCCACGACCGGCTCGTACGGCAGATCGCCAACGGGGCCAGGGCCGCGGTGGTCTTCGTCGACTACGCCCGGTCGCCGGAGGCGCGCTACCCGGTCGCCAACGAGCAGGCGTACGCCGCCACTCAGTGGGTCGCCCGGCACGGCCGCGAGATCAACGTCGACGGTTCCCGGCTGGCCGTGGCCGGTGACAGTGTGGGTGGCAACATGACCGCCGCCGTCACCATGATGGCCAAGCAGCGCGGCGGGCCGAGGATCGCCCAGCAGGTGCTGTTCTACCCGGTCACCGACGCCTCGTTCGACACGCCCTCCTACCGGCGCTTCGCCACGAACTGCTGGCTCACCGCCGCGGGCATGAAGTGGTTCTGGAACCACTACGCCCCCGACACCTCTGTCCGCAGCCGGCCCACCGCGTCGCCACTGCGCGCCTCGACCGCTCAACTCCGCGGGCTGCCCCGGGCGTTGGTCATCACCGACAGCGATGTGCTGTCGGACGAGGGACGCCAGTACGCCACCATGCTGCGCCGTGCCGGTGTACCGGTCACCCACACCCACTACCCGCGGGTGGTCCATGACTTCGTGATGCTCAACGCGCTCGCCGACACCCAGGCCGCCAGGTCCGCCGTCGCCCAGGCCACCACGGCACTGCGTCGGTCCCTGCGCAGTTGACGCATTCACTCTCTCCGTCAACGCCCTGCCGTGCGGCGGCAGTTCAGGTTTCGCCGCACGGCTTCACGGCATCACCGCAGATGCGGTCCCGGGGGAAGCGCGGAACGCTGTTGCGGCACTCGGGCGTTGCCGGCGAACGGGCCGGGCTCGAAGGCTCCGGGAGACTGCTCCAGTCTGATCACCCCCTGGAGTTGGCGACGTATCATCTCCGCCGCATCGCGCACCTGCGCGGGTACGTCACCGCGCTCCGCGATGAGCTGGTGATAGATGGGGGCGTCTTGGAACATGGGACAACGAGACCTTCCTGTCGGCGGTTTCACTCCGCCGTGCGACGACCGCAGGGGCAGGCACGGACATCGCTCGATCCTATCGTTGGCCGACCCGGCGTCCGGGCGAGCCCCGAACGTCGACGGCTCGCACGGGCCTCTTCCGGGTGTCTAAAGGTCCTGGGACAGCAGCAACTCACGGGCAAGTCGCGCACCCCGGGCCGTCTCCTCGGGCGGGGTGCCCTCGGCCGGGGTGCTCTCCAGGCCGTGCGCGAGCGCCCGAAGGGCATCGGCGAGAGTCGCCACCTGAGCCTCCAAGCGCCCCACGCGCGCTTCCAGCCCGGGCGCGGCGTCGGATTCGGGGGAAGGTTGCCGAGTCATGCGCATCTCCTTGCCCGGCCGCCTGACGACAGCCTCGTTGCTCCGGCCTCTGTGACATCTGTCCATGTCCATGCTGATCGCTGCGCGCCGTACCCGCACGGCATGACCGACGACGCGAGCACGCGGGCGTGCGCGCTGGGGAGTGGTCGGTGGTTCGGGCGCCGGGGGGAGACACCCGGCTGGGTGTAAAGGGGGGTGAAGACTCGGCGCGTGGAGGGCGGGGGTGCATAACCTGGCACGGGTAGCGCGCCGATTCAGGCGCACCGACACGCGGCCGGGGAGCGAACATGCGCAGTCACATGATGGGTACGGCAGTCACACTCTGTGCCGTCGCACTGGCAGCGAGTACGGGCGCGGCAGCCGCCGTGCCGCTGCCGCCGAAGGTGCCCGCCGCGACGCGGCAGAGCGGGGACACCGTCCTCGTCGACTGCTCCTGGCACTCCCAGGTGCAGCCCTCCGACTTCATGCTCGCCTGCGGTGACGGCAACAACCGTCTCTCCTCGCTGCACTGGTCGTACTGGGGCTCGAACTCGGCGGTGGGCACGGGTCTCGACGTGGCGAACGACTGCGATCCGTACTGCGCGGCCGGGACCTTCCACTCGTTCCCGGTCGTCGTCCGGCTCGAGCACCCGCAGCCGTGGAAGAAGCACCCCCAACTGCGGCACTACACGCAAATGACCCTGATCTACACCAACGGGAAGCCGGAAGGGTCCGCGCAAGCGGTCACCTATCCGCTGTGGGACTGACGTGGGCACAGGCATATACCACTGATTGCGTGCGAAATGGTGCATAAACCCCCCGAAGGAGGGAAATTGAAGATAAGGAACATCTAAGCCCTCACGGAGGGGAGCGACAGCGATGGCGCATCCGCAGCAACCCAGTGGAATGCATCCGCAACAGCAGTCCACCGGAACGACGGGCATGCATCACCCCGATGACATGGGGACGCATCGCCACGGCGCGATGGGCCTGCACCCCGAACTGGCGGAGATGCGGGAATGGCTGGAGCGCTCGGGCTCCACCAGCAACTCGGCGATCGCCGTGGAGGGCCTGATCCTCCTCGCGGGCGTCTACGCGGCGATATCGCCCTGGGTCATCCACTTCGCGGCACAGACGCCCAGCCTCACCGCCAGCAACCTGATCGTCGGCATCACCATCGCCCTGATCGGATTCGCGCTGACGCTGGCCCCGGACCGTATGCTCCGGGTGTCGTGGATGATCGTTCCGCTCGGCGTGTGGCTCATCATCTCCCCCTGGGTGGCCACCGCCGCCCACAGTGCGCGGGCCGGCATCATCTGGAGCAACGTCGTCGTGGGCGCGCTGACGGTCCTTCTGGGACTCGCCGCCATGGGCCTGACCATCGGCCGCAGTCGGCACCCCGACATGCGCCGGTGAGGAGGCGCCCGCGGTACCCGGTACCTGTAAACACCAGGCCTCGAATGGGTGTTCGTTCACATCCGTTCGGGGCCTTTGCCGTGCGCCGGTCGGCTCGCGTCGCCTGGCGGCGGGGAGCAGGTGACAATACACATAGCGTGACAAATCGCCTTGGCGGGTGGGCCACTGTTCGTCCGTCGCATCCGTCGTGTCATCCGTCCGTCGCCCCGCATGTTCGCCGTCGCAGCGAGGTCAGCCGCCATGTCACTGCCTTCGTCCCCCTTTCGGTCCGCCCCCGTCTCCCCCCTGGGCACCCTGACACCGGCCGTCGGCCTCTCGCGTCCGACCGGTGCCGACCGGGCGCTGCGGCAGGGGACGGCGCTCGTCACCGGTGCGTCCTCCGGTATCGGTGCCGCGGTCGCCCGTCGACTGGCCGGTGAGGGAGGGTGGCGGTTGGTGCTGAACGGGCGTGACACCACACGCCTCGCCCATGTCGCCGCCCAGACGTCGGCCACCGTCTTCCCCACGAATCTCACCCGTCCGGGTGCCGAACGACAGCTCGCCGAGTTCGCGCTCGGCCAGGACGGCCGGGTGGACCTGCTGGTGGCGTGTGCCGGAATCGGCTGCGCGGGCGACTTCCGGGCCATGCCCCTGACCGCCATCGACGAAGTGATCGGCGTCGACCTGGTCGCCACGGTGCGCCTGGTACGGCATCTGCTGCCGCCGATGGTCGAGGCCGGATCGGGGCGCGTGGTGATCATCGGGTCCATCGCGGGCGCGGTCGGCGTACGCGGCGAGGCCGTCTACTCCGCGGCCAAGGCGGCGCTGGCCACGTTCGCCGACGCCCTGCGCTACGAGTTGCAGGGCACGGGCGTGGGCGTCAGCCATGTGGTCCCCGGTGTGGTGAGCACCCCGTTCTTCGAACGTCGCGGAGTGCCGTACCGGCGGTCGAGGCCACGACCGGTGCCGCCGGAGCGCGTGGCGGACGCCGTCTGGGGCGCGATCTCCCACGGGCGGGACGAGGTCTACGTCCCCGGCTGGCTGCGGCTGCCCGCCCGGGTCCACGGCGCGGCACCAGCGCTGTACCGGCGGCTGGCCGCACGGTTCGGCTGAATCGAGTGGCGGGTGAGCGCTCCCACCATCGTGCTCGCGCTGCTCGCGGCGCTCTCCAACGCCTCGGCCTCCGTCCTGCAACGACGGGCCGCGCGGGACGAACCCGACGTCCTCCACGGGCGGTGGCCGGGGGTGCGCTGGATCGTCCATGTGCTGCGGCGGCCCCACTGGCTGGCGGGTGCCGCGATGCTCGCGGTGTCGACCGCCCTCCAGGCCGCCGCGCTGGCCGTGGGCAGTCTGTCCCTCGTCCAGCCCCTGCTGACCAGCGAACTGTTGTTCACCCTGGCGGTCGGCAGTGTGGTCTTCCAGCGCCTGCCGGACCGTCGTACCTGGCTGGCGTTCGCCGCGCTGGCCGTGGGTCTCGCGCTCTTCCTGGGGATGGCCGCGCCGTCGCCGGGCCAGGCCACCGCCCTGCCGGGGCGCTGGCCCGTGGTGGGTGTCACGCTGGCCTGCGTGGTGGCCGCCTCCGTCGTACTGGCCCGCCCGCTGAGGGGAGCGCCGCGCGCGGCGCTGTTCGGGTTGGCGTCCGCGGTGTCGTTCGCCGCCACCGCCGCGCTGCTCAAGGAGGTCATGGGGGGAATTTCGCGGGGTCCGGTCGCGGTGCTCACGGGGTGGCCGCCCTATGCCACTCTCGCCACCGGGCTGGTGGCCTTCGTGCTGTTGCAGAACGCGTTCCGCGCTGGGACCCTGACGGCGTCCCAGCCGGTTCTCACCCTGGGAGACGCCGTGGTCAGCGTGGGGCTGGGGTGGGTGCTGTTCGACGAGCGGATCGCTCTCGGGGCGTGGGTGCTGCCGGAGCTGATCGGGGTGGCGCTCATCGGGCTCGGCAGCATCGGGCTGGCGCGGGCCCTGGCGAGCGGCGGCGCCTGGGACACGGTGGCGCCACCGGGGCGGAACGGTTCCCGTGACGACGACGGGTCCCCATGACGCCGAGGACGAGCAGGACGACAAGGGGGGCGAGGAGGTCGAGGAGCGATGTCCCGTCCCGCCGTTGTCGATGTCCCCGCCCGGCACGCGACCGCCGTCCTGACGTCGTTCGCCCTCGCCACGGTCGCCCACATCGGCCCGGCCGCCACCTGGCTGCCCGGCCTGCGGCACCGCTTCTTCCCGCGACTCGCGGGGGCCGGTCGCCCCGACCATGTCGCTCTCACGTTCGACGACGGCCCCGATCCGACGTCCACCCCGCGCTTCCTCGACACGCTGGACGGCCTCGGTGTGCGGGCGACGTTCTTCATGCTCGGGGAGAGCGTCACACGGCACCCGGCGCTGGCCCGCGAGACCGCCGAGCGCGGCCATGAACTCGCCGTGCACGGCTGGACCCACGACCGGCCCTGGCTGCCCGCTCCCGCACGCGACACGGCGGACCTGGCGCGCGCGGTCCACGCGGTGGGGCAGGCCGGGGGCCACCCGCCGCGGTGGTACCGCCCGCCGTACGGGATCCTGACGTCCGGGCGCTGGGCCGCCGCCCGCAGGGTCGGACTGCGGCCGGTGCTGTGGACCGCCTGGGGCAAGGACTGGACGGCCGGGGCCACGCCCGCCTCCGTACGCACCACGGTCGGGGCCGGGCTGCGCGGCGGTGGCACGCTGCTGCTGCACGACTCCGACCGGCTCTCGGCGACCGGTTGCTGGCGCGCGTCGCTCGGCGCGCTGGCCGGCATCGTCGCGGACTGCCGCGCGGCCGGGCTGTCGGTGGGCCCGCTCGCCGAGCACGGCACCGAGGCGCTGGACGTCGAGCTGCCGGGCGGCGTGTCTCAGACGGGCAGCCGCGGCACGCTGTCGATCAGGCGGCGGGTGTAGGAGTGCGCGGGGCGGCCCAGTACCTGGGCGGTGTCGCCCTGCTCGACCACCCGGCCGCGCTCCAGGACCGCGGTCCGCTCGCACAGCGAGGCGACGACCGACAGGTCGTGGGAGACCATCACGAGCGTCAGCCCCTGCTCCTGCTTGAGTTCGGCCAGCAGGTCGACCACCTTCACCCGGGTGGTGACGTCGAGCGCGCTCACGGGTTCGTCCGCCAGCAGGATCCGCGGGGTGCAGACCGTGGCGCGGGCGATGGCGATCCGCTGGCGCTGGCCGCCGGAGAACTCATGCGGATAGCGGTCCGCCGCGTCGGCCGGCAGGCCCACGCGTTCCAGGGCCTCGGCCACCTTCGGCCGGGCCGTGGCGCGGCTGTCGATGCCCAGGGAGCGCAGCGGCTCGGCCACGGTGGCGCCCACCCGGCGGCGTGGGTCGAGCGAGGAGTACGGGTCCTGGAAGACGCACTGCACACTGCGGCGGAAGCGGCGCATCTGCTCCCGGTCGCGCAGGGACAGCTCGGCGCCGTCGAAGCGGACCTGGCCGGAGGTGGGGCGGGCGAGCCCCAGCAGCAGGCGCAGCAGGGTGGTCTTCCCGGCGCCCGACTCGCCGACGAGCGCGAGACTGTGTCCGGCCCCGACCGTGAGGGAGACGTCCTCGACGACGTTGTCCGCGCCGCCCCGGTAGCGCAGCGCGACGTCGGCCAGTTCGAGTACGGGCGTCGTCGTGTCGGGGACGGGGGTCTCCGCGTCGGGTTCGGCGGTCATCGCGTGCTCCTCAGGTCCAGTGCGGACTCCAGCCGCCGGGCGCTGGCGACCAGGGCCTTGGTGTAGTCCTCGCGGGGCGCGCCGACGAGGCTGCGTACCTCGCCCTTCTCGACGGCCCGGCCGTCCTTGAGCACCAGGGCGCGGTCGGTCACCTTGGCCACGACGGCGAGGTCATGGCTGACGAACAGCACGGCCATCTCCCGTTCGCGGACCAGGGTGTCGATGAGTTCCAGCATCTCGGCCTGCACGGACACGTCCAGGGCGGTGGTCGGCTCGTCCGCGATGAGCAGCTTCGGATCGCAGGCCAGGGCCATGGCGAGGGCCACGCGCTGGCGCTGGCCGCCGGAGATCTCGTGCGGGAAGGCGCGGGCGATGCGCTCGGGGTCGGGCAGCCGTACCTGTTCGAGCGCGAAGGCCACGGCCCGCGCCAGCTCGGCGCCCTTCAGGCCGGTGCGCCTGCGCAGGGGTTCGGCGATCTGGCGGCCGACACGCATCAGCGGGTCGAGTGCGGTCAGCGGTTCCTGGAAGACGACGGCGGCGTCCCGGCCGCGGACCGCGGTGAGCCGCTTCTCGGGGGCGCCGACGATCTGTGTGCCCGCGAGTTCGATGCCGCCGGTGGCGGTCATGCCGTCGGGCAGCAGGCCGAGCACGGCGAGCGTGGTCAGGGACTTGCCGGAGCCGGACTCGCCGATGAGGCCGAGCCGTTCGCCGCGCGCCAGGCTGAAGGACAGGTCGTCCACCAGGGTGCGGCCGTCGGTGGTGCGGACGGTCAGCCCGCGGACGTCGAGGAGGGTCATGCGCGCCTCTTGCGGGTGGCCGGGTCGAGGGTGTCGCGCAGGCCGTCGGCGATGAGGTTGACGCCGATGACGAGCAGGACGAGCAGGATGCCGGGGGCGAGCGCGCCCACGGGTGCGGTGGTGAAGGTCGCCTGGGCTTCCTGGAGCATGCGGCCCCAGGACGCGTTCGGCGGGGGCGCGCCGAGTCCGAGGTAGGACAGTCCGGCCTCGGCCAGTACGGCGAGGCCGAACTGAAGGGCGAGGTTGACCACGAGGGTCGGCCAGATGTTGGGCAGCACATGGGCCACCACGGTCCGGGACCAGGACGTGCCGGAGGTGCGGGCGGCGGTGATGTAGTCCTGCGCCAGGACCCGCTTGACCAGGATGCGTACCAGCCGGGCGACGACGGCGCTCTGGGCCAGGCCGATCGCGAGGACGGCCGAGCCGAGGGTCGCCGAGCGCGCGGCGACGATGAGCATCGCGAGCAGCAGTGTGGGGAAGGCGATGAGGATGTCGAGGAAGGCGGAGACGGTGTCGTCGAGCCAGCCCTGCGCGAACGCGGCGAGCACGCCCAGTGTGATGCCGAGGCCGGCGGCGATGAGGACCGAGCCGAGACCGGCCTCGACGGCGATCCGCGATCCGGTCATCACCTGGGTGAACAGGTCGCGTCCGAGCTTGTCGGTGCCGAGCAGGTGGCCGCCGCCGGGTCCGGCCAGGCGTCCGCCGGAGGTGTCGTCGGTCGCGTAGGGCAGCCAGATCAGGGAGACCAGGGCGAGCAGCGCGATGAGTCCGGCCAGGACGCAGCCGACGACGAGGGTGGCCGAGCGCCGGGAGCGGCGCTTGTCCGGCGACGCCTTCCGCGCGGGTACGGGGGTGCGTACGTCTACCTGGGTCATCGGGCACCTCCGGAGAGCCGGCCGCGCAGTCGCGGGTCGATGATCCGCTGGACCAGGTCGGCGGCGAAGCCGATGAGCAGTACGGCGAGCGTGGAGACGAACAGGACGCCCTGGACGACGGGGTAGTCGTGCTGGGCGATGCCGGTGGCGAGCATCGAACCGAGGCCGGGCAGCGCGTACACCGACTCCACGACGACCGCGCCGAGCAGCGTCGAGGCGAGTTCGATACCGAGGACGGAGATCACCGGTACGGAGGCGTTGCGCAGCCCGTGCCGCCACATCGCCTGTCCGAAGGACGAGCCGAGGGCGCGGGCGGTGCGCAGGTGGTCGCTGCCGAGGACGTCGAGGGTGGCGGAGCGGACGTAGCGGATCAGGGACGCGCTCATCACCAGGGCGATGGTGAGGACCGGCAGGACGAGGGAGCGGATCGCCTCGGCGGGCTCGGACCAGCCGTCCTGCGGGAAGCCGCCGGCCGGGAGCCAGCCCGCGTTGAGCGCGAAGACGGCGATGAGGATCATGCCGAGCCAGAACACGGGGACGGCGATGCCGAGTTGGGAGACCCCGCTGAGCAGGGCCCCGTACCAGGTGTGTCGCTTGTGGGCGGCGACGAACCCGGCGGGTACGGCGATGAGGACGGCCAGGGTGAACGCGATGAGGGTCAGGGGCACGGTGACGTTCAGCCGGGAGGCGACCTCGGGTCCGACGGGCAGCGAGCTGACGAAGGAGGTGCCGAGGTCGCCGCTCGCCAACTGCCCGAGCCAGTGGGTGAACTGCTCGGGCAGCGGCTTGTCGGAGCCGATGGCGTGGCGGGCCGCGGCGATCTGTTCGGGGTCGGCGCCCACGGAGGTGAGCGCGTTGGCCGGATCGCCGGGCAGCAGGCGCAGCAGGACGAACAGCACGATGCTCGCCAGGGCCAGCGACACCACGAGGAAGGCGAGGCGGCGCAGCAGATAGCGCGTCATCAGCTCTTCTTCTTGATGTCGTAGGCGAAGAACTGGGAGTTGAGGCCGTTGACCGGGTAGCCGGACAGCTTGCTGTTCGCGACGACGATCTGCGGGTAGAGGTACAGCCAGTCGCTGGCCGCGTCCTCGGCGGTCTTGCGGCCCACCTTCTTCAGCAGCTCGGTCTGCTCGGCGGTGGTGGCGGCCTCCTCGGCCTGCTGGACCCACCGGGTGACCTGCTTGTTGTCGTAGCCCCAGTAGAAGTCGGGGTTGCCGTACCAGACGAGGTCGCGGTCGTTGACGTGCTCCTGGAGCGTGGCCGTGAAGTCGTGGTTCTTGTAGACCTTCGTGTACCACTCGTCCGGCGTGATCGTGTTGATCTTGACGGTGATGCCGACCTTGGCGAGCTGGGACTTGATGAAGGTGGCCGCGGTGGGGTGCGGGTCGTAGTTCGGGGTGTCGAGGGTGAAGTCGAAGCCCTTGCCGTACCCGGCCTCGGCGAGCAGCTTCTTGGCGCGTGCCGGGTCGTAGGCGTTGACCTTGGTCAGGTCCTCGTACCAGGGGTCGGTGGGCGGCACCATCGAGCCGATGAGCTTGCCGTAACCGCCCCAGACGGACTCCAGCAGCTTCTTGTCGTCGATGGCGGCGGAGACGGCCTGGCGCACCCGGACGTCCGTGAACGGCTTGGCCTTGTCGTTGAAGGCGAGCAGCAGCTTGGTGGTGGAGTCGCCGTCGTTGACCTTGTAGTTCTGGTTGTTCTTGAACTGGTCGAGGGCGTCGGGCGACTGCTCGCCGGTGACCACGTCCACGGCGCCGGTCGCCAGGGCGTTGTTGAGCGCGGTGGCGTCCTTGTAGTAGTGGAAGACGGCCTTGGCGTTGGCGGCGGCCTTGCCCCAGTACCCGGCGTACCGGGTCATGCTGAGCGCGGAGCCGCGGGTCCACTTGTCCAGCCGGTAGGGGCCGGTGCCGTCCTCGGTCGTCTTCAGGTTCTTCGCCTGGGAGTTGGTGATCCAGACGTAGGAGAGGTTGTAGACGAAGGAGATCGACTTCTGCGACAGCGTGACCTTGACGGTGCGCGCGTCGGGGGTGGCGATGCTCTTGATGACCTCGAGGTTGGCCTTGCGGGCGGACTGGGAGTCGTCCGCGATGACCTTCTCCAGGCTGTACTTGACGTCCTCGCTGGTGAGCTTCTTGCCGCTGTGGAACGTCACGCCGTCGCGCAGGGTGAAGGTGTAGGTGAGGCCGTCGTCGCTGACCTTGTAGTCCTGGGCCAGCAGCTTCTCGGTCTTGCCGTCGTCGGTGAGCTTGAACAGCCCTTCGTAGACGTTGCCGTTGAGGGCCTCGGTGACGCCCTGGCCGCCGCCCGCGGTGTTGTCGAGGTTCTGCGGCTCGTAGAGGGAGCCGATCTCGACCGTGGCGTTCTTGTCGTAGTGGCCGCCCGAGGCGCTGTTGCCGGAGCCGCCGCAGGCGGTCAGGGTCAGCGCGAGGGTGGTCGCGGTGGCGGTGGCGTACAGGGACGTCTTCTTGATGCTCATGGCGAAGGGCGCTTTCGTGCTGCGGTGCGGGGAGCTACGGGTGATCAGTGCTGGTCGGAGAAGCCGTCGCGGAAGACGGGGCGCTTCTCACCTGCCTCGACGGGCAGGTGGAGGCGGTTCTGCCGCGGCGGCATCGGACAGTTGTACTGATCGGAGAACCCGCAGGGCGGTACGAAGGCGCGGTTGAAGTCGAGCAGGACGCGGTCGTCGTCCTCGGTGCGCTGGACGAAGAGGAAGCGGCCGGCTCCGTAGGTGGTGTCCCCGTTGGTGGGGTCGCCGAAGACGAGCAGCAGGGTGCCGTCGTCGTCGAAGGCGCTGAGGGTGTAGTCGCGGCCGTCGAGGGTGAGCGTGATGTCACCGGGGACGACGAAATCGCGGGTGCCGCCGTTGTCCCGGATGTGCTCGAAGGACACCCGCCGGGCGCCGGGCACGGGCGTGTACGTCGCGTGGAGCACCCAGGCCGGGTCGTACGGGAAGGCGTCGACGTGGTCGAAGTGGCGGACGGCGGGCGCGTCGGCGTCCCAGAAGCGCAGCCCGTGCTCGGGCTCGCCGGTGACCAGGTCGGTGCGCTGGAGGCTGGTGACGGTCACGCTGTCCGCCAGTCCGGCGCGGGCCGCCTCCAGGTCCGGCCGCTCACCCGCGGGGAGCCACCGGGTCTCGACCAGCGCGAGGTTCCCGGTGGGCGCGGTGAGGGCCCGACGGCGCTCGGCGCGCCAGGCGTCCCACTCCCCCACGGGGTCGGTGGCGGGCTGGTCGGTGCTGGAGTGGGACACGTTAGGGCTCATTCGCGCAGACGGGATGCCGAGGTCACACCGCGTGCACTACGCAACGTGACCACATGGCCAAAGCATCCCCTTTATCTTCCATAAGCCACCCTAATGTCAAATGAAATGACCCAACCGCCCTGATCAGCGCCGCCTGGACAGATACGGAGGTGCGCCGCCGCCCGGCGGATCAGGGCCTACTTACGGCCGACGCCGCACCACATCGGCAGCGGTCCGGGCGCCGCGACCCCCTCGCCCTCCGGGCGCCACTCGGGCAGTTGGACGACGCCCGGCGCCAGGAGGTCGGTGCTGTCGAAGAAGCGGGTGACCCCGGCGTGCGTGCGCGGCGTGGCGCCCGCGTGTTCGGCGGCCCGCTCGTTGTACGCGCGCATGGACTCGACGACCTTCTCGGCGCCGATGTCGGCCGCCGGGTGGGAGAGGACGAGGTGGCTGCCGGGGGCGAGCGCGTCGAGGAGGCGTCGGGTGAGGTCGTACGGGTCGTCGGCGTCCGGGACGTACTGGAGGACCGCCACGAGCATGAGACCCACGGGCTGGGACAGGTCGAGCGTCTTCCCGGCGGCGGCCAGGATGCGGTCCACGTCCCGCAGATCCGCCTGGAGGTAGTCCGTCCTCCCCTCCGCGGCGCTGACCAGCAGCGCCCGGGCGTGGGCGAGGACGATCGGGTCGTTGTCGACGTACACCACGCGGGCGCCGGGGTCGACGCGCTGCGCCACCTCGTGGGTGTTGTCGGCCGCCGGGATCCCGGTGCCGATGTCGAGGAACTGCCGGATGCCGGCCTCCCCCGCCAGATGCCGGACCGCCCGCCCCAGGAAGGCCCGGTTGGCCCGGACCGCGGGGACGATCTCCGGGTTGGCCGCGGCGGCCAGCTCGGCCGCCTCCCGGTCGGCGAGGTAGTTGTCCTTGCCGCCCAGCCAGGCGTTGTAGACGCGCGCGGGATGCGCGACCGAGCTGTTGATCGGCACCATCGGACCCGTCGGCCTCTCGTACATCCCGACCCGCTCCCCTCACCGTGGTTGGCCTTGTGCCCCGCACGGTAGCCCATGTCGAACAACTCTCCGACTCTCGGAGGGAGTTGCCGATCATTCCGGTGGGGCTTCGACGGCGGCTGCCTGCCGACCGCGGACGGTCTCGGGCGACGCCGCCCGGCGGTCCGCGCCCCCGACCCCATAGAATTGCGGGGTTTGTCCCATCCCCGTCGAAGATCCGTACGGAGTTCCCCGTCATGCACAGCCCACACGATCCGTACGTCCGTGTCCGCGGCGCCCGGGAGCACAACCTCAAGGGCGTCGATGTCGACATTCCCCGGGATGTCGTGGCCGTGTTCACGGGGGTGTCCGGGTCCGGGAAGTCGTCGCTGGCGTTCGGCACCGTGTACGCGGAGGCGCAGCGCCGCTACTTCGAGTCGGTCGCGCCGTACGCGCGGCGGCTGATCCACCAGGTGGGCGCGCCGAAGGTCGGGGAGATCACCGGGCTGCCGCCCGCCGTCTCGCTCCAGCAGCGCCGTTCCACGCCGACGTCCCGCTCCTCGGTCGGTACGGTCACGAACCTGTCGAACTCGCTGCGGATGCTCTTCTCCCGCGCCGGTGACCATCCGCCGGGGGCCGCGCGTCTCGACTCGGACGCCTTCTCCCCGAACACGGCGGCCGGTGCCTGCCCGGAGTGCCACGGACTGGGCCAAGTGCACCGCACGACGGAGGAGTTGCTGGTGCCCGACCCGTCGTTGTCGATCCGGGAGGGGGCGATCGCCGCGTGGCCGGGCGCCTGGCAGGGCAAGAACCTGCGGGACATCCTCGACGCGCTCGGCTACGACGTGGACCTGCCGTGGCGCGAACTGCCCGCCGAACAGCGGGAGTGGATCCTGTTCACGAACGAGCAGCCGGTGGTGACCGTCCATCCGGTACGGGAGGCCCAGCGCATCCAACGGCCCTACCAGGGCACGTACATGAGCGCCCGCCGCTATGTGATGAAGACGTTCTCGGACTCCAAGAGCCCGACGCTGCGCGCGAAGGCGGAGCGCTTCCTGGCCAGTGCGCCGTGTCCGGCGTGCGGGGGCAGCCGGTTGCGGCCGGAGGCGCTGGCCGTGACGTTCGCGGGCCGCACCATCGCCGACCTGGCCGCCCTGCCGCTGGCGGCGCTGGCCGAGACGCTCGAGGGCGCGACGGGGACCGCGCGTGTCCTCACCGAGGACCTCACCGCCCGTATCGCGCCGGTCCTCGAACTGGGCCTCGGCTATCTGAGCCTGGACCGCGCCACCCCCACCCTGTCGGCGGGCGAGCTTCAACGGCTGCGACTGGCCACACAGTTGGTCTCCGGGCTGTTCGGGGTGGTGTACGTCCTGGACGAGCCGTCCGCGGGGCTGCATCCCGCCGACACCGAGGCGCTGTTGACGGTGCTTCAGCGGCTGAAGGCCGCCGGTAACTCGGTGTTCGTGGTGGAGCACCACCTGGAGGTGATGCGCGCCGCCGACTGGCTGGTGGACGTCGGCCCGCGCGCGGGCGAGCACGGCGGGCGAGTGCTGCACAGCGGCCCGGTGGCGGAGCTGGCGGGCGTCGAGGAGTCGGCGACAGCCCGCTTCCTCTTCGACCGCTCCCCCGACACCGTACGCCAAGTACGCACGCCGAGCGGTGAGTTGAGCGTCGGGCCGGTCACGCGGCACAACCTGCGCGAGGTGACGGCGCGGTTCCCGCTCGGTGTGTTCACGGCGGTCACCGGTGTCTCGGGCTCCGGGAAGTCCACGCTCATCGGTGAGATCACCGAGGAACTGCCCGGTGTGGAGCGGCTGGTCGCGGTCGACCAGAAGCCGATCGGCCGTACCCCGCGCTCGAACCTCGCGACCTACACGGGCCTCTTCGACGTCGTACGCAAGGTGTTCGCGGCCACGGACGAGGCGCGCGAGCGGGGGTACGGCGTCGGCCGGTTCTCCTTCAATGTGTCCGGCGGGCGCTGTGAGACCTGTCAGGGCGAAGGGTTCGTCAGCGTGGAACTGCTCTTCCTGCCGAGCACCTACGCACCGTGCCCGGACTGCGGTGGCGCGCGCTACAACCCGGACACGCTCGAAGTGACCTACCGGGGACGGAACATCGCGCAGGTGCTCGATCTGACGGTCGAGGCGGCGGCGGACTTCTTCGCGGACACTCCGGCGATCGCCCGCAGCCTCGGCACCCTGCTCGATGTCGGTCTCGGGTATCTGCGCCTGGGGCAGCCGGCCACGGAGCTGTCCGGTGGTGAGGCCCAACGCATCAAGCTCGCCAGTGAGTTGCAGCGCGGGCGCCGTGGCAGCACCCTCTACCTCCTCGATGAGCCGACGACCGGGCTGCACCCGGCCGATGTCGAGGTCCTGATGCGTCAGTTGCACGGGCTGGTCGACGCGGGGCACACGGTGATCGTGGTCGAGCACGACATGTCCGTGGTCGCGGGTGCGGACTGGGTGATCGACCTGGGTCCGGGCGGCGGGGACGCGGGCGGGCGGATCGTCGCGGCGGGTCCCCCGGCCGAGGTGGCACGGGCGAGCGGAAGTGCGACGGCACCATATCTGAGGGCTGTCCTGGACGGCCGGTGACGATCAATACGCCTCGCACACCGCCCCGTTGGAGAGCACGGGCCGCGCACACCGCCCCGTAGGACACCGCCCCGGAGAAGGCTCTGTCTCCGCTCGCCCGCGTGGCCGCCCGGTCAGGGCAGGGCTTCCGTGCCGGACTCGGCCGAACCGCTCTGCTTGGGCACCAGCGGCTGGCCGGAGCCCGTGGCGGCGCCGGGGCGGCTCTTCGCCCAGGCCACCAACTCCGGGTCGGCCAGCGTGTCCACCCAGAGGTCGGCGAGGGCGAGGCCTTCCTTGCTGGGCTGCCGCCCGACTCCGATCACCCGCAGGCCCGCGCCGACCGCGGCCTTCAGGCCGTTGACCGAGTCCTCGACCGCCAGTGTGTCGCCGCGCTCGGCGCCCAGGCGGCGCGCGGCCTCGGCATAGGCGTCGGGGCGCGGTTTGGGGAGCACGTCCGTTCCCGGCACGACGATGTGCCGGAAGTGGGGTCTCAGGCCCACGGATTCGAGGCAGAACTCCACCACGTCCACCGGGCAGTTGCTCGCCACGGCCAGTGGTGCGATCCGGCCCAGGTTCCGCACGAGGTCCTGAGCTCCGACGACCGGGACGGGGCGCTGCGCGACGAGTTCGCGGAAGCTCGCCAGGAGTTGCTCGGTCATGTCCCCGACTGCGTCGGGGCGGTCGGCGAGACGTGCCATGAGGGCGCCGCATTCCGTGTAGTGCAGCCCCTTGCTGCTTTCCGCGAACTCCGCGTCCGGTACGACTCCATAGCCGCTCAGAACGATGTCGCGGGCCTGTTCCCAGTGCCGTTCTGTGTCCACCAGTGTGCCGTCACAATCGAAGACGACGGCTTGTGGTGTCCAGTCGTAAATACGATGGGATGTCATGTGCTGTGCTGCCGTTCTGGTGCAGGACGGAACTGCCGAAGGGCGGCGCGATCCGCCGGTCAGAGGTCCCGATGTGCCTGCTGAGCCGCCTTCACCGCAGGAAAGCGCGTAAGAGCAGGACGGTCATGGCCGGTTCATGCATGACGGTCACACACCGCAGTTCGCGGTGGTCTCGAGCACATCCGGAACCAGAAACATAACGAACGCTACGCTTGCTCCGAGCGATCGTGGCCATTTGCCACCGCAATACCCACGTGTGGGTGACGCCCATCAATAGCGCAGCAGGCCCGTCGCGGTCTTCGTATCGCCTTGCCGCATACGGAAGAAGGCGATGGAGCCGTATACGGAGCAGTGAATGGCGGCGGGCGGTGCGTGTTCGGTGAACCGCGCGGCCGTCATACGGCAGGAGACGGGGCGGAGCAGCTTGCCTGCGCTGCGCAGGGCGATCGTCTGCCGGGCCGCCTCCAGCAGGGCCATCCCGGGCACATGGTCCGTGCCGTGGTCGAAGAAGAAGGGATGGCGGGGGTCGGCGGGGTCCACCAGGACGCGGTCGCCGTCCTGGGAGACGACGACGTCCGACGCCGACTCGAGCCCCAGCGCGGCCGGTCGGGGGCGTACCCCCTGGTGCCGTGCCGTCACGGCCGTAGCGGCCCGGGAGCGCAGGGCGTCGTAGAGCCGGGCGTCCAGGAACCGCGCCCCGCCCTCGGCGTGGGCGAACAGCCGCCCGTCGGCGAAGAAGTCCACCCGCATCCGCAGCCCCGTCACCGCGTTGCCGCGCCTGCCGGTGCGGAGGTCGGAGACGGTCGCGAGACAGCCGATCTCGCTGGCACCGTGCGGCGCCCTCGGTTCGGCCGCCGGGTCGAGCCGGAAGGAGAGGTCGCCGATCAGGAAGCGGGCCGTGCGTGGCACGCCGAAGTACCGCAGCGGAACGCAGATCCCGAGCTGGCGCAGCGTCTCGACGATCATCCAGGGGCTGTGCCGGTCGTCGCGTCCGCGAGGGAACGTGGGATGCGAACGCGTCCACGCGGCGGCGGCGCAGAAGGTCAGCGGACCGCAGGCGCGCACATCCGTCAGCAGGACCTCGGCCACCGAGATCCGGTGCACCCACTCACGCTCGACGGTCCTTGAGCGGTCGAGAGCGGAAAAGGAAGCGAGGGCGGCTTGGAGGGAGCCGGTCGTCGATTCCCCTGCGTTCCGCGTTTGCTGCCCGGTATCCATAGCAAAAGGCTAATAAGACTATTGCTGTTTCCGCATGCCCGGTTTTCGTTCCCGTGCCTCCGGGCCGCTACATTCCTCCTCGCGACTCACCGACAGACAAGGGAACACACGTGCAGGATCGGGCGGAAGCAACCCGCAATGCGGTACTCCATGCGGCGGCCGAGCTGTTCTCCGAACGGGGATACGCGGCGACCAGTATCAGCGACATCAGTGAACGGTCCGGGCGCACCAGCGGGGCGATCTACTTCCACTACACGAACAAGGAACAACTCGCCCTGGCCCTGGTGGACGCGCACTTCTCGGCCTGGCCCTCGGTGATCGCGCGTCATGACGCCACCGCGCGCCCCGCCCTGGAGAAGCTGGTGGGGCTGAGCTTCGCGGTCGCCCGTACCTTCCGCGACGATGTCCTGGTCCGCGCGGGCGCCCGGCTGTGGACCGAGCGGAAGTCCATCGACATCGAGATGCCGTTGCCCTTCGTGGACTGGATCACCACGGTCGAGCGGCTGCTCGCCCAGGCGCGTGCCGCGGGGGAACTCGCCGCCCAGGCGGAGCCCAGCCGTGACGCCCCCAATCTGGTCGCCGCGTTCTTCGGGCTGCACACCCTCTCCGACGTCCTCGACGACCGCATGCTGATCGAGGACCGGCTGGCCAACTTCTGGCTGCTGCTTCTGCCGGGCCTCCAGGCCGATCCGGCACCCCGGGCCCTGCTGGCCAGGGCGGGCGGCCGGGTGACGACGGGCCACCCGGCCCGCGTTCCGGACGGCACCGAACGATAGACACACAGAGCATGAGTGAGGCGGCCGGGTCCGTGGCCTGGCCGCCTCATTCATGTCACGCTCGCGCTCCGGCCACCGGTGGTCTCAACGGCCGGGAGCGGTTCACGCCGGCTGGAGCTTCGCGCGGAAGTGCCGCAGGATCGGGGACTGTTCCACGATCCGGTAGCCGCGCACGGAATCCGCGTTCTTGGCGATGCGCGCCAGGGTCTCACCGATGTGGTCGTAGTGGCTGCGCGTGTAGACACGCCGCGGCAGGGCGAGCCGGACCAGCTCGTACGGCGCGCTCTTGATCGGGTTGCCGGCCTCGTCCTCCTCGCCGAGGTAGAGGGAGCCCAGCTCGGCCGCGCGGATGCCGCCTTCCAGGTACAACTGGCAGGACAGGGCCTGGCCGGGGAACTCGTGGGCCGGGATGTGCGGCAGCAGTCGTCCGGCGTTCAGGTACACGGCGTGCAGCCCCGCAGGCTCGAGGATGTCGACGCCGGCGGCCCGGACGCGGTCCGCGAGGTAGCGGGCGGCGTCCTCCCGCTCCGCGAGGTAGGCGGGCTCGGTCACCTCGCGCAGACCCTGCGCGATCATGTCGAGGTCACGTCCGGCGAGGCCGCCGTAGGTCGCGAAGCCCTCGGTGGCGATGAGGAGCTGTTCGCACTTCTCGGCGAGTTCGAGGTCGTTCAGGCCGACGAAGCCGCCCATGTGGACGATGGCGTCCTTCTTGGCGCTCATGACACAGCCGTCGGCCAGCCGGAACGCCTCCTCCGCGACCGAGCGGGGGGTGCGGTCCCGGTAGGCGGCCTCGTGACGGGTCACCAGCCAGGCGTTCTCGGCGAACCGGGCGGCGTCCAGGAACATCGGAACGCCGTAGCGCCGGCACATCTCCGAGGTCTTGTGGAGGTTCTCCATGGAGACCGGCTGACCGCCGCCGCCGTTGTTGGTGATCGTCATGACCACCACGGCGACCTTCGGGCCGTCCGTCGCGCCGAGGTAGCGCTCCAGCGCCTCCAGGTCGATGTTGCCCTTGAACGGCTCGTGGCTGTCCAGGTTCTTGGCCTCGGGGCAGGGCAGGTCGACGGCCTGGCAGCCCGCGAGCATCACGTTGGCCCGGGTGGTGTCGAAGTGGGTGTTCGACACGACGATGCCGCCGGCTTGGAGGAGCGTCGAGAACAGGATGCGCTCGGCGGCGCGGCCCTGGTGGGCGGGCAGGATGCGCGCGAAGCCGGTCAGCTCCTTCACCGTCTCCTCGAAACGGTAGAAGGAACGCGAGCCCGCGTAGGACTCGTCACCGTCCATCCCGACGGAGAGCTGCGCGGCCGACAGCGCGCCGGTGCCCGAGTCGCTCAGCAGATCGATGGTGACCTCGTCGGCCCGCAGATCGAACGGGTTGTAGTGCACCCGCTCCAGGGCTGCTTCGCGCTGCTCACGGGTGGTGATCGCGATGGGTTCGACGACCTTTATGCGGTACGGCTCCACGCTGCTCCTCGTTCCTGCTTCTGGGTGTTCTGCTGGGGGACTGATGTCTGACGGCCGGGGTCGGCCTGTTCTTCGGCGGGCACCTGCCGGGGGGACGGCAGGACGGCCGGCGGCGGGACCTCGTACGCCTCGGAGGAGATGTACGTGGTCACGCGCGGCGCGCGGCCGTGTTCCTGGGCCAGCGCCAGATAGGCGATGAGTCCTCGCCCGTCCTGGGGGGACCGTGCGGTCACGGCGGCCATCGACCGGGCGAGCGCGGCTTCGTCCATGCCGTGGCGGCGCAGTGCGCTGACCGAGCGCGTGTGGGCCTCGCCGTCGTGGCGCACGTAGTCCCTGACCGGGATGTGGAGGGTGAAGCCGGTCGGCTCGCCGCTCGTCGTCCGGGTGAAGGAGTGGCAGGTGAGGGCGGGCTTCCCGGCCAGCCGGGTGTCGTCCTCGGCGGTCGCGTCGTCGTATCCGGCCGCGTTCCGGAAGAACCACTCCGCCGCCTCGTGGTCGAAGCCGGGGTTCCGCCGCGCCAGGGCGCCCGCCTCCGTGGCCGACAGGCTGTGGTGCATGACGTAGACCTTCACCCGGGGGGCTTCCCAGTCGCCCAGGTCCAGGGCGAGGAACGGGTAGCCGTCGGCCGGGGGCAGTGCGTCGAAGGCCTGCCGGTGGCCGAGCCGCTCCAACGCCTCACGGACCGTCTCCGCGGCCCGGTCGGCCCCGCGCGCCGAGGGGTTCAGGTACACCTTCAGCTTCGGGACCCCGCCGGGACGCAGCTCCAGCGCGCACCACACCGCGAGGAGACCCTGCGGGGAGGGCGGGAAGAACAGGTCTTCCAACAGGTCGAGCTTGTCGGTGGCGAAGCCCCAGTTCTTGGCCATCTGCCGGATGACACTCAGCCCGATACGGCCGTTCTCCGCGAGGCTCTCGGCGTCGCACCCGGGCTCCAGGAGCACCCGCAGCGCCGGGGCGGCGCCGGGCGTGAAGGAGAGGGAGTACTCCACCGGCGTGTGGTCGTCGGACAGGAAGCTCCGGGAGGGGGGTGGCAGAGCCAGGGAGCGCTCCGCCACGGGACCCAACGCGTCGATCAGAACCTGCGCATACGTTTCTGCATCGGCTCGGTCCAGCCCCGCGATCTCGCAGAGGCGCAGCAACTGGTCCGCCGCGAACCCGCCCAGCTCCTTGACTCCGGGAGTCTTCCGGCCGACGGACCGGGAGGCGATCATCGCTTCTCCCGGCGACGGCCGGAGGGTGTACCGGGGCCTGTGAGGGACACGGAGGCGCACTCCCGAACGGTACGTCGGCGAAGACGGGGTGTGACCGCGGAGTACGCGGCGGAAGCAGCGCCGGCGGGTATGTGAGGCACAAGACTCCTTCAACTCATGATCAACATGAATGCCGCGCTACTCCCTACCCCGCCTGACGCACCGTCATGCGGCATCCCACGCATGGCTGTTGTTAGCTATGTCACCCCTTCCACCAGGACAGGAAGGAGCTCCACAGTCCTCGTTCCTGGTGGTTCGGCGCGCTGTCGCGTTCGGACGAGGCCGCCTGCACCCGGGGGGCCGGGCTCAACTGCCGTACGGACGCGAGCGGGGTGAAGCGGACCGGCAGGGTGGCCAGGGCCCGGTTGAAGGGGCCGGGGCGCCAGGTCAGGCTGTCCTCCGGTACCGCGAGTTCGACGTCGGGGACCTGGTTGAGCAGGTTCTCGATGGCCGAGACGGTGATGAGCCGAGCGGGCTCCTTCGACGGGCAGGCGTGCGGTCCCGCGCTCCACGCCAAGTGGGCGCGGCTGCTGCCCGCTTGACGCGACGCGGCGAGCGCCGGACCGGCGTTGGCGGCGGCGAAGCTGATGAGCATCAGCTCGCCCGCCGGGACCTTCTGGTCGCCGAACTCCACGTCGGACGCCGGATAGTGGGGCGCGTAGTTCGACATGGGAGGGTTCTCCCACAGCGTGTCGTCTATGGCCTCCTCTATCAATCCACCCTTGGCGTACCGGTCGTGGGTGAGGAGTCGGTGCAGGGTGTTGCCGATGAGGTTGCGCAGCGGCTCGGCTCCTGCGCCGAGAAGCAGCACCAACTGGTGGGCCATCTCCTGGTCGTCCAGGCGCGCCTGATGCTGCATCAGCCAGGAGGTGACGTCGTCACCGGGCTTGACGCGCTTGAGCGAGACCAGCTCGCTCACGGCCTGGAACAGCACCTCGTTGGCCTTCTCGGCGTTTATGCCGTCGAAGATGCCGGAGATACCGAAGAGGACCCGGTCACCGATGTCCGCGGGGCAGCCGAAGAGTTCGTTGAACACGAACAGAGGAAGCTGCTTGGCGTAGTCATTGAGGAGGTCGACCGAGCCGCGGGTGGCGAACTGGGCGATCAGGTAGTTGGAGACCCGCTCGGTGCTCTGGCTGAGCCGACGAGAGTCCACCCGGGCGAAGCTCTCGGTGACGGCCTGGCGCAGCCGCAGGTGCTCCGCGCCGTCGCTGAACATGCAGTTGGGCCGGTACGTGAGCAGGGGGAGGACGGGGCTGTCCGGACTGACCCTGCCCTCGTTGAGCTCCCGCCAGCGGCGCGAGTCCTTGCGGAACACACCGGAGTCCTGGAGCAGTTGCAGCGCCGCCGCGTAGTCCGTGACGAGGGTGGCGTCCACGCCGGGCGCCAGCTCGACGGGGGCGGTCGGCCCGAACTGCCGCATGTACGCGTAGTACGCCTGCGGGTCGGCGGCGAACTCCGGGCCGTACAGGGGTACTCGGCCGTGGGCCGGGCAACCCGGTGGTGGCACCGGTGCGGTGGAATGGTCGTTCATATCTGCTCCTGGAGAGCTCGGTCCTGCAAGAAGCGGACGAGCGTGATCAATGCCGCGGCCGACGATTTCTCGTCCCGCGCGTCACAGGCGACGATCGGCGTGTCGTCGAGCAGGTCCAGCGCCTCGCGCAGCGCCTTCTCCTCGCGTACCGGTGAACCGTCGAAGCGGTTGACGGCTATGGCGTAGTCGAGTCCGTACTGCTCTATCAGGTCGATCACGGCGAAGGAGTCCGCCAGCCGCTCGGGGTCGACCAGCACCAGCGCGCCGAGGGCGCCCCGGGCCATGTCCTCCCACATCTGCACGAACCGCTGCTGGCCGGGTGTGCCGAACAGATACAGCACGACGCGCTCGCTGATGGTCAGACGGCCGAAGTCCATGGCCACCGTGGTGGTGGTCTTGCCGTTGACGCCCTTGAGGTCGTCGACCGACTCCCCGGCCCGCGTCATCGTCTCCTCGGTGGAGAGCGGGGGGATCTCGGAGATCGCTCCGATGAACGTGGTCTTCCCCACCGCGAAGTGCCCGACGACCAGGATCTTCACCGGTGTCTGGTTGGCTCCGTCGCGAACGTAGGCCGTCTCATCCAAATTTGGCCCGGAGACCATCCAGCACCTCCTGAAGGATTTCCCGGTCGGCGAGGACGGCACGCGCGACCGGCGGGCGGGTGAGGATATATCCGCCTTCGACGAGGGAAGCGAGAAGGATCTTCACCACTCCGAGCGGCAGCCGCGTGTGCCCCGCGATCTCGGCGACCGAGAGGTAGCCGCCGGTGCACATCGTCAGCAGGTTCTGTTCCTCCGGGGACAGCCTGTTCGGGCGCTGGCGGTCGTCCAGCGTCGCCGTGACCAGGGTGATGAGGGAGAACTGCTCGTCGTCGGGGAGGCTGCGCCCCTTGGTGATGACGTAGGGGCGTACTAATTCCGCGGCTTCGGGCTCCGGCTTGTCGGGATCGGTCATGGGCGTCATGGGCGCATGCCGATGTTCTCGCGCGGCGGGGTCATCAGCGACTTGCCCAACTGGCCGACGAGTTGCTGCATCCGGAACGTGATGTCACCCATGTCGACCTCGGGCGAGGCCGAGACCGCGAGGTACGCGCCCTCGCCCGCCGAGATCAGGAAGACCCAGCCGCCGTCGAACTCGACCAGCGTCTGGCGCCACTGCTGGCCGGAGCCGCCGCAGAAGAACCCGATCGAACGGCTCAGGGACTGCACCCCGCTCATCGCGGCGGCAGCCGTGTCTCCCATGTCCTTGTCGACCCCCTTGGAGCGGGCCATCAACAGCCCGTCGGCGGAGACCAGGACAGCGTGCAGGGCCCCGGGAAGCTCCAGAGCGCTGTCAAGCATCCATGACAGATCGTTGTTCACGGGATCTCATGCCCTTCGCTTGCATCGCGTGTGTTGCTCAACTGCCCCATGGTGCGCGGATCCGTGGTACGGCCGGACCGGGTGCCCCGTTGGAAGGCGGCCATGATCGCCGCGGTGTCCTCGTCGGAGCGCTTGGGGGCAGCGGGTGTGGCCGTCGTGTCGTTCTGCACGAGGATCATCGGCCGCTTGCGGCGTCGCTTGGGAAGGCCGTCGGAGGTCATGGACGGGTTCAGGGAGGTCTCCGGTCCGGTCGGTGCCGACGTGGGCACGGCACCGACCGCGGCCGGTGCCGGCTCCTTCCGCTCCGGCATGCTGGTGAGAAGCTCGTCGGGCAGCAGCAGGACCGCCCGGACGCCTCCGTAGGGGGAGGAGGAGTCCACGGACACCGTGAACCCGAAGCGCTCACAGAGCACACCGATCACCGCGAAGCCGAACTGCGGAGGGTTGCCGAGTCCCGAGACACCCGAGGCGCGCTCGCTCGACAGAAGCCTCTCGGCCCTGGCCCGCTCCTCGTCGTTCATACCGACACCGGCGTCGTCGACGACGATGCAGATGCCCTTGGGGACGGTGCGGACGTTGATCTCGACGATCGTGTCCGGGCTCGAGTAGCTGGTCGCGTTGTCGAGCAGCTCGGCGAGCGCCAGCGCGACCGGCTCGACCGCCCTGCTGGTGATGCCGAAGTCGACCTGCGAGAGGATCTCCACCCGCTGGAAGTGGCGGATCCTGCCCTGGGCGCTGCGGACCACGTCGTAGACCGACGCGACGTCGCGGTGCCTGCCCACCCAGCCCTGGCACAGCACGGCGATGGACTGGGCGCGCCGACCGAACTGCGAGTTCATGTGGTCGATTTCGAGAAGATCCTGGAGTACGAGGGACTCGCCGTATTTGGACTGCAACTTCGAAATGATGAGCTGCTGTTCACCCGCGAGACCCTGCAGCGTCCGCATAGCGGACTTGAGTGCCGACTTGGTCTCCTCTTCGGCCTGTTCCTGAGCCTTCCTGACCGATTCCGAATACCGGTTCTCGAGCTCGGTGTAATGGTTCCTGACCTCGTCGACTTCCCGTCGTGCGCTCCGCGCCGCCCTGCGTTGGCGAACAGCAACGGCAGCGGCGGCAGGGGTGCCGACGAGGAAAGCCCAGAGTGCCGGGTCCTGTATGTACTGCGTCATAAGACTCTCTTCAGACGACTGAAGGCCAGCGGCTGATTTCGCGTCAATGCGGAGGAACCGGTGGGTCGCCCGCACCGAATTCACCGCCCGAGCCGCCCCGTTGGTCACGGATGCCGTTTCCTACGTCCATCCGTCCGCTCGGCAAGTGCGGTGATCGTATCACCGCCATGGCAGGCGACAGACCGTCAACCAGATCCTCACCGAGGACCCCTGATGGGGCATCAGCTTGCTTCGCTCATACGTTCTGACGTGCCCTCACTCGCCGGACGCGGTCCCTCCGCTCGTGCCGCCGCACACCCGCCGGACCGCACCGGTCAGATCTCCTCGAGCCGTGCCGGAAGCGCCAGTTCCGCCCAGATCACCTTGCCCTGGGCCACATACCGGGTACCCCAGCTCTTGGCCAACTGCGAGACCAGGAACAGGCCACGGCCACCCTCGTCGGTCGTCGCGGCGTAGCGCAGATGGGGCGAGGTGCTGCTGCCGTCGGCGACCTCGCAGATCAGCGTGAGGTCGTGAATCAGCCGTACATGGATCGGCTCGGAGCCGTAGCGGATGGCGTTGGTGACCAGTTCGCTCAGGACGAGTTCCACACCGAAGCCGAGTTCGTCGAGGCCCCACTCCTCGAGTCGGCCGGTCACCGCCTCGCGCATCCCCGCGACGGCGGCCGGGTCGTGCGCCACGTCCCAGTTGGCGATCCGGTCGGGCGGCAGCGCCCGGGTGCGGGCGATGACCAGGGCGACGTCGTCCGTGGGCCTGCTGGGCAGCAGTTCGTCCAGCACGGCCTGGCAGCTCTCCTCCGGCGACCGGTCGGGATGCCCGGCCAGGGCCTGCCGCAGCATGTCCATCCCCACGTCCAGATCGCGCCTGCGGTCCTCGATGAGGCCGTCGGTGTAGAGGACCAGTTGAGTGCCCTCGGCGAGTTCCAGCTCGGCCGTCTCGAACGGCAGGCCGCCCACACCCAGCGGCGGCCCGGCCGGCAGATCGGGGAAGGTGACCTGGCCGTCGGGGTGGACCAGCGCGGGTTCCGGGTGTCCGGCGCGCGCCATGACGCAGCGCCGTGTCACCGGGTCGTAGACCGCGTACAGACAGGTGGCGCCCACGACCGTCTCCGCGCTCGTCTCGTCCCGGTCGATGCGGCCGACCAGGTCGTCGAGGTGACTGAGCAGTTCGTCGGGCGGCAGGTCGAGCGCGGAGAAGTTGTGCACCGCGGTCCGCAGGCGTCCCATCGTGGCGGCGGCGTGCAGCCCGTGGCCCACCACGTCGCCGACGGCCAGGGCCACCCGGGCCCCCGACAGCGGGGTCACGTCGAACCAGTCCCCGCTCACCCCCGACTGGGCCGGGAGATAGCGGTAGCCGACGTCGAGGGCGTTCTGCTCGGGCAGGGCCCGGGGCAGCAGGCTGCGCTGGAGGGTGACCGCGAGGGCGTGCTCGCGGGTGTAGCGGCGCGCGTTGTCGATGGTGACCGCGGCGCGGGCCACCAGCTCCTCCGCCAGCGCCAGCTCCTCCTCGTCGAACGGCTCGTGCTGGTTGCAGCGCCAGAAGCTGGCCATCCCCAGCAGGACACCGCGCGCCCGGATCGGGGCCACGATGAGCGAGTGGATGCCGTACTCCAGGATCTCCTTGGCACGCTCGCCGTCCTGCACATGCCAGACGCTCGTGGTGGACAGATCCGCCAGCAGTTCGGAGCTGGCGGTGGCGTAGCCGCGGGCCTGGGGTGTGTAGGACGGGAAGGTGATCAGCCGGCCCTTCTCGTAGAAGGGGTAGTCGTCCCGGATGCCGCACACGGCGATGCGTCGCAGGGTCGCCGCCCTGGTGGTCGGCTCCTCGCCGCGCAGTACGGCGTCGGCCAGGTCGACGCTGACGAAGTCGGCGAAGCGGGGTACGGCGACCCGCGCCAGCTCCTCGGCGGTGCGGGCCACGTCGAGGCTCGTACCGATGCCCACGCCGGCGTCGTACAGCAGTTTGAGCCGCTCCCCCACGACCTGTGCCCTGCCGGACACCGTCTGCAGTTCGGTGGAGTCGCGCAGCGTCACCACCGTTCCCTTGGGGCCGCCGCCGCGGTCCGTGAGCCGCTGGTTGACCACCAGGAGCCGGTCCCCGGCGAAGTGCACCTCGTCGCTGGCCTCGCGGCCGGATTCGAGCAGCGCGGCCATATCGGGTTCGAGGCCCGGCAGCTCCGACACGCGCCGCCCCTCGGCGTCCCGGGGCAGTTCGAGCAGCCGCCTGGCCTCGTCGTTCGCCAGGAGCAGCCGCCCGTCGCCGTCCACGATGAGTACGCCTTCGCGTACGGAGTGCAGCACCGCGTCGTGGTGCTCGTACATCCGGCTCATCTCGTCCGGGGCCAGGCTGTGGGTCTGGCGTTGCAGCCGCCTGCCCACGAGGGCCGTCCCGGCCGTGGCCAGGGCGAGGGCACCGGCCCCGGCGCCCAGGATGATGGGAATCTGCCGGTTCACCTGCCCGGTCACGTTCTGGACCTTCATCCCGGCCACGACGACCCCGATCACCTTGCCGTCGGCGGTCTTCACGGGCACGACGGCCTGCACCTCGCGGCCCAGTGGCCCGTTGACGTTCTCCGTGTGGGCCTTGCCCTGGAGCGCGGGACGGATGTCCCCTATGAGCGGCTTGCCGATCAAGTGCCTGACGGGGTGGGTGTAGCGGATGCCGTGGGTGTCCGTGACGACGATGAAGTCGACGCCCGCGGTCTTGCGCCCCGCCTCGGTGGCCGGCTGGAGCACCGCCGTCGGGTTCGTGGTCCGCAGCGCCGCCACGACGCCCGGAGAGTGCGCGAAGGTCTGTGCGACGGCCACGACGCGGTTCCTGGCCTCGGTGCTGGTCTCCCGCCGGGACTGCAGCAGGAGCAGGAAGACGGCGCAGGCCACGAGCAGCAGGATCAACGCCACCTGGAGAAGGAACACCTGCCCGGCGACACTTCGTGGGCTCTTGCCGACCAGTGACCGCAACGGCATTCGCCGGAACCGGGCGAAACGGTCCACCATGTGCCCCTTTCTAGCACCGGTGATCCCTCACGGCCATGTCGGGAGACAAGCCACGGGACCGGCACTCGGGAGTGGTCACGGTGGGCTCGCGCCGGACGACGCAGAGGCAGGGGGCAGGTGAGGCGGACGAGCGGGGCGGGTGAGCAGCCCGGCCGGACGGGGACGGATCAGCGACGCACCCGGCTCCGGGCCCGTCCCTCACGCCACAGGTGTGTGACCGGGGTGCAGCACCACCTTGGTGTACCCCTCGATCCGCTTGTCGAACTTCTCGTACGCCGACGGGGCCTGTTCCAGCGGGAGTTCATGGGAGACCACGAAGGCGGGCTCGGCCCGTCCGGCGATGATCAGGTCGCGCAGCTGGCGGTTGTACTGCTTGACGTTGCACTGGCCGGTGCCCACCCGCAGCCCCTTCTCGAACAGCCTGCCGATGGAGACGAGCAGTTGGCCCTTCTTGGCGTGTTCGTCGGGAGCGCCCGGGTCCGCGGGCACATACAGTCCCGGCACGCCGAGCATGCCGGTCGGCCGTACCGTCTCGACGAGCGCGTTGAGGACGACCGCGGGCTCCTCCTGACCCGGTTCGGCCCCCTGGGCCTGGTATCCGACCGCGTCCACGCCCTTGTCGGTGCCCTCGCCGCGCGTCTTCTCCTTGATCTGCTCGGCCGCGTCGCCCTGGGTGAAGTCGATGGGGACGGCGCCGATCTCCTCCGCCTTGGCGAGCCGCTCGGGCACGCGGTCGACGCAGTAGACCTCCGCCGCACCGCGCAGCAGCGCGGAGTAGGCTGCCATCAGCCCCACCGGTCCGGCGCCGTACACGGCGACGCTCTCGCCCGGGGACACCTCGGCGAGTTCGCATCCGTGGTAGCCGGTCGGGAAGATGTCGGCGAGCAGGACGAAGTCGGACTCGAAGTCCCTGCCCGGCGGCAGCCGCAGGCAGTTGAAGTCGGCGAAGGGCACTCTCAGCCGCTCCGCCTGGCCACCGGGGAACGGGCCCATCGCCACATAGCCGTAGGCTCCGCCCGCGAAGCCCGGGTTGACCGTGAGGCAGTAACCGGTCTTGCCCGCAAGGCAGTTCTTGCAGAACCCGCAGGCCACGTTGAAGGGCATGACGACGCGGTCCCCATGGACCAGGGTGGTCACTCCGCTGCCGATCTCCTCGACGATGCCGAGGTTCTCGTGGCCGAAGACGATGCCCGGCTCGGCCGCCGTACGGCCCTCGTACATGTGCAGGTCCGAGCCGCAGATCGCGGACGACGTGATCCGGATGACGGCGTCGTTCGGGTGCTGGACCTCCGGCTCCTCGACGTCCCGTACGGCCACCTGGAAGGGCTTCTCGTAGACGACGGCTTTCACGTCGGTCACCTCCGCGTCGAGCGCTCGATGACGGCGGCGTGGGAGCCGGACCGCTTCCGGCGGGGACGTTCAGGCAGACGCGGCCCCGGCGGGCTGTGCCGTGGCCCCGGATGCTCTCGCTCCACCGCCGACTTCTTTCAGGTAACGCCCGAACGGCGTGGGTCGCAACCCACGCCGTTCGGCACCACAGGTGTGGCGCGCACGCCACACGGTCCCCGTCGAAGGGACGATCCGCCGCCAGAGACGGCTACTTGAGACGGCTACTTGAAGCGGACCACCTGCGGGTCGTGGTCGCTCGTCTGGTCGGAGAACTCGGCGTTGATGTGGACGACGTCGTAGTCCGGCTTCTTGATGCCGGGCGAGACCAGGATGTGGTCCAGGGTCTGCGAGTTGCCCTCGTAGACGTAGCTGTACCGCTCGTTCACCGGCAGCGTGTTGATCAGGTCGGTGAGGACACCGCCCGAGGTCAGCGTGGCCAACGGCGTGGAGTACTGGTAGTCGTTCATGTCACCGAGGACGACGACCTTGGCCTTCGCGTCCTTGGCGAGGAGGCTCGCGACGAAGCCGTTGACCTCCTCGGCCTGCTTCGTGCGCTGGACCTCGGAGCCGAGCGTCGGCGGCTGGAGCGCGCCGTGCACCGGCTGGTCGCCGCCCTTGGAGTTGAAGTGGTTGCCGATGACGAAGAACCGCTTGTTGTCGTGGCGGAACACGAACTCGCCGACCAGCGGCTTGCGGCTGCTCTTCCAGGCGTCCGAGGTGGGGGCGATCCTGCCCGGCGAGGCCGAGAGCCGCACGCCCTTGTCGCCGTCGCGGACGGCCTCGACGGCCGTGGTGGAGTCGCCGCCCGGACGGTCCACGAAGCTGACGCGCTCGGGGTTGAAGAGGAAGACGATACGGATGTTGCCGCCGGGCTGGCCGCCGTCCTGGTCGTTGACCGGGTCGATGGAGCGCCAGTCGTACGCCGGGCCGCCGGCCGCCTTGATGGCGTCGACGAACTTGGCGACGGTCTTGTCCGCCGCGACCGTGCCGTCGTCCGTGGCGCCGTTGTTGTCCTGGATCTCCTCCAGGCTCACGACGTCCGGCGCGGCCAGGTTCTTGACGACCCCCTCGGCCAGGCGGTCGAACTTGCTCTGCGCGTCGCCCGGGGCGAGGTTCTCGACGTTGTACGTGGCGACGGAGACCTCGTTGGACTTGCCCTTGCTCGCCACCTCGGGGGTGAGGCCGCCGGACTTCACCTGGCCGAGGGAGGTCGCGTCGAGGGTGTAGCCACCGTAGTTGGAGTAGTCCACGGGGCCCGTGGTCGTCCCGGTGAGGGTGTCACCCACGTCGGCCTTGATCTTGTCACCGGTCAGCGGAGTGACCAGCAGACGGCCGGAGTTGGGGTCGGTGTAGCCGGTGACGACCGTGCCGCCGCGCGGGGTCGGGTTCTGCTGGGGCTTGGTGGTGATCCACGTCTCGTTGTAGTCGTTGCTGGCGCCCACCACACGGGTGTCGGTGACCTGCACCCGCATGCCCTCGTGCGCTTCCAGCCAGTCCAACGCGTAGGTACCGGGCTGGAGTTCCAGACCCTCGATGCTGCCGCCCCCGGCCTGCGGCACATAGGCGTCGGGCAGCGTCGAGGCGTCGATGACCGTCGCCTTCGGCAGTTCGTTGCCGGAGGACAGCACGATCGCCTGCGGGCCGGTCAGTTCGGTGACGGACTGCGCGCCGCTGCTCTGGCCGCCGGGGTAGTACTCGCTCACCTTGCCCGAGACGAGCACCGAGTCGCCGACCTTGACCTGCGGGGTGGCCGAGCCCGTGAAGACGAAGATGCCTTCGCTGGTGGCCGGGTCCGCGTCCGGGGCGGTGTCCTCGATCCAGTACCCCTTGGAGCCGGTGCTGCGCACGGCGGTGACCACGCCGGGCACGTTGGTGACCGTCTTGCCGTTCTGCGGCGAGATACGCGTGGTGCCCTGGATGTCATGGATCCGCAGGGCGCCCGGGGTGGTGTCGGTGGGCGTCGGGGTGGGCGTGGGCGTCGTGGAGCCGCCGTCGCCCGCGGAGTTACGGGGACCGGGCGTGGCGCCGGTGAAGTCGGCCGCGTTGTCGTCCGTGTCCGTGAGCGTGGCGCCACGGGTGACCGAGGTCGTGTTGCCCGCCCCGGTGGCGGGGCTGCCCTCGCGGACCACGGCGGTGCCGAAACCGACGAGGTCCTTGATGGTGCCGTCCGCCGCGCAGTCGGCCGCGGTCAGGCAGGTGAGCGCGGTGGTGGAGTGGACCAGTGCGACGGTGCCCGAGGTCGCCGACATGGCGATGGTGCCGGTGGCGTCGGGGGTCGGCAGGGCGGTGTCGCCGCCCGCGCCCTTGGCCTCCGCGACCAGGTAGCTGCCGCCCGCCGGGAGGGCGCCCGTGAGCGGGGTCACCTGCCACTTGGTGCCGGAGCCGGGCGAGCCGCTGAGGTACTGCACGGACCAGCCGCCGAGGTCGAGCGGCGCGGAGCCCGCGTTGCCCAGCTCGATGAAGTCATGGGTCAGGGAGGCACCGGAGTTGCCGCCACCGCCGTAGACCTCGGAGATGACGGCGTCCGAGGACGGCGCCGCCTGGGCGGTGAAGGGAAGCGCGACGAGCGATCCGGTGAGACCGATGGGGAGGGCCACGAGAACGGCCTTGGCACCTTTGCCGCGCAGGGCCGGGGGTATGCGTGAGGACACGTGGAGCTCTTTCTTGCGGGAACAAGACGTGAGGAAGACGCAGGCTGACCATGAGAGAGGGGCGGTCACCGGGAAGCGGGGCGCCCCTGAAGTCGGCCCAAAGATACGCGCGTAGATACGGGTCAACAAGAGACCGAGGGCGTCGAACGGCAAGCGTTTCCCAACTGTTCCCCGAAAGTACGGACCTTGGTGACGCGGGCGGACGTACGACGCCTGACACGGCGTCACTCGCGCCCGCCCTCGCCGCAGAGGACACACGGAGGACGCACAGAGGGCGCGCAGAGGAACACAACGGGACCCGTAAGAGGGGACCCCGGGCCATAGGGCCGCACCTCGGCCCTATAAGGTCAGGAAGCAGACCCGCGCATCTACTTAGGTTTGCCTTAGTTTAGAGTTTCGGGCGAGTTGTCCGTTATCGCTCGAAGGGAATCTGATCATGTCCCGCCCCCTGCGGGTAGCCATTGTCGGAGCCGGCCCCGCCGGGATCTACGCCGCCGACGCGCTGCTGAAGTCCGAGACCGCCGCCGACCCCGGTGTCTCCATCGATCTCTTCGAGCGGATGCCCGCCCCGTTCGGCCTCATCCGGTACGGCGTCGCCCCCGACCATCCGCGGATCAAGGGCATCGTCACGGCCCTGCACCAGGTGCTGGACAAGCCGCAGATCCGCCTGTTCGGCAACGTCGACTACCCGAACGATCTCAGCCTGGACGACCTGCGCGCGTTCTACGACGCCGTGATCTTCTCCACGGGCGCGATGGCCGACCGGGCCCTCGACATACCCGGCATCGACCTCGACGGCTCCTACGGCGCCGCGGACTTCGTCTCCTGGTACGACGGACACCCCGACGTGCCGCGGACCTGGCCGCTGACCGCCGAGAAGGTCGCCGTCCTCGGCGTCGGCAACGTCGCGCTAGACGTGGCCCGCGTCCTCGCCAAGACCGCGGACGAACTGCTGCCCACCGAGATCCCGCCGAACGTCTACGACGGCCTCAAGGCCAACAAGGCCCTGGAGATCCACGTCTTCGGCCGCCGCGGCCCGGCGCAGGCGAAGTTCAGCCCGATGGAACTGCGGGAGCTGGACCACTCCCCGAACATCGAGGTCATCGTCGACCCCGAGGACATCGACTACGACGAGGGCTCGATCGCCACCCGGCGCGGCAACAAGCAGGCCGACATGGTCGCCAAGACGCTGGAGAACTGGGCGATCCGGGACATCGGCGACCGGCCGCACAAGCTGTTCCTGCACTTCTTCGAGTCCCCGGCCGAGATCCTCGGCGAGGACGGCAAGGTCGTCGGCCTGCGCACCGAGCGCACCGCCCTCGACGGCACCGGCAACGTCAAGGGCACCGGCACCTTCAAGGACTGGGACGTCACCGCGGTCTACCGCGCCGTGGGCTATCTGTCCGAGAGCCTGCCCAAGCTGCCCTGGGACCTCGCCTCGGGCACCGTGCCGGACCAGGGCGGACGCGTCATCGAGGAGAGCGGCGAGCACCTGTCGTCCACGTATGTGACCGGCTGGATCCGCCGCGGCCCCGTGGGCCTGATCGGCCACACCAAGGGCGACGCCAACGAGACGGTCGCCAACCTCCTGGCGGACCACGCGGCCGGGCGGCTGCAGACCCCGGTCTCCCCCGCGCCCGAGGCCGTGGACGCGTTCCTCGCCGAGCGGAACGTCCGTTTCACCACCTGGGAGGGCTGGTACCGCCTCGACGCCGCGGAGAAGGCGCTGGGCGAGCCCCAGGGACGTGAGCGCGTGAAGATCGTCGAGCGCGAGGACATGCTCAAGGCCAGCGGCGCCTGACCGCCGACCCCTTCTGAACCCGCCGACCGGAGCCTTCCGGTCGGCGGGTTCTGTCGTGCGGCACGCTTGCCGCGGTGCACACCGGACGCCCGCGCGCGGCCGGAGCAGTCCGGCGCGACAGACCCTCGTACGCGTACGAAGGTGGAGGGGACCGAGGAGTCCACCCCCGCGACGACTGAGCGCGATGTGAGGACGTTCCCATGATCGAAGCGCATTCCCTCACCAAGCGATATGGAGAGCGCACCGCCGTCGAGGACCTCAGCTTCACCGTGCGCCCCGGCACCGTGACCGGGTTCCTCGGGCCGAACGGGGCGGGCAAGTCCACCACGATGCGGATGCTCCTCGGCCTCGACGCGCCCACCTCGGGCCGGGCCGTGGTGAACGGGAAGAGCTACGCCGCGCACCGGGCGCCGCTGCACGAGGTGGGGGCGATGCTCGAGGCGCGTACCGTCCACACCGGGCGCAGCGCCTACAACCATCTGCGGGTGCTCGCGGCGACGCACGGGATCTCCACGGACCGGATCGAGGAGGTGATCGACCTCGTCGGGCTGCGCGCGGTGGCCCGCAAGCGGATCGGTTCGTTCTCGCTGGGCATGGGACAGCGGCTGGGCATCGCCTGCGCACTGCTGGGCGACCCGGCGACGGTGATGCTCGACGAACCCGTCAACGGCCTTGATCCGGAAGGGATCCTGTGGATCCGCCATCTGCTCAAGGGGCTCGCCGCCGAGGGCCGTACGGTGCTGGTCTCCTCGCATCTGATGTCGGAGATGGCGCTGACCGCCGAGCATCTGATCGTGATCGGGCGGGGGCGGCTCATCGCGGACACCTCGGTGGCGGAGTTCACCGCGCGGGCCGCGGGCGAGGTGGTACGGGTACGGACCGGCGAGGCGGAGAAGCTGCGCGGGCTGCTGACCGGGGCGGGCGGGTCCGTCACCGCGCAGGAGGGCGGCGTGCTCTCGGTGACCGGGCTCAGCAGTGAGCGGATCGGGCGGATCGCGGCGGACCACGGTGTCGCCCTGGCCGAACTGACCCCCCAGCAGGCGTCGTTGGAGGAGGCCTTCATGGAACTGACCCGAAACGCCCTGGAGTTCCAGGCCCCGGCGGCCCAACTCGTCGGCACGGGCGGAGAAGGCGGTACGGAATGACGACGGCCAGGGTGATTCCCGAAGCCGAGCGGGGCGAGGTCACCCAGCTCCGGGTGATCCACTCGGAGTGGATCAAGCTGCGGTCGCTGCGCTCGACGCTGTGCACCCTGCTCGCCGCGGTCGCCGCGATGATCGGACTGGGCTTCCTCTTCAGCTACTTCACCGCCGACCGCTGGCCACATCTGCCGCCGGAGGAGCGGCTGGCCTTCGATCCGACGCTGGTCAGTCTGCGGGGCTTCTTCCTGGCCCAGTTGGCCGTCGGCGTCCTCGGGGTGCTGGTGGTCAGCAGCGAGTACACCACCGGGATGATCCGCGCCTCGCTGGCCGCGGTGCCGCGCCGCCTGCCCGTGCTGTGGGCCAAGGCGCTGGTGTACTCGGCGGTCGTATGGGCCCTGATGACGGCCGCCTCGCTGACGGCGTTCCTGGTGGGGCAGGCGGCGCTGTCCGGCCACGGTCTGGGGACCTCGCTCGGCGCTCCGGGCGTGCTGCGCGCGGTGCTCGGCGCCGGGCTGTATCTGGCGGTCGTGGGCCTGATCGGGGTGGCGCTCGGCGCGCTGATCCGCAACACCGCGGGGGCGATCGCCACGCTCCTCGGCGCGCTGCTGATCCTTCCGGTGCTCGCGGAGGCCCTGCCGTCGACCTGGTTCGACGTGATCAACCCGTTCCTGCCGAGCACGGCGGGACAGGGCCTCGTCCATGTCCAGCACCAGCCGCACACCCTCGCCCCCTGGGTGGGCTTCGGGGTCTTCTGCTGCTACGCGCTGGCGACCCTGGCCGGGGCCGCGGTGACGCTCAAGGAACGGGACGCCTGACCACCGGATGTGCCTGATCCCTCCCTGGATGCCGCGTCGCGTCCGCTCACCGGCACGGCACCGGGCCGCTGGTGACGGGTCGGCAAGGAGGCGGGGCTGCGGCCTTGCGATGATGGCGCCTCAAGATCCTCCGGCCGGTCGTCCCGGCCGGATGTCGACAGGCAGGAGAACAGCGCATGACGGCCACCCGTGGCACATTGGTGGAGATCCCGACCCAGGACGGCACGGCCGACGCCTACTTGGCCCACCCCGACGACGACACCCCCCATCCCGCGGTGCTGCTCTACATGGACGCCTTCGGGCTGCGTCCGCATCTGCGGGCGATGGCCGACCGCCTCGCCGAGAACGGCTACACGGTGCTCGTGCCCAACGTCTTCTACCGCCAGGGGCGGGCACCCGTGGTCGACCTGCCCGAGTTCATCGACACCGAGCGCGCCACGTTCTTCGAGAAGCTCACGCCCATGATCCGGTCGCTGACGGAGGACCTGGTGGAGCGCGACGCCGACGCCTATCTGCGCTGGCTCGCCGACTGCCCCCAGGCGGCCGACGGGCCGATCGGTGTCACCGGCTACTGCATGGGCGCGCGGCTGGCCCTGCTCACCGCCGCCTGCCGGCCGGGACGGGTCGCCGCCATGGCGGGCTTCCACGGCGGGCGGCTCGCGACCGACGCCCCCGACAGCCCGCACCGGGCGGCCGAGCGCGTCACCGCCGAGGTGTACTTCGGCCATGCCGACGAGGACCCCTCCCTGCCGCCCGAGCAGATCGAGCGGCTGGAGAAGGCGCTGTCGGCGGCGAACGTCCCCCACCGCACCGAGGTCTACACGGGCGCCAAGCACGGGTTCACCCAGGCCGACACATCCATGTACCACGCCGAGGCGGCGGAACGGCACTGGCGGGAACTGCTGGCCCTCCTGGGCCGGACCCTGCACCACCACACGGCCTGAGTCACGGCGGTGGGTGCCGCAGGAGACCGCCCGCTTGTCCGTCAGGGTCCGTCAGCGTCCGTCAGGCGGGCGGTACGACGCCCACCGGGCAGGGCGCGTGGTGCAGCAGCGCCTGCGCCACCGAGCCGATGCGCGGCACCACCGCGCGGGCCGCGTGGCGCCCCACCACCACGAGCTGGGCCTGCGCGGCCGCGGTCAGCAGCACCTGGCTCGCGCTTCCCATCTCCACCTGCTCGATCACCGGCACGTCCGGGTAGCGCTCCCGCCAGGGCCGCAGCGCCGCGTCGAGCGCCTTCCGCTCGTACGGCTCCAGGCCGCCGGCCTCCTCGAGCAGCTTCAGCGAGGCGGGGCTGTAGGCGAAGACGGGTGGCAGGGTCCAGGCGCGGACGACGCGGACGGTCGCGCCCCGGGCCGCCGCCGTGGCGAACGCGAAGCCGAGCGCGGCGGCGCCGTCCTCCGGCTCGCCGTGCTGGCCGACGACGATCTCCCGGCCCATGGCCTCGGCCGTGGCGAGGTCGTCGGAGCGGACGAGCACCACGGGCCGGGCGGACTCGGCGATCACCTGGCGGCCCACGGAGCCGATGAGGAAGCCCACGACCGCGCCGTGCCCGCGCGAGCCCAGCACCAGCATCTCGGCCTCGGCCGCCTCGGCGACCAGGGAGCCCACCGGCGAGCCTTCCCGCACCTCGGCGGTCACGGCCAGCCCGGGGTGCCGCTCGGCGATCGTGTGCCGCACCCCGTCGACGATCTCCCGCGCCCAGCCCGCCTGCGCGTCACGGTCGGCGGCCGGGGCGAAGTCGTACGACTGCCACTGCCAGGCGTGCACGATCCTCAGCGGCAGGGACCGGCGCACCGCCTCCCGGCCCGCCCACGCCGCGGCGGCGGCGCTCTCCGGTGATCCGTCGACTCCCACGATGATCGGGCGGGTCATACGGCTGCCTTCCTGTCCGGGTTCCGGTCGGCCTCACGCCCACCGCTTCGGTGTTCACCACACTACGAGGCGCGGCGGACCGACTCCCCGTGGGGGCGGGGCGTCGGCCGTGCTCGGCCGGGGACTCCCGTGGCGGCACGGCGCGTGCCAGGGTAGGAGGCGGTGCGACAGCGGCGTCGTGGCCGGAGGGAACTGTCCTGGGAGGTAGAGGCATTGATCGGGATCTCGGACGTACGCGCTGCCGGGCGGCGGATCGCCCCGCACATCGTGCGCACGCCCACGGTGGAGAGCCCCGGGCTCGGTGAGCTGCTCGGCGTTCCCGTGACCACCAAGCTGGAGTTGCTGCAACGCACCGGGTCCTTCAAGGCACGCGGCGCGACGGCACGGCTCCTCGCGCTGGACGAGGCGGAGCGGGCGGCGGGGGTGGTGGCCGTCAGCGGGGGCAACCACGGGATCGCGCTCGCCGTCATGGCCGCCGCGCTGGAGGTGAAGGCGACGGTGGTGATGCCGCGGTCCGCGCCCGCGCGGTCCATCGGGATCGTCGAGTCGACGGGCGCGACGCTGCGGCTGACGGACGGGATGGACGAGGCGTTCGCGCTCACCGAGCGGCTGCGGGACGAGGGGCTGACCCTGGTGCATCCCTTCGCCGACCCCGACGTGATCGCGGGACAGGGCACGGTCGGCCTCGAACTCGCCGAGGACGCGGGCGAGTTGACGGACGTGCTGGTGAGCGTCGGAGGCGGCGGGCTGATCGCGGGCGTGGCGGCGGCGCTGCATGCCCTGCGGCCGGGGGTGCGGGTCTGGGGTGTGGAGACGGAGGGCGCCGAGGCCATGTCCCGGGCGCTGGCGGCGGGCGGGCCGGTGCCGGTGGAGCTGTCGTCGATCGTGTCCACGCTCAGCGCGCCCACCGTCTCCCCGCTGACGTACGAGCATGTGGCGGCGCTCGTCACCGAGGTCCTGGTGGTCTCGGACGCGGCGGCGGTCCGGGGCAGTCTCGACCTCGCCGAGCACGCCAAGGTGTGGACCGAGCCCGCCGCGGGCTGTCTGCTGCCCGCGGCCCGGCAGGTACGCGAACGGGTCGGCGACGGGGCCCGGTTGGGGCTGGTGGTGTGCGGAGGCAACGCGACCGTGACGGACATCATGGGGTGGGCCGAGCGGTTCGGACCGAGGTGAGCGGGGCCCGGCCACGAACGCGCCACACCTGCTTCGGCAGGCGGGGTGCGCGGTGTCAGTGCACTCGGCGAGAATGCGGGGTAAAGATCAACTAGTCCCTCGGGGCGGGCACCCGCCCCGCCCGTGTCCCGGAAAGGCCCGACCGATCATGACGCGCCCTCGGCTGAGTCCCGATGCCGCCGAAGTGCTGCGCCTGATCATGGACCAGCGTGCCCCGGTGTTCCTCACCGTACGAGCCAACGGGCGGCGCCGGTACGGCTATTGGCGGTCCGACGGGCGGCCCATGGCGCTCCCCACCGAAGAGTGCGACGCGTTGTGCGCGGCGGGGCGGATAGTGCTCGGCGATCCCGTGATCGACCGGGCCAAGACCACGTACCGCATAAGAGCCGCCGGCCGCGGTACGTCCCGCACGTCCCGTACGGCACGCCCGGTCCTGACGGCCTGACCGGTCGGGGGAAGATCCCACCGACCGGCCAGGGACGAACGTACGGATGCCCGGACGCCCGGGGCCTGGGACCCGGAGGCCTGAGCCCCGGAGGTCCGGGTGCCTACCAGCGGCTCTCGACCTGGTCCTTGATCCGCCGGTCGTACAGGTCCTGGATCGCGTCGAGCGTCTCCTGCGAGAGCCGGGGCAGCCGGGCGACCTGCGCGTTGGCGCGGGCCTGGTCCGCCGAGCGGGCGCCCGGGATCACCGCGGTCACGCCGGGCTGCTGGACGATCCAGGCGAGCGCCGTCTGCGCCGGGGTGAAGCCCTCCGGGGCGAGCGCGGAGAACTCGGCCGCCGCCTCCACGCCCGTCGCGAAGTCGACGCCGGAGAACGTCTCGCCCTGGTCGAAGGCCTCGCCGTGGCGGTTGAACGAGCGGTGGTCGTTCGCGGCGAAGACCGTGTCCTTGGTGTACTTGCCCGTCAGCAGACCGGAGGCCAGCGGCACCCGGGCGATGATGCCCACGCCCGCCTCCCGCGCGGCCGGGAGGACCTGCCGCAGCGGCTTCATCCGGAACGGGTTGAGGATGATCTGCACGCTCGCCACGTTCGGGCGGGCGATCGCCGCCAGCGCCTCGTCGCAGGTCTCGACGCTCACGCCGTACGCGGCGATGCGCTCCTCCTCGACCAGCGTGTCCAGGGCGTCGTACACCTCGTCCGAGGAGTAGATGGGCGTCGGCGGGCAGTGCAACTGCACCAGGTCGATCCGGTCGACACCGAGGTTGCGCCGGGAACGGTCGTTCCAGACACGGAAGTTGTCCAGGACGTAGTTCTCCGGGACCTGGTCGACGCGGCGGCCCATCTTGGTCGCCACCAGCACATGCAGATCCGGCCTGCCGAGCAGGAAGGAGGCGATGGTCTGCTCGCTGCGCCCGTCGCCGTACACATCGGCGGTGTCGAAGAAGGTCACCCCCGACTCGGCCGCCGCCTCCAGTACCTCATGGGCGTCCTTGTCGTCGACGTCGCCCCAGTCCGCGCCCAACTGCCAGGTGCCGAGGCCGATCACCGACGCGTGCTGCCCCGACCTGCGGAATTCTCGCTCTTCCATCGGGCCAGTCTGTCATCCGCGCCCACTCGCGCAGGGACGGCCCCGCCCCGCGTGCCGCGTCCGGACCCGGAGCCGCGGCACCCGGTGGCGCGGCTCAGGCGGGTGTGCGGCTCTCCAGTCGCAGCTCGACGTCGACCTCCTGATCACCCGCGACCAGGCCCAGTTGGTGCACGACGAACGTCTCGTCCAGGGCGCGGCGCAGACACTCCACCGCGCGGGGCTCGCCCTGGAGTTCTGCGGTCACGGGACCCGACAGACGCGGGGCCTGTCCCGTCGTCCGCGCGGGTCCGCCGTGCGTGGCGGAGGTGTCGAAGGTACCGGTCCACATCGTGGGCCGACCGCCCGTGGCCTCGTGCGGTGCCTCCTCGGCGGCGCGGTCGGAGCCGAACCGGCGGCACAGTTCGGCGAACAGGCTTCCGGCGTCGGTCGCCGAGCAGCCGCTGATCACCACCTCGACCTGAGGTGCGTGGGGACGGGGCGCGTTCACGGCCGCTCCTCTCGTTCGATGCCCGGCGCGTGTGCCCACGCCGAGGCCCCCCATGGCACGACGGTACGACCGATGCGGCGCGCCCGCCCGTCGGGGCCCTCGCGGGTCACGGGTGCTCCCCCAGTTCCGCGAGATCCCGTACGACGATGTCGGCGCCGTGGGCGCGCAGGGCGTCGGCCTGGCCGACGCGGTCCACGCCGACGACGTACCCGAAGCGGCCCGCGCGCCCGGCCTCCATCCCGGCGAGCGCGTCCTCGAACACGGCGGCGGCCCGTGCCTCGACTCCGAGGTCACGGGCGGCGGCGAGGAAGGTGTCCGGGCGCGGCTTGCCGGGCAGCCGCCGCCGCGACGCGACGACTCCGTCGATCGTCACGTCGAAGAGCTGCTCGGCGTGGATGGAGCGCAGCACCTCACGGCAGTTGGCGCTGGAGGAGACCACGGCCGTGCGCAGCCCGGCGGCGCGTACCGACTCGATGTAGCGGATCGTGCCGTCGTACGCCTCGACGCCGTGGGTGTGGATCAGTTCGAGGAGCAGGGCGTTCTTGCGGTTGCCGAGGCCTCGGACGGTCTGCCGGTCGGGCGGGTCGTCGGGGTCGCCCTCGGGCAGCCGGATGTCGCGGGAGGCGAGGAAGGTACGGACGCCGTCGGCGCGGGGGCGCCCGTCGACGTATCTCTCGTAGTCGGCGTCCTCGAAGGGGCGGTAGGCGTCCCCGTCCCGTTCGCGCAGGAAGGCGTCGAACGTCCGCTTCCACGCGGCGGCGTGGACGGCGGCGGTCTTGGTGATGACCCCGTCGAGGTCGAAGAGGCAGGCCCGGATGCCGTCCGGAAGTCCGAGTTCTGTTGTCATGGGTGTCATGGAGCCACCTTCTCCCATGACCTTCGACGCCCTGCTGAAGCGGGCCGCGGGCCTGGCGCGCCCCGGCCGCCGTGCGATCCTCGGGATCGCCGGGAGTCCGGGTGCGGGCAAGACGACGCTCGCCGAGCGGGTGGTGCGCGAGCTGAACGGCGACGGGCCGCCGTGGGTGGCGCAGGTGCCGATGGACGGCTTCCATCTGGCCGACGCCGAACTCGACCGGCTGGGGCGCCGCCACCGCAAGGGCGCGCCCGACACCTTCGACGCGGCCGGGTACGCGGCGCTGCTGCGGCGGCTGCGGACGGAGGAGGACGACGAGACCGTGTACGCACCGGGCTTCGAACGGGTCCTCGAACAGCCGCTCGCGGGGGCGCTGCCGGTGCCTCCGACGGCGCGGCTGGTGGTGACGGAGGGCAACTACCTGCTGCTGGAGACGGGTGCCTGGTCGCGGGTCCGGCCGCACCTGGACGAGGTGTGGTTCTGCGAGGTCGACGAGGCGGAGCGCGTGCGCCGACTCGTCGCCCGCCACGAGGAGTTCGGCAAGGACCACGCCCGTGCGGTGGCATGGGTACGCGGCCCGGACCAGCGCAACGCGGATCTGGTCGCCACGACACGGTACCGGGCGGACGTGGTGGTCGCTCTTCCCCTGCGGGCATAGTGATCCCGTTTCGTGCCGCCGGGGAGAAGAGCTGCGCATGTGGGACGCGATCGGCCACGCACTGTCCATCACCGGGTCGATGACCTGGGAGATCACCTGGGCGCTGATCCTCGGGTTCACCCTCTCCGCCGTGGTGCAGGCGGTGGTGCGCCGCTCGACGGTCGTCCGGCTGCTGGGGGACGACCGGCCGCGTACGCTCGCCCTGGCCGCCGGGCTCGGTGCCGCCTCGTCCTCGTGCTCGTACGCGGCGGTCGCCCTGGCGCGGTCCCTGTTCCGCAAGGGCGCCGACTTCACCGCGGCGATGGCGTTCGAGATCGCCTCGACCAATCTCGTCATCGAACTCGGCGTGATCCTGGCCCTGTTGATGGGCTGGCAGTTCACCGTCGCGGAGTTCGTCGGCGGGCCGGTGATGATCGCGGTCCTCGCCGTGCTCTTCCGTGTCCTGCTGCGGGAGCGACTGCTGCGCCGGGCCCGTGAACAGGCCGCCCGCGGGCTGGCCGGGTCCATGGAGGGGCATGCGGCGATGGACATGTCGGTGGGCGGCGAGGGCGGCTTCGTCCGCCGTCTGTCCTCTCGCGCGGGCCTCACGTCCGTCTCGCACATCTTCGTGATGGAGTGGGCGGCGATCCTGCGCGACCTGGTGGGCGGTCTGCTGATCGCGGGCGCCATCGCCGCATGGGTGCCGGACACGTTCTGGCGTACGTTCTTCCTGGCCGACCATCCACTCGCGGCCAAGGTGATCGGGCCGCTCGTCGGACCACTGGTGGCGATGGCGACCTTCGTGTGCTCGATCGGCAACGTGCCGCTGGCGGTGGTGCTGTGGAAGGGCGGCATCAGCTTCGGTGGTGTGATCGCCTTCCTCTACGCGGACCTGCTGATCCTGCCGATCCTGGCCATCTACCGGAAGTACTACGGGGCGCGCATGGCCGTGTTCCTGCTCGGCACGTTCTTCGCGGCGATGGTGGTCGCCGGGTATGTGGTCGAGTTCGTGTTCGGCGCACTGGGGTTGGTCCCCGACCAGGCGCGGGCCAGGCTTCCCGAGGAAGGCGTCCGGTGGAACTACACGACCTGGCTCAACATCGCGTTCCTGCTGCTGGCCGCCGCCTTGCTCGTACGGTTCCTGCGGACCGGCGGGCGCGGCATGCTGCGGAGGATGGGGGGAGCGCCCGAACATCCCGGTGACCTCCGTACACTTTGAAGCCGAACGATCACCGTGACCGACACGACCGACACGACCGAACGAAGGAGCGGCCGAAGGGCCGCGCCGATGCACGCCGCGAGCAGACCCGAGGAGCCCCCTTGCCCGGCCAGCGATCCATCACCGAGGCCGAGAAGCTCGCCGCGGCGAAGCTCGGCGGCTTCCCGCTCCGCCGGGACCAGATGGCGGCCGTGGCCAACATCTACCGGGCGGCGTCGGCGGTGCGTCAGCATCTGGAGAACTCCGTGCTGCGGGGGTCGGATCTGACCTGGACGGCGTTCGTCGTCCTGTGGGTGGTCTGGGTGTGGGGCGAGTCGGAGACCCGGCATGTGGCCGAGGAGGCGGGGATCTCCAAGGGCACGCTCACGGGTGTGGCGCGCACGCTGGAGTCCCGCGGGCTGGTGCGGCGCACCGGTCATCCCTCCGACGGCAGGCTGGTCCTGCTCAGCCTCACCGCCGAGGGGGAGGAGTTGATGCAGCGGGTCTTCCCGGCGTTCAACGAGGAAGAGGCCTTCGTCACAGGGCAGTTGAGCGACGCCGAATGCCGTCGGCTGGCCGAGGGGCTGCGCGGTGTCGTCCTCCAGGTCGAGGAGCACGGCGAGGAGCGCCGCCGCGCCCTGCTGGGTGGCGCGGAGCCGCCGCCGCGCCGCAGCGGCCGTCGGCCGAAGGCGTGACACGGGCGGGAACTCGCCGACGGGACACCGGTGTTCGGGTCGGGCGGCGAAACCGAGGTGCTTCGGTGGGCCTCGGCCGGGTACTCTGCGCGTCATGTCGAGCCCTGAGTCGGACAGGGTGGGGGCTTTCGGTCACGCCGTCAGCCCCCTGAACCCCTGAGTCCGTAGTCCTTGCCGTCCCCCGCCCGCCGTGCGGCCGGACGTGTGCGCTCCTGGGTGCTGACCGCGGTGACGAGACGAGTCCCTCGTACCTCTCCTCGCCTCGGAGTCACTCGATGCCCCTCCCCTTGTATCTGCTCGCCCTGGCGGTCTTCGCCATGGGGACCTCCGAATTCATGCTCGCCGGTCTCGTGCCGGACATCGCCTCCGGTCTCGGCGTGGCCGTCGGGACGGCGGGCCTGCTCACCTCGGCGTTCGCGGTCGGCATGGTCGTCGGCGCCCCGCTCATGGCCGGGCTCGCCCGCACCTGGCCGCGCCGGACCGCCCTGCTCGGCTTCGTCCTCCTGTTCGCGGCGACCCATGCCGTGGGGGCCATGACCACGAGCTTCTCCGTCCTGCTCGCGACCCGGGTGGTCGCCGCGCTCGCGAACGCGGGGTTCCTCGCCGTGGCCCTGACGACCGCGGCCACGATGGTCCCGCCCGACCGCAAGGGACGCGCGCTCGCCGTGCTGCTGTCGGGCACGACGGTGGCCACGATCGCCGGGGTCCCCGCGGGCGCGGTCCTCGGCACGATGCTCGGCTGGCGGGCCACGTTCTGGGCCGTCGCCGCTCTCTGCCTGCCCGCCGCGCTCGGCGTCCTCAGGGGAGTTCCCGCCCGTCCGCTGCCGGGCGGCACGGTCGACGGGCCGCCCCTGCGCTCGGAGTTGGCGCGGCTCAGGAGTCCGCGGCTGGTCCTGGTCATGCTGGTCGGCGCGCTGGTGAACGCGGCGACCTTCGCGAGCTTCACCTTCCTCGCCCCGGTCGTGACCGACACCGCGGGGCTGGGGAAGCTGTGGGTCCCCGTCGCGCTGGTGCTGTTCGGCACCGGCTCCTTCGTCGGTGTCACCGTCGCCGGACGGCTCTCCGATCAGCGCCCCGGCCTGGTCATCGCGGCCGGAGGTCCGCTCCTGCTCATCGGCTGGCCCGCGCTGGCCGTCCTGGCGGACCGGCCGGTCGCGCTGCTCGTCCTCGTGTTCACGCAGGGCGCGCTGTCGTTCGCGCTCGGCAGCACGCTGATCACACGGGTTCTCTACGAGGCGGCGGGCGCTCCCACCATGGCCGGTTCGTACGCGACCGCCGCGCTCAACGTCGGCGCCGCCGTGGGACCCTTCCTCGCCGCGACCACTCTCGGCACGCGGACGGGGCACTTGGGACCGCTCTGGACAAGCGGGCTCCTCGTCGCGCTCGCCCTGCTCGGCGCGCGCGTCGAGCAGGCGCTCACGCCGCTTCCGTGTCCTTCGGGGACGCGGCGGCCCACTCCATGACGAGCCGCTGGTACTCCAGCCGCTGCTCCGCGTTCAGCGATCCTCCGCTCCGGAACCACAAGGCCCGGATCTCCTCGTTGACCTCGTCGGCAGAGCGCGCCGCTGTGGGTTCAGGAGTGGTGGACATGGTGTGAAGCATACGGGGTCCAGTGTGAAGACATCGTGAGCAATCAGGCAACTCCCGGCATTCCGGGCCGTGAAGCTGATCACTTCGACCCGACGAAACCGTTCACGCCTCAACTACACGTCCACGCTACCGCGTTCACCGTCGAAAGGTGAGGGGGACGCCACCTTTCGACGGTGAACCGCAGGAGTCTTGACGCCGGGATCCCCAGCCCCAAAGGTGACGACGGAAGCCCGAAGGCAACGACGGCGGCGCCGACGCGCGCGGCCCCAACTTTCCGTCCGCCGGACCGATCCGGCTCTCCTCAGCGAAGGGCACGCGCCTCATGACGTTCTCGCTCGGCATCGTCGGCGCCGGTCAGTTCTCCGGCCAGTTCGCCCGGTTGTTCCTGGCCCACCCCGGCGTCGGCGACGTCCACATCACCGATCTGCTCCCCGAACGGGCCGAACACCTCGCCGCCACTATGGGCCTCACCGGCACATTCCCTTCGTACGAGGCCATGTTGGAGTCGAAGGCGATCGACGCGGTCGCGATCTTCACGCAACGCTGGACGCACGGCCCCCTCGTCGTCCAGGGGTTGAACGCGGGCAAGCACGTGTACTCCGCCGTTCCCATGGCGATCAGCACGGAGGAGATCGCGGCGATCATCGACCGGGTCAAGGCGACCGGGCTGACATACATGATGGGCGAGACCAGCCACTACCACCCGGCGACGGTGCACGCCCGCAGGCAGGCCGCCCAGGGTGCGTTCGGCCGCCTCTTCTACGCCGAGGGCGACTACGTCCACGACATGGACCTCGGGTTCTACGAGGCGTATCAGTACAGCGGCGGCGAGAACTGGAAGGCCACCGCCAGCTATCCCCCGCTGCTCTACCCGACCCACGCGGTCGGCGGGGTGCTCGGCGCCTGGCGGACGCACGCGGTGAGCGTGTCCGCGATCGGGGTGCGCGACGAGCGCGGGGACGGTGTGTTCGACAAGGAGATCAGCCGGTTCGACAACGACTTCTCCAACGCCACCGCGCTGTTCGAGGTGGCGGGCGGCGGCTCGTTCCGCACCAACGAGTTCCGGCGGGTCGGCTACCCCTCGCCCGTCCGGGAGTCGCGCTTCCGGTTCTTCGGCACGGAGGCGAGCATGGAACAACTCGCCACGGTGGCGCTGTGGCAGGACAAGACCGGCGTGCGGGACATCTCCGAACTGCTGGAACCCAAGGCCACGTTGGCTCCTGACGAGCCGTCACTGGCGCATGTCGCGCCGACGCTGCGGGCCGCCTTCACCTCGGGTTCGGCTCCGGTGCACGACCGGGCGCGGCTGCCGCGGGAGTTCGACACCCTGCCCAACGGGCATGAGGGGAGCCATCACTTCCTGGTGGACGACTTCGTGACGGCGGTGACCACTCGCACCCTGCCGTCCGTGAACGCCTGGGTCGCGGCCCGTTACACCCTGCCGGGGGTCATCGCGCACGCGTCGGCCCTGAAGGGCGGAGTACGGCTGGAGATCCCGGACTTCGGGGACGCGCCCGCGTAACCTGGGCCTGTGGTCCGGCCGTTGACAGGGACGGCCGGACCGTTCCCGTCTCAGGTACCGGACTTGCGGCCGTACACGAACACGTCGTCGCCGGTCTTCAGCAGCGACCAGTACTTCTTGGCGTCCGTCGTGGTCATGTTGACGCAGCCGTGCGACCCCGGCGGGTTCCACACACTGACGCCGACCGAGTGGAAGGCCTGGCCGCCGTCGAAGAACTGGCTGTAGGGCATGGGCGTGTCGTAGAGGCTCGACACATGGTCGCGATGGCGCCAGTAGATCTTCTTCAGGCCCGTACGGGTCGCGTAGCCCTTGCGTCCGGTGCGGACGGGCACGGGACCGTAGACGAGCTTCTTGCCGTCCTGGATCCAACTGAGCTGGAGCGTGAGGTCGACACAGGCGATACGGCCCTTGTTGGTCGGGCACTTCCCGGCCTTGTTCGGGTTCTTCCCCACGGCCTTCTGCCGGTTCATCAGGTCCATCACGCCCCAGGTGACGGGACCGGCGTACCCGATGTTCGGGGTGATGCGGTGCTTGTTCTGGAAGGCCTGGATCGCCTTGCAGTCGGCCGAGGACTGCTTGCCGTCGACCGGCCGGCCGAGGAACTTCTCCACCTTCTTCTGGTACGGGCCGGTCTTCGTGGTGCAACTGCTCGCGGCTTGCGCGGGCGTGGTACCGAGCGCGACGGTGAGCGGGGCGGTCAGGGCGATGACCCCGAGCGCGACGACGCCACGTCTGCGTATGTCCCCCATGGGTAGGCCTTTCATCTTTTGTACGGCGGCTACCGTACACGGCGCGGATCCTGCCGATTAGACCGCCCCCGAGGTCCACGGGGAGGGGGAACGGAACTGATTGCTACGAAACAGTGACATTCCCCTGTGGACGGCTGGGTGTGGCGCCTGATATTGGCCCAGTGGCCTGATACCGCTCCCTCTCGTACTGGTCCGTCCCTACTGGTCCGTCCCTACTGGTCCGTCCCTACTGAACCGTCTCCTATTGGTCCGTCGCCGGGACGCGGACCACGATGCGGGCACCCGGTTCGTTGTCCTCGACATGGATGCGCCCGTGGTGGGCGGCGATGACCTCGTGGGCGATCGCCAACCCCAGGCCGCTTCCGCCGGTGTCCCGGGCGCGGGCGCCGTCCAGCCGGGTGAAGCGGTCGAAGACGCGGCGGCGGTCGGCCGCCGGGATGCCGGGGCCGTCGTCGGCGACGACGAGGGTCGCGATGCCGTCGCACACGCCGAGGCTCACCTCGATCCGCTCGACGGCGTACCGCAGGGCGTTGTCCAGCAGATTGCGCACCACTCGGGCCAGGGCCTCCCCGTCGCCGTACACGCGGGCGGCGCTGACGCCACGCTGGTCGACGAGGACGGAGGTGCTCAGCCGGGCGCGGAGCACCTCGTGGAAGACGATCTCGTCCAGGTCCACGAGGCGTTTGCGCAGCCGGGGCCGGGCGTCGAGGCGGGCGAGCCGTACGAGGTCGTCGACGAGCCGGGACAGCCGCTCGCTCTCCTCGACCAGCGCCGGGCCCCGCGTGCGCCAGTCCGCGGAGTCCGGGTGCCGTACGGCCACTTCCAACTGGGTGTGCAGGCTGCTCAAGGGGCTGCGCAGCTCATGGGCGGCGTCGGCGACGAACTCCCGCTGGCGTTGCGTCGAGGCGTCCAGCCGGGCGAGCAGGTCGTTCAGGGTGCGCGCCAGGCGGCCCAGAGCGTCGTCGGCGGGCGGTTCGTCCAGGCGGCGGCCGAGGTCGGAGACGGTGATCTCGGCGGCCTGGGAGCGCAGGGCGTCCACGGGCCGCAGGGCTCGCCCGGTCAGCAGCCACACCACGCCGATGAGCACGGCACCGGCCAGCGGTACGACGATGGCCAGGCCCGCGGCGAGGTCGGCGAGGTTGTGGGACACGGACTCGGTGGGCACGGCGACGTACACGGTCAGCGGGTCCTTGTCGGGCCCGGCGGTGACCGCCACGGCGCGCCAGGTGCCGTCCCGGGTCAGCGGCAGGTCGTGCACGTTGTGGACCTGGGAGACACCGGAGGACGGGGCCGGGGAGAAGGTGAACAGCGGCGGTCTGCCCTTGAGGTTGGCCGAGCTGGAGCGGACGACGCGCCGGGCGTCGACGACCTGGACGGCGGTCTCGCCCTTGCCGGAGGGCGGCAGGGTGCGCGGGAGGTTCCCGCTGTCGATGTTCGCGGCGATCACCTGGGCCTGTTCGAGCGCCCGCTGGTCGAGTCCGCCGATGAGGCTGGCGCGCAGCCAGACGATCAGCAGCAGCGAGGCGCCGACCAGGGCCGCCGCGATCATCAGGGCCGCCGCCGCGGTCAGCCGCAGGCGCAGGGAGCGCCGGGCCCACCACGCCGGGACGGGAAGGCGCACCGGTTCACCTCCCGGTGCCGCGCAGCCGGTACCCGGCGCCGCGGAGGGTCTCGATCGTCCGGCGGCCGAACGGGGCGTCGATCTTGCGCCGCAGATAGCCGATGTAGACCTCGACGATGTTGGTGTCGCCGTCGAAGTCCTCCTCCCAGACGTGTTCGAGGATGTCGGTCTTGCTGACGACCTCGTCGGGGTGGCGCAGGAGGAACTCCAGGAGGGTGAACTCCCGTGCGGTCAGGGTGATCTCCTGGCCCGCGCGATGGCAGCGGCGGCGCGCCGGGTCCAGGTCGAGGTCGCCTGCGGTGAGCACGGCGGGCCGGGCGGGGGCCCCGCGGCGCAGCAGCGCCCGCAGATGGGCGACGAGGACCACGTAGGAGAACGGCTTGCTCAGGTAGTCGTCGGCGCCGAGGTCGAGGGCGTCCGCCTCGTCGTACTCGCCGTCCTTGGCGGTGAGGATGAGGACGGGGGTCCAGACGGCGGCGGCCCGCAGGCGTTTGAGGAGTTCGTAGCCGGACATCCGCGGCAGCATGAGGTCCAGCACGATCGCGTCGTGCGGCTCGTGCGTGGCGTGCCACAGTCCGTCGACGCCGTCGTGGGCGACATCGACGACGAAGCCCTCCTCGGCGAGCCCTCGGGCGATCGCCGTGGCGAGCCCGCGTTCGTCCTCGATCACCAGCACGCGCATGGTCGACCTCCCTTCCACCCTACGAAGAGATGGTCGGGGCCGCGCGCCGAGTTCGCCTGGTGACGGCCCGCGGGCCGGGTGCGACAGGCCTGCGGGCCGGGTGCCGCCGGTCAGCGCTCCAGGAAGGCGAAGAGTTCCTCCCAGCGGCGGGTGATCACCTCGGGGGCGAAGCGCCGGACGTTCTGCCGGGCCCGCTCCCCCATCGTGTCGCGCAGGTTCTCGTCGGCCATCAACCGGCCGAGGTGGTCGGCGAGTTCGGAGACGTTGCCGTGCCGGGCGAGCAGTCCGTCCTCGCCGTTCCTGACGATCTCCCGTACCCCGGGCGAGCAGTCGAAGGCGACACAGGGCACGCCGCAGGCCATCGCTTCCAGGAGGACGAGCGGGAAGCCTTCGCCGCGCGAGGACTGGACGAACACGGACGACCGTCTGAGCGCGCCGACGACGTCGTCGGTCCGGCCCGCCCACTCCACCGAGTCGTCCAGGCCGAGGTCCGTGCACTGCCGCCGCAGCGCGGCCTCGTGCTCCCCGGTGCCATAGATGCGCAGGAGCCAGCCCGGTTGCCGCGGCGCGGCCTCGGCCCAGGTGTCCAGCAGCAGGTCGACGCCCTTGGCGTGGTCGAGTCGTCCGATGCTGGCCACCGCCTTCTCCGTGCGCGGTGAGGGGGCGTCGGGGGTCAGGGGCAGCGGGTTGGGCAGGAAGGAGACGTGGGTGAGTCCCTCGACGGCCCAGCGGTCGGCGTCTTCCTGGGTGAGGACGAGCAGGCGGTCGACGTCCTGGTAGTACCTGCGCACGCGGGCGAAGCGCGAGGAGTGGCGGGTCGCTCCGAACGACTCGTGGCTCATGCCGATGACCAGGTGCCCCGCGGTGTCCGCGAGCGCCACCCACTCCATCGCCCACACCTGGGTCACGATGATCACGGCTCCGGGCCGTGCGGCGCGGAACGCGCGGGACAGGCGCTCGGCGACGGCGCGCCGGCTCGCCTCCTGCCGCCGGACGGCCGGATCGAACCGGCCGAGCCCGAGGCGTGGCTTGCGGCGGCCGGGGGGCCGCCGGTCGTAGAGGGTCAGCGTCTCGTACGGGGGGTGTGCGCCGAGGTCCATCGGTACCTCGGGCGGGGAGATGCCGATGATCCGGACCCGGTGGCCGCGCTCGGACAGCAGCCGGGCCATCTGGTGCTGCCAACGGCCCACGCCGCCCAGCTCGTTGACCTCGTTGGCGACGAAGAAGATCTCACGCTGTGTCATGGGGCCTGCCTCGTGGGGGCGAAGAACCGGTCCACGATGCGAGCCGCCGCGTCCCCGCGGTCGTACTCGCCGTATCGGTTCACGAACTCCTTGAGCCGTGCCTCGTAGCGGGTGCTCAGGGCGCGCAAGTCGCCGAGCGCGGCGAAGAGTTCGTCCTCGGTGTGCGCGACGGGACCCGGGGCCTCGGCCGGGAGGTCGAAGTAGGTGCCGCGGGTGTCCCGGGAGTACTCCTCCCAGTCGTGGGCGTAGAACACCATCGGCCGGCGCAGCAGCGCATAGTCGAACATCACCGAGGAGTAGTCGGTGATCAGGGCGTCGGAGAGCAGCAGGAGCGGGGTGATGTCCGGTTCGCCGGTCACGTCGATCACGCGGCCCGTGACCGACGGGGGCAGGGTGACGCGGTTCAGGTAGTGGGAGCGGACGAGGAGGGTGTACTGGTCCGCGAAGCGCTCGGCGAAGGCTTCGATGTCGAAGGGGAACGCGAAGTCGCGGGCGCGGCCGTCGGGGCGGGAGCGGAAGGTGGGCGCGTACAGCAGGACGCGGCGGTCGGGGTGGATGCCGAGGCGTTCGGCGAGGCTGCGCAGTGCCGGGTCGGGGGTGCGCGGGTTCCGGGCGGCTCGTACCAGGGCGTCGTTGCGGGGGTAGCCGAGGCGCAGGAGCTTGTGCTCGGGGATGCGGTAGGCGCGGGCGAGGGTGCGGACGTCGTGTTCGCCGCGGACCAGGAAGTGGTCGAAGCGGTCCAGCGCCTGCTGGTACGCGAGTTGGGCATGTTCGGACATCACGCGGTGAGCGGGCTGGTCGAAGCCCATCTTCTTCAGCGCCGAGCCGTGCCAGGTCTGGAGGTAGGTGGTCTCCGGGCGTTTGGCCAGCTTGAGGGGGAAGCCCTGGTTGTCGATCCAGAACTCGGCCTGGGCCAGCGCCCGGAGGTACCGCCAGGACCAGCGGCGGACGAGTTCGGCGTCCGCCGGGAAGCCCGTGGGTCTCGCGCCCGCGTAGGACCAGATGGCGGTGACGGGCGTCTGACGGCGTCTGAGTTCCTCGTAGAGGGCGCGGGGGCTGTCGCTGTACTGCTTGCCGAGATGGCTCTCGAAGACGACGGTGCCCTTGCGGACCGGGAGCAGTCGCAGCATGCGGTGGTAGACCTGCACCTTGCGGGTCCCGGAGGTCAGGTCCCGGCGCACGGCCCGCAGTCCGCGGTAGGTGCGCTTGGCGGCCCTGGCGGCGGGCCCGTGCAGATTGCGGTCCACGAGGGCGCGCCCGCGCTGTGCGGCGGGGCTGTGCTGGGTGAGCCGGAAGGCCAGATGGCCCTTGGCGGAGACCTGGGGTGCGAGCCGGTCGGCCACGAGCCGGGTCAGCCGGGGGCGCACCGGCAGGGCGGGGGCGTTCTCCAGGTCGACGCTGCCGGCCGTGATCCGGCTGGTGGTCCGCTGACCGTCCGCGGTCAGATGCAGCCGGATGTCCCATACCTCGTCCAGGACGCCCACCGGGCGGAACGCGCGTGCCAGCGGTACGGCCGCCTGCCAGGTGAGGGCGTCGCCCTCGTGACGTACCGTCCGCACGGGGAACCGGTAGCTCCGCAGGCTGCGGCGGCGGGCCCGCAGCTCCAGCTCGGCGGTGAGGTCGGCGTCCGCGGGGACGGTGTGCAGGGGGTTGACCACGGCGCCCGCCAGGAGCACGGTGCCGCCCCGCACGGCGTAGCGGGTGAGCAGATTGCGCAGGAACATCCTCTCCAGCGGCTTGCCGTGGTAGCCGAGTCGGGTGACGTCCATGACCTCACGGGCCGCTGGGTCGTCCAGATGTCGGTCGCACCAGTAGATCCGGCCGTCCCGCTCGGCGAGCGGCGCGGAGATCTTCTTACGGTTGATCAGTGTGTCGATGGCGGGCATCAGATGGTCCCAGTCCTCGCGCATCAGCAGGTAGGCGCAGATGGCGTGCACGGCGTCGAGGCTGTCGTACGCCTCCTGCGGGAAGTCCTGGACGTAGCCGCGGGCCAGTGCGGCGAAGCGGTGGCGGTAGTCGTTGTCGAGGAAGGGCAGGTCGCGCAGGTAGAGGACGAGATCGTGCTTGAGGAACTTGATGTCCTTGCACAGCTTGAGTTCGCCGAGGCCGCGCCGGTCGAGGACGGCGTCGATACGCCGGTGGATCTCCAGCCGGTCGGTGAAGTTGTTGATCTCGTGGCGCCGGTTGCTGATGGACTTGGCCGTGGTCTTCTCGGCCACGTTCCAGAAGTAGACGGTGTGCGGGATCAGGGTGATGCGCGCTGCCGCGAGATACGCCTCGGCGGAGAACAGCAGGTCTTCGTAGTGGATGCCGCGCGGGAAGGTGAGGCCGTGGTCCACGAGGAAGGAGCGCCGGTAGCACTTGTTGGTGGACAGGGTGTCGAAGACGAAGAGGTCCGGCAGGTCGGCGACGGACTCGACGGTGGTCGTGGTCCGGTACAGCCAGGGGTACCAGGGGATCCGCTTGACGTGCCGGCTGTCGGTGTGGACCCGGACGCAGCGCCCGGAGACCAGGTCGGCGCCGGTGCGCTCGGCCGCTTCCAGCAGGTTGCGGCAGGCGTGACGTTCCAGGGTGTCGTCGCTGTCCAGGAACATGACGTAGCGTCCGCGGGCCGCGGCCATGCCGTGGTTACGGGGTTCTCCGCAGCCACCGCTGTTCTCGGGCAGCCGGATCGCGCGGACGCGTCGGGGGTGGGCGGCGGCCAGCGCCCGCGCGGTGTCGTAGGAGCCGTCGGTCGAACAGTCGTCGACGACGATCACTTCCACGTTGCGCAGCGACTGGTCGAGGACGGAGCGGACGGCCACCGGGAGGCGCCGGTCGTCGTTGTAGACGATGACGACCACGCTGATGTCCGGCTCCGTCCCGGCTGACTCGGGGGTAACGATCGACACGGCCACCTCTCGTCTCGGGTTCCGGGGTCCGGGGTCCGGGCGGCGGCCGGTGCCCGCGCGTCGTGGCGGACGGTAAGGGCCTTGTCCGGCCCTCCACGCTAGGGACGGCGCCTCGGGCGAGGCCACCTCCGACACGCGCCGGTCGGGTATCGTCCGCCGCGCGCGTTACGGGGCGTCAGCCTCCGGTGCGTGCACGGTTCTCCGGCGTCCGAGGGCCGTCGTCGGCGCGTCCCATGCGGTCCCGGAATCCGGTGTTGACGGCGAGCAGGCCGCCGTCGACGCGGAGTGTCGTGCCCGTGATCCACGCGGCGTCCGGGGAGGCGAGGAAGGCGACCGCCCCTGCGATGTCCTCGGGCTCACCGACCCGGCCCAGCGCGTACAGCCCGCTCACCGCGGCGAGGTCCGCGTCGCGGCCCTCCCAGGCGGTGGTACGGATCGTGCCGGGCGCCACGAGGTTGACCCGGACTCCGCGCGGTGCCGCGTGCCCGGCGAGGGTACGGGTGAGGGACTCCAGGCCCGCCTTCGCGGCGCTGTAGGCGTGGTTGCCGAAGCTCTGGATGCCGTTCACGGAACCGATGTTGACGATGGCGCCGCGCCCGGAGGCGAGCAGATGCGGCAGCGCCGCGCGACTGCAGCGGTACGCCCCGGTCAGGGTGAGGTCGATGTCGCGCGCCCACACCTCGTCCGGCTCGTCCTCGAAGAGCGGGACGTCGGGCGTGCAGCCGTACGCGTTGTTGACAAGCACGTCCAGCGTGCCGAAGGCGTCCACCGCGTGGGCGACGGCCGCCTCGACGGAGGCCCGGTCCGCGACGTCGCACGCGAACGCCTCGGCTCGCGCGCCTTCTTCTCGTAGCGCGTCCGCGGTCGTGCGGGCGTGCGTCACGTCGATGTCGGTGACGAGCACCTGGGCGCCCTCCCGCGCGAACCGCCGGGCGGTGGCGGCGCCGATGCCGCGCGCCGCGCCCGTGATCAGGACTCCGTACCCCTCGAAACGCCTCATGTGTTCCATGGCTCCGACGCTAGTGCTCGGGCGAGCGCGAGGGCAGAGGGCCGCAGGACCCCGCCGGCGTGGAGGAGGCAGCGGGGTGCGGGGAACGAGGGGTGCGGGGACGCGGTTCAGGCGCCGGTGCCCGGATTGAAGACGGTGACGAACGCCGAGGAGGAGTTGCCCGCCACGGGCACCTTGCCGCCCTTCCACGCCACCTTCAGGGAGGCCTTCTCGTCCGGCGGGGTGATGAGGATCGCCGCCGGTGTGGCGGTACGGGCGCCGCTGACCTCGGGGTTGGAGAACGTCAGCCCGGCCCAGGCGCTCGCGCCCGGAGCCAGCGTGATCTTCGTGGGGCCGTTGGACGCGCGCTTCGGGTCCGATCCCACCTGCTTGCCCGCGGCGTCCACGAAGGCGGCGCCCGGGTAGCCGTTGATCGTGCAGGTGCGCTGCGAGCGGTTGGTCAGGACGAGAGGGAAGTTCTCCTGTCCGGCGCCGGGGTTGTTGGGGCCCACGGCGGCGCGCAGTTCGGAGGTGTGGCAGCGGGTGCCGGTGGCGCGGTCGCCCGAGGGGGTGGTGGCGGACGAGGCACGGGGGCCGCCCTGGGTGGCGGGTGCGCTCGGGGCGCCGGAGGTGACCGGTGCCCTGCTGTCGTCGGTCGGCCGGGTGTCGCCCGAGGCGGGCTGGGCCGTGCCGGGCAGCGTCTCGGGGGCGGCGCTCGTGCCCTTGTCGTCGTTGCCGCAGGCGGTGAGCAGGCCCAGGGCGGCGACCGCGCCCAGGGCCGCCGCCGTGCGTCGGGTCGTGAGGAAGCGGGCCGTGTGTGCCGTACCGCGCCAGAAGGTCACCATGTTCAGCTCCTTGAATCTCACCGCCCGCGCCCGGCGCCGGCGAACGGCGCCGTGTGCCCCGTCATCCATGTCCGATGCGTGGTCAGGCGAAAAGGTTCGGACGCGTTCGTGTGGACCGGTGGCCGGGTCAGCCGGTGACCCGTACCGAGTCCAGCACATGGCGGACCGCCGCACCACCGCCGTCCTGGCGTATCTGGACGTAGACCTGCGGCGCGCCGGTGCCGTCGGCCGGATCGAGGGCGGCCTCCACGAGCGTGCCCTCACCCCCCGGACAGTTGTTCCAGGTGCGCACGGGTCCGTGCCAGGCCGTGCCGCGGTAGTCGCTGCTGCCCTGGTAGTGGCAGCCGGTGTGGCGGAGCGCGCGGACCGCGGCCGTCAGATCGCCGTGCCCGCTCGGACCGCCGTGCCCGCTCGGACCGTCGCGCCCGCTCAGGCCGTCCTGCTCGCTCAGGCCGACGAACACGCCGTTCACGTGGGAGCCGAGGTCCTGCCAGTGCGTCAGGTCGTCGGCGACGGCGAGGGCGGGGGTGTGGGCCGTCGGCAGGCCCAGGGTCTTCGGGTCCCAGCCGACGTCGCGCAGTTGACGACCCCAGGCGGCGGGCACGGTGGCCTCGATCCTCCCGGTCGCGTCCCGGACGGTGACCTCGCCCGCGGGCCGCTGACGCAGCACCAGCGCGGTGGTGACCCCGGTGGCGGCGGCCACGACCGCCACGGCCAGGGCGAGGACCAGCGGCCCGCGGCGTCGGCGCGGCCTCGCGGCCGGGGGCGTGGAGGACTCCCCCGCGAGCCGGTCGAGTGCGTCGGCGAACGCTTCCGCGGTGGGCCAGCGCCGCTCGCGGTCGCAGGCCATGGCCCGCGCCAGCGCGCGGCGGACCTCGCGCGGCAGATCGGGGCGCAGCCGGTCGGGGCGGACCACCTTGCCGGGCGGTGCGGGGACCGTGCCCGTGACGAGTTGGTAGCCGAGGGCGCCGAGGCTGTAGACGTCGGCGCGCGCGTCGATGCCCGTGCCGGGTGCGGTCTGCTCGGGCGGGGCGTACCCGGCGGAGCCCGCGGCCATGGTCAGTCCGGACGCCTGTGCGAGGCTCTTGGCCAGGCCCAGGTCCGCGAGCAGCAGCCGGGGGGATCCGTCGGGCGCGGTGCACAGCAGGACGTTGGACGGCTTGATGTCGCGGTGCACGATGCCCGCGTCGTGCAGGGCGCTCGCGGCACGGGCAGCGAGGGCGGTCAGGCGCAGTGCCTCGGCCACGGGCAGCGGGCCGTCTGCGAGCCGGTCGGCGAGGGTGCCGCCGTCCGCGTACTCCATGACGAAGTAGGGCCTGCCGTCGGGGAGTTCACCGATGTCGTAGACCTGGACGACGCGGTTCGAACCGGCCTTGCGCAGCAGTCGGGCCTCGGCCAGGAAGCGCTCTCGTACATCGAGCCGGTCGGCCCAGTTCTCGGCGAGCACCTTCACCGCGACGGGCGCCTGAAGGGCGTCGTCATGGGCGAGCCACACCACGCCGAACGCGCCGCCGCCCAGGCGTCGTTCGAGGCGGTAGCGGTCGATCCGCTCCAGGGATTGCATGCCACTATCATGCCTGTCCCGGATCGACAGCGAGGGGAACGGCCAGTGGGGAATGCCGCGGACACCGAGGAGTTGGCGCGGCGCGCGGCGGCGGGCGACACGGCGGCTCTGGAGGCGCTGCTCCGGGAGATCCGGCCGGAGGTCGTACGGCGCTGCGGGCGGTTCCTGCCCTGCCGGGAGGACGCCGAGGAGGCGGCGCAGGACGTGCTGTTGCAGGTGGCCCGGAAGATCACGACGTTCCAGGGCCGCAGCCGCTTCGGCACCTGGCTGTACACGGTGGTCGCCAACTGCGCCCGGCAGAAGTACCGCGAGCTGAAGCGGCGCGCCGCCGAGCAGCCCGCGCCCATCGACCCGGCGCGGCAGGTGGACCCGCGCACGACGAGTGTGATCGCCGGGTCGCGTGTCGATCTGCTGGAGGCGCTGGAGCGGTTGGAGCGCGAGCATCCGCATCTGGTGGCGCCCCTGGTCTACCGGGACATCTGCCAGTTGGAGTACGCGGAGGCGGCCGAGCGCGTGGGCGTGCCGCTGGGCACGCTGAAGTCCCGGCTGCACGAGGCGCGCAAGCAGGTCAGGCCGTGGCTGAGCGGCATGGGGTGAGGGGACGGGTTCCCGTCGGCAGGGGTCCGGCCTCCGCGCTCGGGGCTCCGCGTCGCGGAGGCCGGACAGGCGTCGCGGCGGCTCAGTGGCCGCGTGCGATCCACTCGTCGAGGTGGGGTGCCTCGGCGCCGATGGTGGTCGAGTCGCCGTGGCCGGTGCGGACCACCGTCTCGGGCGGCAGGTTCAGCAGCCGGTCGCGGATCGACTCGATGATCGTCGGGAAGTGGGAGTACGAGCGTCCGGTGGCGCCCGGCCCGCCCTGGAAGAGGGTGTCGCCGGTGAAGACCGTGCCGAGGCCCGGGTCGTAGAGGCAGACCGCTCCGGGCGCGTGGCCCGGGGTGTGCAGGACGGTCAGATCGGTACCGGCCGTCTCGATGACCTGGCCGTCGGAGAGCCAGTGGTCGGGGAGACGGTCGGGGTGGGTCATCCGCCACAGCGGCAGGTCGTCCTGGTGGAGCCAGATCGCCGCGCCGGTCCGCTCGGCGAGGGCGGGCGCGGCGTCGATGTGGTCGTTGTGGGCGTGGGTGCACACGATGGCGCGCAGCCGCCGGTCGCCGACGGCTGCGGCGATCGCGTCGGCGTCGTGGGCGGCGTCGATGACGATGGCCTCGTGGTCGTCGCCGACGATCCACACGTTGTTGTCGACCTCCCAGGTGCCGCCGTCGAGGGAGAAGGTGCCGGAGGTGACGAGGTGGTCGATGCGGGCGGTCATCACAGCACCACCACGGACCGCAGCACGTCGCCTTCGTGCATCCGCTCGAAGGCCTTCTCGACCTCGTCCAGGGCGATGGTCTCGGTCACGAACTTCTGCAGGTCCAGGCGGCCCTGGAGGTGCAGGTCGATCAGCATCGGGAAGTCGCGGGAGGGCAGGCAGTCCCCGTACCAGGACGACTTCAGCGCGCCGCCGCGCCCGAAGACGTCGAGGAGCGGCAGTTCCAGCTTCATCTCGGGGGTGGGCACGCCGACCAGGACGACGGTGCCGGCCAGGTCGCGGGCGTAGAAGGCCTGCCGGTACGTCTCGGGGCGGCCGACCGCGTCGATGACGACATCGACGCCGAAGCCGCCGGTCAGCTCGCGGATCGCTTCGACGGCGTCGGTCTCCTTGGAGTTGACCGTGTGGGTCGCGCCCATCTCGCGTGCGGTCCGCAGCTTGCGCTCGTCGATGTCCACCGCGATGATCTTCGCGGCGCCCGCGAGCCGTGACCCGGCGATCGCCGCGTCACCGACGCCGCCGCAGCCGATGACCGCGACCGAGTCGCCCCGGCCGACGTTCCCGGTGTTGATGGCGGCGCCGATGCCCGCCATCACTCCGCAGCCGAGCAGGCCCGCCACCGCCGGGGCGGCGGAGGCGTCGACCTTGGTGCACTGCCCGGCCGCGACGAGGGTCTTCTCCGCGAACGCGCCGATGCCGAGGGCCGGGGAGAGTTCCTGGCCGGTGGCGGCGAGGGTCATCTTCTGCCGGGCGTTGTGCGTGTCGAAGCAGTACCAGGGGCGGCCCCGCAGACAGGCGCGGCACCGGCCGCACACCGCGCGCCAGTTGAGGATGACGAAGTCGCCGGGGGCGACGTCCGTGACGCCCTCGCCGACGGACTCGACGATCCCGGCCGCCTCGTGACCGAGCAGGAACGGGAAGTCGTCGCTGATGCCGCCCTGCTTGTAGTGCAGGTCGGTGTGGCACACCCCGCAGGCCTGGATCTGCACCACTGCCTCACCGGGACCCGGATCCGGTACGACGATGGTCTCGACCCGTACCGGCTCGTTCTTGCCAGGGGCGATCACGCCGCGTACTTCCTGCGCCATGGGCTGCTGCCTTCCGTCGGTGGTACGGGCGCCTCGCGCGCGCCCGCTGCGGGCCGTGGTGGCCCCTCCCCATGATCCTCTACGGGGAGGGATCCGCGAACGGGCGGCACGAGCCTGCGTCAGCCACCTGTGATGACCCGTACTCCGCAAGGAAGTTGGCAGTGCCGGGGAGGTCGGCCGGCACACGCTCCGGAACGGCAAGGCCCCCGGCCTTCTCGGGCCGGGGGCACGGGGGCGCGCTGTGCGGAGTCGCCTCTAGTCGATCAGCCGCCCCGTGACGGGCGTGAGGGTGTCGGTGGCCTGCTTCAGGCTCGCCGAGGGCCGCGGCATCTTGGCCTGGTGCTCCGGCGGGATGCCTGTGCGGGAGATCGAGTCGAGCAGGGCGACCGGGTTCGCCGTGTCCTGGGTCCCGACGGGGGCGACGGGGGCGGCGGTCGCCAGCGGCGCGGCCAGACCCGTGACGCCCATGGCGAGACCTACGGCGGCGACGATGCGTCGTGTTGAGATCATGCCCTCAACAACTCCACCGGCCCGTCGGCGGTCACGGCCCCCGGTCCCCGCTCACCCGACAGAGCGCACCGGCTCGCCGGCGTTTACGGCTCCTGTCACAGCAGTGCACCCTCGGCCACAGCAGTGCGCGGTCGGCCATTGCTGTCGTGCCACTCGCCCCGCCCCGACGCCCGGCTCTACAGTGACGCAGGTCACGTAAACCGACTGCACCCCTCACCCGGCTCTCTGGGAGGGCACACATGACCCGTATTTCGGTGACGGTGGACGGCACGACGTACGAGGACGAGGTCGAGCCGCGCCTCCTCCTGGTGCACTATCTGCGGGACCGGCTGGGGCTCACCGGGACCCCCGTCGGCTGCGACACCTCCAACTGCGGTGCCTGCACGGTCGATCTGGACGGGGAGAGCGCCAAGAGCTGCTCGGTGCTCGCGGTCCAGGCCGACGGAAGCGAAGTGACCACCGTCCAGGGGCTCGCCCGGGGCGACGCGTGGCATCCGCTGCAGCAGGCGTTCCGCGAGCGGCACGCGCTGCAGTGCGGATACTGCACCCCCGGCATGATCATGGCGGCCCGGGATCTGCTCCGCGAGAACCCGGCCCCGACCGCGGACGAGGTGCGGCACGCCCTGGAGGGCAACCTCTGCCGGTGCACCGGGTACCAGAACATCGTGCGCGCCGTGCTGGCCGCCTCCGGGCAGGAGGTCGCGTCATGACCGAGGCGACCGAGCGGGAGGTGGGCCGGGCCCGGCTGCGCAAGGAGGACGCCCGGCTCGTCACCGGGCAGACCACCTGGACCGACAACATCCAGATGACCGGGCTGCTGCATCTCGCGATCCTGCGCAGCCCCATGGCCCATGCCCGCGTCGACCGGGTCGACGTCTCCCCCGCGCTCGAACGCCCCGGTGTCGTCGCGGCGTTCGCCGGGCGTGATCTCGCCGACGGGCTGGGCTCGCTCCCGTGCGCCTGGCCGGTGACCGAGGACATCGTGATGCCCGACCATCCGCCGGTCGCCGTGGACGAGGTGCGGTACGCGGGCGATCCCGTGGCGGTCGTCGTGGCCCGCGACCGGTACGCGGCGGCCGACGCGCTGGAGGCGATCGAGGTCGACTACACGCCCCTGCCGCCCGTGCTCGACCTGGAGGCGGCGCTCGCCGAGGACGCCCCGCTGGTCCACGCCGACAAGGGCACCAACCGCTGCTACGTCTGGCCGCTGGCCACCGGCGAGGACTACGCGCGCGTGAAGGAGCGCGCCGACGTCGTACTCACCCGGCGCTATCGCCAACAACGCCTGATCCCCAGCGCGATGGAGCCGCGCGCCGTCGTGGTCACCCCGCTGCCCGCGTCCGGTGAGTACACCCTGCACTCGACCACGCAGATCCCGCACATCCTGCGGATCATGCTCGCCATGGTCACCGGCATCCCCGAGCACAAGCTGCGCGTGATCGCCCCCGACGTGGGCGGCGGCTTCGGCTCCAAGCTCCAGGTGTACGGGGAGGAGGCCCTCGCCCTCGCGGTGGCGCGCCGCCTCGGGCGCCCGGTGAAGTGGACCGAGTCCCGCTCCGAGGGCTGTCTCGCGACCCACCACGGCCGGGGCATGATCCAGGACGTCGAGATCGCGGCGACCCGCGAGGGGCGGCTGCTCGGCCTGAAGGTGGATCTGCTGGCCGACATGGGCGCGTATCTGATGCTCGTCACCCCCGGCGTGCCGATCCTGGGCGCGTTCATGTACCCCGGCATCTACAAGATGGACGCGTACGACTTCACCTGTACCGGTGTGTTCACGACCCGGACGCCCACGGACGCCTACCGGGGCGCGGGGCGCCCGGAGGCGACCTTCGCCATCGAGCGCATCATGGACGAGCTGGCCGCCGAACTCGGCCTCGATCCCATCGAGTTGAGGCGGCGGAACTGGATCCGCCGCGAGGAGTTCCCCTATCCGTCGATCGCGGGCCTGACGTACGACAGCGGTGACTACGCGGCGGCGACGGACAAGGCGCTCGCGCTGTTCGGCTACGACGACCTGCGCGCCGAGCAGCAGAAGCGTCACGAGCGCGGGGACCCGGTGCGGCTCGGGATCGGCGTGTCGACGTACACGGAGATGTGCGGGCTCGCCCCGAGCCGGGTCCTCGGCGACCTGCGGTACGGGGCGGGCGGCTGGGAGGCGGCGAGCATCCGGATGCTGCCCACCGGCAAGGTCGAGGTGGTCACGGGCACCAGCCCGCACGGGCAGGGGCATGTGACGTCCTGGAGCCAGATCGCCGCGGACGTCCTCGGCGTGCCGTTCGAGGACGTGGAGGTCGTGCACGGCGACACGAAGGCGGCCCCGCAGGGCATGGACACCTACGGGTCGCGTTCCCTGGTCGTCGGCGGGGCCGCTGTGCACCAGGCCGCGGTGAAGGTGGTGGGCAAGGCCCGCAAGGTCGCCGCGCATCTGCTGGAGGCCGACGAGGACGATCTGGACTTCGCGGGCGGGGTGTTCTCGGTCAAGGGCTCGCCCGAGGCGCGGACGACGATCCAGGAGATCGCCTTCGCCGCGTTCTCCTCGCACGACATGCCCGAGGGCATGGAACCCACCATCAACGCCGAGCACGTCATGGACCCGGAGAACTTCTCCTATCCGCACGGAACGCATCTGTGCGCGGTCGAGGTGGACACGGAGACCGGGCGGTCGACGATCCGCTCGTACGTGTGCGTGGACGACGTCGGCCGGGTCGTCAACCCGCTGATCGTGGAGGGGCAGGTGCACGGCGGGGTCGCCCAGGGCATCGGGCAGGCCCTGTACGAGGAGGCGGTGTACGACGACGAGGGCAACCTGGTGTCGGGCACCCTGGCCGACTACCTGGTGCCGTCGGCGGTGGACCTGCCCGACTTCGTGACCGACCGCACCGAGACGCCCGCCACCTCGAACCCGCTGGGTGCCAAGGGGGTCGGCGAGTCCGGGACCATCGCGGCCACCCCGGCGGTCGTGAACGCGATCGTGGACGCGCTGCGTCCGCTGGGCGTCACCGACGTGGCGATGCCCTGTACACCCCAGCGGGTCTGGCAGGCCATCGAGGAGGCGTCGGCATGATCCCCCCGGCATTCGACTACGCCCGTCCGGCAAGCGTCGAGGAGGCGGTACGGACCCTCGCCGAGGCGGGCGACGAGGCGAAGGTGCTGGCCGGCGGGCAGAGCCTGCTGCCGCTGCTGCGCCTTCGGCTCGCCTTCCCCGAACTGGTCGTGGACGTCGGCCGGATCCCCGGCCTGAGCGGGGTGCGCGAGGACGGCGACACACTCGTGATCGGCGCCCTGACCACGCACCACGACATCCTCCGCGATCCGCTGGTGGGCCGGTACGCGGGCCTGCTCGCGGCGGCCACCCGGACCGTCGCCGACCCGGCCGTACGGCATCGCGGCACGCTCGGCGGGTCGCTCGCGCACGCCGATCCGGCCGGTGATCTCCCGGCGGTGGCGCTCGCCCTGGACGCCGAGCTGGTCGTGGTGGGGCCGCAGGGCCGACGCACCATCCCGGCCCGGGAGTTCTTCGTCGACTACCTCCAGAGCGCGCTGCGGCCCGACGAGTTGCTCGTGGCGGTGCGGGTGCCGAAGCGGGAGGGCTGGGGCTTCCGCTACGAGAAGTTCCAACGGGTCGCCCAGGCCTGGGCGGTGGTCGGTGTGGCGGCGCTCGTACGGCGCGAGAACGGGCACATCGCCGAGGCGCGGATCGGGCTGACCAACATGGGCGCCACGCCGCTGCGGGCCGCCGCGTCCGAGGCGGCTCTCGCCGGGGTCCCGGCGGTGGCGGACGCCGTCGCGCGCGCCACCGCGGCGGCGGCCGAGGGCACCCGCCCCTCCTCGGACCCGTCGGCCACGCCCGAGTACCGCGCCCATCTCGCCCGGGTGCTCACCCGGCGGGCGGTGCTGGCCGCGGCGGGAGGGGAGTGAGCGCGTGAGAGGGCCTGAGGAGGTGCGCGCCCGCCTGGAGGAGACGGGGTATCTCGTCGACGAAGGGCTGGCCGTCGCCTGCTTCCTGGCCCTCAGGCTGCACCGGCCGGTCTTCTGCGAGGGCGACGCGGGCGTGGGCAAGACCGCGCTCGCGTCCGCCCTCGCGACGGCGCTCGGCGCCCCGCTGATCCGGCTCCAGTGCTACGAGGGCATCGACGCCTCCCAGGCGCTGTACGACTGGGACTTCCCGCGCCAACTGCTGCATCTGCGGGCGGCGGAGGCGGCCGGGGTCAGGGATCCGGACCGGTTGGAGGGCGAGTTGTACGACCGCCGGTTCCTCGTCGCCCGCCCGCTGCTGAAGGCCCTGGAGACCCACCCCTGCGTGCTGCTGGTGGACGAGATCGACCGCGCCGACGACGAGTTCGAGGCGTTCCTGCTGGAGCTGCTGTCGGAGTTCTCGGTCACGATCCCCGAACTGGGCACGCTGCGCGCGAAGGAGCCGCCCGTGGTGGTGCTGACGTCGAACCGCACAAGGGAGGTGCACGACGCGCTCAAGCGCCGCTGCCTCTACCACTGGTTCGACCACCCCGGCTTCGCCCGCGAACTCGCCATCGTACGGCGGCGGTTGCCGCAGGTGACGGCCAGGCTGGCGGAGCAGGTCACCACGCTGGTGCAGGCGTTGCGCGCCGAGGACCTGGTGAAGCCGCCGGGGGTGGCGGAGACGATCGACTGGGCGCGGGCGCTGGACGCGCTCGGTGCCACGGAGGTGGACGCGGAGCTGGCGGTGACCACACTGGGGTCGGTGCTCAAGTACCGCGAGGACATGGAGCGTGCGCGGGGGCTCGATCTGTCGGCGATCCTCGCGGCCCGCGGGGTGTGACATGGACGTCGACGCGCCCACCGTGCTCGTCGGGTTCGTGCGCGCCCTGCGCGCGGCGGGCGTCGACGCCGGACCGGACCGCGTCCAGGTCTTCCTGCGTGCACTAGACGCGCTGCGGCCCGGTGTCCGCTCCGATGTGTACTGGGCGGGACGGCTCACGCTGTGCGCGGGACGGGACGACCTGGCGCGCTACGAGCGGGTGTTCGGCGCCTACTTCGGGGGCGGCCCGGTCCCGGGCAGGACCCGCGTGGCGCCGCCACCGCGCCTGCGGGCGACGGCCGTCCGGGTCCCGAGTACCGCTCCCCGTACGGCCATCGGGGCCGAGGAAGACATCGCGACACCCGCGCTGGCCAGCCGTACCGAGGTCCTGCGCCACCGTGACTTCGCCGGTCTGACGGCGGCCGAGCGGGAGCAACTGCGGCGCCTGCTGGCCGCGTTCACGCTGCGCGGCGAGGCACGGCGCACGGCGCGGCGCCGTCCGGCCCGGCGCGGAGACATCGATCCCCGGCGCTCGGTACGGGAGTTGCTGCGCCGGGGCGGCGAGCCCGCGCGCCCGCGGCGGCACACCCGCGCCGACCGGCCCCGGCGCGTCGTCCTGCTGGTGGACGTCAGCGGCTCCATGTCCCCGTACGCGGACGCGCTGCTGCGCTTCGCCCACGCGGCCGTGCGCGGCGGCCGGACCGAGGTGTTCAGCATCGGCACCCGGCTGACCCGGGTGACCCGCGAACTGGCGCACCGGGACCCCGAGGCGGCCCTGGCCCAGGTCGCGGCGGCCGTGCCGGACTGGCGCGGCGGCACCCGGCTCGGCGAACTGCTGCGCGCCTTCCTCGACCGGTGGGGGCAGCGGGGCATGGCGCGCGGCGCGATCGTGGTGGTGCTGTCGGACGGCTGGGAGCGCGGCGATCCGGCCCTGCTCGGGGCGCAGATGCGCCGACTGCACCGGCTCGCGCACCGGGTGGTCTGGGCCAACCCGCGCAAGGCGCGCCCCGGTTACGCGCCCCTGGCCGCGGGCATGGCAGCGGCACTGCCGAGCGTGGACGCGTTCGTGGAAGGCCACAGCCTGGCCGCACTGGAGCGCCTCGCGGCCGTGGTGCGCGGAGCCGCCGTGGAGCAGGGAGCGACGAGAGGAACGGAACCGTGACCGAGGGAGCGCGTGATGCGTGAGATCCTTCCGGCGCTGCACCGCTGGTACGTGACGGGCGCCCCGTTCGGCCTGGCCACCGTTGTCGCGGTCAGCCGCAGCGCGCCGCGCGAGCCGGGGGCGGCGATGGCCGTCGGGCCCGGCGACGAGGTAGTGGGCAGCGTCTCCGGCGGCTGTGTCGAGGGCGCGGTGTTCGAACTGGCCCAGGAGGTCGTCGAGTCGGGCACGGCCCGGCTGGAGACCTTCGGCTACAGCGACGAGGACGCGTTCGCCGTGGGGCTCACCTGCGGCGGCGAGATCACGCTGCTGGTACGCCGGGTGACGCCCGAGGAGGACGTCTCGTTCGCGGCGGTGGCCGAGTCGGTGGCCGTGGGGCGTCCGGTGACCGTGGCGACGGTGCTCGACGGTCCCGCGCCGCGCGGGGCCTCGCGCGCGGTGTGGCCCGACGAGGCGGCGGGCTCGCTCGGCTCCCCCGGTCTGGACGCGGCGGTCACCGCCGACGCGCGCGGCGAACTCGCCCTCGGCGCCACCGGGTTGCGGCACTACGGCCCGCACGGCGAGCGTCGCGAGGACGCGGTCGGTGTGTTCCTGCACTCCTTCGCGCCGCCGCCGCGAATGCTGGTCTTCGGCGCCATCGACTACGCGGCGGCGGTCGCCCGGATCGGCTCCTTCCTCGGCTACCGGGTCACGGTGTGCGACGCCCGCCCGGTCTTCGCCACCCCCAAGCGCTTCCCCGAGGGCGTCGAGGTGGTCGTGGACTGGCCGCACCGCTATCTGCGGAACACGGACACCGATGACCGCACGGTGATCTGTGTCCTGACCCATGACCCGAAGTTCGACGTCCCGCTTCTGGAGGAGGCGCTGCGCCGGCCGGCCGCGTACATCGGGGCTATGGGCAGCCGCCGTACCCACGACGACCGGATGAAGCGGCTGACCCGGGCGGGGCTCACACAGGCCCAACTGGCCCGGCTGCGCTCGCCGATCGGCCTGGACCTCGGGGCACGCACGCCCGAGGAGGTCGCGGTGTCCGTCGCCGCCGAGATCGTGTCCCTGCGGTGGGGCGGCAGCGGCACGCCCCTGACCGCGACGGCGGGGGCGATCCACCCGCCCGGCCGCACCGGCGGTACAGGCCGCACCGGCCGTACATCGCACTGAGGAGGAGACGAAACGATGGAACTGCACCACGAGTTCACGGTCCCGGTCCCGGTCGAGGACGCCTGGCGGACCCTGCTCGACATCGAGCGGGTCGCGCCGTGCATGCCGGGCGCGACGGTCGAGGAGTACGACGGCAGGACCGTGACCGGGTCGGTGAAGGTGAAGGTCGGCCCGGTCACCGTGACCTACCGGGGCACGGCCGTCTTCGAGGAGCAGGACGAGACCGCGTACCGGATGGTGCTGGCCGCGAACGGCAGGGAGACCCGGGGGCAGGGCACCGCACGGGCCACGGTGACGGCCACGCTCGTACCGGGCGACGGCGGCGGGACCAGCGTCTCGGTGCGCACGGACCTGACCGTGACCGGACGTCCGGCGCAGTTCGGGCGCGGTGTGCTGGCGGAGGTCGGCGACAAGCTGGTCGGCCGGTTCGCGGACTGTCTGGCGCGGCAGTTGGACGAGCAGCGCGCCGCGGCTCGGGCCGAGCCCGCGGCGCCCGTCTTCACCGAACAGGCCGCGCCCGCCGAGTCGATCGATCTGCTGCGTACGGCGGGCGTGCCGGTGGCCAAGCGGCTCGCGGGCCCGGTGGCGGCCGTGGCGGCGGTCGCGCTGGCGTGTCTGGTGGTACGCCGCTTCCGCCGCTCCTGCTGCCGCCGTGCCTGAGTCGTGCCTGAGCCGTGTCTCAGGAGGTGTCGGGCGGTTCCAGGGCGACGTCCGCCCACACCTGCTTGCCGCCGCTGACCGGGAGGCTGCCCCACGCGGTGGACAGGGCCTCGACGAGCAGGATGCCGCGGCCACCGGTCGCCTCCCAGCCGATGTTCGTCGGCTTGACGGGCGTACGCGGTGAGGCGTCGGCGACCGCGACGCGCAGCCGCTGGTCGACGAGCGTGAGGTCGAGGCGGACCCGGCCGTCGGTGTGGACGAGGGCGTTGGTGACGAGTTCGGAGACGACGAGCAGCGCCGTGTCGGCTTCCCGCGTCACGCCCCAGGCGCGCAGGGCGCGGCGGGTGAAGCGACGGGCGTGCCGGACCGCCTCGGGGACGCGCCACACCGTCCAGCTCTCGCGCAGCGGGCGCACCGCCAGGCCGTCGTAGCGCATGAGCAGGAGGGCCACGTCGTCGTTGCGGTTGGCGCCGGTGAGCAGGGCGTCCGCGACGAGGCCGGGGTACGCCGGGTCGGCCGCGGCCAGGTCGTCGGCGAGGCGTGCGAGGCCGTCCTCGATGTCGAGTTCGGCGGACTCGACCAGGCCGTCCGTGGTCAGGGCGACGAGCGTGCCGGGCTGCAGCCGTAGCTGGCTCATCGGGAAGTCGGCCTCGGCGACGACGCCGAGCGGCGGTCCGCCGTCCGACTCGGTGATCTCCGTACTGCCGTCCGGGTACCTCAGGACGGGCGGGGGGTGACCGGCGCGGACGTACCAGGCGATGCCCTGCTCCATGTCGACGTCGACGTAGCAGCAGGTGGCGAAGAGGTCCGACTCCATGTCCACGAGGAGCCGGTTGGCGTGGGAGACGACGACGTCCGGGGGGTGTCCTTCGACGGCGTAGGCGCGCAGGGCGGTGCGCATCTGGCCCATCAGGGTCGCGGCGCCCGCGCTGTGGCCCTGGACGTCGCCGATGAGGAGGGCGACGTGGTTGTCGGGCAGCGGGATCACGTCGTACCAGTCGCCGCCCAGTTCCAGGTCCGCGGTGGTGGGCAGATAGCGGGCCACGGCGACGGCGCCCGGCAGCCGGGGCAGGCGGCGCGGCAGGAGCGCGCGCTGGAGCATGCCGACCAGTTCGTGCTCGGCGTCAAAGGCGCGGGCGCGCGCCAAGGCCTGTCCGGCCAGCCGTGCCACGGCGGTGAGCAGGGCGCGCTCGTCGGGGTCGAAGTCGTGCGGGCTGTCCCAGCCGATCAGGCAGGCCCCCGCCGTGCGTCCGTCGGCGGGCAGCGGCAGCACGGCGAGGCCGCCGGGGCCGACCTCCGCGAGCGGGGGCTCCAGGGTCGTGCCGCCGGACCAGACCGCGGCCCGGCCCTCGCGCAGCGCGGCGGCGAGGGTCGGCATGGCGCGTACGGGGGCGTCGGGCCACTCCGAGCGCCACTCGGCGCGCCACAGCTCGGGCCAGGCCTCCGGTTCGGGCGGGTCCAGGACGGTGACGACGAGCCGGTCGGACTCCAGCTCGGCGAGCGCGATGCGGTCGGCCTGCAGCGGTGTGCGCAGGGCGGCGACGACGGCCCGGCTGACGTCGCGGACGGTGCCCGCGGTGGCGAGGGCCGCGGCGAGCCGCTGGACGCGGGTGACGTCGCTGACGGAGGGGCGTTCCTTCGAGGCGTCGGCGACCGTGCCGACGAGCCGTGCGGGGCGGCCGTCCGCGGCGGGCAGCAGATGCCCGCGCAGCCGCAGCCACCGCGGCTCGCCGGAGGGCTGGAGGATGCGGAACTCCAGCTCGCGGTCGCCGATGGCCATGTGGTCGGCCTCGACCACGGACATCAGCGAGGGCAGGTCCTCCGGCACGGTCTGGGCGAGCAGGGATTCGAGCGTGCCGTCGAACTGGTGCGGGTCGATACCGAACAGCTCCAGCATCCCGTCGTCGACGTCGACGCGGCCGGAGTCGACGGCGAGGCGGAAGGCGTTGCCGGGCAGGTCCCCGGTCTCGGCCGTGACCGGCGCGGGGCTGGCGACGGCGTCGGCCAGGCGCCGCAGCCACGCGCGCTCCTCGGCGTCGAAGCCGTCGGGGCGGTCGCTGACGGCGGCCAGGCAGCCGCCGTCGCGCAGCGGCAGCACCCCCAGGGAGAAGTCCCTGGCCGGCAGCCGTCGCGCGTCGGCGCGGCGGGTCAGGTCCTCGGGGGCGAGCCACAGGGGCCGCCCGGAGTGGTGCACCTTCACCGCGGGCGCTCCGCCGGAGAGGGGGTAGGCGTCGCGCAGCCCGTACAGCGCCCTCGGCACACCGGCCGACTCGGCCAGGTACAGATGGTGACCGTCCTCGTCCGGAACGTACACGGCGGCCAGGCTCGCCGCGGTGAAGACGAGCGCCTGTTCGAGCACACGCCGCAGGCGCTCGCGGGGGTCGAACTGGTCGAGCTGGTCCGTGAGCGTCCTGAGGGCAAGTTCCGCACGTGGCGGCCTCGTTCCGCGCCCCGCAGCGCCCTCACTGCTCACAGTGCAATTACAGCGCGTCCACGTCGCTCGCGCAGCCCTATGGCCCATTCCCACCCGTACGGTGCGCTCAGCCGCCCGCGTACGCCTTCTCCAGCCCGGCGATGTCGAGCTTGCCCATGCCGAGCATCGCCCGGGTGGCACGGGCGGCCTTCTCGGGATCGGGATCTCCGATCATGGCGATGAGCGCCTCCGGGAGGACCTGCCAGGACACGCCGTACTTGTCCTTGATCCAGCCGCACGGACCCGGCTCACCACCGCCTTCGGCGAGCCGGGTCCAGTAGTGGTCGACCTCCTCCTGGTCGGCGCAGTGGATCTGGAAGGAGACGGCCTCGTTGAACGTGAACTGCGGGCCGCCGTTCAGCGCGACGAACCGGTGCCCGTTGGCCACGAAGTCAACGGTGATCACGGAGCCGGGGACGCCCGGTCCGGCCTCGGTGTAACGGCTGATCCGCCCGATGCGGGAGTTCTCGAAGATCGAGACGTAGTGGCGCGCGGCCTCCTCGGCCTCGCCGTCGAACCAGAGACAGGTGGTGAGTCCTTCGGTGGCCATGGCCTACCTCCTGGAGTGTTGTGGGAGCTGTCCCCCTTGTCGACCGGTCCGCGGGGCGGAACTCATCGGTCGGGGCGCGGCGGACTCCCGCGCCCGGTCAGGCGGCCAGGCACAGACCGCCGTACTGCGCCGTCGGCGTCGTACGGGCGGCATGGCCCCGGCCCACCACGCTCGCGCGGGTGTGCCGCACCAGTTCGTCCTGGGCGAGCGAGAGCAGGTCGGACAGGTCCAGGCCGAGGGCGCGGGCCGCGGCGGCGAGGACCTCCGAGGAGGCTTCCTTGCGGCCGCGCTCCAGTTCGGACAGGTACGGCATCGAGATCCGGGCCTGCTCCGCCACGTCCTTGAGCGTGCGCTCCTGGGCGAGGCGCTCGCGGCGCAGCGCCTCACCGACCAGGTCGCGCCACAGCGGCTCCCGCCGGGCGGGCCGCTGCTGCGGGGTACGAGGTGTCACGCCGCCGTGCGGCGGCGCGGTCTGCGGGCGGAGGGGGACGACACGGGCTTCGTTCGGCACTTGGTTGCTCACCCTCCCAGCCTAGGGAACGCGCGCGCCACGGGAAGGGATCAGCGTTCCGCCCTGGGTGAATCTCGACAACGGCCGGGAGTCCGGGGTGAGTTGAGGCGTGTGGCGTGCGTCCGTGAAAGGACGTCCGACTACTGCCCGACGCGTCCGTCGATCCGCTCGCGCAGGAAGTCCGCGTGGCCGTTGTGCCGGGCGTACTCCTCGATCAGGTGGACGAGGACCTCGCGCAGGGCGACCGGTTCCGCGCCGTTGACGCCGGTGATGTCGAGGCCGCCCGCCTCGGCGACGAAGCGTTCCGCGAAGGCGGTCTCCGCACGCCAGGTGTCCCATGCGTCGGCGACCACCACCGGGTCGGGCACCGCTCCGTCGAAGTCGCCGCCCGGCTCGCCGTCGGTGCGGTAGCGGGGCGGCGCTTCCTGACCGGCCATCACCCGCCGGAACCACTTCCGCTCGACGTCGGCCAGGTGCCGTACCAGGCCCAGCAGGGACAGGTTCGAAGGGGGCACACTGCGGCGGGCCATGGCCTCGGCGTCCAGCCCGGCGCACTTCAGCTCCAGCGTGAGCCGCTGGTCGCGGAGGTAGCCGACGAGAGTGTCCCGCTCCCCCGCGAAGCCGCCGTCGCCGCGCGGGTCGTTCTCGGGGTGGACGAACATGTCCGACCACCCGAACCTTCGTTCTCCTGGCAGCAATGGGGCCTGATCCGCTCGCGCGATGTCTGTCATGCCACCAGCATCGGCAGCCGCTCCCGGACCGCGCCACCCGTTTACAGGTCCGCCGGAAGGCGGCGTCCGCAGCGGCTGCTTAGCGTGGCCCTGTGAACGCTTCGCCCCCGCCCGGCCGGGTCGCCGTCCGCGCCGGTGGTCCGGCGCTCGCCCCGCACGGGTGGCTTCAGGCCCTCGTGACGGTGGTGGCCGGGCTGGTCGTCATGGGCGTCGTCGCCGCGCTCGGGCTGTGGGCGGCGGGTGGCACCGGTCTTCCCGACAACGGGTTCCCCCGGGTGGTCGCCGCCTCGGTCGTCGCGGCGACGGGCGGCAGTGTGCGGCTGGCGGGCGAAGCCGGCACGCTCGCCGACACCCGCGCGGGGCTCACCGTGATACCGCTGTCGGTGACGCTCGCCGGGGCCCTCGTCATCGCCGCGGGCTTCCTGCGCCCGCTGCGGCACCGGGCCGTCACCGGGGCGGCCGAACCGGCGGGCTGGGCCGCCCGGATCGCCGCCTTGTGGCTGCCCGCGCTCATCGGGCTCGCGCTCGCGGCCCGCCAGACCTTCACGATCCCGCTCGGCGACATCGGCGACCTGCTCGGCATCTCCCCTCGGGTCGGCTATACGACGGACCTGCCGCTCACCGTGCTGTTCGGCATGCTGTGGCTGGCGGGCGTGCTGCTCCTCGCCCTGCTGGTGTCGCGCGGAGCACCGCTGCCGAACCGGCTGTTGCGCTTCCAGGAACCCGTACGCCCGGCCGCCCACGCCATGACGGCCCTGTTGCTCGCCTACGTGGCCGTGGGCGCCGTCATCGCGCTGGTCGTGGCGGCGACGCGCGGGCACCCGGCCGAGACGTTCGCGGTGATCCTGCTGGGGCTGCCCAACCTCGTATGGCTGGTCCTCACCCTCGGGCTGGGCGCCACCTGGTACGGGCGCGTGGACGGGCCGTTCGCGCTGCCCATGCCGCGTCCGCTCGACGAGGTGCTGCGCACGCCGGGCACGGCGACGCTGAATCTGCGCACGCTGGCCGCCCAGGACGGCCGGGTGTGGTGGCTCCTGGCCGTGAACACCGTGCTGCTCCTCGCGGCGGCGTGCGTGATGGCGGTGCGCTCCCCGGCACGGACACGGCCGTGGCAGCACGCCGTCCGCATGGCGGTCGCACTGACGCTGACCGTCCTCATGATCTGCCTGACCTGCCGCATCTCGGCGCACTACGGGCTGTCACTCATCGGCATCGGCGACCTGGGCGGCGGACTGTCCGGTGTCCTGTTCCTGACCCCGGACCTCGGGACCGCGCTCGGAACAGCCGCGGCGTGGGGACTGGCCACCGGGTTCGTCGGCGCGCTCCTCGCGCGCGGGGTACGCCGACGGGTCCGAGCGGACTGAGGCGCGTTCCGTGCGGTCAGGCGGCCGGGGTCGAGAGCGCGGGAACGACCCTCTGCATACGCAGCGCGTCCACCGACTCCGCGAGCAGTTCGTACTCGGTGGTCTCGTCCCGGGTGGCCACGCGGACTAGCCGACCGGCGGCCAACTCCTCGGCGATGCGCTCCTGTTGACCCATGTCACCGCACCAGGCACGCAGCATCCCCGGCACATCCGGGACGGTGTCGGCGACGGGAGCGATGGAGTTCGGCGGGAAGAGCGGGTTGCCGGGGTCCGGATCGAGCCGTTCGGCGATCCAGGAGGCGCGGTCCCGCATCCACCACAGGGCGAGGGCCAGGGTGGGAGCGCGATAGGTGCCGAGCGGGACACCGATACGCCGGCCGCCGCAGACACCGTAGGCCGTCACATGACACAGGAATTCGTCGTGCACGATCGCTCCCCATCGCGCTGCTCGTTCACTCGCTGTGCACGGGGGCGACCCGAACCGATGCGTACGATGGCGCATTTCGGCCGTGGCCGAATCACCCTGTCCCTCGAGTATCGCCACTCCTGACGCTCTGTCACCATGTGATTTCGGCCAGTCTCCTGACATGCTCACGGCCCACGCGTCCCGCAACCGTTCGTTCCCTCCTTACCCCGGAGGTAATCGACGCTCCGACAGCGGCCGGGCATGGTTACGGGTGTCGGAGCACGGCGGGCACAACACCCCGGGATCCGGCTCATGAACCGCACCTACGCCCTCGATGGAGGCTGATCCCCATGTCCGCAGTCAACGATCGCTACGAGTCCGCCGTTGCCCGCTACCTCGAGGCGTGGAACGCGAGCGACCCCGAGACCCTGACCAAGGCCGTCGCCGCCGCCTGGACCCCGGACGGCAGCTACACCGACCCGCTGGTCGACGTCAGCGGCCACGAGCAGCTCGCGGCCGTGATCGCGGGAGCGCAGGCGCAGTTCCCGGGCTTCTCCTTCAAGCTGACGGGCACGGTCGACGGGCACCACGACATCGCCCGCTTCACCTGGGACCTGGTGAACGGGGCCGACGGTTCGGCGCCCGTCGCGGGCTTCGACGTGATCAAGCTGGACGACGACGGTCGTATCCGCACCGTCCACGGGTTCCTGGACCGCGTTCCGGCGGGCGCGGTCTAGGAGGGCACCTGGCGGGTGGCTCGGCAGCAGGCTAGCGTTCGCAGCCTTCCGGGCCACCCGGCGCACCGCCCTCGCCGCCCTCGCCGGTCTCGGCACCCTTCGTCTCCTTCGTCTCGGGTGCCTTCAGGCTGAGGGCCAGTGCGTCGTCCGCGACATCGGCGACGACCGTGTCACCCGGGTTGAGCGTGCCGTCGAGCAGCATGTTCGACAGCCGGTTGTCGAGTTCGGACTGGATGGTGCGCCGCAACGGCCGGGCCCCGAACTCGGGTTGGTAGCCGCGGTCGGCCAGCCAGTCCTTGGCCGCCTCGGTGACCTCAAGGCCGATCCGCTGGGCGTGCAGCCGACGGCGGCTGCCCTCCAGGAGCAGGTCGACGATCCGCACCAACTCCTCGCGGCCCAGCGCGTGGAAGACGATGACCTCGTCGATCCGGTTGAGGAACTCGGGGCGGAAGTGCGCCTGCAGGTCCGCCATCAGATCGTCCCTGATCTCCTCGACGTCGCCCCGGTGGTCCAGGATGCGCTTCGAGGCGATGTTGCTGGTCATGATGACGACGGTGTTGCGGAAGTCCACCGTGCGCCCCTTGGCGTCGGTGAGCCGTCCGTCGTCCAGGACCTGCAACAGCAGGTTGAACACGTCCCGGTGGGCCTTCTCCACCTCGTCGAACAGCACGACGCTGTACGGCTTGCGGCGCACCGCCTCGGTGAGCTGCCCCGCCTCCTCGTAGCCGACGTAGCCGGGCGGGGAGCCGATGAGGCGCGAGACGGTGTGCTTCTCCTGGAACTCGCTCATGTCGAAGCGGACCATACGGTCGGGGTCGCCGAAGAGGAGTTCCGCGAGCGCCTTGGCCAGTTCCGTCTTGCCGACCCCCGTGGGGCCGAGGAAGAGGAAGCTGCCGGTGGGCCGGTCAGGGTCGCCCATACCGGCCCGGCCGCGGCGAACGGCCTGGGAGACGGCGGTGACCGCCTGGTCCTGCCCGATGATCCGCTGGTGCAGGACCTCCTCCAGCTTCATCAGCCGCTCGCGCTCGGTCTCGGTGAGCTGGGAGACCGGGATGCCGGTGCGCGCGGAGAGCACCTCGGCGATGTCCTCGGGCGTGACGGCGGGCGTCGGCTCCCCGCCTTCGCCCAGCGCGCCGAGTCGCTCCTCCAACTCGCTCACTTCGCGCTTGAGTTCGGCCGCGCGCTCGAAGTCCTCGGTGCTGACCGCCTCGTCCTTCTCGCGGCGCAGCCGGGTGAGCCGGTCCTCCAACTCGGCGGTCTCGGTGGAGCCGCCGACGCTGCGCAGCCCGACCCGGGCACCGGCCTGGTCCATGAGATCGATGGCCTTGTCGGGCAGGAACCGGTCGCTGAGATAGCGGTCGGAGAGGGTGGCCGCGGCATCCAACGCCTCGTCCGTGTACCGGACTTGATGGTGCGCCTCGTACGAGTCGCGCAGCCCGCGCAGGATCTGGACCGTCTCCTCGACGCTGGGTTCGGGCACCATGACCGGTTGGAAGCGGCGTTCGAGCGCGGCGTCCTTCTCGATGTGCTTGCGGTATTCGTCGATGGTGGTGGCGCCGACGACACTGAGGTCACCGCGGGCCAGCGCGGGCTTGAGGATGTTGCCCGCGTCCATGGACCCCTCGCCGGTGGCACCCGCCCCGACGACCGTGTGCAGCTCGTCCAGGAAGAGGATGATGCCCTTCTTGGCCTGGGTGACCTCCTCGATGACCTTCTTCAGCCGCTCCTCGAACTGTCCCCGGTACTGCGCCCCGGCCACCAGCCCGGCCATGTCGAGCGCGACGACCCGGCGGTCGCGCAGCGCCTTGGGGACCTCTCCGGCGACGACACGCTGCGCCAGCCCCTCGACGATCGCCGTCTTGCCGACGCCGGGGTCGCCGATGAGCACCGGGTTGTTCTTGGTCCGGCGGGAGAGGACCTCGATGGTCTGCTCGATCTCGTCGGCCCGGCCGACCACGGGATCGAGGCGTCCGCCGCGCGCCTCGTCGGTGAGGTCCCGCCCGTACTGGTCGAGCGTCGGGGTGTCGGGGTGACCGCCGTCCGTACGTCCCGTACGTCCTTCCCGGGCGGGCCCGCCGATCGTGCCGGGCGAGGCGCCCTCGGCCCGCAGCGTCCGGGTGAGCGGGGAGCGCGGATCCTCCAGCAGCGCGGCGAGGATGTGCTCGGGGCCGATGTAGGAGGCACCGGCCGCCTGGGAGCGGGCGTGGGCGGCGAGCAGGGCGCGCTTGGCCGCCGGGGTGAGCGCGGGCTCTCCGGTGCCGGTCCCGGTGGGCAGCGACTCCTGGAGGTCGGCGGCGAGCCGGTCCGGGTCCGCGCCGGCCTGCTCCAGGATCTGGCGGGCGGTCGGTACCTGGGTGGCGGCCCACAGCAGATGCACGGTGTCGAGATCGGACCCGTCCTCGGCGGCCCGGCCCCCGGCGGCGGCCAGCAGTTCCTGCGAGGAGTCGCTGAGAAGACGGCCGATGGGGACGCGCTGCACGGCCGGTGGCGAGGTCGCCGGGCTCATGCCGAAGAAGCGGTTGAAGAGATCGGAGAACGGGTCGCCCGACCCGAAGGGTGAGATCGTCACGGTTGACCACCCGTCCGGCGGACGACACACGGCCGCGCGGCGCCCGCCGTAGTCGATTGCCCCTACGTCAACCAGTCTTCGCCAGGTCGCGCAAGGGCACAACCGCACCCCGTACGAGGCGGTCGCGTACGAGGCGTCGAGGCGGCCGGTCCGTAGTCGATCGGCCGCCCGCCTCCCTACTGCACGAGCGAACGCGTCACGGCCTGATGATCGCGTCGATCCGCGCCAGTTCCTCCGCGTCGAAGTCCAGGTTGCGTATCGCCGCGACGCTGTCCTCCAGTTGCTCCGGGCTGCTCGCACCGACGAGGGCCGAGGTCACCCGTCCCCCGCGCAGCACCCACGCCAGGGCCAACTGCGCCAGCGACTGGCCCCGCGACTTGGCGATCTCGTCGAGCGCGCGCAGCTTGCCCACCAACTCCTCGGTCAGGGTGTCGGCGCTGAGGAACGGGCTCTCGCTCGCGGCCCGCGAGCCCGCCGGTATCCCGTCGAGGTAGCGGCCCGTCAACAGCCCCTGCGCCAAAGGTGAGAAGACGATGGAACCGACCTGAAGCTCCTCCAGGGCGTCGAGCAGCCCTTCGTCCTCCGGGGCGCGGTCGAGCATCGAGTAGCGCGGCTGGTGGATCAGCAACGGGGTGCCCGACTCCCCCAGGATGCGGGCGGCTTCACGCGTCTGCTGCGGCGAGTAGTTGGAGATGCCGACGTAGAGCGCCTTGCCCTGCTGGACCGCCGTGTGCAGGGCGCCCATCGTCTCCTCCAGCGGGGTCTGGGGGTCGGGGCGGTGCGAGTAGAAGATGTCGACGTAGTCGAGGCCCATCCGCCTCAGGCTCTGGTCGAGCGAGGAGAGCAGGTACTTGCGGGAGCCCCATTCCCCGTACGGGCCCGGCCACATGAGGTAGCCGGCCTTCGTGGAGATGACCAGCTCGTCGCGGTAGGACGCGAAGTCCGCCTTCAGCGCGTCGCCGAAGGCGGACTCGGCGGCGCCGGGCGGCGGGCCGTAGTTGTTGGCCAGGTCGAAGTGGGTGATGCCGAGGTCGAAGGCGCGGCGCAGGGTCTGCCGCTGCGTCCGCACCGGGCGGTCGGGGCCGAAGTTGTGCCACAGCCCGAGCGACAGCGCGGGCAGCTTCAGACCGCTGCGTCCGGTGCGACGGTAGGGCATGGCCTCGTAGCGGGCGGGATCTGCCGTGTACAACATGCGCTCCAGATAGGACGTTTCAGGACGACGCCCCACTCTCGCCTGCCGCCCGCACACCAGTCCAGTCGTCGCCCCACATCCGACCGACGTGACGCGCGTCCGGGCGGCGTCCGGGGCCGCGATGGGTGAAGCTGGAGCCATGCATGCCAAGGACATCCTCATCGACGCGTACGGCCGCATCCGGGAAGAAGTCCATGCCGCCGTCGACGGTCTCGGGCCGGAGGAGCTGAACGCCCGGCCCACCGACGAGACCAACTCCCTCGCGTGGCTCGTCTGGCATCTCACCCGGGTCCAGGACGATCACATCGCCGACGCCGCGGGCCTGGACCAGGTCTGGCTCGCGCAGGGCTGGGAGCGGCGCTTCGGGCTCGGTCTGCCCCGGCAGGACACGGGGTACGGCCATGACCCGCGCAAGGTCGCCAAGGTACAGGTGGAGTCGGGCGAGCTGCTCACCGGGTACTACGACGCCGTGCACGAGCAGACGCTCGGCTTCCTGCGCGGGCTGCAGGCCAAGGACCTCGAACGCGTCGTGGACGAGGGCTGGGATCCGCCGGTCACCCTCGGCGTACGCCTGGTCAGCGTCCTGTCCGACGATCTCCAGCACGTCGGCCAGGCCGCCTACGCACGGGGGCTGCTCCAGAGCGCGGTCCCGTAGCCGAGCGGCTACGGCGCGGCGCCCGGTCGGCGCGGCGGGTGATGCGATGCTCTGCGGCATGGCACATGACTACGCGGACACGGCGCTGACCATCGGCCACAAGGACCCTGAGCTGAACGAACGCCTGTCCCAGGGACTGGACGAGATCAACTTCCCCGCCACCGGGACCACCGCCGACGACGAAGGCACGCTGTCGGTGAAGGCCGTCGACGGCGGTGGTGAACTCATCGGGGGCCTGTCCGCCTGGACTTGGGGCGGGTTGCTGGGCATCGAGATGCTCTGGGTCCGCAAGGAGAGCCGCAGGGAAGGGTGGGGCAGCAGGCTCCTTCTCGCCGCCGAGGAGGAGGCACGGCGACGCGGCTGCGACCGCGTGTGCGTGTCGTCGTTCACGTTCCAGGCGCCGGAGTTCTACCAGCGCCATGGATACGTCGAGACCGGCAGGACCCCGGGCATCCCCGGCGGGGCGGAGGACGTCCATATGTACAAGGACCTGGCCTGACCACGGGTCCCGCCCCTCAGTGGCGCCCCGCGTCGCTCCCGTCGTTCCCGGGTTCCAGCAGGTCGCGCAGGACGCGCTCGTCGTCCTCGCTCAACTGGGCGACGAAGCGCGCCAGCACGGTGTGCCGGTCGCCGCCCCGGTCCAGTTCGGTGTGCATACGGCGCGCGGTGAGCCCATGGGCGTCCTGGACAGGAAGGTACGCGTAGCCACGGCCCTGGCGTCTGCGGTCGACGGCACCCTTCGCGCGCAGCCGGAACAGGATCGTCGCCACCGTCGTGCGGGCGAGACCGGCCCCGAGGCTGCGCTGCACCTGGCCGGGGGTCTGGGGGGAGTCCGCGGCCCACAGGGCGGCCATGACACCGGCTTCCAGCTCGCCCGCCGGGCGCCGCTCGCCCTTCGCTTCGGTCATGGACACCCTTCCTTCGCCTGCCGTCGCCCACACCCCCTGTAGAGCGTCTACAGAAGTGTAGTCTCCGGGGTCCGGGCGGCGGCCCCACGACACGGCGGGCCGACATGGATGTCGGCCCGCCGCTGTGTCCCGCTCGTCACGTCACATCGGTCACGTCACATCGGTCACTTGACGTCGGTCACTTCACGTCGAGCGCCGTGTCGTCGATGACGAAGGACGTCTGGAGCTTGGAGCCCTCGGTGCCGGTGAACTTGATCGTGACGGTCTGCCCGGCGTAGCCGCTGAGGTCGAAGCTGCGCTGGGTGTAGCCGGAGGCCGCGTTGAGGTTGGAGTACGTGGCCAGGGTGCCGAGGACCGTGCCGGAGGAGTTGAGGACCTGGACGCCGAGCGTGTCGTACGCCGTGCTGGTCGTCGTCTCCGCGGTGTCGATGTGGAGGGCGAAGCTCAGGGTCGCGGCACAGCCGGAGGGGATGCTCGCCGACTGGGAGAGCGTGTCGGTGGCGGCGGAGCCGTGGCCGCCGAGCTTGGCGTAGTACGAGCCGGTACGGGCGGCTTCTCCGGTGGCGTTGGTGATGACACCGCTGCCCGCGTTCCAGACGGTGTTGCCGGACTCGAAGCCGTTGTTGCCGAGGAGCTGGGCCGCGGTGCAGGAGGTGGAGCCTCCGCCGCCACCGCCGCTGCTGCCGCCCGCCCCGGCGAGCCAGGCGGTGGCGTTGAGGGCGAGGGCGGCGTTGGTGGCTCCGGAGTCGTTCCAGCCGTCGTAGAGCGTGTTGCCGGACTGGCCCGTGCCGTCGTCGATGGGCGAGCTGTCGCCCCAGAACGCGACACGGCCGCTGCCGAAGGTGCTGGTGAGGAAGAAGGCACCCGTATTGCCGGAGTAACCGGTGCGGTAGACCAGGCCCTTGACGGAGGAGTTGTCGGAGGGCTTGAGCGTGGCGGTGGTGCCGCTCGCGATCAGGCTCTTGGTGACGTTGCCGAAGGAGCCGTGCAGGACCGGGTCACCGCTGTCACTGATGGCGGTGGGGTAGTCGGAGCCGATGTTCTGCACGTCGATGGAGAAGCCGAACGGGTCGGTGGAGTCGACGCTGTTGTTGGTCATCAGGTCGTTGAGGATCTTGACCGAGTCCGCGCCGTCGTTGTTGCGGTCGGAACCGTTGTGGTCGGAGATCATGAACAGGCCGCCGCCGTTCTTGACGAACGTCATGATGGCGGTCTTCTCTGCCGCGGTGAACAGCGTGTTGGGCTCGGGCAGGACGAGCGTGTCGAAGTTCGACAGATCGGTCGCGGACGAGCCGCCGTAGGCGAGGCTGGAGCCCGAAGGCAGCGTCTTCAGGCTGTAGTCGCCCGTCTTCTGGAGGGCGACGCCCCAGGAGGAGAGCGCCCCGGTCCAGTCCTTCTCGGTGGACGGGGAGGGATTCTGGCCGAGGGGGTCGGGCTGACTGGTGGAGATGATCCAGTCGGCGTTGCCCGCGGTCTCGGCGTGGGCGTTGTCGAACAGGACGCGGTGGGTGGCGGCCGTGGCCGCGTGCGCGGGTGGCGCCGCCGCGGCCGTCTGAGCGGCGGCGCCCGCGGTGAGCAGGCCGAACACGGCGAGGGCCGTGGTGAGTCTGCGACGGGACCTGACGAGTGTGCGCATCCGGCGGACCTCCGTATGAGGAAGTGGGGGGAAGGAACGGTGCGGGTGCCGAGTCTTCGCGCGAAGGGCCACAGAAGGACCACATCCGCGGTCTGCGCGCGTAGACATCTCTTCGTACGCCGCCTGAATGACGGCCGGTTGAACGGTACATGGCAGATGTAAGGATGAACAGGAGGGATGAAACGGGAGAGTTGGACCAGCGAGATGGAACAGGTGAGTTGGAACAGGCGAGTTGGAACAGGCGAGAGGTTCGCCCTCGCCGAGTCCACGACGGGTCCATGCCCGGTCCACGACGACATAAGTACAAGACCGGTGGCCGACAGTCCCCTCACCCTGCCCGGTATGAGCGAACACCGCACAGAGTTCTCACACGGAATGCATGTCGTCCACGACGGCCCTCGGCAGGCACCGCCCCTGTTGCTCATCCATGGCTCGGGGGCCGCGGGCACATACTGGAACCCGGTGGTCCCGGCACTCGCCCGCCACCATCACGTCCTCCGGATCGACCTCCCCGGCTGCGGCCAGTCCCCGCCCGCGACGTCGTACGACGTGCCCGTGCAGGCGGGCCGGGTGGCGGCGCTCCTCGACGACCTCGGCCTTCGCCCCGTCACCGTGGCCGGGCACTCCAGCGGCGGCTGCCTCGCCACCGCACTCGCCGAACAGCGCCCCGACCTGGTGAGGTCACTCGCGCTGATCAGCAGTGGCCCGAGCCTCGACGCACTCCTCCCCCAACCGCTCCTGTTCCGTGCGCTGTTGGCCCACCCCTCGGTCCGCTCCTCTGGGCGACGCGTTCGGACGCCATGATCCGCGGACAGTTCGACAGGATCTGCGCGCGCCCCGTGGACGTACCGGACGACGTGGTCGCCGATCTGCGGAGAACCACGTACCCCGCGCTCAGGAAGGTGCTGCGCCGCAGTGCCGCGTACCTCACCGAGCGGAACCTGCCCGCACGTCTCGCCGCCCTCGACGTCCCCGTGCTGGTGATCTTCGGCGCCGCCGAGCCCCGCTACGCCCCGTCCTCGGTGCACCAGTACGACGCGGTACCGAACGCCCGGATCGAAGTGCCGCCCGGAGTCGGGCTCTTGCCCATGTTCGAAGCACCCGACGTGACAAGCGAGTTGTTGCTGGACTTCGCGGCGAGGGTCGCCGATACCCCGCCCATCGCCCCTTGAGACCTAGGCTGTTGACGTGATGCCGGCCGGGAGACCCTTCGACTGGGCGTTGGCGGAGGTCGCGGTCCCGCGACCGCCAGGACACCTGCCCGGGGTACGCATGGCCGGGTTCAGCCAACGCGCCCCCGCGACCGTGGACATCGCCATGGTCGCGCACCCGTCCGTCGCCCTGCTCATCGATCTGAGCGAGACGGAAGGCCTCGTCCACCACCTGACCGGCACGGGCGCGGCAGCGTCGCCGTCGGGCTCCACCCCGGCGAGTTCTGGGCAGGCGCCCTGATGGGCGAGTGCCTCCGGATCCGCCTTGAGCCGGTCACGGCGGCTGCCCTGTTCGGCGCGGCGGCCGAGCCGAGCGGGACGGCGGTGGCCTTCGAGGACCTCTGGGGCCGCGACGCCGGGCGGGACGAGGACAGGCTGCGTGCCGCCGCGTCGTGGGACGAGCGGTTCGCGATCGCGCTGGAACTCCTCGGCCGCCGACTGGGTACTCAGCGACCGGTCCACCCGGAGGTCGCCCGCGCCTGGCGGCGGATACTCGCCGGTCGGGGACGCGTGCGGGTCGACCGTCTGGCGTACGAGGTCGGGTGGAGCCGTACGCGGCTGTCGGCCCGCTTCCGGTCCCAGCTCGGCATCACGCCCAAGCACGCCGCACGACTGGTGCGGTTCGACCACGCGGCCCACCTGCTCGCGGCCGGGCACGCCCCCGCCGGGGTCGCCGCGGAGAGCGGCTACGTCGATCAGTCCCACCTCCACCGCGAGGTCAAGGCGTTCACCGGGCTCACCCCCACGGCCGTGGCCGTCGCGCCATGGCTCGCGATCGACGACATCGCATGGCCGACGGGCAGGCAGACGTCGCCCGACCCGCGACCCGGAGGACAGGACACCTCCGTAGGCCCCGCCCGCCCGCGGGCGCGCCCCCGAGGGCCCGCCTATGGTGAGTCGAAGGGCCGTCGCCGGTATTCACGGCCGGGGCGCCCCGGGAGGCACCATGCAGCCCATGCGCAGACGCCGTGCCCTCACCACGGCGGCGGCCACGACCGCGGCGCTGGCCCTCTGGGGCACGGCGCTTCCGTCGGCGGTCGCGACCGACGGCGACCCCGACCGTGCGCTGTCCCGCTTCTACCACCAGAAGATCTCCTGGTCCGCCTGCGAGGGCGAGGACATGGCGAAGGACATGGAGTGCGGCAAGGTGACCGTGCCCCTCGACTATGCGCACCCCTCCGCCGGGACCCTCGACCTGGCGCTGGCCCGCCTCCCGGCGACCGGCAGGCCCCAGGGATCGCTCCTGCTGAACTTCGGCGGCCCCGGCCAGCCGGGCCTTCCCCAACTGGCCGCGTCCCAGGGGGCGTTCTCGGACCTGACGACGTCCTACGACGTGGTGACGTTCGACCCGCGCGGGGTCGGCAGGTCCTCGCCCGTGAGCTGTGGAGAGGACACGGACGGAGTGGGCGTCCCCGTCGGCGGCAGCGATCCCCGGGCCGCCCTCGCGCAGATACGGAAGCTGGCCGAGCAGTGCGCCCGGCACTCCGGGCCCGTCCTGCCGCACATGGGGACCGTCAACGTCTCCCGCGATCTGGACGTGATGCGTCAGGCGCTCGGCGACAAGAAGCTGAACTACCTCGGCTTCTCGTACGGCACACGCCTGGGCGCGGTGTACGCGGCGCAGTTCCCCACGAAGGTGGGCCGGATGGCGCTCGACGGGGTGGACACACTCACCGAGCCCCTGGCGGAACAGGGCCTCACCGCCGCGCGAGGGCAGCAGGCCGCCCTGGACGATTTCCTCGACTGGTGCGTCAAGAACAGCTCCTGCCCGTTCGGGCACGACGCGCACGCGGCCCGGCAGCAGGTGGTCCGGCTGGTCGACTCCCTGGACGAGAACCCCGTACGGACCGCTCTGGGCGCGCCGTTCTCCGGGCAGGACCTGGTGACCGGGATCGGGCAGGCCCTGTTCAGCAAGAGCCTGTGGCCGGCGCTGGAGCAGGCGCTGGACCAGCTCGTGAAGGAGCACGACCCCAGTGGGATCATGCGCTTCTCCGGCGGCGGAGTGGCCCTGCCGCCCGCCGCCGCGACCGGCGGCGGGCTCGTCGACCCCGCCGACGTACCCGACGACAACCTCCCCGCCGCGCTGATGGCCGTCAACTGCGCGGACGACCCGGACCGGCCGAGCGCCGACCGGCTCGTCAAGGACATCGACCGGCTGCGGGGCGCGTACGAGAAGGCCTCCCCGGTGTTCGGTCCGCACCGGCTCTCGCAGGTGCTGATGTGCTACGGGCGCCCTCGGGGCACCGAGTTCATCCGGACGAAGGTGAAGGACGTCCACACCGCGAAGATGCTGCTCGTCGGCACCCGCGGGGATCCGGCGACCCCGTACCGCTGGACGCAGGAGACCGCGAAGCGGCTCGGTCCGTCGGCGGTGGTCCTCGACAACCGGGGCGAGGGCCACACCGGGTACCCGGCCTCCGCGTGCGTCCACGCGAAGGTGAACGCCTTCCTCCTCGACGGCACCCTGCCGTCCGGAGGCGGCACCTGCGGCCCGGAGCGGCCCTCCTGATCCTGAGGCCGGGCCGCAGTCTCAGCCTCAGCCGATGGACACCTCGGGCTTGTAGAGGTCCAGCCACAGGGCCAGGTCCAGGGTCCGTTCGAGACTGCGGCGGGAGCCCTGGGTGGTCTGGGGGTTGTCGGGGTGGGCGGCCCGGTGCACCCGTTCCCGGTCGACCAGGTCGAAGACCGGGTGGGAGGGACGGGCGAGGAGGTCCTTGACGTGCGCCTGGAGCGCGATCGCGTACCGGGGGTCCTGGGTCGAGGGATAGGGGGACTTGACCCGGTCGTAGACGGACTTCGGGATCAGGTCCGCCGTCGCCTCCCGCAGCAGGCTCTTCTCCCGGCCGTCGAAGGACTTCACGGACCACGGGGCGTTGTAGACGTACTCGACGAGCCGGTGGTCGCAGTAGGGCACGCGCACCTCCAGACCGACCGCCATGCTCGCGCGGTCCTTGCGGTCGAGCAGGATCCGTACGAAGCGGGTGAGGTGGAGGTGGCAGATCTGCCGCATCCGGTACTCGAAGTCGCTCTCGCCGTCCAGGCGCCGGACGCCCGCCACGGCGCCGCGGTAGCTGTCGGCGATGTAGCCGCGCAGGTCCAGGGCCTCGGTCAGCGCGGGGCTCAGGACGCCGGTGTCGTCGCCGAAGTCCCGGCGGTAGCGCACGAGCCAGGGGAAGGTGGCGGCGCGGCGGGCCTCCTCGTCGAAGAACTGCTGGTAGCCGCCGAAGACCTCGTCCGCGGACTCCCCGGAGAGCGCGACCGTGGAGCGCTCGCGGATCGACTGGAACAGCAGGTAGAGCGAGGTGTCCATGTCGCCGAAGCCCATCGGCAGGTCACGGGCGCGGATCACCTTGGACCGGGCGTCGAGGTCGGCGAGGGCCTCCGCGTCCAGGACGATGTCCTGGTGGTCGGTGCCGCTGTCGCGGGCCACGTCGTGCACGAACGGGGTGTCGGGGGTGGCGCGCAGGTCGTCGGCGACGAAGTTGTCGGTCTGCCCGACGAAGTCCACGGCGAAGCTGCGGACCTTCTCGCCCTGCTCGGCGAGCTGCCGCGCGGCCAGGGCGGTCATCGCGGAGGAGTCCAGGCCGCCCGAGAGCAGCGTGCAGCGGGGCACGTCGGCGACGAGCTGGCGGCGCACGATGTCCTCCAGCAGCGAGCGGACGGTGGCGATGCTGGTGGTGCGGTCGTCGGCGTGCGGCCGGGTCTCCAGCCGCCAGTAGACCCGCCGGTTCAGGCCCTGCCGGTCCACGGTGACGACGGTGCCCGGCTCCACCTCGTACATGCCGTCCCACACGGCGTGTCCGGGTGTCTTGATCATCGCGAACAGCTCCCGCAGCCCGTCCAGGGTCACCCGGGCGCGGGCCAGCGGGTTGGCGAGGATCGCCTTGGGCTCGGAGCCGAAGAGGACGCCGTCGGGGGTCGGGTAGTAGTAGAAGGGCTTGATGCCCATGCGGTCGCGGACCATGACGAGCTTGTCGTGGCGGCTGTCCCAGAGCGCGAAGGCGTACATGCCGTTGAGTCGCTCGGCGAGCGCGTCGCCCCACTCGAGGTAGGCGCGCAGGACCACCTCGGTGTCGGAGTCGGTGGTGAAGCGGTGGCCCCGGTCGGTCAGCTCGCTGCGCAGCTCGGTGAAGTTGTACGCCTCTCCCGAGTAGACGAGGGCGACGGTGCCGTCCGGGGTCTGCGCGGTCATGGGCTGGCGCCCGCCGGCCAGGTCGATGATCGCGAGCCTGCGGTGTCCGAGGGCCGCGGGTCCTTCGATCCAGGTGCCGCGGTCGTCGGGGCCCCGGCAGGCCATGGTCTCGGTCATGTCGTCCACGGTCGCTGTCTCGGTCCGCAGATCACGGTCGTAGGAGACCCAGCCGGTGATGCCGCACATGCGTTACCTCCCGGTCCTGCCTCCCGGGAACACCGCGCTCACCTGCGGCTTCGCCAAGCCGTCGGCCGAGCAGTCGACTGCTCCGGGCAAACAGTTGTATCCAGCAGCTATATGTCGAGCGTCCGTCACGCACGCGGGGAGGTCAACTCGGCCGGACCCCGACCCGGCCCCATCACACCCCGTGATTCGGCCGCGCTTTACGCGGTGTGTACGCACCGATCGGCTCTCTGACGTGAGAGGGACCGTCGCATCTCGGCCATGGGCAAAGAGTTGCCCAGCATCGCGCGATCGCGCGCCGCCCCGCCGCTTCCCGCAGGGCTCGGCACTCGACGCGGTCCCGGTTCCCGTACGGGCTCAGAACTCGACGGGGTCGCGGACGATCGGGCAGGTCATGCAGTGCCCGCCGCCCCGGCCGCGGCCCAGTTCCGCGCCGACGATGGTGATGACGTCCACCCCCGCCCGGCGCAGCAGCGCGTTGGTCTGGGTGTTGCGGTCGTAGGTGAAGACCACGCCCGGCTCCACCGCGACCGCGTTGTTGCCGCTGTCCCACTGCTGGCGCTCGGAGGCGTACACATCGCCGCCCGTCTCGACCACTCGCAGCCCCGGCAGGCCGAGCGCCTTGGCGACCACGTCCACGAAGGGGCGCGCGCCCTCGTCGGCGCAGGTGATGCCCGGGGGCTTGTCGGCGGGCCGCAGGGAGAAGGTACGGACGCCGTCCATGATGGCCGGGTACAGCGTCACCAGGTCCCGGTCGGCGAAGGTGAACACGGTGTCGAGGTGCATGGCCGAGCGCAGCTTCGGCAGGCCGGCCACGATGACGTGCTCGGCGGCACCGGCTGCGAACAGGGCCGCGGCGACCTGGGTGATGGCCTGCCGTGAGGTGCGCTCGCTCATGCCCATCAGGACGACACCGCCGCCGACCGGCATGATGTCCCCGCCTTCGAACGTGGCCTGGCCCCAGTCGAGTTCGGGGTCGCCCCACCAGACGGTGGAGTCCGCGAAGTCGGGGTGGAAGGTGTAGACGGCCTTCATCAGCAAGGTCTCGTCGTGGCGGGCGGGCCAGTACAGCGGGTTGAGGGTGACTCCGCCGTACAGCCAGCAGGTGGTGTCACGGGTGTAGAGGGTGTTGGGCAGCGGCGGCATCAGATACTCGCGCGCGTCGGGTGCCTCGCGGGCCAGGGTGAGCGGGCCGGTGCGGTGGTCGCCCGGCAGGTCGGTGGTCGCGAGGCCGCCGATCAGGTACTCGGCGAGCCGTGCGGGAGCGAGGGACTCCAGGAAGGCGCGGGTGGTGTCGACCAGTCCGAGTCCGACCTCGTTGGCGGTGATCTTCCGGTCCAGCAGCCAGTCCCGCGCTCCGGGGACGGCCATGGTCTGCGCGAGCAGGTCGTGCAGCTCCACCACCTCGACGCCGCGCCCACGCAACTCGCCGACGAATGCGGCGTGGTCGCGCTGGGCGTTCTCCACCCACATCACGTCGTCGAAGAGCAGCTCCTCGGCGTTGGTGGGGGTCAGCCTGCGATGGGCGAGACCGGGCGCGCAGACGAGCACCTTGCGCAGTCGGCCGACCTCGGAGTGGACGCCGTACGCGGGGCGGGTGTCCCGTTCGGTCACATCTCGCACATCTCGACTCTAGGGGCTGTTGCGAAAGTCGCGCATTGCATCTCACCAGTCCCGCATTGCGCTGCATTGCCCCAAATGCCTTATCCGTGAATCGGCCCTATCGTGCTGCTATGGAGCACGATCTGAGTCCCGCGACCCTCGCCGAGCTGCGGCGGCCCCGTAACTACCCCGCGGTGTCCGTGCTGACGCCGACCCACCGCCGCGAGCCCGACAACGCCCAGGATCCGGTCCGGCTGCGCAATGTGGTGGCCGAGGCCAAGAAGCAGCTCGAGGCCGATCCCGCGGTCACCCGGGAGCGGCGCACCGATGTCGTCAAGCAGCTCGAGCAGGCTCTCACGGAGGTGGACCTGGCCCACGCGGAGGACGGCCTGGTCATCTTCGCCGCGCCGGGTGAGCACCAGGTGTGGTCGGTGGCGCGTACGGTGCCCGAGCGGGTGGTGCTCGCGGACACCTTCCTGACCCGCAACCTGGTCTCCGCGCAGGCCGCCGAGCGGCCGTTCTGGGTGCTGTCGGTCTCGGCCGACCGGGTCACGCTGTGGAACGGCGGCCCGGAACGCGTCACCGAGGACCGCATCGGCGCCTTCCCGATGTCCCGGAGCCGCGAGAACTTCGACGCCGAGCGTCAGGAGCAGATCGGCGACCTGCCGAGCGCCTTCCGCGACGAGGGCACCCGCCACTTCCTGCGGGACGCCGACACCGCGATGCACGCGGTACTGCGCGAGCACCCGCGTCCGCTGTACATCACCGGTGAACCGGCGGCGCTGTCCTGCCTCGACGAGGTCGGCACCCTCGCCAAGGACGCCGTCCATGTGCCGCACGGCGGTCTCGCCCACGGCACCCCCGACGCCGTGTGGCAGGCGATCCAGCCCGTGATCGAGGCCCAGGACCGCAAGGAGGTCGACACGGTCAGCCGCGAGCTGGTGGCGGCACGCGGCCGCAAGACGTTCGCCGCGGGGGTCGACGAGGTCTGGCAGAACGCCTCCGACGGCCGCATCCGGCTCCTCGCGGTCGAGGAGAACTACCAAGTGACGGTGCGCGACGACGCCGGTGACCATCTGGTACCGGCCGAGAGCGGCGATCTCGACGCCCGCGAGGACATCGTGGACGAGATCGTGGAGCGCTGTCTGGACACGGGCGCGGAGGTCCGCTTCGTCCCGGACGGAACGCTGGGTGACGCCCAGGGGATCGCCGGGGTGCTGCGCTACTGAGACACGAGCCACGGAGAGCGGACACGGGCCACTGGGGCACAGGCCGCTCGAAGGTGCCGCTCGAAAGCACCGCTCGAAGGTGCCGGTCACACCCCGGCGAGCCTGCGGCATATGTCAAAGGCATCACCGGATCGTGTCTTGCCAAACGCCTTACAGGGCTTCGCCGACTGTGCAACAGTCTTAGCGGCCCTTCCGTCAGCCGGTGTTCGTGAACCGTTCTCGTATCGGAGTGCGTCATGCCGCCCCATCTGTCCGCGGATCGCTCATCCGTCCGCCCGCCGCAGCGCGGCGCGGTCGATGCGCTCATCTCGCAGACGCGGCGGCTGCGCGGCGACGTGGACGCGGTACGGCGCGAGGCGCTGACGGACGGATCGGAGCCGGCGACCCGCTGGCAGCGCGCCCTGTGTGACCTGACGCTGCATCAACTGAACGATGTGGATCGACACTTGGCGCAGTTACGGGACGGTCTGCCCGCCCTCACCGTCGACCCCGCGACCCCATCCGAGGGCTCCTCACCCAGACAGGTCGGCAGTGCGGAGTGGAACCTGCTGACCGACGAGGCGAGTTGGTCCAGGGAGCTGTACGAGATCCTTGGCCGCGCCCCCGCCACCCCCGCGCTCACCCTCGACGAACTCCCCGCCCTGGCACACGAGGACGACCGCCCGCTGCTGGCAGCGATGGTCACGGACTGCCTGGTCGACGGCAAGCCCATAGACGGGGAGTTCCGGATCCTGCGCCCCGACGGCGGAACACGCACCGTGCATATGACCGGCGAACCCGTACTCGACGCCGACGGCACCACCACCTCCATGTGGGCCGTCCTGCGGGACGTCAGCGAACTGCGCCGCCGACGCCGGACCGTCCACATGTCCCATGACGCGCTGCAGCGCCAGCGGCATCGGGCACAGGCCGAACATCAAGCAGCCGTCGCGTTACGGGAGGCCGTACTGCCGCCCTGGCGTGACTCCCTGCGGCTGCCCCGCCAAGGCTCCGGAGCGCTCGACCTGGCGGCCCGCCACCTCCCCTCCTCCTCCCTGAGCACGGCGATAGGCGACTGGTACGACGCACTCGAACTGCCGGGCGCGGACGTACTGTTCGCCGTCGGTGACCTCACCGGACGCGGTGTGTCCGTCACTTCGAGCATGGCGACGCTCATCGGCGCCCTGCGCGGCATGGCCGTGGCGGGCACCGAGCCGGGCCGACTGATGGCTCTGCTCAACCAGTTGCTGAACACCTCCATCCAGTCGTCCCTGGGCAGCACCGCCTGCTGCCGCTACCGCCCCGACACGCGCACTCTGACGTGGGCCCAGGCAGGACACCCCGCCCCACTGCTGTTCCGCGGCGGGACGGGACGCATGCTGACGCCACCGGAGGGCGTCCTGCTCGGGGCGACCACCAAAGCGGTCTACGGGCAGGCCGAAGAGACCCTGCGCGAAGGCGACCTGCTGCTCCTGCACACCGAAGGACTCCTCCCCCGCGGCAGCGGCACGGCGGCCGTCCACCGACTGCTCGACCTGGCCCCGCGCTTCAACGACAGCCGCACAGCCCAGGACTGCGTACGGACCGTGGTGGAAGAGTTCGGCGAGAGCGATCGCGAGGACGAGGCCTGCGTACTCGTGGCCAGGGTCGTCTCCTGACAGGGTGTTGACGCTACGTCAACTCCTCAAGGCTCCCTGCACCCTCAGACCTCCTACGCCTGCGCGTTGTTGCTTCCTCTCGGCTTCGGCAGGCCCTTGGGCAGCGCCTGTTCGATCTCCTCCCGTAGGTCCTTGATCTTCGGATAGCCGGCGTACTGTGCGGTGAGCCGGTACATCTCGCGCAGCCGATCCCAGGTGCGGTGGGAGGAGTTGGCCCCCATCGACGTCAGCGCCAGCCGTGCGTACCGGTCCGCCTGTTCCGGGTCGTCGGCGATGAAGCACGCGGACGCGAGGGAGATGTGGTCGAAGATCTTCGACCGGTCCCGGCCCGGCCCGCGCAGCTCCAGCGCCTCCTTCGCGTGCCGCTGCGCGACGACGGCCGCGTCCGGCTCGTGTTCGGCGAGCGTGCGGTAGGCCAGCGCCTGCATGCCGTGCAGATCCGCCTCGTCGAACATCTGCATCCAACTCGGCGGCGGCACATCCGCCTTGTCCGAGACGAACAGCTCCTCGGCCTCGCCGAGCATGCGCCGCATGGCCTGCCCCTTGCCCATCGAGGCCTGCGCCCACGCCTCGATGGTGTTGAGCATGGCCTGGGTACGGGGCAGCACCTGGTCGCCGGAACCGGACCGGGCGAGCTGCATCAGGTCGAGTGCGTCGTCGGGCTTGCCGAGATGCACCATCTGGCGGGCGGCGCGGGAGAGCGCCTCCCCGGCGCGGGGGCGGTCGCCGCCCTCACGGGCCGCGTGCGCGGCGATGACGAAGTACTTCTGTGCCGTGGGCTCCAGGCCGATGTCGTGCGACATCCAGCCCGCGAGGACGGCGAGGTTGGCGGCGACGCCCCACAGACGCCGCTGGAGATGGTCGGGGTGCCGGTAGGAGAGCATGCCTCCCACTTCGTTGAGCTGTCCCACGACAGCCTTGCGTTGCAGTCCGCCGCCACGCGTCGCGTCCCAGGCCCGGAACACCTCGACCGAGCGCTCCAGTTCCTCGATCTCCTGCGAGCCGATGGGGGCGGCCTCGTAGCGGTCGAACCCCACGAGGTCGGCGTGCAGCGGATCGTCGAAGCGGGGAGCGTCGGCCGCGAGGGCCGGGTCGGTGCGCAGCCAGTCGTGCATGGCGCTGCTGAGTGCTGATCCTGCGGCGAGCGCGGCGCCCGCGCCCACCAAGCCGCGTCGGTTGAGCATGAGGTCCATTCCCGTGAATTCGGTGAGGACCGCAGCAGTCCGCTCGGGCGCCCAGGGAATGCCGTCGGGGTGCCGGGCACGCCCTTCGTCACGCCGTCTCCCCGGGCGCCCGTGCCGGACCAGACCGAGGTCCTCGATGGTCACGACACGACCGAGTCGCTCGGTGAACAGCGCCGCCAGCACCCGTGGTACGGGATCGCGCGGGATCTCTCCCATGTCGATCCAACGCCGCACCCGTGAGGTGTCGGTCGCCAACTGAGGGTGGCCCATGGCCGCCGCCTGCCGGTTGACCAGCCTCGCGAGTTCGCCCTTGGACCAGCCGGCCAGGCCGAACAGGTCCGAGAGGCGGGTGTTGGGTTGTCCGCTCACGTCAAGCCCCCAGGTTCTCGGCTGAGTTGACAGTAGCCCTCTGTCAGATGCATCGGGACTATTCGCCAGGGTTCGCCAGGGTGCGCCAGATGGTGTGCCACGGGGCATCGGGTGTCAGGTAGGAAAGCGCCATCCCGACCCGGTCGCCGCAGGGACATTCCCCAGGGTGCGCCTGGGCGGCCGGAGCGGGCGGCGCCGAACTCGCAGGCACACGAAGGGATCTGTCTCGCCTCATGTACGCAGCATCGTCCTCCGTGTCCGCCCCGCCCCGGTCACTGCGCTCCCGTCCGGGCGTCGGCGGCCCCTTACTCGACGCCGCGCGTCCCGCGGCCCCCGTGCTCGGTACCGCGCGGACGCGTCGTATGCCGGCGGGCGGCGCCCCGTCGCTCAGCGGGCGGATCGACCTGTCCGGCCCGCAGGGCGCGCAACTGCGGAGCGCCATCATGTCGGTGCACCGCATCTGCCCGGAGTTCGCTCCGGTGCAAGTGCTGCGCCGCAGCGGGCGGTCCGTGCTCATCGTCGGTACGACGGGGCGTGCCACGGCGGTCGCCAAGTGTCTGCTCGACCACTCCCCCATCTGGTCGGAGCGCATGCGGCACGAGATAGCGGCGTACCGGGCGTTCGTCCGGCATCGGCCGCCGGTGCGCGTGCCGCGGCTGATCGCGGCGGACCCGGACAGTTGCACGTTGGTGATCGAGCGGGCGCCGGGCCGGGTGGCCGCGCTCCAGCGGCATCCGGCGGAGGCGCCGCCGCGCGGCGACTTCCGGGCGGCGCTGGCCGCGATCTGCCGGTTGAACGCGTGGCGTCCCCCGGCGGGGACGTTCGAGGCGCCGCTGGACTATGCGGAGCGGATCGCGCGCTTCCATGAACTGGGCATGCTCACCGACCGGGACATGGGTGACCTTCAGAAGCTGCTGCATGACATCGCCTACTCGGCGGGGCGTCAGGGCATGGGCCAGTTCTGCCATGGGGACGCGCTGTTGTCGAACCTCCTGCTGTCACCGGCGGGCCCGGTCCTCGTGGACTGGGAGCACGCGGGCTGGTATCTGCCCGGGTACGACCTGGCGACGCTGTGGGCGGTCCTCGGCAACGCCCCGGCGGCCCGGCGCCAGATCAGCCAGATCGCCCAGTCGGCGGGCCCGGCCTCACGCGACGCGTTCCTGGTGAACCTGATGCTCGTCCTCACACGCGAGATCCGCAGGTACGAAACGGCGGTACAACGCTCCCTGCAAGAGGCACCGTTGAGCACCCCCCAGCAGGGCCCCCTGCCCTCCGGCGAGGAACAGCGCCTGCTCCTACGCCGGTTGCACGACGACTGCCAACTGGCCCGCCGGGCCGTACGAGCGGCGGTGGGCACGCGCTGAGCGGACGGGACAAGGGCCCGCGTCCATGGAATCGACCGGAAGACAGCTCACACGCGGGCACTCTCCGGTGATGTCCTACCGGGGTGGAGGGCATCATCGCTGGTGCGCTGGCCGTCGTAGGCACCTTGTTGGGCTCCGTCATAGCACACCACTACCAGGAGAAGTCCGCCCGTCGAGCAGAGGCTCGCGCCCACTCCCACCAACAGCAACAACTCCTGTTCGACAACTGCGCAGCCTTCATTTCCCTCGCCGAGGACTACCGCCGCGCGCAGTACGACCGATGGTCACGCTGGGATGCCGATCCCACGAGTGAAGAGGCCACGGCCGCACGGGCCGAGGCCTACCGGCTCTACGTGGAAACACGCAGCAGTGCCTCCCGTCTGAAGCTCATAAGCGGCCAGGAAGACGTTCACCGACTTGCCGATCAGGCCGGCGTGGTGCTGGAGCTGACCAGCGCGATCATCCGGACTGACGACCGAGCGGACATGCTCCAGCGTGGCCGCGTGGCCCAAGCGGCCTGCGATGCGTTCGTCGCGGAAGCCAACGCCGTTCTCCATGGTTCAGCGCCCTGACGTGTCTCGTCCTCGGATCGAACAGGAACCAGCCGCGCTCGGGCAGGTCATTGGTCCACTCCACTGACGCCCCGCAGGCCGCGTCGGCGTCGGCGCGAAACTGGTCTTCGTTGCTGCTGACATGGGAAATCTCTGGTGTCGGGGCGTGATTGACGGATCGTCCGGGAGCCGATACCACTGACGCACGTTCGGCCCCGCACGTCTCAGAGCGCCCACCGTCCCAGGAGGCTGCATTGCGAGGATCCGCCACCGTCCCCCACCTCACCGCCGGGCGCAGACGCGCTCTCACGGCGGCGGGCGCCGTCGTCTCGGCGGCGTTGTTGCTGCCCGCGCTGACGGGCGCCGCCCCGGCCCCCGAGCGGCACCCCTCGGCCGGTCTCCAGGGCGCCTTCGCCGCCGCGGCGGCCGAGTACCACGTCCCGCAGAGCGTGCTGCTCGGTGTCTCCTACCTCCAGTCCCGCTGGGACGCGCACGCGGGCGCGCCGAGTGTCACCGGCGGCTACGGCCCGATGCACCTCACCGATGCCCGCACCGCACTCGCCGAGACCCCGCACCACAGCGAGGGCACGGAGGACGCCCGCGGCGACCAGGCCCGCGCCGCGCTGCTGCCCACGACGAAGATCCCCGAGAACTCCCGACTCCCGGCCCGCCTGAAGACGTTGACGAAGGCCGCCGCACTGACCGGCATCCCGGCGGAGCGGTTGCGTACCGACCCGGCGGCCAATATCGCGGGCGGTGCCGCGCTGCTCGCCGACGCCCAGAAGCGCCTCGGCGCGCCGCTGACCGCCGACCCGGCCGAGTGGTACGGGGCGGTGGCGACGTTCTCCGGCGCGGACGACCGCGCGACGGCGGCCACGTACGCCGACGACGTGTTCCAGGTCATGCGCGAGGGTGAGCGGCGCACCACGGACAAGGGTGACCGCGTCGCACTGACCGCTCAGCCCGGACTGGCGCCCGACACCGCCCAGTTGAAGCGCGCCGGACTGCGCGCAGCGGGCGCGGCCGGGACCGAGTGCCCGAAGAGCGTGTCCTGCGAGTGGATCCCGGCGCCGTACGAGGAGTTCGGCGACGGTGACTTCGGCAACCACGACCTGGGGAACCGGCCCGCGTCGCAGCGGATCAAGTACATCGTCATCCACGACACCGAAGGCGGATGGGACGGCGTCCTCAACCTCATCAAGGACCCGACCTATGTGTCCTGGAACTACACCCTGCGCTCGACCGACGGGCACATCGCGCAGCACGTCAAGGCGAAGGACGTGGCGTGGCACGCGGGCAACTGGGACATCAACGCCCGCTCGATCGGCCTCGAACACGAAGGCTTCCTGGTCGCGCCCGACACCTGGTACACCGAGGCGATGTACCGCTCGTCGGCCCGGCTGGTGAAGTACCTCGCCGCGAAGAACGACATCCCGCTGGACCGGCAGCACATCCTGGGCCACGAGAACGTGCCGGGCCCGACGACGTCCTCGATCCCGGGCATGCACACGGACCCGGGCCCGTACTGGGACTGGCGGCACTACTTCGAGCTGCTCGGCAAGCCGTTCCACACCACGGCGGGTCCCGGCGGCGGCCTGGTGACGATCCTGCCGGACTACGCGAAGAACCGGCCCGAGTACACCGGCTGCACCGCGTCCGGGGAAGTGTGCGCGTCGCACGGCTCCAGCGAGGTACGCCTGTACAGCGCGCCGGACGACACCTCACCGCTGATCAAGGACATCGGGCTGCGGCCCGGCGGCGAGGACTCCACGATCGACGTGAACGACGTGGCCTCGCGGGTCTCCACCGGACAGCAGTACGCGGTCGCCGACCGGGCCGGGGACTGGACGGCGATCTGGTACCTGGGCCAGAAGGCCTGGTTCAAGAACCCGACGAAGCAGTCCACGGCGGTGCACGCGTCCGGGCTCGTGGTGACGCCCAAGTCCGGCCGCGCGGACATCCCGGTGTACGGCAGGGCGTACCCGGAGAAGGAGGCGTACCCGGCGGGTGTGCCCGTGCAGTCGGTCTCGCCGCTGTCCTACCGGCTTCCGGCGGGCCAGAAGTACGTCGTCGGTGACGAGCTGGCGGGTGAGTACTACTACTCGGTCACCTTCGACCTGGACTCGCACAAGGTCGTGACCGGCCAGGACCGCTACTACGAGATCCAGTTCGGCCACCGGGTGGCGTTCGTCCGGGCGGCGGACGTGGACGTGGTGCCGTCGGCGTCGTAGCACGCGCGAGGCGGGAGGGCCGGACCGGGACACTCGACGGTCCCGGCCCTCTCGGTACGCCGGGGCGGTCAGCCCTGCTGGAACAGTTCCGCGGGCAGCGGCTTCAGCAGGACGTACAGGTCGTCCGTGATGGGGCGGTCCCAGGCGGCGATGGTCACCAGGATGTTGTCGCTGCGGTCGAACTGGACGCAGGAGATACGGCCCTCGGAGAGCTTGAGGCGGCGCACGATCAGGAGGTTGTCGCCCTGCATCACCGGGATGTCCTCGCTCCCGACGACGGTGACCTCCTCGTCGTTGTCGAGCGCGAGGAGGAGCTGGGCCACCTCGAACGGGATCTCTCCCTCGGCGACCTCACGGGCCGGGGAGCCCTCCGGCAGATTGCCGATGATCATCGCGGGTCCGCGTCCGCCGAACAGGTCGTAGCGCAGGAACACACCCTGGCAACTGCCGTCGGGAGCGGGCAGCAGACCGGCACCGAGGTTGCCCGGCCAGTCCCCCGGATCCATGGCCAGAACGTCGAAGTCGGGGCCTGCGGGAGTGGCGCTGCGGCGGCGGAGGAAGGACATGCCGCAATGGTACGTGGCCGAGCGGGCGACGGGACTTGGGGTGGGCCCGCGGAGAGCCGCTCGACGGCCGCCGAGCGGGACCTTCGGCGCACGTGCCGGGAGCCGGCTCACTCGTCGGTGCGCGCGGGTTCCGTCGTCGGGGGGATCACCGCGATGGGGCTCGCCGCGTGGAGCAGTACGGCCTGGGTCACCGAGCCGATCATGCGGGCGGGTGAGAGGAGGCGGCGGCGGTGACGGCCCACGACGACCAGTTCGGCGTCCTTGGAGGCCGCGACGAGGTGGCCCGCGGCGTCGCCGGGCGGTGTCACGAGGTCGACCCGCACCTGCGGATGCCGCTCCCGGTGCAGCGCGAGGAGGCTCGCGGCCAGGGTCCGGACCTCGCCCTCCACGGCGTCCTCGTCGTCGCCCGGAGGGACGAGTTCGCCGGGCGCCGTCCAGATGCGGGCCGGCGGCCACGGGTAGGCGGCGATCACCTGGAGCCGGGCGTCTCGGCGGTCCGCCTCCGTGAAGGCGAAGGCGAAGGTGGCATCGGCGGGGCTGTCGACCTGGAGACCGACGACGACACGCGGCCCCGGCGCGACGGGCGGGCCCGAGTGCACCTCGCGTCCCGGGCGTGGCACCACGACCACCGGGCACTCGGCGTCGCGCGCGGCGGCCACGCCGCTGGAGCCGAGCAGCAGGCTGGCGAAGCCGCCGCGGCCCCGTGAGCCGAGCACCATGAGCTGAGCGGTGCCGCCCAGTTCGGGCAGCACGGCAGCCGCGGCTCCGGCCAGCGACAGGTACTCCATGGCGGGGCGGTCGGCCCGGCCCTCCAACCGGGCCCGTACCTGGTCGAGCACCGGGTCCTCGGCCGGATCCGGCGGACCGGCGACGAGGACGTCGGGCTGCGCCCAGGACGCGTACTGGCGCACATGGACCACACGCAGCGGCGCCTCGCGCAGCCGTGCGGCGCTCAGGGCCCACTCCAGGGCGCGCAGGCTGTCGTCCGATCCGTCGACGGCCGCGACAACCGGCAGGGTGCTCATGGATTCTCGCCTCCGGCACACACGGTGATCGTTCCGGGGCCAGCCTGACGTACTCGACGGCCCCGGAGCGGGGTCACCGGCCGCGTGTCCGCGAATTCCGCGCCCGGTGCGGGCTCACGTCAGGTCGAACTCCCCCTTCCGCGCCCCGGACACGAAGGCGCCCCATTCCGCGGGGGTGAAGATCAAGGAAGGGCTCTCGGGACGGCCACTGTTCCGCATGGCGATGAAGCCCTCGATGAAGGCGATCTCGACATCTCCGAGCCCTCTGCTGCTGGAGTGCCAGTCGGCGTTGCTGAGGTCCAGCTCCGGTTTGTCCCAGCCGGTGAACGGCTGCTGCTGGGTGGTGCTCTCGGCCACGTCCGTGCTCCTCCCGATTCGTCGTCCGCGGCCAGCCTAGCGATCGTGTACGACAGCCGACAGGCCACCACGGTGGGATGCCGCGGGTCGTGTCCCGGGAACAGCCGTGGCCAGGAGCCCGATCGGCCGATCACCTGGCGAAGAAGTCGCCCACGCGGGCCGTGAACCCGTCGGGGTCGTCCAGCCACGGGTAGTGGCCGGCGCCCTCCTGGACTGCGAACTCGGCGTGCGGGACGGCCTCGGTGACCCGGCGCGCGAGGTCCGGGCGGGGTCCGCCGTCGAGTCCGCCCGCGAGGACGAGGACGGGCGCGGTGAGTCGCGCGAGCGCCGCCCGCGTGGCGGGCGGGTCGTAGGCGCCCTCGGAGCCGTAGACGTCGGCCGCGGCCTCGTTGGTCTGTTCCTCCTCGGCGTCCGCATGGGCCTGTGCCCGCGCGTCCCAGCGGCCGTGGAAGAAGGGCAGGAAGGCGGGGTCGAAGTCGCCGCGCCCGGTCAGCCACGCCTCGAACGCGGGGAAGGCGTCCGCGAACCAGGGCTCGTCCTCGCGCAGCCGGGCCGCCGCGAGCCGGTCCTCGGCGGTCGCGGGCATGCCGAGGGCCCAGGGCGTGGCGGTGATCAGGGCGAGCCGCGCGATGCGTTGCGGGTGGCGGGCGGCGTACAGCAGGGCGAGGCTGCCGCCTGCCGAGTGGGCGAGGACGTCCATGCGGTCGAGGCCGAGGTGTTCGCGCAGCGCCTCCACGTCGTCCACGAGGCGGTCGCAGCGGTACGTGGCCGGGTCGGCAGGCAGAGCGGAGTCCCCGGTGCCCCGCAGGTCGAGCAGGACGAGCCGACGCCGGGCGGCCAGCCCGCCCAGGTCCCCGAGATACGCTCCGGCCCGCATGGGCCCACCGGGCAGGACGACCAGGGGTTCCCCCTCTCCGCGCAGGTGGTAGGCGAGGCGGGTTCCGTCGTACGCGTCGTAAGCGGGCATGGCGCCGATCCTCCCGAGCGGGACGGGCCGACGGCAACGGGATTGCGCGCGAGGGCAGCCACGGATGGTGTCCGTGGGGAGAATTTCGCGTCGACCTCTTGCCTTGGGACAGGTTGGCTGGATTACTGATCCCCAACAAGTCGACCGAATGATCGGTCGTCCGAAATCGGTGTGATGGGCGAGTGTGATGGGCGAGGGAGACGTCCCCATGGCGGATACGCGAGACCTGCTGGACGACGGGGAACGACTCGGCGCCGAGGAGCTACGGGCCGTGCAGTTGGAGCGGTTGCGGGCCACACTGCGGCACGCGTACACCCAGGTGCCGTTCTACCGGGACTCCTTCGACAAGGCCGGGGTCCACCCGGACGACTGCCGCACACTCGCCGATCTGGCCCGGTTCCCCTTCACGGTGAAGGCCGATCTGCGGGACAACTACCCGTACGGGATGTTCGCCGTCCCCCGCGAGCGGATACGGCGGCTCCACGCCTCCAGCGGTACCACCGGACACCCCACGGTCGTCGGCTACACCGACAACGACCTGTCCATGTGGTCGGACATGGTGGCCCGTTCGATCCGCGCGGCGGGCGGTCGGCCCGGTGACACGGTGCATGTGGCGTACGGCTACGGCCTGTTCACCGGCGGCCTCGGCGCCCACTACGGCGCCGAACGCCTCGGCTGCACCGTGATCCCCGCCTCCGGTGGCATGACGGCCCGTCAGGTCCGGCTCATCCAGGACCTGAAGCCCGACATCATCATGGTGACCCCCTCGTACATGCTCACCCTCCTCGACGAGTTCGAGCGCCAGGGCATCGACCCGCGCGGCACCTCCCTGCGCGTGGGGATCTTCGGCGCCGAGCCGTGGACCGGGGAGATGCGGCGCGAGATCGAGGAGCGGTTCGCGATCGACGCGGTCGACATCTACGGCCTCTCGGAGGTCGTCGGTCCGGGCGTGGCGCAGGAGTGCGTGGAGACCAAGGACGGTCTGCATGTGTGGGAGGACCACTTCTACCCCGAGGTCGTCGACCCGATCACCGGCGAGGTACTGCCCGACGGCGAGGAGGGCGAGCTGGTCTTCACCTCCCTGACCAAGGAGGCCATGCCCGTGATCCGCTACCGCACCCGGGATCTGACCCGTCTGCTGCCGGGCACGGCCCGTGTGTTCCGGCGGATGGAGAAGGTCACCGGCCGCAGCGACGACATGGTCATCCTGCGCGGCGTGAACCTCTTCCCCACACAGATCGAGGAGATCGTGCTGCGCACCCCGGGTGTGGCGCCGCACTTCCAGCTCCGGCTCACGCGTGAGGGCCGGCTCGACGCCCTGACGGTGCGGGCCGAGGCGAGGGCGGGAGCCACGCCCGAGCAGCGCGAGGCGGCGGCGCGGGCCATCACCGCGGCCGTGAAGGACGGGATCGGGGTCTCCGTCGGCGTCGAGATCGTCGAACCGGAGTCGCTGGAGCGGTCGGTGGGCAAGATCAGGCGCATCGTGGACCAGCGCCCGCGCTGAGCTCAGCCCTCCGCGAACCGGTTCCGCAGTTCCCGCTTGAGGATCTTCCCGCTCGCGTTGCGCGGCAGCTCGTCCACGAACAGCACCCGCTTGGGTGCCTTGAAGGGGGCGAGCTTCTCGCGTGCGTGGGCGAGGAGTTCGGCCTCGGTCACCTCGCCGCGCGGGACGACGACCGCGGTGACCGCTTCGATCCAGCGCTCGTCGGGCAGCCCGATCACCGCGGCCTCCCCCACCCGTTCGTGGGTGTAGAGGGCCTCCTCGACCTGGCGTGAAGCGACCAGTACGCCACCGGAGTTGATGACGTCCTTGACCCGGTCCACGATGGTGAAGTAGCCGTCGGCGTCCTTGACGGCGAGGTCGCCGGAGTGGAACCAGCCGCCGCGGAAGGCGTCGGCGCTCTCCTCGGGTCTGTCCCAGTAGCCGTCGCACAACTGCGGTGAGCGGTAGACGATCTCGCCCCGCTCCCCGTCCCGCACGCCCTCGCCCGACTCGTCGACGAGCCTCGCCTCCACGAACAGCACCGGGCGTCCGCAGGAGTCCATGCGCCCGGTGTGCTCCTTCGGGCCGAGGACCATGGCCAGCGGGCCGATCTCGCTCTGTCCGAAGCAGTTGTAGAAGGCGAGGTCGGGCAGACGTTCCGTCAGCCGTTCCAGGACGGCCACGGGCATGATCGAGGCGCCGTAGTAGGCCTTGCGCAGTCCGCTCAGGTCGCGGGTGGTGAAGTCGGGGCGGCCCGCGAGGCCGATCCACACGGTGGGCGGCGCGAACAGGCTGTCCGCGCGGCCCGTCTCGATCAGGTCGAAGAGCTGGTCCCCGTCGGGCGCGTCCAGGATGGTGTTCTCCGCGCCGACGGCGAGGCAGGGCATCAGGAAGACATGCATCTGCGCGGAGTGGTAGAGCGGCAGCGAATGCACCGGCCGGTCGTCCGCGCGCAGATCGAGGGCCGCGATCGCGCTGAGGTACTCGTGCACCAGCGCGCCGTGGGTCATCATCGCGCCCTTGGGCAGGGCGGTCGTACCGGAGGTGTAGAGGAGTTGGACCAGGTCCTCGCCGCGCGGCTCCGCGCCGTCGTACGCCTCTGCCGCGGCCAGTCGCGCGAGCAGCGAGTCGCCCGCGTCGCGCAGTGGCAACACCCTTACGTCCTCGCCCAGTTGGTGGGTGAGGTCCGGGTCCGCGAGGACGAGGGAGCAGCCGGACTGCTCGATGATGTACGCCAAGTCGTCGCCGGTCAGGTTCTGGTTGACCGGTACGTGCACCAACCCGGCGCGGGCACAGGCCAGGAAGCCGAGCAGATACGCGTCGGAGTTGTGCCCGAAGGCGCCGACCCGGTCGCCGGGGGCGAGACCGGTCTCGCGCAGGACGCGCGCGGCGCGGGACACCGCGTCGTCAAGTGCCGCGTAGGTCCAGGTCCGTTCGCGGTAGCGGACCGCGACGCGCTCCGGGGTACGCCGGGCGCTGCGCCGCAGCATGCTGTCGACCGTGACACTTCGTCCCGCCGTCATGCCGTGCTCCTCCGTGAGGTGGGCTCGGTTCGCCCGGACCCTGACGTGATCCTTGCGGCGTCCCGCGCGGAAGGTCAAGGGCCGGGCAGGCGGGCGTTCCCCCCTGATGGGTGGGACCGGCCCACGCGGGGCGCCGACTTCTTGACACACCCTCCCGCTGACATGAATCTTTCACTCTGCACAGCGATTCCAGAAAGTTTCTTTCAGGCGACGCGGCAGGAGACCTCACATGGCAGACAGAGCGGACAGCGGACTGACAAGACGTCAACTCGGCGGTGTCACAGCGGCCTTGGGTGGTGCGCTGATCCTTGCCCCGCTCGGCGCCGCCCCGGCCGCGGCGGCGGACACGGACGCGGACGCGACCACGGCCGCGCCCGAGAAGTCCGGCCGCCCCGTGCTGCGGCGCGGCTCCGCCCAGCAGGCGGATCTGCTCCCCGAGCAGTTGCGGCGCCTGGTCACCGACGCGAAGACCTACCTCGGCCCCTCCCCCAGGCACCCCTGGTACGCGGGCGCCGTGCTGCTCGCCGGGCGGGGCGCCACGGTGGCCCTGCACGAGCCGATCGGATCGGCGGTGCGCTACTCGGCGTACGACGAGAAGACCGACACCGGCGTCGAGCTGCCCGCCGACCAGCAGATCCCCATGACCCGGGACACGGTCTTCGATCTCGCGTCCGTCTCCAAACTGTTCACCTCGATCCTCGCCGTCCAGCAACTGGAACGCGGCACACTGGAGTTGGAGGCCAAGGTCGCCTCCTACCTGCCGGAGTTCGGCGGCGCGGGCAAGCAGGACATCACGATCCGCCAACTCCTCACCCACACCTCGGGGTTCCGCGCCTGGATCCCTCTCTACGACGCCCCCACCCGCGAGGGCAAGCTCCGCCTCATCTGGGACGAGGCGCCGCTGAACCCGCCCGGCACGGCCTATCTCTACTCGGACCTGAACCTGATCTCCCTCCAGCTCGTCCTGGAGGCGATCACCGGTCAGCCGCTGGACGCCCTGCTGCGCGAGGAGATCACCGCTCCCCTCGGCATGAGCAGCACCCGCTACAACCCGCCCGCCTCCTGGAAGCCGCGGATCGCGGCGACCGAGGACGCCCGCAAGCCCTGGTCCGGGCTCGACCGCGGGCTCGTCTGGGGAGAGGTGCACGACGAGAACGCGTACAGCCTCGGCGGTGTCGCGGGGCACGCGGGGGTGTTCTCCAGCGCGTGGGACCTCGCGGTGCTCGGCCGGACCCTGCTGAACGGCGGCGCGTACGGCAGCGCGCGCATCCTGGAACCCGCGTCCGTGGACCTGATGTTCACCGACTTCAACACCGCCTTCCCGGGCCAGAACCACGGGCTGGGCTTCGAGCTCTACCAGCACTGGTACATGGGCGCGATGGCCACGCCGCGCACGGCGGGGCACACCGGCTTCACGGGCACCTGCCTCGTCCTCGATCCGAGCACCGACACGTTCCTCGTGGTGCTCGGCAACTCCGTGCATCCCGTACGCAATTGGCGCTCCGGTTCGGCGCCCCGGGTGGCCGCGGGGAACAACCTGGCGCGGGCGGTGGCCGTCCGGCCGACGCGTGGACGTACGGCGTGGTTCTCCGGCATGGCGGGCTCCACCTCGGCGACGCTCACGCTGCCCGCGCTGGACACCCGCGGCGGTGACGCCCGGCTCCGGTGCGACCTGTGGTGGGACACCGAACCGGCCTCGGACGCGGCCTTCCTGGAGGCCTCCGGCGACGGCGGCGCGACCTGGGAGGCAGTGCCGTTCACCACGGTGCGCGGCGGCCGGGACTCCGAGGAGCATCCGTCCGGCTCGGTCACCGGCTGGTCGGGGCGGGTGTGGCACCAGCTCAGCGCGCCTCTGCCGACGACGGCGCGGCTCACCCTGCGGTGGCGGTACGCGACCGACACGCTGTACGTGGGACGGGGCGTGTACGTGGACGGGCTGAAGGTCGAGGCCGGTGGGCGGGTCGTGTTCGACGGCATGCGACCGGCGGACGCGACGCGGATCGAGGCGAAGGGCTGGACCGCGTCTACCGACTGACACCGACTGACACCGGATGGCCGTAGGTCCTCGGCATCCCACCGATCGGCCGGGCAGCCGATCGGTGGGTCACAGGCACCGCTCCAGCACCGCCATCGCCGCGTTGTGCCCCGGCACCCCGCTCACCCCGCCGCCGCGCACCGCGCCCGCGCCGCACAGCAGGACGTTCGCGTGCCGGGTCTCCACGCCCCAACGGCCCGTGCCCTCCTGGGCGTACGGCCAGGCCAGCTCGCGGTGGAAGATGTTGCCGCCGGGCAGCCGCAGTTCGCGCTCCAGGTCGAGCGGGGTCTTCGCCTCGATACAGGGGCGCCCGTCCGCGTCGGTGGCCAGGCAGCTCTCGACGGGCTCGGCCAGATGGGCGTCGAGCTGTGCCAGCGTCGACTTCAGCAACTCCTCCCGTACCCGGTCGTTGTCGCCCGCGAACAGGCGCGCGGGGGTGTGGAGGCCGAAGAGGGTGAGGGTCTGGTAGCCGCGCTCCACGAGGTCGGGGCCGAGGACGGTCGGGTCGGTGAGCGAGTGGCAGTAGATCTCCGAGGGCGGCGCGGTGGGCAGTTCGCCCGCGGCCGACCGGGCGTGGGCGGCGGCCAGTTGGCCGTAGCCCTCGGCGATGTGGAAGGTCCCGGAGAACGCCTCGCGCGGGTCCACGGCGGTGTCGCGCAGCGCCGGGAGCCGGGTGAGCAGCATGTTCACCTTGAGCTGGGCGCCTTCGGCCGGGGCGGGCGGGGTGTCGCCGGTGAGCCGGGCCAGCTCCTGCGGGGAGGCGTTGACCAGGACGTGCCGGGCCGCGACGACGCCTTCGCCGTCCGCGCCGCGATACGTGACCTCGGCGGTGTGTCCGTCGGTCTCGATCCGTACGGCCTCCCGCCCGGTGGCGATCACCGCTCCCGCGGCGCGCGCGGCCGTCGCCAGCGCGTCGGTGAGCGCGCCCATGCCGCCCACCGGGACGTCCCAGGCTCCGGTGCCGCCGCCGATGACGTGGTAGAGGAAGCAGCGGTTGTGCGCCAGCGAGGGGTCATGGGCGTCCGCGAAGGTGCCGATGAGCGCGTCGGTGAGGACGACACCGCGGACCAGGTCGTCGGCGAAGTACCGTTCGACGGCGACACCGAGGGGCTCCTCGAACAGCGCCCGCCAGGCCTCCTCGTCGTCGATGCGGCGGCGCAACTCGCCCCGGGTGGGCAGGGGTTCGGTGAGCGTGGGGAAGACCCGTCGGGCGACGCCCGCCGTCATCCCGTAGAAGCGCTGCCAGGCCGTGTACTCCCGGTCGGATCCGGTGAGCCGGGCGAACGCCTCCCGGGTGCGCTGCTCGCCGCCGCCGACGAGCAGCCCGGTGGGACGCCCGGCGCGCTCGACCGGGGTGTACGAGGACACCGTGCGCGCCCGTACGCGGAAGTCCAGCTCCAGGTCGCGCACGATCTTCGGGGGTAACAGGCTGACCAGGTAGGAGTACCGCGACAGCCGTGCGTCGAGCCCGGCGAACGGCCGGGTGGAGACGGCGGCGCCCCCGGTGCGGTCGAGGCGTTCGAGGACCAGTACGGACCGTCCGGCCCGCGCGAGGTAGGCCGCGGCGACCAGACCGTTGTGGCCGCCGCCGACGACCACGGCGTCGTATCCGTCGTGTGCAGGCATGGGGTTCTTCGTAGCACGCGGTGATCCCGGTCGGCCAGGGTCGGGCCGGGGTGGCTCAGGGGCGCGTGGCCGTCCGCCGTCGCGCGGCGGCCTGGATCTCGGACGGGCCGCGCGCCCACTCCATCGTGCGGCCGAGCAGGGTCGCCACCGGACGGTCCCAGCAGGAGCGGACCACCGCCGGACGGTGGATGTCGAGTTCGGCTCGCGCCCAGTCGGGGAGGAGTCCGACCGACGCGTTCATCAACACGCGTATGCCCAGCCGCTCCCGCCCGCTCCGGCCGAAGCCGCGCAGGAACCGTACGCAGTCCGACGCGGCCGGGGTGGCGCGGAGTCGGGGCCGTACGCGGTCCAGGTACCGCTCGACCTCGCGCACACTGCGGGGCACCTTCTGCGCGCCCAACAGCTCGGCGACCGGGGCGACTTGGCGGTAGTACGTGTCGCACTGGGCGGGCGTGAGCCGGAACCGGCGCGGCGCGTACGTCTGGTAGCCCGCTAGGGCCTGTCGTCACATTCCCGTCGTCGCCCGCAGGGCGGCCCGGCGGCGTCCGGTGCGTGCTCTGGGGGCACCCCCTGCTCGAAGAGCTTGGGGGAGTGACGGGCGGAAGCCCTCGTACTGGACGTACGTGGGCTTTCGCCCGGTGCGGCGAGAGGGCGTGCCGGGCGTCGCCGGGCAGACGGGAATGTGACGACAGGCCCTAGGGAAGCTGCGTACCTCCGCGGTGTGCACCCAGGTCAGCAGCTCGGGGTCGTCCGCGCGGTAGGGCGTGCCGTCCGGGGCCGTGCCGCGCACGCGGGTGTGGATCCCGCGCACCACGGCGAGCGCCTCGTGCGCGGCCGAGGTGGAGCCGAAGGTCGTCGTGACGACGAAACGCGCGGTGCCGACGAACCGGGCGGCCGGGTCGGAGCGGAAGTCCGAGTACTGGTCGACCCCGGCCATGGCCAGCGGGTGCAGGGACTGGAGCATCAGCGCCGCGAACCCGCCGGTGAGCATGCCGGTGAGATGTCCGTGCACCCGCCAGGCGGGATCGCCGGGGGTGATCCCGAGCAGCCCGGGATCACCGGCCGGACCCTCGTACCGTTCCAGCGCGAGATCCCCGCCGTGCACGGTCGCCTTCAGCTCGTCGGCGATCCGACTCCGCAGCCCCACCACTGACCTCCGCCCCCGTGATCCGCAGCGCAACCTCCACGGCCATTGTGCCCGGCTCAGCTCAACGACTTCTGCGCCGTGTGCGAGAGGATCAGGTCGGGCGTCAGATAGGCGTCGGGGCGCTCGAAGTCCTTGAGCGTGGCGGGGCGGCCCGCCTGGAAGCCGATGCGGACGAAATCGAAGCTGGCGAGGGCGTTGAGCGTCCAGTTCGTCAGGGTGCGCAGCCGCGCCGGGACCGTGCGCAGGGCTCCCAGGTGGTAGCCGCGGGCGACGGCCTGGGCGGGCGCGCCGGTCAGTTCCAGGCCGAGCGGCTTGGAGACGGCCTGGACGCCACCGAGGTCCACGACCAGTCCGAGGTCCTTGTGCCGGTACTCGGTCAGGGGCGCGCCGCGCAGCGACGCCGCCACGTTCTTCGCGGCGGTCCAGCCCTGGCGCATGGCGTGCTGGGCGGTCGGCGGGCAGATCGCGCCGTCGCCCTTGGCGAGGTCGGGTACCGCGGCGGCGTCCCCGAGGGCGAAGACCCCGTCCAGGCCCGGCACGGTGAAGTCCGGCCGGACGATCAGACGGCCCCGGTCGGTCTCGGCGTCCAGGGTGGCGATCAGCGGGCTGGGCGCGACGCCCGCCGTCCAGATCAGGGTGTGGCAGGGCAGCGTGCGGCCGTCGGTGAAGGTGACGGTGTTGCGGGTGACCTCCGCGACGGAGACCCCGAGGGAGATGTTCAGACCTTGCCGCTCCAGGATGGCGAGGGCCTTCGCGCCGAGCCGCTCACCGAGTTCGGGCATGAGCCGGGGGGCGATGTCGATCAGGTGCCACTTGATGAGCGCCGGGTCCAGGCCCGGATAGCGCCGGACCGCGGCGGTGGTCAGATGGTGCAGATAGGCGGCGGTCTCGGTCCCGGCGTAGCCGCCGCCGACGACCACGAACTGGAGCCTGGTCTCGCGTTCGAAGGGGTCGGAGCTGGCCGACGCGAGGTCGAGCTGGGAGATGACGTGGTCGCGGACCCAGGCCGCCTCGGCGAGCGTCTTCATGCCCACCGCGTGCTGGTCCACCCCGGGGATGTCGAACTGCCGCGTCACACTGCCCGGCGCCAGCACCAGGTAGTCGTAGTGCTCGACGCTCGTCTCCCCGTTGATCTTGCGGACGACCACGGCCTTGGCGCCGGGGTCGATGCCGACCGCCCCACCGGGCACGATGACCGTGCGGTGCAGCAGCCGGCGCAGCGGGACCGCGACCGACTGCGGGGTGAGGATCCCCGAGGCGACATGGGGCAGCAGGGGCAGATAGAGCTGGTAGGCGTAGGGCGTGACGAGCCGCAGCGTGGCCTCGGCGGGCTTGAGGGTCCGCTCGAGTCTGCGCGCGGTCTCCATCCCGGCGAATCCGCCACCGACGATCACGATCCGGGGCACGGCCATGAGAGGTCCCTCCTGACGGAGACGCCGATGCCTGCCACGCTAGGGAACCGAGCCCGAGTCCGCATCCGTAACGCCTCTCACCTGCGCAATCACCCTTCCGCACAGGCCGTCGCCACCGCTCTCGCGCCCCTGGGCACGGTGGGTCACCCGAGCGCGCCCAAGACTCGTACGCGCCCACAATCGTCCGCACACGTGACCATCGCGCTGTCAAGTCCGATACTGCGGTGAGCGAACCACCACACATTACGGACCACTGAGATCAGAAACTGTCGCCGTTCCCTCCGGCCTGGACAGGGCACAGGTCGGGGGGCTCGGCTGCCGGGCTCACCAGGAGGCTCCCTTGAAGATGTTGATCAACGTCCCGGAAACGGTGGTCGCGGACGCGCTGCGGGGCATGGCAGCAGCGCATCCCGAACTGGTCATCGACGTGGAGAACCGGCTGATCGTGCGGCATGACGCCCCGGTGGCCGGCAAGGTCGCGCTCGTCTCCGGGGGTGGCTCCGGGCACGAGCCGCTGCACGGCGGCTTCGTCGGTCCGGGGATGCTGTCGGCGGCCTGTCCCGGTGAGGTGTTCACCTCGCCGGTGCCCGACCAGATGGTGCGCGCCGCCGCGGCCGTGGACAGCGGGGCGGGTGTGCTGTTCGTCGTGAAGAACTACACGGGTGACGTACTGAACTTCGACATGGCGGCGGAACTCGCCGAGGACGAGGGCATCCAGGTCGCCAAGGTGCTGGTCGACGACGACGTGGCCGTCACCGACAGCACCTTCACGGCCGGGCGGCGCGGCACCGGCGCCACCCTGTTCGTGGAGAAGATCGCGGGAGCGGCGGCGGAGGAGGGACAGCCGCTGGAACGCGTCCAGTCCCTCGCCCGGCAGGTCAATGAGAACTCGCGCAGCTTCGGTGTCGCCCTCAGTGCCTGTACCACGCCTGCCAAGGGCACCCCCACCTTCGATCTTCCCGAAGGTGAACTGGAGTTGGGTATCGGCATCCACGGCGAGCCGGGGCGCGAGCGGCGCCCGATGATGACGGCACGCGAGATCGCCGATGTCTCGGTGCATGCCGTCCTGGACGATCTGGAGCCGCACAACCCGGTGCTCGTCCTGGTCAACGGGATGGGTGCCACCCCGCTCCTGGAGCTGTACGGCTATCACGCCGAGGTCCAGCGGGTGCTGGCCGAGCGGGGTGTCGCCGTGGCCCGCTCCCTGGTCGGCAACTACGTCACCTCCCTCGACATGGCGGGTGCCTCGGTCACCCTCTGCCAGGTCGACGAGGAACTGTTGCGGCTGTGGGACGCGCCGGTCAGCACACCGGGGCTGCGCTGGGGCAGGTGAGTGAGTCAACGTCCGTTTCGATCAAGGAGATCCAGTTGCTCGACGCCGACTTCTTCCGCCGCTGGATGACGGCGGCAGCCGCATCCGTCGACCGCGAGGCGGAGCGGTTGACCGCGCTCGACTCGCCGATCGGCGACGCCGACCACGGCAGCAATATGCAGCGCGGGTTCCGCGCGGTCCGTACCGTGCTGGAGACGGAGGAGCCCGCCACGCCCGGCGCGATCCTCCAGGTGGCGGGCCGCCGGCTCATCTCGTCGGTCGGGGGCGCGTCGGGGCCGCTGTACGGCACCCTGTTCCGCCGTGCCGGCAAGGCTCTCGGGGACGCCGCCGAGGTCACCGAGGAGCAGCTCACCGAGGCGCTGCGGACGGGCGTGGAGGCGGTGACGGCGCTGGGCGGGGCCGCGCCCGGCGACAAGACCATGATCGATGCCCTGGTGCCCGCGGTGGAGGCGCTCGGCACCTCGTTCGCCGCGGCGAGCGCCGCCGCCGACAAGGGCGCCGCCGCGACGACACCGTTGCAGGCCCGCAAGGGCCGGGCCAGCTATCTGGGCGAGCGCAGCATCGGGCATCAGGACCCCGGTGCCACCTCCTCGGCCCTGTTGTTCGCCGCGCTCGCGGAGGCCGCCGGTGAGTGAGAGCGCGCAGAAGATGGTCGGCGTCGTCCTCGTCTCGCACAGCGCCGCCGTGGCCGAGTCGGTCGCGGAACTCGCGAAGGGGCTGGCGGGCGGCGGCGCGACCGCGCCCGTCGCGGCGGCGGGCGGCACGCCCGACGGCGGGCTCGGCACGAGCGCCGAGCTGATCTCCGAGGCGGCCTTCGCCGTGGACCAGGGCGCGGGTGTGGCCCTGCTCATGGATCTGGGCAGTGCGGTCCTCACCGTGAAGACGCTGCTCGCGGCGGGCGACGAACTCCCCGCGAACGCGCGGCTGATCGACGCGCCCTTCGTCGAGGGCGCGGTCGCGGCGGTGGTCACGGCCTCCGCGGGCGCCGATCTGGCGGCGGTGGAGGCGGCGGCCAAGGAGGCGTACACGTACCGCAAGGAGTGAGCGGTGTCCGGACAGCGGAGCCGCGTCCGGACAGTGAGTGGTGCGGTGAGTGGTGTCCGGCCGTCGGACAGGTGTGCGGTCGGGTGGCGGGGCCGGTAGCGGCCCGGCCACCCGCCCGCGCTCGTCGGCGCGGGATCAGCGACGACAGCGGACCGCGCCGTCGGCACGAACTACCCTCAAAGGCAAGCGAGTTCACGCCGCGTCAGGCCCAGCATACGTAGCCTGCGCGCCATCCGGCCAACGCCCGGGTCGGCTTCACCGGACCGGACCCGCGCGGACCTATGCCGGATCCGCCGGTCGGGGCAACTCCCCGAACTCCTCCAGTGCGTGGGTCAGCCACTGGATCCAGAAGGTCTCCAGGTCGATCCCGCCCCGCAGCACGAGATGCTGGAGGCGGTCCTGCGCCGTGTCCTTGCCGGGTCCGAAGTCGCGTGCCTCGATCTCCTGGTACTCGGCCAACTGCCTTTGGTGCAGGGCGAGATGGCGGCGAAGGTCCGCTTCGATGCCCTCGGTGCCCACGACCGCGGCGGCGCGCAGCCGCAGCAGCAGGACGTCGCGCACGGGCCTCGGGTCCTGGGACGCGGCGGTCCAGCGGGCGAGTTCGGCACGGCCCGCGGGCAGCACCTCGTACGACTTCTTCTGCCCGCGGACCGGTTGCTCGCAGGGGAGGGCGCGGATCAGCCCGTCGCGCTCCAGCCGCCCCAGCTCGCGATAGATCTGCTGGTGGGTAGCCGACCAGAAGTAGCCGATCGACCGGTCGAAGCGACGGGTCAGTTCGAGCCCCGACGACGGCTTCTCCAGCAGGGCGGTCAGGATCGCGTGCGGGAGTGACATGAGGTCATCCTAGGGATGCGCCGGTGGCACGAGGTCGCCACAGGAACGCTCTACAGGGCCGCGGCCAGCTCGGTGCCCTGCTTGATCGCGCGCTTGGCGTCCAGTTCGGCCGCGACGTCGGCGCCGCCGATCAGATGTGGGGTGCGGCCCGCGGCCAGCAGTTCCTCGTACAGGTCGCGGCGCGGCTCCTGTCCGGTGCACAGGACGATCGTGTCGACCTCGAGGACCTGGCTCACGCCGTCCACGGTGAGGTGCAGCCCGGCGTCGTCGATGCGGTCGTAGCGGACGCCGGGGACCATGGTGACGCCCCGGTGCCTCAGCTCCGTGCGGTGGATCCAGCCGGTGGTCTTGCCGAGCCCCGCGCCGACCTTGGAGGTCTTGCGCTGGAGGAGGTGGACCTCGCGCGGCGAGGCGGCCGGCTCGGGCGCCGTGAGGCCGCCGGCGGCGCGGTAGTCCATGTCGACGCCCCAGCGGCGGAAGTAGACCGCCGGGTCCTGGCTCGCCCCCTCGCCGGGGTCGGTGAGGTAGGCGGCGACGTCGAAGCCGATGCCGCCCGCGCCGAGGACGGCGACGCGCTTGCCGACGGGGGCGCCGTCGCGCAGCACATCGAGGTAGCCGAGGACGCTGGGGTGGTCGATGCCGGGGATCTCGGGGGTGCGCGGGGTGACGCCGGTCGCGACGACGATCTCGTCGTGGTCCGCGAGGTCGGCGGCCGTGACGCGGGTGTTCAGCCGGACGTCCACGCCACGCTCGTCGAGCTGCGTACGGAAGTAGCGAAGCGTCTCGTCGAACTCCTGCTTGCCGGGGACCTTGCGGGCCACGTTGAGCTGACCGCCGACGGCGTCCGCCGCGTCGTAGAGGGTGACGTCGTGGCCGCGCTCGGCGGCGGTGACGGCGCAGGCGAGCCCGGCGGGACCGGCGCCGACCACCGCGACGCGCTTGCGCGACCGGGTCGGGGAGAGCACCAGTTCGGTCTCGTGGCAGGCGCGCGGGTTGACCAGGCAGGAGGTGATCTTGCCGCTGAAGGTGTGGTCGAGGCAGGCCTGGTTGCAGCCGATGCAGGTGTTGATGGCCTCGGGGCGCCCGGCCGCGGCCTTGGCGACGAAGTCGGGGTCGGCGAGCATCGGGCGGGCCAGGGAGACCATGTCGGCATACCCCTCGGCGAGCAACTCCTCGGCCAGCTCAGGGGTGTTGATGCGGTTGACCGTCACCAGCGGGACCGAGACCGCGCCCATGACCTTCTTGGTCACCCAGGCGTAGGCGCCGCGCGGCACGGAGGTGGCGATGGTCGGGATACGGGCCTCGTGCCAGCCGATGCCGGTGTTGATGAGGGTGGCCCCGGCGTCCTCGACCGCCTTGGCGAGCGTGCGGACCTCGTCGAAGGAGGAGCCGTCGGGCACGAGGTCGAGCATGGACAGCCGGTAGACGATGATGAAGTCCTCGCCGACCGCCTCGCGGACACGGCGGACGATTTCCACCGGGAAGCGCATACGGTTCTCGTACGAGCCGCCCCAGCGGTCCTCGCGCCGGTTGGTCCGGGGCGCGATGAACTCGTTGACGAGGTAGCCCTCGGAGCCCATGATCTCGACGCCGTCGTACCCGGCGCGGCGGGCCAGCCGGGCCGCGCGCACATAGTCCTCGATCGTCTGCTCGACCTCGGCGTCGGTCAGCGCGTGCGGGACGAACGGGCTGATCGGGGCCTGGAGCGCGCTGGGCGCGACGAGGTCCTGGTGGTAGGCGTACCGGCCGAAGTGAAGGATCTGGAGCGCGATCCGCCCGCCCTCGCGGTGTACGGCCTCGGTGATCACGGAGTGCTGCTCGGCCTCCGCCTCGGTGGTGAGCTTGGCACCGCCTTCGTACGGGCGTCCGGCGTCGTTGGGCGCGATACCGCCGGTGACGATGAGGCCCACGCCGCCGCGGGCCCGCTCGGCGTAGAAGGCGGCCATGCGCTCGAAGCCGCCGTCCGCTTCCTCCAGCCCCACATGCATCGAGCCCATGAGCACACGGTTGGGCAGCGTGGTGAAGCCCAGGTCGAGCGGGGTCATCAGGTGCGGGTAGCGGCTCATGGGGCCCTCCGTCGGGGTGCGGTGCTCGTCTGTTGTAGACGACGACGCCCCGGTTATGCAACTAGTTGCATAACACCGCCCCTGCCCAGGAGGCGCTCAGTTCACATCCACATCGTCGAACAGTTCGAGCATTCCGGCGAGCACTCGCTGACAGGTCCGTACGTCGGCCTCGGTCAGGTCGCCGCGGACCTGGGCGAGCAGGGCGTACTCGCGGGCGGTGACGGCGTCGATGGCCGCCCGGCCGTCGTCCGTCAGCCGGATCAGGGAGGACCGCTTGTGGGCCGGGTTGGGGATGCTCTCGACCAGCCCGCGCGCCGCCGCGTCATTGACCATCCGCTGGACGAACTGCCTGCTGAGCGCCTGCGCCCGGCCCATCTGCGGAACGGTCAGCGGCCCGCTCCCCCGCAGCAGATCGAGGACGGCCCGCACGCCGACGGAGATCCCCTCGATCGACTCGGCCTGCTCGACCTTGCGCAGCACCCGCCGGTACAGCGGGCCCACCAGGGCGAAGACCTCCATGAGATGAGGGGCGAGACCCTCGGGGGTGTGTGGTGCGTTCTCGTCGGTCATGGCGGCAATTATGACACCCGGGTTGTCAAGTGCGGGACACTTTGACACCTTGGTTGTCATGATGCGCACCCCGCAGACTCCGCAGACCTCACAGACCCGGACGTTCGAGACCGAAGACGGCTGTCTCGCCTACCGCGACGAGGGCGCCGGCCCCCTGCTGGCGCTGCTGCACGGCGGCTTCGTCGACCACCGGATGTGGGACGACCAGATTCCCGTGTTCGCGCGGACCCACCGGGTGATCGCCCTGGACGCCCGGGGGCACGGAGCCTCCTCGAACGCGACCCGGCCGTTCCGCCACACCGACGACCTCGCCGCGCTGCTGCGCCACCTCGGCGCCGGGCCCGCGATCCTGGTCGGCCTGTCCATGGGCGGGGCGATCGCCGTCGACACCGCGCTGGAACACCCCGCCCTCGTGCGCGCCCTGGTCGTCAGCGGCGCCGGGACCAGCGAGCCCGACTTCCAGGACCCCTGGACCACGCGCAGCGAGTCCGCGTACTGGCAGGCGCTCGGCGCCGGTGACATCGACGGCTTCCTGGACGCGTTCTCACTGTTCACCTACGGCCCGCACCGCACCGCCGAGGACGTGGGCCCCGAAGTCGACCGCCGGGTACGGGAGATGGCGCGGAGCACGATCAGCAAGCACACCCCGGACGAACCGGACTGGTCCGTCCCCGTCACCGACACCTGGGCCCGCGCCGCGACGATCGACCTGCCGCTGCTGGCCGTCAACGGCGGCGTCGACGCGCCCGACCTCATCGGTATGGCGGAACGCCTCGCCCACACCGTCCCGGGCGGCCGGACCGCGACGATCGAAGGCGCCGCACACTACCCCAACATGGAGCGGCCCGACGCCTTCAACACGATCGTCCAGGAGTTCCTGCACTTACTGGACTCCTGACCAGGGCGGCTAACGCGCGGTGCCGATCAGGACGTTGGCGTACAGCTCCTCCGACACCGCAAGCCGGACGTCCAGGCCGCCCCGGCCGAACGCCTCGATCGCCAGCGGGACTTGGCGTTCACTGGTTTCGACCAGCAGTGCGCCGCCGGGTGACAGCCACCGCGCCGCCTCGGCGGTGACGCGGCGCAGGACGTCCAGTCCGTCCGCGCCGCCGTCGAGGGCGACCAGGGGTTCATGGTCGCGGGCCTCGGAGGGCAGCAACGCGACCTCTCCCGTGGGGACATAGGGCACGTTGGCGGCCAACAGATCGACCCGGCCGCGCAGTTGGTCCGGAAGCGCGGCGAACAGATCGCCCTCGTGGACGCGCCCGCCGTACGCCGCCACATTGCCGCGGGCACAGCGCACCGCGGCCGGATGGATGTCGGCGGCGTGCAGTTCGGGCGCGTCGAGCGCCGCGGCGAGGGCGGCGCCCACCGCACCCGAGCCGCAGCACAGATCCACCACGACGGTGGCGTCCGTCCCGAGAGCGAGGGCCTGGTCGACCAGGAACTCGGTGCGGCGGCGGGGCACGAAGACGCCCGGTTCCACGGTCACCCGCAGACCGTGGAACTCCGCCCAGCCGAGGACCTGTTCCAGAGGAAGCCCGGCGGCCCGCCGGTCGGCCATGGCGGCGGCTTCCTCGGGCGTACGGGCGGTGGAGAGGATCAACCGCGCCTCGTCCTCGGCGAAGACACAACCGGCGGAGCGCAGCAGGGAGATGATGGTGGGATACGACAGCGATGGCATGAAGCCAAGAAGCCTTTCGGTGGACCGAAGGGCGCTCTCGCGATCAACTGCGGCGGAGATCCGCGCTGTTGGGAGAGGAGAGCACCCGAGCCGACACGGCGGAAATGGGTCTCACCTCCTCGATCACGAACCGGCCGGGACGCTCCACAGCCGGGACGATCACCCTAGCAGCAGCGCCACCGCCCCGACGGGCTCTTGCGCACGTCCACCGGCCGGGCGCCCGCATCGCGAGTCGGCGCACACCGGGCCGCACCCGGCAGCCCCGGCAGCCCCGGCAGCCCCCGACGGGAGCACACCCCGCGGGCACGTACCGTTGAACGCGTACGCACTGCTCACGCACGACCGGTCGTCCCCGCAGGACGGCCTGGAGGCACCACCGCCATGAACGTCACCCGAGGCTTCACCGGACGCCCACGGGTCGCGGGTCCTCACCTGCCGCCCGGCCAGTACGACGCGGGTGACGACTGGCCCGTCCTGTCCGCCGAGGTCACGCCCGAGCTGGCGGCGGCCGACTGGACGTTCCGGATCGACGGCCTGGTGGCCGAGCCCCGCACCTGGACCTGGGACGAGGCGCACGCGCTGCCGGGGTCGGTGTACGAGGGCGACATCCACTGCGTGACGAGCTGGTCCAAGTTCGGGGTGCGGTTCGGTGGCGTGTCCCTGGACGCCTTCCTGGACCTCGTACGGCCCGAGGCGACGGCCACGCACGCCGTCGCCTACTCCCACACCGGATACACCGCGAACCTCCCCCTCGCCGACCTCACCGGCGGCCGGGCCTGGATCGCCTTCACGTACGGCGGCGAACCGCTGCCCGCCGAGCACGGCGGTCCCGCGCGGCTGCTCGTGCCGCACCTGTACTTCTGGAAGAGCGCCAAGTGGATCGCGGGCCTGCGGATCCTCGACCACGACGAGCCGGGGTTCTGGGAGCAGAACGGCTATCACGCGCGGGGCAACCCGTGGGAGGAGCAGCGGTACTCCGGTGACTGAGACGACTGTGACCTCCCAGCCCTTCGTCCCGCCCACGCGCTTCGCCGTGCCGGGGCGCATCGCCGTCGGCGAGGGCACGGCGAGCGTGTGGCAGACCGCGACGCTGACCGAGATCCGCCGCGAGACGCCGCGTGCGGCGACGTTCCGGTTCGCGGTGCCGGACTGGGCGGGCCATCTGCCCGGCCAGCATCTGATGCTGCGGCTGACCGCGCGCGACGGTTACGTGGCGCAGCGGCACTACTCGATCGCGTCACCGCCGGACGACGCCGGGCACATCGAGCTGACCTTGGACCATGTCGAGGGCGGCGAGGTCTCCGGCTGGTTCCACACGGTGGCCAGGCCCGGTGACGAGGTGCGGGTCCGTGGGCCGCTGAGCGGCTTCTTCGCCTGGCCCGGCGACCGGCCCGCGCTGCTGCTCGGTGCCGGGTCGGGGGTCGTCCCGCTGATGTCGATGGTGCGCCACCACCGGGCGCGCGGCCTGGACGTGCCGCTGCGGCTGCTGGTGTCGGCGCGCGGGCCGCGGGAGCTGATCTACGCGGACGAGTACGGCGCGGAGACCACGCCGGTCTTCACGCGCGGCGCGCCCGAGGGTGTGCCCGTGGGCCGTATGTCGGCGGCCCATGTGGCGCCGCTCCTGGCCGACGCCCCTCCTGGTGGGTGGGAGGCCTATGTGTGCGGCTCCAACGGGTTCGCGGAACACGCCTCGCGCCTGCTGGTCGCGGCGGGGCAGCCGGTGGACCGCATCCGGATCGAACGCTTCGGCTGAGCCGCGCACCGTACGGCGTGCCCGCACGGCGTGCCCGTACGGCGTTTCGGGACCGTATGGCCGGGAACCTGCGTCGGGAGGACAATCGGTATGAAAAGCCGTTCGACATGCCGTTGCGATCCGGGAGCCTCCCGAACGCGGTGATGTGCCGGAACGGCCCGCCGAGAGGCGAGGGGTTCGGACGCGCCGCAGGCGCTGCCACGCGGTGCCCCACCGAGCGGCCGCCGTCCGACCCGGGGGTGGTCGCACGGGCATGGAGTCGACGCCGGAACGCTCGCGTCGGGCACGGTACGCCGGGAAGGCGGACCGGGCTCGCCACGGGCGGGACGCGGCGGCTAGGAGGTCGTCGAGATGCGAACCCGGGTGCGCGGCTGGCGTTGGCGGCGCAATCCGCTGCGCCGCAGGTCGGATGTCATAGAGGCGTGGACGGCACTGATCCTCGCGCTTCTGCTCTGCGTCGGCGCCCCGCTCGCGGGCGTGGTCGCGGGCCTGTGGGCGTACGGCACGGTGCACGCGACCCAGGTGACCCAGCGTGCCCAGCGCCATGAGGTACCGGCGGTCCTGGTCGAGGACGCCCCGGCCGCCGCGCCCTCGACCCAGAACGGCAACCAGCCCCTGTACCGCGTGAAGGTGCACTGGACCGACCCCGGGAAGGGCACCCACACCGCCTACGCCCAGGTCCCGGCGGGCTCCCGGCAGGGCGAGCGGACCGAGGTGTGGCTGGACGCGCGCGGCCACGGCGTGGCGCCGCCGGTGAGCGACGCCGCGGTGTGGCAGCACTCCGTGTCGGCCGGCGTCTGGGCGGCGGGCGGCGTCGCGGGAACCGTGCTGCTGTCCCGCGCCGTGATCCGCCGGGTCGCCGAGCGGCACCGCATGGCCGAGTGGGAGGCCGAGTGGGCCCGTACGGGTCCGGAGTGGCGGCGGCACACCGCGTGACGGCGGCGGGTCCGGTGCGGCACACCGCGTAACGGAGTCCGGGCCGTCGAGGCGGCACGGGCCCACCCGCTGACCGACGCCTACGCCTCTACCGGCCCGCTTCCGGGACAACGTCCGAACTGGCGAGGGGCGTTACTCCGCGTCTTCCCCAACTCCCCGCCTTCAACTGCACGTTGACGTTCGACTGCGCTCACCCTTCACACTTGCGCCTCGAGTGGTACAGTGCCGTCAGCACCTGTGTACGCCCCTTCTCGGGCGCCGGTGCTTGTTCCTCCCCAGCCCGCCGACCCGTCGTCTCCGGTCGGCAGCGGCTTCCGGTATCACCTCGCGAGCAGTGCTTCTCTCTGCCGCACCCGAGGTGACCTTCCCCCGCCGTGTCAGGGCGTGCTCACACACCGCCTTCACGGCCGCCCCCCTCTCCCCCCTTCCTCCTGCCTTCCGTCCGTGAAAGGGCTTCCATGACCACCACACTCGAACAGCCTCTCGTACAGCAGGCGCCCGTACCCCGCCCCCGGACCGTCACCGGTGTCCTCGACATCGACCACGGTGGCAAGGGACATCTGCGCGCCCGGGACTGCCTGCCCTCGCCCGCGGACCTCCCGGTCCCCGCGGCCCTGATCCGCCGTCTCGGCCTGCGCAAGGGCGACACGCTCGTCGGCGTACGCGGGGAGCAGCGCGCCCTCGCCGAGGTCGAGCGGATCAACGGCCGTACCCCTGACGAGCAGCGCGGCCGTCCGCACTTCCGCGATCTGACCCCGCTGCACCCCCGCGAGCGCCTGCGGCTCGAACACCCCGCGAGCGGTCTCGCCGGGCGGGTCGTCGACCTGATGGCGCCCGTCGGCAAGGGCCAGCGCGGGCTGATCGTCGCCCCGCCGAAGACCGGCAAGACCGTTCTGCTCCAGCAGTTCGCCGCCGCCGTCGCCGGCAACCACTCCGAGTGCCACCTGATGGTGCTGCTCCTCGACGAGCGTCCGGAAGAAGTCACCGACATGCGCCGCTCGGTGCGCGGGGAGGTGTACGCCTCCACGTTCGACCAGACCCCCAGGCAGCACATCGCGCTCGCCGACCTCGTCGTGGAGCGGGCCAAGCGGCTGGTCGAGCAGGGGCAGGACGTCGTCCTGCTGCTCGACTCGCTGACCCGGCTGTGCAGGGCGCACAACAACGCTGCCGCAGCCGGCGGCCGTACGCTCAGCGGCGGGGTCGACGCGGCGGCCCTGCACGGCCCCAAGCGGCTCTTCGGTGCCGCCCGGTCGGCCGAGGAGGGCGGCTCGCTCACCATCCTGGCCACCGCCCTGGTCGAGACCGGCTCCCGCGCCGACGACTTCTTCTTCGAGGAGCTGAAGGGCACCGGCAACATGGAGCTCCGTCTGGACCGCTCGCTCGCCACCCGCCGGATCCACCCCGCCGTCGACATCGCCCCTTCCGGCACCCGACACGAGGAACTCCTGCTGTCCGCAGGTGAGTTGACGGCGGTACGGGGCCTGCGCCGCGCCCTGCGGTCACGCGAGGGCCGGTCGAGCCTGGAGGTCCTGCTGGAGCGGATGCGGACCACGCCCGACAACGCGTCCTTCCTGCGCCGGATCCAGCCCACGCTGCCGACCGCCTGACCTGCCCGGCCGTAAGGCCCCCGCGTCCCGCATCCGGGTGTACGGTCCCCCCACTCGGCTCAAGTGATCAGGGCTCAGGCGCTCTCCGTTCCTACGGTGTTCGCTATGACCGTCGCATTTCCGTACCGCATTTCTCCGCGCCGCATCGCCGTCTCCTGCTGCGCCCTCTGCGCGGTCGGGGTGCTGGCCCTCGCCCCGCACCCGGCCGCCGCCCGGACGCGCACCGACGCCGCCGGCGCGTCGTCGACGGACTCCTCGCAGCGGCTGCTGTACCGGTCCGGCACCCAGGTCCACTGGCGTCCCGGGCTCCCGGAGGTCCCGGAGGTGACGGCGCTGTCCTGGCTGGTGGCCGACGCGGACACCGGTGAGGTGCTGGCCGGGTACGACGCCCACCGCCCGCTGCCGCCCGCGAGCACCCTGAAGACGCTGTTCGCGCTCACGGTCCTGCCCGCGCTGCCCGGCGGCACCCGGCACACCGTCACCGGACAGGACTTGGCGGGCATCGGCCCCGGCAGCAGCCTCGTCGGCGTCAAGGCGGGCCTCACCTACCAGGTGAGCGATCTGTGGAAGGGCGTCTTCCTGCACTCCGGCAACGACGCCGTCCATGTGCTGGCCTCGCTCAACGGCGGCTGGCGGACAACGGCCCGCCAGATGCAGGCCAAGGCCCGCACGCTGGGCGCCCTGGACACCCGCGTCGTCTCGCCCGACGGCTACGACGCTCCCGGTCAGGTGTCGTCGGCGTACGACCTCGCCGTGTTCGGACGGGCCGGGCTGCGCAACGCCGACTTCGCCCGCTACTGCGCCACGACCGAGTCGAGCTTCCCCGGCGACGGCGCGCCCTACGAGATCGCGAACACCAACCGGCTGCTGACCGGCCGCGACGGCGTGACGGCGTACTCGGGGCTGATCGGCGTCAAGAACGGCTACACCAGCGGCGCGGGCAACACCCTGGTGGCCGCCGCCCGCCGCGGCGGGCGCACCCTCGTGGTGACGGTGATGCACCCCCGTTACGGCGGCTTCGCGGTCTACGAGGAGGCGCGCCGCCTGCTCGACTGGGGGTTCGCCACGTCCGGTCGTATCGCGCCGGTCGGCTCGCTCCTGCCGCCCCGGCAGCCCGTGCCGCGGTCCACTCCCGTCGCGGTGCACGCCGCGAAGCCGGACGACGACTGGCTCGGGGCGGGGGCGCTCGCGGGCGCGGTCGGCGTGGGCACGGGCGCGGCGGTGGTGGCGCTGCGGCGGTGGGGCGGCCGGACGTCGCGCGGCTGACCGCCCGGCCGCGCGGGCGGCGGCCGGACGATCCGCGCCAGGTCAGCCGATCGCGCCGGTCAGCCGATCACGCCGGTCGAGAGCAGGCCGAGGAGCAGGACGCCGACGATGATCCGGTAGATCACGAACGCGTTGAAGGAGTGCCGGGCGACGAACTTCAGCAGCCAGGCGATCGAGGCGTACGCGACGACGAAGGAGACGACCGTACCGACCACGAGCGGGGTGGCGCCCACGCCCGCGCCGAGGGCGTCCTTCAGCTCGTACAGGCCCGCTCCGGTGAGGGCCGGGATGCCGAGGAAGAACGAGAGGCGGGTGGCGGCGACCCGGTCGAGGTCGAGGACGAGCGCGGTCGACATCGTGGCGCCCGAGCGGGAGAACCCGGGGAAGAGCAGAGCGAGGATCTGCGAACTGCCCACCAGCATCGCGTCCTTGAACGAGGTGTCGTCCTCGCCGCGCTTGTGCCGGCCCATCTGGTCGGCCGCCCACATCGCGCCGGACCCGACGATCAGTGAGCCCGCGACGACCCAGAGCGAGCCGAGCGGGCCGTCGATGAACGGCTTGGCGGCCAGGCCCACGACCACGATCGGGAGGGTGGCGAAGATGACCCACCAGGCGAACTTGTAGTCGTGGTGCTGCCGTACCTCGCGGTCGGTGAAGCCGCGGAACCAGGCGGAGACGATCCGCACGATGTCCTTGAAGAAGTACAGCAGGACGGCCGCGATGGCGCCGACCTGGATGACGGCCGAGAAGCCGACGACGGACTTGTCGTCGACGGGGATCCCCATGAGCCCCTCGGTCAGCTTGAGATGGCCGGTCGAGGACACGGGGAGGAATTCGGTCACCCCCTCGACGACGCCGAGGATGACGGCCTGACCGACGTTGATGGCGCTCATGCGTTCCGTTTCCGAGGAGTTGCCGGCGGAGTTTCCGAGGAGTTGCCGGCGGTGTCTTCGGCCCCGGCAGTGAAGACGTTTCTACTACGCGCGGATGACGTTCCAGGGTCAGCGCCACAGCGCCTGGGCGAACGCCGCGCCAACGAAGGCCGCGCCGAGCCCCGCCGCCACGCTCGCGACGGCGTTCACGACGGCGTAGAACCCCGCCCCGGTCTGGGTCAGCCGCAACGTCTCGTAGGAGAACGTCGAGTACGTGGTCAGGCCCCCGCACAGGCCCGTTCCGATCAGGAGTTGCAGGTGCGGCGAGGCGTGTCCGGCCGCGATCGCGCCGGTCAGCGCGCCGAGGACCACGGAGCCCATGACGTTGACGACGAGGGTGCCCCAGGGGAAGACGGTGTCGTGGCGGAGCTGCACCGCCCGGTCGGTGAGATAGCGCAGCGGCGCACCGACCATGGCACCGCCGATGACCAGCAGCCAGTTCACAACGAGTTCTCACCTTCTCCGTCCGCGGGCGTGTCCTGGCGCCCCGCGTACCGGATGACCTCGCACTCGTCCAGGGTGACCAGACCCTCGGCGACGAGTTCGTCGAGCTGGGGCAGGAAGGCGCGGACGCGTTCCTCGGTGTCGACGATGACGACGGCCACCGGCAGGTCCTCGCTCAGCGACAGCAGCCGCGAGGTGTGGATGAGCGAGGAGGCGCCGAAGCCCTCGACGCCGCGGAAGACGCTCGCTCCGGCGAGGCCCGCGCCGTGCGCGCGGTGCACGATCTCCGCGTAGAGGGGCTTGTGGTGCCATCGGTCGTTCTCACCGATGAGGACGGTCAGCCGCAGGGCCCTGCCGGTCAGTCGTGTCATCGCCGCCTCCGCCGTGTCGTTCATCGCTGCCGCCATGCCAGCACACGGCGGGCGCCCGCCACCGCGAGCCACACGGACGCGAGCGCGCCGAGGGGCGTCGCGAACAGATAGGCGAGCGCGGTGCGCGGGTGGCCCGCGCCGACGAGTTCCTGGACGCCGACGGCGTACGTCGAGAAGGTGGTGAAGCCGCCGAGCACACCGGTGCCGAAGAAGGGCCGTACCAGCCGGTGGGCCGCCCAGACGTCGGTGATCACGACCATGAAGACGCCGATGACGGCGCAGCCGACCAGGTTGACCGCGAAGACGGTCCAGGGGAAGCCGTCGGTCGGCGTCGGCCACAGCAGCGAGGCGCCGTACCGGGCGCCGGCGCCGATGCCGCCGCCGAGGGCGACCACCGCCACCACGGGCCCCTGGCCGCGCCAGGGCGAGGGCTGCCGGGCGGACTCGGCCCCGGCGGCCCCGGCCGCGTCGGCGCTCTGGGGTTGCGGAACTCTCATGGGCATACGTCTCCTACTCGCCGGGCCCCGGGAAGGGGCCTGCTCGCTCGCAAGTAGGGACCGTTGGCGGCGCAGTGCCGCGGTTCGGATACGGCGGGCCCCACCGCCGCGCCGCGAGAGAGGTTCGCGGCCGGGAAACAGGGTAACCGCGAGCGCGGACGTCGCGCACACCGGTCGGCCCGTACCGCTGGGACTCCTGGGGTGCCCAGCTCGTTCGGCGCCCAGCTTGCTGCAGACGCATTAGTTGCACGTAAATGCAATGCGCCGTCTCTGTTACCGTGCCCCCATGGCAGCGGATTTGGCCGGTTCCCGGCTGGCGGAACAGTGGCGGGAGATCCTGTGCGTCCACGCGCGCACGCTCTGCGAGATCGACCGCGTGCTCCATCCGTACGGCCTCGGCGCCAGTGACTTCGAGGTGCTCGACCTCCTCGCCGCCGAGATGTCCGCCCCCGGCGACCACTGCCGTGTGCAGAACATCGCCGGACGCGTGCATCTCAGCCAGAGCGCCCTGTCCCGGCTGATCGGCCGCCTGGAGAAGGAGGGCCTGGTGCGACGGTCCGTGTGCGAGGAGGACCGGCGCGGCGTGTGGGTCGCGCTGACCGAGAAGGGCCGCGCGCTGCACGCCGAGGTGCTGCCGCTCCAGCGCGAGGCACTGGCCCGCACGCTGAAGAGGTAGGGGCGCGGGGTGCGCGCTGAAGGGGTAGGGGCGCGGGGCGCACACGAAGGGGCAGGCCCGCGGGGCGCGCCCCGCCGCCTCACCCGTGCGGCCGGGCCAGCAGGGTGCGGACGCCGTCGGAGTTGAGCGTCAGTCCGTGCGGTGAGGCCGCGTCGATGGTGAGCGTCAGCTCGCCGGTGGGCCACTGCGAGGCCAGCGCGCCGAGCGGCACGAGCCGGTAGCGCGAGACGAACGGCAGCAGATCGGCCATCTCCGTCTCCGAGGTGAACACGGGCACCGTCTGCTCGCCGTCCGGCTGCTGGAGGACGGGCAGGGCCACGGTGTTGGGGTTGGCCGCCTCGGCCTCGGTGGCGTCGTCCGGTACCGGGACGAGCACATCACTCCCGGCCAGCGTGTCCAGCGCCTGTGTGTCCTCGGAGTGCACCACGAGGGTGTCCAGCGCTTCCTGTGCCGCGGTCGGATGCTGGTTCTTGTCAGGTATGTCCATGGCAGATCCCCAGATAGTGACGGTCGGGCGCGCCGGAACCATCCCCTCCGGACGCACTCCGGCACGGGTACCCGCCGGGAGCGGGGGCATGCCTGAGGCCGCTGCCCGGAATCACCAGAGCGGGCAGGCCCGGCTGTCGGTCACGGAGCGACCGCCTTGCCCGCCTTGGCCCAGTTGGCGTGCAGCTTGTCGAGATACGACTGCGCCTGGCTGCCGGGGGTCGCGCCGCGGGCGAAGGCGAGCATGTTGCCCGCGCCCGTGTTGTAGCCGAGGGCGAGCAGCTCGTCCCGGCTGTAGGCGGCCGGCCACTGGGCGGGGAGCTGGGCCGACAGGTCGTGCAGATACCAGGCCTCGGCCTCGATCGCCAGATCGCGGTCGTCGGGCAGTTCCTCCCAGCTCCGGTTCGCGAAGTCGCGGCCCTGCTTGACCTCGTCGAAGGCGGCGCGGTGCATGTTCGCGATCCCGAAGGCGGAGTCCGACTTGTACCGCTGCCAGGCTCGCTCCAGGTCCGGATCGTGCGGCTTGTAGGACTCGTTGTAGAGGATCGCCATGAGCAGTTGGGCGCTGACGCCGGTCTGCCGGGCTCGGGTACGGACCTGGGAGGCGTGGTCGGCGGGGTCGTACGCGGAGGGGGTCGCCGAGGCGGAGGGTCCGGTCGGCGAGGCCGACGGGGAGGCGGGGGCGCCCGGCGCGGGCGGGGTGTCGGCCTGTGGGGAGTTGGCGGCGCGGACGATGACGTAGAGGGCCAGTGCGAAGACCACCACGCCGAGCCACCGCCACGACCGCCCTGCCCGAGGTTCGCCCATCTCCCACCCTTCCCTCGCCCGACAGCAGGCACCCTACGACCCGTGCCGGACATCGGACACCGGGCCGTCGAACTCCCGGCCGCGGGCACGGTCCCGACGCGGCACGCCGCTGCCGCGTCGGCCGTCCGTCCCGCGAAGTCAACCCGGATGCGTGATGGTTCACCGCCCCGGGCGCTCCTAGCGTACTGATCACCATCGCGATGATCACCGACTGGACGATCGACTGACTACGGGAGCGCGCATGATGCTGGCGACCGAGATCCACCGGCGGCAGTGGGAGGCCGTGGAGAACCACGACTGGGAGGGGATGAGAGCGCTGTACCACCCGGAGTACGTCTACACCGACAACACCGGGCGCCAGTTCTCGGAGACCGACACCCCGGTCGCCATGATGCGCCGTGTGCACACCGCGTTCCCGGATCTGCGGTTCTCCTACCGGGCCTTCCACTCCGGCGAGTCCGACGCCGTCTCCTTCGTGGAGGTGGTGTGCCGCGGCACCCACCTCGGCCCGCTCGGGGACATCCAGCCGACCGGCGAGACGGTCATGTCGCACGCCTGCCATGTCATCGAGGTCCGCGACCGGCTCATCTACCGCGAGCGGGAGTACTTCGACTCGCTCTCGGTCCTGCGTCAGATCGGCGCGGTGCCGGACCACGGACACGTGACGCGCCACGATCACGCTTAGTAGTTTCACGGTTGCCCGTTGTGGTCCACTGTGTCGGTCGTCGGGCAACGGGCCCGAGATGTCCAAGGAGACTTCATGCGCAAACTCGCTGTGGGCAGGCGGATCGCCGCCGCCCTCGCCACCGCGTCCCTCGCCGGTGCCCTCGGCCTGACCGGCTCGGTGCAGGCCCACGCGGCAAGTCCCGACCCCCTGAACTTCACCGTCGACTTCTCGAAGACCTCGTTCCCGCAGGTTCCGACGCTGGGCGCGGGCTTCGCCGGGAACGGCCCGGTGATCGACTCCGACGGCAACCAGATCGGCACGGCCTACGACACCTGCGCCGTGGACGGCGTCGAGAACGCCACGACGGCGGACGTCATCTGCACGGTGTACGTCAAGTTCGCCAACGGCAGCGAGCTGGACCTGAGCACCCAGGCCCCGATCGACGTGAACCCGCGCGACTACCCGTACACGTTCCAGGGCGTGGTGCAGGGCGGCACCGGGATGTACGACGGCGCGCAGGGCCAGGCGACGATCATCGCCCACCGGCCCCGTGTCTACGAGGTCGTCGTCAACTTCAAGTAAGGGCCCGAGCAGGCAAGGGGAGCCGCCGAGACATTCGGCGGCTCCCTCTTCTCGAACAACTGGGCACGACAGCAGGGAGCGTTCATGGCCGCTGAGCTCAACCCGGCCGCCACCGCCGCGACTTCGGGCCGCCCCGGCGGACACCCATGGGCGCGGCTGCCCGCCTGGGTCCGGCTGGCCGCCTATGTCCGGCTGGCCAAGCTCGGCATGGTCGACTACTACCTCAGCCTGTTCGTCGTCGGGTCGCTCCTTCTCTTGCGGGAACGGCCGGGCGAGGGCCTGTCGACAGGGGTGACGCTGCTCGCGTTCCTCCTCGGCGAGGTGTGCCTGGTCGGCGCGGCGGTCGCGTTCGACGACGTCGCCGGTTACCGGGACGGAAGCGACGCCGTCAACTACGGGGCGGACGCGCCGGTCCGCAGACTCGCCCGCAAGCCCCTGCTGGCCGGCACGCTGACCGAGGCGGACGCGCTGCGCTTCGCCTGGGGAGCGCTCGTCGGCGGCGGTCTGTGCTGGGCGGTCGCGCTGGTGGTCGCGCCCCACCGGCCGCTGTGGGCGGTGCTCGGTGTGGTGAGCGCCGGGCTCGTGGTCCCGCAGTACTCGTGGGGCCTGCGGCTGGGCCACCGGGGTGTGCAGGAGGTGTTCCTCGCGGCCGTCGGCTGGGCCTTCGTGCTGCCGCTCCACGGCCTGCTCACCGGGAAGGCCACCGGTCCGGCCGTCGTGGAGGCGTTCCTCTTCGGTCTGGGGCCGCTTCTGTTCGGCGTGTACTCGAACACGAACGACATCTCCGGTGACCGGGCCGTGGGCCGGCCCACCGTCGCGTGTCTGCTGTCGCCGCGCGGCAACACCGCGTTCATCGGCGCGCTCTCCGTACTGGAGACCGCGGTGGTCGTCGCGGCGGCGCTCCTGGGGGTCGTGCCGTGGTGGTTCCCACTGGTCCTGCTGCCGGTGACGGCGGCCCGCGTCGGGCAGTTCACGATCGGCATGGTGCGCGGCGATGTCCTGCGGGGCCGGTTGATCGGTATCCACGCCCACCGGCTCCTGGTCGCCGCGCTGGTGACGGCGAATCTGCTGAGCGCCCGCACCGCCTGATCCAGAAGCCCGATCCCCCCCGGAAGCCCGATCCCCCCGGAAGCCCGACCCGCAAGCCTGATCCAGAAGCCTGATCCAGAAGGCAGCGACACGATGCCCCCTCTCGACCCCGGCCCGTTCTTCGACGTTCTCGCCGAGCGCGGCACCCCGACCCTCGTCCGGCTGGGCCGGGCCCTGGACATCGCGCCGAACGGCCCGACGACGTACGGGATCGAAGGCCTTGCCGAACTCGTCGCGCGGGCCGCGGGCTGGCTCGACGCGCTGGGCGTGGAGCGTGGCGACCGGGTCGCCGTGGTCAAACCGAACCACTGGGACCACGTCCTGCTCGCCTGCGCCGCCGCCCGCATCGGCGCCGTGCCCGCGCTGCTCTCCGACCGCCTCCCGGCCGAGACGCTCCAACTGCTGCTCAAGCGGCTGGACGCCCCCGCGCTGGTCACCACCGCGGACACCCTGGCGAGCGCCGATGCCGCGGGCACGGATCTGAGCGCGTTCACGCGTCGCACCCTGACGCTCGACGGCCCCGCACGTGGCGCCGTCCCGCTGGAGGACGTACGCGGACACCGCCCGCCACCGCCCCGACGCCGCCCGGACGGCGCGCCGTTGGCCGTCATGCACACCTCGGGCACCACCGGGCTCCCCAAGCTGGTCGCCCACACGAGTGAGACCCTGATCCACCGGATCGCCGCAGCCGAGGCACGGCGCCTGCCCCTCGTGTCGCCCCGGGGTGACGACACCGTCGTCCAGGCCACCTCGTACGCCCACGGCCGGGCTCTCACCTGGACGGTCAGTGTGCTCTGGCTCGCCCCGCGCGAGGCGGTGATCCTGGACAGCTACGACCCCCGGCGCGCCGAACCGGTCCTGCGCGCCCATCCGCCGACCGTCGTGGAGGCGGCGCCCGCGGCCTTCGTACGCTGGCAGTCGCTCGCCGCGTCACCGGACCACCCGTTCCGCGACGTACGGCTCTACGTCAACACCTTCGACGCCGTTCACCCGCCGACCGTACGGGCGTTCCTCGGCGCCACCCGCCGCCGTCTGCCGCTGTGGGTGCAGGTCTGGGGGCAGTCCGAGACCGGGCCGCTCACCTTCCGCTGCCTCACCCGGCGCTCGGTGCGCGCCGTGGGGCGACGCCACCCCACGACCCGCGACCTGGGCCGCCCGGTTCCCGGCAAGACACGTCTGCGCGTGGTGGATCCGCAGACGCTGCGGCCGGTGGGGCGTGGTCGGCCCGGTCTGGTGCTGGCCCGTACGAGGACGCTGTGCGCCGGGTACATCGGCGAGACGGAGCGGCTGCGGGCCAAGGTCACCGACGGCTGGTTCGCCACCGGGGATCTCGGGATCCGCACCCGGTCCGGGCGGCTGCTCCTGCTCGACCGCGAGGTGGACACGGTCCGGGACGGCAGTTGTGTGGAGATCGAGGACGTGATCCACGACCGGCTGCCGGAGGTGGTCGAGGCGGTGGTGCTCGGTCGCGCGAGCGGACGGCCGCTGCCGGTCCTGGTGACCCGCGACGGCACGCTGGACCGGGCCGCGTGGCGCCGGGCCATGGCCGATCTCCCGCCGCTCGCCGAGCCGGTGCTGGTGCCGGACGGTCGGCTTCCGCTCACCGCGACCGGCAAGGTCCGCAGACAGGAGCTGCGGGACCGGCTGCTCGACGGGGCGGAACCGTACGGCACCGGGCACTGGACCTGATCCCGGCCGCGTCCACGCCCTGGCACATCCGTATCGACACCTTCACGAGCACGCGACACCTTCACGAGGGGCGAACCACCCATGACCGAGACCGACGTCGACATCGCCGTGGTGGGAGCCGGGATCTCCGGCCTGGCCACCGCCTTCCATCTGGCCCGAGCCGGCCGATCCGTGCGGGTGTTCGAGGCACTCGACAAGGTGGGCGGGCGGATGGTCACCCGCCGCCACGACGGCTATGTGCTGGACGAGGGCGCGGAGCACCTGGCGGTCCGGGGCTACGAGGACACCTGGCGGCTGGTGCGGGCGGTCGGCCTGGGCGACGACGCCGTGATGCCGGTCGGCGGCCGGATCGCGCTCTGGCGCGACGGCCGCGCCCACACCAACCTCGGTCATCCGGCCGGACTGCTGACCGGGGCCGGGATGTCATGGCGCGGGCGGCTGGACTGGCTGCGGTTCACCGGCGCGCTCATGCGGCACCGCGACCGCTTCGACCAGGACCGTCCCGAGGCCACTCCCCTCGGCCACGCGACCGTCGCGGAATTCGCCCGGCACTACCATCGCGACCTGTACGACTGTCTGTTGCAGCCGATGGCCGGTGGCTTCTTCGGCTGGCGACCGGAGCGTTCGGCGATCGGCCCGATGGCCGCGCTGCTGCTCGCCGTGGGAGGTGCGGCGGCCCGCTGGTGCGCCTACCGGGACGGTATGGACGCGCTGGCCAGGGCGCTGGCGGACCGGTCGGACGTCGTCACCGGCACCGCGGCCGTCGCGGTCAAGCCGGGACCGCGTACGGTACGCATCGACCTGACCGGCGGCGCGTCGGTGACCGCGCGATGCGCCGTCCTGGCGGTGCCCGCACCCGTGGCGCTCACGCTCCACGCCGATCCGCCGGACGACGAGCGTCCCTACCTCGCGGCGAGCACCTACAGTCCGATGCTGAAGGTGCTGTGTCTGCTGGACCGCCCGCTGCCGAGCCCGACCCGGCACCCGTCGTACGCCCTGGCCGTCCCGGCCGCGGCCGACCCGCTGCTCGCCGGGGCCATCCTCGACCATCTCAAGGCACCCGACCGGGTCCCGCCCGGCCGGGGACTGGTCAGCCTGTTCGTCTCGCCGTACGCGTCACCGGACCTGATGGCGCGATCCGACGACGAGATCGCGTCCGTGCTCCGCGCACGCGCCGAGCGGTATCTGCCGGGTCTGACCGGGGCGACGCGTACGGAGTTCGTGGTGCGGTGGCCGAACGGGCTGCCCGAGGCGACTCCGGCCGCGCTGCGCCTGCGGTCGGAGTTCATGGAGCGGCCCCGGCGCCGTGTGGACTACGCCGGTGACTGGGTGATGCTGCGGCCCAACAGCGAGGCGGCTGTCCGCTCGGCCCGGATCGCGGCGCGGCGCGTGCTCGCCGTTGACATGTGAGCCATCGATGTGGGGCCACCGGTCGTGGCGTGGCGTCAGTCCGTCGCCGGCCACACCTCGGGCCCGCCGCCGTGCCACTCGATCAGCGGCGACATGGCCACGTCCAGCTCGTCCAGCCCCTCGAGGCCCGCGCGTTCCAGGAACACCGACAGATCGTGCAGGTTGTACGCCATGCCCAGCGACTCACCATCCACCTGGACACGCCGACCGCCGCCCTCTCCGGGCCGGTCCACGATCACACGACGCTCAGCCATGGCTCCAGCCTCCCGCCCGGAACGCCTCACCGCACGCAGGAGAGGGCTGTCAGTGGAGCTGTCAGTGGAGACGCGTACGGAACGGCGAGCGGAGGACACCTCGGGCTGCTGCCCAGGGCGCTCCGCTCGCCGCTCCGTATCAGCCGGTCACCGTCGGCCGGTCAACCAGTCAACCGGTCAACCGGTCACCGTCAGCCGGTCACGTCGGCCGGTCACCTCACGATGTGGTGACAGAACCGCCCCTCGACCCGCTCCGGGAGTTGTGCGAAGCCGGAGAACGGGCGGAAGACCTCGCAGCGCACGGCTCCTCGGGGGCTCTCGATGCGGAAGTGCCCGAAGATGGGCCCCTCGTGCGGCGCCCCGTGGTGGGCCTCGCAGAACCGGCCTACCGCGAAGGGGAGTTCATGGGTCTCCAGCAGCACACACCGGTAGGTGGGCTCGTGCTCGTGTGCCGGGTCGGCAGTCGCGGTCGCCGATGCCGCGCCGACCAGCGCCAGCGCCGCCGCCGTGGCCGCGGCCCATCGGCCTGCCGCCGTCCAGCCTCTGCGTGTCGTCATCCAGTCCTCCAGATGTGGGTTGCCGAGGTGCCTGGACTCATCCGCCTGCCTGGGGGTGCCGGGCAGGCGGACGAGTGCGGTACGAGTGCACCAAGGCTCCTCGCGACAGGCCATGGTCACCCCGGGGCCGTCACTCGCCGGGAACGGCCAAACCACTCCGGTCGGTGAAGCGGCAGCTTCGCTGCGGGCCGCGCTCCCCGGCGCGTGCTCTGGAGTACTGGGCGGTGGTACCGGCCGAATCAGCGCCGGACGTCGGCCGCGCCACCAGGGTCGAGCCGTCTCAATCGCGGTCGGCCTGCCACAGATCGGGGCCGAAGACCTCGTACCGGATGTCACGCGGGGCCACCCCGCGGTCGATCAGCCGGCTCCGTACGTCCCGCATGAACGGCAGTGGACCGCACAGGTAGTACAGGGCGTCCTCGGCCAGGTCGACGGCCGTGAGGTCCAGCAAGCCCTCGAACACGCCGTCCACGGGTTCCTGACTGTGCGCACCCCGCTCGTACCACAGGTACATACGCGCGTTCTTCAGCGCCAGGATGTCGTTGACGACCTGGCGGCGCAGCGGGAAGGACGCTTCGTCCAGGTCGGCGTGGAGCAGCGTGACCGGCAGCCCTGACTCGGCCGCCGCCAGGTGCGAGAGCATGCCCGCCATGGGAGCGACGCCGATACCCGCGCTCACGAGCACCACCGGGCGCCCCGAGTCGTCCAGCACCACGTCGCCGTACGGCACCGACAGGGACAGGACATCGCCCACGCCCACCGTGTCGTGCAGCACCGCCGACATCTCGCCGTCCGGATCGCCGTCCTCGCCGCGCACCCGCTTGACCGTGAACTGGCAGTGCTCCCCGTCGTCGGCCCGGGTCAGGCTGTACTGGCGCGGCTGGAGAGTCCCGTCGGGCATGCGTATCCGTACGGTGACGTACTGGCCCGGCAGTGACGCCTTCACCAAGCAGTCGTCGATCCGCCTGACCAGGAAGGTGACCGCCTCCTCGGCCTCCTTGGTCTTCCGCACCACGCGCCAGTCCCGCCACACCGTGTCCGCCCGGACCCCGCGCGCGCTGTACAGGCCGCGTTCCTGGTTGATGAGGGTGTCGGCCATGAGCCAGTAGACCTCGTCCCAGGCCGCCGCGACGTCCGGGGTGACCGCGTCGCCCAGGACGTCGACGATCGCCCACATCAGATGGTCGTGGACGATCTGGTACTGGTCCGGGCGGATGCCGAGCGACGCGTGCTTGTGCGCGATACGCCGGAGCAGATGCTCGGGCAGCCGCTCCGGTGTCTCCACCAACGCGCTCGCGAAGGCGGCCACCGAGCCTGCCAGCGCCTGCTGTTGGTGGCCTTGCGTCTGGTTGCCGCGGTTGAACACGCCGTCGAGGAGCTCTGGTTGCTCGGCGAACATGTGCTGGTAGAAGCGCTGGGCGATCTCACCGATGTGGTCGGCGACGACCGGAAGGGTCGCGATGACGACGGGACGGGACTTCTGCGAGAGCACGGTGCTACCTCCAGAGGCCGTAGGTGTCCCCCACTGTCCCTTGATATGCGGTCCGCGTCACGAGGGGTGTCCGCCACCTCCGTCTACCGCCGTCTCCGTAGCCGATCGAGCGGGAGGCGCGCAGAGAGCCAGCAAATACCCCCACAACGTGCGTAGTTCTGCCGAACCGGAGGTAATACCGCGCTCTGTCCGCGACATTGGACGGGGACATCGTTCGGGAGGTACAGCGTGGACAAGCACGAGCGCACGTGGCTGATCGCCGAAGTCCAGGCCGAGCGGGAGCGGTTGCTGCCGCTGCGCGGTGAGGCGACGCGGACCACGATCGAGATGGTGAGGAAGAGCGCGGAGCAGGTCTCGCAGCCCGACCTGGTGCCCTATCTGAACCTGGCCTATCTGCTGGGGGTCAAACGCGCTCGTGGCGATGACGAACTGCTGGCCTTCGCCCTGTCGTTGGCGAACTGGGCCGTCGCGGCGATCTCCGATCTCGCGAAGTACACCGACCGCACCGTGGAGCAGGTCGTCGACCTGTACGAGACCGCGCTCATGGCAGCGGCGGCGGAGGCGGAGGCGGAGGAAGACCCTGCCTGACCCGACGACCCGACCCGACCCGGCCCATGTCCTGTGTCATGCCATGGACGGCGGACACAGGACACCACACCTCCGTGACCTCTACTCCTTGAGACCCACCGCCCCGACCGCGTTCCCCTGTTCCCGAGTGACCTCCGCGGCGCCGGGGTCCGGGCGCCAGTCGGCGGACCTGACCAGGCCCGGCTCGACCAGACGCAGCCCCCGCATGAAGCTCCCGATGTGCTCGGGCGAGCGCAGGTGGTACGTGTTGACCGACTCCGCGTTGTACGCCTCGACGGCCACCTTGAGCTGGTCATTGGTGGCCGTGCCATCGCTCAACGCCACGTAGCTGCCGCGCGGCAGAGCGTCGACCAGCTCGGCCACGATGCGCTCCGGCTGCTCCGCGTCCGAGACCTGACCCATGATGTTGAGCAACATGAGCCCGATGGGCTGGTCGAAGTCGAGCGTATGAGCCGCCTGGGCGAGGATCTTCTGCGGATCACGCACATCGGCGTCGAGGTAGGCGCACTCCCCCTCGGGCGCGCTGCGCAGCAAGGCATCGGCATGGGCCAGCACGATGGGGTCGTTGTCGACGTAGACGATCTTGCTCTCGGGCGCGATGGACTGGGCGACCTCGTGGGTGTTGTTGGTCGTGGGCAGCCCGGTACCGATGTCGAGGAACTGCCGGATCCCCGCCTCCCGCGTCAGGAACCGCACCGACCGCACCAGGAAGCCCCGTTGCAGGCGGGCGATGGCCGCGAACTCGGGGAAGTTCCGGAGGATCAGCTCACCGGCCTGACTGTCCACCGGGTAGTGGTTCTTCCCCCCGAGCAGGTAGTCCCACACACGCGCCGAGTGGGGTCGGTCGGTCTGCAGCCTGCTGTCCTGGTCGCCTCGGTCACTCATGATCGAAGGATGGCACAGAACGGCTGCGGGAGCGCTCAACTTCCGTACACTCGTTCGCTGTTGTCGGTCCGAAGGTGTCGATGTCACGACCGCTCGTACGGAGGTCGCCCGACCGGGTGCGACCGACCCTGGTGCCGCGTCAGGACTCCAGATACCTCAGGACCGCCAGGATGCGCCGGCTGTAACCGGTGGTGTGCAACAGTTCCAGCTTGTCGAAGATCGCGTTGAGGTTCTTCTCCACCGAACTCAAGGAGATGTGCAGCTTCTGCGCGATCGCCGTGTTGGTGTGCCCCTGCGCCAGGGCCTCGAGGACACTGCGTTCGCGGGGTGTGAGGCGGCCCAGCGGATCCCCGTGGGTCGAACGGATCACCAACTGCCGTACGACTTCGGGGTCGATGACAGCACCGCCTGCCTTGACGCGTTCCAACGCGCCGAGGAACTCCTCGACTTGGGCGACCCGATCCTTGAGGACGTATCCCACGCGTTCCGCGTTCGCGGCCAACAACTGCGCCGCGTAGTTGCATTCGATGTGCTGAGACAGCACCAGTACGCCGACCGCCGGCCATCGCTCGCGGATCTCCAGCGCCGCGCGCAGCCCCTCGTCCGTGTGCGTCGGCGGCATCCGGATGTCCAGGACGACGACGTCGGGTCGCCCGAGGACCATCTCCGCCAGCAGGGCATCGGCGTCACCGAACGCGCCCAGGACCTCGTGTCCCTCCTCGACGAGGAGCCGCACCAGCCCCTCGCGCAGCAGGGTCGAGTCCTCGGCGATCATCAGGCGCATGGCAGTTCCGCGGTGACAGTGGTGGGTCCCCCGTCGGGGCTGTCGACGTGCAGCGCGCCGTCGAGCGCGGCCACCCGGCTGCGCAATCCGCTCAGCCCGCTGCCCGAAGGATCGGCGCCGCCCCGGCCGTTGTCCTGGACGCGCACAGCGAGCATGCCGCCGCGAAGCACCACCCGTACGAAGACAGCCGTGGCGCGGGAGTGCTTGACCGCGTTGGTCACCGACTCCGACACCATGAAGTACGCGGCGACCTTGACCGGTTGGGGCAGTTCCGCATCGGCTTCGAACTCCGTACGGACGGGGATGCCGCTCCGCTCGGACACGCCGGCCAGCGCTTCCTTCAGTCCCAGACTGTCCAGTGCCGAGGGATAGATGCGCCAGGTCACCTCGCGTAGTTCCGCGAGCATGTCCTGGGCCTCCTGGTGTGCTTGGCGCAGCAAGGCGTCCGCTTGCTCGGGACTGCGTCCCCTGCGTACCCGGCCGAGCAGCATGCCCAGTGCCACCAGGCGCTGCTGGATCCCGTCGTGGAGGTCCCGCTCGATCCGTCTGCGTTCGGTGTCGATCGCCTGCACGACCGCTGCCCGGCTGGTGGCCAGTTCATGGATGCGTCGCCGCAGCAGTTCGCGTTCCGAAGGGCCGAAACACTCGCGGGCGACGCGTGCGTCCAGGGCGGTGAGTGAGTGGAGCCCCTGAACTCAGGGCGCTGGTGCGGGTGGAGGGCCACAGCAAGAAGGGGCCGAGGGCCGCGCCGACGACGAGGAAGTAGAGGAGGTCGAACACGGCCGTGACACAGCCGAGGAGCGTACCGGCGCAGCGACGTGGCCAGGAGGCGGGCCGTGGTGCTGCGGCATCGCCCTCGACGGAGTCGGCCTGGCCTCTTGAGTCCGGCGGGCAGTGAGCCATGGCGCCCGCCGAATCCCCCTGCACGGGGGATGAGCCTAGTGCGGTCGCACGGTCGGGACAAGATCGCTCAGGGCGCGCACCGGGCAGCACTTCGGTGCGGGGGCCGTGGCGGGTCATGAACTACGGCGATGCCGGGCCTGGTTACGACCGCGCAGCCGTACGGCCACGTATGCCGCGAGGGCGGCGACCACCAGAACCAGTACGGCCTTGGAGAGGACACCGACGTACGTCCCCACCGTCTCCCACTGGTCGCCCAGCCAGTAACCGGCCGTCACCAGCACCGCGTTCCAGACCAGGCTGCCGAGCGTGGTCAGCATCACGAACACGGGCAGCGGCATACGCTCCACTCCGGCGGGGACGGAGATGAGGCTGCGGAAGATCGGCACCATACGGCCGAGGAAGACCGCCTTGGTGCCGTGCTTCGCGAACCACCGCTCGGTGCGCGCCAGGTCGGAAGCCTTCACCAGCGGCAGCTTCGCCCAGACCGCGTGCATGCGTTCACGGCCGAAGAGCAGGCCGATCCAGTAGAGGACCACGGCTCCCGCGACCGAGCCGAGCGTGGTCCAGAACAGCGCCGAGGCCAGGCTGAGAACTCCCTGCCCGGCGGCGAACCCGGTCAGCGGCAGGATCACCTCGCTCGGCAGCGGCGGGAAGAGGTTCTCCAGAGCGATGGCCAGGCCGGCTCCGGGACCACCCAGGGTGTCGACGAGACCGGCTGCCCAGCCCGCGATACCGCCCGCGGGCTCGTGAGGCAGGGCCGAGGACATGACGTGCATGTGAGTCTCCAAGCTGGCAAGGCGATCGACCGGGCAGGTGCCCGAGTGCCTTCCACGCTAGAAATCACAGGTCAACGGCGGTATGAGGATTGCCGTCCAGTCCCATGCGGTCTTCCGCACCCCCACCCTGCGGAAAACCGCATCCCGAACGGACATGTGTCTGCCGGGCGGTGGCTGCCAGTACTGTGCTCAAGGTGACCGTGGGAAGCGAAGAGAGTCGGCTCGTGGTGATCCGGGGGAACTCGGCGTCGGGCAAGTCCTCCGTGGCGGCGGGGATCCGGGGCCGGTTCGGCCGGGGGCTTGCCCTGGTCGGGCAGGACAACCTCCGGCGCGTGGTGCTGCGCGAGCGGGATCGGCCCGGCGCGTCCAATATCGGCCTGATCTCCACGGTCGCGCGCTACGCGCTCGATGCCGGATACCACGTGGTCGTGGAGGGGATCCTGTACGCGGACCGGTACGGGGACATGTTGGAGGCTCTCGTCCGCGATCACCGTGGCGTCTCTCGTTGCTACTACCTCGACGTGTCGCTCGCGGAGACCTTGGTGCGGCATTCGACCAAGCCCGATCCGGAGTTGCCGGCGCAGGTCACCGAGCGCGAGTTGCGTGACTGGTATCGCGCCCGAGACCTGCTGCCCAGCGGTGTCGAGGACGTCATCGGTGCCAACAGCTCTCTTGAGGACACGATCGACTACATCATGCGCGGCACGGGACTCGACGGGTTGTCTCCGCGGGACCTCTGAGAACTGCCGAGGGCGGTGGGGTAGTCGGGCAGGACCACCGTGCTGCTGATCTTCTCGCCCAGTTTGAGCATTCCGTTCAGGAACAGCGGGCGGGACAGCAGGGTGTTGCGGATGCGGATGCCGGTCGCGGTGCCGGGGGCGAGGAACTTCCCGGTGCGGTCGCCGCCTGTCTGGCAGCGCGTCGCGAACTTGCGGAGCCTGTCCTCGTACCGGGTGAAGGCCGTTCGGTGGTCGTCCCGCGCTCGCGCGAGTTCGCCGGCCAGCACATACGCGGCGACCACCGCGGTCCCTGTGCCCATGCCGCCGATGGTGGCCCCACAGGCGGCATCACCGACGAGGCACACCCGCCCCTTGGACCAACTGTCCACGTCCGCCCGGCTGATCGAGTCGAAGTACAGGTCGGGGGCTTCGTGCAAGGTGGCGAGCAGGCGGGGCACTTCCCAACCGAGGCCCGAGAACACGTCGTCGATCAGTTGCTTCTGCTGTGCGAGGTCATGGCGGTCGTACGACAGTTCCGGCGCGGCGAACACGAAGAACGCCCCTGCCCGCGCCGGGTCCCGGGGGTCGGCGCCGAAGGAGGCGAGCCGTCCTGGCACGTTGTAGCCGACCGAGCCCTTGTCCACTCCCGGGCCGTCGCCCGGTAGTTGCCAGGTGGCGGCGTAGTAGCCGAGGTGGGTCACATAGTCCTCCTCCGGGCCGAAGGCGAGGCGGCGGACGGTGGAGTGCAAGCCGTCCGCACCGATGACCAGGCCGAACTCCCGTGAGACGCCGCTGCGGAATTCGACCCGCACCCCGGAGGACGTCTCGGTGAGGCACTCGATCGAGTCGCCGAAGAGGTACTCGGTGTGGGCGAGGCTGTGCTCGTACAGCACGCGGGACAGGTCCCCGCGGAGCACCTCCACCTCGCCGCCCGCGAACTCGGCGGGCAGCCGCAGCAGCGTGCGGCCGTCTTCGTCGACGAAGCGCATCGGGCTGCCGCCGGTCTGGAGACGGCGCAACTCAGGCAGCAGTCCCATGCGTTCCAGCACCGTCAGATGCGTCTCACCGCGGAAGTCGACGGCCTGACCGCCCTCGCGGAAGGCCGGCGCCAATTCCACGACGGTGGGCCGGAAGCCGTGGCGCCCCAGCCAGTAGGCCAGCGCGGGACCGGCGATGCTCGCGCCGGAGATGAGGACGTTCTTGTTCATGGATTCCCTCCACACCAGAACTGTGTCCCATAGATACAGTTGCTTACTGTGTACCGTGGACACGGTCGGTTCGGCAAGGTCAAGGGCAAGGCCAAGACAGAAGGCGTGGTGGGCATGAGTGGTGAACAGGCCGAGGTCGTACGGCTGCTGTGGGGTCCGCACGCCAAGCCCACGCGGGGCCCGAAGCCGACGCTCGACCTGGACCGCATCGCGCGAGCCGGGATCGAGATCGCCGACGCGGACGGGCTGGCCGAAGCATCCATGCAGCGCGTCGCAGCGCATCTGGGCGTGACCAAGATGGCGTTGTACCGATACGTGCCGGGCAAGGCCGAGTTGGTCGCCCTGATGGTGGATGCCGCGATCGGCCCGCACCCGGAGCGGAAGGCGCGACGCGATGGCTGGCGTGACCAACTGGAGGAATGGGCCCGTCAGTTGTTCACCGTCTTCCGTCAGCACCCTTGGGCGCTGGAAGCCACGGTCGGGCCACGCGTCCTAGGGCCCGGTGAGCTGTCCTGGATGGAGCGTGCGGTCTCGGCCCTGGACGGTACGGGGCTGGACGGCGCCGAGCGGATGGACGCGGCCGTTCTGCTGGTGGGGCATGTCCGCGGGATCACGCAACAGGCCCGTGCGGCAGGGCCGACGGGCGATCCCGAGGCCCAACTGGGTTCCGTTCTCGGTGATCTGATGCGGGAACACGGCAAGCGATTCCCCGCGCTCACCGCGGCCCTCGCGTCAGCCGCCCGGTCCAACGGCCACGACCAGGCTTGGGAGTTCGGCCTGCGGCGCATCCTGGACGGCTTGGCCGTACTCATCGATCAGCGGGCCCGCTGACGCATCAGTGCCCCGGCGGGCACTGTATGCCCGCCGGGGCACTGCCGACGACCGGGCTGTGGGCGAAGGGACGCCTGAGGTACCCGCATCGCCCACATCCCCTGCGTCGCGGCCTACTTGGTGAGGTGCTTCTCCAGGTCCGCGAGGACTTCGTCGGCGGCCGTCACGCCGAGGCCGAGGTACCAGGTCTCGTCGGGGACGTTGTAGGCGTGCCCCGCCTTCACGGCGCCGAGGTTCTTCCAGAGCGGGTTGTTCTGCGCCTTGGAGCGGTCGGTGGCCTTCGGGTCGCCGTAGACACCCGTGAAGATGTAGTCGGCGTCGGCCTTGTCGATGTTCTCGGCGCTGATCTCGGCGGCGAGGTCGTCGATGTCCTGGTTCTTCGGCCGGGGGATCCCGGCGTCCTTCAGGATCGTGCCGATGAACGAGGCGTTGGCGTACAGACGGATGACGCCATCGGGCAGGTAACGGACCATCGAGACGGTCGGCTTGTCCGCGCCGAGCTTCTCGCCGAGTTCCTCGGCCTTGCTCTCGTAGGCCGCGAGCTTCTGCTTCGCCTGCGCGGTCTTGTCGAGCGCGGCGGCGTTGAGCAGGTAGTTCTCCTTCCAGGTGAACCCGGGACGGAGAGAGAAGACGGTCGGCGCGATCTGCGACAGCTCGTCGTACTTGTCGGCGGCGCGGAGCTGGCTGCCCAGGATGAGGTCGGGTTTGAGGGCGGCGATCGCCTCCAGGTTGAGGTTGTTGATCGTGCCGACGTTCTTCGGGCTGCCCGCGCCCTTCTTCAGGTACGAGGGGAGTTCGGGGGATCCCTCGGTGGGCGCGAGACCGACCGGCTTGATGCCCAGGGACACGACGTTGTCGAGTTCACCGACGTCGAGGACCACCACACGCTGGGGCTGGGCCTTCAACTCGGTCTTGCCCATGGCGTGGGTGACGGTGCGGGGCCACTCGCCCGGTGCCGCGTCGGTGCCCATCGCCGCGGTCTTCTTCGCCGCGTCCGCGAACTCCTTCCCGCCCTGGGCGACGGACTTCTTGCCGCCCGCACCGGCCTCCGCCGAGGACTTGCCGCTCGCACCCTCGTCCGAGGCACTGGAACCACCACAGGCCGTCAGGGCGAGCGCAGCGGCGAGGGTGAGGGCTGCGGCGGCGGTGCCACGGCGTCCGACAGACATGGGGAGGGCTCCTGTCGTAAGGGGATCGAGGGGGCGAGGGGAACAAGGCGGCACCGCAACGCGCAAGCAGCCCGCGATGTTTAGGTAAGGCTTACCTTATGAGAAGTCCGCGCCTCTGGCATACTCGGAATCTGTGCTTCCGGTCACATGCCCGTGAATCGGTTTGCTCCGTCGGGTCGTTACGGGGCTCACCGTGCGGCCTCCCGCGCGGCCGGGACCGTCGCGCCACCGCCGTCGGCGTCCCCGAGCACGCCCTCGCTCTCGCTCGTACCGTCCGTCGACCGCGGAGGCCCGGGTACGACCATGGGTCCACCCGTCACCGGGTCCGGCACCACGACCGACGCGAGCCCGAACACCTCCTCGACCAGTTCGGCCTTGACGACGTCAACAGGCGCTCCCTGTGCGACGATCCGCCCCGCCCGCATGGCGATCAGATGGTCCGCGTAGCGCGCCGCCTGGTTCAGATCGTGCAGGACCGCCACAACCGTCCGGCCGCGTTCCCGGTTGAGTTGGCGCACCAGGTCCAGGACCTCCACCTGGTGCGCGATGTCGAGGTACGTCGTCGGCTCGTCGAGCAGCAGCAGATCGGTGTCCTGGGCAAGTGCCATGGCGATCCAGACCCGTTGACGCTGGCCACCGGACAGTTCGTCCACCGGACGCTCGGCCAGTTCGGCGGTCCCGGTCCGTTCCATCGCCGCCGAGACGGACGCCTCGTCCGCCTCCGACCACTGCTGCCACCACTTCTGGTGCGGCTGGCGCCCACGCGCGATCAGATCCCCCACCGTGATGCCCTCCGGTGGCACCGGGGTCTGCGGCAGCAGCCCGATCACCTGGGCGATCCGCTTGGTGGGCAGGCGGGCCAGTTCGGTTCCGTCCAGCAGGACGGCCCCGCGCCGCGGCTTCAGCAGTCGGCCGAGGGCACGCAACAGGGTGGACTTGCCACAGGCGTTGGGGCCCACGATGACGGTGACCTTGCCGTCCGGGATGTCGAGGTCCAACTCCTCGACGACCGTACGGTCCTCGTAGGCGAGGGTGAGATCCCGTGCGGTGAGACGGGAAGGCCTCGGGGCGCTGGAAGGGTTGCCGGTCACGCGTTTCCTCCGGAACGGCTGCTACGGGTGCGGACGATCAGCCACATGAGATAGGGGGCGCCCACCAGGGCGGTGAACACGCCGACCGGAAGCTCCAGCGGCGAGAGAAGCCTGCGGGCCAGCAGATCCGCGACGACTACGATCAGCGCGCCCGTCAGCGCCGAGCACACCAGCGGGACATGCGGGGTACGGGTGAGCCGACGGGCGATCTGCGGGGCGAGCAGTGCTACGAAGTCGACGGGCCCCGCCGCCCCGGTCGCGACGGACGCCAGGACGACACCGAGGACGCTGAGTCCGACCCGGACCCGGCCGAGCCGGATACCGAGGGCGGTGGCCGTGTCGTCGTCGAACGCCGCGCCGCGCTGCGCACGGGCCGCCCACAGCAGGAACGGCACCATCAGGAGCAGGACCGTGGCGAGCGGCGCCGCCTGGTCGTAACCGCGGCCGTTGAGCGATCCGGTGAGCCAGGTCTTGGCCTGCTGGGCGACCAGATAGTCGCCCTTGGTCACCAGCAGACGGGTCAGCGAACCGAGTGCCACCGAGATGCCGATGCCGATCAGGACGAAGCGGGAGGCCGTCAACCCGCCCCGCCAGGCGAAGAGATAGACGAGCAGCGCGGCGAGCAGTCCGCCCGCCACGGACACGTACGGCAGAACGGTGTAGGAGGTGAGGCCGAACGTCATCGCGGCGACCGTGGCCGCGCCCGCGCCGTGCGTGACGCCGATGACGTCGGGGCTGGCGAGCGGGTTGCGGGCCATGGTCTGGATCAGCGCGCCGGACATACCGAAGGCGGCGCCCACCAGCAGTCCGGTCACGAGGCGCGGCAACCGCAGCGTGCCGACGACGAGTTGATCGGGGCTGGGCATGCCGAGGAGGACGCGGACCACCTCGCTCGGCGCGACGAAGGACTCACCGACGCACAGCGACGTCACCCCCGCACCGGCGAGCAGCACGGTGAGGACGGCACCCACCACCAGGGCTCTGCGGTGCACGAGGAAGCTGCCTTGCCCGGCTCGTAGGACGACATGCCCGGCGGGCCGACCGCCTCCCACGCCCCCGACGCCGCTGATGTCTCCGACTGCTCCGCCGCGCGTCATGCCGCCACCGTCTTCCGTCGGACCAGTACGACCAGGAAGGGCACCCCGGCCAGCGCGGTCATCACGGCCACGGGCACCTCCGCGGGCCGTACGACGACCCGTCCGAGCACGTCGGCGAGCAGCAGCATCACGGGCCCGAGCAGTGCGGCCACGGGCAGCAGCCAGCGGTGGCCCGGCCCGACGAGGGCGCGGGCCATGTGCGGTACGGCGAGACCGATGAAGGTGATGGGACCGGCGGCGGCGACGGCGGCACCGGTCAGGACGGTCGCGCCCAGGGCGCCGGTCGCGCGCAGCAGGGCGACGTTGCGGCCGAGCCCTCGGGCGATGTCGTCGCCCAGCGCGAGTGCGTCGAGGCCGCGGGCCATGGCGAGGACCAGCAGCAGACCGGCGAGGAGGAACGGCCAGACCTGACCGGCGATCGCGGCGTCCCTGCCGCTGATCGAACCGACGTCCCAGAACCGGAACTCGTCCAGGGCGCGTGCGTCGGTGGTGAGGACGGCCGAGATCAGCGAGGCGAGGAACGCGTTCATCGCGGCGCCCGCCAGCGCCAGTTTGACCGGCGAGGCCCCGCCTCGTCCGCTGCTGGCGACGGCGTAGATCAGGACCGCCGCGACGCCCGCGCCCAGGAAGGCGTACCAGACATAGCCGTTCAGGCTGTGCACGCCGAGGAAGGCGATGGCGCAGACGACGCCCATCGACGCCCCCTGGCTGATGCCCAGGATGCCGGGCTCCGCGATGGGGTTCCGGGTGATCCCCTGCAAGACGGTTCCGGCGACGGCGAGTGCGGCCCCGACCATCACCCCGATGACCGTCCGCGGCACCCGCAACGACCGTACGACCTGCGCGTCGGCGCTGTTACCGCCGTGCAGCAGGGCGTCCCACACCACGGAGGGCGCGATCGCCCGGCTGCCCACCGCGAGGCTGAGCAGGACCGCAAGCAGCAGGAGGAGAAGGGCGGCGACCAGCCACCCGAGGCGGCGTCCTACGACTCCTGACATGAACCCTTCCCGGCATCGCTTAGCTAAGGCTTGCCTTAGCCTACGCGGTGTCCGGAAGTCACCCTCTACGGGGCGGCGGTCGCCTCCACAGCAGGACGACCACCAGCAGCCCCGCCAGACAGGGCGCCATCCCGACCCAGCCCAGCACCGGCGGCAGACCGGTCTCGCTGGAGGTGTCCTTGGTGAGCAGCCCGGCCAGCCCCACGCTCACCCCGAGCACGAACGCCACGGTCGCGGCGGGGCGGGCCCACCGCTTGCCCGCCCTGACCGCCCATATCGTCCCGAGCCAGGTGAGCACACCGAGCGCTCCGATGACGGAGGACAGGACCAGGTAGGTGGTGACGGCGGAGTCGATGCGCGTGGGGGTGTACGTGGGGTAGGCGTCACGGATGTGATGGGCCATCAGGTGAGTGGTGGAACGGTCGGTGTACGGGACGATCGCCGCGAGGACGGTGAGCCCAAGTCCCGTACACATAACCGTGGTTACCCATCTCTCACGCTGTGTCTTCGTCATCAGAGCGTCGTCCTTCCGTGCGGCGCGGCGAGAGAGTCCTGGAGGAACTCGAAGATCTCCGCACGCGCGGCCTCGGCCTGCCGCACCACGCCCGGCATGCTGAGGAACGCGTGCCCCGCTTCGGGGTGTTCGGTCAGTCGCGCGGGCGTCCCGGCCGCTCGCAGTCGTTCGGCGTAGCGGCGGCCGTGATCGGCCAGCGGGTCGCGGGTCGGCACCACCACGAGCGCCGGGGGCAAGCCGCCCAGGTTGTCGGCGTACAGCGGTGACAGCGCGCGAGAGTCCGTGCCCGGCGGGACGGCCAGCCGTCGCATCAGGCGCAGTTGGGGCACGGTGAGCGTCGGGCTGTCGGCGTGCTCGGCGACCGAGGCGTGGTCGAGCATCGTCGCGGTCACGTCGACAGCGGGGTTGACCAGCACCTGCGCTCGCAGCCGTAGACCGGCCTCCCGGGCCCGGATCGCCGTCAGCGCGCTGATCAACGCGCCGCAGCTCTCACCGAAGACGGCGATGCGCGAGGGGTCGATACCCCAGGTCGCGGCGTTCTCCCTCACATGCCGAAGCACGTCCCAGCCGTCGTCGACGGCCGCCGCCAGTGGGGTGTCCGGGGCGATGAGGCGGTGCTCGACCGAGACGACGAGTGCGGGCAGTCGGGCGGCGAGGTGGCTGGTCACCCAGTCGCACTGCACCGCCGTACCGACGAACCCGCCGCCGTGCACGTGGAGTACGAGGGGCAACTCGCCCCGGCCCGCGCCGTCACCGCCGCTGCCGCTGTCGCGCTCTGTCGGCCGGTGCACCCGGACCGGGAGGTCACGGCCGGGCAATGCCACCTCTTGCCAGTCGATCGCGGCGCCCGGGTCCGGGTGCCCGGTGATGGCACGCATGTCGGGAGACGCACGCCGTCGGTTCTCCGCGTCGCGGTACGCGGCCAGTTCGTCGGCCGTCATCGCCGACCAGTCCGGCGCACCTCCCGTGGCCTGCCGCCGTAACCCGTCGTCCACCGAGGGGCGGTCCGTTCCGATGGCCTTCTCGCTCATGTCTCCTCCTGGAGTTCAGATGGCCCGCATGGCCGAAACCTACGCCGTAGGTTTCGCTCAGCAAGGTACTTTCTACGGTGTAGGTTGTGCAAACAGAGGGAGAAACAGAGGGAGTTGGACGTGGCCAGACGCACACGGGGCACCTCGGCGGGGCTCGACCGCGAGCGCATCGCCGCCACCGCCGTCGCACTCGTCGACCGCGACGGCCTGGAGCGCTTCGGGGTCCGGCGGCTCGCGGAGGACCTCGGGGTCGACCCGATGTCGATCTACCACCACATCAAGGGCAAGGCGGCGCTGCTGGACGCGGTCTCCGAGGCCGTGCTCGCCGAGATGCCGCCGGGCGCCGACGACGCGGCACACAACGGCGACGACTGGCGGGAGATCGCCCGCCACACGGCGCACCTCTACCGGGACATGGCCTACCGCCACCCCCGGGTGTTCCCGCTCCTGGCCACCCGCGCCCAGACCTCACCGGTGGCCCTCACCGCCCTGGAACGCCTGCTCACCGCGATGCGCGAAGCCGGACTGCCCGACCAAGTGGTCGCGGACGCACCCATGGTGCTGTTCGGCTTCCTCAACGGACATCTGCTGGCACGCACGGGTGAAGGGCCCGACGGACCCAGCCCTGTCCCCGAGTTCGACACCGAGACACACCCGACGATGTCCGCCCTCGCACCTCTGATGACCGACTTCGGGTCCATGACCGAGTTCAACCGGATGCTCGACATGGTGCTGGACGGAATCCAGGCCCGAGCCGACCGACAGGCGAGCCGCTGAAGCACAGGAGCCGCTGAGCACAGGAACCAGCACTTCGTGAAGATCTTCGGGTCGACGGTGGTGAACTCCGGTCACATCCTTCGCACGCCCCTGCGCGGGGTTGACCCGAGTCCCCCGTGATCGCACACTCGATCCCGCGCTCATCAGGTGACTGACGTCACATCACCGGCCACACCGACTCTCTCCGCCGCCGCACGTGCGCCATCGCAGAGCACCAACGCAGGCATCAGATCAGGAGACTTACATGGCCAGCCCGAGGCTACGTACCGCCGCCCTCGCTCTCTCCACCGTTCTCGCCGCAGGCGCTTCGCTCATCGCGGCAACCCCGTCGTCGGCAACCCCTTCATCGGCAGCTCCGCGACCCGGCGCCGGGCCCTGGGCCACGGCCTGGGCCGGGAGTCCGGTGGAGGGGAGCACCTCGTCCGCCGCCTGTCCCAGCGCCGAGGGGCTGTCCCATCAGACCGTCCGTAACGTCGTCACCACCGGGGCCGCGGGGCGGCGTATCCGCGTCCGGCTGACCAACTCGTTCGGGACGAGCACCCTCCACGTAGGCCACGCCACCGTCGCCCGCCAAGGCTCCGGCGCCTCCCTTGAGAGCGGCACCCTGCGCGAACTCACCTTCTCCGGGCGGAAGTCCGCCGACATACCGGCCGGGGCGGAGCTGTTCAGCGACCCGGTGAACCTGAGTGTGAGAGGGCTGTCGCGTCTGTCGGTGAGTGTGTACGTACCGGGGAGCACCGGGCCGGTCACCCACCACAACCTCGGTATGCAGAACAGCTTCATCTCGTCGGCCGGTGACCACGCCGCGGCCGACGGGGGCACCGACTACCCGACGACCACCACCTGCATGATGCTGGTCGACGGCGTCGACGTGGTACGCGGTCACGGCGCCGACGGCACCCTCGTCACCCTGGGCGACTCCATCACCGACGGCGCCGCCTCCACCATGAACGCCGACCACTGCTGGCCCGACTATCTCGTACGGCGCCTCAGCCGACTGCCCGGCGCGGTACCGGCAGTGGCCAACGCGTCGATCAGCAGCAACGAAGTACTCGTCGACCGCGTCCCGGTGTACTTCGGCATCAGCGCGCTGCACCGGCTGGACCGCGACGTACTGAACCAGAGCGGCGTCACGTCCGTGATCCTGCTGGAGGGCATCAACGACATCGGCGCCGCCGGTGCCAAGGCATCGGACCTCGTCTCCGGCTACCAGGAGGTCATCGCACGGGCCCACGCCCGTGGCCTGAAGGTCTACGGGGGCACGCTGGTGCCCTTCATGGGCTCCAACGGCAGGTTCGGCGGTGAGTACGGCTCCGCCTACGGTGAGCAGCAGCGCCAGGCCGCCAACGAGTGGATCCGTACCAGCCATGCCTTCGACGGTGTCATCGACTTCGACAAGGCCCTCCGTGACCCCGCCGACCCCGCGTACATGCTCCCGGCCTACGACTCGGGCGACCACCTCCACCCGGGCGACCTCGGCTACCAGGTGATGGCCGACACCATCGACCTCGGCATGATCCTGCGCAAGTAGCCCCGGATCGCCACCAGTTCACTCAGGGTCGCCGCCGCTCTCCGACTCCTCGCGCTTGCGGCGACGGTAGGCGGCGGCCCGCTCCTTGCCTCCACAGGCGGTACTGGAGCACCAGCGCCGTCGGCCAGGTCGGCTCGTATCGACGAAGAGCAGTCCGCACTCGGCGCCGGCGCACTCCCGGACGCGGCCACGGGCGCTGCCACCGAGCAGGTCGATCGCGTCACGGGCGAGCGTACTGAGTACGGCCTGCGCGGCTCCGTCGGACGGGAGCGTCAGCCGGACGTGTCCGGCGCGCAGGACGGGAACGAGCGGCGGGGCCGCGGCAGCCGCGTTGATCAACGCCTCGTCCTGGCGGGCCGCCGGGCGACCGCTGATCACTGTCCGCGCCTGGCGGTAGATCGCCTCGCGCAGCTCACGCGCTTCGTCGAGTTCGCGGGAGGTGACCCGCACGGACGCGTCCAGGAGGCCCGCCTCCCGGCACCACCGTGTGAGATCGGACGGTCGGCGCAGACGTTCGTACCGGCCACGCCAGCGTTCGCCCACCGTGGCCACGAACGCGAGACAGAGGCGTCCGGAGCGGAAGTTGAACGCGAGTTCCTCCGCGGGTACCTCGCCCGATGGGCTTGCCTGGATGGTCACGTCACGACTATAACTCGTGACCATGGCTATGGCTGATGGCTCCGCGCCCATACCCTCGTGGTCTCGTGTCGAGACCTTCCTCCGCGACCGAGGCGCCGCCGACATGCCCCACCCCGGCGGCACTCTCCTGCAACACCTGTGTCGCGTACGGCAGTTGCTGGCGGACTGGGGAGCGGATCCCGTGGTCCAGGTGGCGGGGCTGTGTCATGCGACGTACGGGACCGACGGGTTCGACCAGTGGCTGCATCCGGTCACCGATCGATCCTTGCTGGCCGAGCTGATCGGCGACCGCGCCGAGGCTCTGGTCCATCTGTACGCGTGCTGCAACCGTGATGTCGTCTACCCGCAGTTCGGGGGCACCGAGCCGATCGTCTTCCGTGATCGCTTCACCGGTTCCGAACACACGCCGAGCGAAGCCGACTTGCGCGCGTTCATCGAGATCACCGCCGCCAATGAACTCGACGTACTGGCCCACAACGACGAGTTGGCCGCGCGCTACGGAGCCGATCTGCATCAACTGTTCGTCCGCTCGGGCGACTTGCTCTCCACCGCCGCCCGCGAGGCCTGCACGCGGCAGCTCGGCCACTTCGCTTCTCCCGTACAGATCACGGGAATCGACCACCTGGTGCTGACCGTCGCGAGCATCGAGCGGACCCTCGACTTCTACCAACGGGTCCTCGGTATGCGGCCGGTCACCTTCGGGGAAGGGCGCCGCGCCCTCGCCTTCGGCACCAGCAAGATCAACCTGCATGAGGTCGGCCGCGAACTCATGCCGCGCGCCACCCGCCCCACACCGGGAAGCGCCGACCTGTGCCTGGTGACCGAACTGCCCCAGAGCCAGGTCCACCGGCACCTGACCGCTTGCGGTGTCGAGGTGGAGGAGGGGCCGGTACCGCGCACCGGTGCCCTAGGCCCGATGACCAGCACCTATCTACGGGACCCCGACGGCAACCTGATCGAGATCAGCACGTACGCCGCCGACAGCGACGAGCTTCACCAGTAACCGTCAGGCCGCGGGGGCCGGTTCACAGGGGCACGGGCGGTACTCCAGGCCGAGTTCGCCGTCGACCGCGCCGCTGGTCCGGGTGGCGGCGTCCGCGACCTTCTCCCAGGAGCCGTACTTGAGGTAGAGCTGGTCGGCCGTCGGGCCGAGCGGGTTGCCGTACTTCGCCAGGTTGCGCTCCTCGAGCAGCCGGACGTCCTCCGGTGACATCCCGGCCCGCGTGATCTCCTTGGCGTCATTGCGCATGTCGACCAGGCGGCGGGCGATCTCCTCCGGGCTGCGCCCTTCCGTACGCATCGCGCACCGCTCACGGTCCATGTCACCGATGAGCTGGTGGTACCGCATACGGATCTCCCGCTGCTCCACTCGCTCCGCCGGGGTGGAGCGGCGGATCTCGCACACCACCGGTTCCGGACTCGTGCACGGGCCGGTGCTGGGCGGTTCCTGGGACAGCGGGGCGACGACGACGGAGCCGCCGCAGGACTCCGCGCACTGTGCGGCGGGCGCGGCGACGAGCGTGGTGGACAGGGTGGTCGCCAGAACGGTGGCCGCGACCAGGGCGGCACGCCGCAGCAGCCGCACGGTGAGTGAAGGCACAGACATGGCGCCAGTCTTCGCGGCGGGGCAAGCGTGCGGCGGGTGGCGCGGGGGCGGCTCACTCCTGTGGGCGACGGGAACCAGACGGTGGTGTTGCGCGGCGGTAGCCGAGTTGACGGGAAGCGCCGACGTGACGCGTGGTGGCACTTGTCACCCCGACGCCGCGTCACCCGAGGTTGCGGCCAGTACTTCTGGCTGTTGGCCATGTCGGGCCCGCCTCAAGGCGGTTGATGCAGGTACACCGAGTCCCGTACCTGTGGTGACAGTGCGTCAGGACACCACGCGCAGGTGCGTCGGCCAGCCGATGCGGTCCAGGAGCCGGAACATCTTCTTGATGTCGGTAGGCGTCAACTTCACACATCCGTTGGACTGGTAGTCGACGTCGCCGTCCCACTTGCGGGCCTTGCCGCGGCCTTGGCTGCCGTCGCGGTTCATCTCGGAGTGGATGAACATCTCCGTACGCGTCAACGTGCCTTTGGAGCACCTCATGTCCTGGAGGTAGACGGCGTACCCCTTGATCAACTCACCGTCGTACGTACGGGTCTTGCGCCTGATCCCCCAACTGCCGTTCGGCAGCCAGCCCTTGCCGCGCGCGCAGTCGTTCTTGACGCCGATGCCCGACCCGGCCCGGTAGACGGCCCACAGCTTCTTGCCCCGGTAGACGGAGAGCCGTGAGTCGGTGGGGTCGTGCTGGTTCTTGTCGAAGACCAGCGCGGTCGCCGTGGTTGCCGCCGCGGGCGCCTCGACCGGCCGCTGTGCGGCGGCGGTCGGTGCCAGGGCCAGCGCGGTCACCACCGCCCAGGCGATCACGGCGCCGCGCAGGGGAAGTCCGTCGCTGCTCATGTGTACCCCTCGTTCTTCCGTAGGGCTTCCGTAGGGCTTGTGGGTGTGGCAGGGGTCGTGTGCGCGGGCAGGGGCGGGCCGTGCGGCCCGCCCCGTGCGCGGTCAGGCGATGGCCAGGCGGAGCTGGGCCGACTTCGTCTTCGCGAAGGTGAAGTTGAACGACTTCCGGACGCCGGAGTTGCACGCGGACACCTTGCGGTAGGCACCGTTGCCCGCGCTGATACGGACCACGGCGCACTTGCCGTCCATGCGGGTGTCCTCGACCCAGCCGGACACGGTCAGGTTGTTGCCCGAGCAGCGCAGGTCCCAGTGGGCTTCGGCCCCGCTGATCTTCGGGGACGCGGAGGACGGGCAGGAGGCCGCGCTCGCCTGGCCGGCGGCGCCGAGGGCCAGCCCACCGGCGATGACGACGGCCGACGTGACGGACGTGATGGTCTTGCGGACAGCGGACATGAGTGCCCCCTTCGGGCAGTGTGCTGACAAGGAACAGAGAGCGTGCCGGGACGAGTACCTGGACCTGATCGCCCGCCGAGGGGCGGACCGTCCGGGAGTGCCGGTCGCGGAATCAGCATTGCCGGGGCGGCCGGGCGGGAGAAGAAGATCCCGGCTGCTTGCCGAGGTGCATCGATGCACCGTGCATGGCAGGGCGCTGACCTGGTGTTATGGCTCGGTGCATCCCGCTGCATAGGGAATGCGGAGCACTCTCGGGAGTGAAGGCCCCGTCCTCGGGCGGCACGGATCGCAGCCCTGCTCAGTCGGAAGCGGAAGGCAGCGGGCTCGTGGCTCTCTGGTACTCAGGCGCCTTGACGGGAGGGAGCTGATTCACCAGCAGCGCCAGCCATGTGTCCACGTCCACCCGGCCGGTCTCGGGCATGCCGTACCTGTGCTGGAAGTACCTCACGTCCTCGGCGGTCACCGCGGTGAACTTCCCCGACACCGAAGTGCCGCCCAGACCCACGTTGTTCAGCAACTCCTGCACGGCCCGCACCTCGAAGGGCTTGGAGCCGGGCCCGACCTCCCGCACCAGCTCCGGCCAGGTCAGCTTGCCCACCTTGCCGTCGACCGGCAGGAACTTCCTGCGCTGGAAGTCCATGACGGCGTCCCGGGTGTCCTCCCGGAAGAACCCGTCGGTCCGCACCTTGTAGCCGTACGCGTTCAGCAGGTACTGGAGGGCGCGCGCACGGGTGTACTGGTCCTGCCCGTCCATGTACAGCAACGGCCACTCGTACGACGGCTCGCTCGCGGGAGCGGCACCGGCCGCGGCGGCGACCGTGGCCTCGCGGTCCGGCGTGGAGAGACGGTCGTTGACGACCATTCCGGAACTGAACGCCAGGACGATGGCCGCCGCGAGGAGAGTCGGTCGCAGCCAGCGGGTGCGGAGCCGACCGGATGCGCCGCCGCGCGCGACGGCGGCGTCGGTTCCCTCCCCGGGAACGGTCCGGGGAGCCTCCCCGGGAACGGCACCGGGGGCAGGGAGTTCGTCGGATCCGTTCGCACGCCCCGCCGCCACGCCCTGCTCCCCCGCACCGTCGGCGGCCCGTCGACGGCTGTTCTCGCGCAGCGCGGCCCGGCACAGCGCCCGCGCCTGTTCGAGTTCCGCCGCCGGGGCGCGCAACTGGGTGTGCAGGGACTCCACCACTCTCAGCGGAGCGGTCGACAGATGCATCGGGTTCAGGTAGCGCGACAGTGTCGTCTGGTCGACCCCCAGCCGCGCGGCCAGCGCCTGCTGCGTCGGCCGGGTGCCACCGGCCGAGCTCCCGGCCTCCTCCCACCAGCGGCGCAGCAGCCGCGCCAACCGCACCCCCGCGCTCCGCTCCCGGTCCTCGCCACCCCGCTCCTGCGCCATGTGTACGCGTCCCTCCCCGTCGTCCTGGCGAACAGCGTCCTGCCGAACACCAGGCCTCCGCAGCGCCTGCATAGCGCCATAACAGCAGGTCAGGTCTGTGCATGACGGCAGACAGCCGCTGCATCGGCCTCGGCAGCGCAGATCGTAACGACGCGATCGCCGCGTCCGGCACGGCCGCGTACGGGCCGTCCACGCCCCCGCCTCGGCTCCGTACGACCCCGGACGTGCGGCCAAGCCGTCTGCGCCCGCGTCGGTCGGCCTTGTCCGACCACCGCGGTACGACGCCCTGCGTTCACCCGGACGAGTGCACGCCACAGCGGCGGACCAGAGCGGCCGACTCACCCACAGGAAGGAGTGGTGTCGCGACGTGGTGTGCGTAGCGCGAGTGAGCCGGGGTACCCGGGGTACTCGGGTGCTCCGGACCGAGAGGAGGCGGAGACCGTGACCGGGACGATCGAAGCAAGGCCCAGGAGTGATCGGCGCACCCCCGTGCGCGACCGCCCGACGGGCGCACATCCGGTGGACGACCGCATAAGGGACGAGGACCTGATGAGGGACCACGCCCTGCGCGAGCGTGCGCCGAGCGACCGCTCGATGGGCGAGCGTGCGCCCGGCGAGCGCCCGATGGGCGACCATTCGATGGGACAGCTCGTCCACGAGGCCACCGAGCAGATCTCCCAGCTCGTACGGCAGGAGATGGCCCTCGCCAAGATGGAACTGACCCACAAGGGGCGCCGTGCGGGCCGCGGCGGAGGGATGCTGGGCGCGTCCGGCGCGCTCGCCTACATCGCACTGTTCGCGTTCGCCGCGGCGGCGGCTGCCGCCCTGGTGCTGTTGCTGCCCGTGTGGGCCGCGGCACTCACCGTGGCGTTCGGGCTGATGCTGCTCGCGGGTCTGCTGGGCATCGTCGGACGCACTCAGTTGCGCCGGGCCGTACCGCCCAAGCCTCAGGAGACGATGCAGAGCGTCAGAGCGGACGTCGGGGAGATCAAGGGAAGGGCACACCACCGATGAGCGACAGGATGCGAGGGGCGCGCGGAGGGCCCGGAGCGGCCTACGGTGCCAAGGGCCCCGACGAGCTGAGGCTGCAGATCGCACAGACCAGGAGCCGGCTCGGCGACACCGTCGAGGAGCTGGCCTACAGAGCTGATGTGAAGAGCCGGGCCAAGGCCCGCGCCTCCGGCCTGAAGAACAAGGCGGGCACGATGACGGGCCAGTTGCGCAGCGGTGCCTCACAGGCCGCGCACCGAGCCCAGGAGAAGGCGGCGCACGCCACGCACACGGTGCAGGAACGACGGGCCGCCCGCGCGCACCGGCACGACGGGCACAAGCAGATGGGCGGGACGGGCCGCACCGGTTCGGACATCGGGCCCGCCGGCACCCAGGAAGGAGTGGGTGAGGCCGGTTCGAAGGGAGGCCAGCGCTCAAACAAGCGTTCGCTGCTCACCGGTGGCGGGACGGCCGCGGCGCTGACCACGGCGGGAGTACTGCTCCGACGGCGCCGGGCCCGGCGCCGGCAGACCCCCAACGGGCCGCTGGAGACCATCCAGTACTGGGGCACCCAGGCCCGGGACAAGGTGACCGGGACCGGGACCGGGAGTCGGACCTGGGGTCGGAGCGCGACTCGGACCACGGCTCGGGCCGGGCGAAAGAGCTGGTGCGGCAAGCGTTCCTGAGGCGAACGACGACGAAGGGGGCGCCCGGCCGGTCGGCGGGCGCCCCCTTCGCGGTCACGTCACTTGTTCAGGTGCGCCCAGAACTCGTCGAACGACAGGAGCTTGTCACCGTCGAGGTCGCGGGACGCGATGACGGCCTCCGCCACCGCCTCCGTCACGTTCCAGTCGCCTCCCTGCGCGAGGGCGGTCTTGAACTCGGCGGCGGTGATGAACCCGTCGCCGTTCTCGTCGATCCGCTGGAATTCCTTGCGTGCTGTCTCGATGTCCGCCACCGGACCCGCCCCTTCTACCTGCTGTCCTTACGGACCGCACCTACTGACGAAGACCAGGTTAACGGTCGCCCTGGCCGTCCTGGTCATCCCGGTCGCCCTGGCCGTCCTGGTCGTCCCGGGCGTTCCCGGCGTCCCGCGCGTCCCGGGTGTTCGGGGCAGGCGACGACGGTGACGGCGGTGACGGCGCCGAAGGGGTACGGCGACGCAGCCGCCTACGCGCCAGCAGGACGATCAGGACGACCACCGCTACGGCGGTCGGGTACAACCCGTAGCGTTGAACGGCCGGATACAAGGTGTTGATGTGGCCGCCTGCGAGAGCTCCGAGGGACACCCAGGTGCCCACCCAGAGCACCGCACCAAGGGCGTTGAAGGCGAGGAAGCGGTGCCAGGGCATGCCGCTGAGTCCGGCGATGATGCCATTGGCCTGACGCAGCCCCTCGATGAAGCGCGCGACGGTGATGACCTTGCCGCCGTGCCGGGTGAAGAACTCCTCCGCCTTGGCGACACGCTCCGGGGTCAGCAGGACATAGCGGCCGAACCGCGCGACGAGGCGGCGACCACCGTAACGGCCGATGACGTAGCCGATGTTGTCACCGGCTACGGCCGCGACCACCGCGATCACGGCGACGGCGAACACGTTCAGCCGCCCTGCCCCGGCATATACGGCCGCGGCGATCAGCACGGTCTCCCCGGGAACCGGAACGCCGAAGTCCTCCAGGAAGATCAGGCCGCCGACCGCCGCGTAGCCCCAGTCCTCGAGGACCGGGGCGAGGTCGGCCAGTACGCCCGGCAGGGGAGGCGCGGTCATCGTGGCGCGACGTGTGGAAGTTGCTCAACTACCGGACTGACGGCCCGACAACACCCGACCGAGTTCGGTGGGAACGACCGAGGAGTGGCGGTTGGCGATGACCCACCTGCCGTCGGACATGGTGCGGGTGAAGCGGTACAGGCCGGTGTTCACGGCGCTGGTCGGGCCGAGGACGTCGATGATCTGCCGCTTGGTGGGTGAGTGCGAGGCGTTCGCGCGCACGTGGGGATGAGCGGAGGGTGAAGCGTGTGTCGTGGCGGCGTACGCGGCTCCGGTCCCGTCGAACAACAGGGCGGCGGCGACAAGAGCAACTCCGGCAGCGCGCGTGCGCTTCATCGAGCCCTCCGGCAGGGTGGACGAGACGAACAGACTGACGACGCGTCAAGCGTTCCTCAGCTCGGACGAAGCGGCATCTTGGCGGGGCACGCGGGTGACGGCCGGACGGAGACATCGGCCGGGGAGGCACCAGTGAAGCTGCCGGTACCTGACGGGCCCCTCGACCCGTCAGGTACCGGCAGCAGATCTCAGCCGTCGTCGTCAGAAGTCGTCCGCGCCGTTGCGCAGTTCGGGGGTCCAGTAGCCGGTGAGAGCCTGCGCCGGGTCGACGGCGACGCCGCCGCTGCCGGGCGCGGAGACGGTGATGACCGTCGAGTCGCCCTCCAACATGACGGAGAACGCCACCACGGGCTCGTTGTCCTCGTCGACCCCGCCGTTCGACAGCTTCACCAGGGCGTAGGCCGGGGCTCCCGCCGCGAGCACGACCGGTGCGGCCGGCTTGCTCTTGGCGACGGACGGTACGTCCTGCTTGTGGCTCTCCAGGAACTGGATGCGCGGAAATCCCGTCAGCCGGCAGGAGTGGCCGGAGGTGTTCTTCGCCGTGAGGACGAGATGGGTGTAGGGCGGGCCGCCCTGCTTGGCGGCGGTGATGGTGACATCCCGCGCGGTGCAGACCGGGGTGGAGGCGGTCGCCTGCTTGCCGGTGGACCCGGAAGAGCCGTTGGCGCCGGTCGTCCCCGCGGAGCCGTCGGCGTCGGCGGAGCCCGCCGAGCCCTTCGACCCCGTCGCTCCCTTCGAGTCCTTCGATCCCGTCGAGCCGTTCGAGGCCGCCGAGTCGGTCGAACCCGTCGGGTCGGACATGCCGGTGTCCTTGCTGTCCGACGCCTCCGCGGTCGCCGAAGAGGTGGCCGCGGACGTCGACTTGGTGTCCTCGTCGCTCTGGCAGGCGGTGAGGGACAGGACGAGGGCGGTGCCGGCGACAGCGAGCAGGGCGGAGCGGTGACGAAGAGTGTTCATGGAGGTTCTTCCGTGAGTAGTACGGGGCCGCGGTCTGCACCGAACACGTCGTTCGAATGACTGGTTCACATACCTGTGGGAAGTGCGGCGCCTGCCTTGAGTCGACCACCTCCGGGCCCTGCCTCACCAGGCGGTTCTCCCGGCAGAAGTACCGTCCGCCATACTTCTGCCGGGGGCTCGCATCCGGACGGGCCGGACGATCGGGGAACATCGACGGTGCGCGATGGCACGCTTCCCACGGGGGACTTCGGGCAGCGGCTGCGCCATCTGCGGGCACGCGCCGGACTGAGCCAGGAGGCTCTCTCGCACGCGGCCGGGGTGAGCGTCAGGGCCCTGGCCGACATGGAACGCGGGCGCACCCGAGGGCCACAGCGCCGTACGGTTCAGATGCTGGCCGAGGCGCTGGGACTGGACGACGACGAGGCGGCGAGCCTGGAGAAGTCCGCCGCACTGGGCCGTCCGCGCCCCCGGACGGCCACCGGCCCGGCCGCCCCCTCCGCCCTGGCCCTGCCGCGCGACATCCAGGACTTCACCGCCCGCGTCCCGGCCCTCGCCCGGTTGCTGGAGCTGGCCCAGGACATCGAGCCGAGCCGGCCGGTGGTCACCGTGGTCACCGGGCAGCCCGGTCTGGGCAAGACCGCGTTCGCGGTGCACGCGGCGCATCGCCTGACCCCGTACTTCCCGGACGGGCAGTTCGCCCTGGACCTGCACGGCATGGATCCCGAACCGACCACTCCCCGGGACGCACTCGCCCGGCTGCTGGGTGCGATGGGGGTCACGGACGCCGCGATACCGGTCGGCACCGACGACCGTGCGGGTCTGTGGCGATCCATGGTCGGCGGCCGACGTGTGCTCCTGCTGCTGGACAACGCCGTCGACGAGTCCCAGGTCGCTCCCCTGCTGCCCGGTACCGGCCCGTCGCTGACCCTCGTCACCAGCCGTCACTCCCTGGCGGGTCTGGAGTCCGTCCACCGCTGTGATCTGGCCCTGCTGCGGCGCGAGGAGGCGGTCGAACTCCTGACCCGCATCATCGGCCCGGACCGGGTGCGGGCGGAGGCACAGGCCGCACGTGACCTCGCCGACCTGTGCGGGTATCTGCCGCTGGCCGTCCGGATCGCGGGCCAACGCCTCCTCAGCCGCCCGCACGAACGCCTCGGCAAGCTCGTCGCCCGCCTCGCCGCCGAGGGGCGGCGACTGGACGGCCTCCAGGCCGGAAGCCTGCGGGTGCGTGCCGCGTTCGCGCTCTCGTACCGGCAACTGCCCCCGGAATCACGGACGTTCCTGCGCCGTGCTTCGCTGGCCGCCGGGGCGGACTTCAGCCCGGAGACCGGCGCGCTCCTGGCCGATCTGTCCTACGACGACGCGGTGGCCCGCGCCGAGGAACTGACCGACGCCGGGCTGCTCCAGAGCGATGCCGCCGCCGAGCGTTACCGCTTCCACGACCTGCTCAAGCTCTACGCGGCCGAGCAGGTCGCGGCCGAGGACGGCCCCGTGATCCGCGACGCCGCCCTCGACCGGACCGCACGATGGATGCTGCGCCGGGCCACGGCCGCAGCGCTGCACTTCGACGTCGAGCACGCCCGGACCTCACCGTACGGCGACCCCGACCCGGACGGGGCGCCCACAGGCCGAGAGGAGGCGCGGGCCTGGCTGGAGGCCGAGCGAGCCCAGTGGCTCGCCGCGCTGCGCCGGGCCCACGACAGCGGTCACCACCGGCAGGTCCTGGACACGGCGGAGGCGATGCACTGGTTCTCCGACCTCAACCAGCACTGGGAGCAGTGGGTGGAGGTGTTCCAGCGCTCCGCCGACTCCGCCCGCGCGCTCGGCAGCGGTCAGGAGGAGGCGGTCCATCTCAACTACCTCGCCTGGGCCTACAACCTCTGCGTCCACGATCCGCACACCGCCCTGACGACCGCCGACGCCGCGCTCGTGGCGGCCCGAGACTGCGGGGACGGGCTTCAGGAAGGCTGGGCACTCGGCTACGGTGCGGGCGCGCTCCACCGGCTGGGCCGGACGGAAGAGGCTCACGCGCGGCTGCGAGAGGCGGCCCGCTGCCTGACCTCGCAGGACTCCCCGCAGGCCCGTCTTGCCGAGCTGACGATCCTCAACTCCCTTGGCAGCCTGCTCCGTCAGGCCGGTCGAACGGCGGAGGCCCTGGACATCCACCGCCGCAGCGAGCGGATCTGCCGCGAGGGAATCCCGGGCCGGCCGGAGGAGTTGATCGCGTTGTACCACGCGGTCGCCCGGCAACAGATCGGCAACGACCTGGCGGCCCTGGGACGTTGGACCGAGGCCGAACCCTCGCTCCGCCAGGCCCTCGCTGCCTTCGAGGCCGCCCAGATGCCGGCCTGGGCCGGACCGGCCCGACTCGACCTGGGCCTGGTACTCCGCGCCACAGGGCACCCGGAGGCCCGCGAAACACTGCTCGCCGCCCGCGACGCGCTTGCCGCACTGAGCAACCCACGCCGGTCCGAGGCCACCACCGCCCTCGCGGCACTCGAGGAAGCCGCCGCCCGGTCGATCAACTAGTTGATCCTCAGCGCGCGTCATAACCCTCGTACCGCGAACGGACGGAGACCTCCATGACAACGCCGCGCACGCGCACACTTCGCCCCGTCGCCCTTCCGCTGGGGATGGCCATGGCAACCACCGTCGCCTCCTGCCCGACGTCACGGCGTCGGCGGCCGAGGGAGCAGGGAAGGCAACGGCAACCAATGCGACTTCCCTCAGCTACGTCGTCAACATCGCGACCGGGAAGGGCCCGTCCGCGTCGGTGAAGAAGGCCATCGCCGCCGCGGGCGGCACGATCACGGTCGCGTACGACCAGATCGGTGTGGTCGTCGTCCACTCCTCGAACCCCGACTTCGCCCGCACCATCCGCAAGGTCCCGGGCGTGCAGTCGGCCGGTGCCACCCGCACGGCACCCCTTGCCGTGCAGTCGACCACCGAGGTCGGTACGACGAAGGTGCTCAGCGCCGACGACGTAGCGATCACTCAAGCGGCCGATGGTCAGGACCCGTTGGAACCGTCCCAGTGGGACCTGCGCGCCATCGAGGCGGACAAGGCGCACGAGAAGACGCTCGGCAGCCGTGATGTCACGGTCGCCGTCATCGACACGGGCGTCGACGACACCCACCCCGACCTCGACCCGAACTTCGACCGCGCGGCGTCCGTCAACTGCGTGTCGGGCAAGCCGGACACCGCCGACGCAGCCTGGCGGCCGGGTACATCGCCGGGGAGCGCCCACGGCACGCACGTCGCGGGGGAGATCGCGGCGGCCAAGAACGGCAGCGGCATGACCGGCGTAGCGCCCGGCGTGAAGGTCGCCGGCATCAAGGTGGCCGATCCGGAGGGCTACGTCTACACCGAGGCCGCGGTCTGCGGCTTCGTCTGGGCGGCCGAGCACCACGTGAACGTCACCAACAACAGCTACTACTTGGACCCGTGGAACTTCAACTGCCCGGATGATGTGGACCGGAAGGCGCTCGTGGACGCGGTCACCCGTGCCTCGCGGTACGCGGAGCGCAAGGGCACGGTCAACGTCGCGGCGGCGGGCAACGAACGCAACGACCTGGACGCGGACTCTCTCACCGACCCCGCCTCCCCGGACGACGGCACACCGGGCGACCGCGTCATCGCCCACACAAGTGCCTTGACATACCGGCGCAGTTGCCCGGCGTGGTGACCGTGTCCGCGACCGGCACGAAGGGCATCAAGTCATCGTTCTCCAACTACGGTCACGGAGTCATCGACGTCGCCGCCCCCGGAGGCGACTCCGCCCTCTACCAGCCTCCGACAGCACCGGCCACCCACAGTCGGATCCGGGGCACGATGCCCGGCGGTGGATGGGCCTACAAGGCGGGCACGTCGATGGCCTCCCCCCATGTCGCGGGCGTGGCCGCCCTCATCAAGTCGACACACCCACACGCCACCCCCGGCCAGGTGAAGGCCCTGCTGTACTCCGAGGCCGACGCCACCCCGTGCACGAACCCGTACGACATCGACTCCGACGGCACGATCGACGCGGTGTGCGAGGGACCGAGGAACAACAACGGGTTCTACGGGAAGGGGATCGTGAACGCGCTGAACGCGGTGACGAGTTAGGCGGCATCCGTCCCGGCTGAGCAACCGCTGGCGCGTCGCCTCGTCGTCACCGGCGCCGCGGTGGGCCGGCAAGACCGTGCTGGAGCACGGCGCTGGGGCCGGCCGGTTGGCAGATGCGGCGGGCGGCGGCCAGGAGCGCGGTGACCCGGGCGGGGGCGGCACCGGTGATGATGGCGATGCGGTCGATGCTCAGGCGGAGGTCGTCGTGGAGGAACGCGGCGTCCTCGGCCGGGGTGGAGGTGCGGCCGGCGCGACGGGCGACGGCCCTGGTGTGCTCTTCCCAGGCCCAGGCGGAGGGGCACCGCTCGGTCATGAGCCAGGTCCAGTTGCCGGCGATGAGGTTGAAGAGCTGGGTGACGCTGAGTTGGGCCTCCTCTTGAGGGAGACGTGCGGCTGCGTAGGCGTGGTAGGCCGGGCGGTGCAGGTCGTAGAAGGCGTAGAAGGCGGTTGTCAGCACGGACGCGGTGGGCGGTGTGGGCTTCATGGTCCTTCCCCTGGCGATGGGCGGGCGGGTCAACTGGAGGCGGTGGTGGGGTCGTTCTCGGCCGCCGCCTGAGCACGGCGCCACAGGGGCCGGGTGATGGTGGTCCGGCTCTGCAGGACGACGGTGAGACGGTCGATCACCGACCACTCCGGGACGCCGGGGCCGTGGAGCGCGCGGTCGAGGTCGTCGGCGCTGATGGTGTACTGAGTGGCAGCGAGAATGCCTTCGGCGTCCGGTGAGTTGAGCGCGTAGTGGAGCCCCTGCAGATAGGTGCGCAAGTACTGGACGGGGTCGTCGGAGTTCGAGGGCTGTACGTCGGCGGCTGCTTCCCACAGGGGCTTCATCCGCTTGGGGTCGGTCCCACACATCTCGCAGATGGTCCTGACGTGTTTCCAGGACGGGTCGCGCTGGCCGGAGAGCATACGGGAGACGTAGGACTCGTCGACGCCCATCTGCTGGGCGAGTTCCCGCTGGCGGCGGTTGGAGCTGTTCCGCATCCGGGTGAGGGCGGCGGCCAGACGCCGACTCGGGCGGCTCGGGGTCGGTGTGCCGTCAGCGGCTGCCGCGGGCTGGGCGGGGGTGACCGGCTTGGGTCGGTGGCGGATGGTCAGGGAATGGTCGACGGAGGGCGGGTCGTACTTCCTGCGCAGTCTGTCCTCGGTGATTCTCGCGATCGGTGCGAGCTCTGCGAGCGGCTTGCCTTGTGCTCGCTGGCGGACGACCACGACCCCGATCGCCTCGTCCACCAGGTCCCGGAGGCTGACGAGACGCTGAAGGAGTTCGGTGTTGGGTACGGCCGCGCTGTACGCGCTGGACAGCAGGGCTTCGGAGACCACGGTGCAGTCCTCGGCGAAGTCACGAAGGGCCTCGGTGCAGCGGGTGGCACGGGCCGGGGAGGCCGACGGTACGGAGCGGGCGGGCCGCCGTGTGCCGTCAGCCGTCTGCGCGTGAGAACGAGTGGACACAGGGAACCTCTTTCGGGGGTGCTGGACAGGTATCTGTACCGGGTCGTCCGGCCGCAGACGGCCGGACGCGGGCTGGAGCCGGTGGGACGCAGGTGTCGGTCCGCGCCCCACCGGCGATCAGGTCAGCGGCGGCGAATCCACTGGTGGACCAGCACAGACTTGTGAGCGGCCGTCAGAAAGAGGGCGACCATGGGCAGTACACGCGACGGCAGAGCGCCCGGGATCGCGAGCAGGAAGAGGCAGATCGCGGCGACAGGCAGGCTCCCGCGGAGCATGACAGCCTTGACATGCCACACCGGGGTTTGAGCTGGAGGCGGTGACGGGATGATACGTTCGCGGCTCGGTTTCGCGAGTGCGTTCGCGCCTGCGGGAAGCCGAGTTGGGCGTCGGCGTAGCGGCATCAGGGATCTCCCTCGTGTCGGGCTGGCGTTGTGAGCGACAAGACCCCGGCACGCGGGCTACCAACCATGAGAGCCGGGGTCTTTGCCGTCCGGCAGAAGACGCCGGAAGCAGGACGCTACTACCTGGTGCAGCGGAGCGGTGCCAGAAAGTAGCGTCATGGGTATGGGTGCCCACCACCACACGGCCGGGCATATCCAGAGAGCCCCGCTCGCAAACAGTGACACTCGATCAAAAGTGGTCGCCAAAACGGGACATGTCGGGTGAATCTGCGAATCCGCATATGCTCGCACAGACTTCCGTACCTGTCTGTGTATCCGTCACGTGCCTCCCGCCTGCCCCCTGAAGATCCATAAGCGTGTCAACAAAAGAAGCCCGGTCCGCCGGCCCTTCCCGACCGCGAGGACATCGCGCGATGCACCGCACCAGGGGTCGCTACAGGCTGTCGAAGTCCCGATGGTCGGGCAGTTGGCCTGCCGATCGGCGCTGAGCGGTGCTGTCAGCAGGGTGTGGCACAGTTCGGCCATGAGCTACGACCTGGCGGTATGGGAAGGCAGCAAGCCCGCTGACGATGTGGTCGCGGGCGAGGTCCTCACCCGGCTGTACGACTGCTACATCGACACGGAGGAAGAGATTCCGCCGTCACCGCGTATCGCGGAGTACGTTGCCGGGCTCTTGGCGCGATGGGAGGATCTCACGGAGGACGAGGAGGACAACTCCCCTTGGTCGACAGGGCCGTTGATCGGAGAGGCGTCCGGGCCGTTCATCTGTCTCCCGATGCGGCACAGCATGGCCGAGGAGGCTTCGGCCTACGCCGCCGATCTCGCTGCAGCGATGGGGCTCGTCTGCTACGACCCACAGGCTCGGCTGCTGCGGCCGTGACCGCCTGCGGACCGAGGGCGGGTGCGGTCCGGCACGACCTTCCTGTGCACAGGCAGCGTCGCGGTCACGGCACAGGAGGTTGGTGGCCGCACGGCTGCGAAGCACGACGCGTACTTCATCGGTGACCCGCTCGGGGACGAAGTCCCGCTTGAGGTCGTGATCCGTGGCCAACCGGCCGTCTTCGCACGGGAGTTGCTGGTGTCGTACGGCAGCACCGAGGTGCTTCGAGGCGTCGAACCGGACATCCACCGCGGAGAGATCTTCGCCCTGCTCGGCCCCAACGGCGCGAGGAAGACCACCACCGTCGAAACCCTGGAGGGCTTCCGGCGGCGCTCCGCGGGCGAGCTCCGGTCCTCGGCGTGCGGCACGGGACCGCGCGGGGCGGGAGCAGCAAGCGTGTTCCGGACCGGCGGGGCATCCCGCGCGCCTTCTGGATCTTCCAGGCCGCCATGGGCCGGATCGCCGCCGCCTACGTGTTGCAACTGGCCGCGATTCCGCTGCTGATGCGGGTGAAACGTGCTCGGTGACGGTGCCGATGGGGCCACGGTGGGCCGTGGGGCGAGAGCGGATATGTGGATTCGCGCGGGAGGCGCTCCGTCCGGTCAGGACGAGTAGTCGATCGGTTCGTTCAGCAGTTCGCTCGCCGCCCGGTGGACCTTCGCCAGGGCGTTCAGGAGGGATTCGCGTTCGGCCTCGGTGAGATCCGCGGTGACCTTCTCCTCGATCAACCGCCGTTCCGCCTCGACCGGTTGCCGCAGCGCACGCCCCACGTCGGTGAGCCAGAGCCGGACGAGGCGGTTGTCCCGGTCGTCGCGGCGACGAGTGAGCAGCCCGGCCGAGGTCATCCTGTCGGCCATCTTGACGATGGTGGGCGTCGTGACGTTCAGCGCGGCGGCGACCTCACCCGGCGTACTGCCGTCCCGCTCCCACAACACGGCGAGCAGGTGGTTCTGTCCGACGTGCAGCCCATGGCGTCGCATGGCCGCGTCCGCCAGAGACCGGAGCACTTTCGACGTTCTGCCGTGCAGGTCCAGGAACTCTGACATCGCGGCCCTTCGGTGATGCGTGAGAGTGCGTGCCCGAACCGCACGCACATCGATTGACGGCTAATCATTCACCGGCTAGCGTTCTTCTCAACTCGCTAGGCGGCAAACGACTTTGAGGAGTCATGATGATACTTGTCACCGGAGCCACCGGAAACATCGGTCGCGAACTCACCCGCGAACTCGACGCGAAGGGCGCGGAGTTACGCTTGCTCGTCCGTGATCCCGCCCGCGCCGCGCGTCTGCCCGAGCGCGCCGAACGCGCCGTCGGCGACTTGGGGGACCCCGCGACACTGGCCCCCGCCTTCGTCGGCGTCGACAGACTCTTCCTGCTCACGCAGGGCATCGGCACCGACCACACCGCCGCCGCGATCGCCGCTGCCGAGGCCGCCGGGGTGGACCACATCGTGAACGTGTCCTCGCTCCATGTCACCCTCGACCCGATACCGGCCATGGGACGCTGGCACCACGAACGCGAGAAGATCATCCGCGCGTCCGGCATACCCACCACACTCCTGCAGCCCGGCGGCTTCATGACGAACGCCCTCGACTGGCTGCCCACCATCCGCGAGGGAAACCACGTCCTCGACCCGGTCGGCCCGGGCCGCTACGCGCCGATCGACCCTGCGGACATCGCCGCGGTGGCCGCCCTCGCCCTGGTCGAGGACGGCCACCAGGACAAGGAGTACGTCCTCACCGGCGACGAAACAGTCACCATCGCCGAACAGGTCAGGACCATCTCCGAGACGATCGGCCGCGACATCGAGGTCCGGGAAGCGGCCACACCGGCCGATATCGTACGATCCCGCTTCCCCGACGGAGCACCCCAGGCACTCGCCGACGCCATCACGGAGGGCTTCACTCTCATGCGTGCCGACACCGTGGGGTTCCGGACGGACACCGTGGAACGACTGCTCGGACGCAAGCCGCACACCTTCGCCGACTGGTGCACACGCAACGCGGAAGCCTTCCTGCGCCCTGAACCCGCCTGAGCCAGGCGTTTCACCCGGACGTCATAGCGGGTACCGGCACGTCGACGACAGGGCGGTACCCACCTTTTGAGCCCACCGGGCCGGAGCCGGCACCTTTCCCAGCCACTACAGTTGGCCGATGATCACCGATCTCAAGCTCCAGTTGACCATCGACTGCACTGATCCGGAGCGGCTCGCGGCGTTCTGGGCCGCCGCGCTGGGGTACGAAGTCGAGCCGCCGCCCGCGCCGTTCGCGACTTGGCGCGCCCACTGGCTGGACCAAGGCGTGCCCGAGGAGGAGTTGGGTGAAGGTGACTGCAGCGACTCCGTCATCGATCCGCGAGGTGCCGGCCCGCGGATCTGGTTCCAGCAGGTGCCCGAGCCGAAAGGCGTCAAGAACCGACTGCACCTCGATCTGGGAGTGAGCGGAGGGCGAAGCGTCCCCTTCGCCACTCGCAAGGAGCGAGTACTCGCCGAGATGAAGCGCCTGGAGAGCGCGGGCGCGTCCGCGCTGCGCATCGAGGACTCGGAGAACTCGGGTTCCTTCTCCGTCGTGATGCAGGACCCGGAAGGCAACGAGCTCTGCGTCCACTGAACGGGAACGGTGAACGGAACTATTGACGGCTGAAGCACGCAAGGCAGGTCGATCCACCCATTCGGACAGACGTACGGATCGCGCCGCCACACCCACGAGGCGCCCCGTCCGCAGACAAGCTACGCTTACAGAGCGTAGCGAATCAGTCACGCGTACTGACTTCCCGAATGGTGGATCGACCCGCTTCCGCAGGAACGGGGAAGGGAGCAGAGCCATGCCGATCTCCCGTCGCGCTGCCCTCAGACTGGGCGGGGCGTCCTTGCTGGCCGGGTCGAGCGCCGGTGTGGTCACCGCCTGCGATTCCAGGGCGCCGTCCGGCGCTGCCGCTCCTTCGTCTTCGCCTTCGCCTTCGGGTAAGGCGGACTACACGGTGCGGATCGCAACCGGGCGTATCGAGCTGTCGCCGGACACGGTCGTCTCCACCACGACGTACAACGGGCAGTTCCCCGGTCCGCTGCTGCGGTTCACCGAGGACCGCCCGGTCGTGGTCGACGTACACAACGACACCAACGTCCCGGAGTTGTTGCACTGGCACGGCCAGGTGGTTCCCGCCGAAGTGGACGGGGCTTTTGAGGAGGGCACTCCCTTCATCCCCGCGCACGGGATGCGCCGTCTGTCCTTCACTCCCGGACCGGCAGGGTTCCGCTTCTACCACACCCATGTGGCAGCACACGGTGACCTGACCCGGAGCACGTACACCGGCCAGGCGGGCCCGGTCTACATCGAGCCGAAAGCCGACCCCGGCGCCTACGACCAGGAAGTGTTCCTGACCCTGAAGGAGTTCGAGCCCTCACTCGGCCACGGCGGTGACATGGCCCAGCACTTCCTGGCCGGCTCCCCCGTGCCGGACCTGAAGCGCAGAGGCGAGAAGGCGATGGCCGACTCGCTGGCCCACGGCATGCCGCACGGCTACGAAGTCGGCTACCGCGTCTTCAGCGTCAACGGCCGCAAACTGGGCCACGGTCAGCCGATCAGGGTCAAGTCCGGACAGCGCGTGCTGTTCCATGTTCTGAACGCCAGCGCCAGCGAGATCCGCAGCCTCGCCCTGCCCGGCCACACCTTCAAGGTGGTGGCGCTCGACGGCAATCCGGTGCCTCGCCAGGCCGAGGTGCCGGTGTTGTGGATCGGCACCGCGGAACGCGTCTCGGCTCTGGTGGAGATGAAGCATCCGGGCGTGTGGGTGCTGGGAGACCTGTCCGACGACGACCGGAAGAACGGCATGGGCACCGTGGTCGAGTACGCCGGCCGCAGCGGCCCCCCGCAGTGGATCGCGCCACCCCCATTCACCTGGGACTACCGCACGTTCGCCCGTCCCGGCACCGCCACCGCCGCCACCACCCAGCGGCCGGACCACACGATCGACCTGCTGGTGGAGAAGCGGAACGCCGCCGACAAGGGGTTCAACATCTGGACCCTCAATGGTGTCCCCTTCTCCATGGACACCAACAAGCCGGTGCTGGACGTCGAGCACGGCAAGCGGTACCGAATGCGGTTCCGCAACGCCACCGACGACATCCACCCTCTGCACCTGCACCGCCACACCTTCGAAGTCACCCACATCGCAGGCACCCCCACGCACGGCTTGCACAAGGACGTCGTCATGCTGGGCAGCTACCAGGCCCTCGATTTCGACTTCACCGCCGACCAGCCAGGACTGTCCCTGTTCCACTGCCACCAGCAACTCCACATGGACTACGGGTTCATGATCCTGCTGCGCTGCTCCTGACGGCCTCGTCGCACCATGCGCGGCAGTGAGACCGGAGGCGTCCGCACGGGCGAACGGGGCAGTCCGGTGCCGGGCCGGGCGCTGCGGCTCCGCTGCGGGGCCGCGTCGGTCCACGGGCCGGAACGTACAGACGGGGAGTCCGCATGCAGGATGGGGCGTCGGCCGGTGTCCTCACCCGCCGCCAGGAGCTGGCCGAGACGGGCGTCTTCCTCCTGCTGATCGTGCCGTCGATGGCGTTGTCGTTCTTCACGGCCGCCGGCCAGAGCCCCCTGTCGTTCCCGTTGATCGCCGCCTCGACGATCCTGCGCGATGTGGGTCTGGTCGCCCTGATCCTGCTTCTGCTCTCCCGTGGCCGGCAGCCTGTCACCACCGTCGGCTGGGTCCGCGGCACCGTCGGGCGGGAGACCATGGTGGGGATCCTTCTCACGGCACCGGTGCTGGTCGGCATGCAAGTGCTGAACGCCGTACTGCGAGCGGCGGGCCTGCCCGGGCCGCGGACACCCGCCACAGGCCTGCTGCCCGCACCGCATGTCGCCGACCTGCTGCTCGCCGTCGTACTCGTCACGGTGGTCGCGATCGCCGAAGAGACGATCTTCCGCGGGTATCTGATCTCGCGGCTCACCAGGGTTCTCCGCAGCCGCACTTGGGCCATGCTGCTGTCATCGGCGCTCTTCTCCATCGGCCACGGCTACCAAGGCGTCGCGGGAGTACTGACGGTCGGCGCGACGGGCATGATCTTCGCCCTTGTCTACGTGTGGCGGCACAGCCTTGTGGCACCGATCGTGACGCACTTCTGCGTGGACCTCATCGCGATCGTGGTGGTACCACTTCTCCTTCACTGACGTCTTCGACCGGCACGGCCGCTCCAGCGAGCGTTGCCGTTGTATGCCCGAACACTCCTACTGGTCACCAGTCTTCGATGTCCTCCGGCCTCAGCCGCCTACGAGCGGCCTCAAGACGCAGCGTCCGTCCGGTAGAGCCGAGGTCAGGTGGTGTGCCTGGTGACGAAGTCGGCGATGGTGTCCTGCATCTGCTGGAGGCCGGGCTCTTCGAGCGGGTAGTGGCCTGCGCCTTCGAGCATGACGATGTCTACGGGGACTTCCGTGATGCGGGACAGGAAGGGCCTGCTCAGGTGGAGTGGGGTCCAGCGGTCCTCGGCGGGCTGGGTGAGCAGGACAGGGCAGGCGTCGAAGTTCTCGGGCTCGACGGCCGGGGTGTAGCTGCCGTAGCGGTCCAGGAAGCGGACGCTGACCCAGTTGCCTGCCGAGGTGCGGTCCTTCAGCATCACCTTGAGCGCGGCCGGGTCGTTGGCGAGGGCCGACATCTTGGAGGCGAGTGTCATGGGGTACTTCAGACGGGCCCCGGGAGTCCTGGCCAGCAGGTGAAAGAAGGGGACGCCCACGCGCGAGGTCAGCTTGTCGTGGGCGGTCTCGTCGCGTACTCGCTGATCGCGCTGGTCGAGGAAGGTCATGCCGACGATACCGGCAAGGGTGCCGCGGGGCGCCTTGGCGGCGACGTGGTAGGTGAGCATGCCGCCCGCGCTCAGGCCGTAGAGCACGATCGGGCGGTCGTCGCGGGACTGTTCGAAGGCGAGGAAGTCCACGACCAGGTCGACCCAGTCGTCGTAGGAAGGGGTGGCGCCGGGCCGGACCTTGGTGAGGCCGTAGCCGAGGTTGTCCAGCGCGACGGTCTCGAAGCCGCGCTTCGCCAGCGGTGCGCCCAACACCAGAGACATCTGGCGGCCGTTGGTGCCGACCCCATGGTGCAGGACCACCTTGGCCTTCGCCTCCGGGTTGCGGTAGCGATCCAGGTGAACGCGGTGGCCGCGCCAGTTCCAGAACTCCTCCTCGGGCGCGGTGGCGTCGGTCAGACGCAGCCGGGAGGGCAGGAACTGCTGGAGGTCGCGCCATGCCTGCTGATCGCGGTAGGAGGTGGGGGCGGTGCTGGTCATGGTGGTGTCTTTCGTGTGTAGCCTGCCGGTACCGGTGTTCAGGCCCGGGAGGGGAGGGGGCGGGCGAGCGCCCCGCGGGTGATCATCTGCGCGCCGGCGCGGAGTTCGCGGCGTACGGCGTCGGCGTCGCGCAGGTCCTCCTCCAGACCGCAGGTGAAGGTGAGCAGGACGGCGGCGGCCTGCTTCGCGGTGTCGGCGGGGGCGACGTCGGCCAGGGCCGCTGCGAGGAGTTCGGCCAGTCGCTCGGTGTAGTCGGTGACCAGGCCGGGGGCCTGGGCGGTTGCGGCCGACAGCAGTTCCCCGGCGTGCGCGGGGCTGTCGCGCCACAGCTCGATGGCGACCTCCAGCTTCGCCATGAGCACGGCGAGGACCTTCTCCTCTGGCGTGTCCGCGCTCTCGGCCGCCGCGCGCGCCGCCGCACCGGCCTGATCCAGCCGGGACTGGACGACCTCGACTATCGCCTCTTCCTTGCTCCCGATGTACTTGTAGACGGTCGGGCGCGACATCTGGGCCTCTTCGACGATGTCGGAGACCGTGGTACGGCGATATCCGCTACGACAGAAGCAGCGGTAGGCGGCGTCGAGCACGACCTGGGAGGCGGGAACCTTCGGCATGCCTACAAATTTGACACTCACCTCTAAGGCTGTAAATCAGACCCACCCCGGCAGCACTCAGCGTGTGCAGAACACGCAGCAGCCGCCCCATTCCGCAAGAGCGAGCACGCGGTGTCGGACGCACATCGCCAGCGCGTCGTCGTCGTGCCCGGGGAAGACCGTCGTGCACGCGGGGCCACTTCCGTCACGGACCGGGGCGAACTCCTCGACCATGGTCCGGAATCGGCCCAGGTAGCCTTTGGCGTACGGCGGTTCGTACCCCAGTTCGTCCCACCGGTACTCCCGCGCCGCGAGGTCCACCACACGCAGGACGAAGTCCCGGACGGCGGCCCGCTCCTCGGCCGTACTCCCCCAGGCGACCTCGTCCAGGTCGAAGCCCACGCAGCCGCGCCCGACCATGTTCTGGTCCTGCGCGGCCATCAACGCGGCGAACCGGTACTCCCACGGTTCCTGAGCAAGCGCGCTGACCGCGAACATCATGACTTCGACGAACACCTCGGTACCACCGTTGGGCAGGTCCAGGTCCCCACCGGGACCACCGAAGCGATTCACGGGCCGACCCACCTGCCGCCCCAGGCCGGGCCTGGCTCGTAACAGGTCATGGACCTGGCCACGAAGCCGTTGCCGGTGCCTATGCCCATACCCATGCCCATGCCTGTGCCTGTGCCTGTGCCTGTGCCTGTGCAGACCTGATGGTTGTCCATACCCCATCCAACCCGGACTCCATGGCTGGACCGAATCGAATATCCGCCCGGTCCAAGCGAGTTGGAGGAATTCGCCAACTACCAGTCCATCGCCTGATCGGCACTGCGGTCCTCAGCCGTCCTCGTCAGCGCGCCGTAAGCCATCCCCGGTATCGCTCTCGGCCCCCGTGCCGGACGCCCCGGAGAGCCAGCGGGTGACGGCGTCGCGGTCGGAGTCGGCGGGCGGTGAGACGGCCGGAGGGTGGCCAGGGTGTTCATGCCGGAGAGGTCGCCCGCCGTAGCGGACTCCCGGAACCGCCGCTCGGCAGCAGCCAGTTCACCGCGCTGGAAGCGGCAGAAACCCAGGCCCGGCCCGTGCGGCGGCACTGCCTGCCGCCGCCGCTCGGCGCCAACAGTCCTCGGCCTCATCCATGCGGTCGCGCTACCGCATCAGGTTGCCCAGGTTGTTCCAGCCGTCGGCGAGCTGGCCGCGCTGGGTGTGGCCCGCTCTACCTGATTCCCGCGCTGTGGTGTGGCCTGCCGCACTGATCAGCACCCTGCTCGGCCTCGGCGTCCGGCGCGCGGCCCTACGCGGAACTCGCGGAGTCGGCCGTCGACCTGTGCGACCTGTACGCACGCCGACCGGCCCAGGCGCTTGGGCCTCCGACATCACCCCGACGCCCGCCTCACACAGGCCACGGGCCGTCAGATCACCAGCTTGCTGCGCAAGAAGACGTGACCGGGATCGGCGAGCTTGTCACGGATGACAACGATCGTGGCCACGACGATGAGCACCCAGTACGCGCCTCGGCCCAAGACATCGTCGCAATGGGTCAGCCCTCCTGCCGTTGCCCCAGCAAGCGGGCCTGTTCTCGCTTCAGCGTGGCGAATCCCCGGCGCGCATACGCGGCGAGTTCCTCGCTGGGGAACGACACCACCGAGAGGTGCTGGTCGTGAATTCCCTGTGCCCACCGGGCGGTTGTGACCTCGTAGCCCGAGACGTGAGCGCACAGTTGGAGCAGAAGCGGCGGCATCTCTGGTTCGCTCAACAAGTCGGCGTGATCGATGACCAGGTCGCGCATGGCCCGGATGTTCGGAAGAAAGACGGTGGTCACCCACAGTCGCCACTCGGTCAGTTCTTCTGCGGTGGGCGGGATCTCGTGGTCGAACGGTGACGTTCCGCCAGGGCGACCATGACGTTCCACGAACGCGCCGAAGGTACGGCTGTTGGCTTCCGTGAGGGCGAACAGGGGCCCGTAGAAGTCGCTGAGCTGGCGATTCACGCGAGCAAGACGTTCTTGACGCTGTGAGAGGCGCAAGCCGTTGAGGTAGGTGACTACATAGCCGACGAACGCCAGCCCGATGGTGACGACCACTGCGATCATGTGGGGCGATGCTAGCGAGCAGTGCGCGCCCTGTCAGAGGCCGTAGCAGATGAGGATTGCTGCGATGCCCGCGAAGGCCACGACGGGACCGGATCGGTGATCGGCCGGTTTGTCCCCTGAGGGCAGCTCGCGGTGCCTCCGAGGCCCGCTCAAAGGCTCCGGCATCTCCTCCATGGTGACCACGCGCACTCTCGCGCCCAGAACCATGCTGTCCCACCACATACGCCCCTGACCTGCACGTTCCTACGGTGTGGCGACACGCATACGTCCCCCGTCGACCGCCAGGAAGTGGCGCCGATACCCTCCCTGTGGTTCTCCACGATTCCGGCCACCAATGTCAGCACGGAACCAGCACCGGAACTCAGCCGTGCTGGTCGGGGCCGGCCGCCGGACGAGGAACCGTACATCGCGCCGCGCGACACCCACTCGTGGAGCGAGAGGAACAGGCGTACGGTACGCAAGAAGCCCGGGCGCGACGGAGCCGCCGGCCCAGACGACGGTTGCCGGACCGGGGTCCACGAGGGAGGTTCGCAACCATGACCGGTGAGGGCTCGTACGAGCGCGACCGCACGTACCTCACGACCCGGATCACGGCCGACGGGCGGGACGGCTACCCCGTGGAGCCCGGGCGCTACCGCCTGATCATCGCGCGGGCCTGCCCGTGGGCAAACCGGAGCGCGATCGTCAGGCGCCTGATGGGCCTGGAGGACGTGCTCTCCCTGGGGATCGCCGGGCCGCTGCACGACGAGCGAAGCTGGTCCTTCCACCTGGACCCGGGCGGCCTGGACCCCGTCCTCGGCATCGAAAGGCTGCAGGAGGCGTACTTCCGGCGCGAACCGGGCTATCCGAGCGGCATCACGGTGCCCGCGATCGTCGACGTTCCCACCGGCCAAGTGGTGACCAACGACTTCGAGCGGATCACGCTCGACCTGGGCAGCCAGTGGGCGGCTCATCAGCGGGACGGCGCACCGGACCTCTATCCGGAGAGGTGGCGCGACGAGATCGACGACGTCGCCGACAAGGTGTACCGGGACGTCAACAACGGTGTCTACCGGTGTGGCTTCGCCAGCAACCAGCAGGCGTACGACAAGGCGTACCGAAGCCTCTGGGAACGGATGGACTGGTTGGAGGAGCGGCTCGGCGGCCGGCGTTATCTGGTCGGTGACACCATTACCGAGGCCGACGTCCGCCTCTTCCCGACCCTCGTGCGCTTCGACGCCGTCTACCACGGCCACTTCAAGTGCAACCGACAGAGACTGACAGAACTCCCGGCCCTGTGGGCCTACACGCGGGACTTGTTCCAGACGCCCGGCTTCGGTGACACGATCGACTTCGCGCAGATCAAGGCGCACTACTACGTCGTCCATCACGACATCAATCCGACCGGGATCGTCCCCCTGGGCCCGGACACCCGCGCCTGGCTCTCGCCGCACGGGCGGGAGGAGCTCGGCGGCCGTCCCTTCGGCGACGGGACCCCGCCCCCGCCACCGCCGCCGCCCGAGCGCGTGCCGGCGATCAGCCGCTCCCAGTGACGCCGGGGTCTGTGGCCACTTCGCCCGTCGCGAAGATCACCGACGACCGGGAACTGCTTGCGTTCTACGACTTCCCGGCGGAGCACTGGGTCCACCTGTGGACGACGAATCCGATCGAGTCGACGTTCTCCACGGTCAAGCTGCGGACCAAGGTCACCCGCGGTGCCGGCAGCCCGGCCGCGGCCCTGGTGATGGCGTTCAAGCTGGTCGAGTCTGCCCAAGCCCGCCGGCGCACGATCACCGGCGCCTCCCTTGTCGCCCTGGTCCACTCCGGCGCCAGGTTCGAGAACGGCGTCCTGGTCGAGCGCACGGAGACTGCCGCTGCCTGATCACGATGCCCAGCTGTGTGGCCAACTGCGGCGGAGTCAGCCCAGCACGCCGGTCAGGGCGCGGATGAGTACGGCATCGAACCGGTCGTGGGGGTCCTCGGGCGGGGAGGTGGCGAGCAAGGCGGTGATGCGGGGGTGGCTTCCCCCTGCGGCAACGTGGCGGAGGTAGGCGGTGGATCGGCGCGTGGCACTGGTGTCCGCGGCAGCCATTTCGTTCTGGACGAACAGCGCGCTCAGGCCGCTGAGGAGCGCGAACGCCTCGAGTTTGCGCCCGGGTCCGGCCGGATGGTCGGCGAGCACGTCGAGCACGTGCTCCAGGAGGTCGATCCCGTGGGGGCCGAGAGTGGGGCGGTTAATGACCATGGTTGGCAGCCACGGGTGGCGGCGCATGATCTGCCGAGCTTGGCGGGCGATGGCGAGCAGGTCGGCCTGCCAGTCGCCGCTTGGGTCGGGCAGGTCGTAGTCGCTCGCGGTGCTGTCGGTCATCAGGTCGAGCAGGTCGTCGCGGGTGGCCACGTAGCGGTAGAGCGAAGCGGCGCCGGTGCCCAGGATGGATGCGAGGCGGCGCATGGAGACGGCCTCCAGGCCCTCGCGGTCGGCCAGTTCCACCGCGGCAGCGGTGATCTCGGAGCGGCTGCGCTCGGCTGGGCGTCCGACCGGTGCCCGCTCCGGCCGCATCCAGATCACCGGCTCCTGCTGTCCTGCCACTGCCACCTCCCGTGTTGCCGCAACCCTACCTATCGCATACGGTGTTCGCGAACGACGTATGCGAATGGGAGGGGTACGATGACGCACTTCGCGCACAACGGCGAGATCCAGATCGCCTTCGAGGATCTGGGGGGCGCGGGCGGTGACCCGCTGCTGCTCATCATGGGCTTGGGAACCACACGATTCTGGTGGCCGGACGGCCTGGTGGCCGAACTGGTCGGCCGCGGCTTCCACGTCGTGGCCTACGACCAGCGTGACGCGGGCGAATCCAGCCACCTGCCCAACCGGCGCGTCGGCCTGCCGATCAAGGCCCTGCTGCAGCGCAAAGCTCCCGCCTACAGCGTCGAGGACTTCACCGACGACGCGATCGCCGTCCTCGACGCCCTCGGCTGGAAAGGCGCCCACCTCTTCGGCCACTCGATGGGTGGGCTCATCGCGCAGCGCATCGCGATCCGCCACCCGCAGCGCGTGCTGAGCCTGGCCACCTCCTCGGCCGTCCCCAGCGACGCGAAAGGCCTGAGCATCCTGCGCTACCTACGCCTGGCATGCCTGCCCCGATTCGCCCGGCTTCACTACCCCGAGACCCCACAGGGCAACCTGGACCTGGCCGTGGCCATCGCCCGCATCCTGGCCACGCCCGGCCAACACATCGACGAGCACGATGTGCGCGAGCTCGTAGACAAGGAGGCAGCGCACCAGGTCGCCAGCTTCCGCGACTCGAAGGCGCAGAGCCGCCAGATCGGCGCGAAGTGGCACGGCGGGCTGCTCGCCCAGATCACCGCACCGACCCTCGTGCTGCACGGCGAGCGCGACCCGCTCCTGCGAGCAGCGTCCGCGCGCGACATCGCCGCCGCTGTCCCCGGCGCACGCCTGCACCTTGTGCCCGGCGTCGGTCACTTCCTCACCCGCGATGTCTGGGCCACCTACGCCGACGAACTGCGCGCGCTCGCCAACCGTGCCGACGAGCAACCGCAGATCAACGGGGTCACGCGCAGGTAGCCGGCCACCGCTGCCCGGCGCACTCCTCCGGGACCAACTGGAACCGAACTACCCCGCCCGTCCAGGAACGACGACACCCAACCCACATGTCTTTGAGGCTGGCGTGGTCCACCGTACTGACACGCCCTTCACCCCGACCGCGCCGACCAACTCACGGCCGTGATCTGCGAGACGACCTCGTGCAGGCACAAGGCCGAGCGCGTCGGGTTGGGAGTCGTCGGGAAACCAACCCGCTCCCGAGCAGCGTTCCGCCCTGGAGGACCACAGGCCCCCGCTCATAAACCACGCTGGGTCTTGCTCCCTCTTGAAGAAGTCGCCCGATTTCGCGGCGACAGGTCACCGATGGCCACGGGCACAACGACGTGCCCCATGACACTCGTCGAGGGAGCGGTCGTCTCTGCGATGACGTCCTTGCGCAGACAGGGCTCCGCGCAGGCTCACGCAACACGAGTGTTGTCCCTTGGTCGTGATCCCGGGGCACGCACACCACGCCGTACCCCGAAGGTCGCCGCAGCCTTGCGGAGTCCGATCCGCTACCTATGCCGGAGTTCTACGCAGCGTAGTCAGCACCAAGTCAGCACGGGAAAGAACACCGCGCCTCCAAATCCTGCCCGAATGACGCACCTTGGACACCCTCCTTCGCGGCCCCGTCGAGGCCCTCTCAGAGGCCCCGGCGCCGCCTCCATGGTGACCACGCGCACTCTTACGCCTAGAACTATGTTGTCCCAACACATACGCCCCTGACCTGCGCATTCCTACGGTGTGGCGACACACAAACGTCCCCGTCGACCGCCAGGAAGTGGTGCCGATGTCCTCCCCCGCAGCCGCTCCACCAGCCCCCTCCAAACTCCCCCGCATCGTCGCCGCGAGCCTCATCGGGACCACCATCGAGTGGTACGACTTCTTCCTCTACGGGTCTGCCGCCGCGCTCGTCTTCAACACGTTGTTCTTTCCGGACTCCGATCCGTTGGTGGGCACGTTGTTGTCGTTCCTGACGTACGCCGTCGGGTTCGCCGCCCGGCCGCTGGGGGCGCTGGTCTTCGGGCACTACGGGGACCGGCTCGGGCGTAAGAAGTTGCTGGTGTTGAGCCTGTTGCTGATGGGCGGGGCGACCTTCGCCATCGGGCTGCTGCCCACGCACGCGACGGTCGGTACCTTCGCGCCCGTCCTGCTCACGACCCTGCGTCTGGTGCAGGGCTTCGCCCTCGGCGGTGAATGGGGCGGAGCCGTTCTGCTGGTGTCGGAGCACGGTGAGGCGCGACGGCGTGGCTTCTGGGCCTCCTGGCCGCAGACCGGGGCGCCCGCCGGGCAACTCCTCGCGACGGGTGTGCTGTCGCTGCTGACCGCCGTGCTCTCGGACCACGCGTTCGGTACCTGGGGGTGGCGCATTCCGTTCCTCCTGTCCGGTGTCCTGGTGATGCTCGGCTTGTGGATCCGTCTCTCTGTCGATGAATCGCCGGTGTTCCAGCAGGCATTGAAGCAGGCCGAGGCGCGCAAGGCGGCCGAGAGCACCGGCGTGGAGAAGCTGCCCTTGGTGTCCGTCCTGCGCCATCACTGGCGGGACGTACTGATCGCGATCGGCGCGCGCATGGCGGAGAACATCAGCTACTACGTGATCACCGCCTTCATCCTCGTGTACGCCACCACATCGGCCGGCGTCTCCAAGCAGACCGCACTCAACGCCGTACTCGTCGCCTCCGCCGTGCACTTCGTGGTCATCCCGGCGTGGGGCGCGCTCTCGGACCGCGTCGGCCGACGGCCCGTCTATCTGCTCGGTGCGGCCGGGGTCGGCCTGTGGATGTTCCCGTTCTTCCGGCTGATCGACACGGGAAGCTTCGGCAACCTCGTCCTCGCCGTGACGGTCGGCCTGGTGCTGCACGGAGCGATGTACGCGCCCCAGGCGGCCTTCTTCTCCGAGATGTTCGCCACCCGCATGCGGTATTCGGGCGCGTCCATCGGCGCGCAGTTCTCCTCGGTGGCGGCCGGGGCGCCTGCCCCGCTCATCGCGACCGCGCTGCTGTCCGACTACGGCAGTTCGACACCGATCGCTCTGTACGTCATCGCGGCGGCCGTCCTCACTCTGATCGCGGTGGGAGTCGCCAAGGAGACGCGCGACCGCGATCTGGCCCGGATCGACTCCCCGGCGGACGCCGAGAGCGAGGACGTCCCGGTGGCGGACGCCCACACCGTGTGAGTGCGCGCTCCGTCAGGAGCCGGGCGGCGACGACAACCGCAGGAGCCGCAGCGCCAGTTGTATCTCCAGGGCGCGGGCCGGGCTCTGCCAGTCGTCGCCGAGCAGGCGGCCCACCCGTTCCAGGCGCTGGGCCACCGTGTTCACATGGACGTGCAGATGGTCCTTGGTGCGGGCCGGGCTCATCCCCGAGGCGAAGTACGCGTCGAGGGTGCGGACGAGGTCGGTGCCGCGGCGTTCGTCGTAGGCGATGACCTGGCCGAGGGTGCGCTGGACATAGCCGGCGATGTCCCGCTCCCCGGCGAGCAGCAGTCCGAGGAAGCCGAAGTCCTCGGCGGCGGCCCCGTCTCCTGAACGGCCCAGCAGCCGCAGGGCGTCGAGGCAGCGGCGCCCCTCCGCGTAGGCGGCGGCCACGGCGTCCGGGCGCCCGGCGAGGTCCGCGACGGGCGCCGAGGCTCCGACGGTGACCTGGTCGCGGACGGCGGTGCCGAGCTGCCGTGCGGTACGGCGGGCCAGGTCGGTCGCCGTGTCCCCCGGGTCGAGGGGCAGCAGCAGGACCGTACCGCCGTCCCGGGCGGCGGCGAGCCCCTGCCGGGTGGCCGCGAGGTGGGACGCGGCGGACCACAGCCGGTGGCGGGCGGCCGTGGCCTGGTCGGCGTCGGCAGCGGCGCCGTCGAGATGGGCGGCGAGCACGACATGGGTGGCGTCGAGGTCGGCACGCAGCAGGGCGGCTCGCCGGCGCAGCACGCGCGGGTCGCGGTCGCGGGCGTCCAGGAGGTCGTCCAACAGCTCGCCGCGGACGCGCTGTTCCGCCTCGGCGGCCGAGCGGCGGGCGAGCAGCAGCAGGGACGTCACCATCGCGGCGCGCTCCAGGGTGCGTTGGTCGACGGGGTCGAGCTCCGGATGGCCGCGCAGCGCCAGCGCGCCGAGCAGTTCGCCGCCGGCCGTCACGGCGGCGATCCAGTCGGCCCCGTGCCGCACGGCGTGCCCCTCGGCGCGGGACGTCTCCAGGGCCGCGGTCGGCGCGACGGTGGCCTCCGTGAACTCGACGGTGCCGTCGATGACTTGGGAGACCGCGGCGGCCACGTCATGGACACCGCCGCCGCGCAGGACGAGTTCGGCGAGCCGGTCGTGGACGTCCGAGGCACGCTCGATCGCCGCGCTGCGGTCGCGGATGATCTCGTTGGCACGGGCGAGCCGGTCCAGCATGGACCGCGTCTCCGTGAGGAGGTTCGCGGTGTCGATGGCCGCGGCGGCCAGCGCGGCGAACGAGCCGAGGAGCGCGATCTCCTCCCGTTCGAAGACCCGGGCCCGCCGGTCGGCGGCGAACAGCACCCCGATGGCCTGGGGTCCGATCATCAGGGGCACCCCGAGGATCGCCACGAGCCCCTCGTCGCGGACGCCCGTGTCGATCGTCCACGTGTGCCGGAAGCGGTCGTCCTGGAAGTAGTCGGGCGTCACATACGGGCGGGCGGTCTGGGCGACGAGGCCGCCGAGCCCCTCGCCCATGCCGAGCCGCAGTTGCTGGAAGCGGGCGGCGACCGAGCCCTCGGTGACTCTCATGTACGTGTCGCCCGCGGCCTCGTCATGCAGCGTCAGATACGCGATGTCGGTGCTCAGCAGCGATCGGGCGCGCTGGACGATCGCCTGGAGGACGGCGTCGAGGTCGCGCAGCCCGGCCAGGTCGTGGGCGGTCTCGAAGAGCGCGGACAGCTCCGCCTCGCGGCGGCGTCTGCCCTCCATCTCCGCGCGCACGCGCAGCGCGAGCCGCTTGGCCTGCTCGAGCGCGCGGACGTGCTCGGTCGGCAGGCCCTCGGCGCGGGCGAGCAGAACCGGCTGCTCGTAGGCGTCGGCGGACGCGCCGCGGGCCAGGAGCTGGAGGAACGGCTCCTCGGCACTGGTGCCGGGGCGCTGGGGGGACTGAACGTGATCGCGAGACATGTCCTCAGGATGACCCACGGGCGGACCGGGCAACCCGGCCCTGTGGACAACTCTTGGCATGCTCACCGCCCGTGCTCCGCCCAACTGCCGTCGAGGACCTGGTCCGTACTCCGCCCAACTGCCGTCGATGTCCTGGTCCGTGCGCCGTCCGACCGCCACCGATGACCTGGCCCGTGTTCCGTCCAACCGCCGCCGAGAACCGGCCAGTACGCCAGTACGCCGTCCAACTCCGCCGAGAGCCCGGTCAGTGCGCCGTCCAACCACCGTCGAGGACCAGCGACGTACCGGTGACGAACGAGGCCGACGGGCTGCACAGGTAGGCCACCGCCTCCGCGACCTCCTCCGGTTCGATCAGCCGTTTGACGGCGCTGTCCTGGAGCAGTACCTCGGACAGCACGCGCTCTTCCCGGATCCCGTGCGTCCGTGCCTGGTCCGCGAGTTGCTTCTCCACGAGGGGTGTCCGCACATAGCCCGGGTTCACGCAGTTCGAGGTGACTCCGTGCGGGGCGCCCTCGAGGGCCGCGGTCTTCGAGAGCCCTTCGAGTCCGTGCTTCGCGGCGACGTACGCCGACTTGAACGCGGAGGCGCGCAGCCCGTGGACCGACGACACGTTGACGATGCGCCCCCAGCCCTGGGCGTACATCCGGGGCAGTGCCCCGCGGATGAGCCGGAACGGGGCCTCGAGCATCACCGTCAGCACGGTGTGGAAGACCTCGGGCGGGAACTCCTCCAAGGGGCGCACCAGTTGCAGCCCCGCGTTGTTGACGAGGACGTCGGTGCCGGTGGCGGCCCGCTCGGCCGCGTCCAGGTCGGTGAGGTCGAGGACCAGCGGCTCGACGCCACCCGCGAGGCCCTGTGCCGCGCCGACGAGGGTGTCGAGGCCGTCGGAGTCCCGGTCGACCGCTCTCACCTCGGCCCCGGCGGCGGCCAGCCGCAGCGCACAGGCGCGGCCGATGCCGCTTGCGGCACCGGTGACGAGAGCGGTGCGTCCGCGGAGGTCGAGGGCGAAGGCTTCGGAGCCCGGAAGGGCGCGGGGCGGGGGCGGGGTCATATGTCGACTCTAGGAAGCGGCCACATGCGGCTCTATATGGCCGCCCCCCACACTTCAGTCGGAACTCGTGGATTCGAACCACGTGGGTGCATCGGACAGCGCCTGCTTGATCCGGAACTTCTGACCTTCCCGCATCTCCGGGAGCGCGTCCACGTGGAACCAGCCGACCTGCAAGGACTCGTCGTCGTTCACGGCCGCCTCTCCCCCGACGGCCCGGCACCGGAGCGTGACGTCCATGAACTGGCAGATGTCACCGTTGTCGAAGGTGACCGGCTTCCCGGACCTGACGAGGACGACCCGCTCGGCCACGCACCGCACGGCCGCCTCCTCGTACACCTCGCGTACGGCGCAGTCCGCCGGCTGCTCACCAGGGTCGGGCATGCCGGTGATCACCGTCCATTCCCTGTTGTCGGCGCGCTGGCAGAGCAGCACTCTGCCCTCGTCGTCGAAGACGACGGCGCTGACGCCGGGAAGCCAGAGCAGTTGCTGACCGGCGGAGGCCCGGATGGTCCGGATGAATTCGGGAGTAGCCATGGGCCGACCCTAGCGGGCGGCCTCGGTCACGTCCTGCTCCTCGGTCACGTCCTGCTCGTCGGCGCGCACGTCCTGGTCGTCACCGCTCCCGCGACGACCGCGCGCCGCCGACGTCACTGCCCAGCCGAGCCCGCAGGCGGCGACGAGTACGAGGAGCAGTTCGGGGAGGGTGCCGAGCCGAGTGGCGGGGGTCTCGTAGGAGCGCAGCGGCACCTTCTGGACGAGCGAGTCGGCCACGAACATCCCGGTCCGCTGGGTGATCTTCCCGTCCGGCATGATGATCGCACTGACACCGCTGGTCACCGGCACCGTGACGGTGCGGCTGTGTTCGACGGCGCGCACCCGGGACATGGCGAGCTGCTGGTAGGTCATCTCGCTGCGGTCGAAGGTCGCGTTGTTGCTGGGCACCGAAATCAGTTGCGCGCCTTCGGTGACCGTGGAGCGCACGGTCCAGTCGAAGGCCGCTTCGTAGCAGGTGACGAGCCCGACCTTGGCGTCCGCCATGGTGAACACGCCGGGCTCGTGGCCTCGGCTGAAGTCCTGGCGCACCATCGACGTCCAGTTCTTGTTGATGACATCGAGCAGGGAGCGCAGCGGAAGGTACTCGCCGAACGGCTGTACCTGCCGCTTGTCGTAGGTGTCGACGGGCCCCTTGTCCGGGTCCCACAGGATCTGCTCGTTGTACATCTTGCCGTCGCGCTCGACGACGGCGCCGACCGAGATCGGCGCGCCGATGGCCTGCGCGGCGCCCTGGATCACGGCGGCGGCGTCGACGTTGGCGAAGGGGTCGATGTCGGAGGAGTTCTCCGGCCACAGGACGAGGTCGGGCCGCGGCGCCTTGCCCGCCTCGACCTTCGCGGCCAGGCGCTCGGTCTCGCGCGCGTGGTAGTCGAGGACGGCGCGCCGCTGGGCGTTGAACTCGAGCCCGGAGCGCGGCACATTGCCCTGGACGACCGCGACGGTCGTGGTGCCGTGCTCGGCCTTGTCGCTGACCAGGGAGCGCGCGGCGAGAGCGCCCACGAGCGGAACGGCCAAGCTCAGCAGGGCCGTGAGGGCGGCGCCGCGCCGCAGCGTGCCCCCGGCACGCCGCCCGTCGACGGCCACGCGCACGATCTCGTAGAGCCCGAAGCCGCACAGCACGACCGCGAAGCCGATTACCGGGGTGCCGCCCACCGCGGCGAGCGGCAGGAACACTCCGTCCGCCTGCCCGAAGGCGATCTTGCCCCAGGGGAAGCCGCCGAACGGCGCACGTGCGCGTGCCGCTTCTCCCGCGATCCACAGGGTGGCTGCCCACACCGGCCAGGCGGGCAGCCGGGAGACCAGGGTGATGCCCGCGCCGACCAGCGCGACGAAGAGCGCCTCCACGGCGACCAGGGCGAGCCAGGGGCCGGAGCCGACCTCGACGCCGGTCCATACGAGCAACGGCAGCAGGAAGCCGAGGCCGAACAGGTAGCCGAGGCCGAGGCCTGCCTTCCAGGTGCGGTCGCGCAGGGTCCAGCCGAAGAGGGCGAAGGCCGGGAGGGCCAGCCACCACAGGGTCCGGGGCGGGAAACTCACGTAGAGCAGCACTCCGGAGAGCGCCGCGACGGCGGCCGGGACGAGGCGGCGTACCCGGCGGGCACCACGGAGTGCGGGTGCGGCCTGGGGTTCGAGCTGTTCCGGCTCGCCCACGGAAGGTGCGGTGACGGTCACCCGGGGAGTGTACGGTGCGTGACCAGGCCGCGGACAGCGCGGGCAGCTCGGCCCTTCCGGGCCCGCGCCCCTCTTCCCCGGCGCCCCGCCTTCTGATGACCTGTTCGCAACCCCCTCTGACGCATCGTTTCTGCACGACTCGTCCACAACACGGCGCAACACCGTTACCGTGTGCCCGAGCTTCGAACGTGCGGCCGGTTGCGGCCGGGACGGTCGGGGCCCGTCACAGGGGGGCGGCGGGGTGAGATCCACGGGGACAGGGCCCGCGGCCGAGGCCGCGGAGACACAGGACGAGAGTCGCAACACCGCGGATGCGACGGGCCTCCTGGTGCTCGGCGCCTGCGCGGCCTGGTCACTGATCACGGCCGCCGCACAGGGAGGCCGACCCGAGGGCGTGCTGCTGGCGGTGCTCGCGGTCGCCGCCGGTTACGCGTCGGGCCGGATCTTCGGGGCGCTGCTGCCGCTGACCGCGCCCGCCGCGGGGGCGTTCGCCGGGCTGGGACTGGCGATCGCCGCCCCGCGCGTCACGGCCGCGCCGCAGTTCGTCGCACCGCTCGGGCACAACGGCGCGAGTGCCGCGCTGCTGACGTTGGCCACGGGGGCGGGGTGCTGCGCCGCGTGGGCGGCCCGTGCGCCGTGGCCACGCCTCGCTCTGAGGGCGTCGGCCGCAGGCATCGTGGTGGCCGCGGCGGCTCTCGGCTCGACGACGGGGCTGGTCGCCTCCGCCGTCGTGCTGCTGTGCTCGCTCGCCGCCGCGCGGCTGCGCCACCGCGGCCCCGCGCTCGTAGGGCTCGCGCTCGTCGCGGCGACGGTGACCGGAGCGATCTGGGCGATCGCCGAGGACGTACTGCCGGACGGCCCGACCACCTTCCTCGGCGACCGGCTGACCGCGCACCGGGTCCTGCTGTGGCGCGACGCCCTCGCCCTGGCCCACCACGATCCGGCGCTCGGCGCGGGCCCGGGACGCTTCGGCGAGCTGAGCCCCACCACGGCGCAGACGCTCCTGCCCGACGGCAAGCCGCACTCCGCACCGCTCCAGCAGGCGGCCGAGCAGGGACTGGTCGGCGTGGCGCTGCTCGCCGCGGTCTACTGCTGGGCCCTGTACGCCCTGTGGCGGACATCACGGCCCACGCCGGTCGCGCTGACGGCGGGTGTCTCGCTGACGGCGCTGGTGGTGATCGCGTCGGTCGGCAACGCGCTCAGCTTCACGACGGTGACGGTGGGGGCGGGCCTGCTGGCCGGATTCGCCACGGCTCGTCCACTCGGGAGCGAGGAAGGGGAGAGAGGAGAAGAAGGGAAGCGGGAGTCCGGGAGGGCCGGGCCGCAAGAGGAGTGACGTCAGTGCGCGGCGCCGGGCAGGCTCGGCCGCAGCCGGGCGCGGATGACCCGTACCGCCGACTCGGCGTTGTCCACGGTGATCGTGAACGTATGGCCGTCCCAGAGGCGCAGCACGAGACCTTCACCACGCCGTACGACGACGGCCGTCCCCTTCTCGGGCCGCCAGCGATAGCCCCATCCGCCCCACTGACACGGGGTGACCCGGGGAGCGAAGTCGGCGCCCGCGACCTGGGCGAGGGGGATACGGCGGCGCGGCAGACCGATGTGGCCGCAGCGCACCTCCAGGGTGTCCTCGTCCACCTTCACGGCGACATGCACGAACGCCAGCGTGCCGAAGAGGACCAGCAGTCCGGCGGCGATGCAGCCCACGACGGACATGACGAGCGGGGCGACGCCGGACGTCCACGCGGAGTCGACGGCCAGTTCGATACCGAGCGCCATGCAGGCGGCACCGACGAGGGCGAGCAGCCACTGGACTCGGTTGGTCGCGCGCCCCGTCCACACCTCGGGGTGCGGGGCGGTGTCGCCATCGGGATGGTCCCTCATGCCCTCGAGGGTACCGACGTTCCGCATCGCGGGCACGGGGTCGCGCAACGTCACCGATGCGAGCGGCAGTCCGAGCGACGGCAGGGGCGATCCCGAACGCGGGTCAGCGCGCGGGGCTGACCGCCGACAGCAGCCTGCCCTCCGCGTACGCCAGCGCCGCGGGCGGCAGCGCTGCCTCGCGCCCGCTGAGCAGCACCGTCATCCCGCCGTCGGCGGACGCCGTCGGTGCAGGTTCCACACCGAGTCGGCGCATGGCCTGGGCCGCGACCGCCCCGGCGGAACCGTGCAGGACGAGCGGCGGACGGTCCGGGCGCTGGACGGCGGCGCGGATGCGGTCCGCGACCAGTTCGTAGTGGGTGCAGCCGAGGACGAGCGTCGTCACCTCGGCCGGAGTGCGCGCCGCGGCGGCGGCGACGGCCGCGTCGATCGCCGCCTCGTCCGCGTGCTCCACGGCGTCGGCGAGCCCGGGGCACGGCACCTCGGCGACCTCCACCCCGTCCGCGAACTCGCGGATGAGACCGCGCTGGTAGGGGCTGCCGGTGGTGGCCGGCGTCGCCCAGATCGCGACCGGGCCGCCACCGGCGGCGGCCGGCTTGATCGCCGGGACCGTGCCGATGACCGGAAGGCCGGGTTCGAGCAGGGCGCGCAGGGCGGGCAGGGCGTGTACGGAGGCGGTGTTGCACCCGACGATCAGTGCCTCGGGCCGATGTGCGGCGGCGGCCTCGGCGACGGCGAGGGCGCGCTGGGTGAGGTCCTCGGGGGTGCGAGGTCCCCAGGGCATCCCGTCGGGGTCGAGGGAGAGCACGAGGGTCGCGTCGGGCCTCAGACGCCGTACTGCGGCAGCAGCGGGTAGCAAGCCGATTCCGGAGTCCATAAGCGCGATCTTCACGCGGCAACCATAGTCGATGGCCTCGAACCGGCCCGCGTGGTGGTGCAGACTGCGGGGGGTGACTGCCCTTGTGTGGATCGCCGTCGTGTCTCTGGTCGCCTGGTTGTGGCTGCTGCTCGGCCAGGGCTTCTTCTGGCGTACGGATCTGCGGTTGCCGCCGCGCCGGGAGCCCGGCTCCTGGCCGTCCGTCTGTGTCGTGGTACCGGCGCGCGACGAGGCCGCCGTACTCCCCGACAGCCTCCCGTCGTTGCTCGCGCAGGACTATCCCGGACGTGCCGAGGTCTTCCTGGTCGACGACGGCAGTTCGGACGGAACCGGGGAGCTGGCCCGTGAACTGGCGCGGCGGCACGGCGGACTTCCGCTGACCGTCGGCTCCCCCGGCGAACCGCCCGCGGGCTGGACGGGCAAGCTGTGGGCCGTGCGTCATGGCATCGCTCTCGCACGCGCGCGTGAGCCCGAGTACCTGCTCCTGACGGACGCGGACATCGCCCACGCGCCCGACAGTCTGCGGGAGCTGGTCGCCGCCGCGCACGGCGGCGGCTTCGATCTCGTCTCGCAGATGGCCCGGCTGCGGGTGGAGAGTGTGTGGGAACGGCTGGTCGTACCCGCGTTCGTGTACTTCTTCTCCCAGCTCTATCCCTTCCGCTGGATCGCGGTGCGGGGCTCGCGCACCGCGGCGGCGGCGGGCGGCTGTGTACTGCTGCGCGCCGACGCCGCCGAACGGGCGCGGATTCCCGACTCGATCCGTCAGGCCGTCATCGACGACGTGGCGCTCGCGCGGGCGGTCAAGACGAGCGGTGGCCACATCTGGCTGGGGCTCGCCGACCGGGTCGAGAGCGTGCGCCCCTATCCGCGGCTGCACGACCTGTGGCGGATGGTCTCGCGCAGCGCGTACGCCCAGTTGCGGCACAGTCCGCCGCTGCTCCTCGGGACGGTGCTCGGACTGGCTCTCGTCTATCTCGTGCCGAGCGCGGCCCTGGTCGCCGGGATCGTCACCGGCGATGTGGCGGCGATGGTGGTCGGCGGGCTGGCGAAGCTGGTGATGACGGTGACGTACCTGCCGATGCTGCGCTACTACCGTCAACCGGCGTGGCTCGCGCTGTCGTTGCCGTTCACCGCGGTCCTCTATCTGCTGATGACCGTCGATTCGGCGGTGCAGCACTACCGGGGGCGTGGTGCGGCCTGGAAGGGCCGCACCTACGCGCGTCCGGACGCCGCGTTCGAGGAGCGGTGAGCGGGCCGGTCACTTGCGGCCGGGGGTCCAGTTCATGCCCCACGCGTAGGCGTGGTCGATGGTGCGTTGGGGGCTGACGCCGCGGTCCGGCACGAGGTAGCGGGCCTCGCGCTGGACGACGAGGTCGCCTCCGGTGTTCGTGATGAGCGCGAGCGCGCACACCGTCGAGGGCACCGTGCACTCGTCGAGGGAGAACTCGACGGGTGCGCCGTGCTGGGGCTGGAGGGTGACCGTGGCGTGCAGGTCGGCGAAGGAGCGGGCGCCTTCGTAGATGGTCACGAAGATCAGGATGCGCCGGAAGTTCCGCTGGTGGTCGAGGTTGACGGTGAGGTTCTCCCCGCTCTCCACGGCTCCGGTGCGGTCGTCGCCGTCGAGGTGGATGTACGGCGGCTGGTGCAGGGCCCCGAAGGCATTGCCGAGGGCCTGCACGACTCCCTTGCTGCCGTCGGTCAGTTCGTACAGGGCGCACAGGTCGAGGTCGAGGTCCGCGTGCTGGGCCACCGCCCGGCCGCGCTTGGTGCCCCAGCCCGAGAACTGCTTGCGTGTCTGCCAGTTGAGGTTCACGCGCAGGGCGCCGGAGGTGCCGCCCTGCTTGGTCAGCGAGACCGAGGGGGCGTGTTTGGTGAGAGTGACCTTGGTGAGGCGTACGGGGGCCGGGGGTACGACCGGCGGAACGGGCGGCGGAGGCGGCACGGCCCCGGGCGCGACGGCCGGGGGCGGAGGCATGGTGACCGGGGGCGGCGGGGCCATGGTGACCGGAGGAGGAGGCAGGGTGGCCGACGCGGATGGCTGCGGCGCCGCGTGCTGCGGTTCGTCCACCGTGATCCCGTAGTCCGTGGCGAGGCCTTCCAGTCCGCTGCTGTACCCCTGCCCGACGGCGCGGAACTTCCAGGCTCCCTGGCGGCGGTAGAACTCCCCGAGCACGAAGGCGGTTTCGACGCTCGCGGCGGGGTCGAAGCGGGCCACCTCGGTGCCCCGCTGCGCGTCGAGCACCCGGATGTACAGGCCGGGCACGCGTCCGAACGGTCCGCCGTCGGCGGAGGCGGCGAGCACGATGGTCTCGATGGCGGGCTCCACGCGCGCGAGGTCGACGAGGAGCGTGTCCGTCACCTGGTCGCCCGCCTTCCGCTTGCCCTCGTGACGCACCGAACCGGAGGGATGCGCGGGCTGGTTGTAGAAGACGAAGTCGCCGTCGCTGCGGACCCGTCCGGCGGCCAGCAGCAGCGCCGAGGCGTCCGCGTCGGGCACACCGGGTCCGGCGCGCCACCCCAGTTCGACCCGTAGAGCCGTTGTCGGTACCTGAACGTTGGATCCCTTGGGCATCGACATGGCCGCCCCCTCACATGTCACCGCGCCGAGGCCGCGCCCCGGGCAGTCGGTCGTTTCCGTCGCGGCCAACCTATTCCTTCCGCGCCCCCGAACTCCCCTGACCCGTAGCGGAAGACGAGGGAGACGACCGCGGACGACCCGCAAGAACATGGCCCTTACACGATCTAAACATCATTTGCCGCCCTATTTCACCAAGTTCGCTCGGATTAGCGATCTCAGGTCGCAACGGACACGACAAACAACCCTCTGATCGGTCTCCCCAACCACCACATCGTGGGCTTACCTTATGTGCCATGACCTCCCCCCGCTCCACCTACGGCGGCGGCTATCACTCCGCGTCGCCCTTCCGGGACACTCCGATCTACGACTCGCTCGTCGCCGAACGGGGAACGCCTCAGATCGCCCCGATCCGTGTCTCCTCCCCGTACGAGACACCGGCCGCCCATCTGCCCGCACTGCCGTCGGCGCTGCCCGCGCTGCCGGCCGCGCCGTCTCCGCAGCCGCCCGCCTACGGCTACCCGCAGCCGCCACAGCCCGCGGCGCCGCAGCAGGCTCCCACGGCGTACATCCCGCAGCAGACGGGCCCCCGCGGCTATCCGGGACCCCAGCCGGGGCTCCAGCCGGCGCCCCCGCCGCACCCGATGGGCGCGGGCACGGGCTACGAGGCGATGCGCCCCGCCGCGCCGCGCCCGGCCCCCGCCCCGGCTCCGATGCCGTACCCGGACCCGTACAACAACGGGCAGCAGTACCGCGGATACTGATCCACCTCTCGGCAGGAGGCTGTCGGTGCCCGATGGCACCATGGGCCTCATGCCGACACCAGCGCTGCAGTCGATTCACGTTCACCCGGTCAAAGCACTGCGCGGTCACGCACTTCGCGAAGCCGCGGTGGAGCCATGGGGGCTGGCCGGGGACCGGCGCTGGGCGGTGATCGACGACGAAGGCAAGCTCGTCACCCAACGCGAGTGTCCGCGCCTGGCCTTGGCCGCCGCCGAACCTCTGTCCGGCGGCGGCCTCCGCTTGTCCGCGCCCGGTCCGGAGCCGCTGAGCGTCGCCGTGCCCGACGGTGTCGGCACGCGGACCGCGACGTGGAACAGCGAGAAGATCCAGACGGTTCCCGCCGCCGCCGAGGCGAGCCGGTGGTTCAGCGCGTACCTCGGCGCGGACGTCACCCTCGTCCATCTCGACGACCCCGCCACGCGCCGCCGGCTCGCCGACTGGGCGCACGAAGACCCGGACCAGACGGTCAGCCTGGCCGACGCCTATCCCCTGCTGATCACCACCCTCGCCTCGCTCGACGCCCTCAACTCACTGATCGCGCAAGGCGATCACCCCGAGGAGGGCCCGCTGCCCATGAACCGCTTCCGGCCGAACGTCGTGCTGTCCGGCACCGCGCCCTGGGCCGAGGACGACTGGCAGCGCCTCGCGTTGGGCGACGTCGTCTTCCGGGCCGCCAAGCCCTGTGGCCGCTGCGTGGTGACGACGACCGACCAGAGCACCACCGAGCGCGGCAAGGAACCGCTGCGCACCCTCGCCCGCCATCACCGCATCGGCCACCGCCTGGTCTTCGGACGGTACGTGGTCCCGCAGACGCCCGGCACGATACGGGTCGGCGACCCGGTCACGATCCTGGAGTGACGGGGCGGATCCACAAACGGAGCACGGGTGGGAACCAGGGCCACGGGCACGGTCGTTGGGTGTGCATGAGACGTTCATGAGAGACCCGCGGGACGCGAGAGGGAGGTGCCCTCTCCCGTCCTGCCGCCCGGGGTGAACGGCGGCGGCGCGGGGCTGTCAGGGACGAAGAAGGGGGATACGGGGCGGTGCGTGCAATCGGGGGGCTCTGGCGTTGGCGCGGCAATCCGCTGCGCCGTACGACCGATCTGGTCGAAGCCTGGGTGGCGCTCGCCTCCCTGGTGCTGATCCTTGCCTTCGCGCCCCTCGCCGGGGTCGTGACGGGATCGCGCGTCCAGGACTCCCTGCAACGGTCGGTACGGGAACAGCAGCGCACCCACCACCTCGTGACGGCCACGGTCGTGGAGAAGCTCGGCCGCGGCCTGCTGGACCCGGATCCGTCGAGTACGTCGACGCGCGACACCCGCAATCGTGTACTCGCCGACTGGACCGGGGCCGACGGCACCACACAGCAGGGCGCGGTCCTCACCGACCTCCGATCACCGCACCCCGGGGACCGGTTCACGCTCTGGACCGACGACCACGGCCGAATAGCCGACCGGCCGCTGGACCGCGCCACCGCGACAACGCACGCCGTGCTGGCGGGTGTCGGTGCCGCCGCGCTGGTCGTGGCCTTCGCCGAGACCTGCCGCCGGTTGATCGTCTGGAGCCTGGTCCGGCGTCGGTACGCGCGGTGGGACCAGGCCTGGGAGAAGGCGGGCCCCGACTGGGGCCGGACGGGCACGGGCAGTTGATCGCCTTCGGGCTCCGGTCAACCACCCGCCGTCCCGCACGCTACGGTGGACCGGCCGGACTCTCGGGCTGTTCGGCATCTTCGCGAGAACCCGCGTGAGTACGAGGTGGGGGCACAGCAACGCCATGGCACAGGGCACGGTCCAGGTGACGCACACCGGAACATCGCGGTGGCGACGCCGCACGGGCGAGTACCCCTCGCTCACCGCCGCTCTGGAGGCCGCGGGTGACGGGGACGTGCTCACCATCGCGCCGGGGATCTACCGGGAGAACCTGGTCGTCCAACGGGCGGTGAGGCTGCGCGGATCCGAGGGCTCCCCCGGTTCGGTGCGCATCGCGCCGGTCGACGGCGTCCCGCTGACCGTGCGGGCCTCCGCGGTGGTCCAGGACCTGCACATCGAGGGCCAGGACTCGTCCGCGCCCGCGCTGTTGGTCGAGGAGGGCACGCCGGAGCTGGTGGACGTGCGGATCATGACGCGGTCCGCGGCCGGCATCGAGGTCCGCGCGGGCGCCCGCCCCACGGTCCGGCGGTGCACCGTCGACAACCCCGCCGGTATCGGCATCGCGGTCGTGGACGGCGCGGGTGGCGTCTTCGAGGAGTGCGAGGTGCTGGCCGCGGCCCAGTCGGGCGTCGCGGTCCGCGGCGGAGCCCACCCCCGGCTGGAGCGCTGCCGCGTGCACCACACGTCGGGCGCGGGGCTGTCGGCCACCGGTGAGAACTCCTCGCTGGAAGCGGTCGGTTGCGAGGTGTACGAGGTCCGGGGCTCGGGTGTGCGGATCGCGGGGCATGCCGCGGCGCATCTGACGGACTGCGAGGTGCACCGCACGACCGCGGACGGCATCACGCTGGACACGGACGCGGTGCTGACGCTGGCCGACTGCCGGATCCACGACATCCCGGAGAACGCGGTCGACCTGCGGTCCCGCTCGGTGCTCACGCTGACGCGTACGACGGTGCGGCAGTTCGGGCGCAACGGCCTGTCGGTGTGGGACCCGGGCACGCGGGTGGACGCCAACCAGTGCGAGATCTCCGACAGTACGGGCGACTACCCGGCGGTGTGGGTCAGCGACGGCGCGACGACGGTGCTCGACGCCTGCCGGGTGCACGACGTGCCGGACGCCCTGTTCGTCCTCGACCGCGGCTCCCGCGCGGACGTCGTGGACAGCGACTTCGCTCAGGTGCGCAACACAGCGGTGTCGGTGAGCGACGGCGCCATAGCGCAACTGGACGACTGCCGGATCCGGGAGGCGTCGACCGGCGCCTGGTTCCGGGACCACGGCAGCGGCGGCACGCTGTCCAACTGCACCATCGACGGCACACAGACCGGTGTGATCGTCACCAAGGGCGCCGACCCCACCGTAGAGCGCTGCACCGTGACCTCGCCGTCCGAGGCGGGCTTCTACGTCTCCGCGGGCGGCCGGGGCAGCTTCCTGAACTGCCGGGTCACCGACAGCGGCGGCTACGGCTTCCATGTGATCGACGGCTGCCGCGCCACGCTGCGGAAGTGCCGTACGGAGCGGTGTGCGCGCGCGGGTTACGAGTTCGCGGACGGCGGACCGAGCGCGCCCGGCGGCGGCAGCGCGGTGGTGGAGGACTGCACCAGCGACGAGAGCGCCGGGCTGCGGCCCCCGGTGGTCCGGGAGACCGCCGCGCAACCGGCGAGCGGGTCCCTGGGCCTGCTGGGCTCCATCCCCGGCCAGCGGACCGGCGAGCGGGAGCCGGTGGTCGAGGCCACGCGGACGCCGGAGCAGCCCGCGCGCGCGTCGGCGGACGTGCTCGGCGAACTCGACGCGCTGGTGGGCCTGGAGAGCGTCAAGCGCGAGGTGCGCGCCCTCACGGACATGATCGAGGTGGGGCGCCGTCGGCAGCAGGCGGGCCTGAAGGCGGCGTCCGTGCGGCGGCATCTGGTGTTCACGGGCTCCCCCGGCACCGGCAAGACGACGGTCGCCCGGCTGTACGGGGAGATCCTGGCCTCGCTCGGCGTGCTGGAGAAGGGGCACCTCGTGGAGGTGTCGCGGGTCGACCTGGTCGGTGAGCACATCGGCTCCACCGCCATCCGCACCCAGGAGGCCTTCGACCGGGCGCGCGGCGGTGTGCTGTTCATCGACGAGGCGTACGCGCTCTCGCCGGAGGACTCCGGGCGTGACTTCGGGCGCGAGGCGATCGACACCCTGGTGAAGCTGATGGAGGACCACCGGGAGGCGGTCGTGGTGATCGTCGCGGGCTACACGGCCGAGATGGAGCGGTTCCTGTCGGTCAACCCCGGGGTGGCCTCCCGCTTCTCGCGGACCATCACCTTCGGCGACTACGACCCCGAGGAGCTGCTGCGGATCGTGGAACAGCAGGCCGAGGAGCAGGAGTACCGACTGGGCCCGGGGACGGCCGAGGCCCTGGTGAAGTACTTCACGGTGCTCCCGAAGGGGCCCGCGTTCGGCAACGGCCGTACCGCACGCCAGACCTTCGAGGCCATGGTGGAGCGGCACGCGGGCCGGGTCGCCCAACTGACGGAGCCGAGCACGGACGACCTGTCGCTGCTCTACCCGGAGGACCTGCCCGAACTGCCCTGAGCGGCCTCACCCGGCCGCGGTCCTGGCAGCCCCGACCGCAGCCGCGCGAGCAGCCGCTCGCGTTCCTCGGCGAAGGCCGGATCGGCCTGGTAGTCGCCGTGTCCGAGGATCGGGGCGGGCAGCGGGTGCTCCTGGGTGCGGCCGGACACCAGCGGGTCCTTCAGCGGCGCCCGGTCCACCTGCGGACCGCACTCGCCGGGCAGCAGGATCGGGCCGCCGATGGGGTCGGTGAGGCGGTGGAGGTTGCGCCAGCAGTCGACCTCGCGGTGCAGGGAGCTGAGCGCGGCCCGGCCGAAGTACGCGGGGAACCAGCGCCCGTAGAGCCGCTCCAGCGGTGAACCGTAGGTCAGGAGGGCCACCCGTCTGCGTACGGAGGGTTCGAGCTGCCAGGCCGCGGCTGCCGCGAGGACGCTGCCCTGGGAGTGGCCGGAGAGGACGAGCCGCCCGCCCGTGCTCCGCGTCCACGTGGCCATGCGCCAGGTCAGGTCGGGCACGGCGCGCTCGGCGTAGCAGGGCGGGGCGAACGGATGGGCCGCGCGCGGCCAGAACGTGCCGACGTCCCACAGGATGCCGATGGTGCGGCGCGCGGACGGGTCCTTGTAGGCGCGGCGCCCCGAGGTGACGAAGAGGAGGAAGCCGATACCGATCAGCCAGGAGCCGAGCGCCTGCGCGGCCTCGGCGCAGCCCTGGAGGACGGGTCGGGTGCCGTGCGCGGCGCCGTTCGGCGTGTCCCCCGTGGCGAAGGCGCCCACCAGGGCCGCCGCGCCCAGCAGCAGCGTCACGGCGGAGGTGATGCCGACGACGCGCGGGGCCCGGTCGGTGAGGCTCGCCATCGCGCGGGTGCTCGCGATGCGCAACGTGCGGGCCGGGTCCATGGGTTCGCCCGGGTAGTCGGCTTCGACGGCGGCCTTCTCGGTGCGGCGCAGCAGCAGGGCGCGCCGGACCAGCCGGCCGACGACGGCCAGCAGGACGAGCAGCAGCGGCGGGATCACGGACGCCTGCCAGGTGAGCAGGACGGGTGGGCCGGCCAGGCTGTGCCCGGTGCCGTCCAGCCAGTCGGCGACCCGCTGGGCCACGCCGCCGGTCATCACGCCGCCGAGCGCGCAGGCCAGCATCGCCACGGCGGGTCCGGCCAGTCCGCGCATCGCGGCGCGGGCGTCCGGGCGGGCGCGGTGCAGGACATGGGCGACGACGCCGAGCGCGACGACGAGGAGGCCCTGCGCCAGGGTGATCGTGCCGAACGTCGCGTCGCCCGCGAGCCGTCCCGTCGAACGCCAGCCGGGGCGCGCCCAGCCCGCGTACACCAGGGTCAGGACGAGCACCGCGAGCGCGATCAGCGGCAGCACGCGCACCAGTACGCGGTCGAGTTCCTGGTCGAGCAGGTTCTCGGTGCGGCCCCGGCGGCACACCACCCACACCACGACCACCGCGCTGCCGAGGAGAGTTGCCTCCAGGAGTCGGCTGAGCACCTCCAGCGCGACGGAGTCGTGGCCCTGGTCGTAGTGCGCGGCGGGGCGGCTGAGCACGGCCGCGACGGTCAGGAACCCCGCGGCGGTGTGCGCGGCCCGCAGCCGGGCCACCAGCCGCCGCCCGTACCAGAAGCCGGGGCTGCCCAGCCCCGCGCGGTGAGTCTCCTCGTCGGGTTCGGAGCGCGGGGCGAGCGGTCGCTGTGACTCGTACGCGCTCCAGGTGCGCCGGGAGAGGTACCAGAGCAGGCCGGTGAGTGCGAGGGGCACGAGCGAGGCCAGGGCGAGGCGCCGCCCCGGCAGGCTCCACCAGCCGTCGCCGGAGACGGCGGGCGAGAGGAAGCCGAGCCAGGAGTGGCGCTCGGCGCAGGCCCGTGAGCCCGCGCACTGCCAGACGGCCAGGTCGAGGGCGACTTCGCAGGCGGCGGCGACCAGCAGCACCGTGAGCGTGAGGCCGACCAGGCGGACGAGCACGCCGTACAGGCGCACCCATCGTCGGTGGTCGCTCGTCGTGGGGTGCATCCAGTGCGCCAGGTTGGCCACCATGAAGGGCAGCAGCAACAGCCACAGGGCGCGGGCGGCGTTCCCGGAGGTGAGGTTGCACCAGACGTACGCCTCCGGGATCGGCCCGTCCCGCTGGTCCCGCGGGTGCTGTTCCGCGTCGGCGTCGTCGGCGCGTCGGTAGACGGCGGCCGTCTTGTCGCCGGTGACCCGGACCGTGCGGGGATCGCCCAGCATCTCCTCGGGAGTGGTGCCGCCGACTCCATGGACCAGGAGTTCCAGGGTCGCTCCGGACTCTTCGGACGGCTGTCTCGCGCCGTCGCGTTCTTCCTTGTGTTCCTGTGTGAGATCCACTGGTCTGCATCCCCCGCGCGCGGACGGTACGGCATGCGCAGGCACAGGATCTCCGCTCTCGTGGGGGTGCACACCTGTTGCCCCGCAAATCTCCCCGATATGTGTGACGGATGGCGGAAAGCGGTCCGTGCTTCGACCGCGGTGGCTCGCCGGGGTGGCTCCCGGAGGCATGGGCGGTGGCGCGATGGGGGACGGCGCGTGCGAGGATGAGGCTTCCTCGGCAAGGACGGCGGGACATGGTCTCGTCGGAGCCGCTGTGCCACGAAGTATCGGGCATGAATCGGATGAATGGGAGCGGAGCGGACGTGAGTGAGAATCAGCACCTCCTCGCGGAGCAGCGCCGTGCCCTGATCCTGGACGAGGTGCGGCGGCGCGGCGGTGTCCGCGTGAACGAGCTGACGCGCAAGCTCAACGTCTCCGACATGACGATCCGTCGCGATCTCGACGCGCTAGCCCGCCAGGGGATGCTGGCGAAGGTGCACGGCGGCGCGGTGCCGGTGGTCGAGGCCAGTACGCACGAGCCGGGGTTCGAGGCCAAGTCGGGCCTGGAGCTGACGGCCAAGGAGGACATCGCGCGGGCCGCGGCCGAACTGGTCGCGCCGGGCAGGGCGATCGCGCTGTCCGGCGGGACGACGACGTTCGCGCTGGCCCAACACCTCCTCGACGTACCGGATCTGACCGTCGTCACCAACTCGGTGCGCGTGGCCGATGTCTTCCACTCGGCGCAGCGCACCTCGGGCCAACGGCAGGGCGCGGCCACGGTGGTGCTGACCGGCGGGGTGCGGACGCCGTCCGACTCGCTGGTGGGACCCGTGGCCGACCAGGCGATCGCCTCGCTCCACTTCGACGTGCTGTTCCTCGGGGTGCACGGCATATCGGTCGAGGCGGGCCTGTCGACGCCGAACCTGGCGGAGGCCGAGACCAACCGGCGGCTCGTGCAGTCGGCGCGGCGGGTCGTGGTGGTCGCCGACCACACCAAGTGGGGCACGGTGGGCCTGAGTTCGTTCGCTGCGCTGGAGCAGGTCGACACGCTGGTGACCGACGCCGGACTGCCGGCCGAGGCGCGGGCGGAGGTCTCGGACCACCTCAGGCAGCTCGTGATCGCCGGAGAGCCCGGGGAACCCGGCGAGCCCGGAGAGTCCGGAGAGTCCGGGGAAGCTACGGGCGCCTGAGTGACCGGTCCGGCCGTCGGGCCGAGGGCCGGTCGTCAGTCCGGCCACACCCCCGTCGCCAGCAGCGACTCGATCGCCGCCGTGTACGGGGTGATGTCCAGGCCTTGCTCGGCGAGCCACGCGTCCGAGTAGTACTTGTCCAGGTAGCGGTCGCCGGAGTCGCACAGCAGGGTCACCACGCTGCCCGTGCGGCCGTAGGCGACCATCTCCGCGACGATCTTCAGCGCGCTCCACAGGCCCGTGCCGGTCGAGCCGCCCGCCTTGCGGCCGATGGCCGCTTCGAGGGCCCGGAGCGCGGCGACGGTGGCGGCGTCCGGGACCTTCATCATCCGGTCGATGGCGGCCGGTACGAAGCTGGGCTCCATCCGGGGCCGGCCGATGCCCTCGATACGCGAGCCGCGCTCGCACGTGACATCGAGATCACCGGCCGTCCATCCCTCGAAGAAGCACGAGTTCTCGGGGTCGGCGACGCACACGCGGGTGTCGTACTGCATGGAGTGGGCGTAGCGGGCGATGGTCGCCGAGGTGCCGCCGGTGCCTGCCGTGGCGACGATCCAGGCGGGCTCGGGGAAGCGCTCCAACTCCAACTGGCGGAAGATGGATTCGGCGATGTTGTTGTTCCCGCGCCAGTCCGTGGCCCGTTCCGCGTAGGTGAACTGGTCCATGTAATGGCCGCCGGTCTCCGCCGCGAGGGCGGCCGAGGCCTCGTACATCTTGCGCGAGTCGTCCACGAAGTGGCACCGCCCGCCGTGGAATTCGATGAGGCGGCACTTCTCGGCGCTCGTCGTACGCGGCATGACCGCGATGAACGGCACGCCGATGAGCTTCGCGAAGTAGGCCTCGGAGACGGCCGTGGAGCCGCTGGAGGCCTCGATCACCGGGCGGTCCGGGCGGATCCAGCCGTTGCACAGGCCGTACAGGAACAGGGAGCGGGCCAGGCGGTGCTTGAGGCTGCCGGTGGGGTGGGTCGACTCGTCCTTGAGGTAGAGGTCGATGCCCCAGTGCTCGGGCAACGGGAAGCGCAGCAGGTGAGTGTCGGCCGAGCGGTTGGCGTCGGCCCGGACCTTGCGGACGGCCTCCTTGAGCCAGGCCCGGTACTCCGCGTCGCTGCGGTCGACGTCGAGGGTCCCACCGCAGTGGGTCGGCTGGGTCGGCCGGGGAGTGCTCACGCCAGGGCTCCTTACGGGAATGCGGCTACGCCGTGTTCGCGCGGTCGGACAGCTTGATGATAAGCAGGGCTTGGCGCAATTCCTGTTTGCATAAACGATGCTTTGGGCGGCTCAAAGGTGTTCCTGCGGCGTGCGGCGATCGCGGCGGGCGTGCGGCAGGCCGGGGCGGGGGCGCGTCCACGCGTGTGCGCCCGAGCGCCCGGTGTGACCCCGTCGTGCGCACTGGTGCCCGGCGCCGGGTCCGGGCACACTGCACGGCACGGGACGACGATCGGGCACACCGCACGGCACAGGACGACGATCGGGCCGACGGAACCCGCGCGGGACACGGGCCCGTACGGGGTGCAGACTGGACGCGAGCGAACTCGATCGGGCCGTGCCGGATCGTGTCCCACCGCGGATCCGGACCGGGCACAGCCGAAGGCGCAAGGGGGCGGACATCATGGCGGAACCGGAGTTCACGGCCACGGGTGTGCGGATCGGGAAGAGGCTGCGGTCGCTCACCCGGGCCGGGCAGGTGCGGATCAGTGACGGCAGGCTGCGGCTGCTCACCAGCTACGGCAGCGAGATCGACAGCGCGCCGGTCCAGGCGGTGCGCGCGTCGAGGCCGTGGTTCGCGCCGGAGGACAAGGCGTTGGCCGATCTCAACGGCACCCGCTACTCACTGACGCTCGGCGACCGCGACCCCTCGCCGGGACAGTCGGGGCCCCCTTCGGCGCGGCGGTTCATCGAGGCGGTGCGCAGGGCGGCCGGGCACGGCGGTTGACGGAGCGCGGGCGGGCACGGACGCCTGTCGTCTCACGCGAGTTGCGGGACACCATCGCATAGGTCACGCTGGTCTCACATCACTCTGGGTTTACCGGCGATCACGCTGAAGAACCAGCCCGCCGGTCAGGACAGCGGGCGGCCCTCGTGCGAAGCCGTTCCGCACCAGGCGGCCGGAGCACTCAGCCGCACAGCAGGCGGCATGCATGTCCGGCCATCCTGCTGGATCCGTTCTCCGTCTTCTTCCGGACCTCAATTCGGGGAGTCGCAGCCGTGATCAGCCAGCCAAGCAGGCAGTACACGGTGGAGCTCCAAGCCCTGCCGTCGCGGATCGGTCAGGTCCGCAGAATCGTATCGGCGCACTTGCGCTACTGGCATCTCGATCCGTTGATCGACCGGGCGGCGCTCGGTGTGACGGAGCTGTTGACCAACGTCCACCTGCATGCCCGGCCCGACAAGACCTGCACCGTGGAGATGGAACTGCTGCTCGACCGGCTGACCGTCTCCGTGCACGACCACGACCCTCGCCTGCCGGTGGTGCGCGAGGTGGATCTCTCCGCCACCTGCGGACGCGGGCTCGCGATGGTCGCGGCGGTGGCCGACAGTTGGGGAGCGCAACCGGACGGCGACTCGGGCAAGGTCGTCTGGTTCACGCTTCCGGCGCGCGTCTCCACCCCGACCAGGCCGATACGCGGTGTCACCCCGTACGACGGTGTCACCCCGTACGACCTGGCGCTGGAGCCGCCCGCCCCGGGACACGCGGTCGACGATCATCGGCCGCGTCACGCTCCCGCCCGGTCCGCCGTCGTCGGCTGACCGGGCGGTGAGCACCTTCGCGTGACGCGCCTCGCCAGGGCGCTCAGAGGCCACAGGCCACTCAGGGGCCACACGTCACTCAGTGGTCACACGCGCCGACGACGGCCCTTCTCCTGGTGCGGGACGGTCTGCGCCGCGCCCGGGAACGTCGGCTTCGGCAGCTTCGCCGCCTCCGCCTTCGCCCTTGTCAACTGCTCGGCGGTGTCGTCGGGGAGCGCGGGCGGGCGGGAGCCGGCGTCGCGGAAGCGGAAGGCGCTCGTGAGGTCGCCGAAGGTACGGCGCCGCCACGCGCTGATGTTCGGCTCCGCCACCCCGGTGAACCGCTCCAGGAACCGCAGGGCGGAGGTGTGGTCGAAGGCCTCGGAGGCGACCCAACCACCCACCGTCCAGGGCGAGATGATGAGGGTCGGGACGCGGAACCCGGCGCCGATCGGCTGGCCCTGGATGTACTCGTCCGGGGTACCGGGCGGTGCGGTCGGCGGGGCCACGTGGTCGAACAGGCCGTCGTTCTCGTCGTAGCTGAGGATGAAGGCGGTCTTGCGCCACACCTTCGGGTTCGACGCGATCGCCTCGATCTTCGAGGCCACGAAGTCGGCACCGGCCGCCGGAAGATAGTCGGGGTGCTCCGACTGCAGGCTCGTCGGGATGAGCCAACTCACCGCCGGGAGACGATCAGCGCGGGCGTCGTCCTCGAACGTACCCTCGGGCTGCGGGCGTACGCCGCGCTCGTACAGCTCGGAGCCCGGCTTGGCGTTCTTGAACGCGGCGAACCGTTCGAGCATGTTGCAGCCGTAGTTGTCGTTCTGCTGGTACACCTTCCAACTGACGCCCGCCGCCTGGAGTCGTTCGGCATACGTCGTCCAACGGTACGGAGTCGGCGCGGCGTTGCTGATGACCGGACCGCCCCGGGTGCCGCCCGGGTCGATCGAACCGGTCATCCACATCAGGCGGTTGGGCCACGTGGGGCCGAGCACCGAGCAGTAGGAGTGATCGCAGATGGTGAAGGTCTCGGCGAGGGCGAACTGGAACGGGATGTCCTCGCGTGTGTAATACCCCATCACATAGGGCCCGTTGACCCCGTCGGCCTTGCGGTGGGCGGGCAGCCACTGGTCCATCTTGCCGCCGTTCCACGCCTGGTGCTGCACGGACCAGGCATGGCTGGTGGACGGGATGGCCTGCGCGTTCGAGGTATGGGTGTCGAGATGGAAGGGCAGCAGATAGCCCTTCGGGTTCTCGGCATCGGGCTGGTAGAACACGGACCGTCCGCCCGCCAGCTTGAGGGCGCGCGGGTCGTCGAAGCCCCGGACCCCCGCCAGAGTGCCGAAGTAGTGGTCGAACGAACGGTTCTCCTGCATCAGCAGGACGACGTGCTCGATCTCGTTCAACGAGCCGCGCCGGGGCGGCTCGGCGGCAACGGCCTTCTGGACACTCGGTGGAAGAAGGGAGAGCGCCGCGGCGCCGCCCAGCGCGCCCGCGGCCGAACCCAGAAGTCTACGACGCGTCAACTCAGCCACTCTTTGCCCCCTTGTCGAGCGCGAGAACTCACGAAGTGACGGACCGTCAGATCATCCTGACGGGCCGCCGATCATTCTCTGCCCAGACCGTGCGGGGCAAATCAGAGACTGATGGTGAACATGTGTCCGATGAGGAGAAAGGGGGCGGACCATCTGTTATCGCCAACATCCGTGTGCCGTAGACCCGTTGCGCTCAGGTCAGTGCCGCCAGCGGATCGTCCAGCACGGGCTGCCAGGCCACCTCGGCCGCGCCCACCAGACTGCTGTGGTCCAGCGTGCAGGCGAGGATGGGGACGCCGCCGCTGCGGCCCCACAGGCTCCGGTCGGCGACGACGGCGCGCAGCCGCTCGGGGGCGGCCTCGAACAGAGCGCGGTGCAGCCCGCCGAGGATGATGCGGTCGGGGTTGAGGATGTTGACCAGCCCGGCGAGACCGAGGCCCAGCCGCTCGATCAGCTTCTCGACGGCGGTGCGCACCGCCGGGTCGGCCGGATAGCGCGTACGGATCAGGTCGACCGCCTGCTGGAGCTGTGAGACCTCGGGGCCTTCGGCGCGGCCGGCCGCCATGAGGAACGCGGGCGGGTCCGTCTCCACGTCCAGACAGCCGCGGCTGCCGCAGTGACAGGGGTGCCCCTCGGGACGGACGGTGAGGTGCCCCACCTCCAGGGCCAGCCCCGAACTGCCCGTGTGCAGACGGCCGTCGAGCACCAGCGCACCACCGACACCCCGGTGCCCGGTGGCCACGCACAGCAACTGGCGGGAGCCGCGGCCCGCGCCGTGCCGGTGCTCGGCGAGCGCGGCCAGGTTGATGTCGTTGGCGGCGAAGACGGGCCCGGTGATGCCCGCGGCCCGCACCCGCTCGGCGAACACCTCGCGCACGGGCGCGCCCGCCGACCAGTCCAGATGCAGGGGGTTGAGCGCGAGGCCCTCGGGTTCGGTGACCGCGGACGGCACGGCGAGCCCGGCGCCCACACAGCGCCGCCCGGTCTGCCGCAGCAGTTCGGCGCCCGCCTCGACCACCGAGCCGAGCACCTTCGCCGGGTCGGCGCCGACGGTCCCGCAGCCGGGCGCGGTCGCCACGATCCGGCCGCCGAGCCCGACGAGCGCGGCCCGGAAGCCGTCGGCGTGCACCTGGGCGGCGAGCGCGACGGGCCCGTCCTCGGCGACCTCCAGCCGGTGCGAGGGGCGGCCCTGCGCACCGGCCGCGTTCGGGTGCGCGTCGACCCGGATCAGCCCGAGCGCCGCCAACTCGGCGGCGACCGCTCCGGCGGTGGCCCGGGTGATGCCCAGTTCCGCCGTGAGCACGGCACGCGTCGGCGCACGTCCGGTGTGCACCAGCTCCAACGCGGGTCCGAGCGCCCCGCGCCCCCGGTCCAGCCGCGTCCGTGTGGTCGCCGCGCGGGGGCCCGCCTTTCCGTTCATGAGGGCGAGTCTCCCATGATCCCTACCAGGGACGATCCCGGACCGCTCATCCCTTCCCGCCCGTCCCTTCCGAGGCCGGTCACAGGCCGCTGACCCGCAGCGTGATGTTCAGCCGCCCCGTCAGCCCCAGCTCGGGCGGCGCCGTTCCCGGATGCACGCGCGGCACCCCGTGGTAGGCGAGCCGTGCCGCGCCGCCGAAGACGAACAGGTCCCCGCTGCGCAGTTCGACGTCCGTGTACGGACGCGTCCGGGTCCGGGTGTTGCCGAAGCGGAAGACGCAGGAGTCGCCGAGGGTGAGGGAGACGACGGGGGCGTCCGACTTCTCGTCGCTGTCACGGTGCATGCCCATGTGGGCATCCGCGTCATAGAAGTTGATCAGCGCGATGTCGTACGGCTCGGCGGGCACCGCCCGGGGGCCGAGCGCGGCCCGGACCGCCTCACGGCCGAGGGCGGCCAGCCGGTCGGGCATCGGCTTGACGGGGGCGCCGTCGCCGTCGACGGCCGTGCGGGCGTATCCGTACGGATACCAGTGCCGGCCGAGGCAGACCTGCCGGGCGGTCATGGTGCCGCCGCCGGGAGTGCGCACCGTACGCAGACCGGCGGGCGGCCTGGCCCATTCCCGGCAGGCTTCGAGGAGGCGCCGTTGGCGGTCCGCGTCCAGCCAGTCCGGCACATGGACCGCGCCCGGCGTGATCTCCCTGCGGCTTCGCGGGAACAGCTCGGCGTCCATCACCCCATCATCACGTACCCCACAGCCAGGCGGGTGCCCGGCCCTTCTCCCCGGTCGCATAGCCTGGACGCACGATGAACGACCGTATGACCACGCCGTGGGGCGCGTACGCGCTGACCCGTTTCCCCGAGGATCCCCGTGACCGGCTGCGCGCCTGGGACGCCTCCGACGCGTATCTGCTGCGGCACCTGGCCGCGAGCGGCACCCTGTCGAACGGCACGGTGGTCATCCTCGGTGACCGGTGGGGCGCGCTCACCACGGCGCTCGCGGCCCACCGGCCGATCCAGATCACCGACTCGTTCCTGGCCCACGAGGCCACCCGCGCGAACCTCCGGCGCAGCGGCGTGGACGTGGACAGCGATGCGGTGCGCCTGCTCACCACCCAGGACGCGCCCCCCGACCGTATCGACGTCCTGCTCGTCCGGGTGCCGAAGAGCCTCGCGCTGCTGGAGGACCAGTTGCACCGGCTGGCGCCCGCGGTGCACGAGGGGACGGTGATCGTCGGCACCGGGATGGTCAAGGAGATCCACACCTCGACGCTGAAGCTGTTCGAGCGCATCCTCGGCCCGACCCGTACCTCGCTCGCCGAGCAGAAGGCCCGGCTCATCTTCTGCACCCCCGACCCGGAGCGGGAGCGGGAGCGGGGCACCAGCCCCTGGCCGTACCGCTATCGACTTCCCGACGGCATCGGCCCGTTGTCCGGCCGGACCGTCACCAACCACGCGGGCGTCTTCTGCGCCGACCGCCTCGACATCGGCACCCGGTTCTTCCTGCGGCACCTGCCGCACGACCGGGGCGCCGAGCGGATCGTTGACCTCGGCTGCGGCAACGGGATCGTCGGTCTGGCCGCCGCGCTGACCCACCCCGAAGCGGAGGTGTTGTTCGTCGACGAGTCGTACCAGGCGGTGGCCTCGGCCGAGGCCACCTACCGGGAGAACGCGGACGGGGCGGCGGAGTTCCGGGTGGGCGACGGGCTGGCGGGCGTGCCCGACGGAAGCGTCGACCTCGTCCTCAACAACCCGCCGTTCCACTCCCATCAGGCGACGACGGACGCCACGGCCCGGCGCATGTTCACCGGGGCGCGGCGCGCCCTGCGGCCGGGCGGCGAGCTGTGGGTGATCGGCAACCGTCATCTGGGCTATCACGTCACGCTGCGCCGTCTGTTCGGTGCCTGCGAACTGGTCGCGAGCGACGCGAAGTTCGTGGTGTTGAAGGCCGTCAAGCGGTAGAGCGCGCCCGCCGGGATCACGGGACGGCCCCGAGCACCCTGATGAGGCGGGCCACGGCCCCGGCCATCGCGTCCCGGCCCGCACCGAGGTAGGTGCGGGCGTCGGCCGCCGTGGGGTGCGCGGCGAGGAACTCCCTGATCGCGCCGGTCATGGCGACGTTCAGTGCGGTCCCGATGTTGACCTTCGCGATGCCGCCCGCGACCGCCCCCGTCAGTTCCTCGTCCGGCAGCCCGGACGAGCCGTGCAGCACGAGCGGTACGTCGAGCGTGGCGCTCAGCCGCTTGAGCAGCCCGTGGTCGAGCGCGGCCGTGCGGGTGGTCATCGCGTGTGTGCTGCCGATGGCGACGGCGAGGGCGTCGACCCCGGAGTCGGCGACGAAGGCGGCGGCCTCACCGGGGTCGGTACGGGCGCCGGGTGCGTGCGGATCGGGCGGCGCCTCGCCGTTCTTGCCGCCGATCCGCCCCAACTCGGCCTCGATCCACAGTCCTTGGGCGTGCGCCCAGTCGGTGGCGGCGCGCGTGGCGGCGAGGTTCTCCTGGTACGGCAGGCGGGCCGCGTCGTACATCACGGAGCTGAACCCGGCGCGGGCGGCCTGCCGTAGCAGGTCGTCGTCGCGGACGTGGTCGAGGTGGAGAGCGACGGGCACCGCGGCGCGTTCGGCGGCCTCGGCGGCGGCGCGGGCGAGCGGGAGCACGCGTCCGTGGCGGAACTTGACGGCGTTCTCGCTGACTTGGAGGACGACCGGCGCGTCCACGCGCTCGGCGCCCGCGATGACGGCCTCGATGTGTTCGAGGGTGATGACGTTGAACGCGGCGACGGCACCGCGCGCGGCGGCGGCAGCGGCGACCAGCTCACCGGTGGCTGCGAGGGGCACGGTTCCTCCTCAGCGGGCGCTTCGGTCGGCGCTTCGGTTGGCGCTCGGGTCGGGCGCGAGGATCACCGAACGGGTCAGATGGCGGGGCCGGTCGGGGTCGAGCCCCCGCGCGGCGGCCACCGCGAGGGCGAGCCGCTGCGCACGGACGAGTTCGGCGAGCGGATCGAGGCTCGCGGCCACCCACAGCGCGCCGGTCTCCCGCACCTGCCGGGCCAGGCCTTCCGGCGCCTCGTCGAGCATCCAGGTCGCGGTTCCCCGGGTGCTGATGCTGATCGGGCCGTGCCGGTACTCCATCGCCGGGTAGGCCTCCGTCCAGGCCAGCGCGGCCTCGCGCATCTTCAGCCCGGCCTCGTGCGCGAGACCGACGCTCCAGCCGCGGCCGAGGAACGTGAACTGCGTGCAGTCGACGAGGCCTTCGGGCAGCGGGGTCTCCAGCGCGCTGCGGGCGTCGGCGACCACGCGGTCCGTGTGCAGGCCGAGATGGGCGCGCAGGAGCGTGAGGGCGGTGGTGGCGAACCGGGTCTGCACGACGGAGCGTTCGTCGGCGAAGGCGAGGACGACCGTGTCGTCCGCGGACTCCATCACGGGGGTGTGCGGGTCGGCGGTGATCGCGGTCGTCCGCGTCCGTCCGCGCAGTCGGCCGAGGAGTTCGAGGACCTCGGTGGTGGTCCCGGACCGAGTGAGGGCGACGACCCTGTCGTAGGGGCGTCCGTGGGGGAACTCGGACGCGGCGAAGGCGTCCGTCTCGCCGTGCCCGGCGCTCTCGCGCAGCACGGCGGCGGCCTGGGCCATGAAGTACGAGGTCCCGCACCCCACGATCGCGACCCGCTCCCCCGCCGAGGGCAGCGTGTCCCCGTGCGCCTCCGCGGCCTCGGCCGCGCGACTCCAGCACTCGGGCTGACTGTTCAGCTCGTCCTCGACATACGTCATGCCACGGCCTCCCCGCCCTGCGTGTCCACTGTCCGTGCGTGTTCCGTATCCACTGCCCATGCGTGTTCCTGCAAGATATAGCCACCTTTCGAGCATCATCAAGCATTTGGGCCGGACGTCATCCCGCGCTTCGTGGCGCGACAGGGGGCGGGACGGAGCAGAACAGGCGCGGAGCAGGGTGCGTTAGGGTCACCGGGAGATCGAGGAACGGAGAGTGCGGATGTCCCGCGACGCCCGCTGGCAGGCGCTGCTGGAACTGCTGGTCGAGCGGGGCCGGTTGGACGTCGAGGAGGCCGCGGCCGAGCTGGCGGTGTCGGCCGCGACGATCCGCCGCGACTTCGACCGGCTCGCCGAGCAGCAGATGCTCGTACGCACCCGGGGCGGCGCGGTGGTGCACGGCGTCTCGTACGAGCTTCCGCTGCGCTACAAGACCGCCCGCCACGCCTCCGAGAAGCAGCGCGTCGCGCAGGCGGTGGCCGGTCTCGTCGCGCCCGGCGAGGCGGTGGGCCTCACCGGCGGCACCACCACGACCGAGGTCGCGCGGGCCCTCGCGGTGCGCGGCGATCTCGCGAGCGGCTCCCCTGCGCTGACCGTCGTCACCAACGCGCTGAACATCGCGAACGAACTGGCCGTACGCCCCCAGTTCAAGATCGTGGTGACGGGCGGGGTGGCCCGCGCACAGTCGTACGAACTCATCGGCCCGCTCGCGGACGGTGTGCTCGGCCAGATCACCCTGGACGTGGCGGTGCTCGGCGTCGTGGCCTTCGACGTCACGCACGGCGCGGCAGCGCACGACGAGGCCGAGGCGGCCGTCAACCGTCTGCTGTGCGAACGCGCCGACCGCGTGATCGTCGCGGCGGACTCCAGCAAGCTGGGACAGCGCGCGTTCGCCCGGATCTGCGCGGCGGAGTCCGTGGACACCCTGGTCACGGACACGGCGGCGGAGGCGGACATGGTGCGGCGGTTCGAGGAGACCGGCCTGCGGGTGATCACGGTCTGAGGCACGAGCCGAGGCACGGTCCGGCACGGTCTGCGGAACGGGCCGAGGCACGGCCGTGGTGGTTCACGCGCACGAGGTGGTCCACCCTCCTCCTGCTCCACGCCTGGTGCTCCCCTCCCCCGCTGCGCCTAAGCTGGGAGCTGCGGGACGAGCTGGCGCACGCGAGGCACGTATCGGCTGGTCAGGAGGGTGCGATGACCGAATCGCCGAAGGACCGGCCGTTGGACGGTGCCTCCGGGTATCTCCCGATCGCCGAGCACGGACTGATCGGTGACCTGCGCAGCGTGGCCCTGGTGGGAACCAACGGCACCATCGACTGGTACTGCGCCGGGGCCTTCGACGCCCCGAGCGTCTTCGCCTCGATCCTGGACGCGGAGCGGGGCGGGTCCTTCGAGCTGGGCGCGACCGTGCCCGCGCGGACGAAGCAGTTCTACTTCCCCGACACCAACGTCCTGATCACCCGGTTCTTCACCGAGGAGGGCCTCGGCGAGGTGCAGGACTTCATGCCCGTCGGCGCGGAGTCGATCGAGGCCGAGCGGCACCGGCTGATCCGGCGGGTCCTGTGCGTACGCGGTTCCATTCCGTTCCGGGTGCGGGTGGCGCCCCGGTTCGACTACGGCTCCCGGCCCCACACGGTCCGCCTGCTCGGCGACGTGGCGGTCTTCGACTCCGCCGATCTGTCCCTGGCGCTGACGTCCACCATGCCGCTCGAGGGCGACGAGCACGACGTCTGGGCGGACTTCAAGCTCGCCGAGGGCGAGACGGCGGTGTTCTCGCTGGACCAGATCAACGAGGAGCTGCCGCCGCGCATGTGCGCGCGCAGGGAGGCGGAGAAGCAGTTCAGCACCACGGTGGCGTACTGGCGGCGCTGGATCTCCGCGTCGCGGTACCGCGGCCGGTGGCGGGAGATGGTGCACCGCTCCGCCCTCACGCTGAAGCTGCTCACCTACGCCCCGACGGGCGCGATCGTCGCCGCGCCGACCACCAGCCTGCCCGAGCGGATCGGCGGCGAACGCAACTGGGACTACCGGTACGTCTGGGTACGCGACGCGGCCTTCTGCGTCTACGCCCTGCTGCGGCTCGGCTTCGCCGGCGAGGCCGAGGCGTTCATGAAGTTCGTGACCCGGCACATCACTCCGGGCAACAGCGGGCCCACCGGCCCCCTGCACGTCATGTACGGGATCGACGGCCGCACGGACCTGCCCGAGCGTCAACTCGACCATCTGGCAGGCCATCAGGGCTCCGCACCGGTCCGGATCGGCAACGCCGCCGTCGACCAGCTCCAACTCGACATCTACGGTGCCCTCATCGACTCGATCTACCTCTACGACAAGTGGGCGCAGCCCATCTCCAGCGCCGAGTGGGACGACGTCTGCGCGCTGGTCGACTGGGTCTGCGACCACTGGAACCAGCCCGACGAGGGCGTCTGGGAGACCCGGGGCGGGCGCAAGAACTTCCTGTACTCGCGGTTGATGTGCTGGGTCGCGATCGAGCGGGGCATCCGGATGGCCCGCCACCGCGGCCTGCCCGCCGACCTGCTCCGCTGGCAGCAGTGCCGCGACACGATCTACCGGCGCATCATGCAACGGAGTTGGTGCGAGGCGCGTCAGGCCTTCGTGCAGCACGAGGACGGCGACGTGCTCGACGCCGCGGTGCTCATGATGCCGCTGGCCAAGTTCATCGCCCCCACCGACCCCAAGTGGCTCTCCACGCTCGACGCGCTGACACAGGATCTGGTGTCCGACTCACTGGTCTACCGCTACGACCCGCAGGCGAGCCCGGACGGACTGCGCGGCGACGAGGGGACGTTCTCGATCTGCTCGTTCTGGTACGTCGAGGCGCTGGCCCGCGCGGGCCGCGTCGACGAAGCGCGCCTGGCCTTCGAGAAGATGCTGACCTACGCCAACCATCTGGGCCTGTACGCCGAGGAGATCGGCCACACCGGGGAGCAACAGGGCAACTTCCCCCAGGCGTTCACGCATCTGGCGCTGATCAGCGCGGCGTTCAACCTGGACCGGGCACTGGGCTGACGTTCGCCCGAAACCCCGTGACGATGTTGCCTCGCCGGGCACCCGCCTGCTTGACTCGGCGCATGGGGAGCAGCGGGCGTACGACCGGGCGCGCACAGCGTCGTAGCCAGGCGGAGCGGGACGCGATCACCGTCGAGATCGGATACGCGTTGTGCAGTGCGGCGTTCGCCGCCGCGCTGGCCTTCGGGGCCGTGGCCGGACCGGCGTTCGCCTTCCATCTCTCCGGCTCGACGCGGCATGCGCTCGTCGTCTCGGGCGCCGTCGTGGCCGCCGTGCTCTTCGTCGTACGCGTCGTCAGCGTGCTGCTGCGCTTCGGGCGCGCCACTTCTCCTACGAGAACACCAGCCCCACTTCATGAGCGAGTCGGGCAGCCGCGTGCCGGAAGAACGCCTCGCGGTCCTCGACGACCTTGTTGAACTGCCCGAACAGCTCGAAGCCGACCAGTCCGTAGAGCTGCGCCCACGCGGCGATCATGCTCGCGATCGCCTCCGGCGGGAGGTCGGGCGCGAGTGCGGCGGCCATGCGCTGCGCTTCGGGCTTCAGTTCGGCGGGCAGCGGGGTACGGGCCACGCCGTTCCGCTGGTACGCGTCGCGCACGATGCCGATCAGCAGCAGGCCTACGCGCGCGGCGGACGGGATGGTCGTCTCCGGCGCGGAGTACCCGGGCACGGGTGAACCGTAGATCAGCGCGTACTCGTGCGGATGCGCCAGCGCCCAGCCGCGCACGGCCTCGCACACCGCGACCCACCGCTCGGCGGGGACCGCGCCAGCGGCCTTGGCGTCCGCGGCCTCGGCCGCCGCGCCGAGGGAGTCGTACGCGTCGATGATGAGCGCCGTCAGCAGCTCGTCGCGGCTCGGGAAGTAGCGGTAGAGCGCGGAGGAGACCATGCCGAGCTCGCGGGCGACGGCGCGCAGGGAGAGCTTGGCGGCGCCTTCCGCCGCGAGCTGTCTGCGCGCCTCGTCCTTGATGGCGGCGGTGACCTCGATCCGGGCGCGGGCGCGGGCTCCTTGGGGGGCGTTCGGTCGGGGAGCGTTCATGGGGGCAGTCTGCCAGCTTTCGGAGCGGTGCACACGTTTTGGAGCGGCGCCCACATTAGAGAGCACTGCTCTTGCTTTGGAGCGCCGCTCCCCTGCATACTTCTCACAAGCGAGAGCACCGCTCTCGGAATCTCGCGAGAGCACTGCTCACGCACATCAACCCGTGGGGGTCCCCATGTCGTCCTCTTCCTCTTCCTCTTCCTCGCCGACCCCGTCCTCGCCGTACTACCGCAAGGGCACGGCGATGAACGACCGCTTCAACAACGCCGTCGGCTGGCTCGCCCGCCATGGGATCAGCCTCGCGGGCGCGGCGGAGTTGTCCGTGCGCGGCCGCAAGTCCGGGGAGTTGCGGCGCATCCCGGTCAACCCGCACACGTACGAGGGCACGCAGTACCTCGTCTCGGCCCGCGGGCACTCGCAGTGGGTGCGCAACATGCGGGTCGCCGGTGGCGGGGAGTTGCGCGTGGGGCGCAAGGTCCGCGCGTTCACCGCGGTGGAGCTTCCCGACGAGGAGAAGCTCCCGATCCTGCGGACCTATCTGGAGCGGTGGGGCTGGGAGGTCAACCAGTTCTTCCAGGGCGTCACGGCGAAGTCCTCCGACGAGGAACTGATCGCGGCGGCGCCCGACCACCCGGTCTTCCGCATCTCCGTCACGAAGTGACGCCGGAACAGACGCGGGAACAGCCTCAGGAACCGGCCTTGTCAGCGGAACCGGCAGCCTCACCGGAACCGGCAGCGTCACCGGAAGGCGTGCGGTCCACCCCGACCAGAGCGCGCTGGGCGATCGGATGGGAGCGGACGATCTCCCCCAGGGTCGTGGCGCCCTGCGTGATCTCCTTGAACGCCTTCCAGGCGGGGCGGAAGCCGGTCAGGCCCGCGTGGAAGAGGCCGGGGCGGCGCTCGAACACCGCGAGCAGCCGCTTGCCGACGCTCATCTCGACACCCAGGCCCGCCTTGATGGCGAAGGCGTAGTTCAGGGCCTGGCGGCGGGTGTCGACCGCGTCATGGGCCTCCGCGATCCGCACCGCCCACTCCCCCGCGAGCCGCCCCGACCGCAGCGCGAACGAGATCCCCTCGCGCGTCCACGGCTCCAGCAGCCCGGCCGCGTCGCCGCACACCAGCACCCGCCCGCGCGACAGCGGCGAGTCGTCGGCACGGCAACGGGTCAAGTGCCCTGAGGAGATGCTCGGTTCGAAACCGGCGAGCCCGAGCCTGCCGATGAAGTCCTCCAAGTACCGCTTGGTGGCCGCGCCTTCACCGCGCGCGCAGATCACACCGACGGTCAGCGTGTCCCCCTTGGGGAAGACCCAGCCGTAACTGCCGGGCAGCGGGCCCCAGTCGATGAGCACCCGCCCCTTCCAGTCCTCGGCGACGGTCTCGGGCACCGGGATCTCCGCCTCCAGGCCCAGATCGACCTGGTCGAGCTTCACGCCGACATGCGCGCCTATCCGGCTCGCGCTGCCGTCCGCGCCCACGACCGCCCGCGCCAGCACCGTCTCGCCGCTCTGCAGGACGACGGCGACCGTGCGCCGGTCCGGCACCGCCGAGCCGTGCTGCTCGACGCGGGACACCGTCACCCCCGTACGCACCTCCGCGCCCGCCTTCTGCGCGTGCTCGACGAGTTGCTGGTCGAACTCGGGGCGGTTGATCAGCCCGAACAGCATCTGCTTGGAGCGGCGGGTACGGGTGAAGCGGCCGTTGTTGGCGAACGTCACCGCGTACACCCGGTCGCGCAGCGGGAGTTCGAAGCCGGGCGGCAGCGCGTCGCGCGACGGGCCGATGATGCCGCCTCCGCACGTCTTGTAGCGCGGCAGTTCCGCCTTCTCCAGCACCAGCACGCTGCGCCCCGCGACCGCCGCCGCGTAGGCGGCCGACGCTCCCGCGGGTCCCGCGCCCACCACGACGACGTCCCACACCCGCTGCACGTCGTCCGCCGAAGAGTTCTCGCTGCTCACGATGGTCTACTGCTCCGATCAAGCCACCTGCCGCACCTGTCCCCCGCATCCTACGGCGACGTCCGTACGGACCGCTGTGGGAGGATCGGCATTGCGTACGCACGACCGACCAGGACGCGCATACGCCCATACGATCACGTACACCGATACACCGCGATACCCATCGGTACACCATCGCACCTACAAGGAGCGTGCCCATGTCGTCGAATCCGGTCGCCGAGACCGTCGCCTCTCTGATGCCCAGGGCGAAGGAGGAGCTCACCGAACTGGTGGCCTTCAAGTCGGTGGCGGACTTCGACCAGTTCGCCAGGAGCGAGAGCGAGGGCGCCGCGCGCTGGATCACCGACGCCCTGCACGCCGAGGGCTTCCAGGACGTGGCGGTGCTCGACACCCCGGACGGCACGCAGTCGGTGTACGGCTTCCTGCCCGGCCCCGAGGGGGCGAAGACGGTCCTGCTGTACGCGCACTACGACGTGCAGCCGCCGCTGGACGAGGCCGGCTGGACCACGCCGCCCTTCGAACTGGTCGAGCGGGACGGCCGGTGGTACGGACGGGGCAGCGCCGACTGCAAGGGCGGCGTCGTCATGCATCTGCTGGCGCTGCGCGCGCTCAAGGCCAACGGCGGCGTGCCCGTGCACGTCAAGGTCATCGTGGAGGGCTCGGAGGAGCAGGGCACGGGCGGTCTGGAGCGGTACGCCGAGCAGCACCCCGACCTCCTCACGGCCGACGCCATCGTCATCGGCGACTCGGGCAACTTCCGGGTCGGCCTGCCGACGGTCACCTCGACCCTGCGCGGGATGACCCTCGTCCAGGTCGCGATCGACACGCTCGAGGGCAATCTGCACTCCGGTCAGTTCGGCGGGGCCGCGCCCGACGCGCTGGCCGCGCTGATCCGGGTCCTGGACTCGCTGCGGGCCGAGGACGGTTCGACGGCCGTCGACGGGCTGTCCTCCGAGGCGCACTGGGAGGGTGTGGAGTACGCGCCGGAGCAGTTCCGCGCGGACGCCAAGGTGCTCGACGGGGTGGAGTTGATCGGTTCCGGATCGGTCGCCGACCGTATCTGGGCGCGCCCCGCGGTGACCGTCCTCGGTATCGACTGCCCGCCGGTCGTCGGCGCGACGCCGTCCGTGCAGGCGAGCGCCCGCGCGCTGGTGAGCCTGCGGGTGGCGCCGGGCACGGACGCGGCGGAGGCGACGAAGCTGCTCCAGACCCACCTCGAGGCGCACACGCCGTGGGGTGCCCGGGTGCGGACGGTGCAGGTGGGGCAGGGTCAGGCGTTCCGCGCGGACACCTCCAGCCCGGCGTACGCGGCGATGGCCGAGGCGATGGCGGTCGCGTACCCCGGTGAGGAGATGCAGTACGCGGGCCAGGGCGGCTCCATCCCGCTGTGCAACACGCTGGCGTCGCTGTACCCGCAGGCGGAGATCCTCCTCATCGGCCTGAGCGAGCCGGAGGCGCAGATCCACGCCGTCAACGAGAGCGTGTCCCCGGAGGAGTTGGAGCGTCTGTCGGTCACGGAGGCGCTGTTCCTGCGCAACTACGCGGCGGGCTGATCCCCCTCTGCTCATGGCTGAGGCCCCTGCCTTCGGGCGGGGGCCTTGCCTACGGTCGGGGCATGGACGTCATCCCGCTCCTTCCTCGTCTTCACCTTCTGCGCTTCGTGGTCGGCCAGGCCTGTCTCTGGTGCGACGACGACGAGTTGACCCTCGTCGATGCCGGTGTGAAGGGCTCCGGCGCACCGATCGCCGAGGCGATCAGGGCACTTGGCCTGGATGTGTCTCAGCTACGGCGCATCGTGCTCACCCACTTCCATGAGGACCACATGGGCGGAGCGGCCGAACTCGCCGCGCTGAGCGGCGCGGAGGTCCTGGCCCATCGCCTGGACGCACCCGTCGTCCTGGGGCAACTGCCCGCCCCGCCACCGGTCTTCGAGGAAGGGGAGCGCGCCGTACAGGCGGCGGTCGCCCGGCGTCTGCCGCGGGGCGAACCCCTGCGACCGGACCGCGTCGGCAGCGTGGAGGACGGAGACGTCCTCGACTTCGGCGGCGGCGCCCGGGTCGTTCATGCCCCCGGCCATACGCACGGCAGTATCGCGCTCCATCTCCCCGAGCACGGCGTCCTGTTCACGGGCGACGCGGTGGCCGTCTCCCCCGCGGACGGCGCCGTCATCCTCGGCGTGTTCAACCTCGACCGGGCGCAGGCCATTCGCTCGTTCCGTCAACTCGCCGCGCTCGACACGGAAGTGGCGTGCTTCGGCCATGGTGAGCCGGTCCTGGAGAACGCGGCTGACGTGCTGCGGAGGGCGGCGGACACGTACTGAGCCGGGCCCTCGACTCGTATGCGTCAGGAGGTCTACAGCAGGCGCACCGTCTCCGCGTAGTGGCAGGCGACCGGGTTGCCGCTGCCCCGGTCGATGAGTTCCGGGGTCTGTTCGACGCAGGCGGTGCGTTCGGGGTCGGTCAGTCCGTGGGCGAACTTGGGGCAGCGGGTGCGGAAGCGGCAGCCGCTCGGCGGGTCGACGGGGCTCGGTACGTCGCCGTGGACGGTGATCCGCTTCCGGGCCCGTTCCTTGCGCGGGTCGGGCAGGGGGATCGCGGAGACGAGGGCCTGGGTGTAGGGGTGCGCGGGGCGGGCGAACAGTTCGCGTGCGGGGGAGATCTCCACCAGGCGACCCAGGTACATGACGGCGACCCGGCCGGCCACATGGCGCATCACGGACAGGTCGTGGGCCACGAAGAGGAAGGACAGGCCGAGTTCGCTCTGCAGGTCCATGAGCAGGTTGAGGACGCCCGCCTGGATCGACACGTCCAGCGCCGACACCGGTTCGTCCAGCACGATCACCTTGGGGTGCAGGGCCAACGCCCGTGCGATGCCGATGCGTTGGCGTTGGCCGCCGGAGAACTCGTGCGCGAAGCGGTTGCCGTGCTCGGGGTTGAGGCCGACCAGGCGCAGCAGTTCGCGTACTTCGTCGCGGGCGCCTGGGCCGTAGCGGCCGTGGATACGCAGGGGCTCGGCGACGATCTCGTGCACGGTGATCCGCGGGTCCAGGGAGGCGTAGGGGTCCTGGAAGACGATCTGCAGCTCTCGGCGCAGCGGGCGCATTCGGCGACGGCTCAGCTCGGTCAACTCCTGGCCGCCGTAGCGGACTTGACCCGAGGTCGCCTGCTCAAGCCCCAGTACGGTGCGCGCGGTCGTCGTCTTGCCGGAGCCCGACTCCCCCACCAGGCCGAGGGTCTCGTTCGCGAACAGGTCGAAGGAGACCCCGCAGACCGCGTGGACGTCACCCACGCGTCGGCGGACGACACCGCGGGACATGACCGGGAAGTGCTTGACGAGGTCGCGGACTTGGAGGACGGGTTCGCCGGTGCCGCCGTGGCCGGGAAGCGGGGGCAGCGCGGTGGCTGCTGTCCGCGCGGGCGCGCTCATACGGAATCCTCCTCGCGGTTGCCGGTGGATGTCGCGTCGGCGAAGCGGGCCAGGGCCTCGGAGTCGGCGCCGACCGCGTCGAAGACCTGCTCGGCTCCGGTGCCGACGAGGTCCTCGGCGAAGTGGCAGGCGCTGAGATGGCCGTCGCGCCCGGCCGGACGCAGTGGCGGCTCGTCGCGGTCGCAGACGTCCCGGCGCATCGGGCAGCGGGGTGCGAAGGGGCAGCCCGGTGGCAGGTTCAGCAGTGACGGCGGCGATCCGCTGATGGGAGTGAGTCGTTCCTCCTCTCGGTCCAGCCGGGGCAGCGAGCCGAGCAGGCCGAGGGTGTAGGGCATGCGCGGGGCATAGAAGATGTCCTCGACCGAGCCCGTCTCCACGATCCGGCCCGCGTACATCACCGCGACGCGGTCGGTGTGTCCGGCCACCACCCCGAGATCGTGGGTGATGAGGACCAGGGCCGCTCCGGTCTCGGCGCGCGCGGTCTCCAACGCGTCCAGGATCTGCGCCTGTACGGTCACATCGAGCGCGGTGGTCGGTTCGTCGGCGATGATCACGTCCGGGTCGTTGGCCATCGCGATGGCGATGACGACCCGTTGGCGCATACCGCCGGACAGTTCGTGCGGATAGCTGTCGACGCGGCGCTCGGGTCCGGGGATACCGACCGTGCCGAGGAGGTCGACCGCGCGTACCCGGGCCTCCCTGGTCTTCATGTCCGGGTGGTGTCGCTGGAGGGTCTCGGCGATCTGGTAGCCCACGGTGTAGACGGGGTTGAGGGAGGTCATCGGGTCCTGAAAGATCATCGCGATGCCCTTGCCGCGGATGTCCGACAGCCGTGCGTCGGACAGGCCGAGCAGTTCGGTGCCCTCGAACCGCACCGAGCCGCGTACCTTCGCGGTGGCCGGGAGCAGCCCCATCACGGCCGTGGCGGTGACGGACTTCCCGGACCCGGACTCGCCGACGATGCCGAGCGAGTCGCCGGGGCCGAGGCGGTAGCCGACCCCGCGTACGGCCCGTACGATCCCGTCCTCCGTGGGGAACTCCACGCCGAGGCCGTCGACTTCGAGAACGGCGTCGGTGGCGGCGCCCGCCCGGACGCCCTCACTGCTCGTGGTCGTCACTGTCGCACCCTTTGCTGCCGGGGGTCGAAGGCGTCGCGCAGCCCGTCACCGATGAAGTTGATGGTCAGGGCGATCGCGATGATGAAGGCGCCGGGGATGTAGAAGAGCCAGGGCCGGGTGTCGACCGCCGTCTGGGCCTGGGAGACGAGCAACCCCAGGGAGGTGTCGGGCGGTTGGACGCCGAAGCCGAGGAAGGACAGCGCGGTCTCCGTGAGGATGGCGGTGGCCACCAGCACGGTGGCGTTCACGATGATCGGGCCGAGTGTGTTCGGCAGCAGATGCCGGAAGATGATGCGCGCGTCGGAGGCGCCGAGCGCCCGTGCCGCCTCCACGAACTCCTTCTCCCGTAGCGACAGCACCGTGGAGCGTACGACACGGGACACGTACGCCCAGGTCAGGCCCGCGATGACGATCGCGATCCAGTACCAGTCGCCGCCCGTGCGCGAGGAGATGACCAGGGCGATCGCGAACAGCGGCAGGGTCAGGACGAGATCCGTGACACGCATCATGACCGCGTCGACCACGCCCCGGTAGAAGCCCGCGATCGCACCCCACACCGCGCCGAGCAGGGTCGACCCGAGGGCGGTCAGGAGGGCGATCTTGAGCGAGGTCTGGGTGCCGCGCATGACCTGGGCGTAGGCGTCGTATCCGGCGGCGTTGGTGCCGAACGGGTGCTTGGCCGAGGGTGGTTGGGAATTGTCCGGGGTGTACTTCTGGTACGAGTAGTGCCACAGATGCGGGCCGAGGAACGCCCACAGCAGGATCAGCAGGAAGACGACCAGGCTGATCATCGCGGCCCGGTGGCGCAGGAAGCGGCGCAGGATCAACTGGGTCTGGCTGCGCTGCTTCACCGTGAACTCATGGTCGGCGCGCGGCACTTCGGTGCCCGGGGAGCCGGGGGCCTTGAGATCAGTCATAGCGGATCCTCGGGTCGAGTACGGCGTAGAGAAGATCGGCGATGAGGTTGAGCCCGATGACGATCACGGCGGACAGCAGCAGCCAGGCCATGGTCCGGTAGACGTCGATGGAGGTCGCCGCCTGGACGAGCATCTCGCCCATGCCGTGCCACTGGAAGATCGTCTCGGTGACCACGGCCCCGCCGAGGATGATCCCGATGTCGAGGGAGACGACGGTGGTGAGCGGGATGAGGGCGGTGCGCAGGGCGTGCCGGGTCATGACCTTGCCCCGGCGCAGCCCCTTGGCGCGGGCCAGGCGCACATAGTCGCTGTCCAGGACCTCCAGCATGGAGGCCCGGGTGTAGCGGGTCCAGGAGGCGAAGGAGACCAGGGCCAGGGTGATGGTGGCCAGGGTGAGATGGCCGATGCGGTCGGTGAACTGGTTCCAGGTGGTGTCGACTTCGAGGTAGGGCGACTTCTCACCGATCGTGCCGAGGAACTGGCTGCCGGTCTGCTGGTTGAACCGGATACCGGCCTGTTTGAGCAGCACGGCGAACCAGAACACGGGCATGGCGAGGAACAGGAAGCCGAGGAAGGTGATGACGTAGTCGGCGACGGAGTACTGGCGCAGCGCGCTGAACACCCCGAAGAGCACGGCCATCAGCAGGGCGAGGACCATCGCGGCGGCGACCAGGGTGAGGGTCACCCGGAACCGGGTGAACAGGTCGTGCCCGATGTCGAGGTTGGGTTGGACGGAGGGGCCGAAGTCGCCGTGCAGGACTCCGGTGATCCAGTTCCAGTAGCGTTCCGCGACCGGCTGGTCGGCGTGGATGTGTCGCGCGAACGCGGCCACGGCGGGCTTGCTCGGGGCGGGTTGCCGTGAGACGGCGAAGTTGGCCACGGGGTCGCCGGCGTTGACGACCACCAGGAACACCACGAACGTCGAGACGATCAGGACGGGAATGGAGACGAGGAGGCGGCGCACGGTGTAGGCGAGCATGCGGTCTTCTCTCGAAGAGCTTCTCTGGGGAGTTCCCGGACGTCTTCCCTCGAAGTGCCGGTGGGAGGAGGTCCGTTGGGGCGGGGCCCGGCCCCGGGGCTGCCGGGGCCGGACACCCGCGCCTGGGCGTGGACCGATCCGGGTCCGTTACTTCTTCAGGCCCCACTCGGCGACGTTGTACGGCGGGCCCACGTTGGTGGCGTTGTCCCGCATGTTCACCCACCGTGTCTGCACCGCGAGGATCGTCGGCTTCTGGTACAGCGGCAGAACATAGGCGTCCTTCACCATGAGCGCGTCCGACTGGTTGAGGAGGCTCGCCGCCTTGCCGGGGTCGACCTCACCGACCGCCTGGTTGATGAGCTTGTCGACCTCCTTGTTGCTGTAGCCGCCGTAGTTGCCACCGCCTCCGGTGACCCAGTTCTGCTGCGCGTTGGCGCTCGGGAAGGGGGAGCCGACCCAGGCGAAGACGATGATGTCGTACTGGTGCCCGGTGAGGACCGTGCCGAGGTCGGCGGCGCCGATCGGCTTGATGGTGACCTTGATACCGAGGGACGCGAGGGCGCTCTGCAGGATCTGGCACTCGCTCTGCCGGATCTGGTTGCCCGTCGTGTAACGGCAGTTGAAGGGGCCGACGGTCCTGCCGTCCGGGGTCTTCAGCGCCGTGCCGATGCCGGTGAACTTGGCGTCGGTCAAGTACTGCTTGGCCTTGGCGACATCACCCGAGCCCTGTCCGGTACCGGTGACGACGTCCTGGTAACCCGACTGTACGGGCACGTAGTTGTGGCTGCCGAGCGGCTTCACGTTCGGATCGAACTGGCCGACCGTCTTGGCCATGATGTCCTTGACGCTGATGGCCGTGAACATCGCCTTGCGCAGCGCCAGGTGCTTGCCGATCACCGGGTTGTGCAGGTTGAGGTCGAAGTGCTCCCAGGTCAGCCCGGCGCCGATGGTGTAGGTGACGTCCGGGATGGCCTTGATCTGGTTGACCAGGTCCACCTCGGGCTGCGGATAGATCCCCTGCACCTCGTTGTTGCGCAGCGCGGTCGGCTCCTGGGTGGCGTCCGTGATCACCTTGAAGACGAGCCGCTGGAGGGTCGGCTTGTGCGCGCCCCACCACTTGGGGTCGGGGACGAAGGTGGCGTGGTCGTTGTCCGTCCAGTCCTGCATCTTGTACGGACCGGCGGTCGGGTACTTGCTGGGCGGTGTCTTCAGGAAGTACTGCCAGCCTTGGGCCATCTGACCGGCCGTCATATGTGCGGCGTCACCGGTCTTGGCGCCGGAGAGCTTCTCGGCGACATGGGCCGGGTAGAGCGGATAGCCCGCACCGAAGAGCTGCTTCCAGTCGGCGAAGGGCTTGTTCATCACGACGGTGACGGTCTTGCCGCCGTCGGACCCGGTGACGGACTTGATCCGGTCGTATCCGGCCGTGCTCTGCGGCAGACAGCCCTTGGTCTGCGTGGAGTCACTGGCCGGGGGCGGCGGGCAGTCCTTGCCGTTGTTGGTACGCCAGTAGTAGACGAAGTCGTCGGCGGTGATCGGTGTGCCGTCGTTCCACGACGCCTTCGGGTTGATCTTGTAGACGAAGGTCTGCGGGCTGGTGCTCGTCTGCGTCGCCGAGGTCACCAGGTCGGTGTTGAGCGCGACACTGAAGTCCGGTAGCGGGACGAACACTTGGGGCAGGACGACGCTGATCGCCTCGCCGTTCTCGAAGCTGTTGCCGTTGGAGTCCTGGACGAGCCATTGCTGGATGTTCTTCTCCAGCACGTAGGTGAACGTTCCGCCGGTCTTGGTGGCGGCGGCGTTGCAGGTGTTGGCCTTGCCCTGGGTGGCACAGGACGACAGCCCGGTGGCCGCGCCGCCCTTGTGGGAGCTTCCGCCGCCACCACCGCCGCCGCTACAGGCGGCCAGGACCAGAGTGAGCCCGGCAGCCAGCGTGAGGCCCTTCGTCAGGGCCGATGAGTGCACGCGCATGTCCCTCCTTGGCCGATGATGTATCCGGCTTGTAAGGGCGGCTCCACGGCCGCCAGAGAGAGGAGCTGCACTTCACGGTAAGGCGGTGGCGTTCCTTCGCCACGCCTCGATGGATACCGGGACAGCATCGATTCGGCCGTGCTTTCGACTCGGAACCGCACACGCCAGGCAAAGCCAGCAGGTGGCGCACGCGTCAGACCCATCGCCGTCACGCCAGAGGCACCGTCGACCTCACGCGGGTCATGGCCGCCGGGCGGATCAGCCGACCGGGACGCCCGCCTCCAGATAGAGCGCCGCACCGCGTTCACGGGCCCGCAGCGCCCAGCGGAGCCGTTCGTAGCGCACGGGCGGAAGGAGACCGGCCGCCTCCGCTTCGGTGACGAACCGCCAGCCGCGCAGCTCGGGTCCGGGCAGCAGCAGGCGGTGCGCATCCGCGCTGTCGAGCCTGCCTCCGTCGAAGAGGAGCCGCAGTCCGCCGTAGCCGGGCGGTATGGGCGGCTCCCAGTCCGCCACGAGCAGCCGCGGGACCTCGTCGAGGACGATGCCGGTCTCCTCGGTGACCTCCCGCATACCGGCGCGGGCCGGAGCCTCGCCGGGTTCGACGACACCGCCGGGGAACTCCCAACCGGCCTTGTAGGTGGGGTCGACCAGCAGCACACGGTCCTGCTCGTCGAAGAGGAGCACACCGGCGGCGAGGGTCTCGGCGGTCGGCTCCGGGGTCTGCACGATGTCGCAGACGGGCGCGTCGCCGGTCCGGACGGCCTCGGCGATCCGCAGGGCGGTCTCGTACGGGGTGAGGGCGCTGGTGTCGACGGGGTGCGCGTCGGCGGCGAGCCAGGTGCCGAGGGCGGTGCGATAGGGCTCGATGTGGTCGTAGGACCACTGGCGGGTGCCCATCTCCCCGTCGGGGAGGTCCGACGGGACCTCCCGGCCGGCTATGCGCGCGCGCAGGATCGTTTCAGCCGGGGCGAGGAGCACATGCTGTACGGGGATACGGCGGGAGGCGAGGCCACCGAAGATCTCGTCGCGGTACTCCTGGCGCAGCAGGGTCATCGGCACGACGAGGACACCGCCGAGATCCGCGAGCAGCGCGGCGGCGGTGTCGATCACGAGCCGTCGCCAGATCGGCAGATCCTGGAAGTCGCCGACCTCGGCGAGGCGTTTGGGCGGCAGCAGGTGCGGGAGCGCTCCGCCGATGACCTCGGGGTCGAAAAGTGCGCTGTTCGGGATCAGTTCGACCAGTTCGCGTGCGGTCGTGGACTTCCCCGCACCGAACGCACCGTTGATCCAGACGACGGTCACGGTTCCCCCTCTTCTGTTGGCCCCCTGGGGCTTGCCCACTCCACCCTGCCATGGAAACCCGCTGCTGATGAGTGCGCGTCCGCCGCCCCGCGCACGACGACGCCGGTGCCCCCTGGGGCACCGGCGTCGCGCCGTCCGAAGCTGCCGCCCGTCAGCCGTTCTGTCCGAGGGCTCCCTCGTCCCCGGCGAGGCCGTCCTGGTCGACGGTGTGGTCGACGGTGCTGAGGGCGTCCTTGACGTTCAGCTCACCGAAGGTCTCGTGGTCGGCGGCGTGCGAAGGGGTGACGGCGGCCACGACGAATCCGGCGGCGAGGGAGGCGATGGCGAGCATGCTGCGCTTCTTCATGCCCAGCCCAACTGCGAAACGCCACCGGTGGTCACGCGCACCCGTCCTCGACTGCCCGACGCGGGCGTGTCAGTAGCGGGGTATAGCGTCACCGCATGGCGATCACGGACGAGTCGATCACGCGGCTGCGCGACAGGGCGACGGCGGGCGATCCCCAAGCCGCTCTGGAACTGGGGAAGTTACTGTGCCTGACGGCGCCGGAGCCCGGTGCCGGTGATGACGACGGCGACCCGGCCTGGCCCGAGGAGCGCTGGCTGCGCGCCGCCGTGGAGGCGTGTCCCGATGATGTCCAGGCTCTGTTCCTGCTGACCGGACGGCTGGCCGAGCAGATCTCCTTCCGCGAGTTCATGGGGGAACACGGGCAGGACCCGGGCACGCTCAGACGGCTGCAGGCCGAGGCGGAGGAGCTGTATGCCCGGATACGGACGGTCGGCGCCCCGGCTCACGCGGAGGCCGGGCTGGCCGAGTTGGCCATGCTCCTCGGCGTGAGCGACAAGCCCGTCGCGGAGTCGACGTACAGCTACTACGTGCTGGAGGACGAGGGATGGAGCGGATCCGTGCGGCACAGCACGACCGTGGTCGCATGTGACGCCGACGAGATCCGCTGGGCCTGTGACGAGTGGCTCGCGCTGTCCGAGGGCGGGATGGGCATGCTCACCCTGACCACGTATGCGAACGGCGACGAAGTCAGCTCGGTCGACCTCGGGCCGCACCTCGTCGATGGCGTCGCCGTCGCCTGGGACGCCGTCGCCGTACCCGACCTTCCCGGCCCCCTGCTGCCGACGGGACTGCCCGTCCCCGGCCGTGAGGTGTCCTACGGCTTCTCCGGCAGATCCGAGTAGCGCCCGCCGTTCGGCGCGGCCGGGGCCGCCGGGCCGAAGGCCGTACCCGGAGCCCCGTCGCTCAGTGCACCGGCGCGTCAGCAGACGATGTAGATGGACTGCCAGCCGAAGGGGGTGGACATTTCCGCGTCCCTGTTGCTGCGAAGGACCGTGTGGACGGGGTCACGGCCGTCGGCCGCGTTGTGCATACGGCCGTCCTGGCCGCGCGGGATCCACTTGTAGGAGCCGTGGAAGGGGATCGCGTGCTGGCCGCAGCCGTTGATGTCGGCCGACCGCCCCGAGAAGCTCGTCCCTTCGTACGCGACGAAGGACGAGGTCATGCCGTACGCGCGGGACTCGGTCGCGGTGGCGGGGACCGCGGTGAGGCCGCCGATCGCCGCGGCTGCCGCGAGGGCTGCCGCGACTCGGCGGATCGATGTGGCCTGCTGTGCTGTACGAGGAATGATCATGACTTGCGTAACGGATCACGGCCCGCCCGGACACTTCGCGCCGCCCTGCCTCACCCCATCGTGTGGCTCGCTCCGACTCCTGGGCGCTCCCTATCCCTTCGTCGTCTCCCTACCCCTTCGTCGACCCCAGTGTGAGCCCCGCGATGAACTGCCGTTGCAGCAGCAGGAAGACGAGGATCGTCGGCAGGGCTACCAGGATCGAACCCGCGGCCAGCAGGTTGTAGTCAGTGAAGAACTGGCCCCTGAGGTTGTTGAGCGACGACGTGATCGGCAGCTTGTCCGGGTCGGAGATGAAGATCAGGGCCCAGAGGAAGTCGTTGTAGATCCAGGCGAATTCGAGCGTGGCGAGCGCTGCCAGGGCCGGGCGGCACAGCGGCAGGGTGATGTGCCAGAAGCGGGTCCACACACCCGCGCCGTCGACGATCGCCGCCTCCGTGATCTCCTGCGGGAGGGTGCGCATGAAACTGGCCAGGACGAAGACGCAGAAGCCCAGTTGGAACCCGATGTTGACGACGATGACGGCCCAGTAGGAGTCGTACATCATCAACGAGTCGGACATCCACCACGGCAGCGGGACCCTGTTGAACAGCACGTACAGCGGGGTCACGATGACCTGCTGGGGCAGCAGGTTGCCCGCCGTGAAGAACAGCAGCAGGACCAGCCCGCCGCGCATCTTCAGCCGGGAGACCGCGAAGGCCACGAAGGACGCGAGGAACAGGGTCACGAGCACGGCGGGGACGGCGATCAGCAGGGTGTTCGTGAAGTACTTGCCCATGCCGGACTCGGTGTAGGCCCGGCGGTAGTAGTCGAAGGACAGATGGTGGGGCCAGGAGAAGTAGCCGTACTGCGCGGTGTCCTCGTAGGGCCGCAGGGAGGCGTAGACCGCCAGCAGGAGCGGGGCGAGGAACGCCAGGGACACGGCCATCAGGAAGATGTGCACACCCCAACGGCCCTTGCGGGGGCGGGACTTCGGGGCGGTGACGGGCGTCGCGGCCGGGCGGGGCGGCGCGGCGGTACGGAGGTCGGCGCTCATCGCTCGCGCGCACCTCGCAGCTCTTGGACCAGGAACGTCACGATGAACCCCAGGGAGACAGTCAGCAGGACGACCGCGATGGCGGAGCCGAACCCGATGCGGCCCGCCTCGCCGATGATGTTGTCGGTGATCAGTACGGACAGCAGTTCCAGGCCGTTGCGGCCCTTGTTGACCGCGTAGACGATGTCGAAGGCCCGCAGCGCCTCGATGACCGTGATCACACCGACGATGACGTTGACCGGACGCAGGGTGGGGAACACCACGCGGAAGAACGTCTGGCGGGCGCCCGCCCCGTCGATCGCCGCCGCTTCCTTCAGCGCCGGGTCGACGGACTTGAGGCCCGCGAGATAGAGGATCATCACGTACCCGGTGTGCCGCCAGCTCGCCGCGATCATCATCATCCAGATGTTGAGGTCGGAGTCGCCGAGCCAGTCGACCGGGCTCTCACGGGGGCCGATGATCGTGTTGACCACGCCCTGGTCGGTGCCCAGGATCAGTTGGGCGATGAAGCCGACGATGGCGAGCGAGAGCACGACCGGCAGATAGATCGTGGACTGGTAGAAGCGGCTGAAGCGGACGCCGCGGTCGATGAGCACCGCGAGCAGCAGCCCGAACGGGGTCGCGACCAGGCCGAGGAAGAGCAGCCACAGCACGTTGTGGCGGGCGGCCGGCCAGAACGGCGGGTAATTGGTGAAGAGGTTCCGGTAGTTGTCGGTTCCCACCCACTGGATGTCGCCGATGCCGTCCCAGGAGGTGAAGGAGAGCCCGATGGAGGCCAGGGTCGGGCCCCATACGATGGCGAGGTCCAGCAGGACGGGAATGCCGAGGAGCACGCCGAGGACGACGAGGTCGCGTCGGGTGTACCGGCGCAGCCGTCGGCGGGCGCGCCGTGGAGAGGTGAGCGCCACGGAACGTATCCCCCCGTGTATCAGTCGGCGGTCTGCGAGAAGATGGTCTTCTTCTGCCGTTCGATCTTGTTGCACAACCCGTCGACGTCCTTCGGGTTCCCGATGAACTCCTGGATCGCCTGGATCATCACGGTGGAGGCGAAGTCGGGCCGGGTGTCGCGGTCCAGGAACTGCGAGATCTGCTGGGCGCCGGCGACGAGTTCGGCGGACTTCTTCTGCAGAGCGCTGTAACCGGAGGTCTCCGCACCGGAGTTCACGGCCACGTTGTTGGGGTCGTGCCGGAGGTAGACGTCCTCGGCCTTGGGCTTGCCGAGCCAGGTCAGCAGGTTCTTGGCGCCGGATATGTTCTTCGACTTGCGGGCGATCAGGAACCCGTCGATGGGTGCCTCGACGGCGCCCTGTCCGTGCTGCGGGTCGATCTCGGGGAAGGCGAAGAAGTCGATGTCGTCCCGTTCGTTCTCCGGGAACTGGCTGCCGGGGTGCGGCATTCCGAAGACGGCCATGCCCGTCTTGCGCTGCTGGAGGCTCTGCCCGGCCTCCTCCCAGGTGCGGCCGAGGGCGCCCTTCTGGTAGTACGGCATGAGTTCGCGCCAGGTGTCGAAGACGTTGCGCACCTTCGGGTCGGTCCACGCTTCCTTGCCCGCCATCAGGGACTTGTGGAAGTCGTATCCGTTCAGTCGCATGTCGATGTAGTCGAAGGTGCCCATGGCGGGCCAGCCGTCCTTGTCGCTGAAGGCGACCGGTGTGCCATCCTTGGACATCTGCTTGGCCAGGGCGATGAACTCGTCCCAGGTCTTGGGCTGTTGGTAGCCCTTGCTCGCGAAGAGGCTCTTCCGGTGGAAGACGGCCCACGGGTAGTAGTAGTACGGCACGAAGTACTGCTTGCCCGCGTGCGTGGACTGGGCCTTGAGGGCGTCGGAGAATCCGGTGAAGCCCTGCCACACGTCACTGATGTCGGTGAGCAGTCCCTTCTCGGCGAAGTACTGCATGCGGTATCCGGCGAACCACATGAAGACGTCGTCGGGCGTTCCCTGGAGATAGCGGTTGATGTTCTCCTGGAAGTCGTTGTGGTCCTTGGTGTTGACCTTGACCTTCTTGCCCGACTCCTTCTCGTAGGCGTCGAAGGCGGCCTGGAACGCCGTCTTGGGCACCGCGTCCGAGGCGTTGGACCCCACGGTGACTTCGTTCTTGTTGCCGCCCGGTCCGCTTCCGCAGGCGGCCAGCAGGGCCGGCAGGGTGACAGCCCCGACACCAACGGCCGTGCTGCGTAGGAGAGTTCGCCGGGACATCCGATGTCCGGTCAAGCTCCCGGACGACGTGAGTCCCTCCAACGATGACTGTGCCATGTCGCTCTCCTTGGAATGCCACTCAACACAACCGAACGCAAGGCTTGGATCTCACCCCCCTGTAGGGGCGTCGTCAAGGGTTCTGACGAGATACCGATCAACTGTTACCCACATCTCTTCCAACACAGTCCAACACGGCCTACCGTAAACGCGCACGTTGATACGAGCTGGAAGGCATCCCTTCTGTCGCGAGTACGGAGGAACGTCATGATGCGTCACCTTCTCACCCGCACCATCCGTCGAAGAGTGATCGGAGCGCTCACCGCAGGGCTGTTGGGCGCGGCCGGGCTCGCCGCACCGGCCCTGGCCACCCCGCGTACGACCCCGGCCACGGCACCCGCACCGACCGACGGACTCGCTCTCACCCCGCCGATGGGCTTCAACAACTGGAACTCCACGCAGTGCCGGGCGGAGTTCAACGAGTCGATGGTCGAAGGAATCGCGGATCTGTTCGTGGCGAAGGGGCTCAAGGACGCGGGGTACCAGTACGTCAACCTCGACGACTGCTGGGCCCTGCCGACACGGGACGCGGACGGCAAGCTCGTCCCCGATCCGGAGCGTTTCCCCCACGGGATCAAGGCAGTTGCGGACTACGTCCACGCCAAGGGGCTCAAGCTCGGCATCTACACCAGCGCGGGCACCAAGACCTGCAACCCCGCGGGGTTCCCGGGCGCGCTCGGCCATGAGTACAGCGACGCGCGGCAGTTCGCCGACTGGGGCGTGGACTACCTCAAGTACGACAACTGCAACAACCAAGGCGTGGACGCCAAGCAGCGCTACACGACGATGCGCGACGCGCTGAAGGCGACCGGCCGCCCCATCGTCTACAGCATCTGCGAGTGGGGCGCGAACAAGCCCTGGGAATGGGCCGCCGATCTCGGGCAGTTGTGGCGCACCACGGGTGACATCGGCGACAGTTGGGGCTCGATGCTCTCGATCCTCAAGCAGAACCTTCCGCTCGCGCCGTACGCGGGTCCCGGGCACTGGAACGACCCCGACATGCTGGAGGTCGGCAACGGCGGTATGACGGACACCGAGTACCGCACGCACTTCTCCATGTGGTCGGTGATGGCCGCGCCGCTGCTCATCGGCTCCGATCTGCGTACGGCCTCCCCGGCGACCTTCGACATCCTCGGCAACAAGGAGGTCATCGCCGTCGACCAGGACCCGCTCGGCAAGCAGGGCGCGGTGGTCTCGTCCGAGGGCGGGCGCTGGGTCGTCGCCAAGGAGATGGCGGACGGCAGCCGTGCCGTGGCCCTCTTCAACGAGACGAACACCGCCCAGCGGATCAGTACGACGGCGACGGCGGTCGGCCTGCCGCGGGCGAGCGCGTACACCCTGCGCGACCTGTGGCGGCACACGTCCTCCAACACCGCGGGCACGATCTCGGCGACGGTGCCCGCGCACGGCACGCTCCTCGTCCGCGTCACGGCCGACCGGAAGTGGGCCGAGCAGCCGCCCGCCGTCGAACTGCGCCTCGACGGCAGCCCGTTCACCGAGGCGGGCCGGACGGTCGACTACACCTCGACGGTGACGGACCTCGGCCGCACCGCGGCCGAGCGGGTGTCCGTGTCACTGGCCGGGCCCGCGGGATGGACGGTGCGGCCCACGTCCCCGACGACCGCGGGAGCGCTGCCGACGGGACACACGCTGCGGACGACCTGGCGGGTGACCGTGCCCGAGGGCACGGCGACGGGGGCGTACGACCTGACACTGAGGACGGACTACCGCGCGCCGAACGGCGTACGGGCGAGCAGCGAGGTACCGGTCACGGCGACGGTGGTCGCGCCGCCGCCCCACGGGGTCTCGTACCTCGGCGATCTGCCGTGGCTCTCGACGGTCAACGGCTACGGTCCCGTCGAGCGCGACACCAGCAACGGCGAGAGCGCCGCGGGTGACGGTCATCCGATCACCATCGGCGGGACCGTGTACGCCAAGGGGCTCGGGGTCCATGCCGAGAGCGACGTCGCGTTCTACACGGGCGGGCTGTGCAGCACGGTCTCGGCGCGGGTCGGCGTGGACGACGAGAAGGGCGGCGCGGGGACGGTCGCCTTCGAGATCCGGGCGGACGATACGAAGGCCGCCGCCACCGGGGTGCTGACCAACGCGATGCCCGCGCAGCAGCTCACCGCCGATGTGACCGGCGCTCAGGTGGTCCACCTCGTCGTCACCGACGGCGGCGACGGCATCGACTCCGACCACGCGGACTGGGCGGACGCGAAGCTGACGTGCTGAGTACGCGGCATTGACCGAGCATGGTCGCGTGGCGTGGCCGGTGGCCGGGGTGTCCGAACAGCCCTGGCCCACTGGCCTCTTGCCGGACTCCCCTCTTGCCGGACCCCCCTCCTGTCAGACTCCGGCCGCCCTCGCGTTCGGCTGCGGAGGCGTGGTCGTGAGCGCCGCTGCCGCCGCACCGACCAGCCCCGCGTCCGTGCCCATCAGCGCCGGCGCCACGGTCAGGCGCTGGACGAAGGACAACGTGGCGTACTCGGCCAGGGCCGCGCGCAGCGGTGTGAACAGGACGTCACCGGCCTTGCCCACGCCCCCGCCGATGACCGCGATGTCGATCTCGACCAGCGTCGCCGTCGCCGCGATGCCCGCGGCCAGCGCCCGCGCGGCCCGCTCGAAGGAGGCCACGGCCACCGGGTGGCCGTCACGGGCCGCGGCGGCCACCGCCGCGGCCGAGGTGTCGCCGTCGGGGCCCGGCCGCCAGCCGCCCTCCAGGGCGCGGCGGGCGATGTTCGGCCCGCTCGCGATGCGCTCCACACAGCCGCGCGAGCCGCACGGGCACGGATCGCCGTCCAGGTCGACGCTGATGTGCCCGATGTGGCCCGCGTTGCCCGTCGGGCCCGGATGCAGCCGCCCGCCCAGCACCAGACCGCCGCCGACGCCGGTCGACACCACCATGCACAGCGCGTTGTCATGACCTCGGGCGGCACCCTGCCAGTGTTCGGCGGCCGTGATGGCCACACCGTCGCCGATCAGCTCGACCGGCAGGCCGCCCGTCGCGGCCCGGACCCGCTCCACCAGGGGGTACGCCCGCCAGCCCGGTATGTTGACCGGGCTCACCGAGCCCGTGGAGGCGTCCACCGGTCCGGCGCTGCCGATGCCGACGGCACGCACCCCGCGCCAGAGGGGGGAGGCCGCCAACTCCGTCAGGACGTCCGCGACGGCGTCCATCACGGTGTCGCCGGGCTCCCGCGCGGGCGTCGCACGCTGGGCGCGCAGCAGGATCCGGCCGTGGCCGTCGACCAGCGCTCCGGCGATCTTGGTGCCGCCGATGTCGAGGGCGGCCACCAGGTCGGTGTGCATCAGTGTCAGGTCTCCCCAAGGGCGTGAGCGCACAGATGTGCGGAGCACAGTTTCTCCCGCTCTGACAACGTTGTCCAGGCTCTATGCTCGACGCCACACAGTCCCACACAGCCCCACGCGACACAGCCCCTCGCCACACAGCCGCACCGATCCCCATACCCCACGCGACACAGCCCCTCGCTACACAGCCGCACCGATCCCCATAGCCGCACGCCACACAGCCAGACCCCACATAGCCCCACAACCACATAGGACCCCATGGGGTGTCACCTCTCCATGGACGACGGACAGGACAGCGCATCGTGCCCGAGACAGCCCCGCGACCAGACCGTCTCTCCGGAACCCGCTACGGCAGCCGTCCGACCATGAAGGACGTGGCGGCACGGGCCGGTGTCGGACTGAAGACGGTCTCGCGCGTGGTCAATGGTGAGCCCGGGGTCACCCCGGACACCGAACGCCGGGTCCAGGAGGCCATCGAGGCCCTGGGCTTCCGCCGCAACGACAGCGCGCGTGTGCTGCGCAAGGGCCGCACCGCGAGCATCGGCCTCGTCCTGGAGGACCTCGCGGACCCGTTCTACGGGCCGCTGAGCCGCGCGGTCGAGGAGGTCGCCCGTGCCCACGGCGCCCTGCTGATCAACGGTTCCAGCGCGGAGGACCCGGAGCGCGAGCAGGAACTGGCGCTGGCGCTGTGCGCGCGCCGCGTGGACGGCCTGGTCGTCATCCCGGCCGGTGACGACCACCGCTATCTGGAGCCCGAGATGAGGGCCGGGGTCGCCACGGTGTTCGTGGACCGCCCGGCCGGGAAGATCGACGCCGACGCGGTGCTGTCCGACAGCTTCGGCGGCGCCCGCGACGGGGTCGCCCATCTGCTCGCGCACGGACACCGCCGGATCGGCTTCATCGGGGACATGCCGCGCATCCACACCGCGGCCGAACGGCTGCGTGGCTACCGTGCCGCCATGGCGGACGCGGGCATACCGGTCGAGGAGTCCTGGATGTCCCTCGGGGTGACCGACCCCGAGCGGGTGCGGCGGGCCGCCGAGGAGATGCTCGCGGGTCCCGCGCCCGTGACGGCGATCTTCGCGGGCAACAACCGGGTGACGGTCACCGTCGTCCGGGTCCTCGCCGGGCGTGGCCGCTCCGTCGCCCTCGTCGGCTTCGACGACTTCGAGTTGGCGGATCTGCTCGACCCCGGTGTCACGGTGGTCGCCCAGGACGCCGCCGCCCTCGGCCGCACGGCCGCCGAGCGTCTCTTCGGCCAACTCGACGGCACGCTGCTCACGCCTGAGCGCATCGAGTTGCCGACGCGGCTGATCACGCGCGGCTCGGGCGAACTGCCGCCGTCGTAGGGCGGTCCGCAGCGCCTCCGTCGGCTGCTCCGGCGCGGCGCGGTGCCGCGAACCTCTCCAGTTCGGCCCGGCTCAGCCCGCTCGCCTCGGTGACCTCCGCGTCGTCGAGGGCACCGCAGTCCAGGCCCCGCAGCAGATAGCCGCCGAGGGCCTGGGCGGTCGCCGGTTCGTCCAGGACGTCGCCGTCGACGCGGCGCACGTAGCGGGCGAGGCGGGCCGCGGCCTGCTCGTACCCCTCGCGGTAGAAGGCGAAGACGGCCGCGTACCGGGTCGGCAGGTGGCCGGGGTGCATGTCCCAGCCCTGGTAGTAGGCGCGGGCGAGCGCGCGGCGGGTGAGCCGGTGGTGCAGCCGCCAGGCGTCGTGGACCCGCTCCCTCGGGCCGATCGGCAGGACGTTGGTGGAGCCGTCGCTGACGCGTACTCCGGTGCCCGCGGCGGCGACCTGCATGATCGCCTTGGCGTGGTCGGCGGCCGGGTGGTCGCTGGCCTGGTAGGCGGCGGACACACCGAGGCAGGCGCTGTAGTCGAAGGTGCCGTAGTGGAGCCCGGTGACGCGGCCCTCGGCGGCGCGGATCATGCGGGCGACGGTCGCGGTGCCGTCGGCCGCGAGGACGGCCTGACTGGTCTCGATCTGGATCTCGAACCCGAGCCGCCCCGGGGCAAGGCCGTGCGCCTGCTCGGACTCCCCCAACAGCCGTGCCATGGCGGTGACTTGCTCGGGATACGTCACCTTCGGCAGCGTCAGCACGAGCCCGTCCGGGAGACCGCCCGCCGCCATCAGGCCGGTCAGGAAGACGTCGAGGGTACGGATGCCTCGCCGCCGTACCGACGCCTCCATGCACTTCATACGGATGCCCACGTACGGGGCGGTGATCCCGCCCTCGGCGCGGGCCTCGGCGATCAACTGGGCGGCGCGGGCGGCGTGTTCGTCCTCCTCGGCGTCCGGGCGCGATCCGTAGCCGTCCTCGAAGTCGACGCGCAGGTCTTCGATCGGTTCGCGCGCCAGCTTCGCGCGCACACGCTCGTACACGGGCCCGGCGAGATCGTCCGCGAGGCCGAGGACGGCGGCGAACGAGGCGGCGTCCGGGGCGTGTTGGTCGAGGGCGGCGAGGGCTTGCTCGCCCCAGGAGCGGACGGTGTCGGCCGCGAAGACGTCGCCGGGGACGTAGACCGTGTGGACGGGCTGACGGGTGCCGGGGTCGCCGGGGTAGTGGCGTGCCAACGCGGCGTCGACCGGAGCCAGGAAGGCGCCGATCTCCTCGCTGACGGCACCCGCGAGACTGGTGGCCACCCTCGTCCGCTCCATCGCACGGCCTCCGTCTTCCGCCGACCGGAATCAAGAACGCGTCGAGCGACGCTATCCGCGCGCCTCGCGGCCGGTCAACGACCGTGCGGCGAAGCCGTGTCCGAGGGGCACCCGGCCCGGAACAGAGCGCAGCCCCCGGGACCGCCGAAGCGGTGCCGGGGGCTGCTGCTCATGAAGTGGCTCAGCCCTTGCGGGACTTGATCTCCTCGGTGAGCTGCGGGACGACCTCGAACAGGTCACCCACCACGCCGTAGTCGACCAGCTCGAAGATGGGCGCCTCGGCGTCCTTGTTGATCGCGACGATCGTCTTCGAGGTCTGCATACCGGCGCGGTGCTGGATCGCGCCCGAGATACCGGAGGCGATGTAGAGCTGCGGCGACACGCTCTTACCGGTCTGGCCGACCTGGTTGGTGTGCGGGTACCAGCCCGCGTCCACGGCGGCACGCGACGCGCCCACCGCGGCACCCAGGGAGTCGGCCAGCGCCTCGATGATCGAGAAGTTCTCCGCGCCGTTGACACCACGGCCACCGGAGACGACGATCGCGGCCTCGGTCAGGTCCGGACGGCCCGTCGACTCGCGCGGCGTACGGGCGGTGACCTTGGTGCCGGTGGCCTGGGCGGAGAAGGACACCGCCAGGGCCTCGACCGCGCCGGCGGCCGGGGCGGCCTCCACCGCGGCGGAGTTCGGCTTGACCGTAATGACCGGAGTGCCCTTGGACACACGGGACTTGGTGCTGAACGAGGCGGCGAACACCGACTGGGTCGCCACCGGACCCTCGGCACCGGCCTCCAGGTCGACGGCGTCGGTGATGATGCCCGAGCCGATGCGCAGCGCCAGCCGGGCCGCGATCTCCTTGCCCTCGGCGGAGGACGAGACGAGGACGGCGGCCGGGGAGACGGCCTCGTAGGCGGCCTGGAGCGCGTCCACCTTCGGGACGACCAGGTAGTCGGCGTACTCGGCGGCGTCGTGCGTGAGGACGCGCGTCGCGCCGTGCTCGGCCAGCGTGGACGCGGTGTTCTCCGCGCCCGCGCCGAGGGCGACGGCGACGGGCTCGCCGATGCGGCGGGCCAGGGTCAGCAGCTCCAGGGTGGGCTTGCGGACGGCACCGTCCACGTGGTCGACGTAGACGAGAACTTCAGCCATGGGAATGGATCTCCTTGCGGATTGCGAAGTCTGAGGGGCGGTGAAGGTGGTGAGCCTTAGATGAACTTCTGGCTCGCGAGGAACTCAGCGAGCTGCTTGCCGCCCTCGCCCTCGTCCTTGACGATCGTGCCCGCGGTGCGCGCCGGACGCTCGGTCGCGGACTCGACCTTCGTCCAGGCGCCCTCCAGGCCGACCTCCTCGGCCTCGATGTCGAGGTCCGACAGGTCCCAGGCCTGAACCGGCTTCTTCTTGGCCGCCATGATGCCCTTGAAGGAGGGGTAACGCGCCTCGCCCGACTGGTCGGTCACCGACACCACGGCCGGGAGCTGCGCCTGAAGCTGCTCGGAGGCCGTGTCGCCGTCGCGGCGGCCCGTGACGACGCCGTCCTCGACCGCGACCTCGGACAGCAGGGTGACCTGCGGGACGCCCAGGCGCTCGGCCAGCAGCGCCGGGACGACACCGGCGGCACCGTCGGTGGAGGCCATACCGGAGATCACCAGGTCGTAACCGGCCTTCTCGATCGCCTTGGCCAGCACCAGCGAGGTGCCCATGGCGTCCGTGCCGTGCAGGTCGTCGTCCTCCACGTGGATCGCCTTGTCGGCACCCATGGACAGCGCCTTGCGCAGCGCGTCCTTGGCGTCCTCCGGGCCCACGGTCAACACGGTGACCTCGGCGTCGTCCGCCTCCTCGGCGATCTGAAGCGCCTGCTCGACCGCGTACTCGTCGAGTTCGGAGAGGAGACCGTCCACGTCGTCGCGGTCCACGGTCAGGTCATCGGCGAAGTGCCGGTCGCCAGTGGCGTCGGGCACGTACTTCACAGTGACAACGATCCTCAAGCTCACGCCGGCTCTCCTACTGCATCGTCAGTTCTGGGCTGCCTTCTTGCAGGCAGCATAGGCGCCTGAAGCGGCCGATCCCGATCGGGGCGACCCCGCGCTCCGAACAAGATATTACTCGTCAGTAGTACACCCAGCGAGCGCCCGCTAAGCAAGCGCTTTGCACTGTGACCTTGGCAACGCTGTGTAACCGGCCAGGAGGGTCAGTCGCGAAGGCCGTTGAAGTGCCCCTGATGGTAGACAAGCGGGCGCCCCTCGCCCGAGGGGTCACCGGCCACGACCTCGCCCACGACGATGCGATGGTCCCCGGCGGGCACGCGCGCCACCACGCGGCAGACGAGCCAGGCGAGGACGCCGTCCAGCACGGGCACGCCCTCCGGCCCCTCGCGCCAGCTCGTGGGCGGCCCGAAGCGGTCCGCGCCGCTCCTGGCGAACGTACGGGCCAGGGCTTCCTGGTGCTCGCCGAGTATGTGCACCCCGACATGGCGGGTCTCGGAGATGACGGGCCAACTGGAGCCACCGGTCCCGATGCCGAACGAGACGAGCGCGGGCTCGGCGGAGACGGAGGCGAGGGAGGTGGCGGTGAAGCCGACCGGGCTGCCGCCCAACTGGGCCGTGATCACGGCGACTCCCGCCGCGTGTCGGCGGAAGACGGAGCGCAACAGGTCCGGGGAGGTGAGCCGGGGGGTGCCGAGGTCGGGCGTGGCCGTCATGGAGTTGTCCTTCTGCGAGAGACGACGTGGGGGGACCCCGCGGAGGGGGAGGATCCGTGGCTGCTCATTCAGCCCGGACGGTGCGCCCACTCGCGGTGCGGGCCGGGACCACGTGGACACGCTCGGGGAGAAGGAATTCCGGGGGCATAGGGTCAAGCTGACGATAGCTGGGGCGCAGAGTCAAGTGCGCCCCGGGATCTGGGAGATGTCTCACCCGCTGCCCCAGGGCCGCCTCGCACGTCGCCCACCTGGGCCGATGGGACGTCAGACGGCCGCGCCGAGCGCGGCGATCACGTCCGCCTTGCGTGGCTGTCCGGTCGCCCGGCGCACGATCCGCCCCTCGGCGTCGAGGACGAGGACGGTCGGTGTCTTCAGGATGCCGAGGGCCCGTACGAGTTCGAGCCGCTGCTCGGCGTCGATCTCCACATGGGCGACGCCGGGCACCATGGCCGCCACCTCGGCGAGGATCCGCCGTGTCGCGCGGCAGGGGGCGCAGAAGGCGCTGGAGAACTGCACGAGGGTGGCCCGTCCGCCGAGTCCCTGCCCCAACTCGCCCGCACCGAGCCGCCCGCTGTCGTCCACTCCACCCACGCCTGCTCTCCCGCCCTCTCGCCGGTATCCGGCTCCGTACCCGCTCGTCGGCACGAGCGCAACCCTGCGTCTTCCTCCAGCGTCCACGGGGCCAGGGACATTCCCGCACCTCGAAGCGGGGTCCGCGGTGGTCCATCCGGCTGACGTGACGAGGATCTCGCTGTTCAGCGGCATCAGGACTGGCCCCGCACGCGTTCTTGGGGCACGATCGGCAACGTGCCGTAAACCTACGGCTGCGTAACTTTCGCCGGGAGTCCCTTCCCAGGCAGAGAGAAGGGTCCGTCCCGTCCATGGCTGAGCTCGTCTATCGTCCTGTTGTCGGCCTTGCCCTCACGATGTTCAAGGCATGGGACCTGAAGATCGACTGCCAGGGCTCGGAGAACATCCCGCGGTCCGGCGGCGCGGTGGTGGTGAGCAATCACATCAGCTATCTGGACTTCATCTTCAACGGCCTGGCGGCGCTGCCGCAGAAGCGTCTGGTGCGCTTCATGGCCAAGGAGTCCGTCTTCCGGCACCGGATCTCCGGCCCGCTGATGCGCGCCATGAAGCACATCCCGGTGGACCGCAAGCAGGGCGAGGCCGCGTACGCGCACGCGCTGGACTCGCTGAAGTCCGGTGAGGTGGTCGGAGTCTTCCCCGAGGCCACGATCTCGCAGTCGTTCACCCTCAAGGGCTTCAAGTCGGGCGCCGCGCGCCTGGCCCAGGAGGCGGGCGTCCCGCTGGTCCCGATGGCCCTGTGGGGCACGCAGCGGCTGTGGACGAAGGGCCACCCGCGCAACTTCAAGCGCAGCCACACCCCGATCACGATCCGGGTCGGCGAGGCGATGGAGGCCCCGCGCGACACGTACGCGGGCGCGCTCACCCGTCAACTGCGCGAGCGCGTCCAGGAGTTGCTGGAGACCGCGCAGCGCGCCTACCCCGGCCGTCCCAAGGGCCCGGAGGACAGTTGGTGGATGCCCGCCCACCTCGGCGGCACGGCCCCCACCCCGGAGCAGCTCCGCACGGCCGGCGCGCACTGACGCACGACGAACGCTCGACGAACGCGCCCGAACACGCCGATACGCGGCCGATCAGCAGTCGACGGACTGCCGATCGGCCGCGTACGTGTACGGCTCCTACGGGCCGGATCAGGGCGTGTAGCGCGCCATCTCCTCCTTGAGCGCCGCCACGAACCGGTCCACGTCGTCCTCGGTCGTGTCGAAGGCGCACACCCAGCGGACGTCGCCCGCAGCCTCGTCCCAGAAGTAGAACCGGAAGCGCTTCTGCAAGCGCTCGGTCACCTCGTGCGGCAGACGCGCGAAGACGGCATTGGCCTGCACCGGGTAGAGGATCTCGACGCCGTGGACCGCGCGCACACCCTCCGCCAGGCGCTGCGCCATCTCGTTGGCGTGGCGGGCGTTGCGCAGCCACAGGTCCTTGGCGAACAGGGCCTCCAACTGCACCGACACGAAGCGCATCTTGGAGGCGAGCTGCATGGACAGCTTGCGCAGATGCTTCATGTGGCGGACGGCGTCCTGGTTGAGGACGACGACCGCCTCGCCGAGCAGCGCGCCGTTCTTCGTCCCTCCCAGGGAGAGGATGTCGACGCCGACCGCGTTGGTGAACATCCGCATCGGTACGTTCAGGGACGCGGCGGCGTTGGATATGCGGGAGCCGTCCAGATGCACCCGCATCCCGCGCGCGTGGGCGTGCTCGCAGATCGCGCGGATCTCGTCGGGCGTGTAGAGCGTGCCCAGTTCGGTGCTCTGGGTGATCGAGACGACCTGCGGCATCGCGCGGTGCTCGTCCTCCCAGCCCCAGGCCTGGCGGTCGATCAGCTCAGGGGTGAGCTTGCCGTCGGGCGTGGGCACGGTGAGCAGCTTGAGGCCGCCCATGCGCTCGGGGGCGCCGCCCTCGTCCACGTTGATGTGCGCGCTCTCGGCGCAGATCACCGCGCCCCAGCGGTCGGTGACCGCCTGGAGCGAGACGACGTTGGCAGCGGTGCCGTTGAAGACCGGGAACGCCTCCGCCGAGGCGCCGAAGTGGCCGCGGATGATCGCCTGGAGGTTCTCGGTGTACGCGTCCTCGCCGTACGCGGCCTGATGGCCGACGTTGGCCAGCGCCAGGGCGGCCATCACTTCCGGGTGGGCCCCGGCGTAGTTGTCGCTGGCGAAACCGCGGACCTGCGGGTCGTGGTGGCGACGCGCGTCGGTCCGGGGACGGTTCACGGCTTCTCGGTCAGCCACAGACGGTTTCCGTTCACTTCCGCGGCGGGCTTGTCCCATACACCGGCGATGGCCTCGGCCAGATCGTTGACGTCGGTGAAGCCCGCGAACTTCGCGTTGGGACGCTCGGCGCGCATCGCGTCGTGCACCAACGCCTTGACGATCAGGATCGTAGCCGCGGACGTCAAACCGCTCTCGTCGGCCGTCTTGCGGAAGCCGTCCGCCATGGCCAGCGTCCAGGCCTCGGAGGCGGCCTTCGCGGCGGAGTAGGCCGCGTTCCCGGCGGTCGGCTGGGACGCCCCGGCCGCGCTGATCAGGACGTACCGGCCGCGGTCGCTGCGCTGGAGCCCGTCGTAGAACGCCAGCGAGGTGTGCTGCACGGTGCGGATGAGGAGCTTCTCCAGCAGGTCCCAGTCCTCGATGCCGCTGCGCGTGAAGGCCTTGCCGCCGCGCCAGCCGCCGACGAGGTGGACGAGGCCGTCGACACGGCCGTACTCCTTCTCGATGCGGTCGGCCCAGTCGCGGGTCGACTGCAGGTCGAGCAGGTCGACCGTCTCCCCCACGACACTGGCGCCGCCGTGCGCGTAGGAAGCGGCGTCCACGGCCTCCGCGAGCCGCTCGGGGTTGTTGTCCGACCCGACGACGGTCGCCCCGGCCTCGGCGAGCCGCATCAGCGTCGCCTTGCCCGCGGGCCCGCCCGCGCCGGCCACCGCGATCACCGCACCGCTGAGCGGACCGTTCCCGTTGTGCATGATCCTCGCCTCCTGAGCAGCCTTCGCTGCCTCACCCGTACCTACAGCGTCGACGCTCATGCGGCGACCTGCTCGGGGGTCTCCGCGGTGATGCCCTTGGTCGAGGCGATCACCTTCTTGATCTTCTTGGAGAGCGCCTCGTAGAACATGCTGAGCGGAAACTCGTCCGCCAGCACGTCGTCGACGAGCTTACGCGGCGGCAGCGTGAGGTCCAGGGCGTCCGGGCCCTTGGCCCAGCGGGAGGCCGGGTGCGGGGCGAGGTAGGTGGAGACCAGCTCGTACGCCTTGAACCAGTGGACGAGCTTGGGGCGGTCGATGCCGTCCCGGTACAGCTTCTCTATCTCGGCGCAGAGCTGGTTGGTGATCTCGGGGGCGCGCTGCCAGTCGATGTGCAGCTTGTTGTCGGTCCAGCGGACGACGTCGTGCTGGTGCAGGTAGGCGAAGAGGAGCTGGCCGCCGAGGCCGTCGTAGTTGCGGACGCGCTCGCCGGTGACCGGGAAGCGGAACATGCGGTCGAAGAGCACCGCGTACTGCACGTCGCGGCCCTGCGGGAAGCCGTCGGCCTCGAGCTGCACGGCCTCCTTGAAGGAGGTGAGGTCGCAGCGCAGCTCCTCCAGGCCGTACATCCAGAACGGCTGCCGCTGCTTGATCATGAAGGGGTCGAACGGCAGGTCGCCGTGGCTGTGGGTGCGGTCGTGGATCATGTCCCACAGGACGAAGGCCTGCTGGCAGCGCTGCTGGTCGTGCACCATCGCGGCGATGTCCTCGGGCAGTTCGAGGCCCAGGATGTCGACGGCCGCGGCGGTGACACGGCGGAAGCGGGCGGCCTCGCGGTCGCAGAAGATGGCACCCCAGCTGAAGCTCTCGGGGGCCTCGCGCACGGCGACGGTCTCGGGGAACAGAACGGCCGAGTTGGTGTCGTAGCCGCCGGTGAAGTCCTCGAACGTGATGCCGCAGAACAGCGGGTTGTCGTAGCGGGTGGCCTCCAGCTCGGCGAGCCACTCGGGCCAGACCATGCGCAGGACGACCGCTTCGAGGTTGCGGTCCAGGTTGCCGTTCTGCGTGTACATCGGGAACACGACCAGGTGCTGCCTGCCGTCCTCGCGCTGCACGGCGGGCTGGAAGGCCAGCAGCGAGTCCAGGAAGTCGGGCACCTTGAAGCCTTCGTCGGCCCAGCGACGCAGGTCCTTCACGAGCGCCTCGTGGTACGCGGCGTCGTGCGGCAGCAGCGGGGAGAGTTCCTCCACGGCCCGCGCCACACGGCTCACGGCGAGTTCGGCCTCCGCGGGGTCCGGCGCGCCCTCGGCGTCGAAGTCGATGGAACCGTCCTTGGACTGCCAGGGCCGGATCCGCTCCACGGCATCCTTGAGCACGGGCCAGGCCGGATGGTCCACCACCCTCTCCGGTGAAGGAACCTGTCCTTCGGAACCCGCCTGCACAAGAATTTCCGTCATAATTCATCCTCCACGGGAGAACCTCGCGTCAAGACACCGTATGCATACAGGGTTTCTCCCAGCAAGAGGACGATCAGGAAATTATCCTGCGCTGTCCCCACCTCGCCGTTCATCTTCCTGTCCCGCAGCACAGGAGGTGCCGTCGGGGCAGCGGTGCGTGAGGTCAACGGTGGTGTGGCGCGCCCACCCAGGGGTGATCCACGGCCGGTCCCGCGGCCCGGAATCACACCGTCCGCGCACCCCTCGGGCCGTGCGGGGCCGGTTCCCTCGCGAGGCCGGGCCGTTAGGCTGCGGCCGTGCCGCGGGTAGGGGAACGCCGTGCACGCAAGCCGAGTCGTCGCCGACGGAAGCGAGCTGAACCTTGAACTTCCTCACCATCGGGCACCGCGGAGTCATGGGTGTCGAGCCCGAGAACACCCTCCGGTCCTTCATCGCCGCCGAGCGCGCGGGCCTCGATGTGATCGAACTCGATCTGCATCTGAGCAAGGACGGCGCGCTCGTGGTCATGCACGACACGGACGTGGACCGTACGACCGACGGCACCGGCCCGATCGCCGGGAAGACCCTCGCCGAGCTGCGCGCGCTCGACGCGGGCCGCGGGGAGCGGGTCCCCGTCTTCGAAGAGGTCCTGGACACCGTGCGGGCACCGCTCCAGGCGGAGATCAAGGACGTGGCCGCGGCGCGGGCGCTGGCCGAGGTGATGCTGCGCCGGGACCTGGTCGCCCGGGTCGAGGTGTCCTCGTTCCACGACGAGGCGATCGCGGAGATCGCCCGGCTCGTGCCCGGCGTGCGCACGGCGCTGATCGGCAGCCGTTACGGCACCGATATCGTGGAGCGCGCCGTGGCGGCCGGTGCCGCGACCGTCTGCCTCAACATCCGCCGGCTGACCCTGGAGGTGGTCGAGCACGCGCGCAAGGCGGATCTGAGGATCATCGGCTGGGTGGTGAACACCCAGGACCATCTGCGGCTCGTACGCGCCCTGGCGCTGGACGGCGCGACCACGGACCACCCGGAGATCAAGCGCACCGGCCGCTTCACCGCGTGAGCCTCGCACGCCGGGCCCCGGCGCGGGCTGTCAGATCAACGGCTTGACCAGCAGTTCGAACTGAAGGTCGTCGCGCTGCGGGATCCCGAAGCGCTCCTCGCCGTAGGGGAAGGGGCTCATCCGTCCCGTACGGCGGTAACCGCGCCGCTCGTACCAGGCGATCAGGTCGAGGCGTAGGGAGATCACGGTCATGTGCATCTCACGGACGCCCCAGGTGATGCGGGCCGTCCGCTCCGCCTCGGCGAGGACCGCCTTGCCGAGCCCCGCGCCCTGGAGGCCGGGGCTGACCGCGAACATGCCGAAGTAGGCGTGTGCACCGCGGTGTTCGAGGTGGCAGCAGGCGATGATCGCGCCGTCGCGTTCGACGGTGAGCAGTCTGCTGTCGGCCGCCCGGAGGACCTCGCGCACCCCCTCGGCGTCGGTCCGCGGCCCCTGGAGGAGGTCCGCCTCGGTGGTCCAGCCGGCGCGGCTGGAGTCGCCGCGGTACGCCGAGTCGATCAGCGCGACCAGCGCGTCGACGTCGGCCTCGACGGCGTCGCGGAACAACACGTCGGTGGGGGCGTCCGCGGTGCTGACGGCGCTGGTGAGACGGTCCATGGGCGGCTTCTCCGATGCGATGGCGCGGCTGGGGCAGCCACGAGGGTAATCGTCCGGCCGCGCCGCGTTCGAACGGTCCACGAAGTGAGCGGCGCGGCGGGGACGGTCAGCCGCGCGGCCCCCCGAGTCGGCCCTCCAACTGGACCAGCAGCTCGCCGAGCGCGGCGGCGAGGCCCCGTTGCGCGTCGTCGTCGAGGCCGGACAGGGCGGTCCTCTCGTAGGAGAGCTGTTCGGGCAGAACGCGGTCGACGAGGTCGCGGCCCGCGTCCGTGAGATGGACGTGGGTGACCCTGCGGTCGCGGGTGTCGCCGTGCCGTTCGATCAGGCCGCGCTCACCGAGCTGCTTGAGGCGTTTGGTGACGGCGGCGCCGGAGGAGAACGTCTCCCGCGCGATCTCGCCGGGGGTCAACGCGTGGCCGGTACGGCGCAGGGTGCCGAGGACGTCGAACTCGGGCCGGGTGAGCCCGGCGTGGCGCAGCGGTGCGTCCTCGGCCTGCTGGAGCAGGGCGGCACAGCGGTTGATACGGCCGATGATCTCCATGGGGGCGGTGTCGATCCGGGGGTGGACGGCCTGCCACTGGCGCACGACTGCGGCGACGGTGTCGCCCGCGGGACCGTATCCGGCCGCGGCGCTCCCTCCGGCGCTCCCGGCATCCGCGCCGCTCGCCGTCGTGCTCGCCCGTCCGTTCACTGCCGTCATGTCCGTGCGCCCTCCGAGATGTGCAGTCCCTGCCGCCGTATCGTCGCCGCGAGCGTACGGTGTCCGGCCTGTTCGGCGTGCAGCACCCGCTCCTCGGGCAGGGCGGCGAGCCACCACTCACCGGCCGCGGCGTCAGCGGCGGCGCGCAGATCCACGACGGCGGCGACCAGGGTGCGGCGCGCGGCCTCCAGGGCGGCGGGGTCGGGCTGCTGGGCGGACACGACCGCGGCGGCGCGCTCCCGGGCGCTGTCCACGGCGGCGAGCGCGTGCTCGATCCGGTCCCCCGCGCGCCGGTTGGTGACGGCGATGGCGGCGACGAAGCCGATCAGGGCCCCGACGAGGGTGTCCAGGACGCGGTCGACCATCAGCGCGCCGGGCTCCTGGTAGTGGCCGAACTCGGTGATGAGCAGCGCCATCGGGGTCACACAGACGCTGCCGAGCCAGTAGTTGCGGCTGATCAGCGCCTCGGCGCCGAAGTTGAAGGCGAGCCCGCACAGGATGAGGGCGAGGTCGCTGAGGTGGGCAAGCGGGGCGATGGCCGCGAAGAGCAGGACGCCGACGAGGTTGCCGACGACACGCTGGACGCCGCGGCGCCAGGTGAGGGTGACATTGGCCTGGTAGAGCGCGGCGGCGGTGACCAGCGCCCAGTACGGGCGGCCGATGCCGAGCGCGAGGGAGGCATAGCCGGCGAGGGCGCAGCCCAGCGCGGTGCGCAGGGCGAGAGGGGCGAGCGGGCCGAGCCTGCGGTGCAACGGGCGGGCCGGGCTGTCGAGTTCGGCCTCGACGCCGAGGAGGTCGTCGGCGGCCTCGCCGAGGTCGTCCGGCTCCGGGACGGGCCCGGTGCCGCGCAGGGCGCGGGCCCAGGCGCGCAGTCGCTCCGGGTCGCTGTCGGTGGGCGCGGCGAGCGCCACCTCGGCGCGGACGACGAGCCGTTCGAGAGCGCGGCGGGGCGCGGAGCGCGCACCGGTGAACAGCAGGGTCTGCCAGGCGGTGTGCACGACGGCGGCGGCACCGGCGCGGGCGGCGGGCGTCCGGGTCTCGGCGAACGCGGCGGTCGCGATCAGGGCGTGCGCGGTGGCGCGGCGCTCGGGCCCGTGGGGCCGCAGGAGGCCGGGCGCCATGCCGACGAGCCAGGACCAGACGCCCGCCGCGGCGGCCAGGCCGACATGGCCGGGCACCTGGCCGAGGGTCTGCGGGACGAACAGGCTCGCCGACGTGATGAAGGTGAAGATGACGTTGCCGGGGGGTCCGATCCGGGTGGCGTCGCAGAGCATCTTCTGGACGGCCGCGAGCAGGGCGCCGACAGTTACGAGCACCACGGCGTTCGTGGTGAGCGACGCGGTGAGCAGGGCGACGGCGAGTCCGGCGACCATGCCGAGCACGACCCGGGCGAGGGTGCGGGCACGGGCCGCGTACGGCCGGTTGTGCGCGTAGAGCGCGCAGAGCGAGCCCGCCATCGTGTAGGCGGCCAGGTCGAGGTGGCCGAGGGCGAGCAGGGTCAGGTTCGGCGGGGCGACCGCGACGACCACGCTCAGCGCGGGCTTGTACCAGATGTCGGAAGGCCTGCCGAGGCGCAGCAGCCCGGAGAGAGGGAGCGGGCGCACGCGGGAGGTCTTGGAAGTCGCACTGGGCATTCCATAATGTTAGCAGGTATTTTACTAGTAAAAGGTTTAGGTGAAGAACGGCAGGCCGGAGCGCCGCGGAACCGCGCCGCCAGGCCCGCGCTCCCCTCGTACCCCTGTGCGCTCGGGTGCGCACCGACTGTGCCGGGCATGCCCCCTGGGACCGTCCGAGTCCCGTCGAGCGGGGAGGTGCGCGGTGCACGGACCGGCCGCACCCGGCCTGCTGCTCGTCGCGCTGTGCGCGGCGACCGGCGCCTACTGTCTGCTGCTCGTCGCGCTGTGCGCGGCGACCGGCGCCTACTGTCTGCTGCGCATGCGCAGCACCGTCGAGGAGCAGCGCCGGGCCGCGGGGGGCGAGGCCCTGATGGGGTTCGGCATGGCGGCGATGGCCGTGCCCCCCGCGGTGGTGGCGCCGCCGCGCTGGGCCTGGATCGCCTACCTGGTGGTCTTCGGCGCGGCTGCCGTCCACGCGCTGTTCGCCGCCCGCACGCACCCTCACCATCTGCACCATCTGGTGGGCGCGGTCGCGATGATCTACATGGCGGCGACGATGGCCGCCTCTCCCGGCCACCACGGACACGGCGGACACAGCGGCCTCCCGCTCCTCACCGGGGTGTTCCTGCTCTACTTCGCCGGGTACGTGCTGTGGTCCGGGGCGCGGCTGGTACCGGCCGCGGCGGTGGCGGGGGGCACGCACTCCGCGAGTTGGGGCGACCGGCCCGAACTCGCGCGCGTGTGCCGCCTGTCCATGGCCATCGGGATGCTGGCGATGCTCCTCACCGTCTGAAGGCCGCCCGGCGCCCGCCTTACCCAACTCCCGCCCGCCTCAAGGCCGGACACGTCCGTGGCGTACGTCACTTTGCCGTGACAGCGCGTATCTCCCGCGTCGCACCGCTCATAGGCTTCGCCCATGATGGTCCCCGCGGCACTGCTTCTGCTCGGCGCCCTGACCGCCCTCCTCGCTCCGCGGCTGCTCACGCGGGCGCACTGGCCGGACCGGGAACCCGTGGTAGCCCTGTGGGTGTGGCAGTGCGTGGTGGCGGCCGTCCTGGTGTGCTGCGTGCTGTCGATGACGCTCAGCGCCGCCGCCGCCTGGGTGGCGGTACGCGGCCAGGTGTTCGCCCCCGCGCCGCACGCGGTCGTGGACGCCTACGCGCTGAGCACCGGCGGTCCCTGGGCCGCGACGCTCGCCGTGCTTCTGGCCTGCGGCGGGGCGTGGAGCGCCGCGATGCTGATCCGGGAGATCGCGCGGGCGCGGGCGCGCCGTCGGCACGACCGGGCCGAACTGCTCGTGCGGGCCCCGCTGTTGCCCGGCGAGGAGCCCGAGGGCGACCGGCTGGTGGTCCTGGAGGGGGAGCGTCCGGACGCCCGGTGGCTGCCCGGCGCCGCCCCTCGGCTGGTCATCACGACGGCCGCGTTGCGCCGCCTCAAGGGCAGGCAACTGGACGCCGTACTCGCCCATGAGCAGGGCCACGCGCGCGCCCGCCACGACTGGCTGCTGCACACCTCGGCCGCGCTCGCGCAGGGGTTCCCGCAGGTCCCGGTGTTCGCCGCGTTCCGGGACGAGATGCACCGGCTGGTCGAACTCGCCGCCGACGACGTGGCCTCCCGCCGCTTCGGTCGCCTCACGACCGCGCTCGCGCTGGTCGAACTGAACGAGGACCGGGGCGTGTTCGGCCCCGGTGCCGTCCCGGAGGCCCATGTGCCCCAGCGCGTCCAGCGTCTCCTCGCTCCCCCCGAACGGCTCCCGGCGGTGCACCGGTTGGGGCTGACGGCGACCGCGGCACTGGTGCCGGTGATCCCGGTCCTGGTGGCGTTCGTCCCGGGACTGCGGGCTCTGGGCTGACCCGCCGGGTCAGGGGAACCGGTGGCCCCCGGCCTCGCGGATCGGGGAGGATCACCCTATGCATCCCGCGCGCGTCGACCCACCGCCCACTCGGCGAAGTCCACGGACCACGGCGCTCACCGTGACGGTCCTGGCAGCCGCGTCGCTGCTGCTCCTGGTCCTGGTCGCCGCCTCCTGGCACCCGCTGACGGCCCTGGACGGCGACATCGCGCGCACCACGCATCGCTGGGCGGTGACCGACCGAGGGGCCACGCACACCGCGCGCATCCTGACGGACTGGGTGTGGAGCCCGACGACCTTGCGCATCGTGTGTGCGGCAGCCGTGGTGTGGCTGGTGTGGCGGCACCGGGCCTGGTGGCTCGCACTATGGGTGGCGGCCACATGTGCGCTCGGCACACTGGTGCAGCAGACCGTGAAGGCCGCGGTCGGCCGGCCCCGCCCGGTGTGGCCCGACCCGGTCGACTCGGCACACTACGCGGCCTTCCCCTCCGGGCACGCCCTGACGGCGACGGTGGTGTGCGGCCTGCTGCTGTGGCTCCTTCGCCGGTACGGCGCCGGACGCGCCCTGTGGTCCACGGCGCGCGCGGTGGCCGTGGTCTCCGTCGTGGGTGTGGGGCTGACCCGGGTGTGGCTCGGTGTGCACTGGGCGTCGGACGTGGTGGGCGGCTGGCTGTTCGGGGCACTGCTGGTCGTGCTCGCGGTGGCGTCGTACGAGCGGCGGCACGGTGCGGGCAACGCCCGCCCCACAGAACACGCTTGACCCGAAGGACACCCTTGACCCACGGAAGACGCCTCCCGAAGGATCGGCGCCATGACGATCAAAGGTGTGCTCTTCGACTTCTCCGGAACCCTCTTCCGTATCGAGCCGACCGAATCGTGGCTGCGCGCGATCCTGACGGAAGCCCATATCTCCCTGCCCGAGCCGGAGCTGCTGCGCACCGCCGAGCGCCTGGAGGCGGTGGGCGCGCAGGCGGGCGGCGCCCCGCCCGCGGAGCCGCTGCCCGAGGACCTCGCGGCGCTCTGGGCGGTCCGTGACCGCAGCAGCGAGGCGCACCGAGCCGCCTTCACCGGCGTCTCACGCCAGGTGCCCCTGCCGGACCCGCGGCTCCACGACGCGCTGTACGACCGCCATATGACGCCCGCCGCCTGGCAGCCCTACCCCGACACCGCCGAGGTGCTCGGCGCGTTGCGCGAGCGCGGCGTGGCCGTCGGCGTGGTCAGCAACATCGGCTGGGACCTGCGGCCGGTCTTCCGCGAGCACGGCCTCGACCCGTACGTGGACACGTACCTGCTGTCGTACGAACACGGCGTCCAGAAGCCCGACACACGACTGTTCGCCCTGGCCTGTGACGCGCTCGCCGTCGCCCCGCAGGACACGCTGATGGTCGGCGACGACCGCCGCGCGGACGGTGGCGCGGCGGACCTGGGCTGCACGGTGCACTTCGTCGACCACCGCCCGGTCACGGAACGCCCCGACGGACTGCGGCCCGTGCTGGACCTGCTCGGCTGAGCCGTCCGTCCGAGGTGGAACATGCGGCTGCTCTGGGCCATCCCCCGCGTGACCCAGAGCAGCCGCCACCCGGACCACAGCGCGGAGCGCCGGGGCCGGACGTGCTGAGTATAGTTGGCTGTCAGCCAGTCAACGCAGGAGTCCAGGATGTCCCCTCGCAGCGCCGCGGTCAATGAAGAACTGCGGCGTCGTTCTCGCGAACGGCTCCTCCAGGCGGCCGTCGAACTGGTCAGCGAGCGCGGCTACGACGCGACGACGCTCGGCGACATCGCGGACCGCGCCGGCTCCGCCCGGGGCCTGGTCTCGTACTACTTCCCCGGCAAGCGCCAGCTTCTCCAGTCGGCCGTGCACCGGCTGATGCACCGCACGCTGGAGGAAGCCCTGGAGCGCGAGCCGCGCACGGAGGACGGCGGGGAGCGGATGGCGCGGGCCATCGACGCGATCCTGGGCCTCACCGTCCACCACCCCGTGCTCATGCGCCAGCACATGGCGGGCATCCTGCAGGCCGAGGGGTTCGTGCAGTGCCCCGAGCAGCAGCGCCTGGCGGAGCTGCTGCGCGACACGGTCATCCGGCACGGCTCGACGCGCCCCGGCACGGACTACCCGACCCTGCGGGCCCTGCTGATGGGCTCGGTCTACGCGGCGCTGGTGCCGGGCGCCCCGATGCCGCTGCCGGTCCTGCGCGCCGAGCTGTTCCGGCGGTACGGCCTCGACCAAGAGCTGGGCACCCCGCCGGACTCCGGGACGGCAACCGAGGCGTGCGCCGCGGATCTCGCGCGGTTCTTCGCCACGGAGCGCCGTCACCCGGAGGGGAGCGGTCACCCGAAGTAGACCGGCCGGGTCTCGTACGACTCGCGCGGCCCGCGCCGCGGGGCGCCTGCTCAGCGGCGGATGTGCCGCGGTGTCAGGAACCCGGCGTCACGCGCCGCGCCGATCAGCTTCAGCGCTCTGCGGCGGCTGTGCCCCGTCGCGGACATCACCGCGAGCACCGGGTCGGCGCCCTTCTCCTGCGCGGCGCGGTACTCCTCGGCCACGAGCCGCCACCCCTCGACGCCGCGCGGCACATCGATGCGGCCCGCGCCCTCCGCCTCCTCGGCGGGATCGAGCCAGGCACCGCACGCCGTGAGCAACGGTTCCTCGATCCGGTCGGCGAGCGCCGCCAGGTCGTCGAGCGAGAGGGGCGGCTCGGCCCGTACCTCCTCGATGGCCACGCACCCACCGGACACGACGGCCAGGACGTCGACCACGGCGCCCTGGGGAAGGTCCAGTCGCAGGCTGAACCACGACGTGGTCTGCTCGTGGTCCTGCACTTCCCAGGCGGGCCACACGGAGACGACCCCGCCCGATCGAAAGTGATCAGAAGGTTTCTCAACGGAAGCTTCCAGCACGGACGCAACGTAAGTGAACGATCAAACCCGGACCGGGGAGCCACGCGCGGACCGGGGGCATCGCACCCCGTCGGCCCAGCGCCACTCCCGCATCACTGCTCCCCTCTCGGCGCACACGGTGCCATGCTGGACCCCACCAGCGACCTCCTCCCCGAGGGAGTTCCGTCCGTGCTGCATGTCGCCGTCGTCGGTTCCGGGCCCAGCGGGGTCTACACCGCGCAGAACCTTGTCGAGCAGGACCCGGAGGTACGGGTCGACGTCCTCGACCGGCTCCCGTGCCCGTACGGACTGGTCCGGTACGGCGTGGCGCCGGACCACGAGAAGATCAAGTCCTTGCAGAACAGCCTGCGCACGGTCCTGGAGCACGAGCGGATCCGCTTCCTCGGCAACCTCCACGTCGGCGCGGGCGGTGTGCCGACCGACCGGCTGCGCGAGCTGTACCACGCGGTGGTCTACTGCTTGGGCGCCGCGACCGACCGGCATCTCGGCATCCCGGGCGAGGACCTGCCCGGAAGCTGGTCGGCGACCGAGTTCGTGTCCTGGTACAGCGCGCATCCCGACTCCACCGTCGAGGACTTCCTGCCCGGCGCGCGGGCGGCGGCGGTGATCGGCGTCGGGAACGTCGCGGTGGACGTGGCCCGTATGCTCGCCCGCGGGGTGGAGGAGCTGAGCCCCACCGACATGCCGCAGGCGCCGCTGACCGCGCTGGCGGCCGGCAAGGTCACCGAGATCCACATGGTGGGGCGGCGTGGCCCCTCCCAGGCCCGCTTCACCACCAAGGAGCTGCGGGAGCTGGGCACCCTGCCGGACACCGACGTCGTCGTGGACGAGCGGGAACTGGCGCTCGATCCGGCCTACGTCGATCCGTCCGCGCTGCCCGCCCCGCAGCGCCGCAACATCGAGGTGCTGCGCGGCTGGGCCGCGACTCCCCCGCGCGGGGCCGCGCGCCAGATCCGGCTGCGCTTCTTCCTGCGCCCCGTCGAGCTGCTCGCCGAGGCGGGCCGCGTGGGCGCGGTGCGCTTCGAGCGGACGCTGCCCGACGAGCAGGGCGACGGCGTGACGGGCAGCGGGCGGTACGAGGACATCGAGGCCCAGCTCGTGCTGCGCTCGGTCGGCTACCGCGGGGTGCCGCTGGAGGGGCTCCCGTTCGACCCGGGAACCGCGACCGTGCCGCATCGGGCGGGACGCGTGCTGCGGGACGGGGCGGTCTCGCCCGGTGAGTACGTGGCGGGGTGGATCAAGCGGGGCCCGACGGGCGTGATCGGCACCAACCGGCCGTGCGCGAAGGAGACGGTGGCCTCGCTGCTCGAGGACCTGCCCGACCTCGTACGGCGTGACGTGCCCGACGACGCGTTCGCGGCGCTGCGCGCGGACGGCCTCGCACCCGTCGACTGGGCGGGCTGGCTGGCGATCGAGCGGGCGGAGGCGGAGCTGGGGGCGTCGCTGGGACGGAACGTGGTGAAGCTGCCGGACTGGCAGTCCCTCATGGCCGCCGCGCACAGAGGTCCCGTGAGCGAGGCCCCGTGAGCGAGGCCCCCTTCTCACAGCCGCGTTCTCAGGCCAGCGACAGGAAGAGCTTCTCCAGTCGCGCGCGCAGTTCCTCGCGATCCTCCGTCGACTTGATGCCGCCGTCGCCGTCGACCAGGCACTTCTGGAGACCGGTCGCGATGATTGCGAAGCCCGCGCGGTCGAGAGCCCGGGACGCGGCGGCGAGCTGGGTGACCACGTCCTCGCAGTCACGGCCCTCTTCGATCATCCGGATCACGCCGGAGATCTGGCCCTGCGCACGGCGCAGTCGGTTCAGCACGGCGCGAAGCTCGGCGCCCGCGAGATCCAGGTCCACGATCCACTCCTAAGAAATACCCCTGGGGGTAATCTACCTCGCCTGGGGACGTGTGCGACTACCAAGGATGACACCGATGTCCGGCCTCACCGCCCGGAGGCCGCCGTGCTCAGATGATCACGCCGACCAACATGAAGAGCGCCACGGCCAGCAGCAGGACCGCGAAGACCCGCTGCAAGAGGCCGCCGGACAGGCGTGCGGCGAGCCGCTTGCCGTCCCAGGCGCCCAGGACGGCCGCCCCGGCGAAGGGGGCGATGACCGACCAGTCGAGCCCGTGGGCCGTCCCCGTGCGCGCCGCGAGCGCGGCCAGCGAGTTGATCGTGATGACCAGCAGGCTGGTGCCCACCGCGAGCCGCATCTTGAGGCCGAGGACGCCCACCAGCGCGGGTACGGCGAGGAAGCCGCCGCCGACACCGAGGAAGCCGGTGACCGCGCCGAGTCCCGCTCCGGCAGCGGCGGCCGGTGCCATCCGTATCTCGCGCTCGCCGTCGACCACGGCCGCGGGCCTCAGCATGCGCAGCGCGGCCACCAGCGCGATGACGGCGAAGGCGCCGGTCAGAACGGCGTCGGGCACCCGGGCGGCCAGCACTCCGGTGAGCATGGCCGGGATGATGCCCGCGGCGGCGAACAGGCTTCCGGTCCGCCAGCTCACGTTCTCCTCGCGGGCGTGGGCGATCAGGGCGGTCACCGACGTCGCGGTCACGATGAGCAGGCTCGCGGTGGTGGCCGCGACCGGGGTGAAGCCGAGTACATGGATCAGGACGGGGACGGCCAGGACGCTTCCACCGCCGCCGAGCGCGCCGAGGGCCAGTCCGACGAGGGCACCGGCGACGAGAGCGATGAACAGAGTGGTCACGCGGCCGGACCGCCGTCGCCTCGGCTCCCGCGCGTGGTGAGACCGGCCGTCACCGCCGACTCGAACCCGTCGTCGACCGCGACGACATCACGGCCCGCGGCGTCGAGCAGGGACGCGGCGATCGCGGCGCGCATGCCGCCCGCGCAGTGCACCCAGACCTCGCCCGCGGGTATCTCGTCGAGGCGGCGGTGCAGGGTGTGGATCGGGATGTGCACCGATCCCTCGACCCGGCCGTCGGCTCGTTCGGAGTCGCGGCGGACGTCCAGGACGACCACCTCGCCGTCGGCGTACCGGTCCGCGAGGTCGGCGAACGTGGCCCGGCGGAAGGAGGCCGGCTGCTCGCCCGCGCGTATCCAGGAGGCGGGTCCGCCGACGGCCGCGGCGGCCGGGCGGTCGATGCCGACGCGGGCCAGCTCGCGCTGCGCGGCCGAGAGCTGCTCGGGCGACGCGGCGAGCAGGGTGACGGGCTTGCCCCAGGGGATCAGCCAGGCCAGATAGGTGGCGAGCTGCCCGTCGGCGTCGAAGTTGTACGAGCCCGCCAGGTGCCCCTCCGCGAACGCGACACGGCTGCGCAGGTCCACCACCCACTCCCCCGCGGCCAGGCGCGCGGCGATGCCCTCGGCGTCGGCGAGCGCGGGCGGGGTCAGGTCGATGGGCGCGGGACCGGCGGCGTTGACCGGGCCCATGTGCGCGTAGTAGGCGGGTATGTCCTCCAGCCCGGCCAGCAGGTCGGCGACGAAGGCGTCGACATCCCGTACGAGGGCGTCGTTGACCTCCTTCTCCCTGCCGATGGTGGTGGACGTTCCGGCGGCCTGGGCCGAGGAGCAGAAGCTGCCGAAGCCGTGTGTGGGCAGGACCGGGGTGTCGTCGGCGAGTTCGGTGGCCAGTCGGTGGGCGGAGGCGTGCTGGGCGCGGGCGAGCCGCTCGGTCAGCCGGGGCTCGACCAGATCGGGGCGGCCGACCGTGCCGATGAGCAGGGAACCTCCGGTGAAGGCCGCCACGGCCGTGCCGGAGTCCTCCAGGACGTAGGAGGTGTGGTGCGGGGTGTGTCCGGGGGTGGCCAGCGCGCGCAGCGTCAGGCCCGCGTCGATCTCCGCCGTGTCGCCGTCGTGCACGGGCGTACGCTCGAACGAGACGTGTGCGGCGGCCGGGACCAGATAGGTGGCGCCGGTGACACGGGCGAGTTCCAGCCCACCGGAGACATAGTCGTTGTGCACATGTGTCTCGACCACATGTGAGATCCGCACACCGCGGCGCGCTGCCGCGGCGATGACCTGGTCGATGTCCCGGGGCGGATCGACGGCCACGGCCGTGTGCGCGCCGCCTGCCAGATAGCTGCGGTTGCCGAGCCCCGGCAGCTCGAGGGTGTCGACGAAGAACACCGGACGCTCCCTTCCTCTGATCCTCTGAATTACCCCCTGGGGTATATGAGAAGGCTAGCACGATTACCCCGGGGGGTATTCGACAGGCGGTCGAGGAGGGCGACTCGACGGGCGCTCGACGGGCTCGACGGCGCGAGGGGGCGCTCGGCGCGCGCACGGGGGCGCTGACTCCACGCTAGTCCGCGTTCCGCGCCCCTTCGACCGGACGCAGAACCGCCCCGCCTCGGGGACGCGCCCCGCGCTCCATCTCCCGCGACACGGGCTCTGACCTGCGGGGAGCAGGCGCCCGACGGTCACTGTCAGTGGTGGGGTGCACACTGACCGGTGCTGGAACAATGGCGCTTCGGGAGGAATCGGCATGACCGACGTACTACTCACCGTGGGCACACGCAAAGGGCTGTTCATCGGGCGGCGACGGGGCGATGTCTGGACGTTCGACGAGAGCCCCTGCTTCAACGCGCAGGCCGTCTACTCGGTCTCGATCGACACCCGCGCGGGCACCCCCCGGCTGCTGGCCGGAGGGGACAGCGCGCACTGGGGGCCGTCGGTCTTCCACTCCGACGATCTCGGGCGTACCTGGACCGAGCCCGAGCGGCCCGCCGTCCGGTTCCCGAAGGACACGGGTGCCTCGCTGGAGCGCGTGTGGCAGCTCCATCCGGCGAGCGCCGAGCCGGACGTGGTGTACGCGGGCACGGAACCGGCCGCGCTGTACCGCTCGGAGGACCGGGGCGAGAGCTTCCGCCTCGTCCGCCCGCTGTGGGAGCACCCGACGCGCGCCCAGTGGGTGCCCGGCGGTGGCGGTGAGGGTCTGCACACCGTGCTCACCGACCGGCGGGATCCGCAGGCCGTGACGGTCGCGGTGTCGACGGCCGGGGTGTTCCGCACGCGGGACGGCGGGGCGAGCTGGGAACCGTCCAACTCCGGTGTCTCGGCAGTGTTCCTGCCCGATCCGAACCCGGAGTTCGGCCAGTGCGTGCACAAGGTCGCGCAGGACGCGGCGACGCCGGACCGGCTGTATCTGCAGAACCACTGGGGGGTGTACCGCAGCGATGACGCGGGTGCCCACTGGACGGACATCGGCGCGGGGCTGCCGTCGACGTTCGGGTTCGCCGCTGCCGCCCATCCCCGTCGCGGGGACACGGCGTACGTCTTCCCGATCAACGCGGACTCGGACCGTGTCCCGGCAGGCCGCCGCTGCCGTGTCTTCCGCACGGCGGACGCGGGCAAGAGCTGGGAGCCGCTCACGGCGGGGCTGCCCGACGAGGACCACTACGGCACGGTGCTGCGCGACGCCCTGTGCACGGACGACGCGGACCCGGCGGGCGTGTACTTCGGCAATCGCAACGGCGAGGTGTACGCGTCGGCGGACGACGGCGACAGTTGGCAGCGGCTCGCTGCCCATCTGCCGGACGTGCTGTGCGTACGGGCGGCGGTGATCGCATGACCGCCCTGCCGAACGATCCCACCGCTCTCCCCAACTCCTGGTATTAGATTGCCAGTTGACCGAGTGCCGGTTGACTGATCACCGGTCCGACCTGGAGGGCATCACGTGACCGACAGCCCCGCCTTCGGCGAGCTGAGCAAGAGGATCAAGACGAACCAGCCGCACACCGCCCGTATCTGGAACTACTGGCTGGGCGGCAAGGACAACTACGAGGTCGACCGGCAGGCGGGGGACCAGATCCGCCGACTGCACCCGGGAATCGGTGACTACGCCCTGGCGGACCGGCAGTTCCTCGGGCGGGCCGTGCGGCATCTCGCGGGCGAGCAGGGCATACGGCAGTTCCTCGATGTCGGCACGGGCCTGCCCACCGCGGACAACACACACCAGGTCGCGCAGCATGTCGCGCCCGAGTCCCGCGTCGTCTACGTGGACAACGACCCGATCGTCCTCGCCCACGCCGCGGCCCTGCTCCGCAGCAGCCCCGAGGGCCGCACCGACTACCTCGACGAGGATCTGCGCAACGTCGACTCCATCCTCGAACAGGCCTCGCGCACCCTCGACTTGAGCCGCCCGGTGGCGCTGATGCTCCTCGGCGTCGTCATCTTCGTCGAGGACGACCAGGAGGCGTACGAGATCGTGCGGCGCTTCATGGACCGCTTGCCGCAGGGCAGCTTCCTCGTCCTCTCGCACACGGTCACGCGGCCGGACATGCCCGACGTCGACGCCGCGGTGGCGTTCTGGAACGAGCACGGCACGCCGAAACTGACCCAGCGCACGCCCGGTTCCGTCACCCGGTTCTTCGACGGGCTGGAGCTTCTGAAGCCCGGCGTGGTCTCCTGCAACCGCTGGCATCCCGACAGTACCGACGTCGCGCTGCCCGAGGTCGCCATGTTCGGCGGTGTGGGCCGCAAGAGTTGAGCCCGGATCGGTGAGCCTGGTGGTGGCAACACCAGGCTCACCGCGCACTCCCGCCCCTCGTCGGTCACTGCGAAGGTCAACGGCATGACCACTCGCACCACATTGATCACCGGCGCCACCCAGGGCATGGGCCGCGCCCTCGCACTCGACCTGGCCGCGCGCGGCGGCACCGTACTCCTGCACGGCCGGGACCGCGCTCGCCTGGACGCCGTGGCCGAGGAAGCGCGGGCCGCCGGCCCCGACACCACCGTTCGTACGTATCTCGCCGACCTGTCCGACCTGGACCAGGTGCACGCGATGGCCGACCGTATCCGCGCGGCGGAGACGCGCCTCGACGGTCTGATCAACAACGCCGTGGCGGGCGGCGGTGCCGAACCGCTCACCCGCGAGCTGAGCCGTCAGGGCCATGAACTCCGCTTCGCCGTGAACCACCTCGCCCCGTACGCCCTGACCCGCGACCTGCTGCCCCTGCTCACCGCCTCGGCTCCCGCCCGCGTGGTCAACGTCGCCTCGATCGGGCAGGAGGCGATCGACTTCGACGACGTCATGCTGGAGCGTGACTACGAGGGCCTGCGCGCCTACTGCCGAAGCAAGCTGGCCCTGATCATGGCGACCTTCGAGTGGGCGGCCGAACTGGACGGCAGCGGAGTCACGGTGAACGCCCTCCACCCGGCGCACCTGATGGACACCGACGGTGTCCGCGCGTACGGCCTCACCCCCGTCACCGGCGTGGACGAGGGCGTCCGACCGACGGTGCGGCTGCTCCTCGACCCGGAACTCGCCACCACCACCGGCCGCTACTTCGACCGGTTCACGGACGCACGCGCCCATGACCAGGCCTACGACCCCGAGGCCCGTGAGCGCCTGATGACGCTGACGCGCCGTCTGGTCGCGTAGGGGCCGCTCCCTGCGTGGGCTACGGCAGTTGCCAGTCCACCGGCTGGGCGCCCTGCCGCACCAGGAGGTCGTTGGCGCGGCTGAACGGGCGCGAGCCGAAGAAGCCCCGGTCCGCCGACATCGGCGACGGATGCGCCGACTCGATCGCCGGATACTCCCCGAGCAGCGGGCGCAGATTGCGCGCGTCCCGCCCCCACAGGATCGAGACCAACGGCCGCCCGCGCGCGGCCAGTGCGCGGATGGCCTGCTCGGTGACCTCCTCCCAGCCCTTGCCCCGGTGGGCGCCCGGCTTGCGCGGGGCCGTGGTCAGCGCCCTGTTCAGCAGCAGCACGCCCTGCTGGGTCCACGGCGTCAGATCGCCGTTGGAGGGCCGGGGCAGGCCGAGGTCGGTGTTCATCTCCCGGTAGATGTTCTCCAGGCTGCCCGGCAGCGATCTCACCTCCGGCGCGACCGCGAAGCTCAAGCCGATCGCCATGCCCGGCGTCGGATAGGGGTCCTGACCCACGATCAGGACGCGTACGTCGTCGAAGGGCTGCTGGAACGCCCGCAGGACGTTCGCTCCCGCCGGGAGATACGTCCGGCCGGCCGCCACCTCGGCACGGAGGAAGTCCCCCATGCCCGTGATGCGCTCGGCCACCGGCTCCAGAGCCTTCGCCCAGCCGGCCTCTACAAGTTCATGCAACGGTCGTCGTGCCACGTCGCGCACTCTAGTGGCCCGCACCGACAATCCGTACCGGCGGACCAGCCGTTGAGAGACGCCGAAGAGTCCGATCGTAACGATCAGTTCTCATCTGAACGTAACTCATCAGACAAAATCGGACGGATACCGCTCAGCCGACCCCCTCCCTGAACAGGGAAGCCGACCAAACCAGTAGCATGCGGCGCCATGAGCTCCCCCACTGGACCCGCATCCGGCCTGCCTGTACGAATGCCGCGACCCCGCCAGCCCGGACGGCATCGCCGCCCGGAACCTCTGGCGACCCCCGAGGGCGCGCCCGCGCTCGTCCTCGCGGTGCCGGGCACTCCCAGCGCCGCGACGCGCAGCCTGGCCGAGGAGGTCATGAGCATCGCGCGTTCCGAGCTGCCCGGCCTGGACGCACGGATCGGCTATCTGGACGGGGACGACTCCGAGTACGTCTCGCTGCGCACCGTGCTGGCGCAGGCCGCCGAGGAGCGTACGGCACGCTATGAGCGGGCTGTCGCCGCCGGTGTGGAGGCCACGAAGCCCGACGGGCCCGTCGCCGTGGTGGTGCCGCTGCTGGCCGGTCCGGACAGCGCGCTGCTGCGCCGGATCCGCCAGGCGGTCATGGACAGCCGCGTCGCGGCGGACCTGACCGACGCCCTCGGTCCGCACCCGCTGCTCGCCGAGGCCCTGCACGTCCGGCTGTCCGAGTCCGGTCTCGCCCGCGCCGACCGGGCCCGCCTGTTCACCGTGGCGACGGCCGCGGACGGCATCATCCTCGCCTCCGTGGGGGGCGACGAGGCCGTCCAGGCGGCCGGGATCACCGGCATGCTGCTGGCCGCGCGGCTCGCGGTGCCGGTCATGGCCGCCGCGCTGGACCAGGAGGGCTCGATCGCGGCCGTCGCCGAGCAGTTGCGTTCCTCGGGTTCGCAGCAACTGGCGCTCGCGCCGTATCTGATCGGCCCGGAGCTGGAGCCGGAGCTGCTGGACGCCGCCGCCAAGGAGGCGGACTGCGCCGCCGCCGAAGCGCTCGGCGCGTACCCTGCCATCGGCAAGCTGGCACTCTCCAAGTACACGACGGCGCTGGGCATCGCCCCGCAGCAGCCGCAGGGCGCCCAGGCGCGCTGAGCCGGGCCCGGACCGACCTCGTCCGGACCGACCTCGTCCTGACTGCCGAAAGGGCCTGCTCCCTCGACGGAGCGGGCCCTTCGCCGTACCGGCCCTCGGGCCTTCCGATCGCCTTCGGGTCTTCCGATCGCCTTCGGGCCTTCCGGTCAGCCGAGCACGACGCAGGAAGCCGCGGGGGCCGGCACCGAGCCGCCCCGTCGCGGCACACCCGTCTCCGGGTTTACCGCGAACCAGGTCACGTCCCCGGACCTCTCGTTGGCGACGTACAGGCAGTGCCGTGACCAGGTGAGCGCCCGCGGCCAGACACCGCTGCACGGCACCGTGGCCACCAGTCTCAGCCCCTCGCCCTCGACGGCGAGCACGGACAGTACGTCCTGGCCGCGGGTCGCGGTCCATACGAAGCGCCCGTCGGGCGAGGCCACGATCCCCGACGGGTAGGCGTCCGCCAGGGGCGCGTCGGACAGCACCGGTGTCTCGGCGACCGGCTGCAGCACGCCGTTCTCGGCGTCCCAGCGGCAGACGGTGACGGTCGGCGCCAGTTCGTTGAGGACGTACGCGCGGTCCCCGGCCGGATGGAAGGCCAGGTGCCGCGGCCCGGAGCCGGGGCGCAACGGGGTCTCGTGGTGCGGCCTCAGGGCGCCGCCGTCCAGTACGCACACGCGGACGGAGTCCGTCCCGAGGTCGACGCTGACGACCCACCGGCCGCTCGGGTCGGCCTGGACCTGATGAGCGTGCGGCCCCTGCTGCCGCTGCGGAACCGGCCCCGCGCCCTCGTGCCGGAACACCGCGGGCACGGCCGCGACCAGGGTGCCGTCGCCGCGCAGGGGGACGGCGCTGACGCTGCCGGAACCGTAGTTGGCGGTCAGGAGGTGACCGGCGTGCACACTCAAGTGCGTGGGCCCGCTGCCACCGACGGCGGCGGGCGGACCGGCGAGTTCGGGCGCGTCGCCGTCGAGACGGTACGCGGCGACCGCGCCGTCGGCGGTCTCGCTGACCGCGTACAGCATGCCGCCGTGGAGCGCGAGGTACGACGGATCGGGCACCGAGTCCACGGCGCTCAGCAAGGTGAGCGCGCCCGTGTCCGGGTCCACGGCGGCCGTGAGGATGCCCCGTCCTCCCGCCGCCGTGAAGGAGCCGATGTATGCCCGCCGCCGGTCGCCGTCCACCGCTGCCCGTCCCTCCCGCCGATGCCTGGAGGGACGACGGTAGCAGGAGGTCTAGACCAGGACGCCGGATTCAGAGGCTCAGAGGGTCAGCGGCTCAGAGGGTCAGCGGCGTCAGAGGGCTTCAGACGCGGACCGGCGAGGGAACGCTCAGCGGTGCGGCCAGGTCGACCAGGGCCTGTTCCAGACCGTGCAGGTGGGCGAGGGCCCGCTCGGCGCCGGGGTGCCGGGCCGGGACGCCCGAGGGGGCCGTGAGGGCGCCTGCCGGGAGCCTGCCGAGCAGCGTCTCCACCGCGGTCTCCACGCGACGGCAGGCCTCCGTGAGACGGGCGTCGTGCGAGGCGTCCGGATCGGCCGCGACGGCGACGAGGCCGCGGGTCCGGCGGGCGCACTCGTCGAGCAGCGCCAGCACCCGAAGGGCCCGCGCCTTGCGTGCCCGCAGCGGGTTCAGCGGATGCACCAGCGGCGCGAGGGCCGCCCGCAGGCGTCCCAGCAGCGCTTCCAGTTCCGCCGCGTGCGAGGCGGGGTCCGCCTCCGGGTCACCCGCGAGGCGCCACGCCGTCGCGGCGGTGCACCCGTGCACGGCGTGCAGGACACGGCGCACCCACTGGTCGGTGACCGTGTGCGTGGTGATCGGCAGTACGAGCACGACGGCGAGCGCGGCGCTCAGCGCCCCGACGCCCGTCTCGGCGAGGCGCAGCGCGAGCAGCCCCGGGCCGAGGACGCCGAGAAGGCCGTAGAGCAGGCCCGCCAGGACGGTGACGAAGAAGATCATCCAACTGTAGGAGAGCGCCGCCGTGTAGAAGATCCCGAAGACGCAGAGGGCGGCGAGCACGGCCGAGAGCGCCGGATCTCCGTGCAGCGGCAGGGCGACCAGCACTCCTGCGGCGATCCCGGTGACCGTGCCGACGACGCGCCGGAAGCCGCGTACCAGCGTCTCGCCGCGCGATGCGGTGTTCACGAAGATCCACCAGACCGTGGCCACGGCCCAGTACCAGCGCTCGTGCGACACGGCCTCGCCCACGGCGATGGCGACGGCGCAGGCCGCCACCGCCTGGAACGCCTGGCGGGTGGCGGGGCGGGCGAGTCCGCGCCCGTCGAGCGGGGCGGGCGCGGCGGGCGACGGCGTACGGCGCTCGACGCACCACACGCCGAACCGCACCGCCGCGGCGGTGACCAGCGACAGCAGCACGGCGACGCACAGTTCCGCCAGCCGACCGGGGACGACGTGCAGGAGCAGCGCGATGAAGAAGGCCATGAACGCGAAGACGCCGAGCGCATGGCCGCGCGGGCCCCAGCGGCGCGCGTACACACCGGCGAAGACCACCGCGAGCCAGGCCGCGTCCCGCAGCACCGGCACCCCGTGCAGGGTGGAGGCGAGCGCGAGCACGGGCAGGCCGACGACGGGAAGCAGCGCGGTGGTCACCGCCTGGCGCCGCACGGTCGGGTCGGTCACGGTGAACAGCGCGAGCAGGGCGGCCAGCCCACCGGTGATCGAGGCGGGCCGGGACAGTCCGGCCAGCTCGCACACCGTCACCGCGAGGCCGATCCCGAGCACCGCGCGCAGGGAGACGCGCAGCCGGAACAGCCCTGGATCCGGAGCCGTGAACATCTTCTTCGCCGTCGGCAACCCGCCCCCGTTTCGTGTTCGGTGCCGTGAGGACATGGAAAGGCGCCACGGGCACGGATTCCGGCTTCGTTGCCGGTCCTGCGCTACGCGGCGCCATTGACATAGACAAGGTAAGCGGGGAGGTAGTGATGGCTCAACCTGCACGCTCTTCACTGAGCCATTGGTACAGTCAGGGAGATCCACTGATACGAACAGGGGGGCCATCGGTCCATGGCCGTGGACGCACTCGACACCCGCATCCTGCGACTGCTGCTCGAACAGCCGCGCACCAGCGTGCGTGAGTACGCGCGCATCCTGGGCATCGCGCGCGGCACGCTCCAGGCCCGGCTGGACCGGTTGGAGCGCGACGGGGTGATCACCGGCATGGGTCCCGCCCTGTCCCCCGCGGCTCTCGGGCATCCCGTGCTCGCGTTCGTCCACATCGAGGTCACCCAGGGGCATCTGGACGAGATCGGCGACGCCCTCGCGGCCGTACCGGAGATCGTCGAGGCGTTCTCGATCACTGGGGGCGGCGATCTGATGACTCGGGTGGTGGCGCGGGACAACGCGCATCTGGAGGACGTGATCCAGACGCTGATCAACATGCCCGGGGTCGTCCGCACCCGTACGGAGGTCGCGCTGCGCGAGCGCGTCCCGCACCGGCTGCTGCCGCTGGTGGAGTCGATCGCCCGCACAGCCGCGAGCTGAGCACGACGTACGGGCGCGGCGGTCCTAGGGCCTGTCGTCACATTCCCGTCTGCCCCGCGACGCCCGGCACACCGAGAGCACGCACCAGACGCCGCCGGGCCGCCCTCCGGGCGACGACGGGAATGTGACGACAGGCCCTAGCTAGGAGCGGCGCCGGGGCTTACCGCGTTTGCCGCCCTTGGAGGCCTTGGACGTCTTGGAAGCACTCCGCTGACTTCGGCCCGCAGTCTTCCCGGCCGCGGACTTCCCGGCCGCGGACTTCCCGGCCGCGGACTTCCCGGCCGTCGGCTTCCGTCGCGCGCCGCCCGTGTCAGGGCGTCCGCGCTCCGAAGCCGCCGGGGTCTGGGCCGGGGTACGGCCCCGCCAACTGTTGACCGTCCGCCCGCGGACGATCCCGATGAACTCCTCGACCAGATCGGTGGTCGCGTCCTCGGGCCACGACAGCGCGACGCTCGACTGGGGAGCGTCCACGACCGGGCGGTACGTGAGGTCCCGGCGGTGGTGCAGGCGCGCCAGTGACTGCGGGACGAGGAGCACGCCCACGCCCGCCGCCACGAGTTCGACGGCGTCGGCCGTCGTGGCGGGCCGCTCGAACGCGGGCAGACCCGGGGGCTGCTCCCAGCCGAGGACGTCGTCGAGGGGGTGGAAGACCACCTCGTCCGCGAGGTCCTCCAGGGACACCTCGTCGGCCGCCGTCACGACGTGGTCCTTGGGGACCACGACCACGGTCGCCTCGGTGTAGAGGGGGATCGCGCTGAACACCGTGCGGTCGACCGGGAGTCGTACGAGCCCCGCGTCCGCCGCTCCTCCGCGCAGCGCCTCGGCTGCTTCGGCGGCCGACACCTGGACGAGGGTCAGCGGGACATCGGGCAGGCGCTCGTTCCAGATCCGGGCCCATTTGGCGGGCGTCGCCCCGGGGACGTACGCGAGCCGGAACGAGGGGGGTGGTGCTTCCGTGCCTGTCACTCCGCCAGGTTACCGGGCGTGGTCGCCGCCAGGTCACCGGGCGTGGTCGGAGGTCCCGTACACGGCCGATAGTCTTGACATCATGAAGTCGCACCAGACCACCCAGACGATGAAGCCCGCGACCGCGGCGAAGAAGCTGGGTGTGTACCTCCCCGCCACCCCCGACACGTTCCGGGCCGGTGTCATCTCGCGCGCCGAGCTGAACGAGCTCCAGGCGAACCCGCCCGAGTGGCTGCGGGAACTGCGACGCAACGGCCCGCACCCCCGCCCGGTGGTCGCGGCGAAGCTGGGCGTCTCCATCTCGGGCCTCGCGCGCGGCGGGATCGTCGAGCCGCTCACCACCGAGCAGATCGACGCGCTGAAGGACGCCCGGCCCGAGTGGCTGGAGAAGGAGCGCGCCACGCAGGCCGAGGTCCGCAAGGAAGCGGCGCGCGTCAAGCAGAAGCAGGCCGAGCAGGCCTGACAGGAGCGCGACCCGCGCCCCTGACCCCCTCTCCCTCTGATCCTCCTTCCTGACTCCGACACCGGCGGCACGGGCGTGGCGTGATCGCCTCCTCGGGGGCGCGGCGATAGCGTCACGGCGGACGCTCATGATCCGCGCCGAGCGGTGGCACCGCAGGCCGCGTCGGGCGTGATGCCGCCGGGCGCGGGCCCGTGGAGGAGGACGATGACGGAACTGTCGGACCGCGTCGCCGCTGCCCGGCGTACGACCACCACGTCCTCGCTCGGCCGGGCGCTGCTGCGCTGGGCCACGACCACCGATCACAAGGTGATCGGCCGCCTGTACATGGTCACCGCCTTCTGCTTCTTCCTCCTGGCGGGCCTGCTGGCGATGGGGATGCGGGCCGAACTCGCGCGCCCCGGGCTGCAGTTCATGTCCGAGGGCGTCTACAACCAGTTCTTCACGGTGCACGGCACGGTGATGATGCTGCTGTTCGCGACCCCGATGTTCGCCGGGTTCGCCAACGCGGTGATGCCCTTGCAGATCGGCGCCCCGGACGTGGCCTTCCCGCGGCTGAACGCCCTCTCGTACTGGATGTATCTCTTCGGCGGGCTGCTGGTCGTATCGGGCTTCCTGGTGCCCGGCGGTGCCGCGTCGTTCGGCTGGTTCGCCTACGCCCCGCTGAACAGCGCGTACCACTCCCCCGGCGCGGGCGGGGACCTGTGGGTGATGGGTCTGGTGGTGACAGGTGTCTCGACGACGCTCGGCGCCGTCAACTTCATCTCCACGATCCTGTCGCTGCGCGCGCCCGGGATGACGATGTTCCGGATGCCGATCTTCACCTGGAACATCCTGTTCACCTCGATCCTGGTGCTGCCCTCGTTCCCGGTGCTCACCGCCGCGCTGCTGGCCCTGGAGTCGGACCGGAAGTTCGGCTCGCACGTCTTCGACGCGACGAACGGCGGCGCCGTGCTGTGGCAGCACCTGTTCTGGTTCTTCGGCCATCCCGAGGTCTACATCGTCGCGTTGCCGTTCTTCGGGATCGTCTCGGAGATCTTCCCGGTGTTCTCGCGCAAGCCGCAGTTCGGCTATCTGCCGATGATCGGGGCGACGATCGCGATCACCATGCTGTCCGCGGTCGTGTGGGCCCATCACATGTTCGCCACCGGTGCCGTGCTGCTGCCGTTCTTCTCCATGATGTCGTTCCTGATCGCGGTGCCCACCGGCATCAAGTTCTTCGCGTGGATCGGCACCCTGCACCGGGGTTCCCTCTCGTTCGAGACACCGATGCTGTGGGCGCTGGGGTTCCTCTTCACGTTCCTGCTGGGCGGGTTGAGCGGGGTGCTCATCGCCTCCCCGCCGCTCGACTTCCATGTCACCGACTCGTACTTCATCGTGGCGCATCTGCACTACGTGCTCTTCGGCACCGTGGTCTTCGCGATGTTCGCGGGCTTCTACTTCTGGTGGCCCAAGCTCACCGGGCGGATGCTGGACGAGCGGCTGGGCAAGCTGCACTTCTGGCTGCTGTTCCCGGGCTTCCAGCTGACCTTCCTGGTGCAGCACTGGCTCGGTTCGCGGGGCATGCCCCGCCGTTACGCCGACTATCTGCCCTCCGACGGCTTCGCCCTGCTCAACACCCTGTCCTCCGCCGGGGCGTTCCTGCTCGGTGTCTCCACCCTGCCGTTCCTGTACAACGTCTGGCGCACCGCCCGGCACGGTGAGCGGGTCACCTCGGACGACCCCTGGGGGTACGGCCGCGCGCTCGAGTGGGCGACGTCCTGTCCGCCGCCACGTCACAACTTCCTGGCCCTGCCCCGGGTGCGGTCCGAGTCGCCCGCCTTCGACCTGCACCATCCCGAGGCCGTCCGGCCGCAGCTCCAGGAGGGGCCACGATGAAGCCGCAACTCCGGGAGGGACCGCGATGAAGCCGCAGCTCCAGGAGGGACCGCGATGAAGACCGAGTCCTGGTTGTTCGGCGTCGTCGCCCTGTTCTTCGGCGGCTCCGCCGCGCTGTACGGCGTGTGGTCGCGCGATCCCGCCGGTATGGCGGTGCTGATCGTCGCCTTCGGCATGGCCGGTGTGATCTCGTTCTTCTGCGCGGTGCAGTACCGGCGCCGGGGCCGCCGCCCGCAGGACCGTCCGGAGGCCGAAGTGGCGGACGCGGCGGGCCCGTTGGAGTTCTTCCCCGCCCACAGCCCCTGGCCCTTCGTCACGGCGCTGGGCTTCGCCGTCGCCGCCGCCGGGGTGGTCTACGGGCTGTGGCTGTTCCTCATCGGCGTCGCGGTGCTGGCGCGGGGGGTCTTCGGGCTGGCCTTCCAGTACGCGACTCGTCGGGACTGAGCGGCTTCATGGGGGCTCCCGGCCGGAACCGGGTGACGGGTTCATGGCTGCTCTCGTAGCCCCCCTCCACGGTCTGGCGTACCTCCCCGGTCTCCTCCCCCTCGGTCAGGCGCTTCTGCTCGGCCTCCAGCAAGGCGTGGCACAGGCGTCGGGCGAGGAGGAAGGCGAGGATCGGGGCCACGACCAGGGCCGTGCGCAGGACCCAGGTGAGGGCGTTGAGCGAGAGATGGAAGCTCGCGGCCATGATGTCGTTGGCACCGGCCAGCAGCAGGACGCCGTAGAAGGTGACGCCCGCGGCGCAGAGCCCGGTGCGGACGGGACGTTCGCGTGGCCGGTCGCACAGGTGGTGCTCCTCGTGCCGCTCGCCCGTCAGACGCTGTTCGACGAAGGGGTAGGCGTACAGGACGAGGAAGAGCAGGGCGGGCAGGACGACCGCGGGCAGCAGGACGTTCCACATGATCGTGTGCCCGGCGACGTTCGTCTCCCAGGGCGGCATGAGCCGGAGCGAGCCTTCCAGGAAGCCCACGTACCAGTCGGGCTGCGAGCCGGTCGACACATGGTCCGGCCGGTAGGGGCCGTAGGTCCACACGGGGTTGATCTGGGCGATGCCGCCGAGCAGGGCGAGCACACCGAAGACGGTGAGCGAGAGCCCTGTCGAGGAGGCCATGAACTGGGGGAAGAGCGGCTTGCCGACGACGTTCCGGTTGGTTCGGCCCGGACCGCGCCACTGGGTGTGCTTCAGATAGACGACCAGGATGAGATGCACGGTGACGAGGGCGACCAACGCGCCCGGCAGCAGCAGGATGTGGACGCCGTACAGGCGCGACACGATGTCGTGCCCGGGGAAGGCGGACCCGAACACGAACAGGCTCACATACGTCCCGATGATCGGCAGGGAGAGCATGATGCCCTGGGCGATGCGCAGCCCCGTACCGGAGAGCAGGTCGTCGGGGAGCGAGTAGCCCGCGAAGCCCTCGGCCAGGGCGAGCGCGAACAGCGTGACGCCGATGGTCCAGTTCATCTCCCGGGGCCTGCGGAACGCGCCGGTCAGGAAGATCCGCAGCAGATGCACTCCGATCGCGGCGACGAACACCAGTGCGGCCCAGTGGTGCATCTGCCGTACGAGCAGTCCGCCGCGTACGTCGAAACTGACGTGCAGGGTCGAGTCGAACGCCTGGGACATGAGGACGCCGCGCAGGGGTGCGTACCGTCCGTCGTAGACGACGTCGCCCATCCCCGGTGTGAAGAAGAACGTCAGCCACACTCCGGTCAGGACGAGGACGACCAGGCTGTACAGCGCGATCTCGCCGAGGAGGAAGGACCAGTGGTCGGGGAAGGCCTTGCGGAGCAGCTTCCCGCCGCCGTCCAGCACGGGCAGCCGCCCGTCCGCCGCGTCGGCCAGCCGCTCTCCGGCGCGCCTGCCTTCCACCGTGCCCGAGGGGAGGGCAGGCGGGCGGCGCCGCGCGTTCACGGGGCGCCCGTGCCACGGCCGACGGGTCGTTCCCCTCGGGTCCGGTCCGGGGTCCGGGCCATGGAACGCCTCCTTCTGCCGGTTCTCGCTCGACGCCCCCTCGCACATGGATTGCCGCCGGACCGTCGGCCGAGTGCCCCGGCCCGGCGAAACACCCGCGCGCCCAGGCCGGTGCACCCGTTCGGATGGGCGAGAGGTGCTACGCCGTAGCGTCAGGCAGCCGCGACGACCGTTTCCTCTCCCCGGTCGTGGTGGATGGGTGTCCCGGAGTCGGTCAGCGGCACGCCCGTGCCTCCTCTGCGGGCCGCGACGATCTCCGCCGCGATCGACACGGCGGTCTCCTCGGGTGTCCGGGCACCGAGGTCGAGGCCGATCGGCGACCTCAACCGCGACAACTCCCGCTCGCTCACGCCGACTTCGCGCAGCCGCCGGACACGCTCCTCATGAGTGCGGCGCGAACCCATCGCGCCGACGAACGCGAGGGGCATCCGCAGGGCCGCCGTCAGCAGGGGTATGTCGAACTTGGCGTCGTGGGTGAGCACGCACAGGACCGTGCGCGCGTCGGTCGCGGTGCGCTCGAGGTAACGGTGCGGCCAGTCGACCACGATGTCGTCGGCCTCGGGAAAGCGGGCTCGGGTGGCGAAGACGGGGCGGGCGTCGCACACCGTCACGTGATAGCCGAGGAACCTGCCCACCCGTACGAGCGCCGCCGCGAAGTCGATCGCGCCGAAGACGACCATACGGGGCGGCGGCACGTTCGCCTCGACGAACAGGGTCAGACCGCCGGGGCAGTGGGAGCCGTCCTCGGACACGGCCACCGTGCCCGTGCGGCCCGCCTCCAGCAGCGACCGGGCCTCGGCCGCCGCCGTCCGGTCCAGCCTCGGGTGCCCGCCGAGGCCGCCCTCGTACGTGCCGTCGGGGCGGACCAGCAGGGCCCTGCCGAGGAGGTCGGCGGGGCCCTGGAGCACCCGGGCCACAGCCACCGGCTCGGACCGGACGGCGGCCGACAGGGCCGAGCGGAACACCGGACCGGCGGGGGTGTCCACGCCGACCGGTGTGATCAGGACGTCGATGACTCCGCCGCAGGTCAGCCCGACGGCGAAGGCGTCCTCGTCGCTGTACCCGAACCGCTCGAGGACGGTCTCCCCGTCCTCGAGCGCCTGGACGCACAGGTCGTACACCGCTCCTTCCACACAGCCACCGGAGACCGAACCGATGACCGTGCCCTCGCTGTCGACGGCGAGGGAGGCACCGGGGCCGCGGGGCGCGCTGCCGCCGACGGCCACGACGGTGGCGACGGCGAAGGCCCTGCCCTCCTCGGCCCAGCGGTGCAGCTCCTCGGCGATGTCAAGCATCCGGTGCTCCCTCGGCCGCGGCCAGGACGCGGTCGGGCCGGATGGGCAGGCTGCGGTGTCGGACACCGGTCGCGTGCCAGACCGCGTTGGCGATCGCCGCCGCGGCGCCCACGATGCCGATCTCCCCGACGCCCTTGATCCCGACCGGGTCGTCCGGGTCCGGGTCGTCCACCCAGTCCGCCTCGACGAGCGGTACGTCGGCCTGCGTGGCCACGTGATAGCCGGCGAGGTCGGCGCCGACGTGGCCGCCCGAGGCCCGGTCCCGGACCGCCTCCTCGTGCAGGGCCATGGAGATGCCCCAGATCATCCCGCCGATGAACTGGCTGCGCGCCGTCAGCGGGTTGACGATGCGACCGGCCGCGAAGATGCCGAGCATGCGCCGCACCCGCACCTCGCCGGTGGTGACGTCCACGGCGACCTCGGCGAACTGCGCTCCGAAGGAGTGCCGCTCCTTCTGGGCGAGGGCGCGGACGGCCTCGGAGGTGTCGGAGCGCACCGTCACGCCCTCCGGCGGTACGCCGCCGCCCAGGGCGAGCCGCTCGCGCAGCTCCCGGGCCGCCACCGCGACCGCCCATGACCAGGAGCGGGTGCCCATCGAACCGCCCGCGATCATCGCCGGTCCGAAGTCGCTGTCGCCGATGCGCACCCGTACGCGGTCCGGTGCCACCTCCAGCGCGTCGGCGGCGACCAGGGTGATCGCGGTACGGGCCCCGGTGCCGATGTCCGCCGCGGCGATCCGCACGGTGAAGGTGCCGTCCGCCTGCGCGGTCACGGCCGCCGTGGAGGGCGCGGCCCCGGAGGGGAAGCTCGCCGCCGCCGTACCGGTGCCGAGCAGCCAGCGCCCTTCACGGCGCAGGCCGGGGCGCGGGTCCCGCTCGGCCCAGCCGAACCTGCGGGCCCCCTCGCGGAAGCAGTCGGTCAGCCGACGGGTGCTGAACGGCAGGCCGGACACGGGGCCCAGCTCGGGTTCGTTGCGTACGCGCAGTTCGATCGGGTCGATGCCGCACCGCTCGGCGAGTTCGTCCAGCGCCGACTCCAGCGCGAACGACCCCGGCGCCTCGCCCGGAGCGCGCATCCATGTCGGGGTCGGCACATCGAGCCGTACGACCTCGTTGGACGTGTGGTGGGCGGCGGCGTCGTACATCACCCGTGACACCCCGGCGCAGGGCTCCACGAACTCGAACACGGTCGAGGTGAGGTTCACGGAGCGGTGCTCCAGCGCGCGCAGCCGCCCGTCGGCGTCGGCGCCCAGCCTGATCCGCTGCGACGTGGGGCTGCGGTAGCCGGTGATTGAGAACATCTGGCGGCGCGTCAGGACGACGCGGACCGGGCGCTGGAGGGCGGTCGCGGCCATCACGGCGGCCACCTGATGCGCACGGGCCCCCTTGCTCCCGAAGGCACCGCCCACGTGTTCGGACCGCACCCGAACCGCGCTCGGTTCGAGCGAGAAGAGCTTGGCGAGTTCCTCCGCGACCCATGCGGTGCCCTGGTCGGAGTCGACGACATCGAGTCGTCCGCCCTCCCACCGGGCGGTCGCCGCATGGGGTTCCATCGGGTGGTGGTGCTCTTCCGGAGTGGTGTACCGCGCGTCCACGACCACGGCGGACGCGGCGAGTTCGGCCTCCAGGTCGCCCTTCTCCTCCGTGTCCTGCGAGGGCACGTCCGGGCGTTCGCCGTCGAAGGCGGTGTCGTGCGGCTTCTCCTCGTAGTGCACCACCAACGCTTCGGCGGCCTCTCTGGCCTGCTCGGAGGTCTCGGCGACGACCAGCGCCACCGGCCAGCCCAGGTGCGGCACCCGGTCGTGCTGGAAGAGGGCGGCGCTCGGGTCCGGCGGAACGCCCAGCCGCCCGATGTAGTCGCTGTCGATCCGCGGCGCGTTCTGATGGTGCAGGACGGTGAGGACGCCCGGCATCGCGAGGACCGGTCCGGTCTCCATCGAGCGGATACGGCCACGGGCCACAGTGGACAACACCAGCCAGCCGTAGGCGAGTTCGGTGAAGGGAAGGTCTCCCGCGTAGCGGGCCGTCCCGGTGACCTTGTCCCGGCCCTCCACGCGGGTGTGCGCGGTGCCGACGGAGCCCTGCGCCGTCGTGGCTTTGGCGGTGGCGGTGGTCATCGGGAGGCCTCCTCGACGAGTTCGGACAGGACGGCCACCATGAGGTTGCGCATCAGTGTCACCTTGTATCCGTTGTGCGACAGCGGCTTGGCCGCGGCGAGTTCGGCGTCCGCGGCGGCGGCGAAGCTTTCGCCGTCGGCCCGTGCCCCGGTCAGTTCCCGCTCGGCCGTCCGGGCCCGCCACGGCCGCGACGCGACCGCACCGAGGGCCAGGCGCGCCTCGCGGACGACGCCGTCCCGCACCTCGAGCGCGGCGGCGACCGAGCCGATCGCGAACGCGTAGGAAGCGCGCTCGCGCACCTTGCGGTAGCGCGAGCGGGCGGCGACCGGGGCGGGTGGCAGGGTGACAGCCGTGATCAGCGCCCCCGGCGGCAGGGCGGTCTCCCGGTGCGGGGTGTCACCCACCGGCAGATAGAAGTCGGCGAGCGCCAACTCGCCCGGCCCGTCGGTGGTTTCGTACGAGACGACGGCATCGAAGGCGGCCAACGCGACGCCCATGTCCGAGGGATGGACGGCCACGCAGTGCTGGGAGGCGCCCAGGATCGCGTGGTTGTGGTGGTCGCCCTCGATGGCGGGGCAACCGCTGCCGGGGACACGCTTGTTGCACGGCTTGGTCACGTCGGCGAAGTAGCCGCAGCGGGTGCGCTGGAGCAGATTCCCGCCGACCGTGGCCATGTTGCGCAATTGACCGGAGGCGCCGGACAGGACCGCCTGCGTCAACGCCGGGTAGCGGCGGCGGACTTCGGGGTGGGCGGCGAGGTCGCTGTTGGTGACGGTCGCGCCGATACGCAGACCACCGTCCTTCGTCGACTCGATGCCGTCCAGGGGGAGTTCACGGACGTCCACGAGCCGGGCGGGCCGCTCGACACCGGTCTTCATCAGGTCGACGAGGTTGGTGCCACCGCCGAGGAAGCGTGCGTCCGGGTCCGCGCCGAGGAGCGCGACCGCGCCCGCGACGTCGGACGCCCGCTGATAGCCGAACTCCCTCATGCCACCGCCTCCGTGACCTCGGCCTCGGCCCCCGCCTCGGCCGCCGCGCGCGCGACCGCCTGGACGATCGACACATACGCGCCACAGCGGCACAGGTTGCCGCTCATACGCTCCCGGATCTCCTCGGCGCTCAGCGGTGGCGGCCCGGCTTCGGGGCGGACGTCGTCGGTGACGGCGCTCGGCCAGCCCGCCGCGTGTTCCTCGATCACCGCGACGGCGGAACAGATCTGGCCGGGGGTGCAGTACCCGCACTGGTAGCCGTCGAGGTCGAGGAACGCCTGCTGCACCGGGTGCAGCCGCTCGCCTTCGGCCACGCCTTCGACGGTGGTGACCTCACGCCCTTCGACGGCCACCGCGAGCTGGAGGCAGGACACGGCCCGGCGCCCGTCGAGCAGGACCGTGCAGGCACCGCACTGCCCCTGGTCACAGCCCTTCTTGGTACCGGTCAGATCGAGACGCTCACGCAAAGCGTCGAGCAGTGTGGTGCGGTGGTCGACGGACAGCGTGTGCTTCTCGCCGTTGATGGTCAAGGTGATGGCGCTGGACACGGGTGGGGCCACGATCAGCCTTCCTTCGCATATCCGGAACCCCTCGCGAGGGGCGGTCCGGCAGACAGACGAATCACGGACAAGGAGATGGCGCTGTACGGAGTAATGGCGCTGTACGGAGTGACGGTGCGGTACGAAGCCGGTGGTGCGGTACGAAGCGGTGGTGCTGTACGGAACGGTGGTGTTGTACGGAGCGATAGTGCTTCGGGAACCCGCGAGGCGCGGGGAAGGAACGCCGAGGTCGACGGCCACAGGGTGTCCCCATCAACCGCAACCACCGCTATGGTGGAGCAAATTGGACAACTGTCCGGTACTGGGGAAGCTACCGGACAGTTGTCCGCTCAGCAAGACCGGGGTTCGGCCACGAGCCTACGAGGAGGACGGGTGCAGCCGAGGAAGGACGCGCCTCAGCGCTCGGACGCGCAGCGGAACCGCGAGCGCATCCTGGAGGTGGCGCTGGCCGAGCTGACCTGCTCCGCGAACGCTCCGCTGAGCGTGATCGCCAGGAAGGCGGGCGTCGGGCAGGGCACCTTCTACCGCAACTTCCCCCATCGTGAGGCGCTCGTCCTCGAGGTCTACCGCCATGAGATGCGGCAGGTCGCCGACAGCGCGGCCGAGCTGCTGGAGAGCCGGGCACCCGAGCGGGCCCTGCGGGAGTGGATGGACCGCCTCGCCGGGTTCGCCATGGCCAAGGCAGGCCTCGCGGACGCCATCCGCCAGGCCACGAGCGCACCGGGCGGCCCGGCGAAACCGGGTCACGCGCCACTGACCTCCGCGGCCGAACTCCTGCTTCGCGCCAACGAGGAGGCGGGCACCATCCGCCCGGGAGTGACGGCGGACGACTTCCTGCTCGCCATCGCCGGCCTCTGGCAGATCGACCCCTGCGGCGACTGGCAGCCTCGCGCGACGCGCCTCCTCGACCTCGTCATGGACGGGCTGCGAGTGGGAGCGCGTGAACAGTGAACGCTCGGAGGTAAATACGTGGACAGCTCCCGCCGCGCTCTGCACAGTGGACGACCGTGACGAGCAGCGAGCTGTGGACCCGTGCGAGTGCCGAGCGCTATGACGCCGAGGAGAACGAGATGTCCTCGGCCGCCGTGCTCGGACCGACTCTCGACTTCCTGGCCGAACTCGCCGGGGACGGCAGGGCGTTGGAGTTCGCCATCGGAACCGGACGTGTAGGCGTCCCCTTGCGCCGACGCGGCGTGCCCGTGGCCGGTATCGAACTCTCCCCGCACATGGCCGCGGTCCTCAGGCGCAAGGTCGACGAGGACACGCTTCCGGTCACGCTCGGGGACATGGCCACGACCGTCGTCCCGGGCGAGTTCGGCCTGGTCTATCTCGTCTACAACACCATCTCGAACCTGCTCACCCAGGACGAGCAGGTGGAGTGCTTCCGCAACGCCGCGCGGCATCTGGCGCCCGGCGGCCGGTTCGTCATCGAGGTGAGCGTGCCGCCGCTGCGGTTCCTGCCGCCGGGGCAGGTCGCGGTGCCGTTCGACGTCTCGGATCGACATCTCGGCTTCGACACCTTCGACTTGGTCGAGCAGATCCTCGTCTCGCACCACCTCACCCGCGACGGCGACGACGGTCGCTACCGCCGCGACGCGTCCCGGCACCGGTACGTATGGCCGTCGGAACTCGACCTGATGGCACGGATCGCGGGGCTGGAACTGGAGCGGCGAGTAGCGGACTGGGACGGAACGCCGTTCACTCAGGACTCCGCGAAGCACATCTCGGTATGGCGCAGGTCGACCTGAGACAAGCCCGTTCGGCGCGCCAAGAGTGCCGTCGACACGACCCATCGATCGAATGTCAGTGCCCCCAACTAGGGTTCGCCTCATGCGAAGTTGGATCACATTCCGGGGTTCCCGTCCTGACCACGAGGTGAACGTCGTACTGGCGCGTGGAACGGATCTCGACGCGCTCACCGCAGGGCTCCGCGCGGCCCGGCGCGAGCCGCTGGAGACCGGGGAGTCCGCCGGATGGGTATGGGCCGTCCATGAAGTTTCCCCGTGCTCTTGGACACTCGATGGTTACGCTGCGAGGGCGTGTTGATGCCGCTGCCGGGTCTCAGCCGGGGTGAGGTAGCCGAAGATCTTATGCTTGCGCAGGCGGT